>JAWFWL010000006.1:0-180855 GCA_032576855.1 Propionibacteriaceae bacterium
ACGCGTCGACATACCCGAGCGATATACCGATGTCGTGAGACATGCTATTCCGATGTCTTGAGACACCCTATTCCGATGTCTTGAACCAGGACACCGTCGAGGGCACCGTGTAGCGCTTAGCGCGGCATCACTAAGCGGCGCTTCCTAGCGCCCGCTTCGCGAGCTCCTGCTTCTCCGCCTCGTCCAGGAAGCAGGCGTCGATGGCGTTACGGACATACCAATCCTGCGGCACCGACGGGAGGATGCGCTGAGCGATTTCCATCTCGCGCCGAACGGTCGTCGGGAACAGGCTTGGGTCGTCGGAGTTCACCGTGACGCGGAGGCCCTGCTGCACCATCTCGACGACGGATTCCCGACGCCAGGGGCGCAGCGCCCTCCTCGACGTGGTGAACGCGATGTTGAAGATGATGCCCTCGTCGGCACAGCGACGAACGATGGCCCCGTCGCGCAGGATTTGGTAGCCGTGGTCGATGCGTTCGCAGTGCAACTGATCCAGCGCCGTCGCCACCGTCTGGGCCGTTGGTGCATGCTCGCCGGCGTGGGCGGTGCGGTGGAGACCGTGGCGTTTCGCCAGCTGGTACGCCTCGGTGAAGTGTTCCGGCATGCCCGCGAGCTCATAAAAGTCCAAGCCAACGCCCACAATGTCGGGGCAGGGATTGGCCGCCATCTCCTCCACCATCTGCACGGCAACCGCAGGCGTATCTTCGCGGTTCACAGCCCCAAGAGCTCGGCCGTCCACGCCGAGCTCGCTCCTCGCGCGAGTGAACCCGTCGGAAATGCCGGAGGCCATGTCCCCATACTTGACGCCTGCCCGCATGTGGACCGACGGGCTGAATGCCAGCTCGCTGTAGATGACGCCGCTGTCGTGTAGGCCATCTTCCAGCGCCTCGTAGACGACGCGCGCGAAATCGTCGCGGGTCTGCAAGCTGTCGCAGATGAGCTCGTAGATCCTGAGCAGCGGAAACCAGGGGCCCTTGCCTTGCTCTTCCTCGGTGGGATCTGAGTTGATGCGTTTGTATAGTTCGACGGCAGGCATAGGCAGATGCACGTCGTTCTTGTCCGCGAGCTCCTGGAGCGTCGTGGCGCGAACCGTGCCTGGCAGGTGAACGTGCAGATCGATGAGTGGTTGCATGCGTGAATCCTGTTTCCTAGTTCATTGCGACGAAGAAGTAGACGAGGAACGGCGTCATGACCCACATCCCCGGGTGGAGATCGCGGAACTTGCCGGTGAAGGTCTTGACGACGACGTAGGCGAGGAGGCCGGCTGCGATGCCGGTGCCGAAGTTGCCCCAGAGAATGGTGCACGCGAGCACGGTGGCCGCGGGCAGCAGTTCGGACAGGTCGTCCGACTTAATCCTGCGGAAGCCGGAGGTGATGGTGAGGCCCACGACGATCACCACGGGCGCGGTCGCTGCCGCTGGAATGGCTCCGGCTAGGGGTGTTACGAACAGTACGAGCGCGAAGCAGCCTGCGGCCCACAGCGACGATACGCCAGTGCGTCCGCCGGCCTCGACGCCCGCCGTCGACTCCGCGTACGTCGTCACGGACGGCGCAGCGAAGAGCGAACCGCCAATGATGGTGCTGGAATCCACCATGAATGCCCTGTGCAGGTTCAGTCCATCGTCTTCGGTGCCTGTTTTCTGATTGAAATAGTTTGAAACCGTCATGATTACGCCGGTAGTGGAGAAAAACTCCGAGGCAAAAAACGCAAATAGGTACGGCAGATATTGCGGGCTCAAAGCGCCGATGAGGTCAATGTGGGCGAAGAGGTTCGGGTCAAAGTGTGGGAGCGAGAAAGGGGACCCGTCGAGCTTGGTGATCCCGAAGGGGATTCCAACCAGCGTGACCGCAATGATGACGATGATGAAGCTGCCCGGCACCTTCTTGGTGTTCAATGCCATGAGTACCAGCACGCCCGCCAAGGCCAGGAAGGCCGCTGGCTGCGTGAGGTCTCCGAGCTGCAGTGACTTCTTGCCGACCTCGAGCAGGCCCGCAGAACGGAAGCCAATGAAGGTGATGAACAAGCCGATGGATGGGCCGATCGCCAACCGTATCGTCTCGGGGATGATGCGTGTGACAAGGGCGCGAATTCCGAAAATGGTCAGGAGCAAGAAGATCACACCCGACCAGAACACCATGCCCATCGCGGTCGGGTAGCTGACTCCGCCTTCCACCACCAACGTGTAGGCGACGATGGATACGCCGCCCAGGCCTGGGGCCAGCACCATGGGGAGGTTGCCGAATAGACCCATCGCCAGTGTTCCGAGTGCGACCACCGCGACTACGGCTGTCGTCGCTGCACCGAGGGGGAGCCCTGCGTCAGAAAGCATTTTTGGAATCACTACGACGGTGTACGCCGTCGCCAAAAACATGCTTAATCCAGCGATGAGTTCGCGAGACGGGGTTGAGCCTCGGCCTGCAATATCAAAGAATGTTTTTGATCTTGCAGGCTGACGAGTTTTTTCGGACACGAAACCTCCCAGAAACGGTTGAGAGCAGCTAGCTCCCAAGCCGGGCATTTTCCTCCCGTCGTTGGATTCTGTCAAAAAATATGGTAAAGAAATCAGGGATCCAGGGGCTGGCGCCATCTCGCCGCCATGAGAACTGCCGGGATGCTTGATGTTCCCGTTATGCTGGAGGAGGACGCACTCCGAAGGAAGAGAGCTAATGGCAAATCCCATTTTTGGTCGCGGCGAGGGCTTCACAAAGCACAGCCAGCCGCAGAGCTACCCCCAGCAGGGCTACGGACAGCCCGTCGGATACGCCCAGCCGCAAGGGTACCCCCAGCAGGGGTACGCCCAGCAGGGCTACGCGCAGCAGCAGTATGGCGCCCCCACTATGGACCCATACGCTCAGCAGTACCAGCAGCAGCCCCAGTATCAGCAGCAGTACTACCAGCAGGCCCCCCAGGGCGGGGTGATGACGTACGACGACGTCATCGCGAAGACCGGCATCTCGCTCGGCGCTGTGTTCCTTGTCGCTGCCGTTTCGTACCTGTTCGCCCCGATCGAGATGGCGATGCCGCTGTGGGTCGTCGGCGGTATCGGCAGCTTCATTGCCGCTTTGGTGGTGTCGTTTAGGCGGACTGTCGGCCCTGTTGCACTCGGCATTTACGCGCTCTTCGAGGGCCTATTCGTAGGCGGCATCTCGAAGTTCTTCGACACGATGTGGCCGGGTATCGTCATGATGGCCGTTCTAGCGACGTTTGTTACCGCCGGCGCCACGCTTGCTGTGATGAAGTTCGCCAATATCCGGGTGGGTGCCAAGTTCAAGCAGATGGTGGTCATCGCCACCCTCGCACTCGTCGGAGTCATGCTTTTGAACCTGGTGCTGTACCTGTTCGGAGTGGACCTCGGACTGCGTCAAGTTGGCCCCGATGCCGGACTACTCTCCATCGGCATCTCAGTGTTGGCTGTGCTGTTGGCCGTGTTCAACCTGGTCATGGACTTCGACGCGGTTCGCACCGGCGTCGAGCAGCAAGCTCCGGCACGGGAATCGTGGCGTGCCGCCTTCGGCATTACCGTCACGATGGTTTGGCTCTACGTCGAGATTCTGCGCATCGCCTCGTACTTCATGCCGAGCGACTAAACACACTCCCGGCGATTCGACGTCGCTGCCAGCACCGCGCTGGTGGCGACGTCGTTCTTTTCTCGGGTTCTGTCAGGCCCAGACCCACAGCTTGCGCGCATACTGGGCGAGGAGCGTGCGAGAGCTGTTGGTCCAGTGATGCTGGCGCCAGGCCCGCAGGGGTACCCAGTCGGCGATTTCCGTCGAGCCCCCCACGTCATGCACGACGGGGTCCGTCGGCCGCTCGCAGCGCCCGCCGTAGATGAAACGAAGGGCGTGGAAGTCTTCGAGCCGTCCGCTGAGGGACCTCCCGACCCAGTGCTCGGATTCGAGGGCGAGGAGGCGGTCGATGACGATCTCCTGGCCCGTTTCCTCATAGATCTCTCGCAGGAGTCCAATCGACGGTGACTCACCCGGGTTGATACCGCCGCCAGGGAGCGCCCACACGCCGGCGGCGTGCGACTGTGCCGAGTTCACTGTGCCGAGCAGGCCGCGCTCGGAGAGGATGAGGGCGTAGGCAGCCTGACGCTGCACAGGCACAAGAGTGTCCTCATTCGGATCTACGTGTACTCGGAAGCGATCTTGCGGGCGATTGTCAGCCGGCACCACTTCTCGCACCAGCGCCTTGTACACGATTTCGTCGTCGACGAGATCAGCAGAGAGCGGGCGCAATTGCACGAAACCGCGGTCGAAGAGCGTGACCGCGGGGTGCGCACCGTGTTCGACGTGAAAGTCGACGACGGGGCCACCCACTGGGGTAGTCACTCCTACGACACGCATTCTTCAACATTAGCCCCAGGGCCAAGGCGAACCCACCGGCGCGTGCGAAATGCACAGGAGTGTGCCCGCCTAGATAGCATGTTCTCGACGTCGAACGGAGGGCGGCCATGGAATTTAAGGACGATGCGAGCATCGATCAGTCGCGTGTGCGCTACGGCGGCGGCTCGGGACGTCGGGGTGGGCGCCGAGGCGTTGCCGTAGGTGGCGGGGTAGGAGGACTACTCGTCGTCTTGGTCCTGCTCCTGGGCCCGCAACTCGGTATCGATCCGAGCTCGGTGCTGGGTGGCGGTAGTGAACAAGAGCAGGGTGCCCCGTCGGGACAGGTGGAAGACAAGCCAGAATGCAAGACCGGCGCCGATGTTGAGCGCGATCCGGAGTGCCGCTGGCCGGCGTACGTGACCGCCATCGACGGGTTCTGGGAGACGCAAGTGGAGGGGTATCGAAGCTCCACGACGCAGCTGTTTAGCGGTCGGGTGGAGACCGCATGCGGTGTGGCAAGCTCGCAGGTGGGCCCGTTCTACTGCCCAGGTGACAAGACGGTCTACATCGACACGGACTACATGGGCAAACTGCTCGATCAGCTCGGCGCCGAGGGCGGGTACGCGGCTGAGGCATACATCATCGCCCACGAGTACGGGCACCATGTGCAGAACCTGACCGGCACACTTGCGAAGAGTCGCCAAGGTGCGCAGAAGGGCGCGAAGTCGGGATCAGTCCGCGCGGAACTCCAGGCCGACTGCTACGCGGGTGTGTGGTTTCATCACACGATGCGAGACAAGAACTCGCTGATCGAAGAGGTGTCGCAAGATGACCTCAACCGGATCCTCGACGCGGCCCGCGCCGTCGGCGACGACCACATCCAGGAGCAGTCCATGGGGCAAGTCATCCAAAACGAGTGGACGCACGGCTCCTCCGAGCAGCGGCAACGGTGGCTCCAAGCAGGATTCAAGTCAGGCGACGTGAAATCCTGCGACACGTTCAGCACCGACAACCTCTGAGCCGATCCGACACGGCCCGTCGACGCCGCGCAAACTTCAAAACTCGCCAACAGTGGCGTGCCTCCCGCCTCTTGTGCACGGGAGACCACTCGCTGTTGGCGAGTTTTGAAGTTTGCGACAGTGAAACGCGGCGTCGTTTGGCTGGAGTCAGCGCTCTTCCAATTCGTCGTCGATGTCTTCGCCGGCAAGGTTGGCGTGGGTGGTGCGCACGCCGCAGCGAACGGTCATGAACGGTTCAGGCCATCGTTTCGTCTGCTCGACGGTCAATTGGCACTGCTCGTCGTCGGATTTGCGGGCGTGGGCGATGGCCTGCAGCGCCGCTGATGGGTCGATGAGTGATGCGTCGAAGGGCATATCCGCCGTTGTGCCAGATTTGCGGGTCTCGAACGTTGGCACCTGATCCTTGCGGATGCGGGTCACTATCTGCTCGTCGGCAGGCGCGAACGCCCAGTAACCACGCTCTTTGCTGAACCCGAACTGGGTGATGCGAGGGAGGCCCTTCGTGACGGCTTCGAGCCCAACAGCGACGTCACGTGCCGTTTCCACACCGATGCGCGGCACCGGGGTGGCGTCGGGGCGGAAGAACACCGTGGTGGTCTCAGGTCTGGAAGAGATGGACTGTGTAATCGAGCCTTGTCCGTATTCCTGAATTTGATAGACCAGATCGCCCTTGACGCCGAGCCGCTGGGCTTCGTCGAACATCGTCCCGATGGATGCCAGGGGATAATCGGTGGGTGTAAAGGTGCCTTGCTTCAAATACTGGAAATCTGTGGTGGCGAGATCGAGGGCGTCGTTGCTCCACTGGTAGGCGAGCGCCTGGCGATCGCTGGTCAGGACCGTGAGCGTCGCAGAGTCCGGCGTCACGTCGAGTTTCAGCGCAGGGCGGTGGCCAGCCGCGTCGTCCAAAGCCTTGACGACGCGCAGCGCGTTGGACCCGTCGGTGAGATTGCCTGTAACCGGTAGCGGGCGGGGGAACGCCGTCGGATTCACCGACGCAGGCGTCGAAGGAGACTCGGGGGTTGCAGGTGGCGTGGGTCCACAGCCGACGAGCAGCAGCGCGGCGGCGGCGACAACGAGCGGACGAACAACCATCGGCTCAGTGTAACCCCGGACTGGACTCCCATCCGGAGCGCGGCTTCGAATCCCGGCCTCGAAGCCGATCGATTTGGCGACGGTCGCGTTTCGTGGGGCGTCCGGCGCCGCGGTCGCGTCGGGCCTGCGGAGCACTGAGGTACGCGGGCCTGGGAGGGGAATGGTCGATGTAGCAGGTGACGGCAATCGGGGCGCCCACCCGCTTCGTGATGACCTTCGTCACCTCGAAACGACGCTCCCAACCGGGCTCGCGGATGGTGACGATGTCGCCTGGCTTTACGGAGTGCGCGGGCTTCACGCTCTCGCCATTCAGGCGCACGTGTCCGCCGGAGATGGCCTTGTTCGCCAGCGACCTGGTCTTCGCCAGGCGCACTGACCACAGCCACACGTCGAGTCGTCCAGCGGTCATGCGCGCAGATTTTACCGTCCGCCGTTCAGCGGCGAAACTGCCAGGGCTATGGCGCGAACGACGAGTTGCCCAATATTCTCGATACATGAGGGAACGAGGGGTGAAACCGCTAGCGACGGCGGTGTTGAGCATCGTGCTGGCGATGCTGCTTGCGAGCCTTGCGTCGCCGGCCCTCGCCGTCGATGAGCGGATTGAATCCTTGGACGTTGTGTACACCATCCGACCCGACGGCACCGTGCGCGTCACCACCACCAGCTGGACTTCGAGTCGGACCGCGATATCTACACCCGCTACCTGCCGTGGGCGGTGCTGTTTGGGCTTACCGATCGGTGGACGAAGTTCTGCAGGCAGCTCGCCCGTCAAGGTGTGATCGACGAGCCAGACGTGAGCTTCTTCCTCGACGGTGGCTCGGTGGATGACCTCAATGACACCGTGCGCGGCATCGAAAGCAGTAGCTACGAGAGCAGCCGCATGAGTTACGACGAATCGAGCCCCAGCATCGATACGGGTTCCGACTCCGCGAGCAGCTCCGGCAGTTCCGGCAGCAGCGGTGGCGGTGGCGTCGGGGCGGCAGCGTCTAGCCAGCGGGCACCTGGCCGGTCGACGGCGACAGCGCTTTGTAGGATTACTTCGACGCAACGAAGGAGAATCATGCTGCGCGAGACCATCGACGCCATCCGCCCCACATCCGACGAGCACCTCGCGGCCGCGCGCGAGCGGCAAGAGCAACTCACCAAACCTGCAGGCAGCCTCGGTGTGCTGGAAGACGTGGGCAACCGGCTCGCGGCCATCGCGCGGCAATGCCCGCCCCCGGTGCCGCACCGCGCCGTCGTCGGTGTATTCGCCGGTGACCACGGGGTGTGCGCCCAAGGTGTCACCACCTGGCCGCAGGAAGTGACCGTCCAGATGCTGCTGAACATGGCCTCGGGCGGCGCTGCCATCAGCGTGCTCTCCGACGAACTCGGCGCCTCGACGATCCTCACCGACGTCGGCGTCGCGAGCGATTACCCGGAGCATCCAGGCATCCGCAACCGCAAGGTCGCCAAAGGCACGGCGGACATGAGCGCCCTGCCTGCCATGACGAGGGAGCAGGCGGAGCAGGCCATTGAGGTGGGTATCCAGACCGCGTTGGAGGCCATCGACGGCGGCGCAGACATCCTGCTCACCGGCGACATGGGCATCGGCAACACGACGGCGTCCAGTGCGCTGATCGCGGTGTTCACCGGATGCGCCGTCGCCGACGTGGCAGGGCGAGGCACTGGCATCGACGACGCCATGCTCGCCCACAAGACGGGCATCATCGAGCGCTCCATCGCGCTTCACGGAGCCAGCCGTGACGACGCGCTGGGTGCCCTCGCGGCCGTCGGAGGTCTGGAGCATGCCGCCATCGCGGGCTTCATCCTGGGCGCGGCCTCGCGCGGGGTGCCCGTCGTTCTCGACGGCGTGATCGCCTGCTCGTCGGCGCTCGTCGCCGTGGCGCTGTGCGACGCGGCGCGCGGGTATCTCATCGCCGGCCACGCGGGCATCGAGCCCGGCATCCACGCCGCCGTCGAGCATCTCGGGCTGAGCCCGCTGGTCGACCTCGGTCTGCGGCTAGGCGAGGGTAGCGGCGCCGTGCTCGCACTGCCGCTGGTGCGCTCCGCCGCGCGGGTGCTGTCCGACATGGCCACCTTCGCCGACGCTGGTGTGTCGCACTGATGGACTACCGGGTTCATATCGACGACGCCGACGACCTCGCCCGCCAGCTTCTCGACGCGCTCGCCGCGAGGGGCACCGTCGAGCCTCTGGGTGGAGCGTCTGGACGGGTGCTCGTCGTGGGCGGGGCGCGTTCGGGGAAGTCAGCGTGGGCTGAGGCGCAGTATGCCGACCGCGAGTGCGACTACGTCGCCACCTCCGCCACACCCGAGGATGACGCGGAGTGGGCGGAGCGAGTGCGCATCCACCGCGAGCGCCGCCCGACCACCTGGAACACCGTGGAAACCCTCGACGTTGCCGGCGTCCTCGCAACACCCGGCCCGCCCGCGCTCGTCGACTGCCTGGCGGTGTGGACCACCCGTCAGCTCGACGAGGCCGGCGCCTGGGAGGACGAGCCCGGCTGGCGCGACAAGCTCGCCGCCGAGCGCTCTCGCCTCATCGACGCGGTACGCGCGACGCCGCGCGAGGTCATTCTCGTGAGCAACGAGGTGGGCTCGGGCGTGGTGCCCGCCACCTTCTCCGGGCGCGTCTTCCGCGACGAGCTCGGGCGCGTGAACGCCACCGTCGGGGCGGTGTGCGACCAAGTTTGGCTAGTCACCGCGGGCATCGCGAGGCGGCTCAAGTGAGGCCCATCACCGCCCTCGGGCTGTTCAGCCTCATCCCCGTCCCGCCCAAGGACATCGACCGCAAGGCCGCATCCGGAGCCATGGCCGCTATGCCGTTCGTGGGGCTGCTGCTCGGCACCCTCGCCGGAGTGGTGGTGTGGGGCGGCGCCGCCGTCGGTACCGCGTGGGTGGGGGCGCTCGGCGGGCTCGCCGTGCTCGCCGCGCTGACAGGTGGGCTCCACCTCGACGGGGTCGCCGACACCGCCGACGGGCTCGGCTCGCGCAAGCCCGCCCCCGAAGCGCTGGCCATCATGAAGCAGTCCGACATCGGCCCCATGGGGGTCAGCTCCATGGTGCTGGTGCTGTTGCTGCAAGCAGGCGCCATCGTCGACCTGACAACCGCTTACGCGCCCCTCCAAGCTGGCGCTGCGGTGGCGCTGGCAGGGGCGGTGGGGCGCACCGGGTGCCTGTTCGCCTCCCGCGGTCCATCGGCTCGGCCGGGCGGATTCGGTGCGCTCGTCGCGGGCACACCTGGCCGATTCGCCGTGGCGGCCAACGCCGTCGGGGTGCTGCTGCTTGCGGGAGCGCTCGGCTGGTGGGTATCCGACGGCGTGGGCGCCGCCGCGCTCGCGGGCGCCGTGGCGTTCGCCTATGTGGTGGGGTACGGCTGGGCGCGGCACGTGATCCGTCGGCTGGGCGGCAGCACCGGCGACGTGTTCGGTTCCGTGATCGAAATCACCCAGACCGCCGCGCTCGTAGGGTTGGCCGTAGCCGGTCACGCGCTGGCGTAGCAGCCGGTGCTGAGGTCGAGGCGCCCCACAACCGTGAGCGGCCCGGCGATGTCATGCGTGTCGTAGCGCAGTAGCTCGAGCGCGTTCACCTCGAAAGGCTCGGGCAGCGGCACTGTCGCCATGCGGGCGGCGGGCTCGTCGAATGGCACGGCGACCGCATAGAACCCGACGGTGATGTGTGGTCGGTATGGCCGCAGCATGCGGTGGGGGAGCCCCTCACTCAATGTGGCGTGGGCCTCATGCACCCAGGACGAGCGCAGTTCCAGCATGGGCGAAGGCGGAAACGATGCCCAGCGCCAGGGCGCGATCTGTACCGGCCCGCGGCACAGGGGACGCAGGCGGCGGAGGTCGGCGTCTCGTTGTCGGAGTGTGAACTCCGTGCCCTCGAGCCCGCAGTAGGCCACCGTGACGTGCGGATCGCGTTCGTAGCGGGGGAGGACGAGCCCATCGAGTGCCTCGCGCACGGGCCGGATGTCCGTGCGCGTGCGGAACCCCCAGAGGTAGGCGTGCGGGATGCCGCGGTGCCACTCATAAAAATCGCGGTCCTCGCAAGGCATCGTCATGCGGGCACTGTATCGACGTATGCTCGACTGAGCGCACTCCAGAAGGCTATTTTCGCCTTCAGGGGCCCGTTTTTCGCATCTGGAGTGCGCTCAGTCGCGTTTCTCCGAGTAGAGGGCAGGGGCGAGGTGGGAGCAACCAAGAGACAGCATGTGGTGGTGGTGGGTGCCGGCCCGAACGGGCTCACCGCGGCGGCGCTGCTCGCCCGAGCTGGCTTCCAAGTGGACGTGTTCGAGCAAGCCGAGGAAGTGGGTGGCGCGTGCGCATCGGCCGAGCGATTCCCGGGTGCGACGGTAGACCTGGGAGCCGCTGCTCACCCGTTTGGCGTAGCCAGCCCGGTATTCCAAACGCTGGAGCTCGAGCGGTTCGGCCTCACCTGGAAGCACCCCAGCATCCCGCTCGCGCACCCGCTCGATGACGCCCCCGCCGCACTGCTACACCGGAACTTGGAGGACACCGCCAGCGGCCTCGGGAGAGATGAGCGCGCCTGGCTCCGGCTCCACCGTCACCTGGTGGAGCACATCGACGCCCACCTCGCCAACGTGCTCGGCCAGATGCTGCGCGTTCTTCCCCACCCCGTGGCGCTGGCGCGCTTCGGGCTCCCCGCGACGTGCCCCGCGCGCACGCTCGGCCACGCGATCTTCCGCGAGGAAGCGGCCCGTGCGCTGCTGGCGGGCTCCGCTGCGCACGTGAGCGTGCCGCTCTCGAAGCCCCTCACCGCGTCGTTTGGGCTCATGCTTAACGCGCTCGGCATGACGAGCGGTTGGCCCGTCGCGGAGGGCGGCTCTGGCGCCATCACGCGAGCGCTCGCGGCGGCGGTGGAAGCGCACGGCGGACGCATCCACCTGGGCCGGCGCATCACCAGCCTGCGCCAGCTCCCCGCCTGCACGGTGGTGCTGAACCTCACACCCCGCCAAGTGCTGGAGCTCGACGTCGAACTGCCGCAGCGCATCCGACGTCGGCTCGCCCGCTGGCGCTACGGCCCCGGCTCGTACAAGATCGACTACCTGCTCGACGCACCCGTCCCGTGGGCCGACCCCCGTGTGGGCGGCGCGGGCACGGTCCACGTCGGCGGCAAGCTCGACGAGATCCACCAGGCGGAGTTGAGCGTGGCCGCCGGAAGTATGCCGAAACGCCCCTTCGTGCTGGTGTGTCAGCAGCAAGTGGCGGATCCGACGCGCGCCACGTCCGGGCACGTCCTGTGGGCCTACACGCACGTGCCCCGCGGATATACGGAGCCGGAGCCCGGATACGTGCAGCACCTTGTCACCGCCCAAATCGAGCGTTTCGCGCCCGGTTTCGCGGCGCGCATCCGTGACGCCCACCACGCCACCGCCTCGCAGTTAGAGCGCTGGAACCCCAACCTCGTCGGCGGCGATATCGCGGGCGGCAGCATGGCCGGGCTCCAAGCGCTGCTGCGCCCCGGGCCCGGCCTCGCGCCCTACACACTCAGCAAACGCCGCATCTACCTGGCATCCGCAGCGACGCCGCCAGGTGCGGGGGTGCACGGCATGCCGGGGGCCTGGGCCGCGCGTGCCGTCATCCGAGATGCGTGAATACGTGGCCTGGCTGCGGGTTCTCTGGGGCGAGCAGGTCGTCGACGGTCACGAGCGTGTAGCCCTCCCCGCGCAGGTAGTCCACGATGGCGGGTACGGCGGCGACGGTGGGCTTGTGGATGTCGTGCATCAGCACGATCGCTCCCGGTTTCGCCTGCTCTTTCACCGCGGCGATGGTCTTCTGCGTACTGCGGGTTTTCCAATCTAGGGTGTCGATGCTCCACAAGATGATCTCGCCCTCGGGAAACCCTGTGAGGGCGGAACGCGTGGTCTTGTTCATGTCGCCGTAGGGCGGGCGGACGCCGTTGGTGCCGTGCCCCGTCGCCTTCTTCACCGCTTCGGAGGTGCGTTCCACCTCGCTCACTACTTTGCTTGCCGACAAGTGCGAGAACTGCGAGTGGCTCCACGAGTGGTTGCCAATCTGGTGCCCTTCCTTGGCCATGCGGGCCACCACGTCCGGATTCGACGCCACGTTGGGGCCGAGCACGAAGAAAGTGGCTTTGGACTTGGTCTTCGCCAGCTCATTCAGCAACTTAGTGGTGTGTGGGCCGGGGCCGTCGTCGAAGGTGAGCGCGATGCACTTGAGCTTCGAGCAGTCCGGGTGTTCGCCGGGCGCGGCGGTGGTGGTGGGCTGCGCAGTCATTGACGCGGAAGCGCTCTTCGAAGCAGTGGCCGACGGGCTCGCGGCGGGGGAGGAGGACGTCGTCGGTTCCGGGGCCGGTTCCTCAGACGGCGAGGCCGACGTGGTGGGCGACCCGCTCGGGCTAGCCGGAGCGGACGTAGCAGGTGCCGACGATGGCGCGGGTCCGCGTGCATCCTGCGCAGGGCTGGGCGCGCACGCCGAGATCGCCAACGCGGCACATGCTAAGCCGCTCGTTACCACAGTCTTCCAACGCATAGCGCTATTGCACACCTCATCGAGGTGAAATTCAATTGCGTGCAGCCGCGCGGCGGAGGCTGCGATTGGCCTCAGCCAGGGTGGCTAGTCCTCGTCGAGGCTCGCGAGGAATTCTTTCGCTCGGTCGCTTTGGGGATTGTCGAGGAACTGTTCTGGCGACCCTTCCTCGGCGATGCCCTTGTCCGCCACCATCACGATCCGGTCGGCGACGCGCCTTGCGAAGCGCATCTCGTGGGTCACGCACAGCATGGTCATGCCGTCGTTGGCGAGGTCGCGCATGACGGCAAGCACCTCACCCACGAGCTCCGGGTCGAGCGCGGACGTGGGCTCGTCGAACAGCATCATGGCTGGGTCCATCGCCAGTGCCCGCGCGATGGCAACGCGCTGCTTCTGCCCACCAGAAAGGCTGGCTGGGAAGGCATTCTCCTTGTGCGACATGCCCACGTGTTCCAGCATCTGGCGCGCCTTTTCGACGGCCTCGTCCGGTGAGCGGCCGAGCACGTCGCGCTGCGCGACGGTGATGTTGTCCAGCACCTTCATGTGGGGGAACAGGTTGAACTGCTGGAACACCATGCCCACCCGCGAGCGAATTTTGTTGAGGTGGCTTTCGTCGTAGCGAAGCTCCTCCCCGGCGACGTGGATGGTGCCGCTGGTGATGGTCTCGAGCCCGTTCACGCAGCGCAGCAGCGTGGACTTACCCGCACCGGAGGGGCCGACGAGGACGACGACCTCGCTCTTTTCAATATCCAGGTCGATGTCTTTGAAAACGAGGGTCTTCCCGAAGGATTTCGTCACCTTTCGCATTTCGACCACGTTGGCGTCGTCGGCGGAGGTTTCAAAGAAATCCTGATCGGTGGTCTCGGCGCTCATGCTTTCGCCTCCTTCTTATCGGGGTTCAACTTGCGTTCGAGCAGCGTGACCAACCCCGTCAGGACCAGCACGATGATCAGGTAGTAGACGGACACCACGAGGTACGCATTGAGCGGTGAATACGACGACGCCGCGATGTTCTGCGCGGTGCGGAACAGCTCGCCCATACCGATGAACGCGACGAGCGACGAGTCCTTCACC
The DNA here is from genome assembly GCA_032576855.1 of Propionibacteriaceae bacterium. Taxonomy (GTDB): domain Bacteria; phylum Actinomycetota; class Actinomycetes; order Propionibacteriales; family Propionibacteriaceae; genus Arachnia. Next base: position 14,024 of record JAWFWL010000006.1, read on the forward strand.
GCGATGATGAACTGGCTGCCAAGTACCGGCAGGATGGCCCGGGTTGCCAGCGGGATCTGTACTCGTCGGAGCGCCTGGAATCGGCTCATGCCGAGCGAGCGGGAAGCTTCGACGAGGCCGCCGGGCACCGACTGGAAGCCCGAGCGCACGATCTCCGCAATGTAGGCAGAGTTGTGGATGGCGAGCGCGATGGCGCCGGCCCAGAAGTCGCTGAGCTTCACGTATCTGGTGAGGCCGAAGTACAGCAGGAAGAGCTGCGCGATGAGCGGCGTACCACGAATCAAACCGATGTAGCCGGCCGCCAGCCAGCGCAGCGGCAGGAAGCGTGACATGTTCATCCACGCCACCACGGAGCCGAGCACGACGGCGATGAGCAGCGCCACCGCAGTCACCTGCAGGGTGAGCAACGCGGCCTTCATGAAGGTGCCCGCGTGGTCGACGAAGAGCTCACCGAAGCTCGGCGGGCCGTCGGACGCCTCCGAATCCTCCATGATCTTCTTCACCGGCTCGTTGTCGATGTTGCCGGAGATGTCTTCACCGAAGTACTTCTTCGAGATCTCGCCGTAGGTGCCGTTGTCGATGATGGTCTCGAGCGCCTCGTTCACCTTGCCGCGCAGCGGGTTGCCCTTCGCGACGGCGGGGGCCTGCGTCTCGAGGTAGAGCGGCTCGCCACAAGGCTCAAGTTTCAGGCCGGCCTGTTCGATCTGGAACTGGCCGACGAGACGGTCGGTGAGGGCACCGTCCAGGCGCCCCGTCTCCGCGTCTTGCAGCGCGGTGATGTCGGACTCGAAGGTCTTCACCTGCTTGGTGATGCCCTCGTCGGCGAGGTATTTCTCGTAGCTGGTGCCGCTGGCAACGCCAACCGTCGGGTCCTTGGTATCGGTGATGCTCTTGCACTGCTCGCCCTTGCGCACGAAATATTGCGCACCCGACGAGTAGTAACCGTTGGCGAAATCTACCACCTTTGCGCGTTCTTCCGTGGCGGAGGTGGATGCGACGAGCATGTCGTAGCGCCCCTGCGCGGTGCCCTCCACCAGTGTGGAGAAGCCGGCGGTCTTCGTGACGAGCTTGAGTCCCATCTCGTCCGCCAGCGCCTTGGCGATGTCGTAGTCGAATCCGGTGAGCTGTTCTCCCTCCCAATAGCTGAAGGGGCGGAACTCGCCACTCATGGCGACGACGATTTCTCCGTCCTTGATCAGCTTGGGTTCGCCGTCTTGTTGGCTCTGGTCTCCGCCCGCACATGCTGTCAAGATGAGCGTGAGGAGAGCCAGCACTATGGCGCACGGGGCGAATCTCGTCCGTGTCTTCATGATTTGCCCTTCGGTTGGCTTGTCGATACCACCGAACGCGTCGGCCTCGAAACACGCCTGAAATCGTTATCGACGTGCACCGTGACCACCATCGCTCAGCGGTGGTGTCTTTGTCGACAATACTGGGTTCCGGGTCACTTGTGGGCGGATACCACTATGTGACAAGCCCGTGTGCTCCGTCGCGTCTGCGTGTTTCAGCGTTGGTGAACCACATCCGACGACGCCCGCTCGGCGTGCTAGGCTCATGGCCATGAACGTGAACCAGATGTGGTGGACCGCCTAGGGCGGTTCATTGGTTTGCGCGAAGCTAGCAAGATCGCCCCGCAAGGAGGCGATCTTTTCTCGTCTTTGGGGCCTACATCGAAGGAGAATCATGGCTGATCAAGCAGTCGAAGAGGGCTACTACCGGGCCGACGCTGAGGGGTTCTTCGGCGAGTACGGAGGCGCCCACCTGCCCCCACACCTCGTGGCCCCCATCGCCGAGGTGCGTGACGCGTACGCTGAGGCCAGGCAGGATCCCGAGTTCTTGGAGGATTACCAGCGGTTGTTGCGCACCTACGTGGGGCGCCCGTCGCTGCTGTACTTCGCCGAGAACCTCACCCGCGAACTTGGCGGGGCGAAGGTGTACCTGAAGCGGGAAGACCTCAACCACAGCGGCGCCCACAAGATCAACCACACACTCGGCGAGGCGCTGCTCGCCAAGCGCATGGGCAAGAAGAAGCTCATCGCTGAGACGGGCGCCGGTCAGCATGGTGTGGCGCTGGCTACGGCCGCTGCGCTTATGGGGCTCGAGTGCGAGATCCACATGGGGCGAATCGACGTCGAGAAGCAGCACCCCAACGTGCTGCGCATGCAGCTGCTCGGCGCGAAGGTCGTCGCCGTCGATGAGGGTGGCGCATCGTTGAAGGAGGCCGTCGACTCCGCGTTCGCCACGTATGCCGAACACTACGAAGACATGTTCTTCGGCATCGGCTCCGTCGTCGGGCCCGACCCGTACCCGTCGATGGTGCGCGACTTCCAGTCAGTCGTCGGCCGCGAGGCTCGCGCCCAGGTTCTCGAGCAAGAGGGCAAACTCCCCGACGCCATCGTCGCGTGCGTGGGTGGCGGCTCCAACGCGATGGGCCTGTTCGATGCATTCCTCGGCGACGACGTCCAGATCTACGGCGTCGAGCCGGAAGGAAAGGGTCTCGAGAGCGGGCAGCACGCTGCCACCATGGCGACGGGCTCGCCCGGCGTGCTGCACGGCATGCGCACGCTCGTGATCCAGGAGGCCGACGGATCCCCGTCGCCGGTGCACTCCATCGCATCCGGCCTCGATTACCCCGGCGTCGGCCCCCAGCACGTGTACCTGAAGGAAGCAGGCCGCGTGCACTACGTCGGGGTCACCGACGAAGAAACCCTCGATGCCTTCCAGCGGCTGTGCCGGCTGGAGGGCATCATCCCGGCGCTGGAGTCGTCGCACGCGGTTGCTGAGGCAATCAAGCTCGCGCCAACGATGGCGTCGGATCAAGTGGTCATAGTCAACCTCTCAGGGCGCGGTGACAAGGACATCGACTACGTCGACGAGGTGCTCTCGAAGCGAGCCTGAGTTCCGGGGCACATAGAGACGCCGGAGGGGCTGCATCCATCGACGATGCAGCCCCTCCGGCGTGTGAGTGGGATCAGTTGCTGATCTTGTTGTAGCGGTAGCCCTGCTTGTTCCAGTAGGAATCACCGAAGTTGCGCACGCCGGTCCACGAGCCGTTGCCGCCGCGCTGCTCGATGCTGTGGAACTGCGTCTGGTTGCTGCCCTCGACCCAGCCGTCGAAGATCACGACGTGGCCCGCAGCGCCCAAGCTATCCGGGGTGAGGTTGCCGATGACGTCGCCAGGACGAAGCTCCGACTTGGGGATCGGGGTGAAGTACTTCTCGCCGAGGCTCTTCGTGTTGGCATCTTCCGGAAGGTGGAACGCCATGGAGACAAAGCCGGAGCAGTCGGTGCGGTAGTTGCGGCCAAGCGGCCCAGCGGTCCAGGCTTCCATGCTGTAGGGAACGTGCTTCTCGATCCAGAACATGCCGCGCGCCTTAGCGTGCTCGCGGCTGATCGGAGCGCCCACCTCGTGCGGGGTGGTGGCGGACACGTCGCCTCCGGGCGCGGGTTCGGGTGCCGGGTCGGGGGCGGGTGCGTCGCTGCAGGTGGGAACGTCGGTGCCGTGCGGGATGGTGACGTAGGCGCGCGAGAGGTAGCCCGTCTGCCCATTCACGGTGGTCTTCGCCCACCAGTTGGAGTTGTAGGTGCCGGAGACGTTGTCGCCGGTGGTCTGGCATTCCACCTCGACGGACTGCCCGCCGGCCACGGTGAGGAGCACCTGCGACGACGTGGATGCAGCGCTGCGCAGGTTCACGGCGTCGGTGGTGGTGGCGGATGCGGCGTGCGCAGGAGTGGCGACGGCCACGGCGGCGAGCGCGCCGGCAGACGCGACGAGGGCGGCCTTATGGAGTCGGGAGTGTTGCTTCGACATGTGGGTCCCTTTCCCTATCGGTGTGCTGTCGACATCGACGTTATGGCCAGGCAACGTGCATCTGGCTTGGGCATATCCCTCCTCGGCAGGAACAGGACGAGGGCAATGTGCGGGTTGTGCATGAGGTATCGGCGTGGACAATGCGCGCGCGTGTGCAGGTGAGGGCTGAGCGTATAGGAACGGGGCCACACCCGTCGTGGATGTGGCCCCGAGAAGCAGTGAGGGATGCTCAGTTGCTGATCTTGTTGTAGCGCCAGCCCTGGACATTCCAGTAGCTGGTGCCCCACGGGCGGGTCTGCGCGATGGCGCCCACGCCGCCCTGCTCCTCCAAGGAGTAGAAGCGGGTCTGGTTGGTGCCGGGCACCCAGCCGTTGAAGACCACGACGTGACCGTTCGCGCCCTCGCTGCCGGGGCCGAGGTTGCCGATGATGTCACCGGGCCGCAGCTGCGATTTGCTGATGGGGTAGACGTAGTTCCTCAGATCTCTGGTGCTGGGGCTCCACGTGAGGTGCAGCGCCATCGAGACCATGCCGGAGCAATCCGCGCGGTAGTACTTGCCCTGCGGGTCCTTGTGGCTGATGTTCCAGTTGTAGGGCAGGCGCCTGTCGGTCCAGTACTTGGCGCGTGCGAGGACGAGTTCGCGGCTAATGGGAGCTCCGACGGCGTGCGGCGTCCAAGCATTCACGCCACCAGGAGCGGGAGCGGGGGAGCCTGCGCACGTGGGGACGTTCGTGCCAGCAGCGACGCGGATGTAGGCGCGCGATGCGTACCCGGTCTTGCCGTTGTAGCTGAGCTTGGCCCACCAGTCGGTGTTGTACACGCCGGCCACGGTTGCGCCACGCGTCTGGCACTGGATGGCGACGCGAGCGCCCGACGGGATGCTCGTCAGGATGCTGCTACGGGTGTTGGCCTGGGAGCGGACGTTGACCCCAGCGCCAACGACGGTGCCGTTGCCGGAAGGCGCGGGACGCGTCGTGCCACAGGTGGGCACCGAGGTGCCGCTGGGAACGCGGATGTAGGCGCGCGTTGCGTAGCCAGTGCGGCCGTTGTAGGTGACCTTCGCCCACCAATCGGAGTTGTAGGTGCCGGAGATGGTCTGGCCCTTCGCCTGGCAGACGATGTTGATGCCGACTCCGCTCGGGATGGTGGTGAGTGCGGCGGTGCGAGTGGAGGTACCGGAACGCAGTGTGACTGGTGCGGTAGTGGTGGCCGATGCGGCCTCAGCAGGAACCATGAAGGACGCGGCGCCCACGACGGCGCCCATCGCGCCCAGCGCGAGCCGCTTGGCCCATGAGATCTTCTTCATTGAAACCTTCTTTCAAGGGGAGATCGAGAAGACGGTTTGAAGGTATCCCGGGAGGGGGTCGCTACAGAGAAAAATACGGCAGGCACTAGGGGTTTTGTCTTTGTGCTGACCTATGGCAGACTTGTTCCGTTTTGGGCGACCGCGCGCCCGGGCGTCCCTGCGGGGAGCCTTGCGCTGCGTGATCGCCGCCCAACCACTGCCCCGCATAGATTCCACGTCCAGAGGAAACGTCTGCCATGGCAAAAAACCTCACTGTCGGATCACCGCTTCGGCTCATCGTCGTATTCACGTTGCCGCTGCTCATCGGAAACCTGTTTCAACAGGTGTACGCCATCACCGACACGATCGTCGTCGGCCGGATGATCAGCGTCGAAGCGCTCGCTGCCGTCGGCGCGTCGGGAAGCCTGCAGTTCCTGCTGTTCGGGTTCGCGATGGGCGCGTCGGCCGGCCTTGCCATTCCTGTCTCCCGTGCCTACGGAGCTGGGGATGCCGCCGGGATGCGGAAGGCCGTCACCACTGGAGCGTGGATCAGCCTCGCCATCGCCGTGGCGATCACCCTCATCGGGGTGTTGGGATCGAGCTTCCTGCTGAGGCTGCTGGGCACTCCCGAGGCGCTCATGGCGCAGTCGACGGAGTTCCTCGCCGTGTTCTTCGCAGGCTCGGTGGCCACCGTCGGCTACAACTACCTCACCTCAGTGATCAGGGCGTTGGGCGACAGTCGCACACCGCTGCTGTTTCTCATCCTCGCATGCGTGCTGAACGTCATTCTCGTGATCGTGTTCGTCGGCCCGGCTCAGATGGGCGTGGGTGGCGCGGCGCTGGCGACGGTGCTCGCCCAGCTCGTCTCGGCGCTGCTGTGCCTGCTGCTGATCTGGCGACGCATGCCTCTGCTGCACGTCGGGCGTTCTGATTGGCGCATCGACGTCGCTCGCATCAAGGAATCGTCGAATCTGGGGCTGACGCTCGGCTTCCAGATGTCCATCATCGCCGTGGGCGCCGCGCTGCTGCAGTACGGCGTGAACGGCCTCGGCACCGACGCCGTCGCCGCCTTCACGGCCGCCTTGCGCGTGGACCAAGCTGCCGTCGTGCCGCTCGCCAGCGTCGGCATGGCGATGACCACCTACGTCGCGCAAAACGCCGGAGCTAGGCAGCCCGAGCGAATCCTGCGGGGCGTGCGCCAAACGACGTTCCTCTCCATCGGGCTCGCGCTGCTGCTTGGCCTTGCCATTTTCTTCGGTGGCACGGCGATGGTGCGGGTGTTCGTCGGCGACGGGTCTCCCGTCGTCGTGGCGATGGCGCACGAGTATCTCGTGATCAACGCGGCTTTGTATTGGGCGCTCGCGCTGCTGTTCGTGATTCGCAACGTGTTGCAGGGGCTCGGCTCGACGCTGGCGCCGACGATGTCCGGCGTCGCCGAGCTCATCGCGCGCGCCATCATCGGGCTGCTCGTGATCGAGCACGTGGGGTTCATCGGGGCCATCATCGCCGCGCCAGCGGCGTGGTTCGCGGCGCTCATTCCGCTGCTCGGTGCCTGGTACTTCCAGCGCCGACGCCTCGTGCGCGACGCCCAGCAACAGGAAGCGGCGAGGGACGTCGTCGAGGATGAGCCGGTTACGACGCAGCCCGCTGCCGAGCACTGCCCAGCTGCGTGAGGCCTCATAGTGTGAGATCTGTTACGGATTTCCGCAACAGATCTCACGCTATGACGGGTGTGGTGCAGGTGAACAGTTTGCTCACTGAGTTCCGTGAGGGTGGCGAAGCCAGACGGTGACGTCTGGGCCCCAACCTGTGATGGTCGTGACACCATCGAGGCAGGGAATGGGGGCATACGCGCACAGCACATACGCCAGCTGGGTGAGGTGGATGGCGTCGTAGTGTTGCGCGACGCTGGGCCAGTGGGGCTCATACAGGGTGTGGCCTGAAAACCAGTGGGCCAAGTCGTGCTGGTAGTTGTGCACGTCGGCATTGACGCCGTCGAGCATGGACGGGAATCGCTCGACCAGCCAAACCCAAGCCTCGGGGCTATCGATTTCAGCGATGCGAGCGTCGAAGATGGGAGTGATGGCCCTCGACTCCATCTCGTCGAACCAATCTGGGCCGGTCTGGATGTCCGAATCTTCCATGCCGAAGGCGGCTACCGACGGGGCTCCAAGCCAGGGCCCAGCTGTGGTCTCCAGGCAGGCCCCCTTTAGCAGGGCGGGGAGCGTGAACCAGCGTGAGTTCGTCGACGGCTGGACGACGGGGGCGTTCGTAGGCCGTAGAAATCCAGGCGTGCCGAGTTCGATCTGCTGATCTGGAGCGTATGGCCGAGACCACAGCTCGACGATGAACTGCGGCAGCAGGGGCATCGGTCGCGCAGTGCTGGCGTAGGGCTCGAACGGCTCGTCGCCCATCCAAGGAAGGGAGTCCACCACTGCTCCCAAGGCGAGCTGCCACGACAGTGCGTCGCTTGGGTTGGAACGCTCCTCGAGCAGGAGCTCCATGACGGGACTGGGGTGGCCGCTGGTGGTCACGTCCTCATCCAATCAATGTTCCCGTCTGCTGCTTCCACGAGCTCGAGGGTCACGGCGCCCTCGTCATCTCCGTACCACCCGCTGAGCAGTTCTTGGAGGTGAACCTCGGCGAGTGACTCATCCTCCGGGGCAAGTTGAGCCACGTATCGTTTGTAGAGCTCGCTGTCTGGGATGAGCACGGTGATCTCCGGGTCCATAGCCAGGGAAATGCTCCGGATGGCTATGTGCTCGCGTGACAGCACTCGCAGGAGAGTGCGTACAGCGGCATCGTTGAACACCTGATGATGCATGGCCGTGCCTACCTTGAGTGAAGCTTCGCGGAAGAGCGTGACGCGAAGTCAGGACTCGGGCCCGCATTTCACACCCGTGGCGTGTACAGGGCAGTAGCCGTCGGGGTTCCCCAACAGTTATGAAAGCAGTCATGGTCTACGAGGGCATTGGTGGCGTCGGCTGGTCGGTAGTCGTTCGTGGGAGAGGCAGTTGCACAGATGCATTGAGAAGTTCGATTCCTAAGATCACTCCAGCCGCATTGAAGGTGACTACAGCCTCTACCTCGCCCGTTGGTCCGAAGATGGGATAATCGGTGGTTGGGGCAGCTACCTGAGAATCCTCGAAGGTTACCATCGCGGCGTTGCAGCTACGGTCGTAGTCGACTCGGGCAGCAAGTTGATATCGGGTCATAGCAGTTCAGGAGCCACAGGGATACCCCAAGAGCCGGCCCCTCCGCCTCCTGACCCCGTTGGCCACCAGGCAGTAACGACGACGCCCTGAGCGTTCATAACGACAGCAGGTCGTTTTGGAGAGTGAAAGGAACTTCCTTGGTAAATCCAAGTCTTCTGGGTGGGCTGCCATCTACCGTGTGCGCAGTTGACCCTGACTGAAGCTTCGACTTCGCTCTTGCTGATATCGCGGGTCGACATCTGCAGTTGTGCATGGATGGTGTATCCCGTGACTTTACAGGGCCCAGCTGCGCTTGCTTCCGTTGGGAAAGTGGCGGCCAGAGCCGCGAGTGCAAGCGTAAGGAGTGTCATCAGGGCGACGCGAGTTCTCGTCAGGGTGCTTGTAGCCCCACTTGTGTGCTTCATGTCCGAAGCGTATATGAGTGAACGTTCGGGCATGCGGCGAAAGTGCAATCTGGGACCAGGGTCATACGTCATTTGGTGAGCATGAGACTCCAGTCCGATGGTCGCACGCGTACCCCGCTGGATTCTTGTGGAGGTACTGCTGGTGCTCCTTCTCGGCGTAGTAGAACCCCTGCCCGGGCGTGATCTCCGTCGTGATCTCGCCGTAGCCGGCATCCGTCAGCGCAGCCTGGAAGCGTTGCTTCGACGCCTCTGCCGCGGCCTGTTGTTCCTCGTCGACGGGAAATATGGCGGAGCGATACTGCGTGCCGATGTCGTTGCCTTGGCGGTTGAGCTGGGTGGGGTCGTGGGCTTCCCAGAAGATGCGCAGCAGGTCGTCGTAGGTGATGCGCGACGGGTCGAAGACCACCTGCACAGTCTCAGTGTGGCCGGTGTCGCCTGTGCACGACTCCTGATACGTGGGGTTGGGAGTGAACCCGCCCATGAATCCGACGGCGGTATTCACCACGCCGTCGGTGTTCCAAAACATACGTTCCTCGCCCCAGTAACAACCGAGCGCGAAGTACGCCACCTGGCAGCCGGCGGGAACCTCGTCGAGGGGGATGCCGAATACCTCATGGCGGGGGATGGGGTTCAGCACCGGCTCTTCGCGGCCGGGGAGGGCCTCGTCGGGGGAGACCATCGTCGGTTTCCAGTTGCGCTGCAGCCAGCCCATCACATCAATGTCCATAGGGCCAGTGTGGCACCTCGCGCAAGCGGGTACCCGGCGCAGAACTGCAAAACTCGCCAACAGAAGCTCGCAAGTGCCCGAAAAACGGGGGAGGCGGCGCACTGTTGGCGAGTTTTGCAGTTTGTTATGCCGGGATGCGCCAGTCGATCGGCTGCGCGCCCTGCGCCTCGAGCGCCTGGTTCACCCGCGAGAACGGGCGGGAGCCGAAGAATCCGTTGTGGGCAGACAGCGACGAGCTGGCGCCCCGGTGCCCGAGCCTGAGACCTCGCGCCCAGCACCCGCGCCGCCTGCTCCCGAACCAGAGCCGGACTACTCGCAGTTCTCCGAGAACGACCATGAGCTCGACGGCAGCCATAACGCGGAGGCGCTGCTCACCAAGGAGCTCGCGGCAGAGATTATCTCGGTCGACGGCGACACCCCGCCCGATGCGTGATACCACCGGGTTGGCGGGCGCATAGACTGTCGCCATGGCAATGGAAGGAATGGACATGTTCGGCGAAGGCCTTGACATGAACGCGCTGATGCAGCAGGCACAGCAGATGCAGGAGCAGATGGCGAAGGCCCAGGAAGAGCTCGCGGCGCGCTCATTCGAGGGCACGGCCGGTGGCGACCTCGTGTCGCTCACGCTGACTGGCCAGGGGCAGGTCGAGAACGTGACCATCAAGCCCGAGGCTGTGGAGGACATCGAGACCCTCCAGGACCTCATCGTCGCCGCGTTCCGCTCCGCGAAGGCCCAGGTGGACCAAGCAGTCGCCGAGGCCATGCCGCAGGTTCCCGGAATGGGGATGTAGTTGTACGAAGGTCCTGTCCAGGAGCTCATCGACGAACTCAGCCGCCTCCCCGGCGACCTCCACACGCGTGAGCTGTTCCAGCGTCTCGCCGACGGCGAGGTCCAAGAGGTCATCCTCGCCACCGACCCGGACACCCAGGGCGAGGCGACGGCTGCCTACCTGTCACGCATGTTGCGCGACTTCGGCGTGCGCGTGACCCGTCCGGCGAGCGGACTGCCCGTCGGCGGCGACCTCGAGTACGCCGATCAGGTCACCCTCGGCCGCGCATTCTCCGGGCGCCGGTCGATGTTCGCCGACGTTCTCTGACCTCGGGAGTGACACCGATGAGCCGCCCGACCCTCCGCGACGTCGCCACGGCCGCTGGAGTGTCGGTGACGCAAGCCAGCACTGCACTCAACGGCACCGGCCGCGTCGCGCCGCAGACTGTCGCCCGGGTCCGCGAGGCGGCGGACGAGCTGGGCTATCGGCCGGATGCCTTCGCGCGAGGATTGCGCAAGGGTAGCGGCAATGCTTTGGGGCTGGTGGTGCGCAACCTGTCGAACAGCTACTTCCTCGACGTCGTGCGGGGCATGGACGACGTGTGTTCCGAAGCGGACTGTTCATTGCTGATCATGGACTCGGACTACGACTATGCGCGAGAACACCAGGCGGTGCAACGTATGGTCAACTACCGCGTCCTGGGCCTTGCGATCGCGCCCATCGGCGGTAGCCACGCGGTGGATTGGTGGCGCGAGCACAGCTCCGGGCACCCGGTGGTGCTCATCAACACCGAGCCGTCGCCGGGCCTCGTCTGCGTAGGCCCCGACGGCCCCATGGCCGTGCGGCAGGCACTGGAGGAGTTTCACGTCAACGGGCACCGTCGTGTGGCATTCGTGGGCGCACCCTCGAAGATGCAGGCGGACGTCGACCGTCGCGCCGCTTTTTTCGAGGCTGCCTCCGGATTCGGTATGGAAGGTGTCAGCTTGGAGACGTCCTTGTCGTTCGACGGGACGTACACGACCATCCTGCGCGAGCTTGAACGGCCGGATGGATGCCGGGCATTCCTGATGAACTCCGACTACACAGCTTCCGCCGTCTACGCCGCGACTGCGGAAACGAGGCTGCGGATCGGGCGTGACGTGAGCGTCGTCGGCCACGATGGAATCCCTACGAGTGCGCTGTTCGACCCTCCGTTGACGACCATCCTTTTCGACCGGCGTGAGGTGGGGCGTCGGGTGGCGCGCGCCATGCTGGCGCTGGCAGCCGGGGAGCAGGTCGAGTCCGTGCTGTTGCCCACGACGCTCAAACGGGGTGGATCGGTTGCTGGGCAAACACGCGGTTAACGCAATGTGACAGTTGGTGGTCGTTGTGGGGAACGTGTACCAAATCCCTTGAATCTAGCTTGCCGAAACGATTCGGCATGGCGCAGGATGGCACTTGTCGATCCCCTCGAACGGAGCTTCCCATGCGACCCACTCGAACCTTCCTCTCCATCACCGCTGCGCTGTCCCTGACTCTGCTCGCGGCTTGCGGCAACACCGACGCGGGCAACGAGACGGCCAACGCCAAGTCCGGCGACCAGAGCGTCATCACCTACAACACCCCTGAGAAGTGGGGCAACTACGGTGAGGTGCTCAAGGTCTTCACCGACGAGACCGGCATCAAAGCCCCGAACGACCCGAAGAACTCTGGGCAGACCCTCGCCGCGCTGCAGGCAGAGAAGGACGCCCCTGTCGCAGACGTTGCCTACGTCGGCATCGCATTCGCGAACCAGCTTGCCGAGGCCGAACTCATTGAGGCCAGCGAGCCCAAGAACGTTGACCAGATCCCCGATGACCTCAAGGACGCTGACGGGCGCTGGTACACCGTCCACACTGGCACGGTCGCCTTCCTCGTCAACGAGGACCACCTCGACGGTGCACCCGTGCCGAAGTCTTGGGCTGACCTCTTGAAGCCCGAATACAAGGGCAAGGTCGGCTACCTCGACCCCACTCAGGCCGCCGTCGGCTACTCCGTGGCCACCGCTGCCAACGAAGCGCTTGGCGGTTCGCTCGACGACTGGGGCCCGGGCCTCGACTACCTCAAGAAGCTCAAAGCCAACGGCGCTGTGACGCCTGCCCAGACCGCGACTGCCAAGGTTTCGCAGGGTGAGATTCCGATCCTCATCGACTCGGATTTCAATGGCTACCAGCTTCGTGACGAGGGCTCGAACGTCACCGTCGTGATCCCGGAGGAAGGCAGCCTGCAGATCCCCTACGTCGTCGCCAAGGTCAAGGGTGCGCCCCATAGTGAGAACGCCGACAAGTTGCTCGACTTCTACTACTCCGAGAAGGGCCAGAGCTTGTTCGCTCGCGGCTACATGCGTCCGGTCGTCGGCGACATCCCCGAGGACATGGCCGACAAGATGAACCCGAGCGCGGACTATGAGCGCGCGGGCACCGTCGACTACGCCAAGCAGGGTGAGGTCCAGGCTGACTTCATCGAGCAGTTCAAGGCCGAGGTCGGTCAGTAATGGACAACGCACGACGACTGGGCTGGGTGGTGGCGCTGCCGACGACGCTGTTCGTCCTCGCATTCGCGCTGTTCCCAGTCGTCGTGCTGGCCGCCAACTCTCTGGGGCTTGGCAAGACCGGGCTCAGAGAGTCGGCAGGGTTTTCCTTCGACCACTATGCCAAGGTGTTGGCTTCGCCTGGCGTACAGCAGTCCATCGTGAATTCGCTCGTCGTCTCGGTGCTGTCGGTGCTGCTTGCGATGGCCGTGGCCGTCCCAGTCGTGCTCGAACTTGCACGTAGGACGCGCGACGGCGTGGACACTGGTGGCGTGGATGCCGTGGTGATGCTGCCCATCGCCCTGCCAGGCACAGTGATCGGGTTCTTCGCCATCGTCTTGATCGGCAACACGGGCCTTCTGGCGAAGGTGTTTCCCGCTCTGGAAGGGGCGAGTTACACGATCCCGGGTGTCCTCGTGGCGTACATCTACTTCACGCTGCCTCGAGCCATTGGCCCCCTACGCGGAGCCGCCCAGGCCCTTGACCCAGCCGAGACAGACACAGCGCGCTCGCTGGGCGCCTCCCGCTGGTATGTGTTTCGCACCATCACGTTTCCCCAGCTCCTGCCAGCTATCGTCGAGAGTTCGGGTACAGCACTGGCCATCGCACTGGGCGGCTACGGCACGATTGCCACGCTGTCCCAAGGGGTCAGAATGCTGCCGCTGGACGTCGTCGACCAGCTCAGTTCCGCCGGCTACAACATCGCAGCTGCCTCTGCAACGGCGATCGTACTCGGGGTGTTGTCGGTGGCGTTCCTTCTGCTGGGCCACTTGGGCTCCCGCTTCCTGCTGCAGCGTGCGGGTCTGCGGGGTCAGAAGGGCACAACAGCATGACCAGCGCGCGCCCCATCTGGACATGGCTCATCACGATCATGATCGTCGTCCCTGCCGTCGCCACCGTCGTGGCTGCAACCAGCGTGGACTTCTCGCAAGGCCCCTACGGTGGCGGGGTCACGTTGGACTGGCTCGGCGCCGCGTGGACATTGCTGGGCCCCAACGTCGTCCGCAGTATCACCGTCGGCATCGTCGTCGCCATCGCGAATCTCATCCTTGGCGGGACGCTTGCCTACTGGGCTGCGCGGACGGGATCCCCGCTCGCACGAGCAGTGGTGACGCTCGCCAGCATCCCCTTGGCCATTCCCGGCATCGCGATCTCGGTGGCGCTCATCGGGGCATATTCCGGGCTCCGCCCGAGCGGCCTGCTGCTGATCTGCGGGCACATCCTGTTCACCCTTCCGTTCACCCTGGCCACGCTCATTCCTGTGATCGGCGACGACGAGCTTGTCGAATCCGAGCAGGTCGCGGGCAGTCTCGGTGCCTCTGGGCCGCGGATCCTCGCCACCGTGACCATCCCGTCGATCACGATGCCGCTGGCGCAAGCCGCGAGCATGGCCTACGCGCTGTCATTCGGGGAATTCAACGTCTCGTTCTTCGTCAATCCGCCCGCCACGCCCATGGCGCCGTTCGCCCTATTCGACGCCTACCAGACGCGACGTCTGGAGATCGCTTCGGCGGAAACCGTGCTGTTCATCCTGTGCGCCGCGCCAGTGGTCGCCATGATCACGTGGCTACGCGCACGTACCCACAGGAGGAAGTATCGCCCATGACCCATGGCATGCGGATCGAGTCTCTCAGCGTCAACTATGGCGAGACCAAGGCTGTCCAAGCTGTGTCGCTCGACATCGACAAGGGCGAGGTTTTGGCGCTCGTCGGCCCCAGCGGCTGCGGCAAGTCGACGCTGCTGCGAGCCATCGCCGGTCTGGTCCCCGTCTCTCAAGGGCGCATCGAGATCGGGGGCCGGGACGTGACTGGTCTCGATGCGCGGCATCGCAACATCGGGCTCGTGCCTCAGCACTACGCAGTCTTCCGGCATCTCAGCGTGGCCGAGAACATCGCCTACGGGCTCCGTGCACGTCGTGCTGACAAAGCCATGATCCGACGACGCGTCAACGAGCTGCTCGACCTCACGCAATTGGGTCCCTATGCCGAGCGTCGACCCGGCGCACTGTCCGGTGGCCAACGACAGCGTGTGGCGCTGGCACGAGCCCTCGCGATCGACCCCGACGTCGTGCTCCTGGATGAGCCGCTCTCCGCGCTCGATCCGCAGTTGCGTGGTGGGCTTCGGCGGGAGCTGGCCCGGGTGATCGAGGCGGCTGGCTGCACGACGATCCTCGTGACCCATGACCAGTCTGAGGCGATGGCCCTTGGTAAACGTATCGCCGTCTTGAAGGATGGCCGACTGATTCAGCATGGTGACGCGACGGAGGTTTGGCGCAGTCCATCCGACCCGTTCGTCGCCGACTTCCTGGCCGGAGCGCTCATGCTCGACGTCGTTGTGCATGATGACGAAGTGCTGGCGCTGGAGGGCCAATGGCGCATCCGACGAGCCGACGTCGCCGATCACGGAGACGGTGCGACGTCGCTGCTCTTGCGGCCGGACAGCCTCGAGGTTCGGGCGGAGCCTGCGGTCGACACGGTCGAGGCGGAGGTCTTGGGAGCTGAATTCGCCGGAGACCACGTCCGGCTGCGCGTGGATCTCGGCGACGGCGTCGATTGCGACGTCCACGTCGAAGGTTCGGCGACGATCGGCCCCATCGTGCACCTGGGCGTCCGTTCTGGTGCTCCGACACTGATTTCCGGAGGTTCGGCAGAATGAGCGTGGAAGTCCTAGGCCAGTGCGCCACCGCTCCGACCATGCACGGCGCAGCATCGGGCTACGTCCTCCACACGTCCGAGGGCTTGATCGTCGTGGACGCGGGCCCGGGGTCGATGGCTGCGTTCACGGCGCGCCATCACATCGACGACGTGCGTGCGCTCGTGATCACGCACATGCACGCGGACCACAGTCTCGATCTGATGGCCTGGGCCTACCGGTGGACGTACCCGATTCGTCGCGACCCGATCGCCCTGTTTGCGCCGGCCGGCGCGGAACCAGCGCTGGACGCTTTCGACTCGCTGTTCGGGATCCCGACTCTACCGACGATGCACGCGCCGGTGGCCCAGTCGTTCGAGCGCCGAGTGCTGCCATTGGATGGTAGTGAGCGATTTGTCGTCGGTGGGGCGGAACTGGTGAGTTTCGCGGCGCGCCATGCGGTGCCGTCGGCGGCGCTGCGATTCGAACTCGGCGGTCGGGCAATAGCTTTCTCCTCCGACACAGGCGATTGCGACGGCGTGCGTGCGGCGGCTGCCGGTGCTGACGTCTTCGTGTGTGAAGCGACGTGGCTCGATGCGCCCGACGATGGGTCGAACGATCACGGACACCTCACGGCGGACGAAGCAGGGCGCATCGCCTCGGAAGCTGGCGTTGACACCCTCGTGCTCACGCACTTTGAGGACCCTGGCCGCGGTGCGGAGGCCAAGACTCGTGCCCAGCGGTGGTTCGAGGGTCGGATCGAGGTCGCCGAACCCGGCCTGCGACTGTGATGTCGCCCACTCAGGGGCGATCGCGCCGATGCCGAGCCCGAGCATGGGCCAGATCGGCCAGTAGTACTGGGGCTCGCCACTGGCGATGACCGTCAGCAGCCAGATCACGTTGAACAGCAGCGCAACCTCCGAATGCCGCGACGTAGGCGCCGCGGCGGATACGGCCGACACGTCGGACATCCGCCTCCACCTCGGCCTTCGTCGGTGGCTTGTGGAGGAGCCGCTTCGGGCTACCCAGGTCGATCAGGAGCGTTCGCGCCTCGCCGAGCAGTTTGATCTCCATCGCGGCGTTGAGGCGCTCGGCGTACTCCTCGTTGTCGAGCTTCCCGTCGGCGCCGGCCTGCTCGAACAACACGAAGAATGGCAATACGGAGAACGCCGTTACCTTTCCGACATCTCCATGCGACGTCTCACCAACCACCTACGCCAAGACCCCGAACCCACAGCCCTTACCGCCGCCTAAACAACACCACCCAAAGGGACTTGACCAGCTGCTACCCGGCGCAGAACTGCAAAACTCGCCAACAGAAGCTCGCAAGTGCCCGAAAAACGGGGGAGGCGGCGCACTGTTGGCGAGTTTTGCAGTTTGTTAGGCCGGGATGCACCAGTCGATCGGCTGCGCACCCTGCGCCTCGAGCGCCTGGTTCACCCGCGAGAACGGGCGGGAGCCGAAGAACCCGTTGTGGGCAGACAGCGGCGACGGGTGTGGCGACTTGATCACCGGCACGCCGGGCAAGAGGCGCTCGGCTTGCTGCGCGTCGCGGCCCCACAGCAGCGCGACGAGCGGCCCGCCGCGGGCAGCCAGCGCCTCGACGGCGCGCGTCGTCACTGCCTCCCACCCCTTGCCGCGATGCGACGCCGGCGCGCCTGGCCGGACGGTGAGCGAGCGGTTCAGCAGCAGTACTCCCTGCTCGAACCAGTGCGTGAGGTCGCCGTGGGGAGCCGGGGGGATGCCCAGGTCGTCGTGAAGCTCCTTGTAAATGTTGATGAGCGACTTGGGAATGGGGCGCACGTCGGGAGCGACGGAGAAACACAACCCGACGGCGTGCCCCGGCGTCGGGTAGGGGTCTTGCCCGATAATCAGCACGCGTACGTCGGCCAGCGGCAGCGTGAAGGCGCGCAGCACATCCGGGCCGGCGGGGAGGTATCCGCGGCCGGCGGCGAGCTCGTCGCGAAGAAATTGGCCCATTTTTCGAATCTCTGGCTCGACGTCGGCGAGCGCTTCAGCCCAGTCGGGGGCGATGAGGCTGGAAAGTGATGCAGGCATGAGATCACTGTGCCACGAACCCCTTAATCCGGGCGATACCTTCAAGAATGGCAAGTAGTGCTTTAGAATATGAAACATGGCGAAGCTGAATTTTGAACCTATCCTGAATGATTTGGCCGAGGGAAAGATCACCGCCGACGAGGCCCGTCGCCGCATCGAGGAGCTCAAGGAGGTGGCTGCTGCCGCAGAAGAAGCTGTGCGTACGGAGGCGGCCCCGGAAGAAGACCCGACGACAGGCGACGCGAAGGTGCGCCCCGGCGGGCTCGAGCGAGTGCAGATCCAGGCCACCGGACGTCGCGTGCGCATCGAGGGCGACTCGCAGGTGGCGACCCTGAGCGTCGAAGGGCAGCACGTGCTGCGTCGCACCGGCACGGTGATGGAAATTAACGCCACAGGGGAGATCGGGCCGAGGTTCGAGGGGTTCTCCCTCATCCGCCCGCCCCGCACGAAGGAACACCTGAGCGACATCGCGCTCGGTAAAGAGCTCGTCGTCAAGGTCAACCCGAAGCTGCTCGTCGACGTGGAGATTACGACGGGTGGCCTCAAGGTTTCCAACCTGTCGCACCTGGGTCGGGTGCGTGTGACGGGCGCAGGGTGCTCCATCGAGGACGCCGTGGAAGTGCGGGATCTCCTCTCACAAGCTGGCGGGGTTACCGTCGAGGGGCCAATCAGCCAAGGGCGGTCGAAGCTGCGGGTGGAGTCGGGCACCATGACGGTGGTGCTGAAGCCGGGGGCTAACGTGGCTGTGTCGGGGGAGACGAAGCTCGGGCGAATCAACTGGCCGGGGGAGTCGTCGGAGGTCGATGAGTATGTGGTCGGGAATGGGTCCGCGCAGTTGAAGATCAGCGTCGTCATGGGTATGGCCACGCTCAAGGTGGAGGAGTGAGTATGACGAAGACCTACCACGCACCCTCCGAATGCCCGGTGTGCGGCGACGACCTCATCATCATCAGCAAAGGGTGCCGGGCGTGCGGTAGCGAACTTCACGGCGAGTTCTCCGGCACTGAATTCGATGCACTCGACGAGGCCGAACTGGACCTGCTCCGCGTCTTCCTCTCCTCCCGCGGCAACCTGCGCGAGGTGGAGAAGCACCTCGGCGTGTCCTACCCGACGGCGCGCTCCCGTTACGACGCCGTGCTGGCGAAGTTGGGGCTGACCCCTCGCGCCGACGAGGAAGCTCGCGGCGCCATCCCGCAGCGCGCCGAGGACTGGAGCGAGGACGAAGCGGACACCGAGTACGGCACTCCAGTGAGCGACCAGGATGATCTGTTGGCTCGCGTCGCCGCCGGCGACGTGTCCGCCGCCCAGGCCGCGAAGTTATTGGCCGACAACTGACGCTTGCGCGACTGAGCGCACACCAGAAGGCAAAAATGCCCCCTGAAGGGCGAAAATCTGCATCTGGCGTGCGCTCAGTCGAGGGGCGTGGAGATATAAACACGTTGGGGCCGCGCCGAGATAGTCCTCGGCGCGGCCCCAACGTATGCCCTACTTGATTCGGGCTAGAGGTTTTCCACCTTGAGGATGGTGACGTGGATGGTCTTGCCGTTCGGAGCCTTGTAGCTGACGTCGTCGCCTACCTTCGCCCCTGTCACGGCCTCACCTAGCGGAGCCTGTGGCGAATACACCGCGTATTCGACGGAGTCGTCAACGCCCAGCACCTCGCGGGAGCCGAGCAGGAAGGTGTCGGTGTCGTCTTCGTCCCCGTCGAAGGCGATGGTGATGAGCTTGCCTGGGGCGACCTCGTCGGGGCTTCCTGCAGCTTCGCCCACCTGGGCGCGGCGCAGCAGATCTTCAAGCTGGGCGATGCGGGCCTCCATCTGGCCCTGCTCCTCGCGGGCGGCGTGGTAGCCGCCGTTCTCGCTCAGGTCGCCTTCTTCACGGGCAGCGGCGATGCGCGCGCTCACCTCGGGGCGACCGACGGTTTTGAGCTCATTCAGTTCGGATTCGAGCTTGTCGTAGGCTTCTTGTGTGAGCCATACGACGTCGGTGGTTGCTTCCTCAGTGTTTTCGGACATTGCGCAATCTTAGCACCTGACACCCTAGTTCCCGACGATGTCGCAGCCGAGTTCATCCACTGCGACGGGTTCCTTCACCGTCTTCACCGAGAAGGAGTAGGTGGCGATCTTCTCAGACGACGGGGGGACGTCCGCCGTCGTTTCCCCCACCTCCTCGTACGAGTCCGCCTGCGCCACGAGCTTGCACTTCGCGGCCTTCGACGGATCGGTGCGCTGCACTACCAGCTCGACGGTGGCCTGCGTGGGGGAGTCGACGGTGAAGCTGCGCACCATTGCAACCGCCGGGGGAGCCGAATTGTGCCAGGCGGAGATGACGGTGAGCACCATGGCGATCCCAATCCCGACGGCGAGACCACCGAAGAGCACGTAGTCGGCTAAGGAGCGCTTAGGGTAGCGCCGCGCGATGCGCTCTTCGTCGGGCGTCAACGCATGACCCGAACGTTTGTTGGCTTCTTGCGTCGGTCTTCGCCGTGCATGAGCCAGGCCGCCAAGACGCCACCAACGGCGCCGCCCAGGTGAGCCTGCCAGGAGACGCCCGTCGCGGTCGGGAGGACGCCCCAGAGCACGCCGCCGTAGACGAGGAACACGACGACGGCGATCAGGATCTGC
Organism: Propionibacteriaceae bacterium; assembly: GCA_032576855.1. Lineage (GTDB taxonomy): Bacteria > Actinomycetota > Actinomycetes > Propionibacteriales > Propionibacteriaceae > Arachnia. The sequence continues at coordinate 34,097 of JAWFWL010000006.1, forward strand.
TTCCAATCCTTCGTGAACAACCCGCGCACGAGCAGGTAGCTGAGGAAGCCGAAGACGATGCCGGAAGCACCAGCGGTGTTGGACCACGCCGGCGAGATGAGCCACACGGTGAGGCCGGAAGCGAGGATGGTGACCACCAGCGTGGTGATGTACTGGAACCTGCCGGAGAGGTAGATCAGGATGCCGAGCACCAGGAACGGCACCGAGTTGCTGATGAGGTGTCCCCAGCCGAAGTGCAGCCACGGCGCGAGGAACACGTCGCCTATCTCGGAGATGCGGCGCGGCGTGATGCCGAACTTGTCGAGGCTGTTGCCGGTGACGGTGTCGATGGCTTCGAGCACCCACATCAGCGCCACGAGGCAGCCGTTGACGGCGGAGGCGCGGACGATCGAGTGCTGTTCCTGCGGGCGCGATTGGCTCATGGCTCCATTGTCCCATGTGCTCCAATCGCGCTCCACAGCTAGCCTTGGCGGCATGGTCAACCAACTCGCCAACGCGGCCAGCGACTACCTCCGCATGCACGCCACCCAACCCGTCGACTGGTGGGAATGGGGCGACGAAGCCCTCGCTGAGGCGGCACGTCGCGACGTGCCCATCCTGCTGTCCATCGGGTACGCGTCGTGCCACTGGTGCCATGTGATGAGCGAGGAATCCTTCGACGATGTGGAGACCGCGAAGATCATCAACCACCATTTCGTGCCGGTGAAGGTGGACCGCCAGCAGCTCCCCGACGTCGATGCCGTGTTCATGACGGTCACCCAGGCCATGAACGGTGGCGCGGGAGGCTGGCCCATGACGCTGTTCCTCACCCCCGAGGGCTTGCCGTTCTTCGCCGGCACCTATTTCCCGGCCGAGCCTGCGCCTGGTCAGCCGTCGTTCACGCAGGTGCTGACCGCCATGGTGCAGAGCTGGAAGACGCAGCACGATCAGCTGACGTCGACGGGTGAGTACATCGCGACGCAGTTGGAGCAGATCACCGTCGAGGTGGCCGACGACGCCCCGGACCTCCGCGAGGCCATCGACGCCGTCGAGGGGGCCTTCGATCACGTCCACGGCGGCTTCGGTGGGGCGCCGAAGTTCCCCGCGCCCACCCTCGTCGACGCGCTGCTGGTGAAGGGGGATCGACGATCGCTCGAGCTCGCGCAGCGCACCCTGGAAGCCATGGCTCGAGGCGGCATTCACGACCAGGTGGGCGGCGGCTTCCACCGCTACTCCGTCGACGCCGGCTGGGTGGTGCCGCACTTCGAGAAAATGCTCTACGACAACGCACTGCTGCTTGGCGCGTATGTACGCGGCTGGCGCCGCACCGCCGATCACGACGCGGGCCTGCGTGCGCTGCTTGAGCGCACCGCGTACGGGATCGTCGAGTTCCTCGCCCGCGAGATGACCACCGACGACGGCGCCTTCGTCGCGGGGCTCGACGCCGACTCGTCGGACATCCGAAGCTCGGTGCACGAGGGCATCTTCTACCTCTGGAATCCGGAGCTGCTCGTCGACGCGCTCGGCGAGGACGACGGCAACTGGGCAGCCGACGTGTTCCACGTCACCACGCAGGGCACGTTCGAGCACGGGCTGTCGACGCTGCAGCTGCGCGGGCGTCCGCAGTTCGACCGGCTGCAGAAGGTATGCGACGCGCTGCTCGTCGAGCGCGAACAGCGCTTTAGGCCAGCCACCGACCACCTCGTCGTCGCGTCCTGGAACGGGTGGACGATCTCGTCGCTGATCTGGGCGGCGATGGTGTTCAACGAGCCAGAGTGGTTGCAGCTGGCTCGCCGGGCGGCGGAGTATCTGGTGCGGGTGCACCTCGTCGACGGTGGGCTCAGGCGCTCGTCGTACGCCGGGGAGGCGTCGGCATCGGATGGCGGGGCCGAGGATTACGGAGCGGTGGCCGAAGCGTTCTCGATGCTCGCCGGAGCGACGGGGGAGCGCGCGTGGCTGGACCACGCGGTGCAGCTGCTGGAGGCCGGGCTGGAGCGATTCTCCGCCGACGACGACGGCTTCTACGACGCGGTGGACGCCGGGCTGTTTCGTCGCGCCCGGTCGGTGACCGACAACGTCACCCCGTCGGGCACCAGCGCGATGATCGCGGCGCTGCGTCACGTCGGGTTGCTCGCGGAGCGCCCTGACTTCGTCGAACGCGCCGATCTTGCCGCCCGCACGACGTGGGGCATCGTCGCCGAGAACCCCGCCTTCGCCGGGGCCGCGCTGCAGGACCTCCTCATTTCCGACGAGGCCCGTCGCGGTTTGAAGCCTGCCGTGGCCGTCGTCGTGAGCGACGACCCGTTCGACGAACTCGCCCGCGCCGCGTGGCGCCTGGCGCCTGCGGGGTCGGCGGTGCTGACGGCGCCGTCGGATGCCCCTGGTTGGGGGAGCCACCTCGAAGGGCGTAGTGAGCGCGGGGTCTGGGTGTGCCGGGGCACGCAGTGCTTCGACCGGGTCGACGACTACCGCGAGCTGAAGACGCCCCTGTGGCGCCGCGCCTGACCGGCGCCCGGGATCACTGCTTCCTGGCGGCGTTGTCCTCGTCGGCCGGGGGGTCGTCGGGGTACGTGCCGGTGTCGTAGTCGTACTCGACGGGGTTGCCCTCCGCGTCGGTGCGGGTGTACCAGCTCGTGACGTCCTCGGCGGTCGAGTCGAAGTCGGCGAGCACGCCTGCGTCGGGGGCGGTCTCGGCGACGGCGAGCTCGAAGTGGTCGCCGTGCTCGACGATGCCGTGGCGTACCGCGGCGACGGTGCCCGGCTCGTAGAGGCCGGGCAGGGGGCTCACGTAGTAGGTGAGCGGCTCGAGCGGGCCGAAGAAGATGATGCCGATGCCGATGCCGGCGCCGAAGAGCATCGCGGCCCAGGAGATCGTCGAGTACTCCGGCTTCTCCCCGTCGAGGCCGAGCGGGATGCGTCCGAAGCGGGAGAACGCGATCGCGAGGAGGAACAGCACCATGCCGATCGCGAGCGAGGTGAACAGCCAGCCGAGGTTGGTGGTGATCCAGCCGAGCCCCGCGGACGACGCGGCGAGTACCCCCCTCGGGGGAGACCGCGCCCCACGTGACGAAGGCGGCGATGATGAGGCCGACGCCGATCAGGATCGGCCTGTCGATGCCGTAGCGGATCTTCTGGTCCTCGATCGAGACCCCCGGCACGAGCGCCGGGTGGATGCCGTGGGGGTACTCCATCTCCTTCAGTACCCGGCCGGCCTTGCGTGCTGCCGCCTTCGCCGCATCCTTCGTCGTGCGCGACGTGCTGGGTTCCGTGGACTTGCTCATCGAGGTTCCTCTCCCGCCGGTGACCTGCCCGACCTTACCGGCCCCCGTAGTCGACACCGGAGTCTGAGAGCCGGGATGCTGTTGGCCGGGGGAGAGGGAGCGATGCGGAGAAGCGACGAAATTTGGTTTGAGCAATTATGCCGTTTTCCTTCCCGGCTAGGGGTTCTGGGTGTTAGTTTGCTGCTGGCGTCAGCCCGAGGGTCGCGCAATGGGGTGCGGCACGGCGGCGTCGATTGGGACCTTTGAGAGGGGATGGTGGCATGCGAGCGCATGGTGGCGCGGGCAGACGCGCGTCTGGTCGTGGTGTGGTGATGGTGGTGCTGGCGTTGTTGTTGGCTGTGGCGCCTGTGCCCGGGCATGCTGCGGTGCGTGTCACGGCGAGCACCGCGGGGGCGAAGCTGGTGGGGCAGAGCACCTACGCGTGGGGCACGGTCACGGGTGGGGCGAATGCGCCGGTGTGGATTGATGTACAGGTCTCGGGGCGCTGGTCCCGCTCGCAGTCCGGCAAGGCTGACGCCAAGGGGGCCTACAAGTTGCCGATCACGTATGGCTCGGCCCGGCGGGGTCGAACCTGTTCCGGGTCGGAGCCACCGTGGGCGGGAAGACCTACTACTCGTCGCAGTTCCGGTTCCATCGGGTGAAGCTGTCGACTGCGGCCGCGGGGATGAAGCGCGTGGGCGAGGCGGCAAACGCGTGGGGCACGGCAGCCGGCGCGGCTGGCGGCTCGGCGTGGACGGAGTTCCAGGTGGCCGGCAAGTGGAGCCGCTCACAGACGGCGACGATCGACAAGGCCGGCAAGTTCACGATCCCGCTCACCTACGGCAAGGACAAGACTGGAGCACAACGCTTCCGCGTCGGGGTGAAGATCAACAACGGCACGGTCTATGCAGCACCGCTGACCCAGTACCGGATCCGGCTCACCGCTTCCGGGGCGCCCAGCAAGTACGTCGGTGAGACCACCTACGCCTGGGGCAAGGCCGAAGGCGCCCCCGGCGCCACCATCGTCACCCAGTTCAAGATCGCAGGCGCGTGGAAGGACTCCCAGCGGGTGAAGGCGAGCTCCGACGGGAGCTACACCATCCCGCTCACCTACGGCAAGGACAAGGCCGGCACGTATGCGTGGCGTATCGCGGTCATCCACAACGGCGCAACCTTGTACTTCGGGGAACACCGCTTGATCCGGACGAAACTGGCCGTCCGCATCGCCGTCATCGGTGACTCGTACTCCGCAGGCAACGGCACCATCCGAGAAGGGAACTACGACGGACCCGCAGGTTCCTACCGGAGCCGCCTCGCATACGGGCCACGCTTCGCCGACATGCTGCGCGCAACCGGCAACTACACCGTCCAGCTCGACAACCACGCCTGGAGCGGCGCCCAGATCGACCACACCGACCACGGCATCCTCACCCAAGCCGCCACCATCAGCCCGGCGACCAAACTGGTCCTCGTCACGGCAGGAGGAAACGACGCAGGATTCGGGAGCGTGGTCGAGGCTCACTTGCTGAACTACTGGAATCCGTTCGGTCACATCCGCTTCAACAGCGCTGCGGCCCAAGCAGAGCAGGCGATCTCGCAGTTGGGACCTAAGTACGCGCAACTGTTTGCAGCGATCGAGAAGCGTCTCGGCCCCAACTCAAACCGGCGCATCGTCCTCCTCGGATACCCCAAACTGTACGTGCCGAGCAAGGTTGACAACGCCATCAAAATCAACCAGCTGCAGGAGCAGCTGGAGAATCAGCAACTGCAGGCTGCCAGGCGATGGAACGCCACGCACCGCCTCAAGGTCACATTCATTCCCGTCGACGGCGCTGACGGACAGGACTACCGAGCAGGAATCTACCGCGGCCACGAACTCGTACCCAACAGACCGCTCGATAACCCGGTACGTTGGATCAACCACAGCCTGGAAACCGCAGGACAAATGGTTGCAGGTGCCAGCAAGATTGACCCTGTCTTCAGCAGCGACAAGCACGAGTGGTATCACCCAAACATCACCGGCCACTACGAGACCGGACGCCATCTCCTCCGACGACTTCGCCCCACCCCGTCCGGACTCACGGTCTACTCAGCAAGCTCGACCGACGAAGACCTGACCACTCCCTTGCAGCTCGACGGCGAAGTACAAGCCGACGATCTCGAGCTGGACGCCTGGGTCGAAGGCGACGAGGTCGCCAAACTGGGCATGCAGCAGACCTTCGACGCATCCGGCACCATTGCTGGCGGCCACGACATCGTGACCTACCGCTGGGACTTCGAATCCGACGGCATCGTCGACCTCGAGTCCAACGTGCCTGTTGTCAGCTACACCTACCCAGCGCTCTTCGACGGCCGACTCACACTCGAAGTCGAAGATGACGCAGGCCGCACATCAACGGCAGCCCTGCCCGTGACAGTCAGCAGAGACGGAGACCGCATCCCCGACGAACTCGACAACTGCCCGCTGGTGGCCAACACAGGCCAACAAGACTACGACCAAGACGGACTCGGCGACCTCTGCGACCCGACCCCAGGAGACCCCCTGCTGGAGGACCAGTGAACAACACACACGAACCAACACCACCTCGCTGGCAGCAGCTCATCGTAGGGATATTGGCCCACCTCCTCTGCTACGGCATCTCGATCTGCGCCATGTACATCGCAGTGTTGCTCACCTGGAACGACGAGTCGGGAGGACCGCCGAGGGCACTTCCCTGGATCGGCCTCACCTACTGGCTGGTGAGTGGCATCTGGGTCTGGTGGCTGTGGGGCCGCAGACCCCGCACGGTCATACCGATCTTCGCCACCACGCTCGCAGCCATGCTCCTCGTCTCGGCCGGCATCGGACACCGCTGGCGACTTGCCGCTTCGAGCGTGTATCTCCAAATGTTCGTGTGGGGTCTCGCAGTGTCGACCCTCCCGATCATGGTCTCGTGGCTCTCGGCGCGAGGCCCGCGTTGGCGCACGTGGCTCGCCCACACCGCAGCGATCCTCGCGGCGATCGCAGGAGGCGTCGTGTACCTCTTCTGGCCGAGATACGACAGCGTCGCGCGCACCCTCTTCAACTGGTAGCGCAACAGCCCGCCATGCAGCAGGTCGGCGCCTGGGAACCGCCAGGAGCCGACCTGCTGCACGAGGAGCTTGGGGGCCACGCCACCGTCGGAAGAATCCAGCCAAGCCTCCTCGCCCGGCCCAACCTGACCTCTGCACCCCTCGGCCAACAACGACATCCCCACGCCACCGACAAGCACAAGATGCGCCACACAACGACGCACGAAGCAGCAACGGCAGGCAACAGCAGGAAGGAACCGGCGACGGACAACACCGCCGAGTCAGCGCCCACAAACGACTCCTCCCACGATCGAAATGAGACTCGAGCCAGCACATCCACACCCTCACCATTGCAGCAGCTCATCGCAGGGATATTGGCCCACCTCCTCTGCTACGGCGCTGCCCTGTCTGCCGTGGTGTACGCGCTCGTGCGTACATGGGGCAACCCAGCGGCGGGGCCGCGTGTCCTTCCTTGGATGGGTCTCGCCTATTGGCTCGCAGCTTGCCTGCTCGTGTGGGCGATGTGGCATTTCCGCATGCAAACGCTCGCTTCACTGCTCGCAGCGACGCTCGGCATGCTGTTGCTGGTGTCGCAACACATCGCCAGGACATGGCGCTTCCCCGGCACGAGCATTCACCTGCACATCCTCGTGCAGGCGCTGTCGGTGTCCAGCGTGCCTGTGGCGATCGCTTGGCTCGGCGGGACAGGCTCACGTCGACGAGCCGTGTTGGCCCACGTCACGGCGATCCTCATCCTCGTCGGTGGGGCGGTTGTCTACTTCACCATTCCCACGTATGAGAGCGTGGCTCGCTTCACGTTTCGATTCTGATGGACACGATGAGCCGATGAGAAGCGGGAAATTGGACCGCCTCCACACTCGATCACCGGGCGACAGGCCAAAGGCGGCAACGGCTTGCGGTGCCTTGCGCAACGTGGTGCGGTGCTGTTGGTGCGGCCCTCGCAGCGTCTCGGTGACCCCTCCACGAAGCCAGCGCGCACCGCGTTCGTCATGATCGGCGGAGCATTCTGGACCATGGGCAACCTCGGGGTGTGGTTGCTGTGGCGATGCCACCCGAGGGTCGTGTACGTCGCCTGTCCCGAGTGCCAGAGCATCGCCCGCTTCTACTTCCGCCTCTGAGCGTGCGCAGCGGCCGCAGCAGCACCATGTGTGCGCTGCGTCGGCTCGCGCGTCCTGTGGCCTCCGCCCCCCCCCACGGGACTGCCCAGCGCGGTCTTGACTCGCGCCCATACTGTGCATATCCTCTATATACAGAAAGGACGGGTGGTGTGATGCAGATTCTGCTGTCGAACTCTGCGGGCGTGCCGATCTATCAGCAGATCATGGAACAAATCCAGCAGGCCATCCTCGCCGGTGAGCTGGCCGAGGGGGAGGCCCTCCCCTCCATTCGCGTGCTTGCCCGGGATCTGAGAGTGAGTGTTATCACCACCACCCGCGCCTACAACGAGCTCGTCGCCGACGGGTTCCTGGCCAACGTCCCCGGCAAGGGCTTTTACGTACTCTCGACGAACGGCGATCTCGTACGCGAACAGTTGCTGCGCGGAATCGAAGCGGTGATGCGCGAGGTCGTGACCAAGGCCAAGCTCGCGGGTGTCAGCAGCAATGAACTCCACGTCATCCTTGACCAGACCATCGGAGAGGAATCATGAATCCACTAGAAGCACGAGGGCTCGTGAAGCGCTATCCGGGCTTCGAACTCGCCTGCGATTTCACCGTGCCGCACGGCTACGTCATGGGGCTGGTTGGCGCGAACGGCTCCGGGAAAACCACGCTCATCAAATGCGCCCTGGGCGCGGTCAACGCCGACGCAGGCGAGTTGCAGCTGGTCGATAAGCGCCGAGTCGGGGTTGTACTCGACTCCCCGCCGTACGCACCTACCTGGAAGGTCGGCCAGACCGGGCGGAGCGTTGGAAATTTCTTCGAAAACTGGGATCACGCTCGGTTCGAAGAGCTGTGCGCAAAGTGGGAGCTCCCGGCTGGGCGCAAGGTGAAAGACCTCTCCCGTGGCATGGGTATGCGACTGCAGATGGCAATTGCCTTGGCGCATGATGCTGAGTTCCTCATCCTCGACGAGCCCACGTCGGGTCTTGACCCGCTGGCGCGCGACAACCTCATCGAAGACCTGGCCGAATACATGACCGACGAGAACCACTCCATCTTGTTCTCGTCGCACATCACCTCAGACCTTGAGAAGATTGCTGACTACGTGACCGTCCTCGACGGCGGGCGGGTGCTTGCGCGCGACGAGGTGCACCAGCTCAAGAGTCGGTACCGCATGGTGCAGGGCGGGGGCGAGCCGCCGTCGGAAGGGGTTATCGGCATTCGACGGCACAGCGTCGGCTGGGAGGGCTTGGCCGAGGCGGATGTAGCTGCTCAGTTGCGCGACGTCCAGGTGGCGCCGCCGTCGCTGGAAGATGTGGTGATTCGCCTAGCCAAACAGGGTTCTACAGATCGGAAGGAGTCCGCCCATGCGTGAGTTTGGAGCGATGCTGAAGATGGATCTGCTCTCGCTGAGGGCCGTAGTGCCGTGGGTCCTTATCGTGCTCTGTGTCGGCGTTGTGGTGTCGTTCACTGGGCAGGGAGACGCTGCGGCCGTGACACTCTCGGCCATCTTCCCGTTCATCGTGATGCTCGCGGTGATGGTGCCGATGAACATCCTGTCAAAGGATCAGTCGACGAAGCTCCCCACGCTGTATGTCAGCCTCCCGATGAAGCGCAGCACGGTCATGGCGTCGCACTACCTGTGCTCGGCGGGTGCGTTCGTCGTGATTGGCGTGGTCATCGAAGTGTTCGCGTTCGCGACGGGCGACCCCGGCGAGCCGTTGTCCGCAGCCGCTGCGTTGGGCGGGGTGGCGCTCGTCGCTGCGCTGATTATGCCGCTGCAGGTGAAATTCGGGTCCGCCGCCATGTTCATCTCGATGATCGTCATCATGGTGCTCGCGTTTGGCGGTGGCATGCTGGCAGGTGCCCTCGCCGACAGCTCCGATCTTGACCGCTGGCTCGCTTGGGGACGCCAGCACGTTGGGTTGATCGTCGGGGGCCTGTGGGGCGTCGTCATTCTCGCCTGGATATGTTCCTATCTGACATCGCGGCGCGTGTGGCTACGCAAGGACTTCTGATCCACGCGGGTTAGCCGTCGAGCATGTCGGCGACGAGCCCGGCGATCTCCGAGCGCTCGGAGCGTTGCAGCGCCACGTGTGCGAAGAGAGGATTGCCCTTCAGCTTCTCGATCACGGCGACGATCCCGTCGTAGCGGCCGACGCGGAGGTTGTCGCGCTGCGCGACGTCGTGGGTGAGCACGACGCGCGAGTTCTGGCCGATGCGGCTCAGCACGGTGAGCAGCACGTTGCGCTCGAGCGACTGGGCTTCGTCGACGATCACGAAGCAGTCGTGCAGCGAGCGCCCGCGGATGTGGGTGAGGGGCAGGACCTCGATCATGTCCTGGGCGATGATCTCGTCGATGACGTACTTGTTGGTGACCGACGAGAGCGTGTCGAACACGGCCTGGCCCCAGGGGAGCATCTTTTCCTCTGCGGAGCCGGGCAGGTAGCCGAGCTCTTGGCCTCCGACGGGGTAGAGCGGCCTGAAGACCATCACCTTGTTGTATTTGCGCTTCTCAAGGGTTTGTTCCAGCCCGGCGGCGAGCGCCAGGGCTGATTTGCCGGTGCCCGCGCGCCCGCCGAGGGAGACGATGCCGATGGACTCGTCCATCAGGAGGTCGAGCGCCACGCGCTGCTCGGCAGACCTTCCCCGAATGCCGAACACCTCGCGGTCTTGCTTGACTTCACGCACCTTGCCGTCGGCCGTCACGCGGCCGAGCACCTTCGACGACGGCCCGTGCAGCTGCACGCCACAGTGCACGGGAAGGTCCTTGGCCGCTTCGACCTCGGCGGCGAAACCGTCGTAGACCGCGCTGACTTCGTCTTCGGTCACGTCGAGCTGGGCCATGCCGTTGTAGCCGGCTTCGAGGGGGAGTTCGTTGCGGTACTCCTCGGCGGAGAGCCCGACGGCCGCGGCCTTCACCCTGAGTGGGAGGTCTTTGGACACCAGCACGACGTCGTGACCCTCGTTCGCGTAATTCAGCGCGACGGCGAGGATGCGGGTGTCGTTGTCGCCCAGGCGGAAGCCGACGGGGAGCGTGGTTTCGTCGGTGTGGTTGAGTTCGACGCGGAGGTTACCGCCCTCGTCGTTGATCGGGATGGGTGCGTCGAGGCGACCGTGCTCAATGCGCAGCTCGTCGAGGATGCGCAGCGCCTGGCGGGCAAAGTAGCCCAATTCCATGTGGTGGCGCTTGGCTTCGAGTTCTGTAATGACGACCAGTGGCAGCACCACATTGTGCTCTGCGAAACGTAGCACGGCCTTCGGGTCGGATAGGAGGACGGAGGTGTCGATCACGTAGGTGCGGATGGCCTGGTCTTGCGCGGTGGGCTGGCCTACGGATTCGTGGGCGGTCACGTCGAGCACTGCTTGCTCCCTTCGCGGGGGCGGGCTCATCCCAGACCCCCGTGGTGGTATTGGGGGTTGGGTTACAACAACCTGGAGGCTCTCTCCATGTCTTAGACGGTAGCCGCGGCCGGGACGGAATCGGAGTAATGGCCGTCGTACGTTACCCACTGTTCATCTGGCGCCGGGCAGGTGCAACCTGTGCGGCTCAGTTGCGGCATACGTGTCACTTGCCTAGCCGCAATGAGGCGTCGTCGGGAAGCAGGTGACACTTGATCCGCGACAGAGCCGCACAGGTTGCACCTGCTTGACGGCGAGCAGTGCGCCTAGGCGAAGACGGCGAGCCAGATGGCGACGTTGTGGCAGATGGCCGCGAGGATCGTCGCGGAGTGGAACACCTCGTGGAAACCGAACCACTTGGGGCTGATCTTTGGGCGCTTGGTGCCGTAGGCCACGGCGCCGAGCGAATACACCACGCCGCCTGCGACGATGAGCGCGACGACGGCGGGTCCGCCCGCTGCCCAGAGTTGCGGGAGCCATCCGACGGCAGCCCAGCCCATGGCCACGTAGAGGATGGTGTACAGCGCGCGCGGCGCGTCGAGCCAGAGCATGCGGAACGCGACGCCTGCAATGGCGAGCCCCCAGATGAGTGCGAGCAGGCTCCACATCGAGGTGCCCTCCAGCAGCGCGACCGCCAGCGGCGTGTAGGTGCCGGCGATGAATACGAAGATGTTGGAGTGGTCCATGCGCCGAAACACTGCGAGTGTTTTCTGCTTCCAGTTGCCGCGGTGGTAGACGGCGCTGGTGCCGAAGAGCTGCACTGCGGTGAGCGTGTAGAGCGCGCAACCGAGCCGGACCTCGAGGGCCGGGGCGAGCGCGGTGAGCACAAGCCCGCAGATCAAGATGATGGGTGTCATGCCGAGGTGCAGCCAGCCGCGCATGACGGGCTTGGGCAGCGGGGTGTCGATAGGGGCGTCGGTGGAAGCCTTGGGGGCGTCTGTGATCATCATTCGCACTACCTACGGGGTCGTAACTTACGTTTCCGTAGGTTACAACGAGTTTTTTGCTATGCCAAGTCTTTATCGCCCATCGCAGTATCATCGACAACATGCCACGTTTCCGCCGCCTGCTCACGCGATGCCGGGCGCCGAAGTGGCTCTACGCCACGTACGAAAACCAAATGCTCGGCCGGCTCGATCGTGCGCGCCTGCCCAAACATGTCGCGGTGTTGGCCGACGGCAACCGGCGATGGGCGCGTGTGAATGCACCGGGCGAACCGCTCGTCGCTGGGTATCGCGCGGGGGCCGCGAAGCTGATGGAATTCGTCGAATGGTGCGACGAAGCCAACCTCGAGGTCGTGACACTCTGGGTGCTCAGCACCGACAACCTCCAACGTTCCAGCGACGATGAACTCGTGCCGTTGCTGGGAGTCATCCGCCAACTCGTCGAGGACCTGGCTGCCACGAAGCGGTGGCGGGTGCAGGCCGTCGGTGCCCTCGAACTGCTACCCGACGACATGGCTGAGGACCTGCGAACAGCGTCCGCCAGCACCGCCGACGTGCGGGGCATGCACGTGAACGTAGCCTGCTCCTACGGGGGCAGGCATGAGTTGCGCGACGCGGTTCGATCGCTGCTGCGGACCAAGGCGGCGGAGGGGGAGACTCTCGAGACGGTGGCGGACACCCTGAACATCGACGAAATCTCCGGCCATCTCTATACCAAAGGGCAGCCGGATCCAGACCTCATCATCCGCACGTCCGGCGAGCAGCGGCTCTCGGGATTCTTGCTGTGGCAGTCTGCGCACAGCGAGTTCTACTTCTGTGAGGCGCTGTGGCCTGACTTCCGTCGCACCGACTTCATCCGAGCCCTGCGCTCCTTCACGCAGCGCGAGCGACGATTCGGCCGCTGAGCTGAGGCATGGGAAGATGGCGGCCATGGCACGCCCGAATCCCAAGTCGCGCGCGAAAGACATGCTCCTCTCCATGGGCGTGTTGCTCGTGCCATTGGCCCTGATCATCGCGTTCTTCACGCTGAATCCCGACGAGGACGTGGCCGCGATCGACATGGCTCCCGAACTGCAACGAGCCGAGGCAGAGTCTCCCTACTCCGTGCTTCGCGCCGAGCAGCTGCCCGACGGCTGGAAGCCCGTGCGCGCAGCCTGGGCGAAGAACGGGTCTAAGTGGATCGACGACAAGCCGGCCGACGGCAACACCTGGCTGGCGGGCTACATGGGGCCAGATGGCATCTACTACGGCATCGAACAGCGAGACCGTGGCGTCGAGGGCGTCATTCAGCGCGTCACCCGAGAAGGGCGCGAGACCGGGTCCACCGTCGAGGCTGCCGGGCTCAAGTGGAAGTCCTATGAATCGAGCGATGGGCGCACGACGAGCCTGGTCGCTGTGCAGGATAACTGGGTGGCAGTCGTCGCCGCCGATACCAACCTCGACGCCGTCCGCGCCTTCGTAACGACTCTGTCAGCTGGCGCTTAGCCCCGGTGATTGAGTAGCGCCGGGCTACCCCACCGGTGGTTGAGTAGCGCCGAAGGCGCGTATCGATGGTGGTTGAGTAGCGCCGAAGGCGCGTATCGATGGTGGTTGAGTAGCGCCGAAGGCGCGTATCGAAACCCCGGCTGAGATGATTTCGACACGCCGCTTGCAGCGGCGGCTCAATCATCGGCGGGATGCGTGCCGCTCACCGGTGGTTGAGTAGCCCGCGTAGCGGGCGTATCGAAACCACATCAGTTGCGGGGTTTCGACTCGGCCCTTCGGGCCGGCTCAACCGTCGAGGATGCGGCGCTGCTATTCGTCGCTCGGCTGTTCCGCTGCGCGCGCCTGCTCCACCTGTTCGCGGGCGCCGTCGAGAAAACCCTGACAGAGCTTTGCGAGCTCCTCGCCGCGTTGCCAGAGCGCCATGGAGTCGGCCAGCGACTCACCTCCTGATTCCAGCTTCTTCACCACCTCGACGAGTTCCTCGCGGGCTTGTTCGTATGTGAGTTTCGGTTGGTCACTCATGGCGGTTCCTCTCGGTGACGTCGTCGATGGTGAGGCCGAGTTCACCGTCGGCCAGATAAGCATGAATCCGGGCGCCGACGGCGGCGTCGGAGGTGGAAGAGATGGACCCGTCTTCCCCGACGAGCACCGCGTAGCCCCGCTCGAGGGTGCGCTTCGGCGATGTGGCGCGCACCGTCGCGAGGAGTCTGCCTAGCTCGGATGCTTCGTCGCGGATTCGGCGATCTAGAGCCCCGCGCAGCTGATGGCGAAGGAGGGAGAGGCGCTCGTCGTGAATAGCATACGCCCTGGTGGGATCCGCAAGCACCGGGCGGGATCGCAGCTCGTCGAGGCGGCGCTGTTCGATGTCGAGCCGACCCGCCAGCGCAGCCCGCATGCGTACCCGAGCATCGTCGAGGCCGTTGAGCTCCTGTGCCACGTCGGGCACGACGCGCTTCGCGGCGTCGGTGGGGGTGGATGCCCGGACGTCGGCGACGAGGTCGAGTATGGGGGTGTCGCGCTCATGTCCGATGGCGGAGATCACCGGCGTGCTGGCCTTCGCGACAGCCCGCACCACACCCTCGTCGGAGAACGGCAGCAGATCCTCCATCGAGCCGCCGCCGCGGGCGATGATGATGACGTCGACAGCGGGGTCCTCGTCGAGGACTGCAAGCGCTTGCATCACAGAGGCGGCAGCCTGCGCGCCCTGCACCAGCGCATGCTCGACGCGGAACCTGGCGCCCGGCCAGCGCAGCTCCACATTGCGCAGGACGTCGCGTTCTGCGTCGGAATCCCTGCCTGTGACAAGGCCGATCGTCGACGGCAGGAACGGAATGGGGCGCTTGCGGCTGACGTCGAAGAGCCCCTCGGCCTGCAACTTGCGCTTGCGCTGCTCCAGCTCAAGCAGTAGCCGGCCCTCGCCCGCGACGTGGATCTCCAGCACCGAGAATGAGAATCGCGACGTGCGGGTATACAGATGAGGTTTGACCCGCGCCACCACGCGCGACCCCTCCGGCAGCGGCCCCGCGGCATCGAGCACCGACGCGGTAGCGGTGGCGCTGCACGAGCACTCGGTGGCGACGTCGCGCAAGGTGAGGAACTGCATTGGAGCGGCGCGACGGCGCAACTCTACGATCTGCGCATCCACCCAGACTTCACCCAGGCGAGCGACCCAATCGCTGGCCGCCTCGACGATTCGTCCTAGTGGTTGCGGGGCATCACGAGAACTGGTGAGCGCCATCTAAGCCCGATCCCAGAGGCCTGAGGAACCAGTGAGCGAGAACGTGCCGAGCACGACGTTGCCCGGCTTGAGGTCGTAGCTCGCCGGAAGCGCAAACGCCAGCCGCACCTTAGACAGCCCGATCCCGTACCAAAACTCCTTGCCAGTGAGCTCATTGGTGCGTTTCCAGGCGCACTCGACCGTGAGACCGAGGAATGCTCGGGGCGAGAGTTCACCGTCGGAGAGGATGCCCTCCGCCGCCACCGACGGGGACGCCAGCGAGCGCGACGACCAGACGCGGTCGTCGTCGGGGCGGCGGGCGAGGAACTCTTCCTCGTCCGCGTACACGTCGGCACGAAGGCCGATGGCGCCCAGCTGAAACTCCTGCACGAGGGTGAACGAGCCGGGCTCCTGCGGGTTACGCTCCGGGTATTGCGTCGGGTCATCGACGGCGACGATGGCATCCAGCGTCTCCTCGTCGTCGAGGAAAAATGACACGTGGGCTAGCTGATCGCGGACTCGGTACACCGCAGCGCGATGGGCTTCCGACGAGGCCAGCGCCGGCATGGCGACGACGTCGTGGCCCTTGCGTCGCACCAGCGAAAGCCGGGCACCCGACGGGTCTGTGAAAGCCCCGATCAGGTCGAACCCCGGCACCTTTTGCAAGCCGCGCACGTTCCCCGTCGTCACGGCGGCGGTGAGGAGCTTCGTCGGGTTATCTGTGGCGAATCCGAGCGTGGAAAGTTCCTGCGATTGCATACCCACCACCCTAGCCGTGAGGTCTGACAAGAAAATGCACCTAGACTGTGCGGCATGGCCAATGAGAAGCGTGTAGTGGTAGCGGCTCCGCGTGGGTACTGCGCCGGGGTGGATCGGGCCGTCATCACCGTCGAGAAGGCCCTCGACCTGTATGACGAGCCCATCTACGTCCGCAAGGAAATCGTGCACAACAAGCACGTCGTCGAGAATCTCGAAGGGCGCGGCGCGATTTTCGTCGACGAACTCGACGAGGTTCCGGAGGGATCCACCGTCGTCTTCTCGGCACACGGGGTGTCTCCGATGGTGCGCGACGAGGCTGGCAAGCGGCAGCTCAAGACCGTCGACGCCACCTGTCCGCTCGTCACGAAGGTGCATCACGAGGCGACGCGCTTCGCGAAGGAAGACATGACCATTCTCCTCATCGGGCACGATGGCCACGAGGAAGTGGAAGGCACCATGGGTGAGGCGCCCGAAAACACCATCCTCGTCGAATCCCCAGCAGACGCTGACAAGGTAGAACTCCCCGACGGGGCGAGCGTCGCATGGCTGTCGCAGACCACGCTGTCGGTGGATGAGACGATGGAGATCGTGCGACGACTGCGCGAGCGCTTCCCGCAGCTGCAGGACCCACCGTCGGACGACATCTGCTACGCCACGCAGAACCGCCAGATGGCGGTGAAGCAGATCGCGGCGAAGGGCTGCGACCTCGTGATCGTCGTCGGCTCTAACAATTCCTCGAATACAAAACGCCTTGTCGAAGTGGCATTGGAGGCCGGCGCCAAGGCGTCGTACCGTGTGGATAACCACACCGAGATCAAGGACGAATGGCTCGACGGAGCCGACGTCGTGGGCGTGACGTCGGGAGCATCGGTGCCGGACCGGCTCGTCCAAGGTGTGCTCGACTTCCTCGAAGAGAAGGGATACCCGCGAGGCGTCGAGGAAACCCTCACCGAAGAGACGCTGCACTTCGCGCTCCCGCCGGAGCTTCGGAAAGACCTCCGCAAGAAGGTGCAGCACTGAGTTAGCGTCGCCGGTCGTGCGTCCCGACATCATCTGATGGGTGGCAGCGCCGCGTTTTGCTTAAAGTGGTGCACTCCTAACTTCAAAATCCGTACGCAGATTCGTCTACCCCCCCCCTCAAAACAGGGGGTTTGGTCAATCTGGGTACGGATTTTGAAGTTTTTCTGTAGCTAATGGTGCGAGACGTTCACATTCACGTCGCGACACGTTCACTTTCTTCCGAGAAGGTGGGCTCCAACCAATCGCACAGGAGAGCTCCCATGCACATTGCCCGCCGCGCGCTCGTCGGCATCATCTCGCTCGTCCTCGCCGCCAGCACCGTGGTGGCGGCACCGGCGTACGCAGACGAAGACCAGCTTGACGTCCTCGTCGCCACGAATGAGCCCTACGGTTCGTACCACATCAAGAAGATGGTGGATTACGTGAAGGAACAGGGCGGGCACATCGCGCTCGTCTCGCCGGACCTCGAGCACAAGGCCGACGACGGCGTCGAGGTCATCACCCTGGATCAGGCCGACGAATGGGGCGCCGACCTCCTCGTCGTGAACGGTGCGACTGAGTGGCCGGCCACCGTCATGGAGGCGCTGCCGAACGTCCCGGTGGTGGCCAGCTCGCTCGCGTACCTCAAGCCGGAGCGCGCCGAGTTCGCCGACGCCATCCGCCCGCGCCTCGTAGGCGCCACCGCGCAGTCCAGCGACGAGGCCAAGGTGTTCGCTGCCCACTTCGGGCTGAACGCCGAAGAGATCGAGGTCGTCGGCAACATGGGGCTCGACGACGTGGGCGCCTACAACCCGACGAAGGGCACTGTGCTCATCGCCACCTCGGTCACCCGCCGCGACGAGACAGGCGGCGCCGCGCCCGGCACGCAGCTCCTCCTCGACACCGCAGCTGCGCTTGCGGCTGAGGGTTACCACATCCGCGTCGGCCTGCACCCGCGTGAGGATCGAAGCCTGTGGGAGCAGTACGAGATCGCCGACGAGGGCACCATCGCGGCAGCTTCGTCGGCGGAGGTGGTGGTGGGTATCCCCGGCTCGGTATTCCCGCCCATCGCTGCCATCGGCGCGCCGCTGGTTGGCATCACCGACCCGGCGCTGAACGTGCCGGACTACCTGTTGAAGCTGTCGGCGACCGCTGGCTCCGTCGACGAGGCAGTGGCCGCGGTGAAGGCCGCGTGGAAGCCGAATCCCAGCGAACTCGAGGCCGTGGTCGGCCCGGTGGGCGGCGCCAAGGAACGCCTGTGGGCCTACTGGCTCTCGGCAGTGCAGCAGAGTGAGACCGACGAGGGCGAGACGCCGTCGGAAGATGCCTCCGATACCGAGGAGTCGGAGACCGAGACAGGTTCTTCCGAGAGCGACGACAGCGAGTCCGAGACCCCGGATGCTGCGCCCGGCCTGCCGTCGACAGGCGTGGCCGACCTCCGTTTGGCTGCCTGACCAGGGGCTCCGCTGTTCAGGTCCGCTACACGAGGAACCTGAACAGCGGGGACCCGTAGGTGATGAGCTCCACTTCCATGCCGACCTCAGCGATGCGCTGCATGAGGAACGGGTAGTCGCCGGGGTTCCCGAGCTCAATGCCCACCATGGCGGGGCCGGTCTCGCGCGAGCTGCGTTTCACGTACTCGAAGTGAGCGATGTCGTCGTCGGGGCCGAGCACCTCGTCGAGGAATCGCCGCAGCGCGCCCGGCTGCTGCGGGAAACTCACCAGGAAGTAGCGCTTCCGGCCCTCGTGGATGAGAGAACGCTCCACCACCTCGGCGTAGCGCGCGACGTCGTTGTTTCCGCCGGAGATGAGGGACAGCACCTTCGAGTCGCCCGGAATCTGCACTCGGGTGCCTACTCCGCCGGTGGGGAGCGCCGACGATGCGAGGGCGCCGGCGGGCTCCGCGATGATGCCGTCGACCTGGTACATGTCCAGCATCTCGCTGCACACCTGGCCTTCGGGAACGCGGACGAGCTCGGGTTTCGCCTCGCGGATGATCTCGAACGTCACGTCTCCCACGCGCGAGACCGCGGCACCGTCGACGAAGGTGTCGATGTCCTTGAGTTCCATCGGCCGGCCTGCTGAGAGCGCGGCGGCCACGCACGGTGCACCTTCCGGCTCAACCCCGACGATGCGCACTTCCGGGTGGTGGGTGCGCAGCCACGCCGCCGCCCCAGAAAGCAGCCCGCCGCCGCCCACGGGCAGCACCACCACGTCGGGTACGAAGTCGAGCTGCTCGAATGCCTCCGCGACGGCGGTGGCCTGCCCGGCAATCGTTCGCGGGTCGTCGAATGCCGGCACGAGCACCTTGCCCTCGGCCTTGGCGAACTCCTTCGACGCGTTGCTCGCCTGATCGTAGGTGGAGCCGGCCATCACCAGCTCGACGTGGCCCCCGCCCAGCGCGGTGATGCGCTCGCGCTTCTGCCGGGGCGTGGTGTGAGGCAGGAAGATCGTCGCGTGGATGCCGAGCTGGGATGCGCTGAACGCCACACCCTGGGCGTGGTTTCCTGCCGACGCGCACACCACGCCGGCGCGTTGCTCGTCGCTGGAGAGCTGAGCGATGAGGTTGTAGGCGCCACGCAATTTATAGGAGCGCACGGGCTGGAGGTCTTCTCGCTTGAGCCATACCTCGCTGCCGGTGAGCGTCGAAAGCCGAGCGTTGCGTTGCACGGGCGTGCGCTCGACGACGCCGGTGATGCGTTCCAGCGCAGACGGGATGAGTTCGGCAAGTTCAGCGACGGAAGTCATGGGTGCCATTCTTGCGCAGAATGAGTGCTCTCCTCACAGGGATTCACTACCCGGGATTGCATCTGGCAAGGCAGCGGGATGATCATCGGCCAGCTCTGGTGCCGACGGCCATGCCGGCGTGGCAGCGACGGGGGCAAGTTCGTCGAGGCCGGCCTTCGTGACGTCGAGGTCTGTGAACTTGCGTGCAGACACCAACACACGAGACTCCAGGCTGGCGATGGCCTTGTTGTAGTTCACGACGGCCTGGTTGAGCCCGCGGCTGGCGGCGGCGAAGTGCCCACCCATGGTGGCGAGGCGCGTGTGCAGGCTTCGTCCGAGCTCCACCACCTCTTTCGCGGACTCAGCGAGCGACGCCTGCGACCAGCCGTGCGCGACGATGTGGAGCATCGGAATGAGGATGCCTGGAGAAGCCAGCATGACGTTGCGTCGGGCTGCGTAGTCGTGGAGATCCGGCATGCGCTCCTGCGCCAGGCGGTAGAACTCGTCGGAGCCCAAATACAGCACGACGAACTCCGGCGAGGCGAGGCTCAGATCCCAATACTGCTTGCCAGAGAGATCGTCGATGTGGGTGCGCACGTGGCGCGCGAAGCGGTCGAGATGCTGCACCTGGGCGGTTTCGTCGTCGGTGTTGTAGGCCTCGAGCACGGCCGCCAGCGGCACCTTTGAATCGACGAAGATCTCTTTGCCGCCGGCGAGGTGAATGCGCATGTCAGGGCGACGAAGCGAGCCGTCGTCGGCGGTGGTGGAGGTTTGCTCGTCGAAGTCGACGCGCGAGGTGAGCCCGGAGACCTCCACCATGCGCCGCAGGCTCTGCTCGCCCCACGAACCGCGCACCTGCGGGGTGCGCAGAGCGTTGGCCAGCCCGAGCGTCTCTTTGCGCAGGGCGTCGCCGGAGGCCTGCATGGCGGCGATTTGCGTGCGCAGCTCCGCGTTCATTGCTGCGCGTTCTTGCTCTACCGCCTGAATGCGCTGCGTGAGCAGCTTCAGCCCCTCACTCACCGGCTCCACGAGCTGCTTTGTGGTGTGCTCACTTTGCCGCGCCAGCTGCTCTGAAGTGATGGCTTTGAAGCGCTCTTCGAGCGACGCGCGATCTGCTGCCACCTCGCGGGCACGGGCGACGGCGGCGTCGCGCTCTGCCTGCAGCCCCGCCACCTTCGCCTCTGCGGCGGCGGCTTTGCCCTGTGCCTGCGCGATGCTGCCCTGCAGCTCGGCCACCGTGGCGTCGCGGTCGGCGACGTCTGCGCGCAGGTTCGCGGCAGCGACGCTGGCGCGAGAATGCGCGACCCACCAGCCCGCGAGTGCGCCAATGACCACCGCGAGGAGGATCGTCGGAACTACCCAAATATCCATGCCCTCAGCGTTGCAGACACCTCTGACAATTCTGTGCACGCGCCTGGTTCCGATTCCGACCGCGGTGGCTAGATCCAGAGCTAACCCGATATCCACATTCGTTTGCTGAAACGGCCCAAAATCGCCGTATTTGAGAAACGAGTGTGGATATCGGGTTAGGTTCCGTCGTTGACGCATCTCGATACGGCGACTTCGTCGCCTACTCGATGATCGGGTTGGGCATCCGGTGGTTGAGCCGCCCGCGCAGCGGGCGTGTCGAAACCCGGCGGCCCCATAGAGTAGACGCATGCAGGAACACATCGCGGATCTCGCCCAGTTCGTCAGCTCGTCACCCACCTCGTACCACGCGGCTGCCAATATCGCTGAGCGCCTTGTCAGTGCCGGGTTCAGGCAGCTGGACGAGCGCAAGCCCTGGCAAAGCATCGCCGGCAAGTACTTCATCGTGCGGCAGGGTGCCGTCGTCGCGTGGGTTGCGCCCGACGCACTCTCCGACGATGCCGGCGCGCGCATCGTCGGCACACACACCGATTCGCCCGCCTTCAAAGTGAAGCCTGGGGAGCTACTGCAGTCGGCGGGGTGGACGCAGATCGGCGTCGAAATCTACGGCGGCCCGCTGTTCAACTCGTGGCTGGACCGCGACCTCGGCATCGCCGGGCGCCTCGTCACCACCGACGGGGAACAGCACCTCGTGCGCTCCGGGCCAATCTGCCGCATCCCTCAACTCGCTGTCCACCTTGACAGGACCGCCAACGAGGCACTGCATCTTGACAAGCAGAATCACCTGCAGCCTATCCTGACGACGGCGCCTAAGGGCGGCCTCATGGCGCACCTCGCCGAACTCGCCCGAGTCGAGCGGTCCGCCGTCGCGTTCCATGACCTCTACACCTTCGACACCCAAACTCCGCACGTGATTGGGTTGAACGAGGAGTTCTTCGCGTCCTCGCGACTGGATAATCTTGCCTGCACGCACGCGGCCCTCGTCGCCATGGAGCAGGCGCAGCCCACCGCTAACGTGCAGATCTTCGCAGCCTTCGATCACGAAGAAGTCGGTTCCAAGACCACGTCTGGTGCGGCTGGCCCCATTCTGGAGGATGTGCTCGCTCGAATCGCTGCTGGCTACGGTCTCGACGTTGACGCAGCCAGTGCGTTCAAGGCTCGTTCGAGCTGCGTGTCCGCCGACACCGGGCACCTCGTCCACCCCAACTATCCAAACCACCACGACCCTGTGGTGCGTCCGCAGCCCAACCAGGGTCCGCTGCTGAAGCTCAACGCCCAGCAAAGCTACGCGTCCGACGGGCTCGGCACAGCGCTGTGGATGGACGCCTGCAAGCGCGCCGACGTGCCCACGCAGCCATTCGTGAGCAACAACGGCACGGCCTGTGGTTCCACGATTGGCCCCATCACAGCCACCAGGCTTGGCATCACCACCGTCGACGTCGGTATCGGGCTGCTCTCGATGCACTCCGCTCGCGAGCTGTGTGGCGTGGAAGATCCGGGCTACCTGTCGCGCGCGCTCGGCGCTTACTGGGCAGGCTGAAACTCCCGCAGACGGCGCCCCTCAGAAGTACACCGCGACGGGTCCCCGGTGGCTGGGAATCACGTCGACGGGGGTATCAAAGATGCTGGTCAGCACGTCGGAGCGCATGATCTCCTCCGGCGTGCCGAAGGCCTGCACCTGGCCGTTCTTCATGGCGCAGATGCGGTCGGCGTAGGCGCCGGCGAAGTTGATGTCGTGCAGCACAATGACGACGGTGCGGCCGAGTTCGGTGGCGATGCTGCGCAGGTGGCGCATCATGTGCACGGCATGCGCCATGTCGAGGTTGTTCAGCGGCTCGTCGAGTAGCACGTAGTCGGTGTCTTGGGCCAGCACCATCGAGACGTACGCGCGCTGTCGCTGCCCGCCGGAGAGCTCGTCGAGGTAGCGCCCCTCCAAGTCGCTCAGATCGAGGAAATCGATGGCGTCGTCGATGATCCGCTCGTCGTGCTCCGTGAGGCGTCCGCCCGAGTGGGGGAAGCGTCCGAACCCGACGAGCTGGCGCACCGTCAGCCGGGTGATGAAGTGGTTCTCCTGTCGCAGAATCGACAGCACTTTCGCGAGATCCTGAGACTTCGTGGTGGCCACGTCGAGGCCCGCCACCTGGATGCTGCCCTCATCCATGCCGAGCAGGCGTCCGATCATCGTCAGCAGCGTGGATTTTCCTGCCCCGTTCGGCCCGACGAGGGCCGTCACGCCCCCGGCGGGGATGTCCAGATCGACAGGGCCGATGCGCACCTCGTCGGTGTAGCGCTTGCCAGCGGCGTTGACGGAGATCACAGGCGCCCCTTTCGCAGCACGTAGATGAGGAAGAAGGTTCCGCCGATGGCCTCGATGATGATGCCGACGGAGCCCTCAGCGTAGAACAGATGCTTCAGCACGAAATACGCCCCGGCAAGGGTAACGATGCCGGTGAGCCACACCATGGGGAACACGTAGCGGTGGTCGTGGGTGTCGGCCAGCTGGTAGGAAATCATGGCGATCAGGAATCCCAGGAACGCCATCGGCCCCACCAGCGACGTCGACACCGCCATCAGCACCGCCACCAGCAGCAGCACGACGATCGAGTGGCGCCGGTGATCGACACCCAGATTGGCGGCGGTGGCTCGGCCGAGCGCCAGCACGTCGAGCTTTCTGGACATCACCCAGATGCCACCGCCGGCGAGCGCCGCCAGCGGCACGGCCACCGGCAGGTAGGTGGCATCGGCGTTCGCGATGGAACCGATGAGCCGCGCGGTGAGGATGTCGAACTCGCCGGGCGTGAGCAAGCGCTGCAGGAACGTCGCGATCGCGCCCATCCCGGTGCCGAGCACGATGCCGATGAGCAGCATGAGATGCAGGTTTGCGCGCTTGCCGGTGAGTAGCCAGCCATAGAGCAGCGCGGCGAACCCCACCATGAGCGCCACCTGCGCGAGGTACTGCCACACGCCTTGCACCATCGCGACGCCCGCGGCGCCGAGGGCGAACACGGCGACGGTCTGCACCAGCCGATAGAGCGACTCGAAGCCCATGATCGACGGCGTGATGATGCGGTTGTTCGTGATGGTGTGGAACGCGACGGTGGCGAGGCCTTGGCAAAACGCCACCACGACGATCACCGCCATGTTGGTGACCCGAAGCTTCGCGATGAGCCACCAGCCCTCGGTGCCGAGCGGCATGGGGTTC
The DNA here is from genome assembly GCA_032576855.1 of Propionibacteriaceae bacterium. Classification (GTDB taxonomy): domain Bacteria; phylum Actinomycetota; class Actinomycetes; order Propionibacteriales; family Propionibacteriaceae; genus Arachnia. Next base: position 58,111 of record JAWFWL010000006.1, read on the forward strand.
CCCCAAGCCAAATTGCCAAAGACGAACAGCGCCGCGGCTGCCAGCATGCCCGCGAAGATCGTCCAATAGCGACGGCGGTGTCCGGCCGTCGGGAAGGCGCCGGAGCTGGTGCGGGCGCGGCGCTGGCGGGTGGGGGCAGGTGCAGGGGCGGCGTCGACGGCGAGCTCAGGCACGGCGTCTCCGCAGCAGCAACGCGATGAACACGACCGACCCCACCATGGCCAAAATAGTTCCGACGGGCACCTCGAACGGCATGATGATGACCCGCCCGATGATGTCGGCGAGGGTCACCGTCGCGATGCCAAGCAGGCACACCCACGGCAGGTTGGAGCGTAGGTTGTCGCCGCGGTACAGCGACACGATGTTCGGCACGATCAGCCCTAAGAACGGGAGGTTGCCGATCACGACGGTGACGATGCCCGTCGCAGCCGCGATGAGCCCGGTGCCGACGAGTACCACGCGGCGGTAGTTGAGCCCGACGTTGGTGGCGATGTCCTCGCCGAGGCCCGCGACGGTGAACCGGTCGGCTGCGATGAACACGGCGATGGCGACGGCGACGACCGCCCACAGCGGCTCGTACTGGCCCTGCACCACCGACGTGAACGAGCCGAGGAACCACATGCCCATGCTCTGCAGCATGTTGGTGGTGAGGGCGATGTACGACGAGCACGCGCCCACCACCGCCGAGAGCATCAACCCGATGATCGGCACGATCACCGCCGAGCGGAGGGTGACCCGTCGCAAAATAAAGAAGAACAGCATCGTGCCGATAAAGGCCGCCAGCACCGCCACCACCATCTTGACGAGCAGCGATGCCCCCGGCGCGACGATCATCACCAGCAGCAGCCCGAGCCCGGCCCACTCGGTGGTGCCGGTGGTGGTGGGTTCGACGAAACGGTTCTGCGTGAGTTGCTGCATGACGAGGCCAGACATCGCCATCGCGGCCCCCGCCAGCACCAGCGCGAGCGTGCGCGGGATGCGGGTGATCGCAAACATCTGGGCGCCATCGGTGGAGCCGAACACGTCGTAGACGCCGACGAACAACGACGCCAGCACCAGCCCCACGGTGCCAAGAGCCGCGACGGCGAACCGCCACGAGAGTTTGTGCGCGGGCCGAGCGGCGGTGGCTCGTTGGGCGCGTGGAAGTGTGGCGGTTCGCGTCGCGGTTCTTGGCTGGGTGATGGTGGTCATCGGCTGGGGGCTATGCCTTTTCCATGGCGTCTGCCAACTCGTTGAAGTACTTGGTGTACGTCTGGATACTTTCGTCGAGGTAGGTGTCTTGCGGCATGTAGACGATCTGGTTCTTCTTCACGGCGGTCACGTTCTTCAGCGCCGCCGATTCCTTGAGTAACTCGTTCGCTGGCGTGTACTTCTCGCCTTTGTTGGCGCTCACGGCTGCGTCGCGGTCCATCACGAGGATCCAGTCGGGGTTCGACTGGGCGATGGCTTCGACGGAGATGTCGTCGCCGGTGTGGTCCGACGAGCCGTCGGTTTCGAGAGCGGGGGTGAGGCCGAGGATCTCGAAGACGGGGCCGAGTGTGCGGCCCTTGCCGGGCGCGGCGTAGTTGATCTCGCCACCAGAGGTGATGACGGCCATGAACTTGTCCGACGTGTTGACGTCCTTGACTCGCTTGATGGCGGCGTCGAAGTCGGCGATGAGCTGCTTTGCCTCGTCCTGCTTGCCGAAGATTTCGCCCAACAGGGTGGTCTGGCGCTTCAGTTCCTCGTCGAGGGGCTTGTCAGGGGAGATATCAGTGTCGACGAGCGCCGCGTCGGGAGTGAGTTTCTTGATGGCGTCGTAGTGCTGCGCGAAACGCTGCCCGTTCAAGATGAGGTCTGGCTTCGTCGCAACGATCGCTTCCAGGTCGGGTTCGCGGTGATTGCCGAGGTCGACGATGCTCTCGTCCTTTTTGTACGGGTTGTTGCTCGAGATGAGTTTCTTGGGGGCAGCCACGAGCTTTATGTCCCAGGCCTGCAGGGTTTGGAAGATGCGGTTGTCGGTGGCGACGACGTGCTGGGGGCTGGCGGGCACGTCGACGGTGCCTCGCGCGTCGGTGACCTGGGTGGTGTTGCCCGCGGTGCTGGGTTCCGTCGAGGGGTCGCTGCTGGGGGAGCAGGCGGCGAGGCCGACGAGCCCTGCGGCGACAAGGGCGGCCAGACGTTGTAGGTTCATCTCGGTCTTTCTCGATGCGATGGGTTGTACGTCGCGACTTAGGGGAGCCTAACCTACGTATTTTCGATACGCAAACATTTCGTAATAGTTTTCGCATGGCACGGAGGAACTATGAGCTACTGCATCAGGCCGGCCCGTCCCGACGAGTCCGCCGCCGTCGTCGACCTCGCCACCCAGACATTCCCCATGGCCTGCCCGCCTTCCCTCAGCGAGCACGACATGCGCGCCTACATCGACGCGCACCTCACCGCGCGGCACTTCGAGGCACACATCGCCCACCCGGAACGCGATGTGCTCGTGGCCTGCGACGACACACACCTGCTCGGCTACGTGCTGCTCTTCTTCGGCCCCGACGGTGCCCCCGCCCCCGAGGTGGGCGTCACGCTCGCGACGTCGGGGTTGCTCTCGAAGTGCTACGTGCGAAGCGAGTATCACGGGAAGGGTGTGGCCACCGCGCTGCTCGACGCGGCAGGGCGTCGCGCCGTCGAGCAGGGTGTTGAGGGGCTGTGGCTGAATGTGAATTACGACAACCATCGCGCCCAGCGGTTCTATGCCAAACATGGGTGGGAGTGTGTCGGGTACGTCGACTTTGTGGTCGGCGAGGCGGTGCATCGCGACCCCGTCTATCAAAAACGGGTTGTGGCCAGCACTTCTTGAGTTATACTTTTCCTACGAGTTCTACTTAGTAGGAGAAGTAATGGGTGAGGAGACAGGGTTGCCGCCTGTGGAGGGGCGGTTTGCTGCCACGCTGACGATCGGGCCGAAGGGGCAGATCGTGATCCCGAAAGGGGCCCGCGAGCTCTTCGGCTACGAGCCGGGAGACCAGGTGCTGCTCCTGGCCGACCGCGAACGGGGCATCGTTATCTTGCCGAGCGCCGCACTTGCCGACATGTTGGAGGCCCTGCCGCAGCCCGCTGAACCACCGCGAGGTGCCTGATGGCAGCCATTGAATGCCGCGACGTGCATCGGCACTTCAAGGATGTGCGCGCCGTCGATGGGGTGGATCTCACCGTCGAAGCGCATCAGATTTTTGGTCTGCTCGGCCCGAATGGTTCGGGGAAGACCACGCTGCTGAATGTGCTGCAAGGCCTTGATCGGCCTACTTCTGGGACGGTGTCGGTGCTTGGCCTCGATCCCATCGCGCAGCACGATGTCCTCGTCGAAAGGATGGGGACACAGCTACAGGAGTCGACGATCATCCCGCGGCTCACCGTGCGCGAGGCGCTACGAACGTTCGCGTCGTTCTATCCGCGGACCCGCGACGTCGACGAGCTGCTCGCCGGGCTCGGCCTTGCGGCCAAGGCGGGGGCACGCGTCGAGCGGCTCTCGGGCGGGCAGCGGCAGCGGGTGTTCATCGCGTTGGCGATGCTGCACGACCCCGAGCTCCTGTTCTTCGACGAGCTCACCTCGGCCGTCGACCCACAGGCCCGTCTCGCGATCTGGGATGTCCTGCGCGGTCTGCGCGACGATGGCCGAACCATAGTCCTGACTACGCATTCCATGGAGGAGGCGCAGGCGCTGTGTGATCGCATCGCCATCATCGACGCCGGTCAGATCATCGCCGAGGGCACGACACGCGAGCTGATCGAGCGGCACGCGGGTGGGGCGTCGCTCAGGCTGCGAATCGTGGGGGAGGCCCTGGCTGACGTCGACCTGCGCCTCGCCGACGGGGTCACCTCCGTGGAATGCGTGGGCGAGTGGGTCGTCGTGCGTGGCGCGGATGGGTTCGCGCCTAGGGTGATGGCGCTGCTGGCGGCGGAGGATGTCGTCGTGCAGGAGATGAAGACCGTCGAACCGACGCTGCAGGATGTGTTTCTTGCGCTGACCGGGCGTCGCATGCGGGAAGGGGAGTGACATGCGCGGCTATCGAGCGCTCGTCGAGGCGCTGCTGAAATCCAACCTGCGTGAGCCCGTCGGGTTCTTCTTCCTCATTATCTTCTCGCCGGCGCTGCTCGTCGTGCTGGGGCTGATCTTCGGCAATGAGCCAAGCCCGGAGTTCGGGATGCAGGGCTTTGTTGACCAGATGCTGCCGGGCATGACGGTGATCGCCATCATGATCGTCGCGATCATGGTGGTGCCGCAGCAGCAGCTCACCCTGCGCGAGACCGGCGCCCTGACCAGGCTCCGCATTACCCCGCTGGAGCCGCGGACGTTCGTCGCGGCGGACCTGACGGTGTACTTCGGGCTGGGTCTTCTCGGCGCGCTGCTCACCCTAATCGTCGGTCTGGCCGCGTTCGGGGTCTCATGGCCGGCGATGGTGCTGGGTGTCGTCGGGGCGCTGGTGCTGGGGCACCTCGCGATGCTCGCGATCGGCTACACACTCGCGGCGATCTACCCGAGTGTGGCGGCCGCGACGGGCATCGGCAATGGCCTGATGATCCTGCTCATGCTCACCTCGGGCACCATGATCCCGACTGCCACGATACCCGACGGGGTGCAGGCGCTGATGCGGTTCTCGCCGGTATACCACGTGGTCGAGCTGGTGCGCGCGTCGTGGTCCGGGGAGGCCTGGCCGTGGGTGTCGGTGGTGGTGCTCGTCGGGATTCTTGTGGTGTTCGCGGCGCTGGCGACGTGGCTCTTCCGTTGGGACCGGGCAAAGTAGGCGCGCGCGGGGTGGGTTAGTAGACTCGGCTGGCGTGGCACTCACGATTGGAATCGTCGGCCTTCCCAACGCCGGCAAGTCAACCCTGTTCAACGCTCTGACCCGCAACGACGTGCTCGCGGCGAACTACCCGTTCGCGACGATCGAGCCTAACGTCGGCGTCGTCGGGGTGCCGGATCCGCGGTTGCCGCGTCTGGCGGAGATTTACAAGTCGGAGAAGATCATCCCCGCGACGGTGAGCTTCGTCGACATCGCGGGCATCGTGAAGGGCGCCAGCGAGGGCGAGGGCATGGGCAACGCCTTCCTTGCGAACATCCGTGAGGCCGACGCGATTTGCCAAGTCACGCGCGTGTTCGAGGACGACGACATCCTCCACGTCGACGGCAAGGTCAACCCCGCCAACGACATCGACACCATCAACACCGAGCTCATCCTGGCGGACCTCCAGACTGTCGAGAAGGCGCTGCCACGCGTCGACAAGGAGGCGCGCATCAAGAAGGAAGTGCGGCCAAAGTTCGAGGCGTTCGTCGCGGCGAAGGAAGCGCTCGAGGCGGGGGTGCCAGTGCGCAAGGCCGACCTCGACCACGAACTGCTCTACGAGCTGCACCTTCTTACCGCCAAGCCGTACATCTACGTGTTCAACTGCTCGCAAGAGGAGCTCGCCGACGACGACCTCAAGGCCAAGATGCGCGAGATCGTCGCGCCTGCCGAGGCCATCTTCCTCGACGCGAAGTTCGAAGCGGAGCTCGTCGAAATGGAGGAAGACGAGGCGCGCGAATTCCTCGCTGACATGGGCATCGACGAACCAGGTCTCGACGTGCTGGCCCGTGTCGGTTACGACACGCTCGGCCTGCAGTCGTACCTCACCGCAGGCCCGAAGGAAGCGCGCGGCTGGACCATCAAGAAGGGCTGGACGGCCCCCGAAGCCGCGGGCGTGATCCACACCGACTTCCAAAAGGGCTTCATCAAGGCCGAAGTCATGAGCTTCGACGATCTCGACGAGCTCGGCTCCGAAGCTGCAGTGAAAGCAGCCGGCAAAATGCGACTCGAAGGCAAGGACTACGTCATGGCTGATGGTGACGTCGTCGAGTTCCGGTTTAACGTCTAGCGTTAATGACGCGCTGCGTTATATGATGGTCGGGTGATCGTCTCCTTTGCCGACCGCGATGCCGAACGCCTGTTCCTGCGACAGCGCGTCAAGCGTCTCGACTCTCGTCTGCACAAGAAGGCGCTCACAAAGCTGTTGCTACTCGATGCTGCCCACGAGCTTGATGAACTCCGCGTTCCACCGGGGAACCGGCTGGAAGCACTCAAGGGCGACCGGATCGGTCAGCACAGCATCCGAATCAACGACCAGTGGCGGATCTGCTTCGTCTGGACTCCTGCGGGCCCCGGCGAGGTTGAGATTGTCGACTATCACTAGGAGGTGCGACATGGATGACAAGATTCCCCCGATCCATCCGGGCGAGATCCTCATGGAGGAGTTCCTCGTTCCAATGGGCGTAACTCAGAACCGGCTGGCAGTATCCATCGGCGTTCCGCCGCGTCGGATCAACGAGATCGTGCACGGCAAGCGTCGGATCACGACGGATACGGCTCTGCGTCTGGGGCGCTTCTTCAGCATGAGTGCGCAGTTCTGGATCAACCTGCAGGTGCGCTATGACCTTGAGGTCGAGATGGACGCCCTCGGGGACGCGCTGGACAGCATTCAGCCGCTACGGACTGCATGAGCGCCCGGTCACTTCGAGGACTAGCGGCACTCGTGACGGGGGTCAGTCGTCGGCAGGGGATTGGGTTCGCGATTGCGTCGAGGCTGGTCCGAAGCGGGGCTGACGTGCTCGTGACGCACCATCGGCCGCATGACCTGGACCAACCGTGGGGTGGGGACGACCTGGAGGCAGTGATGCAGGAGCTCGACGCGAATCGTGCTGACTCCAGCCAGCGCGTCGTCGACCTTGCGGTTGATATGGCTCAGGACGGTGCTCCCGAGGCTGCCGTGCATAGAGCTGTGACGGAGCTTGGCCATCTGGACATCCTCGTCTGCAACCACGCCCGATCGGGCGGCGATGGGGCCCTCGGCGACCTGACCGCCGAGATGCTGGACGCCCACTGGACCGTCAACGCCTCGGTGACCAGTTCGCGGGCGCAGCCGCGCCCGCCAAATTCGGGTGGGACTTCGGTGTGAGTGAATGCGATCGCATCACCCGACAGCACGTAGTCGGCGATACCGATCAGGTGGCTGTCATCGTGGAGTTCGTAGCGGTTCGCGCGCTGGTTGTCGTGCACGGTGCTCATGCATCGATGATGGCAGGCTGGATCCATGACCTGTAAGGATGCTGTGCAATCGGCGTACGAGAAGCGCGCCGAAGAGTACATCGAGCTGCTCGGGTCGATGGATGCCATGGCTGTGCCCGACTGCGAGGCGATCACGACCTGGGCACGGGGAGTGAGTGGCCCCATTGTGGACGCGGGATGCGGTCCGGGCCACTGGAGTGACCATCTGTCCCGGATCGGCGTCGAGGTCTTCGGTGTGGACATGGTCGAGGCCTTCATCGCGTCGGCGAAGAATCGATTCCCGCACGTGCGATTCGAGGTCGGCGAGCTTGACCCGTTGCCGGTGGCACCCGCCAGCGTCGGAGGAATCCTTGCGTGGTACTCGCTCATCCATGCCGAAGCCGAGCATGTCCCGAGGATTCTTGCCGGATTCGCCACCGCGCTTCGCCCAGGCGGCACGGTCCTGATCGGGTTTTTCACTGGACCCGACCGCGAGCGGTTCGACCATGCCGTCGCACCGGCATGGTTCTGGCCGGTCAGTGACATGGCCCGTTGCGTGGAGGAAGCCGGCTTCATCCCGGAGCTCGTCGAGACCAGACATGACGAGGGGAAGCGTCCGCATGCGGCGATGACGGCGCGGAAGAAGACGGACGATGCCTCCACAACCTGACCCGCGCAAAGGAGCTTGTATGGCTGCGTGAGCCGGCCCCGCGCAGCGCTGGCTCAGGAGTAGTCAGCAAGGACGCGCTGGTTGACTCCATCAACGGTCATCATGCCGCCGTGCGGAATGATCCACTGCGGTCGGGTATGTCCGAACGGGACGCCGATGCACACCAGGGCGTCGGGGTTGTCGCGGTTTATCTGCTCCAGGACTGCGTCGCGCTGCTCGGCACGGAGACGCGCCCGCTCGGTGGCGTCCGGGTGTCGGTCGAAATCAGTGACCGGTGGTCGGGCCACGAGCACGGCGTCCACCGAAGCCAGCAGGCTGCGTTCACCGAGTGAACGCAGGATCCGGCCGACATCCTCTGCGGGCGACAACTGCTCGGAGGTCTCGACGATCAGGACGCCGCTGTCCAGAACGTGCGGGTCGGACGGAAGGCGTCCCGCTGTGAGAATCCGCTGGCAACGCTTCGAGGCAGCCACCCCAGGTCGGCCCGGTCACGGCCCGGGCGAGGCCCGCCCACGTCCAGGGTTCAGTGGGTTCGCGTTCCCCGAACTTTGTGAGTGCGCGAGGGTCGGTCCAGTCGATTCCGTGTCGACGTGCCGTCAGGGCCGGTACTCTGGAAGCATGTCTGAGACCGTCATGTCGCCCGAGACGCTCGCCCTGCGCGAGCTGCTCGCTGCGCGCCGTGACGAGTTCCAGATGCTCCTCGATCGGTACGGCGCTACCAATCCGAAGTTGTTCGGGTCCGTCGCCCGCGGCACCGCGACTGCAGGATCGGACATCGACATCCTCGTCGAGATGGACCCTGCCGAAGGGAACGTCCTGATGCGTGCATCCGGTCTGCTCGAGGAGACGCGCGCGCTGTTCGGGCGCGATGACATCGACGTGTTTCCTGCCCAACTGCTCAAGCGTCCGGTCTCCGCCTCGGCGCTCGCCGAGGCAGTACCACTGTGAGTCGCAGTCCGGAGCGGCGCATCGCTGATGCGCTAGAGGCAGTCGAGCGGTGCCAGAAGTACGTCGCTGCGCTGGATCGTGAGAGTGACATCGCGGAGATGGCAGAGGATGCGATCGAGCGGAATCTGCAGATCATCGGCGAAGCCGTGAGTCACCTTCCCGAGGAGATCACCGGCGCGCACCCTGAGATCGCCTGGCCTGAGATTCGGGGCTTTCGCAACATCTTGGTGCACCAGTACTTCGGAGTCGACATCGACGTGGTCCGTGATGTCGTCGAGACTCATCTGCCGCCTCTCGCCGAGGCATTGCGTGGGCACATTGCCACCGGCTGACAGTGCAGACCCAAAGATTGTTCGGCTGCGGAACGTGGTGGAGTTCCGCTTCAACGTGTAGCACGGGTGCTACGATTGGTGCATGAGTTCGGTTGAAGCACACAGTGAGAGCCTCTCGCAGCGCGAGTTGCGCAACGAATCTGGACGCGTGCTACGTGAGGTGAGCGAGGGGCATTCGTTCGTACTGACCAATCGCGGTGTCCCCGTCGGGCGCATCGTTCCGCTCGATGCTCCACCGCCCGCGCTGCCCATCTCGCGACCGGCGAAGCGAGTCGGTGGTTGGTCCGACCTGGCGCCCCAGCCGACTGACCATGATCGGCCGATGAACCGAATCCTCGACGAACTGCGCGGAGATCGGGTGTGAGTACCGCTCCGCTGGTGTATGTCGATACGTCCTCGCTGGGCGCACTGCTTGTTGCTCAGCCCGAGACTCGCGAGCTGGTGAACTGGCTTGATCACGAGGATGCGCGCCTTGTCTCGAGTGATCTTCTTGAGACCGAGCTGCGTCGCATGGCAGTCCGGGAAGGTCGGGACCAGTCGAAAGTGAGTGCACTCTTGGAGGGTGTGTCGCTGGCGGCCCTCGACCGTGCAACGTATCGATCCGCAGGCTTCCTGCCGATGCAGTATCTGCGCACTCTTGATGCCTTGCATCTGGAGGCTGCCATTCGCCTTGATGCTGATGCTGTCTTGACCTATGACCGTCGGCTTGGGGAAGCGGCGGAGGCGGCTGGGCTCGATGTCATCTCCCCGGGCGCGGTCGGGTGATCCGGGTGGATGGCGGAGCCACTGGCCAGCTTGCTCGGCTCGTCGTTGACGAAATCCTTGCCTCCGGGTTCCCCGCAGACCGGTGCCATCGTTCGCGCCCCCAAGGCTGCTCGTCTCGCCGAGCAAGGCGTGCAGGTCAGACAGGCCGACTATCGGGAGCGTGAGGCGTGGCCTTGCGCCCTCCATCTGGAGATGTGAACATGACAGGCGAAGGGAAGCCCATGAACGACATCGAACGTCTCATTGGCCGTCGACGATCCGGCCTGGCCCCGTCTTCAGCAGGCGCTGGCTGAATCGGACGCTGTCGCGCTGCCCGTCGACCCGGAGCGAGGGCGACCTGCAGTCTCTGAACGGGGCCATCGCTCACATCGCCACGTACGACAAGCCCCTCCTCGACCGACTCGGGGACGTGTCCCCATGATCTGGGTCCCTGGCATTCGAGCTCGGCGGGGAACATCTGCGTGTGGATGACTGTCAGCCGTGTCGGCGCACTGCTTCGTCCCGAATCGCCTGCACGAATCCGGTCAGCTGCCGTTCGAGTTTGTCCACAGGCATGAGCCAGGGGGCGCCCAGACCTGCCATGCTCTCTTCGCTCGTGAGGCGACAGGCGTCGTCGGAGAACGGTTCGAGCGTGTTGCGGTGCACCGCAACAAGCCAGAAAGCCACGCCTGTCCATGTCAACTCCCGGGCCGGATCTGCAACCTCCACGCGCGAGCGCAGCGGAACTCCTGCGGACGTCCACCTGAACTCCGCGCCCGGTCCAGGGTGCGCATCGTCGCTGCCCGTGGAGTGAATGATGCGAGCGCGGGAGACTCCCGGCAGAAATCGGGGCCAGGTGTCAATGTCGGCCACGACGTCCCACGCCGCCTCGGCAGGGACCGGCAGTTCGATGTTCGCGCTGGCGTGCACCGTCGCGGATGGGTCGATGCTGCCCGAGCGCGCAGCTTGTGCGCCACGGGCCTGAAGTGATGAAGGTCGCCACATGCCATGCATTCTAACGCAACGATTTGTCGCGTTAAGATGGTTCTGTGAAAGACGCAACCGTCGCTCCCGTCCCTGCCGTGGGTACCCGCCGCCCAGGTGGCCGCACCGCCGAGAATCGGAAGGCGGTTCTTGCCGCGACGCGGGCGCTGCTCGTGGAGCAGGGCTGCGCTGGCATGCGCATCGGTGTCATCGCAGACCGGGCGGGGGTGCATCGATCGTCGGTCTATCGCCGGTGGAGGACCCCGGCCGGGATCGTGGCCGACTTGGCTGACGACATCGCCACCACGTCCGAGATCCCGGAGGCTGGAAGTCTTGCAAGCGATCTCCGAGTGGTCGCTGAGCGGCTGGCCGTCAACTTGGCCGGGGATGGTCCGGTTCTGATCAAGAATCTCCTGGCCTGGCCAGATGCTGAGGTGCAGGCCCACCTGTCGAAGTTCTGGCGTGACCGCCAAGATGAAGTGGCCAGCATCCTGCTGCGTCATGGCTGCTCCGCCGACGCGGCTGTGGTGACGCGCCTGCTCGCGGGTCCTCTGCACTATCAGGCTCTCATCGAAGGTCAGCCTGTCACGAGCAACACGGTGGAAGCTGCCGTCGCTGCTGCTTGCGCAGTCGCCGCCGCTGGTTGAATGCGATCGACGGTGTAGGTGAGTGTGTCGGATTCTGTCGTACCCTTGTGCGATTGTGGGGTCATGGATGCGATGGTGCAGGCGGTCACGGATGCTGGTGTGAGGCCGGAGGGGTTGGTTGGTGCGCCTGCTGGTCGATGGGACGGCGGTGTCCTGGGCCAATGCCCGCCAGATCGCCTGCGATGCCGGAGTGTTACCGATCGTGCTCGACACCGCAGGGGTCCCGCTCGATATCGGCCACGAACAACGCTTCTTCACCGGCACCGTCCGCCTGGCGGTGCTCCAGCGCGATGGAGGCTGTGTGTTCCCCGGATGTGACCGTGCCCCGGCCGGGTGCGACATCCACCACGTCGTGCCGTGGTGGAACGGCGGCCCCACCGCCCTGACCAACGGGGTGGCTTTGTGCCCGCACCACCACGGGCTGGTCGAATCCCGCCCCGGCGCTGATCAATGGCACATCACCTGGACCGAAGAGCACCTTCCCGCGTTCATCCCACCAACAACACTCGACCCGCTACAGCGGCCACAACTCCGCACCCGATTCCGCACCCGCCAACAACACAAACACAGCGGCAGAAGCGCTGGAGACGGTCAAGACGGAGACGAACCCTCCTAACAGGACGAGAGGTTCACGCTTTGAGGGAATGACGGGGTGTCAGCTCGCGTTTCCCTGACTTCGGGAGTCGGCGTCGAGTGACGTGGATTCGCTCACGTTGAAGGTCACCACGTCGACTGGGTCGTCCATACCAAGCCCGGGATAGTGCGTGTCGAGAGCGTCGTGGAGTTCGGTCAGCGATGCGGAGGTCGTAGGAGTCCTCGATCTTCTCCAGGATGGCGGCATGGGCGAAGTCGGAGATGGTGACGCCCTCGAAGCGGGCGAACTTGCGGATGAGCTCGGCGTCTTGCTCGTTCATGCGGATATTGTCATGGTGCTCATGGTTTCTCCCTGTGGCTGTGAATACCGTGTATTCATGGGGTTGAATCCCAGGAATGCGCGGCGCCCGCTCTGGAGATGTGGTCAGCTCGCGCTGGGCCCGTGATGCTTCTACCCTTCGGAATCCGGTGGGGTTCGGCTTAATGTGTACGGGCGGTGCGGTGGGGTACTGGAACATCTACTGGAACATTTGTTGCAGTAGCTTAAATCGGCACAACCCTCCAAGGCGCGAGGGAATTACGTTAGGCAAGGCTTACCTAATTATGTTATGGTCTGCGCCATGAGGTCAGAGCCCCCGTATACCGCAGTTGACGTCCGCGTCGACGCTGTGCGCGATCTATGCCCCTCGATGCGTCGGGTCACCCTGAGCGGAGAAGGGCTACGGAAGGCCGCTCCGCTCTGCCTCGACCGTCGGATCAAGCTTGTCCTGCCCCGATGTGATGGTGATGCCTTGGTAGGCATTCCACGTAGTCCAGATTGGTATGCCGCACTCGTGTCCTTACCGGCAAACGATCAGCCGTCTGTGAGGACCTACACGGCACGGGCCATGCGTCCAGACAGGGCTGAGCTCGACGTCGATGTGGTCCGCCACGGCACCAGCGGACCCGCGGGCCGATGGATCGAAACCGTGTCCGCTGGTGATCGGCTCGTTGTCGCCGTCCCGCGTGCCGAGGTGGAGGGGATCGACACTGTGGGCCTGGCTTGGCGTCCGGGCAGCGCCAAGCAGATCCTGGTGGCTGGCGACGAAACCGCGGCACCGGCAATAGCCAACATCGCCGCATCCCTGGGCACCGATGTCGTCGGCACCATTCTGGTCGAGATGCCGACTGTTGAAGATGCCTGGACCCTCACGGCCCCGCCCGGGGTCGAGGTCAGATTGCTGTGCCGCGACGGTGAGGCCCCCGGCAGCTTGCTCGAACGTGAACTCCACGCGCTGCCCTGGCCGCCCGAAGCGCCCGAAACTGTGCCGGATGGCTATCTTGACGATGACGCGGGAACCCTCTGGGATGAACCCGTCAGCGATGCCGACGGCGAACATTTTGCCTGGTTGGCAGGCGAATCAGGGGCCGTGAAACGCATGCGCCGCTTCCTTGTCCGCGAACGCGGCTGCCCTCGCGACCGGGTAGCTTTCATGGGCTACTGGCGGCAAGGGCACGCCGAATCCTAGCCTTCCCGGCGCGATCGCGCCGGGCCCACATCACCCCAAAGGAACACCAGAAATGTGCCTCTCAGATCTGCGTCCCAGCATGCCTCGTCGCGGGCTGCTCGCCCTGGCGGGAGCCTCCTCGTTGTCTGCCCTCGTCGGTTGCGGCAGTGACCGCTCGAGTGCTGGGTCAACGTCCACCGAAACCGCGTCGGCGGGCAGTTTCCCCGTTGTGATTCGCCACGCCTTGGGATCCACGACCATCAAGCAGGAGCCTCAGCGAATTGTCACCATCGGGCAGGGCGCCACTGAGGCCCTCATCAGTATGGGGGTCTATCCGGTTGGCGTCGAAACCTATGCCTGGGGAGCTGACAAGGATGGATACCTACCCTGGAACCGAGAAGCCTTCGAGAAGGCGGGTCGGCCCCTTCCGGCTCTATTCGCCGGCGGTGAGCAACTCGACGTCGAGGCCATTGCGGAGCTCGAGCCCGACCTGATCCTCGCTCCATGGTCAGGGCTCACCCAGAAACAGTATGACCAACTGACCGCGTTCTGCCCGACTGTCGCCTACGAGAAATCCGCCTGGACCACTACTTGGGACGGCGAGATCCGCATGGTGGCCAAGGCGCTGGGGCGCCCCAGCGACGGCGACAAAGTCATTAGCGACCTCAAGAAAACCCTCGCCGACACTGCTGCTCAGCATCCAAGGTGGAAGGGCATCACCTTCAGCTACATCTACACCCAAGGCCAGGGAACGCTGGGCATCTTTCGTCCTACGGAGCAGCGTGTGGCCTTGATCAGCATGCTCGGCCTGACGGTCGACCCAATTATCGATACCATCACGGCCAACGATGGGTCCGATTGGGCGCTCATCAGCCTCGAGAATGCCGATAAGCTCAAGGATTCTGACCTCATCTTCACCTTTTATCTGGATGCCGCGACCAAGAAACAGGCCACCTCGCAGCGGCTCTACTCGTCCATCCCTGCCATCAAGCGTGACAGCGTGGTGGCCCCGACTGACCCGCAGCTCGTCACAGCGATCAGCATGATCAACCCGCTCACCGTGCCGTGGAGCCTTCCGCGTCTCACTGATCTCATCGACCAGGCCGTCGCGAAGGTGACGGACTAACTCTTGCTGGCTCGTCGACGTACTCTGGTCGCCACCGCTCTCGTGGCGGTGGTGCTCGGTATCACCTGTGTGCTCAGTCTTGCTCTGGGCAGTAAAGCCATCGGACTCCGCGACCTGGCGGAAGCCATCCACAGTGGCGGCGATCCCCACGTGCGGGAGGTGCTGGCAGCACGGGTCCCACGCACGTTGTGCGGACTGGTCGCTGGTGCCGCACTGGCCAGTTCTGGGGCCGCAATCCAGACAGTCACCCGAAACCCCCTTGGGGATCCGGGGGTTCTGGGCCTGACAAGTGGCGCAGCAGCCGGAATCGTCACGGTGACGTCGTTGTCCGGGCTGGCTGGCCTCCAGCTCATCGGCGGAGCCTTCGCCGGAGCGGCGGTGGCTACGGTTGCAGTGATGGCGCTGAGCAGTTTCGGACGTGGCCCCGACGCCACCAGGTTGGTGCTCGCAGGGGCCGTGATGACAGCTATTGCCGTCGCGTACTCCCAGGCCGTGAGCCTGCGCCACCAGGCAGCCTTCGACGCGCTGCGCTTCTGGTCGGCGGGATCATTGGCAGTAGGCGGCTCTCCCGGCTGGTCCGTGGCGATTCTCGCCGTCGGATGCGTGGGCCTGTTTGCCCTGGGACGTGGCCTGGATGCCGTGGCGCTCGGCGACGAGGTGGCCGCCGGCCTCGGGCACCATCCCGCACTCGTGCGTGCCCTCACTCTCACCGCGGCGGCTCTGCTGGCCGCGGCTGCGACGGCGCTCACCGGCCCTATCGCCTTCATTGGTCTGGCTGCGCCGCATTTGGCGCGATGGCTCACCCCCGGCTCGACGCGTGCGCTCATTGGGGTGTGTTGTCTGCTCGGACCGACGCTCCTGCTGCTGGCCGATGTATTGGGACGCCTGGTTCTGCGTCCTGCCGAGGTGCCTGTTGGAGTAGTGACCGCACTCTTGGGTGCACCGCTGCTGTTAGCGGTAATCCGCCGGTCACGAGGTGTGCTGTGAACGCGCCCCCTAGCTCCCACGCCGCGCAGCATGACCTTGCTGTCCGCCTCGCCCAGCGCAGCCGTACCAGGCATCTCGTCGCGGTCGTGATTCTGATGGCGATTCTGGTGGCATCGTGCGCTTGGACGCTAGCCATCGGCAGGCTCGGGATTCCCCTTGCGAACCAACCGCAAGCTTTGGTCGAGCTGCTCACCGGCCGTGGCAGCCTCGTCCTGACGATTCTGCGTGGACCACGCCTTGCCGTGGCGGTCGGGGCCGGGGCGGCGCTTGGACTGGCCGGAGCGCTGTTCCAGCGAGCCACGGCGAATCCTCTCGTCACCCCCGATGTCATCGGGATTACGACGGCTGCCGGAGCTGGGACGGCGGTGGCGAGTGCGCTCAATGTTCCTACCAGTCTCGGCGCCCTGGGTGGTGCCCTTGCGGCCGGCGTCATCGTCCCGTGGGTCACAACTACAGGCTTCCGTAATCCCGGCGCGGTGATCGTCGCGGGGATCGGTGTCGCAGCAGCCGCCACCGCGTTGACGCAGTTCGTCTTGGTTTTCTCGCGCCAGTCCGAGGCCATGGCTCTCGCGGCCGCACTCACGGGCTCGCTGACCGCGCGCACCTGGGGTGATGCACTTATCGTCTGGTCGGTGCTCGTCCCACTGGGTCTGGTGGCGCTGGGGCTTCGTATTGATCTCGATCTCATCAGCCTTGGCGACGATGTGGCCCATGGGCTCGGATCGCGCCCGGCCCGGACGCGCACTATCGCGTTGTCGGTGGGAATCCTGTTGACCGTGGGTGCAGTGGCAGCTGCAGGTCCTCTCGCCTTCGTGGCGCTCACCGCACCTCATTTGGCTCGCGGACTGACCGGGCTCCCGGCGATGGGATCCGCGGCGCTAGTCGGCGCGACGACGGTGTGCCTGGCCGATCTGGCCGTTCAGCGCCTGACGTTCCTGGACGGGCTTCCAGTGGGCATACTCACAGCCCTGATCGGTGGGCTGTTCCTCGGCGCAGTTCTCATTTCACAACTCCGGAAAGGTTCCTTGTGATCAGCTCCGCGATCGAGATGAACGAGCTCACCATTCGCTTCGGTGACCTGACCGCTGTTGACCGCCTCAGCGCCACTGTGCCGCGGGGCAGCTTCAGCGCTATCATCGGCCCGAATGGATGCGGCAAGTCAACCTTGCTGCGCGCTGTGGCCCAGCTGCGGTCTGCCGACGAGGGTAGCGTCGCGGTGTTCGGTCAGGACGTTGCCCGCATGGGACGTCGACAGCTTGCCCGTACCTGCAGTCTTCTGCCGCAAACCACTGTGACCCCACGGGGTCTGCGCGTGGAGGAGCTCGTGGCGCGTGGCCGCCATCCGTACCATTCGATCCTTAGTAGCAGCGCCCCCGGCGACACCGAGGCCATCAACCGGGCGATGGAGCGCGCCGGGGTTTCCGACCTCGTCGGCCGGCAGGTCGCCGAGCTCTCCGGCGGCCAGCGTCAACGTGTCTGGTTGGCGATGATCCTTGCCCAGGACACCCCAGTCATCCTGCTGGATGAGCCCACCACATTTCTGGATCTTTCGGCCCAGTACCTCCTCCTCGACCTGTGCGCAGACCTGGTCGACGAAGGCCGTACGGTCGTGGCTGTTTTGCATGACCTACCCCAGGCGGCCGCCTATGCCGACCACGTGCTCATGTTGAAACAAGGGCGACTGGTTGCCGCGGGGTCGCCTACTGAGGTGATCACTGTGGAGAATGTGGAGGACACTTTCCGCATCAGGTGCCGCGTGGATCTGGAGGATCCGCGTGGGCCGGTGGTTCTTCCGTTTGCTCGGAAACATCGCCTATGAACTGGCCGGCGCCTTGCTGACTGGCTGGCAGCCTGCTTGAACAAGTGATACGAGCCTCGTGAAGCTCACTGATGGCGCATCGTGTCCCGAGACATTCAACGGTTCCGGAGCTCGAATGGTCCTTGGTGCTGTGTCTGACTTCTTCGCTAACGGATCCCCGTCGCATCGCTGCTCAGACGAAGGCAGGTGGGCGCGACGCCGAAACCGGTTCGATCCATCAACGGCGCTACTCGTCGTGCTGACCGCTTCGCGGCGCCGTGGGTGGCCACGATGGGGATGAGCACGACGGTCATCGCGCCGGTCGGACCACTCACCTGCACATTGCTACCGCCGAAGACCGCGGCCAGGATGCCCGCGACGATGGCCGTCGTGATTCCGGCTGCCGCGCCGACGCGGAAGCCGAGCGCGAGGGGGAGCGCGACGAGAGCAACCATGAGTCCTGCGGAGAGATTGCGCCCGATCGTCGCGCGGGACCAGTCAGACTTGCGCGGTACGAAACGCAGTGCGCGGGCTCGGGTGCCCACCTTCCGGGTGGCGTGCGGGTCGGCCACAGTACTTGCTTGCTCCTTCAGGGCCTCGACGACACCCAGAGGATACACAAGGCGACAGTCTGGGTAGCGAGTAGCTGCTACTCCCGATCAGACCAGCAACGCTGGCGCAATGCCCAGCTCGAAGGAACCCGAACTCGTGAACGGTAGCTGAGCCCGTCGCTGACGATGGAGCCATGAATCTTTGGACAGACACAGTGACAACCTCTGAGCTGGAGCTTATGGGCAAGGCCCTGGAAGCCGATATCGAGCCTGGCGGTCGTTCGACGCCCTCGAACAGCGCCTATGCGCTGGCGACGCTGAGTGGGCTGCTGTTCGCGCTCGCCGGCTTCTTCCTGACGCCGGTGCTCTCGACGTTCTCCGACATGGTGTTCAGGCCGGTCACGGAGTGGAACGCTGACATTACCCCGGCGGGATGATCGTCGGTGCACCCATGATCTTCCTTGGCTCTTCTCTGGGGTCCGCGGCGCTGGCGGCGTCGGCTATCCACAAAGCGAAGCGTCGTGCCGAGGCCCGGGTTGCACGGCAAGCGTCCGGGCACGTCGTGCAGGGTCGGATCGCTGATCTCGGCTTCACCCATACTTGAGTCATGGGCCAGCCAGTGTTCGACATGATCGTCGACTTCTCGTGCTCCACCGGTCCAGTCGGGGCACGTCGCACCCAATGATCGACGAGTCCGCCCCACGTTGAGCGGAGCACGGCATAAGGAGAAAGACATATTCGGACTGTTCGGCAACCTTGCTGGCAAGGCCATCAAAAGCACTCGCCCCGAGCCCACCTACGAGATGAGTAATAGCCCGGTCATCGGCTATGTGCTGTTGCGCGAGGTGGTGAGCAGGGAGTAGATCATCGCGGCCCTGAATGAGCACATCCATGACGAAGACACCGTCGCATGGGACGGGCTCGGTGGCGGCTACTCAGCGTTCCTGCAGGCGGCGCTGGCCAGGCTGGCAGGACGTGGTGGCGGCCGTGGAACTGTCGCAGGGCATCTTCCTCTACCCTCCGCCGTCCACCGTTGGGAGTAGTGACGTGAGCAAGGTGGCGAGGTCGGTCGTCAGTCTCGGTGAGTTGCTCGGCACTGCGTGACGTAAGGGCTAGGGGATGCTCTGGCGTGCGAACCGGCTTGCTGCCCGGAGCGCAGTGGCTCCTTTGCCTGGACCACGCCCAACGACTTCGACGCCTGGGAGGAAGGCCCCATCGACGGGCTGAAGCTCGTCGAGATCTAAGTAGTGAGGTCGGTGCTAGCATTGCTGTCAGGAGGTGTCGATGAGTACCATCACCATTCGTCAACTCGACGAGCGCACGCACGCTCGACTCCGTGGCCGTGCTGCCAAACACGGCCGGTCGGTCGAGGCTGAGGTGCGCGCAATTCTCGATGCCACTGTGGGTCTGCCTGAGGACAACTTCCTCCTCGGGCTGCACGCCAGCTTCGTGGAGGCTGGTGGTGTCGACCTCGTCATCCCCGAACGCACGGACCCGCCTCGAGTCGTGGACTTCGCATGATCGTCGCCGACACCAACATCGTCTCGGAGTTCATGAAGGGCTCCCCGGATCAAGCCGTTCTCAGGTGGGCCAGAACACTTGCACCGGATGAGATGACGATCACCGTCGTGACGGTGGAGGAGATCGAGCGTGGCTTGGCGCGCCTGCCGCTGGGGCGTCGACGCTCCGACTTGGAGAGCCGCTGGCAGGTTCTCTTAGACGCCTACGCCGATGGGGTGCTGCCGTACGATCTGCCCGCTGCCAGGGAGACCGCCCGGATCGCCGCGGCTCGGTTTGACATCGGCTGCCCGATTTCGCTCGCGGATGCGCAAATCGCCGGCATCTCGGTCACAGGGGCTGCGGTGCTCGCCACGCGCAACACCAAAGACTTCGAGCACATCGACGGCCTGCGACTCCTCAACCCGTTTGGGTGACGCTCGTCGCGCTCAGACAAGAAGCCAGAGCCAGTAGCGACGTTGCCACCGCGCGGGCTTCTTCGAGGAGGCCTTCGAGGAGGCCTTCGAGGTTATGTGGAAGTTGCATGGAGGTGCTACTAGCTTCTGGGTGAGCGCTACGCCGCTCCGCTCCAGGCCTTCCATCACCACCGCCTACGCGCTGTTCGCATGGCCATCAAGCGAGCCCATCCGCTTCCCGAGCATCTCGTGGAGGGCCTCAATTGGGGTCCGAAAGGCCCGCCCCAGCATTAGGAGTCGAAGTCCTTCACGTCGCCCTCCACCTCGTCGGCAAGCAGAACGATGCGCGCAGCCCGGCACGCTGACAATCCACTACATCTTGAGGGTTGACGCGCGGCCCCATCCCACATATTGTGTTACATGCATGTGGTTCTCCGTCAGGAGATGAAAAGGGAATCCGGTGAGAAACCGGAGCTGCCCCGCAGCGGTGTACGAGAACGACCGCCGTCACAAAGCACTGGGACGAACGACCTGGGAAGCGACGGCCAGTAGGCGGCTCGTGAGCCCGAAGACCTGCCTCATGTGGCCCCACGCCGTGGGGTCCGGTTCGCAGCGCACGAGGGATCGCGCTCGGTCGACGGGCGTCGCCTGTGCGCCCGCAGATTGCCGCACCCTCGTCGTCGGGCCACCCGCCGAAGTCCGAGGGAAGACGAATGCACAACACCATCCGCGTCACCAAGCGTGACGGCAGCCTTGCACCTTACGATGGCGCCGAAGTGGCCGCCTCGATTGCCGACGCCGCCCGCGGCCTCGACGACGAGACCGCCCGGGCGCTACAACTCCGCTCCGACGTCGAGATCACGCTGTTCGACGGCATCACCACCGAGCAGCTCGACGAGGCCGTCGTGCAGGTGACGCTGGGCAACGTCAAGGACGATCCGGTGTACGACCAGATCGCCGCCCGCCTGCTCGTCAAGCAGCTCTACAAGCAGGTCTTCGGCGACACTTCCGACCTCTTCGGCGACGGCTCACCCGACACGATCCGGCTATTGCACGTCGATCACTTTCCCGGCTACGTCGAGCGCGGGGTCCGCGACGGCTATCTCGACACCCGCATGGGTGAGCTGTTCGACCTCGAGACGCTCGCGCGGGCGCTGACCCCATCGCGCGACGACCTGCTGCGCTTCATCGGCGTCCAGACAATGCGCAACCGCTACCTGCTCACCGACGGCCAGCGTCGCGTGATCGAGGTGCCGCAGTTCTTCTGGATGCGTGTGGCGATGGGTCTTTCCCTGGGTGAGCAGGACCCGACGGCGGTGGCGCTCGAACTCTACGAAGCGATGAGCCGGCTGGAGTACATGGCGGCCGGATCGACGCTCGTCGGTGCCGGCACCCCGGCCGCACAGCTCTCCAACTGCTTCGTCATGCAGATGGAGGACGACATCGAGCACATCGCGAAGTCGATCCGCGACGTCATGTGGATCACCAAGGGCACCGGCGGCATCGGTTTGTCCGTGACCAAGCTGCGTTCGGAGGGCTCGCCGATCCGCTCCAACAACACCACGTCGACGGGGCCGATCCCGTTCATGCACACCGTCGATTCGACGCTGCGCGCAATCTCACGCGGCGGCAAGAAGTTCGGCGCGCTGTGCTTCTACATGGAGAATTGGCACGCCGACTTCGCGCAGTTCCTCGACCTGCGTCAGAACTCTGGCGACCCGTACCGTCGCACCCGCACCGCCGACACCGCGGTGTGGATCTCCGACGAGTTCATGCAGCGCGTGGCCCGCGACGACGACTGGTACCTGTTCGATCCGCTCGAGACGTCCGACCTCGTCGAGCTGACTGGCCGCGCGTTCTCCGAGCGCTACGCCCAATACGTCGAGATGGCTGAGGCCGGCCAGCTGCGGATGCACCGCAAGTTGAAGGCGCGTGAGCAGTGGAAAGCGATCCTCGTCGCGCTGCAGTCGACGTCGCATCCGTGGATCACATTCAAGGACACCATCAACACCCGCGCACTCAACGACAACACGGGCACGATCCACCTCTCCAATCTCTGCACCGAGATCTGCCTGCCGCAAGACCGCGACAACACCGCCGTCTGCAACCTCGCCTCCGTGAACCTCTCCCGACACCTCGATGGGGTCGGCGTCGAGGCCCGCTTCGACTGGGACCGCCTCGCCTGCACCGTCCGCACCGCTGTGCGCCAGCTCGACAACCTCGTCGACATCACCGCATCCGCTGTGCCGGAGGCGGAACACGCCAATCTCGCCAACCGTGCCGTCGGACTCGGGCTCATGGGGTTCACCGACATCTGCGAGCGACTCCGCATCGCCTACGATTCGCCCGCGGCCTGGGAGCTCATCGACGAAATCGTCGAGTTCATCTCCTGGCACGCCATCGACGCGTCCTGCGACCTCGCCCGCGAGCGCGGGGCATACCCCAACTTCGCAGGCTCCGGCTGGTCGAAGGGGCTCGTGCCGTTCGACACGCTCGACCGGCTCGCCGCCGAGCGGGGGGAGGCCGTCGAGGTGGATCGCTCGTCGCGGCTCGACTGGGACCTGCTGCGCCGACGCGTGGCCGGCGGCATCCGCAACGCCACGCTCATGGCCGTCGCTCCCACCGCGTCCATCGGGCTCGTCGCCGGCACCACGCCAGGGCTCGATCCCCAGTTCAGCCATATCTTCAGCCGCGCAACGTCGTCGGGGAAGTTCCTCGAGGTCAACCGCAACCTCGTGCACGACCTCAAGGCAGCAGGCATCTGGGAGGACGTGCGCGACGAGCTGCTGCGCCATCAGGGCGACCTCGCGAAGGTAGAGGGCATCCCGTCGTGGATGACCGAGGTATACAAGACGAGCTTCCAGCTCAATCCGACGGCGTACCTCCACGTCGCTGCGCGGGCTCAGAAGTGGATCGACCAGGCCATCAGCCGCAACATCTACCTCGCCGACCGCAACGTCCAGACCATGGTGGACCTCTACCAGCTCGCCTGGCGCATGGGCGTCAAGACCACCTACTACCTGCACATGCTGCCGCGGCACACCGCAGAGCAGTCCACCGTGAAGGTGAACAAGGCCGCCACGACGAACAAGCGCGGCTTCGGTGCCCGCCGACCAACGACGCCCAGCCCTGCCCCCGCGGAGCAGGGATCTGTCGTCGGGACGCAGGCGCCGAACCTGCAGGTGGTCGGCGGCATCACGATCGACGTGGACCCGCAGGAAGCCCTCCAATGCGACTCCTGCCAGTGACCAACCAGAAAGGCAATGCGATGACTTCCATCCTCGGCACCGGCATCCAAGAAGGACTGCTGCTGAAGCCCGTCACCTACCAATGGGCGTACGACCTGTACGAGCAAGCGGTAGCCAACACATGGTTCCCCAACGAAATCCAGCTCGACGAGGACCTCGCCGACTTCCACCGCATGACCGACGACGAGCGGCACGCGCTGACCTACTTGATGAGCTATTTCAACCCCAACGAGCTGCTCGTCAACAAGGCCCTCGCGTTCGGCGTCTATCCGTACGTGGGTGCGGCCGAGTGTCACCTCTACCTTGCGAAGCAGATGTGGGAGGAGGCAAACCATTGCATGGCGTTCGAGTACGTCCTCGAGACGTTCCCGATCGACCGTGACAAGGCCTACTCCTCACACATCGAGGTGCCGAGCATGGCGGCGAAGGAAGCGTTCGAGGTAAAATACATCACCCGAATGACCTCTGACACGCTCGACATCTCCACCGTCGAGGGCAAACAGGACTTCGTGCGTAACCTCGTCGCGTACAACATCATTCTCGAGGGAATCTGGTTCTATTCCGGCTTCATGGTGGCCCTGTCATTCCGGCAGCGGAACCTGCTGCGCAACTTCGGCTCCCTGATCGACTGGATCGTGCGCGACGAATCGCTCCATCTGCAATTCGGCATCAACCTGATCCTCACAGTGCTCGAGGAAAATCCGGAGGTGGCCACCGACGAGTTTGCCGCTGAGATCCGGCAGATGATCGTCGACGCGGTGGCGATGGAGGAAGCTTACAATCGCGACTTGCTACCCACCGGCATCGTTGGTGTGAATGCGGATATCGTGAACGACTACGTCAAATACCTCACCGACCGACGGTTGGAGGAACTCGGCTTCGAGGCGGAGTTTGGCGTCGCCAACCCGGCGAAGTGGATGGCGGCGGCCAACGACACCCTGCAGCTCGTCAACTTCTTTGAGGCGACGAACACCTCCTACGAGGTCAACACCAGGGCGGGTTCCTAGGGGAGCAGGCAGCGTGGAGAGGTGTCCGGTTGGGGCTCGTCGAGGGGCTCTAGCCGGACACCGCGACCACGCGGGCTACAACCCGAGTAGCGACTTCGCGATCAGGAAGTAGATCACGAGCCCCGACGCATCCACGAGAGTGGTGATGAAGGGGTTGGCGAACACGGCCGGGTCGATGCTGAGCTTCTTCGCGATCAGTGGCATGCCTCCGCCGACGGTGGCGGCCAGCGTGCAGATGCTCAGCAGTGTGAGTCCGATCACACCACCGATGTCTCACCCGTAGACGAGGCCCGTCAGCACGAGGCCAAGCAGCCCCAATAGCAGCCCCAGCAGGGCACCGACGCGCACCTCGCGGAAGAGCACCTTCAGCACATCACGGGGTTCGACGTCACCAACGCCAGGGCGCGGGTTACCATCGTGGCGGCCTGGTTGCCGGTGTTGCCGCCGGTGCCGATCAGCAGCGGGATGAACACCGAGAGCACCACCATCTGGGACAACGTCGCTTCGAAGCTCTTCAGCACCTGCACCGTGAGCGTCGCGCCGATCGCAAGTACCAGCAGCCACACGACGCGGGACTGCACATCTCCAGCACGGGTGTGGCCAGGTAGGGCCGACGCAGCGGCTCCGAACCTGAGACACGCGCCTGGTCTTCTGAGTCGGCCTCTTCAAGAATCTGGAGTGCGTCGTCAACGGTGAGTAGCCCTACCAGGCGTTGCTCGTGATCCACCACTGGCAACGCCAGATGCTCGCGGTCGGCGCAGCGCCGGGCCGCCTTCTCGGCAGGCTCGGCGGCTACCGCGAAGTCCGCTTTCTGCATGATCGTGCCGAGCTGGGTGTCGGCTGACGCACGCATGAGGTCTCTCAGGCTGAGGACGCCGGCGAGTGTGCGGTCGGGCTCTACGACAGGCGGCGTGTAGATCGATTCCGCATCGTCTAGATGGGCTTTCACCTGGTCCATCGCAGCCGCCACTGTCCATGGCAGGCCTCAGCGCTGCACCGGCCACTCGAGGCGCCGCAGTACCTCGTCGGCCTCCGCTTTGTTCCCTTTGCCGGCCAGCCACTGCGCGAACGACTCCCGCTGATCGCGGTACCACTTCGCCTGCTGCGCGTTGGCCGTCGAGGGCGACTCCAGGTTGCTGGCCAGCTTGCGTGCTAGCTCTGCCGCCGCATCCGCATCGGCCCGGGCGCCGTGCGCGTCGTCGTCGGAGAGCCGCACCCCATAGTGCGCCGCGACGTCGACCAGTTGGCGCTTGCCCCGTCGGAAGCGGTCGACGGCCTTGTCAATGACGTACGGATCAAGGATGGGGCCACGGACCTCCAGCTGACCGAGCCCGTACCGCTGGCACTCCCTCGCCAGCAGCATGAAATCGTAGGTGGCGTTGAAGGCACACAACACGGAGCCCGCCGCCCACGCGTCGTACAGCGCGTCGCGGATCTGGGCGACGCCGGCGGCGTGATCGATGCCGGCGTCCGTGGCCTGTTCGGTGGTGATGCCGTGGATGGCGACGGCACTTGGCGGGATGGGCGCGGTGGGGCGCAGGAGCCATTCACGCGCCCCGACGCACGCCGTCACGATCTCTGCCGACGACGGGGCATGGTGGCGTGGGCTGCACTTGACCCAGCCCGTAACCGAGAGCAGCCGGGCCGGCGCCCTCCGCCTTCGGTTCGTTCCGTGCCTACGTGTTGACGCTAGTCGCCTTCGCGCAGTTCGAATGTGACAACGTCGACGGGGTCCGTCGCTGTGAGCCCGGGGTAATGCATATCGAGGGCAGCCTGTAGCTCCGCCAGCGATGCGAACCCGTCGCGCTGTGCGTGCTCGTCGGTGAGGTCGGCGCGAGAGACGGTGTGTACGGCGGTGACGTTTGCGTCGAGGGTGACGACTTCGTCGGACTCTTTTTCGAAGACGAGTTGTGCCGGGCCTGGGCGGAATGGGTCGTCGACGCGGATGGTTTGGTGCTTGGAGCCGCTGCGGATGGCGGGCTCGTAACCCTCCCACATGTAGATCTTCTGTGGGAGCTCAGCGGCGCGCCAGTCGAACGCGTGAGGCAGGAGGCGGTCGGCGCTCACGGCCTCGAGTCCATTGTGGCTACGGATGACGCACTGGATCGACGGGTCCTCGTCGAACAACACCTGACGGCACTTGCCACAAGGAGGAATCACTTGGCCAGTAGGACCGTACGCCGCAGCAACAGCCACGATGGGGTCGTCGGGGTGAGTCAACGCGTGGTTGGCCAATGCGGAGACCTCTGCGCACGGGCCACCGAGGAAGTGGAAGGCGTTCACGCCGGTGACAATCTCGCCCGACCGGGTGAGCAGCGCGGCGCCGACAGTGTGGTCCTGATCGTCATTGCATCGAACCGCGACGTCTGTGGCGGCCTGCACGAGTTCTCGAAGCGTGGCGTTGATCACCCGTCGACGATAGCAATCGCCGGGAGTGCCCGTCAGGGAAGCATTCTCAGCTCGTCGCACGAACCGTGAGTGTCGACGACGAGCGTCGCGGCGGCAGGCTTCGGACGGATCCAGAGCCAGTGTTCGAGCACATGGAGATGACCGCGTGATGACGTATCGCGCTGAGTAAACAAAGAATGCTTGAACCCACGCAAAGAGGTGGGCTCGGGCATTCTTTGTCGCTGCGACGGGTACCGTGCGGTGGCCGGCGCCGTGTGGGTGAACTACAAGTGAAGCACATTCGCACGTCGGTCGTTACCGAAGGTTCACGTGGACGAGCTCGGCTGATGGCGGCTCCCTAAGCTTCTTATGCTGAAGGTCCATGACTAGAGCCAAACACGTCTTTGTTACGGGAGGCGTCGTCTCCTCCCTCGGTAAGGGCCTCACGGCCTCCAGTCTCGGCAATCTCCTGGTTGCACGCGGGCTCCGCGTGACCATGCAAAAGCTGGATCCCTACCTCAACGTGGACCCCGGCACCATGAACCCCTTCCAACACGGCGAGGTGTTCGTCACCGACGACGGCGCCGAGACCGACCTCGACATCGGCCACTACGAGCGCTTCCTCGACGTCACTCTCACCGCCGACGCGAATGTCACCACCGGCAAGGTCTATTCCACCGTCATCGCGAAAGAGCGTCGTGGCGACTACCTCGGCGACACCGTACAGGTCATCCCGCATATCACCGACGAGATCAGCGCGCGGATGCTCGCGATGGACACTGGCGACGTCGATGTCGTCATCCACGAGCTGGGCGGCACCGTCGGGGATATCGAGTCGCTGCCATTCCTCGAAGCGGCCCGCCAGGTGCGTCAGAGCGTCGGCCGCGCCAACACGTTCTTCCTGCACGTCTCCCTCGTGCCCTACATCAAGCCGTCGGGGGA
The DNA here is from genome assembly GCA_032576855.1 of Propionibacteriaceae bacterium. Taxonomy (GTDB): domain Bacteria; phylum Actinomycetota; class Actinomycetes; order Propionibacteriales; family Propionibacteriaceae; genus Arachnia. The sequence continues at coordinate 85,526 of JAWFWL010000006.1, forward strand.
GATGAAGACCAAACCCACGCAACACTCCGTCGCCGCATTGCGGCAGGTCGGCATCCAGCCCGATGCCATCGTCTGTCGCGCCGAGCGGGAGGTTCCCGTCGGATTGAAGCGGAAAATTGCGCTCATGTGTGACGTCGACGAGGAGGCCGTGATTTCGTGCGCCGACGCGTCGAGCATCTACGAGATTCCGCGCGTCCTGCACCAGGAAGGTCTCGACGCGTACCTCGTGCGGTGTCTCAACCTGCCTTTCCGTGATGTCGATTGGAGCGTCTGGGGCGACCTGCTCCGTCGCGTGGAACAGCCGAGCCGGGAGCTCACCGTCGCCCTGGTTGGCAAGTACGTCGACCTCCCCGACGCGTACCTCTCCGTCACCGAAGCTCTCCGCGCTGGCGGATTCGCTCACGACGCCAAAGTGCACATCCGATGGGTTGCTTCCGACGATTGCGAAGCCCTCGAGGGAGCCGACGCGCAACTGCGTGACGTCGACGCGATGTGCGTGCCGGGTGGATTCGGCATCCGCGGCGTCGAAGGCAAACTGGGCGCGCTTCGGTATGCGCGCGAACACGGCATCCCGACGCTCGGCCTGTGCTTGGGGCTGCAGTGCATGGTGATCGAAGCGGCCCGCAACCTCGCGGGTATCGACGGTGCCTCCTCCAGCGAATTCGGTCCCGAGACGCCTGCCCCGGTCATCGCCACGATGGCCGAGCAGCATGCAGTCGTGGCGGGTGACGGAGACTTAGGCGGCACCATGCGGTTGGGTTCGTACGAGGCAACGCTTGTTGAAGGCTCGATCGTCGCCGAAGCATACGGCACCACCGCCGTCACCGAGCGGCATCGCCACAGGTATGAGGTCAACAACGCTTACCGTAAGCAACTCGAGGAGGCAGGCCTGGTCTTCTCGGGAACCTCGCCCGATGGCGAACTCGTCGAGTTCGTGGAACTCCCCAAAGACGTACATCCATATTACGTGGCGACGCAGGCTCACCCCGAGTTCAAGTCCCGCCCGACGCGACCCCATCCGCTGTTCGCGGCGCTCATCGAGGCGGCGCTGCGCTCACGGTCGCGGCGCGACGTAGGCTGACAGCATGATGTTCCACCTCGCGCTCCCTGAGGATTGGGCCGACGCCCAAGCCTCCGGCCGCTATGCGATGTCCACGCGCGGCGTCACGCTGGTGGAGCAGGGTTTCATCCACGCGTCGAAGAACGACGAGCAGGTGCGCAGGGTGCGGAGCCTGGTGTTTTCCGACGTTGAAGACGTCCTGCTTCTGCACATCGACGAGCCGCGTCTCGCTGACGCTGGCCTCGTCGTTCGCATGGAGCCGGGCGACCCGTCGGACCCGAACTCCGAGCTCTACCCTCACATCTATGGCGGACCGCTGCCGGTGAGCGCCGTCGTTACAGTGACGGCTGGGTAGGCTCGCAACATGAAGTTGTTCCTCGCGTCATTCCTGCATGCTCAGCTCGGTGATTTCCTTGGCCACAAGGTGGCATACATCGACGACGCCGCCGCGCGTCTGCGGAATGCGTCGTTCGCCCGCGCAGAGCGAGAAGCAGTGGCGAAGCTGTGTAGCGAGGTGGTTGACGTGACAGTCGCGACGACGCCCGTCGACGTCATCCGGGAAACGCTCGAACACGTCGACAGCATGTACGTGGCCAGCGGATCCACCTTCGACCTGCTGTTCGCGCTGCGTTCCACCGGCGCGGAAGCTGTGATCAAAGCCCTTGTCAAGGAAGGGCTACCGTACGCTGGCTCGTCAGCGGGGGCAATCGTTGCAGGCCCGACGATTGAGCCGGCCACCATCATGGATGACCCGACGACGGCCCCAGGCCTCAGCGACTACCGCGGCCTCGAGCTGACCGAGCACGTGGTGGTGCCGCATGCGCAGGGAACGACGGGGCCGTACACGATTTCTGTGATTGCCCGTACCGTCGAGAGGTACGGCATGGAGTGGCCACTCGTGCTGCTGCGCGACGAGCAGGCCCTCGTCGTCGACGAGTCCGGCGCCCATCTCGTGTGAGATAGGGCGCGCTTTGGGCCACCGCCCACGGTTAGCGTCGTTCAGGTTCGAGCGTCTTGGAGTCGTTGCAGGAACTCGGTGTGGCGGTCGAAACGTTTTGTCCAACTGGGCGACGAAAGGGTATCAATGACCATGGTCTTCAATGCAGCCGTTACCTGGAATGGCAGCACTCATCAGCCCGCGTTGCTCGAGGAGATGGTCGGCTACGAGCGGCCTCTCCAGTCGCTCGATGCTGTGACCAACTTCGCATACTGCCTGTGGCATTATCCTGCCGGCCAGGAGTTTGCGCATCCTGAGTATCTTGACAATTATCTTCAGTGTGCGGGGACTGCTGAGTGTATGACTGTTGAGCTTCGTGTTACTCACGAGGATGGCACCTACACTCATTGGGTGTTGGGTCGGGGGCCGCTTACGGGTGGTGAGACTGAGCAGGTTGTGTGGGATACGGGACAGACCATGGTGCATCCAGAAGAAGTTTGGACTGCTGAGCAGGCTGCTCCTTTGTTTGAGCAGTATGCACGTGAGCGTACTGTTCCGGATTGGGTTCACCGCCGCGAACTCGACATCTGAACCAATCGGTCCCAGGAGCCCAGCAGCGGGTTCCTGATTCTTGAGCTACTAGCTCGCACTTAGATGCGGAGATTCATCGGTCCCTGTTCGAGTGTGGGTGGGTGGTTTTGTGGCCGCGAGTTCTTGTTCTGGGTGGGGACGGGTGTTGGTAGTGGCCTCGTTGATGATTCCCTACAGAAGTGCGTACGTCCTGCCCGTGCCAGGATCGACGGCGGGGAAATCGTGATTACGAAAGTAATCCTGTCAGATAAGGCGTGACTCGCAACGAAAGGTATGTTGAACGAATGTCTTCAGTGGAATGGCTCCCTGCTGCAACCATTGATGGAGAGCTCTCCGTGCAAGCGGAGATCGAGATGGAGTACGGCTTCCTTCCTGGAATGCGGCGTATGCAACTTGGCAAGACCACCACTTATGGGTTGTGGCATTATCCGTCTACGGAGGAGTTTGCGCATCCGAAGTCTCTTGATAATTATCTTCAGTGTGCGGGGACTGCTGAGTGTATGACTGTTGAGCTTCGTGTTACTCACGAGGATGGCAGTCATACTCATTGGGTGTTGGGGCGGGGGCCGCTGACGGGTGGTGAGTCTGAGCAGGTTGTGTGGGATACGGGGCAGGCCATGGTGCATCCGGAGGAGGTGTGGACTGCCGAGCAGGCTGCTCCTTTGTTTGAACAGTATGCGCGTGAGCGTACTGTTCCGGATTGGGTTCACCGCCGCGAACTCGACATCTGAGTCTGTCCTTCCCAGGAACTCGGCAGCGGTTTCCTGATTGTTGAGCTACTAGCTCGCACTTAGATGCGGAGATTCATTGGGTCCCTGTTCGAGTGTGGGTTGGTGGTTTTGTGGCCGCGAGTTCTTGTTCTGGGTGGGGGCGGGTGTTGGTTGTAGCCTCGTTGTTGATTCCCTGCAGAAGTGCGCACGTCCTGCCCGTGCCAGGACCGACGGCGAGGAAACCGTCATCACCAGGGCGCATCTTTCAGATGGCGCCTAAGTCGAACACAAGGAATCAGAAAACATGACCTCAACGGGCTGGGAACCAGCGGTTACTATCGATGGCAAGACTTCGTATCAAGCTGGCATACACGTTGACTTTGGCTTCCAGCAGCCGCTTGCACGTATGGGGCCAGCAGGAGCCACCACTCTCGTGTTGTGGCATTATCCGTCTACGGAGGAGTTTGCGCATCCTGCGTATCTTGACAATTATCTTCAGTGTGCGGGGACTGCTGAGTGCATGACGCTCGAGCTGCGTGTTACCCACGAGGATGGCAGTCATACTCAGTGGGTGTTGGGCCGAGAGCCGCTGACGGGTGGTGAGTCTGAGCGGGTTGTGTGGGATGCGGGGCAGGCCATGGTGCATCCAGAAGAGGTTTGGGCTGCTGAGCAGGCTGCTCCTTTGTTTGAGCAGTATGCGCGTGAGCGTACTGTTCCGGATTGGGTTCATCGCCGCGAGCTCGACATCTGAGCCAGCCCTTCCCAGGAGCTCATCAGCGGTCGGAAGCTCAATCCAGCACAGCTCCAAAATGTACCCAGCCACGGAGGCCTTTGATGAATCGTACCGTGATCCTTACCGCCGATGAGGCACTGGTCCTGTTGGACTGACTGAGCAGGCATGAGGAACCCGGCGTTCTACCTGCCGACGACGTCGAGCAGCGAGTGCTGTGGAATCTCGCATCGTCACTGGAGTCCGTGGTTGTCGAGGCGTTCGACCCTGATTACGCCACTTTGCTTGCCGCGGCCAGAAACCGCCTGATCGCTGACTGATCATCGGCCGTCACCTGCGCTCTCAGACGCTCCTGAAGTGCCCCCGCTCGCGAGCCAGAAGACCTCGACATGGGCGACGTTTCCTTCGCTATCCATCGTCTGATCACTGTTTCACCGCCTCGACGCACTGTTCGCCGACGACCGTCGAGGTCGGGGCCGAAATCATCTGAGGTATCGACCAACGTATGATCTCGACCTACCGCGCCACCAGCCAGGCTGAGGGAAAGCCGATCATGATCCTCCTGAGCGAGGCGCCCGTCGTCGACGACGATTCCGGCACCCTTTTTCGTGTGAGCTCGGGCTTTCCTCGGGCTATTGCCCGCTGCTTGCGTCGCTCAGATGTGAGCTTCTTGGAGCCATTGGAGAAGCTCGGTGTGGCGGCTGTCAGTGTTGCCGGTGAGTCGTCGATCTCCGACGATGGCGCCGTCGGCCAGCATGAGTACCCTGTCCGCGAAGGCGGCGACGGCGGCGTCGTGCGTGACCATGACGACGGTGGTGCCGGCCTTCGCCTCCCGTGCAATGAGCTGCATGACCCGCATCGCGTTGGCCGAGTTGAGCGCGCCGGTGGGTTCGTCGCAGAACAACACGTCAGGTTCCCCAATGAGCGCCCGGCAAATGGCGACGCGCTGCAACTGCCCACCGGAGGCCTGGGTGACGTCGCGATCCTCGAGCTGGGCGACGTCGGCGCCAGCCAGCAGCGTCCGCGCCCGGGCGAGCACCTCGTCGCGATTTCTCTTGCCTGCGACCATGCCAGGGAACATCACGTTATCCAGCAGGCTCATCGTGCTGAGGAGCCGCGGTTGTTGGAACACGAAGCCGAGCTGTTGCAGCCGAAGATTGGCGAGCGCACGCTGCGACATCGTCCCTAGCTCATACCCAAGCAGCTCGACGGTGCCTTCGTCGGGTGTGTCGATGCCGCTCAGGAGGTACAGCAGCGTCGATTTTCCGGACCCAGATGGGCCCATGATTGCGACGAACTCACCGTCGTCGATGCGCACGTCAACCCCGCGCAGGACCGTCTGCTCCCCGAAGCGTTTCGTGAGCCCCTTCGCCTCGATCATGTCACTCCTCAGTCACTCGTTGCACGGTCAAGGTGGCAAGATTCGACGACGCAGCCTTCACGCCCAGCCACACGGCCACGACGAGCACCGCCGGCAACCCTGCCACAGCTAGCCACGGCACACCCATCAGCTGTAATTCGGGCGCACCCATCGTCGCTCCGGCAAGCGGTCCGACGACTAAACGCCCCGCCAGCCACGAGAGCACAAGCCCCACGACGGTGCCTCCGCCCACGAGCGCCCAGTAACGCACAGTGAGGCCTCGCTGGATCGCGTGGTCCGCGACACCCAGGCCCCGCAGTGTGGCGTATTCGGCGGCCTCGCTGGCCAACACCATGCGCAGGAACAGCGTTGTCAGTCCGAAGATCGCCACGCCTGCCACCACCAGCGCGGCGAGCGCGATGGCGCGCAGCACGTCGATCACCCCGCCCATCGTGGCCGCGCCCATGCCTGCGACGTCCACCACCGCCGCGTCGGGATAGCGGGCCTGCCAGCGCTTGGAGACCGCGTCGCCCGACGACGGATCCACCAGCCCGACGTGCCACGTCCAGATCTCCACGTCGTCGGCCGGGATCTGCCACGTGCCCTTCGCCGTCGAACCGCCGTTCGAGATGTCCTGGTAGATGCCGCTCACGGTGAGCGTTCGCTCGCCCAGGGCGTCGCGCACCGCAACCGTGCCACCGACGCGCGCCGCGCTTGCCTCCGCAACCTTCGCCGAGAGCGCGATGGCATCGTCGGAGGTGGGTGGACCGCCCTCGACGTAGTGGAGTGGGAATACGGTGTGATCCCCGACGAAGATGGTCGTGCGCTCCCACTCGTCGCCCGCTCGGATGGCCCCGCGCGTGTGCTGCAGCGAGGCGAGCGCTGCGACGGCGGCGTCGTCGGGAAGCTCCCGGGCGAGCTGACTCGCCACCTCGGCGTCACGAGTCTCGACGATCACGTCGGCCTCGCCAACCCCCAGGTATGAAGACAGCTGCGGGGAGGCCAGTGTTGTGGTGACCTGGGCCGGAACACACACCGCGACGGCGATGAGTGCAGCCAAGATCGCGAGCCCGGTTTGCCCGCGGCCCGACGCGCCGCGCAGACCCCACCACAGCCACACCGGCAGCTTCGTCCGAGCCAAGCGCCACCCCCACAGCCAGGGGCGTTTCGACGTAGTTCCCGCGCGCATCGCGGTAAGTGTGGGAACCCGGGCAATGCCGCGCATGAGCCACCAGCAGTACCCAACAGCCCCCAGCAGCACCAGTAACGCCGAGCCAGCCCAGGCCAATCCCGTGGGAAGCGGTGAGCTTGGTTCGCCCAGCTCCAACGTCGCCTGGCGGGTGAGGGGGCCATGCAAGATCGGCGCGACCATCACCCCGAGACCCACGCCAATCAGTGCGATGACGACGTACTTTGCGAGGAACGTCCATCTGATTCGACGCTCCGGCACGCCGATGGCCTTCAACACACCGATCTGCGTGAGGTCGTTCGCGATTGCTGTCTTGACCGCCAGCCTGACGGTGAGCATGCCCAGCACAGCGACGACGCATGCGATTGCTGCCAGCACGCCCACCACGAGCGTCGACGACAACCCCGCCAGCAGACGAATGGAGCCGCCATCGATGGCCGGACCCGCAGTAGGGAACCCAGCTGCCTCGTACTCCGCGAGCACGGCGCCCGGCGATGCCCCCGGCGTCACACGGAATTCCACCAGATATTCAGGCTCGAGTCCCGACGCTATCCAGCGCATGTCTTCGCTCGAGAACAGCAGTCGTTTGGAGGTCACCATCGAGGGGTTCATCTGCGCATCCCGCAGGAACCCGGCGACGACGAACCTGCGCTCCTCGCCCTCGATCCCCAGAGTGACCGCACCTCCTGGCTGTACCTGGTTCCGATATGCCAGAGGCACGATGACGGTGCCGGGGGCAGGGTCGAGTACCGAATTGTCAAGCCCCAACAGCTGATCGAATGAGGGGCTTTGCGCTGTTGCGGAAGGCTGCAGCGCAGAATCAGACTGCGGATGCCCGCCGATCGTGAGTTTCCCGACGGGAAGCGGGTAGGTGGTGACCACCTGCGCATCGGCAACGTCGGGGTGTCGCGTCGCCCATTCGAGGATGGCGCGCTCGTCGATCTCTCCGCTATGCATCTGCATCGCGTCCGGAACCTTGGCCCTCGCGAACAAGCGGTCGAGCGAGCCGGAGACTGTGGCGATGGTGCCCGCGCCCGCGGCGACGAGCGCCGTCGCGATGGCGAGGAGCGCTACCAGCGCCATGGTCGTCACCGTGTTGCGGCGGAGGTCCCCGCGAACCAATCGCATCAGCATGGCACCGGCTACCCCAGCGTGGTGGCGAAGCTGCTGAACGTGCCCGGACGGGCGCCCAAGAACGCCTCCACATGATGCAAGAACGCCTGCATCGTGCGCATCGGGTCTGCATCAGGCCTGGTCAGCAGGCCACTGTCGAACAGATACGCCGAGCTGGCGAGGATGAGGTCCATAGCCTCGGCGGGGTACGGCGTCGAGAACGTTCCTTCGGTGACCCCTTGTTCGACGATGGGAGTGAGTTCCGGCCCGAGTGTGAGAACGAGTCGGGAGAGCAACCGGATATGGGCTGTCTCGTCGAAGGCCTCTTCGATGTGCGATGTCAGGCCGTCGGCTGAGGCCGCGTCGCGCTGGGTGCTCCAGAACGTCAGGAGCTTCTCGGTTGCGCTCAAATCTTCTCGTTCGACGGTGGCTCGAGCGAGCTCGATCATGGCACCCATCTGTTCGTCGATGAGGGCCTCGAGTAACGCGTCCTTCGACGCGAAGTAGTAGTAGAAGGTGCCCTTCGCAATGCCGGCGCGCATCACCACATCGTTCACTGTCGCGGCGCTGTAGCCCTTGTCAGCGAAGAGCTCAGCTGCGGCGCGCAGGATGTCACTCCTGCGTTCTTGCGGAGCTTTCCTCACTCTGCTCACGTGTACTGCCCCTTACCGACCGACCGTCGGTCAGTACTATAGCAGGGGATCAGGAGGTGTCTCGATACACGCCTTCGGCACTACTCGACGGTCGGGGCCCGGGTGCTCGACGGGCGGGGTCCGGTGGTTGAGTAGCAGGCGGGGCCTGCGTATCGAAACCCGGCCGGGCCAGATGGTTGAGTAGCCGCCGAAGGCGGCGTATCGAAACCGAGCGCGAAACTTCAAAATCCGTACGCAGATGAGATGAAGGGCCTCATTTAGGGGTGTTTGGTCAATCTGCGTACGGATTTTGAAGTTTTTCTGTCGGTGCATCTCGATACGGCGACTGCATCGCCTACTCGATGGTCGAGTGGGGCGAGGTGCGCGTCGTCCACCGGTGGTTGAGTAACCGCGCACCCAGATGGTTGAGTAGCACGCGTAGCGGGCGTGTCGAAACCCCGGGATGCGTCTCGATACACGGGCTTCGCCCGTTACTCGACGAGCTGCAGAAGGCTACCGAGCGGTAGAGTGAACGCGTGACTACGCAACGCCCTACTTTTGATGAACTCGGCATGGCCACGGCCAGGCTGTGGGGCGCCCGCTCCGCAGATGCGAAGGTGCAGGTCGGCGCGTGCCTGCTCGATCACAACAACAGGGTGGTCGGAGTCGGGTACAACGGGCGCGCCGCCGGAGAGCCGAACGAGCGCGAATCGATGGAGCAGGGCCTCTCAGGCTTCATCCACGCTGAGGTGAACGCCCTGCTCGCCGCCAATTGGAACGGCGAGCAGCACACGCTCTACGTCACGCACGAACCCTGCGCCACCTGCGCGCGCCTCATCGTTAACAGCCGTCGCGTGCGGCGCGTGCTGTACGCGTCACCGTATAAGGAGCAAAACCGCGTGGACGCACAGCTCCCGTCGGGAGCGGAAATCCTGCAGGCTTCCGGCGTGGAAGTGAGCGCCTTCGACGCCTGACTCGCCGCCCCGCGCCCGCTCACGCAGCCATGCGGCGACGCAGCGGGGCGAGCACACCGTCGCGCATCTCGAACGCGGCGTCGAAGCTGGGCAGGTGCTCCGGCTCGTGCGTGACGACGACGGTAGCCAGCTGGCGATCGTGGGTGAGCTGAGCGAGCAGCTCGATGATTTCCGCACTGCGTTCCTGATCGAGGGCGCTCGTGGGCTCGTCGACGAGCAGCACCGACGGTTCGTGGACGATGGCGCGGGCGATATTCACGCGCTGCTGCTGGCCGCCGGAAAGCTGGGAAGGCAGGCGGTCGGCGAGATTGCTGCACCCCACGGCCTCGAGCGTCTCCGGGATTCGGGCGACGCCCTCCTCGCGGGCCTTGCGCCCGCCCAACCGCAGCACCACTTCCAGCTGCTCACGAACGGTGAGTGAAGGGATCAGGTTGGGGCTTTGAAATACGATCCCGAGCTTGCCCTGACGTAGCGCAGCCTTCTCACGCGACTTCATCCGGGTGATGTCGGAGCCGGCGATGGAGACGCGGCCCGAATCAGGGGTGACAAGGGTGGATGCGACGGCGAGCAGGCTCGACTTGCCCGATCCGCTCGGCCCCGTGACCGCGGCGAACGTGCCGGCTTCGACGGTGAGGGAGACGTTGTTGAGAGCCTTGACGCGATCGTCGCCGTCGGGGTAGGTGAGCGTGACATCGGTGAGTTCCAGCATGTGAGTTCCTTCCAAAATGCAGTGTGGGATCAGGATGCGGCGGCCAGCGCGACCAGGGGATCGACGGAGGTGATGCGCCGCTGCGATACGTACGCGCCCAGCAGGCCGGCGATGATCATGCCCACCGACGGCACGAGCAGCGTGATCCAGTTCATGACGAAGGGGAGCGCTGTGCCCGCCAGCAGGCCGAGCCCGACGGTTGCCACGGTGCCGATGCCGACGCCGATCAGCAGCACCAGCAGCGCCTGGCCGAGAGCGTCCCGCGAGAGCCAACCGTTGCTGGCGCCCAGCGCCTTCAAGATCGCGATGTCACGCTGGCGCTGCATCGACCACACGAGGAAGAACACGCCAATCACCAACACAGCAATCACCATGAGCATCCCGATCATCATGCCCAGCGAACCGATCTCAGACTTGAGCGCATCCACCGCGAGCAGCGACGGCAACAGCGCCTGCGTCGTCGTGCCCTGTGCTGCGTCCGTCGCCTCGACGTCGGGATCGCCGTCGACGAGCAGCACGTTGGCGTAGGCCTGCGGCTGGCGCGTGCTCTCCAAGTATTCGTGGAGGGCGTCGGTGGTGACCCACGCCACGTCGCGGTGGGAGAACTCGGTGTCCTCGGCCAGCTCCCCGACGGTCATGTCGCGGCCGGCGAGCGTCACGGTGTCGCCCGCATGGACGCCCAAGTCGTCCGCGATGCTCTTGCCGAGTGTGATGTGGTCCGCGTCGCTGGGCACTTCGTCGATGCGCCCCGTCGCGGTGGCAAGCAGTGCTACGGCGACGTCGGCGTCGCCGCTTTCAACCTGCGCGAAAGTGAGGCCGAGCGGGTCAGCCCTGTCGACGCCTGCCGCGTCCTTCCAGGCCTTCGCCTGTTCTTCGCTCACCCGGGACGTCGTGTAGGACGGCTTCTCGTCGTCGGGCATCGAAAAGACCACCTTGTCAGAGCCGAGACGCAGGAGCGCTGACACGTTCTGCGACGCCAAACCGCCGGTCAAGCCAGACAGAAACCCGACGAGCAACGTCATCAAAGCGACGACAACCGTGATGAGTGCGAAGCGGCCCTTGCCGTGGCGAAGATCTCGCAAAGCCAAGTACATTCGTGGTCCTTTCCTTGAGTTACTTCCACTCTCGGTTGGAACAAGGCTTTGCACGAGACCCGTTGGGACGGATTTGGTTCATCCTTTTGGATGAACTTTCCTGCCGTATCGCGGCTAGCCTGGACGCATGCCCCGCCGCGCAACTCCACGTCTGTCACCGACGCAGTGGCTACTGCTCGTGGGTGTCGGCGTCTTGTTCGTCGGTTTGGCCGTGTATCCCGTGGCGATGGCGGCGTTGCTGCGCCACGAGCATCTGACAAGCATCATTGTGTTCACAGCGCTCACTGGAGCGGTGCTCGTCGGCGGTCTGATTGGCCTAGCCAGGGCGAGGGATCTGCATCGGCCAGCCACCAGGTTGCACGTCGACGTGTTGGTGTTCCTGCTGGCCGTGACCGTGCCGTGGGCGATGGTCATCGTCGAATCTGCGGACGCATCCTATTTCTTGACCGCGCTGGCGCTGCTCGCATCGTGGCTCCTGCCCCCCATCGCAGGAGCCATCGCGACGGCGGTGCTGGCCGGGTTTACCGTCGCTGGCCAGGTGTTTCACCACGGACTGACGGCGGGAACCGTCGTCGGACCTCTGGTGGTGGCGGTGCTGATTGTGGCGTTCGTCGCCATGATCCGCATGGTGTACCGCTCGTCGGATGCCTCGAAGAAACTGTTGGGGCAGCTTCGTGAGAGTCAGGCGGAGACCGCGCAGGCTGAGCGGGAGGCTGGGAGGCTTGCGGAGCGAGCCAGAATCGGGCGAGATCTGCACGACACCGTCGCCCAGTCGCTGTCGAGTATCCAGCTGCTGCTGCAGGCCGCGGAACGCGCCACTGACCCTGCCCAGGCGCGAGCCCATCTGGCTCTCGCGCGCGAGACCGCACACGAGTCGTTGGCCGAGACAAGGGCCTTTATTGGCGACCTCACCCCGCCTGGCTTGGCGCAGACTGGGTTGGCGCCGGCGCTAGGAAGGCTCGCTCGAGAATTGCGCATTGAGGCGACGGTTACTGTGGAAGGCGCTGAACGCAGCCTTGATACTCGGAGCGAAACCGCGCTCTACCGCGTCGCGCAAGAATCGCTGCGCAATACCGACGCGCACTCCCACGCAGAACGCTGCCAGATCACCCTGACCTTTGAGCCTGACGAAGTGGTGCTGGAAATCGACGATGACGGCTGCGGGTTTGACCTCGAAGCGGCCTCCGGCAAGGGGCGATTCGGGTTGCAGGGGATGCGCTCGCGGATGGAGGAACTCGGCGGGACACTCGTCGTTGTCACGTCAGCTGGGGAAGGCACACTTGTGTCCGCGAGGTTACCCGTCGAGGAGGAGACGCCGTGATACGCATCTTGATTGCCGACGACCATCCCATCGTGCGCGCTGGCTTGCGCGCCGTCTTCGAGGCGGAGGAAGACTTCGACGTCGTGGGTGAAGCCGACCGGGCGATGGATGCCGTCGACCGCGCGAAAGCCGGCGGCATCGACCTCGTCACGATGGATCTCCGGTTCCCCTCCGGACCGTCGGGAGTGGATGCCGTCGAACGTATCCAGACTCTAGACGATCCGCCCGCGGTACTTGTGCTCACCAACTACGACCACGACACCGACATTCTGCGCGCCGTCGAAGCTGGAGCCAGGGGGTATCTGCTGAAAGATTCGCCCGCCGACGTGCTCGTACGCGGCGTTCGGGATGCGACGGCGGGTCGCCCCGTGCTGGCTCCCACCGTCGCGTCGAAACTGATGCACCGGCTGAGCGCGCCGTCGCTGCAGCTTACGGCCAGGGAACGTGACGTGCTGGATTGCCTGGACCGGGGCCTCAGCAACCAGGCCATCAGCGCGGAGCTCTTTCTCAGCCGGGCCACCGTGAAATCGCATCTGGCAAGGCTTTATTCGAAGCTCGGCGTCTCCAGTCGAACCGCGGCACTCGCAAAGGCGAGGGAGCAAGGGTTATTGGATTGACGCTTATGGCCGGTGCGCGGGCAGGCGTGGCAGCATGGCAAGATGAGCATTCCCGCATTCCAGGTGCAGAGCTTCGGGTACGCCCCCATCAAGGGCACCCGGCACGAGCCGAGACCCGTCGACGTGGACCGGCTCGGCCCGGTGGGGGATCGGCGCTGGTGCCTCGTCGACGATCAATGCCGAGTGCTGAAGACGGTCCAACATCCGCAGCTCCTGGCAGTGAGAGCAACCTGGAACGAAACCCTCAACGTGGAGATTCCAGGCGCGGGGGAGGTGTCGGCCACCCCCGCGCCCAGCGGCGAGCGATGCACCGTCGACTATTGGAAGCGGGCGGTGACTGCCTGCTTCGTGCCGTCAGAACTGGACGATGCGTTCAGTCAGTACCTGGGCAAGTCGGTGCGTTTGGTGCGTCCCGAGCGCGGGGCCATTGTGTACGGCTCGCCCATCTCGATCATCACGACGGCGAGCATCCGTGACCTTGGGCAGCGCGTCGGGGTGGATGGCCTAGAGAGTGAAGCCGCCCGGTTTCGAGCCACGTATCTGGTCAATCACGATGACGCATATATAGAGGACACGTGGTGTGGCCACACCATTCGCTTGGGCGAGGTGCTCGTCGAAGTGCAGAGTCTGATCGGGCGGTGCGCCGTGATCGACGCTAACCCCGTCACCGGCGAGCGGGATGGGCGCCTGCTGAGGGAGCTTGCTGACTATCGCCCGCGAAATGACGCGGGCGAACCTTGCCTTGGAGTGCAGGGTCGCGTGGTGGGCATCGGCAAAAAGTGACCGAAATCCTCCACACGCGGCCAAAGTCCCCCGCTTTTCGGCGTTTTTTTGCAGGTGTGGAGGATAACGGTCAGTTGCGTGTGGTCGTGCTGGTGGCGCGCCCGCATACACTGAGCCCATGACGCCAACGAGCCCCGCTACGAAACATGCACCTGCGGGTGGCTGGCTCGCCTCGGGCCTGACGGGGCTGGTTGCGCTCGTGGTGGCGTTGGCTACGCAGGTTGCGTCCCACTGGGGAGTTTTTCATCCGAGCCTGCTGCTGAACGTCGCGGATACTGACCCCATCGCACCCATGATTGCGGCGGTCGATCCATCGTTTCATTTCACGACGGCGGCGGACCACTACGACGGGGTGTACCTGTGGGCGATGGCGAGGGATCCCTTCGCGACGGCTGGGGGAGCGCACGAACTCATTGATCTGGCCGCGTATCGCTACGGACATCCCCTCTATGCGTGGATTGCCGGGGCCCTGAGCCTCGGCCACGCACCGGCGCTGCCGTGGATCTTCTGGGGGCTGAGCCTGGCGTCGATGGCCGGCGCGGCGGTGGCGCTCTCCAGGCTGGCGATGCGGCTTGGCGGATCACCGTGGTTGGGGCTCATCGTGGGCTGCAGCCCAGGCCTGCTGTTCAGCGCTTCGTCGGCGCTCACGGAGCCCGCGCAGCTGCTCGTCATCGCGGTGCTTTGCCTGAGATGGCTGAATCAGCGCACGACGGCACTCGAAATCGGCGCGCTCACGGCGGTGATGTGTCTCATGAAGGAGCCGCTGGTGCTCGTCGCGGTCGGTCTCGGACTGAGCGCACTCGTGGATGCGGCGCGAACCAGGGCCCTAGCCTGGCGACGGTGCCTCGCCCTGCTTGCGGGGCCTGTGGTGCTGGGCGGATGGCTGCTGTTTATCAGGAGTAGGTTCGACGCCGAGCAAAAGACCTACGACGACGGCAACCTGGGGCGTCCCATCGACGGGTGGATCGAGACCTTCCAATACGCCACGGGCCTGCGGTTTGGCGACGCGATGCAGTCACAGATTGGCTCGACGGCGGTGCCGGGGCTGATGGCGACGGCAGCCCTCCTGGTGGCTGCGTCGGTGGTGGGGCTTCGCAGGCTCGATGCGCTCGGCCTGGTGGTGGTGCTGCAGACGGTGCTGGTGTCGTGCCTGGGCTGGCGCACACTCCTGTACCCCCACGAGATGTTTCGGATCCCATCGGTGCCAGTGGCGCTGGCGGTGCTGCTGCTCGCAGTGGCAGTGACGAAGAGCGCGAACACTCCCGGGCGCCGCGCGGACGCATCGAAGCGCTAGTGGGAAGCGGGTACGCCGCGACGATACTCCTCAACCGCGGCTGCCCCCGATGCCCGAAAAGCACCCGGCTAGGCTTGAGGCACACGTTTCCGTCACGCGAAGGAGCCACAAGTGGCAGAGAACATCCGTACCGAATCCGACTCGATGGGCACTGTTGAGGTCGCAGCCGACCGCTACTGGGGCGCCCAGACCGAGCGATCCCTCCACAACTTCGACATTGGCCGCGAGACCTTCGTCTGGGGCCGCCCCATGGTGAAGGCGCTCGGCACGCTGAAGAAGTCGGCCGCACTCGCGAACGCTGAGCTGGGCGAGCTGCCGCAGGACATCGCCGACCTGATCGCCAAGGCTGGCGACGAGGTGATCGAAGGCAAACTCGACGACCACTTCCCGCTGGTGGTGTTCCAGACCGGGTCTGGCACGCAGTCGAACATGAACGTCAACGAGGTCATCTCCAACCGCGCCATCGAACTGGCCGGCGGCGAGAAGGGTTCGAAGGCGCCGGTGCACCCGAACGACCACGTCAACCGTGGCCAGTCGTCGAATGACACCTTCCCGACGGCCATGCACATCGCCGTCGTCAACGAGCTGCACGCCATGTACCCGCGCGTGCGTCAGCTGCGCGACACGCTCGATAAGAAGGCCAAGGAGTTCGACGACGTCATCATGGTGGGGCGCACTCACCTGCAGGACGCCACTCCGATCCGGTTGGGCCAGGTGTTCTCCGGCTGGGTTGCGCAGATTGACTTCGCGCTCGAGGGTATCGAGTACGCCGATTCCCGCGCCCGCGAGCTCGCCATCGGCGGCACCGCCGTCGGCACGGGCCTCAACGCGCACCCGAAGTTCGGTGAGCTCACCGCGAAGAAGATCTCGGACGAAACCGGCATCGACTTCAAGCAGGCCGACAACCTCTTCGCCGCACTCGGCGCCCACGATGCGCTCGTCCTCGTCTCCGGCGCGCTGCGCGTGCTGGGCGACGCGCTCATGAAGATCGCCAACGACGTGCGCTGGTACGCATCCGGCCCGCGCAACGGCATCGGCGAGCTCCTCATTCCGGAGAACGAGCCCGGCTCGTCGATCATGCCTGGCAAGGTGAACCCCACCCAGTGCGAGGCCATGACGATGGTGGCGACGAAGGTGTTCGGCAACGACGCCACCGTCGGGTTTGCCGGTTCGCAGGGCAACTTCCAGCTCAACGTGTTCAAGCCCGTCATGGCCTGGTGCGTGCTGGAATCCATCCAGCTGCTCGGCGACGCCTGCGTCTCCTTCGACGAGCACTGCGCCTACGGCATCGAGCCCAACAAGGAGAAGATCCAGGCGAATCTCGACACCAACCTCATGCAGGTGACGGCGCTCAACCGCCACATCGGCTACGACAAGGCCTCGAAGATCGCCAAGAACGCCCACAAGAAGGGGCTGTCGCTGCGCGAATCAGCCCTCGAGCTGGAGTTCCTGACCGACGAGCAGTTCGACCAGTGGGTGGTGCCCGCTGACATGACCCACCCCAGCGCTGCCGACGAGTGATCGTCGCGACGCAGTAACCACCGGCGGAGCCGTGGGGCCGACATCATCGTCGCGCTCCACGGCTCCGCTGCGTTTTCGTACCATCTGCCTGTTCAGCGGGCGCCGTCGGTGTAGGGCTGCGGCCAAATCTAAGTTGTCCGGTTCCGGCCAAGGATGCCCATACGCGACGGTGACGCTCCCGGTGGTCAGTTGAATCGCTGACAAGCACACGACGCGGGAAGGAAGCAACGATGGCAGAGATCAACCGTCGAGGATTTGGCAAACTGATTGCGGGAGGAGCGCTGGCCGCCGCCGCTGCGCCCGTGCTTGGCCCTGAAACCACGCTGCCGACGGCACGGGCAGCTGGTCGCGCCCAGCGTCGCGCGCGCCTTACCGGTGCCGACATGTACACCGCCCGAAACTGGCAGGTGGCAGGCACTGACCTAGGCATTCCCTACGTTCTGGAGAATGGTTCCATTGGATACCTCTTTGGCGACACCTTCTCCACCATGAGCCCTGAAGGCGGCGGCAACCACCGCTCGCCGGTGATGCTGCGTTCTGCGAAGCACCCCAACGACGGCATCGTGTTCGACAGCGCGGCCAAGGTGCGTGGGAACGCGCCCGCGCCGGAACTCATCTGGAACGCCCACGGCGGCAACGTCGCTGGCCAGCACGAATTCACTGTCATTCCCAACGACGGGGTCTCCTTCCCCGAGACGGGCCGACAGGTGGTCTCGTTCATGAGCATGGACAACTGGAAGCACCCGCGCGGATTCCGCAGCGGGTTCGCCGGACTCGCCTACTCCGACAATGGCAACGACTTCAAGCGCGTTCCTGCGCACTGGTTCAACACGCCAGAAAACACCAACGCTTTCCAGATGTGGACCATGCAGCGTGATGGCGACTTCGTCTATGTCTTCTCCGTGTGTTCTGGCCGCCAGCACGGACCGATGATGCTGCAGCGCGTGCACTGGACCCGCATTCTCGACAAGAACGCGTACGAAGGATGGGGCTGGAACGGCTCGAACTGGGGATGGGGCCGCCCATGCACCCCCATCCTGCACGCTAAGTTCGGCGAGCCATCGGTGCGCAAGCTGAAGGACGGGACCTGGGTGATGGCGTACGTCGACTACGGCGTCGGCTTAGGGCAGCTCGTCACGCGTACGGCCAGCCGCCCCGACGGCAGGTGGAGCGAACCCGTCGTGCAGATTGATCCCATCACGCCCGCCCAGTACTACGGTGGCTTCATCCACCCCTGGTCGACGTCGGAGCCCGGTGGTTTGCACATGATGGTGTCGCAGTGGCTGAAGGGCCCGAACAAAGTCACGAAGGCGTACCACGTCGAGCACTGGGTGGGCAGCGTGTAACGACGTGGCGCCCGCCTGGGTTGCGCTCGTAGAATGGGCGCATGGCCGAGAATCACGACGAGCGCATGGCGCGGGTGCGAGTAAACGAGCAGCGACTCTCCACCATCACGGAACTCAACGACGACCTCTGGACCGTCGACGAACGGCTCGATGCAGCATGGGCCGCACTCGAACCGCTGATGGAGTACTACGAGGGCCAATGGCGCGAAGACTTCGAGCTCCTCGACGGAACCCCCGACGGTGAGTACGGCATCTTCAGCGAAGATGGCATCTGGAACGAGATGGGCCGGTTCTACCAGGCGGCGAAGCACATCGCGGAGGTGTCACAGCGCCTGGTCGACGCGTACGAACGCCCTAGTCGTGAAGCCGAGGAAGACAGCGAGCAAGAGTAGTTTCTCACCTGATCCGCGTGGCTCCCACGTGATCCACGCTTGGGGATGAAGGAGGGCAATGATGAGGAAACCGCTCGCTGCCATGGGGGCAGCCCTATTGATGCTGGGCGCATGTGGCGTTGAAGAAACGCCCACGAGCCAACCGATGACGCTCAGCGTGGTGTGCAAAACCGTGAGCGGCTGGCCTGGCCCTGATGGCGAGACTCCCAAACCTGCGAAGCCGGAGACCGCGACGCTACGCGATCTCCAGGAAGGGGACGAGGTCACCATCGGCATCTTCACTGGTGATCTGACGATCAAGGTGAAAAAAGTGGATGGAGACGACGCCAAGTTCAGGATGAGCAACGCCCTCGCCCCCAGGGGGGGGGACGGGAAGGGCTATGACTTCAACAATCTCAAACGCTCGTTCCGACTTTCGCGCGGTGAGACCGCGGAGTTCTCGACGCCCACCATGGACGTCAGCACAGGGTGCAAGTTCACCCTTGAGTAACCCACGCAGAAGCACCGTCGTCTTGCTGTGCGGGCTCACGTGCTCGGGCAAGAGCACGCTCGCACGGCAACTCGCTGAGCAAGGATTCGTGTGGCTCTCAGTGGACCAGGACGCCTGGGACGCCGGATGCCGCGAGCAGCCGTTGCCGGCGGCGGTGCAGCGTGAGATCAAGGTGGCACACAAGCGCCGGGTGAGGGAACTCGTCGCTGACGGGCGAGACGTAGTGCTGGACTATGCACTGGTCTCCCGGGCGCGCCGCGACGAGTATCGAGCGCTGGCAGAGCAGGCGGGCGCGCGGGTGGTGCTGTTGCAGCTCGACGTGCCTGCGGCGGAGCTGCACCGCCGGCTTGCGGCGAGAAATGCCGGCCCCCGCGGGCCGCACCAGGTGATCGTCGCGCCCGAGCAGCTCGACAAGTGGATAGCGACGTTCGAACCGCCCGCAGACGACGAGGGCGCGGTGCGGGTTACCGAGGCTGAGCTAACCCGATATCCACACGCGTTTGCCGAAAACGGCGAAATTGGCGCAAATCGTGAAGCGAAAGTGGATATCGGGTTAGGTCAGGCTTCGTCCCCGTCCCAATCTTGAGGCGGATCGCTCAACAGCACCTTCTCGCCCATTGCAGCGACGACGGTCATGATGCCCAGCTCCTTCTCGACCCGTGCTTCGAGCGCCTCGGCCGCGGCCGGCTCGCCGTGGGTGAGGAAGATGGTCTCCGGCTTGGGGTCGAGCGCAGCTAGCCAGCTCACGAGCTCGGAGGCGTCGGCGTGTCCGGAGAACTCCCGGTCTTGCAGCACCTCCGCCCGACGCGGCACGTGCCGGCCGAAGATCTTCACGTGGCGGGCGCCGTCGATGAGCGCCCGCCCTCGGGTGCCCTCGGCCTGGAAGCCGGTGAGGATGACGGAGTTCTTGGGGTCGGGGAGGAGCTGTTCCAGGTGGGAAAGCACGCGGCCGCCCTCCAGCATGCCGGAGCTGGAGATGATGATGCGCGGATCGCGGCGGCGTCGGGCCTTCTTCGACTCTTGTGAAGTGCGGGCTTCGACGAAGTGCTTGCTGGCGATGAAATCGCTCAGCTGCACCTCGTCGCGAAACTCGTCGGACATGTCGCGGTACACGTCGAGGGCCTTCATGCTCATGGGCCCGTCGACGATGATGGGAGCCTCGGGGATGCGGCCCTCGGCCTGCATGCGCGCGAGCGCGTACATCACGGACTGGGTGCGGTCGATGGCGAAGGCCGGGATGAGCACCGCGCCGCCGCGTTCGATAGTGCGGGTGATGGCATCGGCCAGCACCTCGTGAGGGACTTCTGGTTCGGCGTGTTCGCGGTCGCCGTACGTCGATTCGCACAGCACGAAGCGTGCGCCCGGCGGGGTGTCGCGGGCGCGAAGCAGCTTGTGTTCGGGGCGTCCGACGTCGCCGGAGAAGAGCACGTCCGTGCCCGCGAACTGCACGTGAATCGACGCGGCTCCCAGCATGTGCGCTGTGCGAGTCCAGCGTGCGGTGAGGCCGTCGCCCAGCTCGACATCTTCGTCGAAGGGCACCCAGCGCAGCTGCCGGATTGCCCGCTCGGCGTCCTCAGTGGTGTAGAGCGGACGGGGGTTCTGGTGCTTGGAGTAGCCGCCCTTCACAGCGTGCTCCGTGGCGAGCTCCTGGAGGTGGGCGGCGTCGCGCATGACGATTTCCGCGAGTTTCGCGGTGGCCTCGGTGCACCAAATCGGCCCGCTGAACCCTTGGTTGACAAGGGCGGGGATGTAGGCGGTGTGATCGGCGTGCGCGTGAGTGACGAGCAGCGTCTCCAAGCTGGAAGCGTCGACGGGGAACTGTTCCCAGTTGAGCCGGCGAAGGTCTTTCTGCCCTTGGAACATGCCGGCGTCCACCAGGATGCGCCTGGTGCCTTGCTCGAGCAGGTACTTGGAGCCGGTGACGGTGCCGGCGGCGCCGAGGAATTGCAGGGTGACAGGTGCAGTCATAGCTCCACTGTGCCGCAGCCGCGAGCGCTTGTGTGCGGAAACCGAAGGTTGCCGGCCTACTCCGCGCGGAAACCGACGGTGAGTTCGACGCTCACCTCCACGTCGTCGGGGCGCGCTTCGACGGGCTCGGACGCGCGCACGCCGGAGAACGCCATCTGGTGGGTGGAGAAGCCTTCCGCGCTCGGCAGCGACCCGTCCCGAACCCACTCGATGACGCACTGCGTCGCCCCGAGCTCCTTAGCGATGCGCTCTGCCTTGGTGCGCGCCTCAGCCAGCGCATCCGCGACGAGGCTCTGCTCGGCCTCTTCGCGCTGCTCAGGCGTGAGGCGCCACGAGGTATGCCCGACGTGCACCCCGCCGGCTGCCCAGTTGGCGCTCAGGCGGGCCATCTCGGCCGTGTCGCGAAATGTCGCCCGTATTGCGCACGACGCGCGGTGCAACACCCGCTTCGCGTCCCTGGCCGACCAGCTGCTCACGCCGTCGGTGTGGAAGCGTTCGAGCACGCTCGCAGGAAGCTCGTCGAGCTGCTGGATGAGCGCGCCCGCACGCTGCTGCACGTCGGCAACCACGCGCGCTGCGTCGCGACCCTCGCCCTCGACGCTCAGATGCAGCACTGCGAGCTGCGGCGTGTACGAGCGCTCCGCTCGTCCGGTGATGGTGATCTCCATGGCCCGCTCCTCATTCCATCGTGACGTGCATTCCCAGCGTATGCTCCCCTCCGGCTGGGACGGTGACGGCATGTTCGCGCACGTTACCCACCTCGACGCACAGCATGCGCGCCCATTCGTCGCCGGCGAAATCAGCCAGTCCGGCCGCGTACTCCTCGCCGGGGTTCCACACGACGACGTCATGCGCGCCGTGCGCGGTGATGGTGATGGTCCGGTCTGGCGTCACGATGCGCAGCGGTCCCTGGGCGGCGCCCAGATAAATCTCGTCGTGCTGGTCGGTTATGACGATTGGCTCAACCGTGACGCCCTCCACACGCGCGTGCTGCACCGCGCCAACCAGGAAATAGGAGTGCAGTGCATCGTCCACCACGCAGTCCTCGGTGGGAGAGACGACGGTGAGCGCGACGTCCAGTGATCTCCCGAAGGTGACCTCGTATCGGTACGTGAGATCCGACGGGTACTCGTCCGCACCGGCTATGTGCGCGGTGTCTTCGGCAGCGAGTGTCCACACCGCTCGCGTGCCCTCAGTGCGCTGCGTAGCACCTTGAAATTGCCAGTCCACCCATCGCACTAGGCCGTGTTTCGTTGGCTTGTGCTCCGCTTCCCGGCCCCACGCAAACCACGGCGCGCACACGGGGATGCCACCGTGAAACTCGGCGTCTGGGTTGGCCTCTCGATTCACGAAGAGGGCCTCGTGCCCGTGATGTGGATGCCAGCTCGTGATGGTGGCGCCGCGGTCCAGGGCGGCAGCGGTGCAATGTGCGTTGGAGAAGTGTCGTTTCGTGGACATAGGACGAAGTTACTCGATTGTTGCTGCAACAGGGCGTGTCGGGAGCTTCCTCGAAGCGCGCGGAATCGTCCCCGGTTGGAGTTCGAACCCCCGAAAACGGCGGCTAAAGGCCAGCCGAGGACGATTCCGCGCGGAACTCGACTAGCCTTTGCTCATGGCCTACCACGCAGACGCAACGGATCTCGCAGACAAGGAAGTGCTCACCTGGCAGGGGCTGGGTGATGCCACGGATGACCTCGCTCGCACCATCGTCGATTCCGGCTTCCACCCCGAGATCATCATCGCCGTCGCCCGTGGCGGCATGCTGCTCGCCGGCGGCCTGACCTACGCGCTCGGGGTGAAACTCACCGACGCCATCAACGTCGAGTTCTACACCGACGTGAACGCAACCTTGCCGGACCCAGTGCTGCTCGCCCCGATGCTCGACACGAACGCCATCGCCGGCAAACAACTGCTCGTGGTGGACGACGTGGCGGACTCCGGGCGGACCCTCGCGCTCGTTATCAAGCTGTTGCGCGGTTTTGGCGCCGACGTGCGCTCCGCCGTCTTGTACTCCAAACCGCGAACGGTCGTCGAACCCGAGTACGTGTGGAAGCGCACGGAAAAGTGGATCGTCTTCCCCTGGTCGGCGAAACCGCCGCTGCTGCCGAGCGCCCAGTGATTCGTAGGCTGCTCATCGCGCTCGCGACGGCACTCCTCGCCCTTGCGACGTCCACCGCCTTGGCCTGCGAGTGCAGAGCATCACCACCTGAGACGCAGGCGAAAGACGCCGACATCGTCGCCCAGGTGCGCGTCGACCGAATCGAGACGGCACCAGCAGACGGCAAGGTGTTTTACACCATGACGCCGATCAAGGTTTGGAGAGGCAAATTCGATTCCTCTTTTCTCGTGCGCACCGAAGCCGACGTGGAATCGTGCGGCATGCCGAACCTTCAGCCTCGCACCGAGCTGATGCTCATCGCTGATCGCGCGGATGATGGCATGGCAGTGCTCACATCGTGTTCTGGCAGCCGCACCTACGACGCTGACCTCGACGAATCCGTCACCGGTGCGCTCGGCCCGGGCGCTGCGCCGTCGCTGGATCCAAACTATCCGCCTGGCGAGGTGAAGATGGAGGGCGTCGAGGCGAACCCCATGAATGTGGTGTTGGTTGGGGGAGCGCTGTTGGCGTTGCTGGGGGTCGTGCTCGGCATGCTCTTCGCCCAGTATCGTCGTCAGCGCCGCTGAGCCGCCGACCACCGGTTGTGCCGCCGCCTACACTTTCAGCGGAAAGGAAATGCTATGCCTGAGACCCGTACGTTCGACCCCTCGGAGGGCGACGATCTGGCCAAGCTCGTCCGCGACGCAATCGGCGAGCGAGTGCGTCCTAACGAACCCGGATCTAAGCCGGATGCCCCCGCGGAGGAGGAAGAACAAGCCGACGACGGCACCGCGTCCGTCACCGACCTCCCTGATCTGAGCTTCTGACGACCCCGGGTGTCGTGGCGCTTGATTACTCCACGAACCATGCCTGCTGGCCGCCACCTGGTAGACCACCACTATCCTTGACTACGAACAACGTATTCCCTGTATGAGGAGCAACTGTGACGCTCGAATGGACTGACACCGACGCCCGCGCTGTGGACACCGCCCGCGTGCTGGCCGCCGACGCTGTGGAGAAGGTGGGTAACGGCCACCCCGGTACCCCGATTTCCCTCGCCCCGGTGGCGCACCTGCTGTATCAGAAGGTGATGCGTACGGATCCCTCCGACGACAAGTGGATCGCTCGCGACCGCTTCGTGCTGTCCGCAGGCCACGCGTCGATGCTGCAGTACGCGCAGCTCTACCTCGGCGGCCTCGGTCTCGAACTGGAAGACATCCAGTCGCTGCGCACTTGGGGTTCCAAGACCCCCGGTCACCCCGAGTACAACCACACCAAGTTCATCGAATGCACGACGGGCCCGCTCGGCGCTGGTTTGAGCAACGCTGTCGGCATGGCGATGGCTGCCCGCCGCCACCGTGCGCTGTTCGAACCCGAGGCTAAGGCCGGCGAGTCGCTGTTCGACTACAACGTGTACTGCATCGTGGGCGACGGATGCCTCCAGGAAGGCGTGACCTCTGAGGCCTCGTCGCTGGCGGGCACCCAGGAACTCGGCAACTTGATCGTCATCTACGACGACAACGACATCTCCATCGAAGGTGACACCGACATCTCCTTCACCGAAGATGTCACGAAGCGCTACGAGGCGTACGGCTGGCATGTGCAGGAAGTCGACTGGACGAACGGTCACACCGAGTACCGCGAAGACATCGAGGCGCTGTACAACGCCATCGAAGAAGCGAAGAAGGTCAAGGACAAGCCGTCTTTCATTCGCCTGAGCACCGTTATCGGATGGCCGCTGCCGAACAAGCAGGGTGACCACGGTGTGCACGGCGCGAAGATTGGTGGCGACGAGATCGCGGCCATGAAGGAACTGCTCGGCTTCGAGAACGAGCCCTTCAAGATCGACGAGAACATCGTTTCCGCGACGCGCTCTAACCTGGCTGAGCGTGGCAAGGCTGCTCGCGACGAGTGGAACAGCCGTTTCGAGGAGTGGAAGGCCGCACACGCCGACCGCGCCGCACTGCTGGAGCGTGTCCGCGCCCACAAGCTGCCCGAAGATCTGTCGCTGCCGGTATTCGAGGAGGGCAAGCTGTCCACCCGCGCCGCGTCGGGTCAGGTGCTGACCGCACTGGCGGATCAGCTGCCGGAGCTGTGGGGCGGTTCTGCCGATCTCGCGGGCTCCAACAACACGACGATGAAGGGCCAGCCAAGCTTCGTCCCCGAAGGCCGTCAGACCGACCAGTGGCAGGGTTCCGAGCTGGGCCGCACGCTGCACTTCGGCATCCGTGAGCACGCCATGGGCGGCATCCTCAACGGCATCAACCTCTCGAGCCTCACC
Organism: Propionibacteriaceae bacterium; assembly: GCA_032576855.1. GTDB lineage: Bacteria > Actinomycetota > Actinomycetes > Propionibacteriales > Propionibacteriaceae > Arachnia. The sequence continues at coordinate 110,736 of JAWFWL010000006.1, forward strand.
CGCGCGTACGGCGGCACGTTCCTCGTGTTCTCCGACTACATGCGCCCGACGGCGCGCCTCGCTGCATTGTCTTCCATCCCGACGGTGTTCGTGTGGACGCACGACTCGGTCGGTGTTGGTGAGGATGGTCCGACGCATCAGCCCATCGAGCACCTAGCGTCGCTGCGCGCCATCCCGAACTTCGCCGTCGTGCGTCCTGCCGATGCGAATGAGACCTCGGTGGCTTGGGGCGAGATTCTGCGACGTACGGAGGATCCTGCGGGCATCATCTTGTCGCGTCAGAACCTGCGCACCATTGAGCGGGGAGACAAGTACGCGTCGGCAGAGGGCGTGGCCCGCGGCGCCTACGTGGTGAGTGAAGCCTCCGCAGAGCCCAAGGTGGTGCTGATCGCCACGGGCTCCGAGGTGGAGATTGCCCTCGACGCGCAGGAGAAGCTCGAAGCCGAGGGAACCCCCACCCGCGTCGTCTCGATGCCTTGCCAGGAATGGTTTGACGAGCAGCCCGACGAGTACCGCGCCGAGGTGCTGCCCGAGGGCACCGCGCGCGTCAGCGTCGAGGCCGGCATCTCGATGGGCTGGGCCAAGTACCTCGGCGCCAACGGAGCGTCGGTGTCCATCGAACACTTCGGTGCATCGGCGAGCGGCGCCAAGTGCTTCGAAGAGTTCGGTATGACGGCAGAGAACGTGGTGGAGACGGCCAAGGGCCTGCTCTGACCCCTGTTGGTGGCTGGAGGAAGCTGGCCACCTAAATAGTTGTGGGGCCGCGTCGGGATAGACGCGGCCCCACAACTATTTCCGGCGTCGGTTTAGCCTGCCGTGCGTTCCTCTTTCCCCGCGGATGCGAGTTCTTCCGCGTGACGAAGCACGTCGATGGTGAGTTGCAGACCGATGGGGAACGCGTCCTCATCCAGGCCGAACGTGGGGGAGTGGTGGCTCGAATCGAAACCCTTCTCCGCGTTGCCCGCGCCCACGAAGACGTAGGTGGAGGGCACAGTGCGTGAGAACGCGGCGAAGTCTTCGCCGCCCAGCATCGGCGGGTCGGCGATCACCTTGTCGGGCCAGCGTTTGGTCGCGAGATCGCGCACGATCTGCGTCGGCGCGGGCGCGTTCCATGTCATGTCGTAGCCGACGAGGTAGTCCAGCTCGCAGGTGAGCCCGGGGTTTGCGGCTTCGAGCCCGGCGCAGATGTCCTTAAACGCCGCCCTGACCTGCGCGCGCACCTCGTCGGAGTGAGTGCGCACGACGCCGCCCACGCTTGCGTCTGGCGGGATCACGTTGAGGGCCTGCTGCCTTCCCGCCTCCAGCCAGGTTGCGGTGACGACGGCCGGGTCGAGGCCGCCGATGCGCCTCGCCGGAATCTGGAGCAGCTGCTGGACGAGCGTCGTCGCAGCGAGCACAGCGTCGACGGAGAGCTCCGGCAGCGACGCGTGCGCACCCTTGCCGTGGAGATGCACCTGCCACAGGTCGGAGTTCGCCGACGCCGGGCCATCCTTCACGTCGACGGTGCCCGTCGGCAGCGTTGCCCAGTAGTGGAACCCGAAGATGTAGTCGAAATCGTCGAAGTATCCGGTAGCCACCATTTCCTTCGCGCCGCCGGGAGGCGTCTCCTCGGCGTGCTGGAAGATGCCGACGATGGTGCCGCTCAGGTCGTCGACGTGGTCGGCGGCCCAGGCGAGTGCTGTCATCACGGTGGCGGTGTGCCCGTCGTGGCCGCAGCCGTGCATGCGGCCTGACACCTTCGACGCGAACTCCAGATCGGGGCGGTCCTCCGTCATGGCGAGGCCGTCGATGTCTGCGCGAATCCCCACCTTGGGCCCCGGCCTGCCGGTGTCGAGCACGGCGACGAGGCTCGTCGACGTGAGGTTCTCGAGCTTCGCGCCCGGCACCCGGCGGGTGAGCTCGGCGCGAATGTAGGCGACGGTCTCGTGCTCCTCGAAGGACGCTTCCGGCCATTGATGCAGGTGGCGTCGCCACGCGACGAGTTGCTCGAGGTAGGGATCCACTTCAGACATCGATCATCCTTTCACTCAGGACAGCATGATCGGCCCATCCGGGCCGACGGGCAGGCCGATCAGGAACCAAACGATCAGCAAGAGTACCCACCCGAGGCCCATCGCGAGCGAATACGGGACAAGCGTCGAAATGAAGGTGCCGATACCGATCTTCTTGTCGTACTTCTGCGCGTAGCTGAGCACCAGCGCGAAATACGGGAACATCGGGGTGATGGGGTTGGTGACGGCGTCGCCGACGCGGTAGATCATCTGCGTGAATGCGGGGTGGTAGTCGAGCAGCATCATCATGGGCACGAAGATTGGTGCCAAGATTGCCCACTTCGCCGACGCCGAGCCGATGAACAGGTTCACGAAAGCCGACAGCACGAAGATGCCGAGAATCAGCACGACGCCGTTTTGATGCTTGAGGAGATTTGCACCCTTGATGGCGAGGATCGCTCCCATGTTCGACGCCGTAATGTACGCCAGCAACTGGGACGCGAAGAACACGACGACGATGAAGTTCGCCATGGACGCCATGGACTCGACCATCATGTCGGTGGCGTCCTTCGATTTCTTGATGGAGCCCGTCATGATGCCGTACACCAGGCCGGGCACGAAAAACATGATCGAGAGGATCAGACCGATGCCGTTCATGAGCGGCGAGTCGGTGGTGAGTGAACCGGTCTCCGCGTTGCGCATGAACGAACCCTTCGGGATGCAAGCCACAATGACGAGGGCAAACACGACGACGACGGACACGATCGCCCACAGATTGGCCTTGCGCTCCCGGGGCGTGATCTCCTTGTCCTCGTGCACGTATTCGGGGTTGTCGTAGCTGCCGAGCCGCGGAACGATCACCTTCGACGTCACCACCCACAGGATGGGCAACAGCAACGCCACCGACGCCGCAATGAAATACCAGTTCATCGGAACCGAGGTTTGCAGGTTCGGGTCGATCATTTTGGCAGCTTCCTGCGTGAAGCCCTGCACGAGCGCGTCGGACATGCCGATCATCAAGTTGGCGGCGAAGCCTCCGACGGCGGCCGCATAGGCCAGCGCGATGCCGGCGATGGGGTGCCAGCCAAGCTGGATGAAGATCAGCGCCGCGAGCGGGGGCAGCACGATGGGGGCCGCGTCGCCGGCGATGTTGCCGAGGAGGCCGATGAAGGCGATAGCAGGAACGACGAGCATCTTCGGCGCGCTGCGCATGGAGTGCGACAGCATGGTCTCGAACCAGCCCGAGCGCTCAGCGACGCCGATGCCGAGCATGATGATGAGCACCTGGCCGAGCGGGGCGAACGCGCCGAAGGTTTTGATGGCGTCGCCCAGCACGATGCGCATCCCATCGGCGGTGAGCAGATTCACAGCGGTGATGACCTCGCCCGTGCCCGGGTGCTTCGCGCTCCAGCCGAGGCCGCCAGTGAGCGTCGACAGCAGCAGCGTGCCGAAGCAGAGGCTCGCGAAGATGACGATGGGGTCGGGCAGCTTATTGCCCGTCCACTCGATGAAGTCGAGGAACTTATCCAGGAAGCTCTTCTTCTTTCGCTTATCGGTCGTGGCTGATTCTGTACTCATGAATCTCCTTGGCCTAGTCGGGTACACATCCTCGTGGTCACATGCGCCGTATGGGGGTTCACTCTAACCACAAACAGGCTCGTCACAGCCTAAAGCCACTATGTGACAGGCCGCGACGCCGACACTGTGCTGCGGTGAGGGCGTCGAAACAACGTAAGAGTTGGGTTGGAGCTGTTTTGTAGCCTGGGGTTATGCCAAACCCGTTGAGCGCCCTTCAGAACCTGCTGACCAAGAAGCCCGTCGTACTGGAGCTTGATCTCGCCCGCGGCGTGCTTGAAGCCAAGCCGACGAATCCGCTGCAGGCCATCCAGATGCTGAACATGACGACGACGGGTGCCCTGCGCACCGTCCTTAGCGATGCGGCGAAGGAACATAACGTGAAGGGCCTCATTGTGCACGCCTCCGCCGCCGTGCGCATGCCTGTGACGACGCTCGACGAGGTCGCCTTGGAGATCGCCCGGTTCGGGGAGTCGAAACCGACGGCAGTCTGGAGCGAGAGCTTTGGCGAGATGGTCCCCTCACTCGCCCTCTACAAAATGGCCACGGCCGCGCAGCAAATCTGGCTGCAGCCCACCGGTGCATTGAGCATCAGCGGCATCGAGGCGCAAATCGTGTTGCTGAAGGGTGGGCTCAACAAGCTCGGCATCGAGCCCGAGTTCGGCAAGCGTCACGAATACAAGACGGCCGCAGATCAGTACGCGGCGGACGAAGTCTCGCCCGAGAACCGTGAGATGATGACCGCCATCGTGCGCTCCATCGTGGACGACGCGGTGCAGACCATCGCCCGGCGCCGAGGGCTCGACGAAGAAACAGTGCGCTCTGCCGTCGATGAGGGCACCATCGATCCGGGGCGTGCCCTCGAGCTGGGCCTCGTCGACAAGGTGGGATACCGCGACGAAGCCTACGCCGAGTTGCTGCGGCAGTGGGGCGTCGAGCCCGAGCACCTGCTGTACGTCAATCGTTACGCCTTGAAACCCAACGTGCAGCGCGCCGTCACGCGCAGGCATCGCAAGAAGATCGGTGTCGTGCCCATCCACGGCGGCATCGTGACGGGCAGGGGCAGCAGCGGCGTGCAGGGTCAGAACGTGGGATCCGACGTCGTCGATGAGCAGTTGCGTGCCGCCATTCGTGATAAGGACGTGGCCGCCGTGGTGCTCGACGTGAACTCGCCTGGCGGTTCCGCCGTCGCGTCTGATTTCATCCGACGCTCGGTCATCGCTGTGCAAGAGGCGGGTAAGCCGGTGGTGGCACGCATGGGCGCGTATGCCGCGTCGGGCGGCTACTACGTTTCTATGGCGGCCGACGAGATCGTCGCGCTGCCCACCACGCTCACCGGCTCCATCGGTGTGCTTGCCGGCAAGCTTGTGACGCAAGGGCTCTACGACAAGCTGGGTCTCGTGCGCGAATCCATCACGGTGGACAAGGGCGCTGCCGCGTTGTCTGACGCTCACCACATGGACGAAGACGCCTGGGCACAGCTGAATGCGTGGCTGGACCGCGTCTACCTCGACTTCACCACATTCGCTGCCAACGACCGCGACATGGAATACGACCAGCTGGAATCAATTGCCAGAGGGCGAGTGTGGACGGGTGCGCAAGCCTTAGAGCGTGGCCTCGTCGACCACGTTGGCGGGCGCCGGCTGGCATTGGAGCGTGCGGCGGCGCTGGCCGAGGTGAAGCTCGACGACGCGCAGGTGACGCAGCTCGGGCAGACCGGGCTGCTGAGTAAGCTGCGCCCGGCGCACTCGTCGGAGACCGCGGGCTCCGTCGGAGCGCGTCCGCTCACCGTCGAATCCGTGCTCGAGGCAGTATTGCGTCGAGCCGGTATCCAGCCGTCGGGCGTATTGAGCATGCCCGTGCTGTTCTCGCTCCAATGAGCATCCCGCAGCACTAGGCAGTTTGGGGCGCTCCGGGCGCTCTCGTAGAATCACGGGTGCCGCGAGGCGAAGCGTAGCTGAAGGATCACGGGTGGCTGGGAAGAAGAAAAGCAAGAAAGCGCTGTGGATAGGCATCAGTGTTGGTGTCTTCGTTTTGGTGTTGGGCGGTACCTATGTCATCGCCCACGCGCTCGTTGGGGACAAGGTTCCCGCCAAGGCCACCGTCGGTGAGGTAGCTATCGGAGGTCTCAGCCCCGCCGAAGCAGAGAAGAAACTCCGCGACGAGCTGGGGCCCGAAGCCGAGCAGCCCATGACGCTCACCGACGGCGAGGCCAAGGTGCAACTTCCCCTCGACAAGGCTGGGCTTGCCGTCGACTGGACAGCGACGGTGGAGAGCGCTGGCGGGGGCGCCGGCTGGAACCCGATTCGCCTATTTAGAGCCATCACCGGTGGCGAGAATGTCGATCTGGTTCGCACCGTCGACGACGAAGCGCTCGCAGCTGCCGTTTCCAGTTCGGCTTCCACCTTCGAGGCTGAAGCGAAGGATGCCACGATCGCGTTGCAGGACGGCAAGGTGGCCACCACGAAGGCGGTAGAAGGGGCGAAGCTGAAGGGCGACGAGACCGTCGCTGCGGTCAAGGACGCGTTCAACGCGGGCAAGCACGAGGCGACGGTGGCACGCGACGTGCAAGCCCCTGCCGTCACCGACGCCGATGTCAAGGCATTTCAGGATGGTGCGCTCAAGAAAGCGATGACCGGTGCAGTGTCGCTGACGAGCAAGAACGGCACCATCGAGATCCCGGAGGCAGACGTGCCTGGCCTGCTGGCCATCAGCGGTTCGGGCAAAGACCTCGCGGTGAAGGCCGACGACGAAGCGGTGCGCAAGGCCACTGCGTCAGGGCTCAAGAAACTCAATGAGAAGGGCCCGAAATCCGCGAGCTACCAGTTCAAGGATGGTGGCGTGGTCGTCATTCCCAGTAAGCCTGGCCTCGTCGTCGAGGAGAAGAGCGTGCTGGAAGCCTTCAACAAGGCCATCGCGGGAGAGAGCCGATCCGTCGAGTTGAAGGCCGAGGAGAAAGAGCCCGAGTTCAGCACGGCCGCGGCGGAGAAAGTGAAGCCGAAGGAAGTGATCGGCGAATACACCACGCAGTATCCGCACGCGGCGTACCGCAACACCAATATCGGCACCGCGGCCAAGCGCATTAATGGCAGTGTGCTGCTGCCAGGCCAAACCTTCAGCATGAACGACACCGTCGGGGAACGTACGGAAGAGAATGGGTTCACGTCCGGCTACGTGATCAATGGCGGCAATCTCGTGAAGGAAACGGGCGGCGGCGTCTCTCAGGTTGCGACGACGTTGTTCAATGCAGGCTTCTTCGCAGGCTATGAAGACGTCGAACACAAGCCGCACTCGCTCTACTTCCCGCGCTATCCCGCGGGGCGCGAGGCGACGGTGTACTACGGCAGCGTTGACCTCCGGTTTAAGAACAACACGAAGTACCCGGCCATCATCCAGGGCTACATCAACCCCTCGTCGGGTGGCAAGCGCGGCTCCGTGACGTTCAAGGTTTGGTCCATCAAGACCTGGGACAAGGTGGAATCGTCCGAGCTGGTGAAGTCTGACTTCTACACCGGCTCCACGCGGGTCTCGCATGCCGCAAACTGCGAACCGCAGGGCGCCATCCGCGGATTCACGGTGAACTATAAGCGACTGTTCTACAAGGGCGGCAAAGTGGTGAAGGAAGAGCCCTTCAGCTGGAAGTACGACGCGGGCGACCGCGTCACCTGCGGGTGACCGCCACGCGCGGCTAAGGTGTGCTTCCCGTGCTCGCGGGACTAAGCTTGAGACCGAGCTTCGAATGAGGAGAACTTTCGTGACCTACATCATCGCCCTGCCCTGCGTCGACGTGAAAGACCGCGCCTGCGTGGACGAGTGCCCCGTCGACTGCATCTACGAGGGCAACCGCATGCTGTACATCCACCCGGATGAGTGCGTCGACTGCGGCGCGTGCGAGCCGGTGTGCCCCGTTGAGGCCATCTACTACGAAGACGACGTCCCCGAAGACCAGGCGGAGTACTACGACGTCAACGTGGAATTCTTCGACGAGCTTGGCTCGCCGGGCGGTGCGGCCAAGCTGGGCGTGATCGACAAGGACCACCCCGTCGTCGAGGCCCTGCCTCCGCAGGCCTGAGCATGCTGGAACTCCCCAGCTTTCCGTGGGACTCGCTCGCCTCGGCCAAGGCTCGCGCCAGCGAACACCCGGGAGGCATCGTCGACCTCTCCGTCGGCACACCTGTGGATGACACACCTGACGTGGCGCGCGAGGCACTCGCCGACGCCTCGAATGCGCACGGGTATCCGACGGTGTGGGGCACGCCTGAGTGCCGAGACAGCATCATCGGCTACATGCAACGCCGCTGGGGTGCCGTCGGGCTGACCCACGAGCACGTGCTGCCGGTCATCGGCACCAAGGAGATCGTCGGATGGCTGCCCACCCTGCTGGGTCTTAGCGGCGAGGACGTCGTCGCGTTCCCGGAGGAGGCCTACCCGACGTACGAGATTGGTGCGTTGGCCCGGGGTGTGCAGGCGCTGCCTTGCGATGATCCCTCCGCGCTGCCCGCCGCAACCAAACTCATCTGGCTGAACTCGCCCTCCAACCCGACGGGGCGGATCCTCACCGTCGACGAGCTACGCGCCTTCGTTGCACGAGCAAGAGAGCTCGACGCGGTGATCGCGAGCGACGAGTGCTACGGCGAATTCGGCTGGGATGCGGAGCCTGTCTCGGTGCTCGACCCGAGAGTCAACGACGGCGACCTCACGGGCTTGCTCGCGGTGCACTCCGTGTCGAAGCGCTCGAACGCCGCCGGATACCGCGCGGGGTTCGTCGTCGGTGATCCCGACGTGGTGCAGGGCTTGGTTGCCGTGCGTAAACACCTCGGGATGATGGTGCCGGCACCCGTGCAGGCCGCACTGAAGGCAATGCTGGACGACGACGAACACGTCGAGGCCCAGCGTGAGCGCTATCTCGCGCGCCGCGCCGTGCTGCGCCCGGCATTGGAGGCAGCAGGGTTCACCATCGATCATTCCGAAGGCTCGCTGTATCTTTGGGCGACGCGCGCAGAGAACTGCCGAGCGAGCGTGAACTGGCTGGCGGAGCGCGGCATCCTCGTCGCTCCCGGCGACTTCTACGGGGCTAAGGCCGCCAACCACGTCCGCGTGGCGCTTACCGCCACCGACGAGCGCATCCAGGCCGCTGCCGAGCGCCTGCGTGCGTGAGGGTCAACCGAGCGTCACGACGGCCCCGTCGACGGGCTGAGCGGACGACCACCGTTTATCGCCGAGGGCCCACCGTCGGTTCTTGACCTGTACGGATTGCACCCCGGCCTCGTAGGTATTCAGTTGGGCGAGTTGGGCGGCGCTCCAGAGCAGCTGGTCCGATTCTGCGGTGATGCGAATCTGGTTTCCCTCGACGGTGTAGTGCACCCCGTCAACATGATCCAGCACTTCTTTGATCGGGGCCGCATCGGCGGGGAGATCTTGGAGCGTGGCGCAAATGATGGCTTCGCGACGCGAACCGCGTGCTGCCGCGGCGAGCGCCGTCGCGTTGGGAACGTGCTTGCGGTAGGCCTCGGGGTGGCCGGAGCGCTGCACCTTCTGGGCCTGGTCGTTGATGTCCGCGTTCTCCCAGCCCTGGAATTTCACCAGCTCCTCGTAGAAGCGCAGGCTGGAGTACCAGGGATCCATGATTTCCTCAGCGGTTCCCCAATCGAAGCGCGGGTCGGGGCGCTGCTGGAAGAGCCCGAGGGAGTCTCGGTCGCCGTAGTCGAGGTTACGGATGCCGGATTCCTGGTACGCGGTGGCGAGCGCGATCGTCGCCGCGCGCTCCGGGAGGTCTGCCTCGTAGGAAGCAGCGACGATGATGGACGCCATTCGCGACTGTTCGGGCGTCAGCGTCACGGGGTCACCGTCGGGATTCACGACGCTGCAGCGCTCTGGAGTAAACCTGTGCTGCACCAGTTTCCACGTCCTCCAACCCACATAACCGGCCCCCGCGAGCAGCGCCAGGATCAGCAGGAGGATGATCCAGCGTTTGCGCATTAGTTGCTGTGGAGCTCCGTGTTGAGCTGCACCTTGTTGCTGCGGCGATGCTTCACGACCACCTGTCCGGTCACCGAGTCACGTAGGAAGAGGAGGTCGTTTTGGCCGGAAAGCTCGCGTGCCTTCACCACCTGGCCTTCGGGCAGCAGCACCTTGGTACCAGCCGTCACGTACAGACCGGCTTCGACGACGCAATCGTCGCCCAGCGAGATGCCAATGCCAGATTCTGCGCCGAGCAGGCAGCGCTCGCCAATGCGGATGACCTCCTGGCCACCGCCGGAGAGCGTGCCCATGATCGACGCGCCTCCTCCGACGTCGGATCCGTCGCCAACGACGACGCCCGCTGACACACGGCCCTCCACCATGGAATGTCCGAGGGTGCCGGCGTTGAAGTTTACGAAGCCTTCGTGCATCACGGTGGTGCCCTCGGCGAGGTGGGCGCCGAGGCGCACGCGGTCGGCGTCGCCGATGCGCACGCCGGTGGGGACAACATAGTCCACCATGCGAGGGAACTTGTCGACGCCGTAGACGGTCAGCTGCACACCCTTGCCGCGCAGCGCGGCCCGGACGCGGGGAACATCCGCGACGTGCACGGGGCCGAAGTTGGTCCAGGCGTTGTTGGGGAGTTTGCCGAAGATACCTGTCAGGTTGACCTCGTGGGGTTTGACGAGGCGCGTCGACAGCAGGTGGAGACGCAGGTAGGCATCTTCCACGCCGGCGGGATCGTCGTCGAGGTTGATCTGGACACGCACAGTTTTGGTTTCGACGCCGCGCAGCTCGTCGGTTGCCTGTGCGGTGGTGAGGGCGTCGGGAGCCTCGTCGGTAATGGCATCGCCGAGCTGCGGCTCGGGGTACCAGACGTCGAGGATGCCCTTCGGGTGGACGGTGGCTAGGCCCCAGGCCCAGGCAGTGCGCGCTTCAGTCATGCTCGACAGTGTAACCAAGTGCGTGCAAGCTGATCTGGCTAAGCTCGTTGTATGAGCCTCGACCTGGACGCACCCCTGGCCGCACTGCTGGCGCGGATCGTCGACGTGGAATCCGTCTCCGGCAACGAGCGCGCCCTCGCTGACCTCGTTGAGGAGGCCATGCGCCTCCCGCACCTGGAGCTCACTCGCGACGGCGACTGCATCGTGGCGCGCACCTCGCTGGGGCGGGCCGAGCGCGTCGTGATCGCCGGACACCTGGACACCGTGCCGGTGGCGGATAACCTCCCATCTCGCCTGGAGGGCGATGTGCTGTGGGGGAGGGGCACCGTCGATATGAAGGGCGGCATCGCGGTCATGCTGCAGCTCGCCTCGCAGCTCGTGGAACCTTCGCGCGACATCACCTGGATCTTCTACGACCACGAAGAGGTTGAAGCGACGAAGAACGGCCTGGGCCGGCTCGCCCGCAACAGTCCTGAGCTCGTCGAAGCCGATTTCGCGGTGCTCATGGAACCCACGTCTGCTCACATTGAAGGCGGCTGCCAAGGCACCGTTCGCATCATCTTCGACGTGCCAGGCCAGGCAGCGCACTCGGCCCGGAGCTGGATGGGGAACAACGCCATCCACGGGCTCACCCCGCTGCTGGACTCCCTCGTCGCCTACGAGCCCAAGCAGATCGAGGTCGAAGGGCTCGTATACCGAGAAGGTCTGAACGCGGTGAAGGTCGACGGCGGCATGGCCAACAACGTCATACCCCCAGGCGCCACGCTTACCGTGAACTACCGTTTCGCGCCGGATAAGACCACCGACGAGGCCATCGCTCACTTGCGCGAAGTGTTCGCTGGCTACGACTTCCGAATCGACGACCTCTCTTCTGCCGCCCGCCCCGGCCTGGACAGCCCCCTGGCGCAGGAATTTGTACAGGCGGTGGGCGGCGAGGCTCGTCCGAAATACGGCTGGACCGACGTCGCCAGGTTCTCCGAACTCGGTATTCCAGCCGTGAACTACGGCCCAGGTGACGCCCACCTCGCCCACCGCGACGACGAGCGCGTCGACGTCGCAGAACTGGACCAGTGCGCAGCAGGTCTGCGTGCCTGGCTGCACTGATTCACCACAGAAAGGTATCGTCATGAACCCCACCCGACGCACGCAAGGGCCGCTTGTTTTCGACGGTGCCCACGCCGACCAGCCCACTGCAGACCAAGCGCTGCTTGACGAGCAGTACCAGTGGGAGACCGGAGACCCGTGGCGCGTACTGCGCATTCAATCCGAATTCGTGGAGGGCTTCGATGCGCTGGCCGACGTGCCGCCGTCGGTCAGCATCTTCGGATCAGCCCGCACCAAACCAGATGATCCCATGTACCAAGCCGCAGAGGATCTGGGACGACGCCTCGTCGAGCGCGGCTTCGGAGTCATCACTGGCGGCGGCCCGGGCATCATGGAGGCCGGCAACAAGGGCGCGAGGGAAGCGGGTGGCACTTCGATCGGCCTCGGCATCGAGCTGCCGCACGAGCAGGGCATAAATGAGTACGTCACCCTCGGCATCAACTTCCGCTACTTCTTCGCCCGCAAGGTGATGTTCCTCAAGTATTCGCGCGGGTTCATCACCATGCCGGGCGGTTTCGGAACCTTCGACGAACTGTTCGAGTCGCTCACGTTGCTCCAAACCGGCAAGGTCACCCAGTTCCCGCTCGTGCTCTTCGGCGTCGATTACTGGTCGCCGCTTGTCGATTGGCTGAAGCACACCGTGGAAGAGCGCGGATGCATCTCACCTGGCGATACCGATCTCTTCATCGTGACCGACAGCGTCGATGAGGCCGTCGAGGCAATGGGTGAGCCCGGCGCGAAGGCCGAGTGATGGTCGTTGTCATAGTTGTCGCCGCATTTGCGGTGATGGCGCTTGCGGCACTCGCTGGCACAGGCAGGTTCGGCCAGTGGAGCGAACCGGTGAACGACAGCCCAAAGGGGAGGATGCCCGATGGTGTGGTCGACGCAGACACCGTCGACGAGGTGCGCATCCCGGGGGCGCTGTTCGGCTACGACCGCAGTGAGGTAGACGAGTACGTGAGCCTGGTGACGGGCGGGGTGATCGTCGCGGATCCCGTGCAGTTCACTATTCGCCAGCGCGGCTATGACATGGCGTTCGTGGATGAACTCCTGCCCCGGCTGCAGGCTGGCGAGCTGAATGCTGAATCGGTACCCGAGGATTCCCAGGCAGACGGTAGACTAGGCAACAGTTTGGTCGAAGAGTGAGGAAACAACGATGGCAGCGATGAAGCCCCGCACCGGTGATGGCCCCATGGAGGTCACCAAGGAAGGCCGTGGAATCGTGATGCGTGTTCCCGTCGACGGAGGTGGCCGGCTCGTCGTCGAGATGAACGCAGAGGAGGCCAACGCCCTCCTCGATGAGCTACAGGAAGTGGTCGGCTAACATACCGATTCACCCGACGGCGTCCGGCAAGGTAAGCGCTTGCCGGGCGCCGTCGCATTTGTGCTCAGCCGTGACGTTCCATCGCCTGCTTGTAGACGTCGACGGTTTGCTGGGCGATCGTCGCCCACGAGAACTCGTCGATGCAGCGCTTCCTGCCGGCCTTCCCGAATGCCTGCGCCCGGGCCCCGTCGCGCACAACCTCGTTCACCTTTGCCGCGAAGTCACGCTCGAATGCCTGCACGAACGCGGGGTCGTCGGCCTGTGCCGGGTCGTAAGGGACCAGCAGGCCGGTCTCGCCGTCGTTGACCACTTCGGGGATGCCGCCGACGGCGGAGGCCACGACGGGGGTCTCGCACGCCATTGCTTCGAGGTTCACGATGCCGAGCGGTTCATACACCGACGGGCAGGCGAACACCGTCGCGTGGGTGAGCACCTGACGCACGGATGCGCGCGGCAGCATGTCCGCTACCCACAGCACCTTGGCGCTGCGGCGCTGCTGTAGCTCCTTGAATGCCGCATCGAACTCGTCGGCGATCTCGGGTGTATCCGGCGCGCCGGCCAGCAAGACGAGCTGCACATCCTCGTCGAATTCCTGCGCTGCGCGAACCAGGTGCACGAGGCCCTTCTGCCTCGTGATCCGTCCGACGAACGCGACGTAGGGCTTGTCGAGATCGATGCCGAGGCCGGACACCACGTCGGTGCTGGTGTCCGGGCGGAACTCCTCGGTGTCGATGCCGTTCTTCACAACGTGGGTCTTCGACGGGTCCAGGTCCGGGTAGCTTGCTAGCACGTCGCGGCGCATTCCTTCGGAGACGGAAATCACCGCGTCGGCCGCTTCGTAGGCGGTACGTTCTGCCCAGCTGGAGACGCGGTATCCACCACCCAGCTGTTCGGCCTTCCATGGGCGGTGCGGTTCGAGGGAATGTGACGTCACGACGTGCGGCACGTCGAGCATCAGCCCGCCGATATGGCCTGCCATGTTGGCGTACCAGGTGTGCGAATGCAGGATGGCGGTGTCCTTCGCCAGCGCCGCCACCATGGAGAGGTCCGCACCCAGCACGCGCAGAGCAGCGTTGGCGCCCTCGGGGAAAGTTTCCGCGTGGGCGGTTGCGCCGTCTCGAGGCTCGCCCATGCAATGCACGTCGACGTCGATGAGCTTTCGGAGCTGGGGCACGAGTTGGGCGACGTGTACGCCGGCGCCACCGTAGATGGTCGGGGGGTATTCGCGGGTCAGCAGGGACAGCTTGAAGTTCATGGCTGCATCGTCGCAGATTTGGCCGGGATGTGCTTGCGAAGTAGGCAGCCAAGTTCGAAATGCAGCCATTTTCGGGAAACCCAGAAAAACGTTGCCTAGATGCAATAGGTTCGGTGTCATGGTGACCCGACCGAAGATCTTGTCCATTGTGCTCGCAGGCGGCGAGGGTAAGCGACTGATGCCACTCACGTCGGATCGTGCGAAGCCCGCCGTGCCGTTCGGTGGCACCTATCGGCTGATTGACTTCGTGTTATCCAACCTCGCGAACTCGGATTTGCGACAGATTGCGGTGCTGACGCAGTACAAGTCGCATTCGCTCGACCGCCATATCTCGATGACGTGGCGCTTCTCGACGATGCTCGGCAACTACGTCGCTCCGGTGCCCGCCCAGCAGCGGCTGGGGCCGCGCTGGTATCAGGGCAGCGCCGACGCCATCTTCCAGTCGCTCAACCTGATCCGCGACGCCGAGCCCGACTACGTCGTCGTCTTCGGCGCCGACAACATCTACCGCATGGACATCGACCAGATGGTAGACGCGCATATTGATTCTGGTCTGGCGGCGACGGTTGCGGGCATTCGCGTACCCCGTCGGGATGCGAGCGCATTCGGCATTATCGACGCCGACGCTGACGGCAAGATTCGCCAATTCCTCGAGAAGCCAGCCGACCCACCAGGACTGCCGGACTCTCCAGAAGAATCCTTCGCATCCATGGGTAACTACGTGTTCAGCGCAGATCAGCTGAGCGAGATGCTGCGTGCCGACGCGGACAACCCGACCTCGCGTCACGATATGGGCGGTGACATTATCCCGGCATTCACCGAGCAGGGAGAATCACAGGTCTACGACTTCAAATCGAACGTCGTCCCCGGTGCGACGGAGAAAGACCAGGACTACTGGCGAGACGTGGGCACCATCGACGCATTCCACGAGGCGCACATGGATCTGGTTTCGGTGGATCCCGAATTCAACCTGTACAACTCCGAGTGGCCCATCTGGACGTCGCAGACGCAGGCGCCCGGCGCCAAGTTCGTGATTCGTGGCCGGGCTGAAGACTCCATCGTCACCTCCGGCTGCATCATCTCCGGTGGTGAGATTGATCGCTCGGTGCTGAGCCCGTATGTCCACGTCGACAAGTGGGCGCAGGTGTCAGACTCGGTCCTCATGCATAAGGTTCGTATCGGCAAGAATGCCGTGGTACGTCGTGCCATCCTGGACAAGAACGTCGTAGTCCCAGACGGCGTGCAGATTGGCGTCGACCACGAACATGACCGCGCGCGCGGCCTCAGCGTTTCGCCGGGTGGTGTGGTGGTCGTAGAGAAAGGCACCGTAGTTCCGCGCGACTAAGCCGCACAGACTTCCGTCCCAGCCTCAACGGCGAGACTGGGACGGTGCTCTCGGAGATGAGTGTCAGGTGCGCTACTTCTTGCTGGCCAGTAGTAGGCCGTTGCCGACGGGGAGGAGCGCCTGCGTGTACTCCTCGGACAGGTTTACCGCGTCGAGGGCCTCGCGGATGATGATGGCCTCGTCCGATTCGTCGTTGCTGTCCGGCACACGGTTGAACCACAGCACATCGTGGACGACGAGCAGCCCGCCGGGGCGCAGCAGCCTCCCGGTGGCGGCGATGTACTCGACGTATTCGAGCTTGTCGCCGTTGATGAAGGCGATGTCGTAGGCGCCGTCTCGAAGCTTCGGTAGTACCTCGATAGGGGAGCCTGCGATGAGGCGGAACTGCGACGTCGGGAATCCCGCGTCCGTGAAAACCTTGCGGGCATTCAGCTGATTGTCTGTTTCGGCGTCGATGGAGGTGAGCACGCCGCCCTTGCCCATAGCCTCGAGGAAGGCCATGCCGGATCCGCCGTGCTGTGTGCCCACCTCGACGATGTTCTTGGCCCCCATAGCGCGGGCGATGGTGGTCAGCGTGGCGACGACGCCGGTGCTGATCGGCACCTGGCCGTTCACGATTGCCTCATCGCGCGCGGCGCGCACTGCGTCGGACACGGGTACGTAGTCTTCAGTCCAGGCCCACGCCTCAGGGGTGGGGGCCGGCACATTCGTCGGAGTAGTCACGTGTCCAAGAGTAGTCGGACGCCGCCCAGAATGCGCGCACGCAGTAGAATGAACCCCACGTCCACCCTTTGGAGGAGCCGATGACTGCACAGCTCGAGCCGATTTTCGGGCGCATCCTGACCGCCATGATCACCCCATTCCGCGACGACCTCTCGCTGGATCTCGACGCCGTCGTCGCGCTCGCAAAGCACCTCGTAGATGACCTGGGCAACGACGGCCTCGTCGTGAATGGCACGACGGGGGAGTCACCCACCACCACGGACCCAGAGAAGCGTGACCTGCTTGCCGCCGTCATCGACGCGGTCGGAGACAGGGCGAGCATCGTCGCCGGCGTGGGCACCAACGACACGCACCACACCGTCGGGCGTGCGGAGGAGGCGGCAGCCCAAGGAGCCGACGGGATCCTCGTCGTCACTCCGTACTACTCTCGCCCGCCCGAAGCCCAGCTGGAGCAGCACTTCCGCACGGTAGCCGATGCGACGGATCTGCCGTGCATGCTGTACGACATTCCGCATCGTGCGGGGCTACCTATCCCGGAAGCCATGCTGATCCGGCTAGCTGAGCATCCCCGCATCGTCGCTGTGAAGGACGCCAAGGGCGCCATCGCGTCGAGCTCCGTCGTGATGTCTAAGACAACGCTGCAGTATTACGCCGGCGACGACGCCATGCTGCTCCCGCTGCTCTCGGTAGGCGGAGTGGGGGTCGTCGGAACTTCGACACACTTCACGGCGGCGACTGCCCGGGAGATCACCGAAGCCTTCCTCGCGGGTGAGGTTGAGAAGGCCATTGAACTCAACAAGTTTGCGCTGCCCGCGTTCACTGGCGTGTTCGCCTCGCAAGGGGTCATGATGGTGAAAGCTGCACTGAACGCCCGCGGGTTGTCCGTCGGTGATTGCAGGCCGCCGATGGGAGCAGTTTCCGACGAGCAGCTGCAGGCCTACCTCAAGATCCTCGAAGCGCACTTCAGCTTTTCTGCCTGATTCTCGTCGCGCCCGGGAACAAATTGACTGCAAGATGCGTTTCAGAAGTTGCACAGGTTCCTCACAGGAATCCATGATGGAATAGGAAACATGGAGCAGCAGAAGACGGATGTAGCGGCCGACGAATGGGTCGCGCCCACGTGGCAGGAGCTTGTGCGGGATCATTCCGCGCAGGTGTACCGCTACGCACTGCGTCTCACCGGCAACCCCCACGACGCTGAGGACCTCACGCAGGACGTTTTCGTTCGGGTGTTCAAGTCCATCCACACCTTCCAGCCCGGCACGCTCTCCGGCTGGCTCCATCGCATCACCACGAACCTGTTCCTCGATCAGGCCCGTCGTCGCCAGAAAATCCGCATGGACGCGCTGTCTTCCGCGCCAGAACAAGTTTGGGGGCACAGTGAAGCTCCTGAGGATTTGCACGCCGACAGCCAATTCGATGCCGACGTTGCGGCCGCACTCGCCTCGCTCAAACCGGAGTACCGAGTCGCCGTCGTCCTATGCGACATCGAAGGCCTGAGCTATGAAGAGATCGCCCAAGTGTTGGACGTGAAACTCGGCACGGTTCGTAGCCGCATCGCGCGTGGCCGTTCGCAGCTACGCAAGGCGCTCAAACATCGCGCGCCAGCCGAGGGACGTTCGCGTTTCCTCGGAGTTGGCTGACGTGACAAGTGGATGCGCTAAATTTCGCGATGACCTCTCCTCCTTCGTCGATGAGACCCTCCCCGAGCGGCGGTGGGAGGAGGTAGCGTGTCACCTCGCCGGCTGCCCGTTGTGCCGCGAGGAAGCGGGAGAAATTCGAGAACTTCGCTCAGCGCTCTCGAATTCATGCACCGTTAGCGTTGACGCGCCGACTTCGCTGGCTGACCGACTTGAAGCTATTGCGGGCGATGACTGCACCCAGCCAATCTATTGGGGCTCGGACGCTCCCGATGAACTCCCATCGAGACGGAAACGACGCAAGCGGATTGCGCTGCAAGGCTCGGCTGCGATGCTCGCGCTCGTCGTGGGCGTCGCAGTGCTCGCCGTCGCGTTGGCCCCGAGCCCGCGCCGACTGGAGGGCACCGTTGGGGTAGCAAGGGAGCAGTTCGCCAAGCAGGCCACTGCCGTGAACGTGCAGGAGGCCGTCGGTGCGTTGCTGCTTGCACAAGACAGGGGCGCACAGTTTCCCGTCGTTCGTGATGCCGCAGCGCACGCGACCCCGTCGGTATCCGCATTGCCGATCTCGGCTGATGCCGCTGACGCTATGCTGTCTCGCGGCGCCACTGCGATCGTCGGCCTCGGCGGAGTGCAGGAGGTACTCGTCGCGAATGACCAGGGCGGATACGTACGTGGGGACGTTGCGGTCACGAAGGTAGCTGGGAAAGGCGCCGAGCTGGTGGTGTTCGACGCGGACGGCAACCGATTCTTGTCCAGCTTCGCGCCAGACGTCCTGGAAGGCGAGGTTGATCCTCCCAAAGACTGGGATTTCTTTGCCTATCCCGAGACCACGCACCTCGCGAATCGCTCTGCAGTGGCATTGGAAGCGCGTCGAGACGACGTGGTCACTGCGCGCTGGTGGATCGACGTCGCCACCGGCATTGTGCTGCGCAGCGAACGCTACGACGCGTCGGGCAAACCCACCATCATGGTTGGCTACGACGAGGTGCGCGTAGGCGACGTCGTGCTGCAAGACGACCAAGCACTCACCGTCTTGCTATCCAAGGCCACGACGAGCGGTTCCCGCGGCTGGTGCGTCGGGCTGGACTCCTGTCCGTACAGCCTGGCAGGTTTGCCGCTGGTGGCTTACGCGTCGACGACCACGCGCGGCGAGAAATCAATGAGCCTGGTGTATTCCAACGGCCTGCAGACGCTGAGCGTCGGATGGACTGAAGGAGTGCTGGCTGAGGGCGATGAAGTGACGGCGGATGCTGCGACGGGACTCCCGTCTGTGCGGGCATGGCAAGCAGGACAAGGAGTAATTTCCGTCGCAACCAACGGCACGAAAAAACTGCTCACGCAGGCCGTGGATGAGTTGCCGGGGCAGGCTCCCTATGATCGCGGCCTCAGTGCGAAGTTCGTCGCGGGTATGGGCCGTATCACAGGCATGAACTAATTCGGTAGCATTTCGGGCATGTTTGGGATTGATGCGGTTGAACTCGTTTTGATCCTCGTGCTTGCCGTCCTACTGTTCGGCCCTGAGAAGCTCCCGCAGTTTTCTCGCAAGGCAGCGAGGGTCTACGTGTATTTGCGGGGGATCGCCAACAACACCCAGAACACTTTGCGCGATCAGCTTGGTCCGGAATACGCAGACCTGGAGCTTGCAGATCTCAACCCGAAAACCTTCATCCAGAAGCACCTCAGTCAAGAAGTGGCCGCTATCGAAGAAGCCAAGCGCGAAATCGAGGAGATGCGCCAGCAACTCGAGGAAGCGACGTCGAACGTCGAGGACGAAGTGAAGGACGCCCACAACTCCGTCAAGAAGGCTGGGAGTGGTACGCCGGAAGCCCAAGATCAGCCCGCCTGGGAACCCTCACCCTTCGACGACGAAGCGACGTAGCCCTCCGCGCCCGGTCGTCGAGCAGCTGTCAGCGATCGTCGAGTAGGCGGCGGAGCCGCCGTATCGAGACGCAGGGATGGAAAAACTTCAAAATCCGTACGCAGATTGACCTAACCCCCCTAGACCGGGCCTTTCATCTCATCTGCGTACGGATTTTGAAGTTTCGTGGTGAGAGACGGTGACGGGGTTTCGATACGCGCCTACGGCGCTACTCAACTATCGGGCGGTCATCCCGGTCGTCGAGTAGGCGACGCAGTCGCCGTATCGAGACGCCGTTCGTCCTATCGCGGGGTGAGGTTTAGACGTTGTCCAAGCAGGGAGGGCTTGTGAGCCAGCAGATCCTCAGCCAACTTGGTCAAGGCCTTCGCGGAAGCGTGATCCGGTGCGGAGTCGACGACAGGCGTACCACGGTCACCGCCGGCGAGGAGCTGCTCGTCGAACGGAATCTGGGCGAGCACCTCCACCGGATAACCGACGCGCTCCGAGAGCGCCTCCGCCACGAGCGTGCCACCGTCGGACCCGAACAAATGGATGCGCTCGGTCTCGCCACAGTGGGAGCAGGGACGCTCCAGCCACGCCATGTTCTCGACGACGCCTAGCACTCGCTGCTCGAGGATGTGCGCCATCGTCCCGGCGCGCTCGGCGATCTCAGATGCGGCCTGCTGCGGCGTGGTCACCACGAGCACCTCGGAGCCGGGGATCTTCTGCCCGAGGCTCATCGCGACGTCGCCCGTGCCGGGTGGGAGGTCCAGGAGCAGGTAGTCGAGGTCGCCCCAAAACACATCGGTGAGGAGCTGCGTAAGCGCGCGGTCGAGGATGGGGCCGCGCCAGGCAACCACCTGGTCACGCGATTGTTTCAGCATGCCCATCGAGATCACCTTGAGGCCCTCGAGCGCGGGCACGGGCATGATCATGTCGTCGACGACGGTGGGGCGCGCGTCGCCGAGCCCCAGGAGATCGGGGATGGAATGGCCGTAGATGTCCGCGTCGAGGATGCCGACGGTGCGCCCGGCCTTCGCGAGCGCCACGGCGAGGTTCACCGTCACCGACGACTTACCGACCCCGCCCTTGCCCGACGACACCGCAATCACCTTCGTGAGGTTGCCGGGCTGTGCGAAGGGGATCACTCGTTCGGGTTGCCCGCCGCGCAGCATTTGGCGCATCGCGTCCCGTTGCTCGTCGGTCATGACGCCGAGTTCCACGTCGACGCTGCTCACACCGTCGATGGGCTCGACGGCCGCGCGCACACGCTGCGTGATCTCCGAGCGCATGGGGCAGCCGGAGACAGTCAGCAAGACGCGGATGAATACGTGGCCTTCGTCGGTGGCGTCGATTTCGTCGACCATGCCGAGATCAGTGATGGGGCGACGGATCTCGGGGTCTTCAACGCCGTGAAGAGCCTCGCGGACAAGCGGAAGGAGCGGATTTTCAGTCACCGCTCTAGTCTCTCACGTCTCGTGGGTGGTTCAAGTATCGGTGACGCTGCGCTGGGCGTCGAGCGCGTCGCCTAGGAACACAAACGACGCGCCGACGAGCGCCAGCAGCCACACCTGGCCGAGTGCCGCAAGCACCACGACGATTGGCACCACAACCACCTTCCACAAGAAACGCTCCCCGTCGCCCAGCCGCCGAGGGGATCCGGGAGCCAACAGAATCCACCACATGCCGATGTACGCCACGGCGAACAGCACGGCGGCGACGATCGCCACCCACCCGTGGCCGCCGATGTGCGACAGCGAGTACGTGCCGGTGCCCAACAGCACAAGATGCCCAACCAACGACACAAGCGCGAACCAGCGAATCTGCACCGACGCGGGCTGCGCGTCGTTGCCATCAACGTCTGACATCATCGGCCTCCGGCTGCTGGCGGTTATCGAGTTCCTGCAGGAGATCTCGCAGCTCGTTGCGTAGCTCCGATCGGACGAAGTCTCTCGTGGCGAGCTCGCCCAGGTTCATGCGAATGGCGGCGATCTCACGGGCGAGGAAGTCCATGTCAGCGCGTGATTGCGCTGCCAGGCGGCGGTCTTCGTCGAGGCTAATTTTGTCGCGGTCTTCCTGGCGGTTCTGCGCCAGCAGGATGAGCGGCGCCGAGTAGGACGCCTGCGTGGAGAAGAACAGGTTTAGCAAAATGAACGGGTACGGGTCCCATTTGAAACCGTAGATGCCGACGAGGTTGAGCGTCACCCAGGCCACGACGATGACCGTCATGTAGACCAGGAACTTCGCGGTGCCCATGAACCGGGCAACCGCTTCGGCAAAGAGGCCGAACGCCTCAGAATCCAGCTGAACCTTCGGGAAGAACGAACGCTTACCGTCGCGTGGTTTTGAAAGATCGACCTCAGCCATGCGTTACCTCCTCGTGGGTCTCGTCGGTGGGTTCTTCACCGTCCATCTGCTCGCCTCGCCAGTCGTCAGGAAGCATGTGGTCGAGCACATCGTCGACCGTGACCGCACCGACGAGCTGCCCGGAATCATTCACGACGGGCGCCACCACCAGGTTGTACGTCGCGAAGTACCGGCTGACCTGGGCGAGCGGCGTGCTCGTGTGCAGCGGCTCGAGCGTCTCGTCCATCATGGTGGCTACCATCAGCGTCGGCGCCTCGCGCAGGAGGCGCTGGGCATGGATGGCGCCAATGTACTTGCCAGTAGGGGTTTCGACGGGGGGTCGGGCCACAAACACCATCGACGCGAGCGCGGGCGTGAGGTCCTCGTTGCGGATATACGCGAGGGCCTGAGCCACCGTCGCATCGCTCTCCAAAATCACCGGCTCGGGCGTCATCATGCCGCCCGCGGTGTACTCGCCGTAGACGAGGAGGCGGCGCACGTCGGATGCGTCTTCGGGTTCCATGTGTTGCAGGAGGTCCTCGGCGACGGCGGAAGGGAGATCGCGGATGAGGTCGGCGGCGTCGTCGGGGTCCATCTCCTCGAGCACGTCGGCGGCGCGCTCCGTGTTTAGGGCGGAGATAACCTCGATCTGCTCATCCTCGGGTAGTTCCTCGAGGGCCTCGGCCAGCATGTCGTCTTCGAGCGCTTCCAGCACCTCGCCCAGCTGGCTAGGGTCCATGTCGTGGAGTTCCTTGGCGATGTCAGCGGGGTTCATGTCGGCGAACTCCGCGACGAGGTTCGCGGTCGTACGCCCGCGCGTGGCCTTCAGCGCGGGGACTTCCTTCCAGGAGACCACCTTCGGCTCCGACTTGCCGCCAAAACCAAAACGCCCCACTTTCGTCACCCTGCGGATGGCCACATGTGAGAGCTCCCACTCGTGGCTGCGGAACTCGTTCATGGAGACGTCGAGGATGGTGGTGGTACCGTCGCCACGCTCGAGAGGGCGGTCGAACAGGTCAGCCGCGACGAGGAGCTCACCCTCGCGGCGCTGGAATTTGCGCGTGTCGATGGTGCCCTGGATTGAGACCTGGTTGCCCGAAATGTGGTGGACACGAACCATCGGTATGAAGATTCGCTGCTTCGCAAACAGCTCAACGACGAGGCCTTTGACCCGGGGCGCGCGGCCGTCGGCTCTGATGTAGCAGATGATGTCGCGGATGCGGCCCACTTGGCTGTCGGATGCATCAACCAGAGGAAGCCCTATGACGCGCGAAATGAACACCTGCTCCATGGCTACCAATCTACCGGTTGCGCCGCTGGGCTCAGAACGACGCCTGCGGGCGGGGCCGTCCGAATAAAACTGCAAAACTCGCCAACAGCTGAGCCTCTCCCGCTCGCGCCAAGCGTGAGGCGTTGCACTGTTGGCGAGTTTTGCAGTTTGCGTCCGGCGCACTCGCTGCCGGAGTTATCCACAGCCCAGACAATCGTCCTTCACCTGAGCGGAGAATTCCGGTGAAGTGTGGGCATGCACGCAGAACTCCACAGGCTCATCACTGAAGATGGGGCCATAGCGCGCAGCCAGCACCCCGAGCTGCACAATCCAATTCGCCACGCGGTGCAGGCGGGGCAATTCGTGCCGCTGCTTCCTGGCACGTACTCGGTGGAGCGCTCCTTCACGACACTCGTCGCCGCCGTCCGGCTGTGGGACCCCGATGCCGTATTCACCGGGGCTACGGCAGCGAAACTCAGTTGGTGGGATGACCTCCCGGCGGACACGGTGCACGCCATCTCGCGGCGAAGAACCACCCGCGCCGTGCCGGGGCTCCACCTCACCCGTCGAACCGTCGATCCGTCCGTCGTCTTCGAGCATGCCGGCCTACGACTCGTACATCCCGCGTGGAGTGCGCTGGAACTCACCGACGAACTGGGCGGCGAGGCCATCGACGAGGCGCTGCGCCGAAGAGCCACCTCGCTGCCCGCGATGCGCTGGGCACTCGGGCAGATGAGAGATCGACCCGGCAACAGGGAACGGCGTAGGTTGTTGCTCGAATCCAGGGACGAGCCGTGGTCAGAGCTCGAACGAGACGGCCATCGAAGGCTTCGGCGCGCACGGCTGTCCGGCTGGAAGGGGAACTACCGCATCGTGCTGCCCAATGGTGCCGTGCGCTACGGAGACATCGTGTACGAGGGGCCCCAGCTCGTGGTGGAACTCGACTCGTGGGCGCATCACTCGTCGCGTGAGGCGTTTGTCGACGATCGCAGGAAGGACGTCGAACTCACGCTGCAGGGCTGGACAGTATTGCGCTTCACCAAGGACACCATGGACGACCTGGTGCCGTCGGTGCGCGCCGCACTGCAGATGCTGAACGCTGGCCCTGTGCGATGAACTGCAAAACTCGCCAACAGCGGCGCCTCTCACACGTGAGCTAGGCGTGAGGCGTTGCACTGTTGGCGAGTTTTGCAGTTGGGCGCCCGAGCAGTTGGGAGCCGCGCTGAGTGCTTGAAGCCCAATGTGGAAAGATTGGTCCGATCAATCTTTTGGAGGATCCATGCGCCCCGGGCAGCCCGAATCCGACGCCGCCACCCAGCCCCCTCGTTCGCGACAGCGCCGCTTGCGTGACCACGTGGCGTTCGTCTGGCTTTTCGGCGTGATCGTGGTTCTCGCCACCCACGTCTGGGTGCCGCAGGCAACGTGGCTGATGATTCATCTGGTGCTGCTGGGGGCGTTGTCGCACTCCGTGCTGGTGTGGAGCGAACACTTTGCTCACACGCTGTTGCACTACACCCCGGATGACAAGGCGCAACGTGATCAAGCGCGACGTATCTTGTTGCTCGCGGTGGGGTCGTTGCTCGTGTTCATTGGGTATCCCACTGCCTGGTGGTGGGTGCTCGCCGTCGGCGCGACCCTTGTGGCGACGAGCATCGTTTGGCACTGCATCCATCTTTTACGGGTTGCGAAGCGCGCGCTGCCTTCGCGCTTCACAGTGGTGATCCGCTACTACGTGGCGGCAGCGTGCTTGTTTCCCGTCGGCATCGCGCTGGGTGCGACGCTCGCTTTCGGGATTGCGGAGCCCTGGTTCGGGAGAGTCCTGACCGCGCACATCATGGTGAACGTCGGGGGCTGGATCGGGCTCACCCTGACCGGCACGCTGGTCACGTTTTGGCCGACGATGGTGCGCGCCCGGATGGACGAACGCGCCACCCGCCTCGCGGTGCAGGCGCTGCCGGTGCTCATCGGTGCGGTGCTGGTAGGCGCGACGGGGTCCCTCGCGGGATGGCGCTGGTTGGCGGTGGCGGGTCTCGTCTCGTACCTCGCAGGATTGTTGTGGTGGGGCCGAGCGCTCTGGGCGCCGGTTGCTCGCAAGGGCATCCGAGAGTTCGCGCCGGCATCCGTGGGGTTGGCACTCGGGTGGGCGCTCGTCGCATTGTGTTGGGTGACCTGGCAGGTGGCCACCGGCGACGGGTGGGCGGCTGCGTCGGCCAGGTTCCCGCTGATCGGTGGTGTCATCGCGGCTGGTTTTGGCATCCAGATCCTGGTCGGTGCCCTCACCTATCTCATTCCCTCGGTGATTGGTGGCGGGCCGTCAGTGGTGCGCGCCGGCCAATCGGTGCTGCACCGCTGGACCACGTTCCGCATCGTGGTGCCGAACGTCGCCCTGATCCTGTGGCTGGCGCCGGTGCCGTCCTGGGTGAAGGTAACCAGCTCGGGGGTGGGCGCGGCGGCGTTCGCACTGTCCTTGCCCATCTTGATCCGGGGTGCTTACACCAGCGCGCGCGCCGCCCGCGCTAAGCGCAGTGGCGACGACGTGCCGGCCGCCCAGGTGCCGACGGCGTGGACTGCTCGCGGGCTCCTCGCGGCGGGGCTGGCGCTCGTCGTGGCGATCGCAGCTGGCATCGCGGTGGACCCCGAAGCGGCAGGGTTCCGAAGCCAAAGTAGCGGCGGGAACGTCGTCGCGACGGGGGAGACCACCCGGGTGGAGGTGAGCGTCGACGGTATGCACTTCGTGCCAAGCCGGGTTGAGGTGCCCGTCGGGAACCGGCTCGTCGTGCATCTGCGAAACACAGGCGACGACGCGCACGACCTCACTATCGGCGGTGCGCACTCTGGCCGGCTCGCGCCCGGCGAGGAAGCGGAGGTTGACGCTGGGGTGATCGGCGAGGACGTGCAGGGCTACTGCACCGTCGCTGGACACAAGCAGATGGGGATGACCTTCGACGTGGTGGCCACCGGGGCCGATACCGACGGGCACCCAGATCACACAGCCACAGCCTCGACTGCGGTGCCGCCCGTTGCGGGGGCGACGTTGCCGTCGGCGGTGGATCCAACGCTCCCGCCCCGCGGCGGCGACGGCGTGCACCGCGCCACATTCACCGTGACGGAGGTGCCGCTCGAAGTGGCGCCGGGGCTCTGGCAGACCCGATGGACCTTCAACGGCCAATCCGTGGGGCCGACGCTTCACGGCAAGGTGGGCGACGAGTTCGAGATCGCCCTGGTGAACGAGGGATCAATGGGGCATTCCATCGACTTCCACGCCGGCGTCCTCGCCCCCGACGAGCCGATGCGCACCATCCAGCCGGGCGAGCGTCTGGTGTATCGCTTCAAGGCTGAGCGCGCCGGCATCTGGATGTACCACTGTTCCACCATGCCGATGAGCACGCACATCGCGGCTGGCATGCACGGGGCCGTGGTGATCGAGCCCGACGGCCTCGACCCCGTGGACCATGAGTACGTCATGGTGCAATCGGAGCTCTACCTCGGCAATGCCGCGCACTCCGCAGGCGAAGCGACGGAGATCAATGCCGACAAGCTGGCTGCTGAAACACCGGACCGCGTCGTCTTCAACGGCGTCGCCCACCAATACGTGCAGCACCCGCTGCGGGTGAAGGTCGGCGAGCGGGTGCGCTTCTGGGTGCTCGACGCCGGTCCCAACCGGGCGCTCTCGTTCCACGTCGTGGGAGGGCAATTCGACACCGCCTGGACCGAGGGCCGCTACACCATTCGAAACGGCAAATCCCCAGACGGCGGCGCCGACGGCGGTGCCCAAGTGCTGCCGCTACTCGCTGCGCAGGGCGGCTTCGTCGAACTCACGTTCCCCGAACCCGGCCACTACGCCTTCGTGAACCACATCATGTTGGACGCCGAACGCGGCGCGCGCGGCATCGTCGAGGTGACGGAATAGGCCTCAGCGGCCGAGGCGGGTGTCGCCGTCGTTGATGTCGTACACGGACCAGCGCTGCTGCTTCAAGCGACGGAAGAAGCTGCGGATGATGTCCGCGACGGTGCCGGGCGCCGCAACGGTCACCTGGTGGGCGACGTCGGGCACGACGCGCATGTCCGCGCCAGGCGCCGACTCCAGCACCAACTCCAGGTCTGCCTGGGGGTGCGACGGGTCCTTCTCGCCGGAGATCACCATGATTGGGGTGTAGAGCTTGTGGAGATCTCCGCGGAAGTCGTATGTGGCCAGGCAGCGGCACAGCTGGGCGTAGGAGTGATCGTCGGACGAGGCGAGCCCCTCCATGATGGCAGCAACCTTGCCGGGCTCCTCGGCGATGAAGTCTGGCGTGAACCAGCGTTCCTGGGTGCTGGTGACGAGGCTGGCGGTGCCGTCGCGTTCTACAGCTTCGGCGCGCTCCAGCCAGGCGTTGTGCGTACCGATGGTGGCAGCAGACGCCACCATGATGACGCCTTGCAGAAGATCGTTGTGGTCACGGGCGAGGTAGAGGCCGAGAGCCCCAGACATTGACAGCCCGGCGAAGAATGCGGGCTTGTCGGGGAAGCGTTTGACGATGTCGGCGACGGTCTGGGCCAGGGACGAGGCCAGGGCCTCCATCGTCGGCTCCACGTCATCGCTCCACGGCGCGCCCATACCCTGGCCAGGCAGGTAACAGAACACCACGACGGCGTCCTTGGCGAGGTGCCCCGCCACCTGGTTCCACTGGTGTGCGGTGTCGCCACCAAGGCTGCCCGCAACGATGAGCAGGCGTTTGGCGTCGGAATCGGGGTTGTACACATGCCACGTCAGTTCCATACGGGTAACTTACCCGCAACGGTGTCAGCTCGGCGCATGAGGTGGGGAATCTGGGACGTCGCCAGTAGGCTTCTTTGCGTGATGAAGTTTGTTCGACCAACGAATGTTCGAGGTGTTGCCTGATGCGTCGCCGTACCATGCTCTCCGTCTGCAGTGCGCTCGCTGCTGTGACCACGCTTGCCGCCTGCGGCGGCGACGCCCCAGCCGAGGCGCCATCCGATGAGACGCCCACGGAGGTGCCTGCAAGCAGGAAGGCGCCTACCGTCGAAGTGCCAGAAGGCAACCCGCCATCTGAACTGAAGATTGAAGATGAGATCGTCGGTGGCGGTGCGGAGGCGAAGGCCGGCGACACCCTCAAGGTGCACTACGTCGGCGTCTCCTGGAGCACCGGGGAACAGTTCGACGCGTCTTGGGAGCGCGGTGAGCCTCTGGAGTTCCAGGTGGGCTCGGGCATGGTTATCGAGGGCTGGGACAAGGGCCTTCAGGGGATGAAGGTGGGCGGCAGGCGTCGCATCACCATCCCGCCGGAGATGGGATACGGCTCCCAGGGCGCCGGCGGCGTCATCGGGCCGAACGAAACCCTGATCTTCGTCTGCGACCTCGTCGCCGTGAACTAGCCCTCAGGCTGCCCTGACCGGGCGCGTCGTTACTCGAACTCGCGCGCCCGGAAACCAGGCATCTCCGCCAGCGTCTCCCTCGCATTGGTGGCCATCGTGTGTTCCACGAGCAGTTCATACTTGCCGGCGACGGTTTGGCTCATGGAATCGAAGTCGCGTTTCCCTTGGGAGAGTGAATATCCGAGGCCTGCCGTCAGCACTCTCATGACGATGCCGAGTACTAGTCCCAAGAGGAGTAGCTGCGTCGGGTTTTCGCCGCCGAACATCAGCATGAGGAGCAGGCCCAGGATCATGCCCGTAGTGATGCCTGAGAACGCACCTCGCGCGAGCACACGTCCCCAGGTGCGACGCCCGACGACGCGTTCCACGAGGCGGAGGTCGGTGCCCACGATCAGCAGGTTCTGCACGGGGAACCCCTTGTCAGACAGGTAGTCCACCGCGGCCTGGGCGTCCTCGTAATGCACGAATTCCCCGAGCGACTGGGGAAACTCCAGTCGAAATCGCTCGTGCATTCTGCCCGGCACAGGCCTTCCGCCTCTCACACTCATGCCACCAGGCTAGCCGGTGCGGGTGAAGCGGCCTGGTGCATCGATCCAAACTGCAAAACTCGCCAACAGTTCGACGTCTCCCGCGTGGGCTACGCGTGAGGCCTGCCACTGTTGGCGAGTTTTGCAGTTCTTGCGCCAGTACCTATGTGCTTCCGGCCGGCTCATCAGCCCTGCAGGCGCGCGATCCAGGCCTCGACGTCGTCCGCGGTGCGGGGGAACACGTCGCTCAGCACCACGGGGCCGTCCTCGGTGATGAGCACGTCGTCTTCGATGCGCACGCCGATTCCACGATATTCCTCGGGCACGAGCAGGTCGGTGGATTTGAAGTAGATGCCCGGCTCGACGGTGATGATCATGCCGGGCTGCAGCGTGCCCTCGCGGTAGTCCTCGCGCGACGCGTGCGCGCAGTCGTGCACGTCGAGGCCGAGGTGGTGCGACGTGCCGTGCACCATCCAGCGACGGTGTTGTCCGCCCTCTTCCGACACCGATTCATCCACGCTCACCGGCAGGATGCCGAGCTCTTGGCAGAATTCAGCCACGACCCGGATCGACGCGGCGTGCACTTCCTTCCAAGGTCGCCCCGCCACGCAGGCGTCGATGCCGGCCTGCTGAGCGCGCAGCACGGCGTCGTAGACCCGACGTTGTTCCGGCGTGAACGTGCCGCCCACGGGCAGGGTGCGGGTGACGTCGGCGGTGTAGAGCGAGTTCACCTCGACGCCCGCGTCGAGCAGGAGGAGATCGCCGTCGGCGAGGTCGCCGTCGTTGACGATCCAGTGGAGCGTATTGGCGTGGTCGGCGCCCGCCGCGATGGTGTCGTATCCGACGGCGTTGCCCAGGTGGCGAGCATGCAACGCGAAGATGCCCTCGACCCAGCGCTCGCCGCGCCCGTTCTCCACCGCGTTGGGGAGCTCCCGGATAACAGCGTCGAAGCCCACCTTCGTGGCGGCGACGGCGCGCCCCATCTCGTCGATCTCGTACTGATCCTTCGTGAACCGCTGTGACGATGCCAGACGTAGCAGCTCCGCGTCGGCATCCTCGTCGACGCCGCCGCGCACGCGGTCGACGAGCTCCGTCACCGCTGGGTCGGCCTCGCGCACGATACGCAGGTTGTCGCGCCCGGCAAGGTATTCCTCGAGGGAGCGCACGTCGCGGCACTCGAGGCCGGTGGCGCTGGACATCTCCTCCAGCGAGTCGCGCTGACCCACCCACATCTCGCCGTAGCGGGCATCCGCGTAAAACTCGCGGTCGGTGCGCGGAGCGCGCGGACGGAAGAACAACACCGACTCCGACTCGCTCACGACGAGCGCCGCGTCGGGTTCCCTGTCCTCGCCTAGGCCGGTGTAGTACGCGAACGCGGTGTGCGGGCGGAAGCGATAGTCAGTGTCGTTGGCGCGCACCTTGAGCGGACCCGCGGGGAACACCAGCGTCGCTCCCGGGCTCTGCTCGACGATGGCCTCGCGCCGTTTTGCCGCCCAGGGAGCCGACGGGAGTTCCGCGGGCAACTCGTCGGAATACGGCGCCCATCCCGAGACGATGAACTTCTTGAACTTCTCCGAGTAGGGATCGCGGCGGTTGGTGTTCGAGTCACTCATGCCGGTCAGTGTAGACGCTTGCCGCAGTTGGATTGTGTGCCTAGGCCCCCCAGCAATTCCGTCTGGGCCACGCCATACACTCTTGAGTATCGCTCGCGTTCACACCAGGGAAGGTGCCGCCCATGAGCTGGCTTGCTCTCGTCTGCGCATTGATAGCACTGCCGCTCTCGCTGCTGCATCGCACCCTCGCCGCCTCGCTCCTAGCCGTGGCAGTGGGGCTGGTCGCCGCCGACGTGGCGAGGGAGAAGCGCCCCCGCGTGCGCAAGGTGGCGGCCGGAGCTGTCGCCGTCGCAACCCTCGTGACCGGCGCCAGCGTCGCATCCATCGTCGCTCCCGAATCCGACGACGTGCCGGACGCCCGGCCGTATCGACGGGCCGGGGAATCGCGCGAGGTGCTGCTGCCGCTCGAGGTGCGCACCGTGCCCGTTCGAGGCATCCTCCTGCTCGACTTGGAAGACGGCGAAGACGAGATTTACAAGGGCTTCGAGCCGCAGCTTGTGGAGCAGCGATCGGGGAGCGGCGTACGCGTCATCGCGTATCGTCACGACGGCTACGTCGATGTCTACGACGACCTCGCGCTCGCGGCGGAGACGAACCCGCGATTTGACGTCACCGGGAAGGGGCTCCACGAGTATCGACATATCGATCTTGGGAAGCCCGTGCTCGAGCGGGACGAGCAGGGCCGGGTGCGCGCTCGGGCAGCGTTTGTCGACATCACGGGCCGCCAGGTGAGCATCGACGTGGAGGAGCGAAGCGAGCGGGAGTCCAGACCCTTCTCACTCATCGCTCCCATCGGTGCGACGTCCACCGATCCGCAGTATTTCCCGCTCTTCATGGCGAATGAATTTGATTTTCTTCGTACCGCCGATGCGCGGCTGGAAGTGCGTATTGCGGGCAGCGCGAAAAAGGTGCTCGCTTTTCCCCCGGGATTTCCGCTCCAAGGGCAGCATCGCAGCATGGCGAAATGCTCGCTCAATACAGAGATCATCGAGGTATTTCCCGCCCACAGCGAGGTCCGTCGCGTCACAACACAACCCGGTACCGACACGGCTGTCGACGGCGAGGTAACGTATCTATTTTCCGGCGAGGCACTGGAACGCATCAAGATCCATGATCACGAAATTATCTTTGAGCCTGCCCTCACGGTGAATACTCAGCAATCCGGGCAGTGGCGCATTGATTCCCGCCGTGGCCGCGGAAGTATCGAGGGGAAGTATTCGACGAAGATCGCCGGCGATGTCGTCGACCTTCAGCTCGGCATCCACGACGTCGGCCTCCCGCAGCACCGCGACCTCGGCGTCGCGGCACTCGTGCGTCTCCTCGGATTCTTCGAGCAATGGCCCAAGCACTACGAGTATCACGCGACGATCAACCTGCGCACGGGTGCGCAGGATGCGCGGTGGATCAACCGCGAGCCGATCTAGGCTCACACCTTGCGGATGGAGATCTCCTCGATGTGATGATCAGGGCCTTTGCGCAGCACCGCCGTGGCGCGTCCCTTCGTCGGCTCAATGTTGTGACGCAGGTTCGGGCCATTAATTTCGTCCCACACCCCGTGTGCAAACTGCGTGGCTTGCTCGTCGCTCATTTGCAGAAATTGGGTGTAGAAATCTTCGGGGTCACCCTTGCAGCGGCGCTTGAACTCCAGGAAGCGTTGCGTAAACCAGTTCTTGATATCGGCTTCAGCCGCGTCAACGAACACGGAGAAATCGAAGAAGTCGCTGACCGCGAGCCCTGCCCGGCCATCCTTCTCTACTCGTGCGGGCTGTAGGACATTCAGGCCCTCGATGATGAGAATATCGGGGGATTCAACGACGATGGATTCGCCGTCGATGATGTCGTATTTCGAGTGGGAGTAGACGGGCGCCTCGACGTGCCCGTCGCCGGATTTCACGTCCATGAGGAAGCGCAGGAGTTTCTTGCGGTCGTACGACTGTGGGAAACCCTTGCGGGCGAGCATGCCCCGTCGCTGCAGTTCCGCGTTGGGGCGGAGGAACCCGTCGGTGGTCACGAGGTCCACCTTCGGAGAGCCGGGGGCGCGACGCAGCAGCTCCTGCAGCAGCCTGGACACCGTCGATTTTCCGACCGCAACAGATCCAGCGACGGCGATGACGAACGGGGTGCGTTGTTCGTGCAGCGTGAGGAAGTTGTTGCGCTCCTCGTTCAGGCGGCTGGCGTTTTCGAAGGTGAGGTAGAGCAGCTGGGTCAGGGGACGGTAGACCTCGGCGACGTCATCGAGGCTTGTCGGATCACCGATGCCGCGGAGTTTCGCGAGCGTGTGTTCGTCGAGGCGGATCGACGTGAGGTCGGACAGCGCAGCCCAGCTGCTGCGCTTGAGAGTGACGTACGGCTCGGCCACGAGGCCTCCTTCAGGGAAACGACGGTTTCATCACCCTACCGGTGTCAGGCGAGGAGGTGGAGTGTGGCCGGCCGAATCTCGTGAGCAACTGGCGGCGTCGTTGTCAAGAAATGCGCAATCATCCTGTACGTTTAGTGGTCATGTGCGGAATCGTTGGATACGTGGGCGCCCGAGGCGCCAAGGATGTTGTCGTCGCCGGGCTGAAGCGCCTGGAGTATCGCGGATATGACTCGGCCGGTGTTGCGGTGGCGAGCGGTGGCCGTATCGACTACCGCAAGAAAGCCGGAAAAATCGCGAACCTGGAGGCGGCCATCGAGGCCGAGCCGCTCGGGGAATCGAACGTTGCAATCGGACATACGCGCTGGGCCACCCACGGCGCACCCACCGACGCGAACTCGCACCCGCACGTGGCCGGGCGCATCGCCGTCGTGCACAACGGGATCATCGAGAACTTCGCTGCGCTGCGTGCGGAGTTTGACGAGGAGTTCACCTCGGAGACCGACTCCGAGGTGGCCGCGCACATGCTGAACCGCGAAGTGCGCTCCGGCAAGGGGCTCACGGAGGCCATGCGCGCCGTCGCCCCGCAACTGGAGGGGGCCTTCACGCTCGTCGCTATCGATGCCGAGGAGCCCGGACGCATCGTCGCCGCCCGTCGCAATTCGCCTCTCGTGGTGGGCAAGGGCGAGGGTGAATTGTTCCTCGCCTCCGACGTCGCCGCGTTCATCGAGTTCACCCGCGACGCGGTAGAGCTGGGGCAGGACCAGATCGTCGAACTCGATGC
Organism: Propionibacteriaceae bacterium; assembly: GCA_032576855.1. GTDB lineage: Bacteria > Actinomycetota > Actinomycetes > Propionibacteriales > Propionibacteriaceae > Arachnia. Next base: position 144,728 of record JAWFWL010000006.1, read on the forward strand.
GGCTGGCTTCACCGTCACCGATTTCGACGGCAGCCCGGCCGCATACAAGGAGTTCCACGTCGATTGGGACCTGAGCGCAGCCGAGAAGCAGGGCTTCGACTGGTTCATGCGCAAAGAGATTTTCGAGCAGCCCACCGCCGTCGCGGACACACTGCTGGGGCGGCAGAACGAGCGCGGGGAGCTGGTGCTGGACGAACTGCACATCCGACCCGAGGAGCTCAGACGGGTCAACAAGGTGGTCATCATCGCCTGCGGCACCGCCTACTACGCTGGGTTCGTCGCCAAATACGCCATCGAGCACTGGGTACGGATTGCGTGCGAGGTGGAGCTGGCGAGCGAGTTCCGCTACCGCGACCCCATCGTCGACGCTGGCACGCTCGTCGTCGCCATCTCCCAGTCGGGTGAAACCGCCGACACGCTCATGGCCATCCGTCACGCCCGCGAGCAGGGCTCCAAGGTGATCGCCATCTGCAACACCAACGGTGCCACCATCCCGCGCGAATCCGACGCCGTGATCTACACCCACGCCGGCCCGGAAATTGGCGTGGCCTCAACAAAGGGTTTCACGACGCAGCTCGTCGCCTGCTACCTACTGGGCCTGTACCTGGCGCAGGTGCGCGGCATGAAGTACGGCGACGAGGTTGGCGCTATCCTCGCGGAGCTGGAGCGTATGCCTGGCCTCATCCAGCACATGCTCGACAGAGCCGACGAGTGTTACGCCCTCGCCGGTGAGCTGAAGGAGGAGCCCGCGATGCTCTTCCTGGGGCGCCATGTTGGCTATCCCGCCGCGCTCGAGGGGGCGCTGAAGCTCAAGGAGCTTGCCTACATTCACGCCGAAGGGTTCGCCGCCGGCGAGCTGAAGCACGGACCCATCGCGCTCATTCACGACGGGCTGCCGGTGTTCGTCGTGGTGCCGCCTGAGGGACGGGATCAGTTGCGCGACAAGGTTATCGCCAACATCGCCGAGGTGCGGGCACGCGGGGCGCGCACCATCGTGCTCGCAGAAGACACCGACGATGAGGCGCGCAAGAACGCCAACTTCTTCTGGGCGCTGCCCCATGTCTCCACGCTGCTGCAGCCGCTCGTGGCCATCGTGCCCCTGCAGCTGTTCGCCTGCGAGATGGCGACGCGTATGGGCCACGACGTCGACCAGCCGCGCAACCTGGCCAAGTCGGTCACTGTCGAGTGACGCTGCACTGAACCCCGCCTGACCATGGGCCCGCCCGCGTAGGCTGGGCCCATGATCGTCGGTATCGGAACGGACCTCGTCGTCGTCGAGCGCTTCGCGGCGGCCCTCGCCCGCCAGCCGGGGCTGGCCGAGCGCCTGCTGACCGAGGGGGAGCGCAGCCGCCCCATGGAGTCGCGCGCGGCTCGCTTTGCCGCCAAGGAGGCCCTCGCCAAGGCACTGGGCTCGCCCGGGGGCCTGCGCTGGCTGGACTGCGAAGTGGTCCGCGACGAGCACCGTCGCCCCTCGTTTCGATGCACGGGCACGGTCGCGCAGCGTCTCGACGAGCTCGGCGTGCAGCAGGTGCATCTGTCCTTGTCACACGACGGTGGGTTCGCCACCGCGATGGTGGTGTGCGAGTCTTGAGGCCCGTCGTGACGGCCGAGCGCATGCGTTCGCTCGAGCAGCCGTTCCTCGACGACGGTGTCCCACTCATGCAGCGCGCCGCAGCCGCCGTCGCGGAGGCGGCACGCTCGTCCGACGGGGACGTCCTCGTGGTGGTGGGCCCGGGCAACAACGGCGGCGACGGGCTCTTCGCGGCCGCCGAACTCGCCGCCGAGCGGCGGGTGCTGCTCTGGCTCGCCGCGGGTCGGGCTCACGCGTCCGGACTCGACGCCGCCAGGGCCGCCGGCTGCGAGGAGGTGGACGCCGCCTGCGCGACGCGCGCGCTCGACGAGGTGGGGGTGGTCGTCGACGCCTTCACCGGCATCGGCGCCCGGCCCGGTCTGCCCGACGACGTCGCCCTCTTCGCCCGCGCGGCCCGCGACCTCGAGGTCCCGGTACTGGCCGTCGACCTGCCCAGCGGGCTGGAGGCCGACGCGGCGAGGCCGGGGGAGTCCTTCCACGCCACCCGCACGCTGACCTTCGCGGCCCGCAAGCCCTGCCACGTCCTCCAACCCGCGGCATCCCGGTGCGGCGACGTCGTGGTGGCGGACATCGGCATCCCGGTGCCCGACGACGACCTCCGCGTGGCCGAAGCCTCCGACGTCGCGGTCTGGCTGCCCGTCCCCGGGCCGGAGAGCCACAAGTACACCCGCGGCGTCGTCGGGCTGGACACCGGCTCCGCCGACTACCCGGGCGCCGCACTGCTCGGGATCGAGGGCGCGCTGCACGCCGGCACGGGCATGGTGCGGCAGCTCGGGCCGGTGCCGGGGGAGCTCGTGCTGGGTCGCCGCCCCAGCGTGGTCCTGGGGCAGGGGCGGGTGCAGGCCCTCGTCGTCGGCTCCGGGTGGGGCGGCCCCGATCCCGCGCGCATGGCCCGCGCCGTCGAGGCGGGGGTGCCCGTCGTCGCCGACGCGGAGGCCCTTCGCTGCCTCCCGGAGGTCGGCATGGAGGGATGGCTCCTCACTCCGCACGCCGGCGAGCTGGCGACGCTGCTCGGCGTCGAGCGAGCGCAGGTGGAGGCGGATCCGGTGGGCTCGGCCCGGTCGGCCGCCGCGCGCACCGGGGCCACGGTGCTGATCAAGGGGGCCACGCAGGTGGCGGCCGAGCCGTCGGGCCGGGCGACGATCGCGGTCGGCGGTCCGGCGTGGACAGGGCAGGCTGGTTCGGGGGACGTGCTGGCAGGCAGCTGCGGAGCGCTGCTGGCCGCTGGGCTGCCGGCGTGGCGGGCGGGCGTCGTCGCGGCGAGTCTGCAGGCGATGGCGGCGGCTCGGCTCCCGGGTCCGTTCCCTCCCGATCGGATCGCGGTGGAGATGGCGTACGTCGTCGCGGAGCTCGCCGCCCGCTGAAGCGCGTCCGCACCCAAGGATCAAGCCCTGTTGTGGGAAACCGCAACAGGGCTTGATCCTTGGGTGCGCTCAGGCCTTCGCGATGACCTCGATCTCGACGTTGACGCCCTTCGGTAGGGCGGCGACGGCGACCGCGGAGCGGGCCGGGTACGGCTCGGCGAACCGCGAGCCGTAGACCTCGTTGACCGCGGCGAAGTCGTCCATGTTCGTCAGGAACACGGTGGTCTTCACGACGTTGGCCAGCGTCAGGCCAGCAGCGGCGAGCACGGCCTCCACGTTGTCCAGGCACTGCCGTGCCTGGGCCGCGCTGTCACCGACCACCTGCACACCGTCCGGGGTGAGGGGGATGGCGCCCGAGGCGTAGACGAAGTCGCCCACGCGGACCGCCTGCGAGTACGGTCCGATCGCTGCCGGGGCGGCGTCGGTGCTGATGATCTCCATGATTTCCTCCTGGGGTGGTGGTGGGCCGACGTCGGCCGGCCCACCGGTGTGGTCGAGACTACTGTGCCTCGCGGGCCGCTTCCTCGGCGGTTTCCCGGTTGCCCCCGCCTCGTGACTTCAGGAAGTACGCGACGCTGAGGGCGACGATCCAGATCGGGCCGACGATGGTGGCCATCCGGTAGTCGGGCATGAACGCCATGCCGATGAAGAGCGAGACCAGTGCGACGAGCAGGATCACGTTGGACACTGGGTAGAGCGGCATCTTGAACTTCAGCAGGGAGACGTTCTCGGCGCCGATGCGGCGGCGGAACAGCATCTGGGTGACGATCACCATGACCCAGTTGATGATGCCCGCGGCCAGCGCCACCGAGATCAGGTACAGGAAGACCTGGTCCGGGAAGAGGAAGGCCAGGACGACGGCCACCGAGGTGACGGCCGACGAGACGAGCACGGCGTTGACCGGTGCGCCCGAGCGGTTGAGCTTGCCCAGGAACTTCGGTGCGTTGCCCTGCTGTGACAGGGAGTAGAGCATGCGGCCGTTGGCGTAGAGGCCCGAGTTGTAGGCCGATGCCGCCGCGGAGAGGACGACCACGTTCAGGATGTGGGCGGCGCCCGCGATGCCGATGCCGTCGAAGATCGCCACGAAGGGGCTCATCTGGCCGTCGATGCCGGTCCAGGGGAAGATCGCGAGGATCACGATCATGGCGCCGATGTAGAAGATGAGGATTCGGTAGACGACCTGGTTGATGGCCTTGGGGATCGACTTCTGGGGGTTGTCCGCCTCGCCGGCGGTGATGCCGATGAGCTCGACGCCGCCGAAGCTGAACATCACCACGACGAAGCACAGGGCCAGTCCGGTGAGGCCCTGCGGCAGGAGGCCGCCGTGGGCCCAGAGGTTGCTGAACCCGATCGGATCGCCGTTGTTGCCGATGCCGAAGAGGATCATGGCCAGGCCGAAGAGGATCATCGCGCAGATGGCGACGACCTTCACGATCGCGAACCAGAACTCGAACTCGCCGTACGCCTTGACGTCGATGAGGTTGATGGCCGTGATCACGAAGAGGAACACGGCTGCGGTGAGCCACGTCGGGACCTGGGGGAACCAGAAGTTGATGTAGGTGCCGACGACGGCCAGCTCTGCCATCGACACCAGGATGTAGTTGAACCAGTAGTTCCATCCGGAGAAGAACCCGGCGAACTTCGACCAGTTTTGGTACGCGTAGTAGCTGAAGGCGCCCGAGACCGGCGTGTGGACGCTCATCTCGCCGAGGGCTCGCATGACGAAGAAGATCACGCAGCCGCCCAGGATGTAGGCGAGGATGATGCCCGGTCCAGCGGCCTGGATTCCGGTGGCGGAGCCGTAGAACAGGCCCGTGCCGATGGCGCCGCCGAGCGCGATCATCTGGATGTGGCGGTTCTTCAAGGAGCGGTGGAGGCCGCTGTCGGTAGCGGCCTCCGTCGCCTCGCCTCGTTGCAAGGTGGTGCTCACGATGACTCTCCTGTTCCGCGGGACGTCAGCTCACGGGCTCGAGATGGGAGGTGAAGTGGCGCAGCACCTTGGGCTCCTTGACGATCTTGAAGCCCTTGACGGCCTCGCCCTGCGCCTTGATGTTCTTCAGGGCCTCGGCGATGACGTCGAGGTGGGCCTGGGTGTACACGCGGCGCGGCACGGCCAGTCGGGTGAACTCGAACGGCGCCTGCTGCTCCTCGCCGGTGAAGGGGTCGCGGTCCATGAGGAACGAGCCGATGTCGCAGGTGCGGATGCCGGCCTCGAGGTACAGGGCCGCGGAGAGCGCCTGGCCGGGGTACTGGTTCCACGGGATGTGGGGGAGCAGGCGGCCGGCGTCGACGAAGACGGCGTGGCCACCGACGGGGTTCTGGTAGGGGATCCCGTACTCGTCGAGCTTCGCGGCGAGGTACTCCATCTGGCCGACGCGGTAGGCCAGGTAGTGCTCGTCGAGGCCCTCGTAGAGGCCGACGGCGAGTGCCTCGAGGTCACGTCCGGCGAGGCCGCCGTAGGTGAGGTAGCCCTCGAAGGGGATGACACGGGACTTCACGGCGTCGACCAGCGGGCCCTCCTCCTTCACACCGATGAGGCCGCCCATGTTGACGATGGCGTCCTTCTTGCTGGACATGGTGAAGATGTCGCCGTAGCTGAACATCTCGCGGGCGATGTCCTTGGGGCTGACATCGGCGTAGCCCTCCTCGCGCTGCTTGATGAAGTGGGCGTTCTCGGCGTAGCGGGCGGCGTCGATGACGACGGGGATGCCGGCTTCCTTGGCGATCTCGTAGGTCTCGCGCATGTTGGCCATGGAGACGGGCTGGCCGCCGACCGTGTTGTTGGTGACGGTCATCACGATGCCGACGATGGCCTTGCCGTGCTCGGCGATGAGGTCACGGAGGCGGGCAGTGTCCATGTTGCCCTTGAAGTCCGCGTGGGTGGCGGTGTCCAGGCCCTCGGGGCACACGCAGTCGACGGCGTGGCCGCCGGCGAGGCCGACGTGCGCGCGGGTGGTGTCGAAGAAGGTGTTCGAGACGACGTACTGGCCCTCCTCCTGGATCAGCATCGGGAAGAGCACCTTCTCGGCGGCGCGGCCCTGGTGGACTGGCTGGATGTACTCGTAGCCGAAGACGTCCTTGCCGGCCTCCACGAGGCGGTAGTACGACTTGCCGCCGGAGTAGGCCTCGTCGCCGCGCATCATCGCGCTCCACTGCTCCTGGCTCATGGCGCCGGTGCCGGAGTCGGTCTGCAGATCGATGTAGACCTTGTCGGCCTCGAGCAGGAAGGCGTTGTAGTGGGCCGCCTTCAGCGCCTCCTCGCGCTCCTCGCGGGTGGTCATGCGGATGGGCTCGACCATCTTGATCTTGAAGGGTTCGGCGATGTACTGCATGTGCGTTTCTCCTTGGATCCTCAACCCGTCCTTGGGTTGTTTCAACGTGGTGTTGAGAACGTTACAACAGCTGTTGGGTCACTTCAACGGGGTGTTGAGCCAAGCGAGTGAGGCAGGATACGATGTGCTCCTGAGGAGGAGGTTTGATGCAGAAGGGCACAATACTCGCGACGTTGCAGCAGATGGTCGAGCCCCTGAAGGAGGGCCTCATGCACGACAGCGAGGTGGTCCTGCACGACCTCACGAAGCTGCCGAACTCGATCGTCGCCATCGCCGGATCGCTCACCGGGCGGAAGGTGGGCGGGCCCGCCACCGACCTGCTCCTGTCCAAGGTCGCCGAAGGCAGGCTCGAGTCCGAGGCCGGGTACCAGTCCCGCCTGCCCGACGGCCGCCTCCTGCGCTCCACCACCATCGTGGTTCGCGACGACGCGGGCGTGCCCGTGGCCGCCCTGTGCTTCAACTCGGACGTCAGCATGTGGTTCGAGATCGAGGCCGTGGCGGCCCGCGTGCTCGGCCGCGCCACCCGCCTGCCCGAGGCCGTGCAGGCGCCCGCCCCCGCGGAGCTCTACTTCAAGGACCTCGACGAGGCCGCGGACCAGCTCCTCGCCCGGGTGGTGGAGGAGGTGGGCGTGCCCGTCGACCTCATGCGCAAGCAGCACAAGGTGGAGGTGGTCCGCCTGCTGAAGGCCCGTGGGTTCTTCTCGCTGCGTGAGGCCGTCGAGCGCGCCGCCGAGGAGCTGCGGGTGTCCCGATTCTCGGTCTACAACTACCTCAACGAGATCGAGGAGGCGGAGCAGCTCCCCGAGGAGGCCGTGGAGGCCTGAGGCCGCCGATCAGGCGAGCAGCTCCTGGGCGAGCCAGCCGCCGTCGCGCATCCCGCGGGGGATGACGAACACCGCCGACCCCACCGTCGTCGTCCACTCATTCAGCGCATCGGCGTCGTCGAGCACGCGCTGAATCGGAATGAACTGCTTCGCAATGTTCGCCTGGAACGCATTAAAGATGAGCCCGGTTCCGGTGTGATCAGAGTAGTTGAGCCCCCGACGGTGCATGCTGCGCCCATTGTTTTGGCTGGGGTGGGCGAGTTTGGCGTGGGCGTTCTCGGCAATCGCGAGGCCGCCATCTTCGGGGCGTCGCGCCATGAAATCCATGGGCGTGAACTCAGTGCCGCCCGACAGCGGAGCCCCCGTCGCGAGATCCCGGCCGATGGTCTGCTCCATCTGGTTGCGGGTGAGCTTGTCCCACTCCGGCAGATCCATCTCGATCCGCCGCACCACGAGCTGCGTGCCGCCGGCGAGCCATCCCTCGTCGGACCACAGCGTGCCGTCGGCCAGCGCACCGGTGGCATTGCCCGTGCCATCCACCTGCCCGAAGAGGTTGCGCCCGGTGATGGGCTCCCCATCGGGCCCCGTGGCGCGCCATGAACCCTGCTGCGCCCACCGCACGCTCGCCCACGGCTCGGCGTCGTGGGTCAACCGTCGCTTCGCATAGGCGACGGAGGTGAAATCGTCGGCGCTGATCCACAGCAACAGATCGCCGCCGCAGTAGGCGTCGTCGAGCTTGTCGTGGTGCATCGGCGGGATCTCCTGGAACCCAGCCGGCAACTTGTCGTGCAGCCCGTCGAGCGTGAACACCTTCGGCCCCAACCCGACGAGTACGCTCAGCGATACGTGTTGGGCAGCCATGTCCGGCAGGGTGTCGCCCGCGAGCGGAACGCCCCGCATGAGCGCGGAGATGTCCGTCGACCACACCCGCATCATGCGTCCGAGTGCGGCCTTGTCGACGTCGGGCTTGAGCTCGAATGCGATGAGTTCCGCCGCGGCTGGCGTTGGCGTAACGACGCCGGCCTGGTGCTCTGAGAACGGCGAATAAGACTGTCCGGTGACGGGAGCGGCTTCGCTGTTGTGCGGGGGAGCGTCGCCAGCAAAGTGCATCGATGCAGCCAGCCCGAGGCCAGCGACGGCACCCGCGCCGGCTCCCAGCATTCCCCGTCGTGACACTGCAGACATGCACGTAACCCTACTCGGCGGTTACTGTGTCCGCATGAAGCGCCTAGCAACTCTCGCGGTAGCCGCCCTCGCACTGGCCGGCTGCGCGCAACAAGCTGAAACTCCCGGCGTCCTCGCAGCTGAGGCCTGGACCCGCACCACCACAGGCACGAAAGAGCCTGGGATGACCGCCGTCTACGTCAACCTGACGAACCCCGGTAACAAGCTCGTGAACCTCGTGAAGGCCGACTGTGGCGATATCGCCGAGAAGTCCGAACTCCACGAGATGATCATGAAAGAGGGCAAGATGATCATGCGGAAGACGGACAAGGTGCCCGTGCCCGCAGAAGGTCACCAACACCTCGCACCCGGCGGACCGCACATCATGCTGATGGGGGTCAAGAAAGAACTGCCCGTCGGTGGGGAAGAGGTGCACTGCAAGCTCACCTTCGACAACGATCAGGTCTCAGAGATCGTCGCGCCCATCAAGGAGTTCACCGAGGAACAGGAGACGTACCACACGCACGAGGGCATGGATTACGGCGACGACTCCCATCACGAAGGGAATTAACAGCCCGGTTCACCACGAGTTGCGCGACTGAGCGCACGCCAGATGCGAATTTTGGGCCATTAGAGCCCATTTTGGGCATCTAGTGTGCGCCCAGTCGCGCAAAGCCGAGTATCACCCGGCTTCACTGCTTGTTCACCTGGAGTTTCCTTGGCGGGGAGGAGGCTCGTAACTCTCGGGGGTAGCATCGATCACGTGCGGGTAGCGATTGTCACGGAATCTTTCCTGCCTCAGGTAAACGGAGTGACCAACTCCGTCCTGAGGATCCTCGAGCATCTTCGCGAGGAGGGCCACGAAGCCCTCGTCATTGCCCCCGCCGATGGCAACAAAACCCCCACCGAGTCGAACGGTTTCCGCGTCGTGCCGGTCACGAGCGTCGGCTTTCCCGGGTATGACGTGGTGCGCGTCGTCACGACGACGAAGGCTCACCTGCGCCACACCCTCATGGCCTTCGCCCCCGACGTGGTGCACCTCGCCGCCCCGTTCGTCGTCGGTTACAAAGCTGCGGAAGTCGCAGCCCAGCTCGGTATCCCGATGGTGGGCATCTACCAGACTGAGGTGCCCAGCTATGCCGCCCGCTACGGCTTCGCTGCCATCGAGCCGCTGCTGTGGCGCCATGTGCGCCAAATCCACTCCCTCGCGACGCTGAACTTCGCGCCGTCGACCTTCGCCCGCCAACAGCTGATCGACCACGGCATCCCGCGCGTCGGCGTCTGGGGCCGCGGCGTCGACTCCGTCCGCTTCGACCCCGCCAAGCGCAGCGACGCCCTGCGCGCGCAACTCGCTCCGAACGGTGAGAAGCTCATCGGCTACATGGGGCGGCTCGCCAGCGAGAAACGCGTCGAAGACCTCGCCGTGCTGCGCGACATCCCGGGCACCCGGTTGGTCATCATCGGCGACGGCCCCAGCCGCCCCTCGCTCGAGCAACAGCTGCCGGGTGCCGCATTCCTCGGGCAACTCACGGGCGAAGACCTCCCTCAAGCGATGGCGTCGCTCGACCTCTTCGTGCACACCGGCGAGTTGGAGACCTTCTGCCAGGCGATTCAGGAAGCGAAGGCCTCCGGTCTGCCGGTGATCGCACCTCGTCGCGGCGGCCCCATCGATCTCGTCGACCACTCCCGCACCGGCTGGCTATACACGCCCGGTGATCTGCAGGCCATGCGCGGGCATGTGCTGGACCTCATCGGCGACGACGCCAAGCGCGCAGCGTTTTCCGCAGCGGCTCGCGAATCGACGCACAGCCGCACTTGGCGAAATGTCTGCGGCGAGCTGGTGGGCCACTATGAAAGGGTCATCGGCATGACGGTCCGCGGGGGCAGCCTGCTCGCGAGCTGAGCGTCGGGGGACTCACGATTGGGCAGCACGCGCGATACCGCCTAAACTAGATTGGCTCACGCATTCGTGAGCCGTTTTCCTTCTACCGATAGGTTGCCCCATGGCCCGCGGTCCCAAGTCCCATCACGCAGACGGCACACCCAAGAAACGGTGGACCGCCGAGCAACGCGCCGCGCGCGGGCGCGCGCCGCGCCGTCGAGGCGGGCGTCGAGACGACGAACTCCAGCCACGAAACCGCGCCGAACGCCGCGCTCAGCAGTTCGCTGACCGAGATGGCCGCTCGTCGGAACGCAGCGCCTCCAACAAGCAACAGCCGAAGCAGCGCTCAGAGAAGTCGAAACAGCGCCCCGAGCACCCGGCCAAGCGCGGTAGAGCGAAGGGCGACGCCAAGAACAAGCCCAACGCCAAGCCGTGGGACAAGCCGAAGAAACAGTGGGATAAACCGAAGCAGCGCTGGGATAAGCCGAAGAAACAGTGGGACAAGCCGCGTCGCCAGGTCGAGCGTCCGGAGCCTGACCAGATGGCGTGGGAAGCGACGACGGTGCAGGCTCAGGCAGGAGTCGTCAACGGGTTCACGGAATTGGGCGTGGCCGACGAGATCGTCGGCGTGCTGGCTGCCGAAGGCATCACGCAGCCGTTCGCAATTCAGGAAGCCACCATCCGCGACGCGCTCGAAGGTCGCGACGTGCTGGGGCGTGCTCGCACAGGCTCGGGCAAGACGCTTGCCTTCGGCCTGCCACTGCTTACCCGCCTGTCAGCAACCGAAGGTCGCGGCCCCCGTGCGCTCATCTTGAGCCCGACGCGAGAGCTCGCCCTGCAGATCGCTGACAACCTCGCGCCGCTGGCGGCCAGCGTCGGACTGGATTTGACGCTGGTGGCAGGCGGCATGAGCTACAACCCGCAGATCAAGGCTTTCGCGCGCGGCGTGGATGTCGTCGTCGCCACACCTGGACGCCTCATCGACTTGATGGAACAAGGCGCCGCTGACCTCAGCAACGTTGAGATCACCGTGCTCGACGAGGCGGACCATATGGCCGAGATGGGGTTCACCGACGAAGTCACGGCCATTCTCGACGCCACCCCCGAGCGCGGCCAGCGCCTCCTCTTCTCCGCGACGCTCGATGACGCGGTAGATCGTATTGTCAAGCGCTATTTGAACGATCCGATCACGCACGAGGTTGATTCGGGGCAGGCGTCGGTGACGACGATGACCCACCTCGCGCTGCAGACGAAGCCGCACGAGAAGATTGCCGTGACTGCCGAACTGGCGTCGCGCAATGGACGCACGGTGGTCTTCGCTCGCACGCAGAAGGGCACCGACCGCATCGCCGGGCAACTCCGCGAGGCAGGCGTGATGGCCGGGGCGCTGCATGGCGGGCTCACCCAGGGTGCCCGCGCGCGGGTGCTCGCGGCGTTCAAATCCGGTGACGTGCCCGTGCTCGTCGCCACCGACGTCGCAGCCCGAGGGATTCACGTCGACGACGTGAGCCTCGTCGTGCAAATGGATCCGCCCCGCGATGCCAAGGACTATCTGCACCGGGCCGGCCGCACTGCCCGCGCCGGCACGGCGGGCACCGTCGCCACGGTGGTGCTCCCGCATCAGCGTAAGCTCATGCGCCGCATCCTTGGACAAGCGGGCGTGGATGCGCGCAATGTGGACGCTACCCCCGGCGACGCCACCGTTGCCGAGCTCACGGGGGCCAGGCCCGCGAAGGGGGAGCCTGTCGACGAGTCGGCGTACCTGGAGCTCATCAAGCCGAAGCAGCAGGCGCGCCGCCCCGGCCCGCGCAGGCAAGGTACCCGCGGCAAGCCGCGTCGGTTCCGGGGCCGACGGTGACCGCGCCAGTTGGCGGCTGTGCCGCGAGAGCGCACAAAGCGTAACATCGGTGGCTGACATGAGCTTTTCCCTTCGTTTCGCAGATCCGTCGGATGCCGAGGCCCTGCACGGTGTCATCCTCGACGCGTTCTCCTCGCGTCCGCCCGTCGCCCCTCCGGCAGTGGCGCTGTCCGACACCCCCGAGAGCATTCGCGCGGCCCTCGCAGACGGCTACGGCGTGGTGGTGGAATTAGACGGCGTGCCCATTGCAGGCTTGCTCGTCGCCGTCGACGGCGACACCGCCACGCTGAAGCGTGTCAGCGTATCGCCTTCCGCAGCCGGCTCCGGCGTGGGTGTGCAGATGGTGGCAGCCACCATCCAAGCCCTCGCTGACTTGGGTCTTCGTGAGGTACAGGCATTCGCCCGCAAGGAATTTCCCGACAACATTTCCTGGTGGGAGCGCGCAGGATTTCGGGAGCAGCGCAGGTCAGAGCACGGCGTTATCTTAGCGCGCGCGTTGCCCGTCGCCGTCGAGGTGCCCGACGCCGAGGCCATGCGCCGGCTCGGCGAGAAGCTCGCCCAAGTGCTGCGAGCGGGTGACGTCATCGTCGCGACGGGGGAACTCGGTGCCGGCAAAACCACGCTCACGCAAGGCATTGGTGAGGGCCTCGACGTGGAGGGCGCCGTGATTTCGCCCACGTTTGTGCTTTCCAGAATCCATGAATCACGGGGGGCTGGCCCCAATCTGGTGCACGTCGACGCGTACCGCCTGGCATCCGCTGGGGAGCTCGCAGATATTGACTTACAAGACACTCAGTCCACCTCCGTCACCCTCATCGAATGGGGGCGTGGCTTGGCCGAATGGCTGAGCGATGAGCCGCTCGACATCGACATCCGCCGCAGCGACGACCCCGCCGACGACCAGCGCACGGTCTACCTCGCCGGGGTCGGACCCAGGTGGGGCGGCGTCCTCGACCAATTCCGGGAGTTCGAATGATTACCCTCGCCATCGACACCTCGCATCACGTGGCCGTCGGCATCGCGCAGGACGACGTGCCTGGGCCTTCTGCGGTTGTCGCGGATGTTCGCGCGCACGTCGAGCAGCTCATGCCCTCGGTGGTGCAGGTCTGCGACGAGCTGAGCGTCGCGCTCAGTGACGTCGATGAGTTCGTCGTCGGCATGGGGCCCGGCCCCTACACCGGCCTCAGGGTTGGAATCGCGACGGGCGCCGTGCTCGCCGCCGTCGGGAGCAAGCCGATCCACCGCGTGTGTTCACTTGACGCGATCGCTCTCTCAGTCGAAGCCGCGGGCGAATTCCTCGTCGCATCCGACGCCCGCCGCAAGGAGCTGTTCTGGGCGCGTTACGTCGACGGCGTTCGCGACGGAGAGCCCCAGGTGGGCACGCCCGACGCACTCCCGCGCATCCCCGTCTACGGCGATATCCCCGACGAATACCGTAGCCGGGTGGCATTTGCTGATGTAGTGTCCCTCGACGCGGCGCTGCTGGCGGCGCGCCACCCGGAGCTGCCGTCGGTGAGCGAAGAACCGTTCTACTTGCGAGCTGCCGACGCGAGCGTTCCGGGAAAGCCAAAGTCGGTGCTGCCGAGGCTGAAGGTGCAGCGATGACCCCCGACGTCGCGGTACTCGACGACCTCGCTGGCATTCTTGCGCTCGAGGAGTCATTCCCGGAAAAACAGCGCTGGAGCGATGCGTCGTGGCGTGAGGAGCTGCGCGGCGCGGGGCGGACGACGCTGGTGGTGCGTGACGATGCCCGCGTCCTCGGCGTCATCACGCTGCACGACATGGGGGAAGTAACAGACCTGAACCGCATCGTCGTGACCCCTGAAGCCAGGCGCCGGGGAGTGGCCGACGCGCTCATGCGCGCTGCGTTGGAAAACGAGTCGCGACGCTGCCTGCTGGAGGTTCGCGACGACAATGCCCCCGCCGTCGCTCTCTACAACAAGCACGGCTTCGCGACGATCCACCGTCGAAACGACTACTACGGCGCGGGCGCCGACGCGCTGGTGATGGAGAGGAACCCGAAAGCATGAGCGAGCCGTTGATCCTGGGTATCGAATCGTCTTGCGACGAGACCGGCGTCGGCATCGTGCGGGGTACGACGCTGCTTGCGAACGAAGTCGCAAGCTCGGTGGATTTGCACGTGCGCTTCGGCGGCGTCGTGCCCGAGGTAGCTAGCCGAGCGCACCTCGCGGCGATCGTTCCCGCACTTCGTCGGGCGACGGAAACCGCCGACGTGGATCTCGCCGAGATCGACGCGGTCGCCGTCACCGCGGGCCCCGGGCTCATGGGCGCACTCGTGGTTGGGCTCGCGTCCGCGAAAGCTATCGCCGCCTACCTTGGCAAGCCGCTCTATGGTGTAAACCACCTGATTGGGCACGTTGCCGTCGACCTCCTGGAACACGGCCCGTTGCCCATGCCGTCGCTGGCGCTGCTCGTCTCCGGCGGGCACACATCGCTGTTGCATGTGCGTGACATCGCAACCGACGTTAAGGAACTGGGATCTACCATCGACGACGCCGCTGGCGAGGCGTACGACAAGGTGGCGCGGCTGTTGGGGCTGTCGTACCCTGGCGGTCCGGTGATCGACAAACTCGCGCAGGAAGGGGACCCGTCGACCATCCACTTCCCGAGGGGGCTCACCGCCAAGCATGATCTCGAAAAACACCGCTTCGACTTCTCCTTCTCCGGGCTCAAAACCTCCGTCGCTCGCTGGGTAGAGCAGCGACGCATCGCGGGTGGCGACATCCCCGTCGCGGATGTATGCGCCAGCTTTCAGGAGGCAGTCGCCGACGTGCTGACCGCGAAAACCATCGACGCGGCCCGCCACCTGGGCGTGCAATCGGTCTTACTTGGTGGGGGAGTGGCGGCGAATTCGCGGCTGCGCGTACTCATGGAAGAACGCGCCCACGAAGCCGGGCTTGAATTCCGACGTCCCCGTCCAGGCCTCTGCACGGATAACGGGGCGATGATCGCCGCCGTGGGTTCGCAGGTGGTCGCCGCCGGGCTCGAACCGAGCGGCATGGACATTTCTGCGCATTCCGGACTGAGCGTCGAATCAGTCATCGTGCGCTGATATTGGACTGTTTTTGTCCAAACCATGAGACCAAGGCGCTGTTGAGCCCATTGTGTGCATCCGGGTGCACGCCCATTCCTGCGTATCTATTCGGTAACGATTGCCCACATATTTTTTGAGAAACCTGTTCCGTTAGGTCGATCTGCCGATAGTGTCCACCCCAATCGGGCCAGCAGGTCCAAAACTGACTTTGAACACAAAGGAGTACCGATGAAGTTGAGAGGGACTGCATCCCTGGCGCTTCTGATGAGTGGGGCGCTGTTGCTTGGCGCTTGCACTTCAGAAGATCCCGACACCGAAGGCGCGAAGGGCGACGCTACCGCGAGCGCAGCGAACCCCACCGAATCTGACGATCCCTGCCTGAAGGATCTCGGCATCAAGGAGACCGCCGACGGCCAGGTTTCCTTTACCGCTGGCGAGAAGGACTGGAACGGTTACAACGCCATCACTGCCGACACCTACTCGACGTACAACTCGGTCATCGACAACCAGATGCGCAGCAGCTTCACCTACTTCGGAACCGACGGCACCATCTGCCGCGACGAAGAGTACGGCACCATCGAGGTACTGAGCGAAGACCCACTGAAGGTGAAGTACACCATCTCTGACAAGGCAGTATGGTCCGACGGCACCCCGATCACCATCAACGACTACCTGCTCGACTGGGCGGCCCAGAACCCCGAGTTCGTCGCGCCCGGATTCATCAGCAAGGGCGACAAGAAGGCCGTCGTGTTCAACCACGTCTCCACCAGCCTCGCGGAAAAGGTGCCGGAGGGGCCTCAGGGCGAGGTTGGTTCCAAGACCTTTACCATCGAGTACAGCAGCCCGAACCCGGACTACCTGCTGGAAGTCACCAGCGTGCTGCCCGCACATGTCGCGGCGAAGAAGTCCGGCCTTGAGCCCGACGCTCTTGCAAAGGCCATCCTGGACCGCGACGGCGACACCGTGCGCAAGGTCGCGAAGTTCTGGAACGAAGGCTGGCTCTACAACCCGGGCGAGCTGCCCAAGGACATGAGCGAAATTCCCTCTGCCGGCCCGTACAAGATCAAGGAGAACGGCTGGAAGGCGAGCGAATCCCTCACGTTGACCGCGAACGACAAGTACTGGGGCAAGCCCGCCGCTACGAAGGACCTCGTGTTCCGCTTCCTCGCTGAGGACGTGCAGGCTCAGGCGCTCCAGAACGGCGACGTGCAGGTGATCACCCCGCAGGTGACCAGCGACACCGTCGGCAACCTTGAAGCTATGGGCGACTCGGTGAAGGTGTACAAGTACCCCACCCTCACCTGGGAGCACCTCGACTTCAACTTCCGCGAGGGTAACCTCATGACCAACCAGAAGGTGCGCGAAGCGTTCGCCATGTGCGTGCCGCGTCAGGACATCGTCGACAAGCTCATCAAGCCGATCGACCCCGAAGCACAGGTTATGAATGCCCGCGAGGTATTCCCCTTCCAAGCAGACAAGTACGAGGCTGTGACCTCGAAGTCCTACGACGGCCGCTACGACAAGGTGGACATCGAAGGCGCGAAGGCCAAGCTCGCCGAGGCTGGCGTGAAGACTCCGGTGAAGGTCCGCATCGGCTACCTGGCGCCCAACCCGCGCCGTAGCGACACGCTCTCCTCAATTCAGTCTAAGTGTAAGGAAGCAGGCTTCCAGATTGAGGATGTGTCCTCGGACAAGTTCTTCGACGATACCCTCCCCAAGGGCGCCTATGAGGTAGCCATGTTCGCATGGTCAGGCTCCGGCCAGAAGGTCTCCGGTCAGAACATTTACGCCACCGGTAGACAGCAGAACTTCGGTGAGTACTCGAACAAGAAGGTGGATGAGGCCTTCAAGAAGATTGCCTCCTCGCTCGACGAGAAGGTGCAGCAGGAGCAGACCATCATCTTGGAGAAGGAGCTGTGGGACACGCTGCACGGCATCCCGCTGTACGCCCACCCGGGTCTCGTTGGTGCAGATGCTCGCCTTGAGAACATCCGCCCGACTTCCACACAGTCGCAGGTCTCCTGGAACGCTCACCAGTGGGTAGCGGCTTCCTGATCGGCGCATAGTACACGGGCGGGGCGGCTGGAAAAAAGTTCCAGCTGCCCCGTCTGATGTCTTCTCATGCTCCGCTCGGTGCTCTATAGTTTCCCGATGTGCAACCCGCAGGCAGTGTTGCGCAATCCAGCCTGAAGGAAAATCCACGTGTTCAAATACGTTGTGAAGCGGTTGGGGCAATCCGTCCTCATCCTGCTCTTGGGCTCGCTGCTGATGTTCTTGCTCGTCATCAACTCTGGTGACCCGCTGAAGGATCTCCGCGAGTCGCAGGACCCGAACCGCGAGAACCTCATGGCCCAGCGCGCGCAGCGAATGGGTCTCGACAATCCCTGGTATGTCCGCTACTTCTCATGGCTTGGCGGCGTTGCCAAATGCTTTAAGGGACAGTGCGACCTCGGGCACAACCGGGAGGGCCAGGATGTCGCGGCACTCGTGGTCAATGCTGCCGGCTCCACAGTGAGGCTCGTGACGATTGCGACGTTGCTCGCCATCGTCATCGGCATCACGCTCGGCATCATTACCGCGGTTCGCCAATACTCGGGATTCGACTACGCGGTCACCTTCATGGCCTTCGTCTTCTTCTCGCTTCCCGTCTTCTGGTTTGCGGTGCTGCTGAAGCACTACGCGGCCATCCAGTTCAACGACTGGATCCCAGACGCCCAGTTCAGCTGGCCAACGATATTGATATCAGCGCTAGTCATGGGCATTGTGCTCGTGGGAGCGATGGGCGGCAACATGAAGCGCCGCCTCATCACGTTCGGTGTCACGTTCGTCGTCGTCACCGGAGTGCTGAAATACATGGACTTGGTGACCTGGTTCCGCCGCCCAGCCGTCGGTATTCCGGTGTACATCCTTGCCGTCATCGGCGTCGGCGTACTGGTCATCGTGATGACATCGGGGTTCAAAAACGCTCGCGTGCGCAACGCGGTAGCGGCCACGGCCCTCATCTCCATCGTCGGCTACCTCGCTATGCGTCCCGCGCTCATGGCCCAGCGTGAAGACCCCGCCACGTTCTCCGAGGTCACCTGGATGCTCGTCGGGTCCCTCGTCGCCGCCATCATCATTGCGGTGCTGGCCGGTCTGCTCCTGGGCGGATTCTCCAGGCGCCAAGCCACGTTCGCTTCTGTGGTGGTGGCGCTGATTGCGAGCGTCATTGCCTTCGCGGACCTCATGCTCAGCAACTGGTCCAAGTACTTGAAGGTGCAGTCGCGCCCCATCGCGACGATCGCATCCGAGACACCGAACTTCCACTCGACGTACTGGAACCATATGATTGACACGGCGACGCACCTCATACTTCCGACGTGCGCGCTCATGGCCATTTCGATTGCCAGCTACATCCGCTATACCCGCGCATCCATGCTCGAAGTGCTGCGTCAGGACTATGTGCGTACGGCACGCTCGAAGGGCATCTCGGAGCGCAAGGTGATCACCCGCCACGCACTGCGCAACGCGCTCATCCCGCTGGCAACCATCGTCGCCTTCGACTTCGCCGCACTGATCGGCGGTGCGGTGATCACCGAGCAGGTGTTCGGATGGAAAGGTATGGGTGCCCTGTTCCAGAGCGGACTCGCCAACGTTGACCCAGCTCCGGTGATGGGCTTCTTCCTCGTCGCCGGTGGTGCTGCCGTGACCATGAACCTCATCGCTGACCTCGTCTATGCAGTCCTCGACCCGCGGATCACCGGTTAGTAGGGAGTGAAACAATGACTGAATATAGGACCCCGAACGCTCCGCAGTTCGACGAGCACCACGAGTTTGCCGTCGAGGATGTGCTGGATCAGACCACTGACCAGTCGTACTCCCAATTCCAGTTGGTTCGTCGACGCTTTTTCCATCACAAGGCTGCGATGGTTGCACTCGTGACCCTCGTGGTCATCATCCTGATAGCCTTTTCCTCCATTGGGTACGGGCCAATTCCAGGATGGTGGAACAAGGACTTCACATCCCTGTATCCCTTGGCCAAACCAGGTGGCGCGCCTACCTTCCAACTTTGGCCGTTCGAAATTGGCCCGCACCCGTTTGGTCAGGACACCGTCGGTAAAGACTATTTCGCGCTGGTGATGCGAGGCACGCAGGTATCGCTGTTCATCGCGTTTACCGTCGGTATCGTTGCCACGCTGATCGGCACGACGATTGGCTCCATCGCGGGGTACTACCGCGGCATCACTGAGTCCATCCTGATGCGGTTCACTGATCTGCTGATCATCATTCCGCTGCTCGTGGTGGCCGCTGTGTTTGGCCGTACCTTCGGCTCGAATGTTCCCCTGATGGCACTCATGATCGGTGTGATCTCGTGGACGGGCTTGGCGCGTCTGGTGCGCGCGGAGGTGCTGTCGCTGCGTGAACGAGAGTTCGTCGCAGCAGCGCGCGCCATCGGCACGTCGTCGACCACGATCATCGGCCGCCATATCCTGCCGAACGCGCTGGGCACCATCGTCGTGAACGCCACGCTCTCGATTTCCTCGGCCATCCTCGTCGAGACGGCTATCTCGTTCCTGGGCTTCGGCGTGCGGGCGCCTGACACGTCGCTCGGTCTGCTCATTCAGACCTACCAGAACACCCTGAACACTCGTCCGTGGCTGTTCTGGTGGCCAGGTCTGTTCATCCTTGGCATCGCACTGTGCGTCAACTTTATCGGCGACGGTCTTCGCGATGCCTTCGACCCGCGCCAGACCGCGAACTGAGGAGTTGCGCAATGACACAAGAAGCAGTGCTGCAGTTCAAGAACCTCGACGTCCAGTTCTCCACCGAGTTCGGACGTGTGCACGCGGTGAAGGGCCTCACCCTGGACGTGCGCCCGGGTGAAGTCGTCGCGCTCGTGGGCGAGTCCGGGTCCGGTAAATCTGTCACCGCCACCACAGCCCTCGGTCTGCTGCCGAAGAACGCATCCATCTCCGGCGAGACCATCGTCGCGAACCAGTCCATCGGGAAGCTCAACGGCAAGCAGCTCCGCAACGTGCGAGGCAACCACGTCGCCATGGTGTTCCAGGAGCCGATGACGGCGTTGAACCCCGTCATCCGTGTGGGCGAGCAGCTGACCGAGTCTATGGAAGTGCACGGCGTGGCCTTCGGGCGTGAGGCGTGGGCGCGAGCCGTCGACCTGTTGAAAGCCGTGGGTATCCCGAACGCGGAGCGTCGCGCGAAGCAATTCCCGCACGAGCTCTCGGGCGGTATGCGCCAGCGCGTGGTTATCGCCATGGCGCTGGCCTGCGATCCCGCCGTCATCATCGCCGACGAACCCACCACGGCCCTCGACGTGACGGTCCAGGCCGACATTCTCGACCTCCTGCGCTCACTCAAGGACAAGCTCAACACCGGCATCCTGCTCATCACGCACAACATGGGCGTGGTGGCTGACATGGCGGATCGCGTCGCCGTCATGTTCAAGGGTGACATCGTCGAACAGGGAACGTCGGAGGAGGTGCTGCTCAACCCGCAGCACGCCTACACCAAGCGCCTGCTCGACGCGGTACCCCACCTGGGCATTGGCCACGGCCAGTTCGGCGACAAGGTAGCCGACGTGACCAGCGAAGACATGGCACTCGAATGCAGGAACTTCGTCGTTGAGTACAAGCGTTCCGGCAAGAAGCCGTTCCGCGCTGTCGACGATGTCACCTTCGACGTGCGCCGCGGCGAAATCGTCGGTTTGGTAGGGGAGTCCGGATCGGGGAAATCCACCATCGGTAGGGCTTTGCTGGGGCTGATCCCCGTCGCATCTGGCGAGGCACGAGTGCTTGGGGAAGACCTCACGAAGTTGCGCGGCAAACAGCTGAAGGAGCTCCGCAAGCGCATCGGCGTGATCTTCCAGGACCCGGCAGCGTCGCTGAACCCGCGTCTGCCCGTTGGTGACGTGATCGCCGAGCCACTCAACGTTCACCGCGTCGGAACCCCCGACGAGCGCAAGGCCAGGGTGTACGAGCTGCTCGACTCCGTCCGCCTACCGCGCTCCGCTTACAACCGCTACCCGCACGAGCTCTCGGGCGGTCAGCGGCAGCGCGTGTCCATCGCGCGCGCGCTCACGCTCAGCCCGGACTTGCTTGTCGCGGATGAGCCGACGTCGGCTTTGGACGTGTCGGTGCAGGCGAGCGTGCTCGAGATGTTCACGGAGCTGCAGAAGGAATTCGGGTTCGCCTGTCTGTTCATTTCGCACGACCTGGCGGTGATCGATTCGCTGGCGCACCGCGTGGTGGTGCTGCAGTACGGCAAGATCGTCGAGAAGGGTGGCCGCGAGGAGGTGCTGTTGAACGCCAAGGAGGAGTACACGAAACGACTCCTGGCCGCAGCCCCGGTGCCGGACCCGATTCTGCAGGCCGAACGGCGCCAAGAGCGACACAGCTTGCTGGCCTCACTGGGTGACCGAGTAGCTGAGATCGATACCCGCGAGCTGGATCAGTAGCCTGCTGTCGGGCGATCGAGTAACGCCCGCGCGTGCCCTCCGGTGATTGAGTAACGCCCGCGCGTGCCCTCCGGTGATTGAGTAGCCCGCGTAGCGGGCGTATCGAAATCACCTCTTGTTCGGGCCTCGATACGGCACTTCGTGCCTACTCGGCCGTCGGGTGTGCTGGCGTGCTCAATGCCGGTGATTGAGTAGCCGCGTCAGCGGCGTATCGAAATCACCCCGATCAAACCGGCTCCCCGCCTCTTCGCCTCTGATTGAGTAGCGCCCGCACTTGCGCAAAGGCAGTGCATCCACCTATTCTCGCAACTGAGAATCATTTGCGATTAGGAACTGTGGTGAAGAGTACATACACGAAAGCGGGGGCCGCCTTCGTCTCCCTCGTGCTGCTGTTGTCGATGTTGGGCACGCCACGTGCGCGTGCTGGCGGAGAATTCGAGGGGCGAGACCTCATCTACCGGAAGCACGTCGACGCCGTGCATATTGTCTGGACGGGGTCCGGGCTCGACATCAAGGTGCGGGAAGGTGAGAACACCATTCGCGACGCGAACGACGTCGCCATTCGCCTCGGCCCCGACGCGGATAAGGACGGCTACGAGGTGTCCCGCTTCCGGGTGCCCGACGACAAAGCCTACGCGTTCATGGGCAAGCCCGGCGACATCGTGTGGCTCGCCCCGCAGCAGCTGTACGACGGTTGGCCGCCGGTGTGGGCCGGCATCGGCCACGGCGAATTGCCGGAGAATGTGAAAGATCTTCGCCTCACCCTCGTCGACGATGGCGGCCCCGGAAAGGTTGAGCTGTACCGCACCATCGGCCTGGCGGGGAAGCCAGAGCGTGAGCTGTCGTCCACCGACGAGAAGTTGCGCACCTACGAGCCGGGCTCGCACGGCCACTACTCCTGGATCTTCACCAAGCCAGGCGTGTACCGCATGAAGTGGAAGGCCACCGCCACGCTGGCTGACGGCAAGAAGGTGGAGTCCCCGGAGGTCACGGTGCCGTGGCTCGTCGGCAGCGATAAGGAAGTGGGGCTCCCTGACGGAACGACGAAGGGCGATCCCATCAAGCACCCCGTCGACGAGGCACCAGCAGACCCCTCTGAGCCGAAGCCAGAGCCTAGCGATCCTGCGCCGACTGACCCGGAGCCGACGGACCCCGCGCCTACTGATCCCGAGCCCGAGCCGTCGGAGCCTGCCGACCCAGCTCCTGGTGGTGAGCACCCATTCGCGCGTAACTCCACGAAGGAGCTGCCGAACTGCACTCCGGTGACGAAGGGTCACATGGATCTCGGCACCGTGCTCGATGCCGACGGGGGCGTGTGGCTGCGCTCAGTGCTCGACACGGACGCAGGGAAAAAGGTGATTCCTTGGAACGGTGCCGTGCTAGACGTTCCGAACTTGGCGAAGCAGTCGATTCCCGACGGTGCCGCCACTGCCGACCTGCGTGCGGTGCTTGGCACGTCGACCATCTGGGAGCTGCCGGAGTCGCAGAATAAAGAGCTGCCCTGGCCCGGCTTCAGCACCGAGGAGCTGGACTATTCCAATATCAAGGAGCTCAAGTACCAGGTGGAATTCTGGGAAGGGCCCGACGGTGGCGCCTGGGCAATCGGCGGCTACAACCCGGCCCGCGGCAAGTTCGTCGTGCAGGCAGACTCGAAGAACTACGAGAAGCAGGCCATCCAGCTGCCTGAAGGCAGCCACATGCACACCGGCTGGTACTTCTCGAAACCCGGCTACTACACGCTGACGCTGAAGGTTGAGGCGACGCCGAAGGACCCGGACAGCATGGCCTCCTGGCAGCGCACTGCGTCGCTGCCCATCACGTTTGCGGTCTCGGATGAGGCCGTGGCCTTCGCTTGCGAGCGCAACGGGGAAGGACTGGAAACTCCCGGTGGCGAGGCCGGGCCCGAGGAGTCAGGCGACGACGATGCGTCGTCTGAGGGTGCGGGCGCAGGTGAGTCGTCGTCTGAGGGTGCGGGCGCAGGTGAGTCGTCGTCTGAGGGTGCGGGCGCAGGTGAGTCGTCGTCTGAGGAGGCGGGTGGTGACGAAGCCCCGTCCGACGGTGCTGCACCCGGTCTGCCGTCCACCGGCGTCTAGCAACCTTCGCTGAGATGATTTCGATACGCCCGCTGCGCGGGCTACTCAATCACCGAGGGTGAGGGATTCCGATGGTTGAGCCGGCCCGAAGGGCCGAGTCGAAACCATGTCTCACACCTGAGCTAACCCGATATCCACACTCGTTTCTCGAAACAGCCCAAAAACACCGTTTTCAGCAAACGCGTGTGGATATCGGGTTAGCTTGCCGTCGGCTCCGGTGGTTGAGCAGCCCCCGATGCGGCGTGTCGAAACCCTCGTTGGGGGTGATTTCGATACGCGCCCTACGGGCGCTACTCAATCACCGGGTTGTGCGCAGCCGTTACTCAATCACCGGGGCACGCGCAGCCGCTACAAATCATCGGGGCACGCGCGTGCCAGCACACCCGGTGGTCGAGTAGGCACGAAGTGCCGTATCGAGACCCCTTCGCCTAGCCAAACCACGACCTACACTCGTCCTATGCCGTACACGCCGGAACTCACCACGCTCGGATACATCGTCGACGAAGCGCGCGAGCGCGTGCTGCTCGTGCACCGCATCGCGCGTGACGACGATGAACAGCTCGGCAAGTACAACGGGCTGGGCGGCAAGCTGGAGCGGGGCGAGGACGTCGTCGAGGGTATGCGTCGCGAGCTCCGTGAAGAAGCGGGCATCGAAGCGACGGACATGCAGCTGCGCGGCACGGTGAGCTGGCCCGGCTTCAACGGCCGCGACGTGCTCGGCTTCGTGTTCCTGATCACGAAGTTCACCGGCGACATCCCCGCATCCAACGAAGAAGGCACGCTCGGCTGGCACCGCATCGACACCATGATGGAGCTGCCCATGTGGGACGGCGATCGCCACTTCGTGCCGCTGGTGTTCGACGACGAGGTCGGCCAATTCCACGGCGTCATCCCCTACGACGGAGGCCACTCGACGTCGGCGTGGCAGGTGTCGACACTCCCCGCCGCTACCCTGGAACAGTGACCATGCTGCGCAACATCCTCGGGTGGATACTCACCATCGCAGGCGCCCTCGGCACGCTGCCCTTGGCGGTGCTGCAGTGGTTTCCTGACCTCCAATACAGTTCCGACTACGCCGTCTACGTAGCCACCTTCATCCCATTCCTGTGGGCCTTCACGCTCGCGCTCCTCGTCGGTCTGACGCTGCTACTGCGCGGCCTCGGCAGACTGCTCGCGGTGGGGTTGCTCGTCGTGGCGGCGGGGTTCTGGGGCGCGCCGCTCATTGGGTCGATGGAGCCGGCCGATGGAGCCGACGGCGAACTCCAGGTGGTCTCCATCAACGCCCAGTACGGGCGGGCTGATGTGGCGCAGATCCTCGCCGAGGTGCGCCCCAGCACCACGGCGTTGGTGATCCAGGAGTTCACGCCCGTCATGCAGCGCAACCTAGAGGAAGCGGGCATCGAACAGCAGTTCCCGCACGTCGAGGGCGCTCCCGCAGACGACGCCAGCGGCACCGTGATCTACTCGAAGCTGCCCATGCGCAAGGTGGCCGAGCACCACGAGGTGTTTTCGAACTTCGTGGTCGAGATGACGGTGAAGACCTCGACCGGTGAGCAGCCGGTGCACCTGGCCGCCATCCACACCGCGCCGCCGACGATGGGCGCCGACGTCTGGCGCCGCGACGCGCGCGGCATCCAAGACATGCTGCAACCCTTCTCCGACAAGCCGTTGATGGCGGTGGGGGATTTCAACGCCGTCTCCAGCCACGCCACCATGCGCTCTCTCAGCGACGCGACGAAACTCGTCGACCCCACCTCCGGGAACCTCATCCTGCACCCCCGCTCACAGCTCACCCAGTGGCAGCCGACGTGGCCCGTCGCGCACGTGATACCGCCGTTCGCGAGGATCGACCACATGTTGGTGTGGAAGGGCAGCGCGTCGTCTGAACCGGCCTACTTCAGCGTCGACGGCACCGACCACAAGGGCATTCGAGGTGGCATGTGGGTGCACGCCCGCTAGCCGCGCTCGAGGCGGCGTCGGGGGAGGCCGACCCCGATTCGCTCTCCGCCGCGCAACGCCTCCGGCGCCAACACTCACCTGAAGACGCCGCGTGGGCGCTCACGCAGGTCTCGCTCAGACGCCGCGCCGCAGCAAAGCTGGAGCGAGCCGACGAGATGCTGTTCACCCCGGCAGGGCTCGAGCAAGCCACCCGCACGACGGTGGCGCGATGGCGGGCGCAACGGTTCGTCGACGCGGGCGTGCGGCGGGTGTGGGACGTTGGCTGCGGCATCGGATCCGACGCCATGGCCTTCGCCGAGGCCGGGATCGATGTCGTCGCCATCGACGCCGACCCCGACACCGTAGACATCGCGACGTGGAATCTCGCCCTCGTGGGGGCAGGGCCAGCGCGCCTCGGGTTGGCCGAGGAGCTCACCATCCCCGACGGCGACGCGGTCTTCCTCGACCCAGCCAGGCGCACCGCGCGCGGCCGCACGTGGAACGTCGAACACTTCACCCCGCCGTGGAGTCTGGTGATGGACTACGTAGCGAGCCCTCGGTTCGTCTGCGTGAAGCTCGGCCCCGGCGTGCCGAAGGAAATCCTCCCGGCGCACGTGCAGTGCTGCTGGGTGTCCGACCGCGGCGACGTCTGCGAGGCGTCGCTGTGGAACTCCGCGACGGGCCACGTCGCCGTTCGCATGGGGTCACCCGTCGCGGCGCTGGGCTCTTCGGGCGCGCAACTCCCGGTGGCTGCGGTGGGACGTTTCGTCGCTGAGCCCGACGGCGCCGCCATCCGGGCGGGGCTCGTCGCGGAAAGTGCGGGCGGCGCGCCAGCCTGGCTGCTGGACGCGCACGTCGCGTATCTCTCGTCGGATCAGCCGCTCACCTCGCCGTGGCTCACCTGCTTCGAGGTGGACGCCGTGCTGCCTTTCGACCGCAAAGCGCTCGCCCGCTACGTACGCGAGCACGCCATCGGAACGCTCGAGATCAAGCAGCGCGCCCTCGACGTCGACCCGGCCGCGCTGCGTCGGCAGCTCAAACCGAAGGGCCCCAACCAGGCCACGATCATCCTGGCCCGCACCGTCGACGGCGCCCGCGCCATCGTCGCGCACCGCCGCTGAACAGGCGCCTGTCTACGCGTTCGCCGGCAGCGCGGTGCCAGCGCCGCGTTTGCGTGCTGCCACCTTTGGGATGTCGGTGGGGACGACGTCTTCCGCGCCGCGCACGACGTAGCCTCCGTCTGCCAACATCCGCAGATCCTCTGCGCCGGCCTGGCCCTCGGAGGTGAGGTAGTCGCCGAGGAAGAGCGAGTTGCAGATCTCCAGCGACAAGGGCTGGAGCGTACGCAGGTGCTGCTCGCGCCCGGCGGAGACGCGTACGTCGGCCTTGCCGTGAACGAAGCGAATCATGGCGAGAATGCGCAGGCATTTCTGCGGGGTGAGCTCGGCGTGGCCCTGGAGCGGGGTGCCGTCGAAGGGGAGTAGGAAGTTGACAGGCACGGAGTCGGCGCCGACGTCCAGGAGCTGGAACGCCACTTCGACGAGCTGCTCGTCGGTCTCGCCCATGCCAGCGATCAAACCGGAGCAGGCAGAAAGGCCGTGCTCGCGAGCGTGCTGCACGGTTTCGCGACGATCGACGTAGTCGTGGGTGGTGCAGATGTCGTCGTAGTGGGACTCGGCGGTGTTGAGGTTGTGGTTGTACGCGTCGGCACCCGATCCGGCGAGGCGTTCTGCCTGCCCTTCCTTCAGGATGCCGAGGCAAGCGCAGATCTCGACGTCGGGGTGTTCCTTCTTGAGGTCCTGGATGATTTCGCCGACGCGGTCCACGTCGCGGTTGCTGGGACCGCGGCCGGACGCGACGAGGCAGACACGTCCGGCGCCGGCGGCGATACCGGCGCTGGCGGCGGCGAGGGCGTCGTCGTGGCTCAGCCAGGTGTACTTCAGCACGTCGGCTTCGGAACCCAGTCGCTGCGAGCAGTAGAAGCAGTCTTCGGGGCATTTGCCGGACTTGAGGTTGACGAGGTAGTTCACCTTCATGGTGCTGCCGTGGAAATGGCGACGCACGCGCCCGGCGGCTGCGACGAGCGGGTAGGTGTCCTCGTCGGGGAGCTGCAGTACTGCGAGCGCTTCCTCGCGTGTGATGTGGCCGCCTGCGATGACGCGGTCGGCGAGTTCTGTGAGGTCCATGCGGCACCCTCCTTATTTGAATGTTGTTCAACGTACACTGTACTGATCCGCTGCGCTGTCTATGCCCTGGGGCTCCAACAAGTGCGACCGTGCCGCGATTACGCTGGCGGCATGGACTTAAACGCAGACATGGGCGAATCCTTCGGGCGCTGGAGAATAGGCGACGACGAAGCGCTGCTCGGCTACGTCACCTCGGCGAATGTGGCGTGCGGCTTCCATGCCGGCGACCCGCTCACGATGCGTTCGACGGTGCAGCGCGCGGCCGAACGCGGGGTCGCGGTGGGTGCCCACCCGGCGTATCGCGACCTGGCAGGCTTCGGGCGCCGCTTCATCGACGTCGCCCGCGCGGAGCTCACCGCCGACATCATCGTCCAGCTAGGCGCGCTCCAGGCCATGTGCACCGCGAACGCCACTGAGATCCGCTACGTGAAACCCCACGGCGCGCTGTACAACCGCGCGGCGGTCGACGAGGTGCATGCCCGCGCCATCGTCGACGCCATCCGCGACGTGAACCCCGCCTGGCCAGTCCTGACGCTGCCTGGCTCCGTGCTCGCGCGCGAGGCGGAGCGGGCCGGCCTGCGGGCCGTCGGCGAGGCGTTCGCTGACCGCAACTACCGCCCCGACGGCACGCTGGTGCCGCGCTCGCATCAGGACGCGCTCGTGCGCGACGGCGTGGCGGAGCGCGTCGTGGAGATGGTGACGACTGGCCGCGTGCCCGCCGTCGACGGCACCCCTGTGGCGATCGCCGCCGAATCCGTGTGCCTCCACGGCGACACTCCGGGCGCCGTGCAGCTGGCCGCTGAGGTGCGCGCCGCGCTCGACGCCGCCGGCGTGCGGTTGGAGCCCTTCGCGTGAGGCTGCTACCCGCCGGGCCGCGCGCGCTGCTCGTCGAATTTGACACCCTCGACGACGTGCTCGCCCACCACCTCGCCTGGGGTTCGCACGAGCTCATCGACGAAGTGGTCCCCGCCGCCCGCACACTCCTGCTGCGCACGCGACACCCCGCCGCCCTCGCCGAAGCCCTCCGCTGCGCGCCCGCGGCCCCGCCCGTCGCAAGCGATGCCGGCGACGAGGTCGTCATCCCCGTGCGCTACGACGGTGAAGATCTCGACGACGTCGCACGGCTCACCGGGCTAACCCCCGACGAGGTGGTGGCCGCGCATACCGGGCAGAGCTGGCGCGTCGGTTTCTCGGGCTTTGCGCCCGGTTTCGCCTATCTTGTCGGCGGTGACCCGCGCCTCGAGGTGCCCCGTCGCGCCACCCCGCGAACGAGCGTGCCGGCTGGTGCGGTGGGGCTCGCGGGAGAGTTCTCCGGGATCTATCCGCGCTCGTCACCGGGCGGTTGGCAGCTGATCGGCCGCACCACCGTCGCGCTCTTCGACGTGACCGCCACGCCGCCCGCGCTGCTCCGCCCCGGCATGCGGGTGCGATTCGAGGCCGTCGACGAGCTCCCGCCCGCACCGGAGCCTCCGCCCGCTCGCACCGTCTCCAGCCGACGGCGCCTCACCGTCGTCGCCACCGCCACGCCCATCCTGATGCAAGACCTCGGCCGGCCAGGGCACGCGGCGCTGGGCGTCACCCGATCCGGCGCCGCCTGCCGCGCCGCGTTCCTGTCGGGCGAGCGCCTGCTTGGCAACACCGGCTGCGCCGCGCTCGAACTCGGCTTCGGACAAGCAGAAATCCGCGCGACGGGCGCCCTCACCCTCGCGCTCACCGGCGCACCCCGGCCCGCGCGTGCCGGCGGGCGCGCCGTCGGGCACGCCACAGTATTCACCCTCGGCGACGGCGAAACCCTCCATCTTGGTTCCCCGACGAGCGGCCTGCGCACGTACCTGCACGTGCGCGGGGGAGTAGACGTGGCGCCGGTGTTGGGCTCTCGCTCCACCGACACCCTCGCGGGGCTCGGCCCGGCGCCGCTCGAATCGGGCAGCGAGGTGCCCGTCGGGGATGCGCCCGGCGGTTGGTGGCCAGGGGTGGATTGGCTCCCACAGCCAGAGCCCACGCCACAGCCCGTCGTGCTCCGCTACCAGCCAGGCCCGAGAGCCGACTGGGTTACGCCGCTCGCAGGGACGCGGTGGCGGGCATCGTCGGCGATGGACCGCGTCGGGGTGCGCCTCGAAGGCGAGCCGCTGGCATGGCTGCGCAGCGGTGAACTGCCTAGCGAGGGCGTGGTCGAGGGGGCCATTCAGGTGCCGCCTGGCGGGCAGCCCATTGTGTTCTTGGCTGACCACCCGGTGACCGGCGGGTACCCCGTCGCAGGCGTGCTGACGCAAGAATCCGTGGCTCGCGCGGCGCAGTTGCTGCCCGGCCAGAGCGTCTGCTTGCAGCCGGATTCTGGCACTCGGTTGAATTGAGTGCTAACAGGGGTATAGCTTTGGAATTGGCACTCGATGTGGTTGGGTGCCAACGCCGTGCGGCACCGCGACGACGCTCGGCAACCCAATTGGACATTGCATCCCGGCCGCAGACCCGCCGGGTTAACCAGACAGGAAGGTGTTTGACGTGGCAGTCACGATCAAGCCTCTTGAGGACCGCGTCCTCGTTGAGCCCCTCGAAGCCGAGCAGACCACCGCTTCCGGGCTCGTCATCCCTGACACCGCCAAGGAGAAGCCCCAGGAGGGCCGCGTCGTCGCTACCGGCCCCGGTCGCTTCGACAACGACGGCGCCAAGCGCGTCCCCATGGACGTTGCCGAGGGCGACGTCGTCGTCTTCTCCAAGTACGGCGGCACCGAACTGAAGTACGACGGCAAGGAGTACCTGCTCCTCAACGCACGCGACATCCTCGCCGTCGTCTCCAAGTAAGGAGCGCAACTCATGGCAAAGATTCTCGCTTTCGACGAGGAAGCTCGCCGCGCGCTTGAGCGCGGTGTAGACACCCTCGCCGACACCGTCAAGGTCACCCTCGGCCCCAAGGGCCGCTACGTCGTGCTCGACAAGCAGTGGGGTGCGCCCACCATCACCAACGACGGCGTGACCGTCGCCAAGGAAGTGGAGCTCCAGGATCCGTATGAAGATCTGGGTGCTCAGCTCGCCAAGGAAGTTGCCACCAAGACCAACGACGTCGCAGGCGACGGCACCACCACCGCCACCGTGCTGGCGCAGGCCATGGTGCACGAGGGCCTCCGCGCCGTCGCTGCCGGTGGCAACCCCGTCGGCATCAAGCGCGGCATCGAGAAGGCCGTCGACGCGGTCGTCGAGGAGCTGCGCAAGAACGCTCGCGACGTCTCCACCACCGACGAGATGGCCTCCGTGGCCACCATCTCGTCGCGCGACGAACAGATCGGCGAGCTCATCGCCGACGCGTTCGACAAGGTGGGCAAGGACGGCGTCATTACCGTCGACGAGTCGCAGACCTTCGGCACCGAGCTCGAGTTCACCGAGGGTATGCAGTTCGACAAGGGCTACCTCTCGCCGTACTTCGTCACCGACGCGGACCGCATGGAGGCCGTGCTCGAAGATCCGTACATCCTGCTGCACTCCGGCAAGATCTCCTCGATGAACGATCTCCTCCCGCTGCTGGAGAAGGTCATCGGCGCCAAGGGCACGCTGTTCATCGTGGCCGAGGATGTGGACGGCGAGGCGCTGTCCACGCTCGTCGTGAACAAGATCCGCGGCACCTTCACCTCCGTGGCTGTGAAGGCTCCGGCCTTCGGCGATCGTCGCAAGGCGATGCTGGAAGACATGGCCATCCTCACCGGCGGCCAGGTTGTGGCCCCCGAGGTCGGCCTGAAGCTCGACCAGGTGGGTCTCGAGGTGCTCGGCCGCGCACGTCGCGTCGTCGTCACCAAGGACAACACCACCATCGTCGACGGCGCTGGCGAGTCCTCCCAGGTGGAGGCCCGCGTGGCGCAGCTGCGCGCCGAGATCGAGCGCACCGACTCCGACTGGGATCGCGAGAAGCTCCAGGAGCGCGTCGCGAAGCTGGCCGGTGGCGTCTGCGTCATCAAGGTGGGCGCTGCCACCGAGGTGGAGCTCAAGGAGATCAAGCACCGCGTGGAGGACGCCGTCTCGGCTACTCGCGCGGCCATCGAGGAGGGCATCGTCGCCGGTGGCGGCTCTGCACTCATCCATGCCGCGAAGGTGCTGGAAGACAACCTCGGCCTCGAGGGCGACGAGAAGCTCGGCGTCCAGATCGTCGCCAAGGCTGCCTGCGAGCCGCTGCGCTGGATCGCCGAGAACGGCGGCCAGCCTGGCTACGTCATCACCTCGAAGGTTGCGGAACTCCCCGTCGGCCAGGGCTACAACGCCAAGATCGACGAGTACCACGACCTCGTGGCCAACGGCGTGATCGATCCGGTCAAGGTGACGCGTTCCGCGCTCGCCAACGCCGCATCCATCGCCGCGCTGCTGCTCACCACCGAGACCCTCGTGGTGGACAAGCGCGAGGACGAAGACGAGGACTGATCCTCGCTTTGTCAAACGTCGGTGCCCCGGGAGCTGCACGGCCCCGGGGCACCGACGTATCTGCGGTGGCTGGCCCAGTGTCGGCGCGGCGTATGTGGGTAGAATCGCTGGCAGTGCCCATTGACTGGAGCGTGAGAGGCGAGGAATGACGACACAAGCTGAAGCACCCGGACCGTTCGACTACCTCGGATTCACCTACGACGATGTGCTCTTGCTCCCGGGGGAAACGGATGTCATTCCCTCCGAAGTGGACACCACTACGCGATTCACCCGCGAGCTCTCGCTGAAGCTGCCTGTCGTCTCGGCGGCGATGGACACCGTCACCGAATCTCGCATGGCCATCGCGATGGCCCGCCAAGGCGGCCTGGGCGTGCTGCACCGCAACCTCTCGATGGAAGACCAGGCCTACCAGGTTGACTTGGTGAAACGCACCCAGACCGGGCGCATCTCCAACCCCGTCACCATCGGCCCCGACGCCACCCTCGACGACCTCGACAAACTCTGCGGCCAATACCGCATCTCCGGCCTGCCCGTCGTCGACGAGCACAACACGCTGCTCGGCATCTGCACCAACCGCGACCTGCGCTTCACGCCCGTCGCCGAGTGGGAATCGACGCTCGTGCGCGACGTCATGACCCCGATGCCGCTCATCACCGCGCCGGAAGACATTTCCCGCGACGACGCCACCGCGCTGCTGCGCAAACACAAGCGCGAGCGCCTCCCGCTCGTCGACGCCGACGGCAAGCTCACCGGCCTCATCACGGTGAAAGATTTCGTGAAGTCGGAGCAGTTCCCGAACGCATCCAAAGACGCGCACGGGCGCCTGCTCGTCGGCGCCGCCGTCGGGTATTTCGGTGAATCGTGGGAGCGCGCCAACCTGCTCATCGAAGCCGGCGTGGATGTGCTCGTCGTCGATACGGCTCACGGCCACGCGAAGCTGCTGCTCGACATGATCCGCAAACTCAAGGCAGACAAAGCCTCCGACGGCGTTCAGATCGTCGGCGGCAACATCGCCACCCGCGCAGGTGCGCAGGCACTTGTCGACGCGGGTGTCGACGCCGTCAAGGTGGGCGTCGGCCCAGGCTCTATTTGCACGACGAGGATCGTCGCTGGTGTCGGGGTGCCCCAGGTGAGCGCCGTGTACGACGCGTCGCTCGCCTGCAAACCTGCCGGGGTGCCGGTGATCGCCGACGGCGGCCTCCAGTACTCCGGCGACGTGGCGAAGGCCCTCGTCGCGGGCGCTAATAGCGTCATGGTGGGCTCGCTGCTGGCCGGCTGCGAGGAGTCGCCGGGCGAGACGGTGTTCATTAATGGCAAGCAGTACAAGCAGTATCGCGGCATGGGCTCCCTGGGGGCCATGAGTTCACGCGGCAAGAAGTCGTACTCGAAGGACCGCTACTTCCAGGCCGACGTGATGAGCGACGATGAGCTTATCCCCGAGGGCATCGAGGGTCAGGTGCAGTACCGAGGCCCGGTGAAATCCGTCGTGCACCAGCTCGTCGGCGGCCTACACCAGTCGATGTTCTACGTCGGTGCGCGCACCATTCCCGAGTTGCAGGAGCATGGCAAGTTCGTGCGCATCACCGCCGCTGGCCTGAAGGAATCGCACCCTCACGACGTGCAAAACATCGTGGAAGCCCCCAATTACACGCGCCGATAGCCTGAGAAGATTGAAGAGATGTACGA
This sequence comes from Propionibacteriaceae bacterium, assembly GCA_032576855.1. GTDB lineage: Bacteria > Actinomycetota > Actinomycetes > Propionibacteriales > Propionibacteriaceae > Arachnia. The sequence goes on from JAWFWL010000006.1 coordinate 178,559, forward strand.
ACTGAGTCACAGCAACCGCGCCACTCCCGCTTACAGTTTCGACGACGTGGCCATCGCACCGCAGCGGAGGACGCGCAGCGACTCCGAGGTGGACCTTTCCTGGAAGATCGATGCCGTCACCTTCGACATGCCCGTCGTCGCCGCGCCGATGGACTCGGTGATGTCGCCCGAGACCGCCATCAAGATGGGGCAGCTGGGTGGGCTCGGAGTCCTGAACCTTGAGGGGCTTTGGACGCGATACGAGGACCCGAGCGAGCAGTACGCTGCGCTCACCGGATCCATCGACCAGATCACCGCCACCCGTCGCATGCAGGAGATTTACGCCGAGCCCATCAAGCGCGAGCTCATCGAGGCGAGGCTGCAGCAGATCCGCGACGCCGGGGTGCCCGTCGCAGGCGCGCTGTCGCCCGCCCGCACTCAGGAGTTCGCCGACGTCATCGAGGGCGCTGGCCTTGACTTCCTCGTGATCCGCGGCACGACGGTGTCCGCCGAGCACGTCGGTGGCGGCGACAACGTCCTCAACCTGAAGGAATTCATCTACCACCTCGACACCCCCGTGCTCGTCGGTGGCGTGGCGACGTACCGCGCCGCACTGCACCTCATGCGTGCCGGTGCGGCGGGTGTACTCGTCGGATTTGGTGGCGGCGCGACGCACACCACCGCGTCGGTGCTGGGCATCGAGGTGCCGATGGCGTCGGCGGTATTCGACGTGGCGGAGGCCCGTCGCGACTACCTGGAGGAATCCGGTGGCCGATACGTGCACATCATCGCCGACGGCGCCGTCGGGCGCTCAGGTGATATCGCGAAGGCCATCGCCTGCGGCGCGGACGCCGTGATGGTTGGCTCGCCGCTCGCGCGCGCGTCTGAGGCGCCGGGCAAGGGTTGGCACTGGGGCCCCGAGGCATGGCACCGCACGCTGCCGCGTGGCGAGCGCACCTTTTTCGAGCAGGTGGGTTCGTTCGAGGAAGTGGTGGTGGGACCGTCGCGTGTCCCCGACGGCACCATGAACCTTGCCGGCGGCCTCCGCAAGGCCATGGCCATGACGGGCTACACCGACGTGAAGAGCTTCCAGCGCATCGACCTCATCCTGCACCGATGACCAACGACGAGGCCCGCGCCGAACTGCGGCGCTTGCGCGACAGCATCGACAATCTGGACTCGATGCTGGTGCATCTGCTGGCCGAGCGTTTCAAGATCACCCAGCGCGTGGGGGAGTTGAAGGCGACGCACAACATGCCGCCCGCCGACCCCGCCCGCGAGGCACAGCAGATCGAGCGCCTGCGCGCGCTCGCGAAGGAATCCCAGCTCGACCCTGAGTTCGCTGAGAAGTTCCTCCAGTTCATCGTCCGCGAAGTCGTCCGCCACCACGAGCAGATCCGCGACGAACAGGCCTGAGCGTTCCCGGCCCCGGTCGTCGGTGGTTGACCAGCGGCGGTAGGCCGGGTCCCGAAACCCCGCTCACCCCGGTGGTTGAGTAGCGAGCGAAGCTCGCGTATCGAAACCCGGCCCACCCCGGTGGTTGAGTAGCGAGCGAAGCTCGCGTATCGAAACCCCGGGTCGCCAGATGGCTGAGCCGGCCCGGAGGGCCGTGTCGAAACCATTGCTGTGTGATTTCGATACGCCCGCTGCGCGGGCTACTCAATCACCGGGCCGCCAGGGGAAACGAGGCGCGGCTACTCAATCACCGGGTCACGAGGGACGGTCGGGCGTGGCTACTCAACCACCGGTGGACGACACCTTAGTCCTCCGGGGAATTGATCATCGCTTGCGCAGTGCGCGAGAGGTACGCGCGGAGATGCTGCTCGTCGTCGGGGGAGAGGCTGAGAGTATCGATGGCGTTCGACATGTGGCGCATCCAGCGCTCGGCTTGCTTGGGCGTTACCTTGAACTGGTTGTGGCGGATGCGAAGACGCGGATGGCCGCGCTGCTCGCTGTAGGTTTTTGGGCCGCCCCAGTACTGCTCCAGGAACATGCGCGTCCGCTCTTCTGCGGGGCCGAGGTCTTCCTCCGGGTACAGTGCGCGCAGCGGGGGATCGGAGGCAACGCCCTTGTAGAACTCGCGTACGAGCTGCTCGAACGTGGCGCGCCCACCCACGCGGTCGTAGAAAGATCCCTCGGTCATGCCGCACAGCCTAGTTGCTGATCTGGCAGGGGATAGCGCGAAAAGTGACCGTTATCCTCCACACGCGGCCACGAACCCCCTGATTTTGGCGATTTTTTGCAGGCGTGGAGGATAACGGTCGGGGTGGGATGATTTCGATACGCCGCCTTCGGCGGCTACTCAATCATCGGGTAGC
>JAWFWL010000007.1:0-171353 GCA_032576855.1 Propionibacteriaceae bacterium
ACCCGCGACTACCAACCCCAAGTCCAAACCCAAAACAAAAAAACCTGAACCCACAAAACGTAGGTTCAGGCTATTCCGATGTCCTGAGACATCACATGGTCGGGCTGACAGGATTTGAACCTGCGACCCCTTGACCCCCAGTCAAGTGCGCTACCAAACTGCGCTACAGCCCGTCGGACTTAAGTCCGAGGATGAACATTACCGCACCGACGGGCGTCGCGCCAATCAGGTGAAACGCTTCAGAACAGCACCTCGCGACGGGCGGGTTCCGCCCTGTATAGCTCGCGTCCGCCACGGTACGACGCCAGGACGTCGGCATTGAACGACAGCGCTTCCACCCAGTCGCTCGCGTCGAACACCACGAAGTTCGCCGGGTTGCCTACTTCGATGCCGTATTCGTCGAGATGCAGCGTGCGGGCGGCGTTGTGCGTGATGAAACGGTACGAGTCCAGGATCTGCTGGTGCCCCATCATCTGGGTTACGTACAGCCCGTTCAGCACGACGTCGCGCAGGTTGCCCGTACCGAGCGGATTCCAGGGGTCGACGATGTCGTCCTGTCCGAAACTCACGTTCAGCCCCGCGTCGGTGAGTTCCTTCACTCGGGTGACACCCCGTCTCTTCGGGTAGGAATCCATGCGCCCCTGCAAATGTGTGTTGACAAGCGGGTTCGACACGAAGTTGATCCCGCTCATATGCAGCAGGCGCAGCAGCCGGATGAAGTAGGCATTGTTGTACGAATGCATCGCGGTGGTGTGCGACGCGGTGACGCGCTCGCCGATGCCAGCCTCGTAGGCCCTAGTGGCGAGGGTTTCGAGGCCGCGGGATGCTTCGTCATCGATCTCGTCGCAGTGCACGTCCACCAAGAGATCGAACTCCTGCGCCAGCTCCATCGCGAAGTTGAGCGATGACACGGAGTATTCTCGCGTGAACTCGAAGTGCGGGATGGCGCCGATCACGTCGACTCCCATCTCGGCAGCCTTGCGCATGAGCGCCCGCCCATTCGGGAACGAGTCGATGCCTTCCTGCGGGAACGCGACGAGCTGGAGGGTGATGTCGTCGCGGAGTTCCTCGCGAAGTTCGAGTAGCGCAAGCAGGGCGGTGAGCTCCGGGTCGGTGACATCGACGTGGCTGCGCACAAACTGGATGCCGAAGCGCGCCTGCTGCCTCACGGCCCTACCCACGCGCTCCTTCACATCGTCGACGGTGAGGTTGCGCTTTCGTTCGCTCCACACTTCGATGCCTTCGAAGAGCGTTCCGGACTCGTTGTAGCGAGGCTGGCCGGCCGTGAGTGCGGAGTCGAGGTGCACGTGTGACTCGATGATCGGGGGCAAGGCGAGCTTGCCTTGGTAGTCGACAACGCGCTCCCCGTCGCGCGGTTCGAGGGCTGGCTCAATCTCAGTGAACCGCCCCTGCTCGATACGAATGCTGCTGAGCTCGCGCGCGTTCTCAATACGGACGTTCTTGATAAGAAGACTCACTGACGATGCACCGACTTCTGAATTCTTGCGCCGACGAAATACACAACCAACGCTACAGCCATGGCGTTGAGTGAAGCGATCCCCCAAGTCACATACCAACCGACGACGGCGCCCGCCAGCACGCCGGCAACAGACCCCCAGACCACGCGATACCGGGGCTTTTCTCCCCCGCTGGCGTAGTGCCAGGGGCGGGAGAAATAGTCGGCGATCAGGATGGCTCCGATGGGAGGCAGCGTAGCGTTCAGGAGATTGAGCCAGACGATGAAGTTGTCGTACAGCCACAGCGCCAGGAGCGTGCCCGCAACGCCGGCGACCAGCACGAGCGGTTTCTTCGCGATCTTGGTCACGTTCGCGAACCCGAGGCCGGTGGTGTAGAGCGCGTTGTTGTTCGTCGTCCAAATATTCGCGCCAAGCACGATGAGCGCCGGCACCGCCAGGCCCTGAGCGATCATCACGTAGAAAATATCGTCTTTGCCGGTGAGCGCGCCGCCCACTGCGCCAAAGCTGAACATCAACGTGTTACCCAGAAGAAATGCCACCACAGTGGTGATGACGGCGGATCGCGTGGACTTGGCGAAGCGGGTGAAGTTCGGGGTGGCGGAGCCGCCGGAGACGAACGAGCCGACGACGAGCGCGACGCCCGTCATGAGCGGCATCCCCGTCGAGTTTGCGAAGATGCGCGTGAGGCCGCCACCGTCGGCGGTGGCAGTGATCATGGAGTATGTGCCCAGCAGCGCGATGAGGGGCACTGAGATGAAGCTCACGATCTCGATGGCCTGAATGCCGAAGTAGGCCGACGCGGTCATCAGAGCGCCTGCGATGATGACGATAGGCCACGGACCGATGTGCAGCAACTCAGCCGTCGGGATGGCGAACATGGCTACGCCGACGCCAAACCAGCCCATCTGGGTAAGTGAGATGAGCGCCGACGGCAGGAAACTGCCGAGTGAGCCGAAGGATTGTTGGGCGAGTAGATCGAAGCCCATGCCGGTCTTAGCTCCGACGAATCCCAGCGCGCCTGTGTAGATGGCGAGGATGAGGCCACCGATGCAGATTGCCTCCACGTAGTGGGTCAGGTTGAGCCCATTGCCCAGCTTGGCGCCAACGCTCATGGAAGCCGAGAAAAAAGTGAACCCAAGCATGACGAAGCCGACGGCCCAAAAGGAACGTCGGCTTCGCTCGGGGACGGCTTCGAATGAAAAATCGTCGTCGTGCGGTGATACTTGTGAGTCCGCAGTATTATTCATCGGCCGCCTTCAGTATGTGCTCAAATTGCCTGCACAGTAATACCAATTGGCATCGATTCGCAAGTATGGCACTCGAAGGCAGTGTGGGATTACTGCTCGACTTCCGCCTGCACGGTGTGGTCCGAACCCGAACGGGTGACGGCTACCTTGCGGGGCTTGGCCTGCTCGGCGATGGGAAGCGTGATGGTGAGGACACCGTCGTTGTAATCCGCCTCAATCTTGTCGAGTGCGACCCCATTACCAAGCGATAGTTGGCGTGCGTAGGTACCGGTGGAACGCTCGCGCGTCAGCCACTCCGTCTCCTCGTTCGTCACAGGCGCCTTGCGTTCAGCGCGCACGGTCAGGGTGTTTTCCTCGATATCGATATCGATCGAGTCTGGTTCCACCCCCGGCAGATCGATCTTCGCGACGAAGGCCTCTTTGTCGCGAAGAAGGTCCATCGGCATGCCAACGCTGGCGGGGGTGCGGAACGCCGAGTTGATTGCGCGGCCAAACTCGCGGAATGGGTCGTAGTACGTGTTCGTGGTAGCCATGTGAATCTCCTTCATCCTTGAGCCTCTTAAGCTCAACTTCAATATTGAGTGTACGTCACTCAAGGTGGAATTCAAAGGGTGATTTCGATACGCGCCTTCGGCGCTACTCAATCACCGGGGGCGCGTGAGCGTTACTCAGTCACCGGGGGCGCGTGCCTTCTCGACCATCGGTAGCTGAGCGGCCGCCGCCACCGCTGATTGAGTAGCCCGCGTAGCGGGCGTATCGAAATCACCCACCACGAAACTTCAAAATCCGTACGCAGATGAGATGAAGGGCCCGATTTCGGGGGGTTGGGTCAATCTGCGTACGGATTTTGAAGTTTTTCCATCGCCCAGCCAATGCGGCTACTTGCGCTCGCTGCGCTTTTGGCGGGCCCGAACTTCGACGTGCACTGGCGAGCCACGGAAACCGAAGTCCTCGCGCAGCCGGCGCTCGACATATCGGGTGTAGGCAGCATCCATCTGGCCACTGGTGAACAGTACGAAGGTCGGCGGGCAGTTGTGGGCCTGAGTGCCAAACAAAATGCGCGGCTGCTTGCCGCCGCGCACGGGGTGCGGGTGTGACGCGGCGAGTCTTCCCAGGAAAGAGTTGAGCTTGCCGGTGGAGACGCGGGTCTCCCAGCCCTCGGCAGACTCCTCGATGGCCTTCGACAGCTTCTCGACGTTGCGCCCAGTGAGCGCCGAGATATTCACCGTCGGCGCCCATTGGAATGCGACGAGATCGCGTTCCACCTCGCGCTCGAGATAGCGGCGACGCTCCTCGTCGGTGAGGTCCCACTTGTTGAACGCGATGACGAGCGCGCGCCCGCCCTCCTCGATGGAGCTGAGGATGCGCAGGTCTTGGTCGGTGATGGGCTCCGACGCGTCGATGACTAGGATGCATACCTCGGCGCGCTCGATGGCAGCTTGCGTGCGCAGGCTCGCGTAGTACTCGTGACCGCTGGCTTCCTTGACGCGTCGACGAATTCCCGCGGTGTCGACGAAGTGGTAGACGTTGCCGCCCACCTCGACGATCTCGTCGACGGGGTCGACCGTCGTGCCAGAGATGTCGGACACCACGGAGCGTTGCTGGCCTGACAAGCGGTTCAGCAAGGAGGACTTGCCAACATTGGGCTTTCCCACGATGGCGACGCGCCTGGGGCCGGATTGCTCCACATGAGGCGTGGCAGGCGCATCAGGCAGCGCTGCGAGCACGGCGTCGAGAAGGTCGCCGGAGCCCCTACCGTGCAAGGCAGACACCGGGTACGGCTCCCCCAAACCTAAGTTCCACATGGTTGCGGCGTTGGCTTCGTGGCGCTGGTCGTCCACTTTGTTCGCGGCCAGGATCACGGGTTTCTTGCTGCGCCGCAACACGCGCACCACGGCTTCGTCCTCGTCGAGTGTGCCAACAGTGGCATCAACGACGAAGAGCACGGCATCTGCCGCCGCGACGGCCATCTCAGCTTGCTCCGCGATCTGCGCAGCCATGCCCTTGCCGTCGGATACCCAACCGCCGGTATCGACGACGATGAAGTCTTTGCCGTTCCAGTTCGCGTCGTAGCTGATGCGGTCCCTCGTCACACCCGGCTGGTCTTGCACGACGGCGGCACGCCGCCCAAGAATGCGGTTCACCAGCGTGGATTTCCCGACGTTCGGCCGGCCCACCACCGCAACCACGGGCTTGATGGCGGTGTCGTCAAGTTCGACGAAAAAGTCGTCACTCACTGGGGCTCCTTGCAGATGGCGTTCGTGAGCGGCCAGTCTACCGGTTACGCCTCAGCTCCTCGGCCCACGACGATGCTCACGCCTGGTTCTCGATGACGTGGAATGCGGGCTCTTCGTAGGGGTGAGCCGCGCGCAGGGCACTCACCACGTCGCTTCGCAGCCGTCTTGGGAACGTGAGCTCGACGCGGTGCTCGTCGACGCGTTCCAGATCGCCCACCTGCCCGATGGTGGGCGTAGCACCCTCGATGGGGCGGAATTGCCCGGTGCCAGCGGCGATGAATGCGCAGTGTTCGTAGTTGCCGACGGTGCCCGCGCCGGCTGCGAACAACGCCGCAAGCACATCGTCGGTATCCCCGACCGGCACGTAGAACACCAGCACATCCAACGACTCACGCATGCGGGAACAGCTTCTCGATCTCGGCGACCACGCCGTCGGGGGTGATGAACGTGGAGTCGATGACCACCACGCCTTCGGCAGCATCTGTGAAGTTGGAGACGGTGGAATCGTCGCGATCACGGCGAAGCACCTGGTCAGTGACCGCTGCACGGTCGGCCTTGCCGGATAGCTCCGCTTCGCGCCTGGCGACACGGGCCTCCGGGTCGGCGACCAACAGAATGCGAACGTCGGCATCGGGGGCGACGACGGTGGTGATGTCGCGGCCCTCGACGACGATTCGGCGGGCGTGCTCGTCGATGATGTTTCGCATCCTGTCGGTAAGCACGCGACGGACCTCAAGATTCGTAGCGATGCGGGACACCGACGCGGAGATCCTGGGCTCACGGATCTCCTCCGTGACGTCACGTCCATTGATGGATAGACGGTTGCCGTCGACTGCTGTGTCGATCTTCAAGTTGGCGCTGGCTACGTACTCTGCGATGTCATCGTCGCCGATTCCCTCGGCGAGTACCCCCGCAGTCTCCGCGCGGTACATCGCGCCGGTATCTAGGTAGCCGAGCCCGTGCTTGGCCGCGAGCAGTCGGGCGGTCGTCGACTTGCCGGAGCCCGATGGCCCGTCGATAGCGATCAGCAGCGAATCCATAGTTAGCCCTTTCTGGCCGCCGACGCGGCCACCCAACCTTGATGCTCCAATGTGGCGCGGAACTGCTCCGCTCGCTCGTGCTCGACGAGGATGGTGAGATACCCAACCTGGCGAACGGGGTCGTGTCGAAGTTCAAAGTCTTCAACGTTCAATCCAGCATCGCCGATGTCGGTGAACAATCTGGCGAGGGCGCGCGGCTCGTCGGGAATCTCGACGGTGACCTCATGAACGTCGATGGGTTCTGCGCCGTGCTTCACGAGCAGCGCCTTCGCGCCTGCTTGACCGAGCCCCAAAAATTGCTCCAGCTTTTCCGGCTGGTCCAAGACGCCGAGCAGGTAGCTCAGGTCTTCGGCCACTTCATCCAACTCGCCACGGATAGCCTCAGCATTGGCGGAAATAATCTGCTTCCACAAGCCAGGATCCGATCCGGCGATGCGGGTGACGTCGCGAATCCCCTGGCCGGCGAGAGCCAAGTTCTCCCCCGGGACGGCGCGCAGGTGCGACGCGGTCAAGATGCTCATCAGGTGGGGTACGTGACTTACCTGAGCGACGGCGACGTCGTGCTCGGCAGCGGGCATGGTGACTACACGCGCACCCGTGCGTTCCGCGAGAGCCACCACCTGCTGAACGGCCTCGTCGGTGTTTCCCGTGTGTCTGCACACCACCCAGGTCCGATCGACGAAGAGGTCCGCGCTTGCGGTGAGCGGTCCGGTGTACTGCGAGCCAGCCATGGGGTGCGAGGGCACGTAGCGCTCAGCAAGCTCGGGCGCCACCATCTCGACCGCATCCACGATGGCACCCTTCACCGACCCGACGTCGGTGACTAGGGCATCTGGGTATCGGTGCAAGGAATCGACGACGACGCTCGGAATCACAGCGGGGGGCGTAGCCACAACCACCATGTCGACCTCGTCGGAGCCCGGAAGCCCGACGCGTCCCGCACCCAGCCCGGCTGCCACCACTGCATGTGCGCCCACTGCGTCGGAGAGCACCACGTCGCAACCGCTGCGCGTGAGCGCGAGTCCGAGTGAGCTGCCAACGAGTCCAGCGCCGATAATCAGTATTCGCGGGTCAGCCACGAAGCATCCCCTCCACCTGCTGCGTGGCCACGCGGCGGAAATGCCGGCGACGATGGCTCTCCCTCTCCAGGACAGCAACCTCAAGCTGTGATGCAACGAGGGGGTCGGCGTTGCCTAGGGCAGCGGCTGCGGAGCGCACAGCATCGTCGACGGTAAGCCCGAGTGTGTGCCGTTCCCGCAGGCTCGCGGCGATGCGGTCGGCGTCGCCTCCGATCACGCTCACGTGCCGCTCGTCGACGATCACCCCGTCGTAGCTGATGCGGTACAGCACATCATCGTCGCTGCGCTCCCCAACCTCGGCGAGAATCAGATCCACCTCGTAGGGCTTCTCCACCGAGGAAGCGAACGTCCCACCTAGCAGTTGCGAGTAGGTACCAGCGAGACTGCGGGCGGTCACGTCGACGCGATCGTAGGCATAGCCACGAAGATCTGCGTGCTGGATGCCAGCCACGCGCAGCATCTCGAACTCGTGGTAGCGTCCCACGGCGGCAAACCCGATACGGTCGTAGATTTCGGAGACCTTGTGCAGCGTCGACGAATGATTCTCCGCGACGAACACGATGCCAGCGTCGATTTGCAGCACAGCGACGGAGCGCCCGCGTGCGATCCCCTTGCGGGCAAACTCTGCCCGGTCCAGCATCTGCTGCTCCGGGGAAACATAGAACGGCATACTCACAGCGCTGCCCCTTTCGGCCCGCCGGGTCGGCGGGCCCGGCCATCGACGATGCGTTCGGCGACCGCGCGCACACCGTCGGCGTCCCAGCGAGCGACGCCGTCAGCGGATGCCCGCATCACGACGGGCAGGATGCCGCGGGTGAGATCCAGGCCGGAGGTGGCTGAATCGTCGTCGGCGGCGTCGAACAGCGACTGCAGCAAGACGGTGACAGCGGTGAGCTCGTCGGCATCCGGGTCATGGAGCTTCTTGAGGGTGGACCGTGCATACGACGCCCCTGAGCCGATGCCTGAGAATTGTTGCTCCTCGTAGCGCCCGCCGGTGGCGTCGTAGGTGAAGATGCGTCCCCGTTCGGCGCGCTGATCCCAACCCGCAAATAGCGGTTGCACGATGAGCCCCTGCATCGTGGCGGGCAGGTTGTTGCGCACCAGTACCCCGAGCCGGTTGGCCTTGCCCTCAAAGCTGAGCGGCAGCCCCTCGATCTTCTCAAAATGTTCCAGCTCCACTTGGAAGAGCCGGACGAGCTCGACGGCAATCCCCGCCACCCCGGCGATGCCGATCACGCACGACTCATCGGCGCCGAAGACCTTCTCGATGTCGTGCATTGCGATCACGTTTCCGACAGTGGCGCGACGGTCCCCCGCAATCACCACTCCATCGGCGTATCTGCAAGCGACGATGGTGGTGCCGTGCGGGATACTTTGCGGCGTCTCGGCCCGCACGGTAGCGAGCCCGTTGCGCTCGGCCAGTTCCGCGAATGACGATGTCAGCGCGCCGAAGCGGTCAGCTGACCGTGCTGGTTGTGGCTGTGTCATAGCTCACTCCTAAGATGTCCAGCATGATGCGCTTGGTTCCCCTCGGGCTGGATTTGCTCTTCGTGTTGATCTTCTCGGTCGTCGGCCGCATGACGCACGGCGAAAGCCCCCTCGGAGTGTTCGTCACCGCCTGGCCGTTTCTCCTGGCCTGCCTCGTGGCGTGGGCCATCGTCGCGGCCTTCGGCGACGCCGGTATCGGCCTGCGCGCTGGCGCCGTGAGCTGGCTCACTACCTGGCTGGGTGGCATCGCCATTCGGGTGGTGAGCGGTACGAGCGCTGCAACGGCGTTCATCCTGGTCGCGGGGGCTACGCTCGCGCTGTTCCTGTTCGGATGGCGCGGCTGCTGGGCTCTCATGCAGCGTAGGCGCAGCGCTCAAGCCTGACGACGGCGCCCCGCCGAGCTTCTCCGGAATGTTGCGAGGACGTGGGCCGACATAGTCGGGCCCGTACGCGCCAGGTGCCGGACGACGCTTGCGCATGGGCGCGATTTGTCCAGGAGCGAGGCGCTTCGTCGTAAGCAGGAAGCCAGTATGGCTGGCGGTTGCGTGCCCTGGGCGGATGGCAAGGCCCTCTGCATGCCAGTCTCGCACCGTCGTCTCGGTCATCACCGGTTCGGTGAAGCCGCCGTGCGCACGCAACGTGTCGGCAACCCGTCCAAGCTGCGTCGTGGTGGCGACGTAGCAGCACAGCACGCCACCGGGCACCATGCGCTCCCCCACCGCGTCGATGCACTCCCAAGGCGCCAGCATGTCCAAGATGGCGCGGTCGATGGGCTCGTCGGTGATGGTCTCGACAAGGTCGCCGACGCGCAACTCCCACGTGGCGTGGCCCTCGCCGAGGAAGGTCTCGACGTTCTTCGCCGCGACGTCAGCGAACTCCTGGCGCCGTTCGTAGCTCATCAGCGTGCCGTCCGGCCCAATGGCGCGCAGCAGGGCCAGGGTCAGCGCGCCGGAACCGACGCCCGCCTCTAGCACGCGGGCGCCTGGAAAGATGTCAGTCCACATCAGGATTTGCGCCGCGTCCTTGGGGTAGATCACCGCTGCTTCTCGAGGCATAGAGACCATGAACTCGTTCATGATGGGACGAAAAGCCAGCCATTCCATGCCGCCAACGGAGCGGATCACCACGCCCTCGGGGCCGCCGATCAGATCGTCGTGATGGACGGCCCCATTCGTGGTGTGCCACACCGCGCCTTCTTTCAGCACGAGCGATTTGCGGCGCCCCTTCGTGTCGGTAAGCGTGACGCGCTCGCCTGGCTGCAACGGGCCGTGGCGCACCCCCGACGCGCTCACTCGGCGTCCTTCAGCCCACGCCACGTATCGACAAGGCGGTCAAGGTTCGTCGTAGCCAGCCCATCGTCGATGATCGCTAGGCGCGGATGAGGCTCGAGCGGTTGGTGCATGGGAACGCCGACGACGAACCCACCTGCCGCGAGCCCCGCCGCCGACCCAGAAATGGAATCTTCCAGGATGACGCACTGCGATGCCTGCAGGTCGAGGCGTTGCAGCGCAAGTTCGTAGGCCTCCGGATTCGGTTTCGGGTGGGTGACGTCGTTGGCGGTAATGATGAATTCGAAGGCGGGAGGCAGCTGCGCCATGGCGGCGTCGAGGATGTCCTGGTTGCTGGCAGTGACAATGCCCTGACGAATACCTTGAGCCGCTGCCTCTTCGACGAGCTCTAACGCACCAGGCATATATGGCATGCGATCACTGATTCGCCTGGCCACGCGCGAGACGAGCTCCTCCATGACGTCGTCGCCGTCGTCGGGGCGGCCCATGGCTTCGGCCAGGTGCTGCGCGGCGATACGGACGTGCTGGCCGACCATGCGGGCGGCATCCTCATCGGTCCAGGAACCACCGTGCTCCGCCACCAGGCGTTTCTCCTCCCCGTGCCAATAGGGTTCGCTATTGACCAGGGTGCCGTCGAAATCCCAGATGATTGCCTGCAACGAATCCACCACACATGCTCCTTTTCAACCTGTGGCAGCCTACCTGTTCCTTACGCGCTAAAGTACTTCGCCTCTGGGTGGTGCAAGATGATGGCGTCGGTGGACTGCTCGGGATGCAGCTGCAGCTCCTCGCTCAGCTCCACCCCAATCCTCGACGGGTCCAGCAGGCGTACGAGCGCGATCCGGTCCTCTAGGTTGGGGCACGCGGGGTAGCCGAACGAATACCGAGATCCGCGATAACCCTGCTTGTGGATTGCTTCGTTGATGGTGCGTTCTTCGTCGGCGTACCCGAGCTCGGTGCGGATGCGCTGGTGCCAGTACTCGGCCAGCGCTTCCGTGAGCTGGACGGAAAGGCCGTGCAGCTCGAGGTACTCGCGATACGAGTCCGCGGCGAACAGCTCGTTGGTCGCGCCTGCCACGCGAGCACCCATTGTGACGAGCTGCATGGGTAACACATCGGGACCGAGCTCTGCGGCTTCTTCCTTGTCGCGGAAGAAGTCTGCCAGGCAGAGTTTCCGGTCGCGGCGCTGCCTCGGGAACGTGAATCGAGCAACCTCACGCGTCGGCTCCGCGGGATCACCGACGATGAGCGTCTCGTCCTCGGAATGCACCGGGAAATACCCGTAGACGACTCCGAAGTCAGCCAGGGATTGCGTGGCGATGCGGTCGATCCACATGCGAAGCCTCGGCATCGCTTCTTGTTCGACGAGCTCCTCGTAGCTGAGACCGTCGCGCGTGCCGCGTAGTCCCCAACGGCCCATGAACGTGGCGCGGTGATCGAGCCATTCGAGGATGTCGTTCATGCCGATGCCCTTGATCACCCGCGTTCCCCAAAATGGCGGAGTAGGCACGGGCAGGCCACGTGCGACGTCGGATCGTACGCCTAGCTGGGGCTCCTCAATCTCGACGAGCGACTCGCGAGCCTTGACCCGACGCTGTTTGCGCTCCGGCAGCTTCGCCCCTTCGACGCCCTGCTTGACGGCCATCACGGCGTCCATGAGCGCAAGGCCTTCGAACGCGTCCTTGGCGTAGCGCACCTCGCCTTCGAACAGGTCACCCAAATCCTGCTCGACGTACGCCCGTGTGAGCGCCGCGCCGCCCAGCAGCACCGGGTACTTGTCGGCGAGCCCCAGACGGTTCATCTCGACGAGGTTGTCCTTCATCACCAGCGTCGACTTCACGAGCAGCCCAGACATGCCGATCACGTCGGCGTTGTGCTCTTCGGCGGCATCGATGATGGCCTGGATGGGCTGTTTGATGCCGATGTTGATGACGGTGTAGCCGTTGTTGCTCACGATGATGTCGACGAGGTTCTTGCCGATGTCGTGCACGTCGCCACGGACTGTGGCCAACACGAGGGTGCCCTTGCCGGACCCGTCGGTCTTCTCCATGTGCGGTTCGAGGTGCGCGACGGCGGCCTTCATCGTCTCGGCTGATTGGAGCACGAACGGCAACTGCATCTGCCCGGAGCCGAACAGGTCGCCCACAACCTTCATGCCGGCGAGCAGGTCCTCATTGATGATGGCGATGGCTTCCTTCGATTGCAGCGCTTCGTCCAGATCCGCATCCAGACCCTTCGCTTCGCCATCGATGATGCGTCGCTGCAGGCGCTCGCCAAGCGGCAATGCGGCGAGTTCAGCCGCACGAGATTCGCGGGCCGATTTCGCGGTGACACCTTCGAACATCTCGAGGAATTTCGCGAGCGGGTCGTACTCGTCGCGGCGATCGTAGATGAGGTCGAGCGCCACCTGGCGCTGATCGTCGGGGATGCGATCCATCGGCAGGATCTTCGCCGAATGCACAATCGCGGAGTCGAGGCCTGCCTGGACGCACTCGTGGAGGAACACGGAGTTCAACACGATGCGCGCAGCGGGGTTGAGGCCGAACGACACATTCGACACGCCGAGCGTCGTACGCACTCCTGGATACTTGGCCTTCAGTTCGCGGATGGCGTTGATCGTCTCCAGCGCATCCCGACGAGTTTCCTCTTGGCCGGTGCCGATGGGGAATGTGAGGCAATCGACGAGGATGTCACCCACCTTCATGCCCCAGTTGCCGGTCAAGTCGTCGATGAGTCTCGATGCGCATCGCACCTTCCACTCGGCGGTGCGCGCCTGGCCTTCTTCGTCGATGGTGAGCGCGACGACCGCCGCGCCGTGTTCCTGGATCATCGGCATGACGCGCGCGAAACGGCTGTTTGGGCCGTCGCCGTCCTCGTAGTTGACGGAGTTGACCACGCAGCGCCCGGCCAGTTTCTCGAGCCCGGCGCGGATCACGTCGGGCTCCGTGGAGTCGAGCATGATCGGAAGGGTGACCGACGTGGACAGCCGGCCCGCGAGCTCCTCCATGTCGCTCACGCCGTCGCGGCCCACGTAGTCAGCGCACAGGTCGAGCAGGTGGGCTCCGTCGCGGGCCTGGGCCTTCGCGATGTTGACGCAGTCGTCGAAACGGCCTTCGAGCATCGCTTCCCGGAATGCCTTCGAACCGTTGGCGTTGGTTCGCTCGCCGATGCTCAGATAGCTCGCGTCCTGGTCGAAAGGAACGTCGACGTAGAGCGAACTGACCGAATCTTCGGGCTGGGGTTCCCTCTCGACGACGGGCTTACCACCGAAGCGCTCGACAAGCAGCGAGATGTGCTCCGGCGTTGTGCCACAGCAGCCTCCGATGAGCGCCAGACCGTACTCGCCTACGAATGGTGCGAGGGCATCTGCAAACGGCTCCGGCTGGAGCGGGTATACCGCACCGTCGGCGGTGATTTCAGGCAGGCCAGCGTTCGGCATCACGGCAACGTTGCGGCTGAATCGTCTGGAGAGATGACGCAGGTGCTCGCTCATCTCGGTGGGGCCGGTCGCGCAGTTGAGACCAATCGAGTCCACGCCCAAGGCATCGAGCGTGACGAGCGCCGCGCCGATTTCGGACCCCAGCAGCATGGTGCCCGTCGTTTCCACCGTGACATTGACGAGAATGGGCAGGTCAACCTCGGCCTCTGCCCGAGCTCGCTTCGCCGCGATCACCGCTGCCTTGGCCTGCAGCAAATCCTGGCACGTCTCGATGAGTACCGCGTCGATGCCGCCGCGCAACATGGCGGCAACCTGTCGTTGGTAGGCGTCGCGGATGTCTGCGAACCGCACGTGGCCGAGCGTTGGCAGTTTGGTACCTGGCCCCATCGAGCCCAGCACATAGCGAGGTTTGTCCGTGTATTGGTCGGCTGTATTGCGCGCGATGCGGGCTGCGGCCTCCGCGAGTTCTTCGAGCCGGTCCACGATCCCGTACTCGCCAAGGGCTGCCAGGTTGGTGCCAAAGGTGTTGGTCTCGATGCAATCGGAGCCGGCATCCAGGTACGCCTGGTGAATCTGCTCCACCACATCAGGGCGGGTGACATTCAGAATCTCGTTACAGCCCTCGAGTCCTTGGAAATCCTCGTCCAAAGAGAGGTCAGTGAACGATTGCAGCATCGTTCCCATCGCCCCATCCGCAACGAGAACCTGCGCGCCAAGAATGTCTCGAAACCTGCTGTGCATGCGGGCCACTGTATCGGCTCTCAGCGAGGACATGAATTGCGATGTCACAGGGCTAGACGCTCGCGCTACGCTGTAGCAATGCACTTCGAGCCACCAACTGATCTTCGTGACCCCGCGGTTCTGATCGCCTTCAGCGGGTGGAACGACGCGGCCAACGCGGCCAGCGATTTGGCGGAGCGGCTCATCGACACGCTCCCCGGCGACGAGTTGCGGCCCATCGAAGACGAAACCTACTTCGACTTCCAGGCCACGCGTCCGCTCGTGCGCCGCGAGGCGGACGGTGCCTGGATCGAGTGGCCGAGCATCAGGTTCCGCAGGCTCCGTCACCCGGACCGCGACATCATCGTGGTGCTAGGGCCGGAGCCCAATCTCAGGTGGCGCAGCTTCTGCAGCCAGATCGTCGAGCGCGTACAACAGTTCTCACCCAGCATCACGCTGACGCTCGGAGCGATGCTTGCGGATACACCGCACTCGCGTCCGTTCCCGACTGGCCTCTACGCGCATACCGATGAGTTGCGGGAGCGGCTCGGGTTTGAGTCCTCGACCTACTCGGGGCCGACGGGCATCGTCGGTGTGCTCAGCCAGGCCCTTGCGCACGCCGGCCTGCCAGCTGCCTCGCTGTGGGTGTCCGTGCCTCACTACGTATGTAGCCCACCGAATCCGAAGGCGCAGCTACAACTGCTGCAACGGCTCGAATCGGCTCTCGACATTCAGCTGAATCACGACGAGCTGGAGCAGGCCGCAGCTTCCTGGATCGAGGCCGTCGACGAACTCGCCGGCCAGGATCCAGACGTCGAAGAGTACGTGAGCCAGCTTGAGGAAGTGCGTGACCAAGAGGTGGTGGAGGAAAACTCAGGCGATCGGATCGCTGAAGAGTTCGAGAAGTACCTGCGCCAGCGCGGCAAGTGATATTTCCAACGACTTCAGGCGCCAGCCTTCGCTGTGGCTAGGCCACGCAGCTGATCGATCATCGCGTCGCAGTCTTCTTCACGGTACACGGCTGAGCCCGCGACGAACACGTTTGCCCCTGCCTCAGCACAGCGTTCGATGGTTTCGACGGAGACACCGCCGTCGACTTGAATGGAGATGTCCCTCGAACCGATGGTCTTGCGCAGACGCGTGATCTTCGGCAAGACCAGGTCTAGGAATTTCTGGCCGCCGAATCCCGGCTCGACCGTCATCAGCAGCACCATATCCACCTCGTCCAGCATGTCCTCGACCATCTCGACGGGCGTTCCCGGGTTGAGCGCTGCCGAGGACTTGGCGCCCAGGCGTCGCAGCTCCCTCGCCAGCCGTACAGGCGCCTTCGCGGCCTCGATATGGAACGTGACGGAGGATGCTCCCGCCTCCGCATACGCGGGCGCCCAGCGGTCCGGTGCTTCGATCATGAGGTGCATATCGATTGGCAGTTCGGTGTGACGCATCAGCGACTCGACCACCGGCAGCCCCAGCGTCAGATTCGGAACGAAGTGTCCATCCATGACATCGACGTGCACCATGTCAGCGTGGGAGATTCTCGAAACCTCGGATGCGAGGTTTGCGAGGTCAGCGTTCAGAATGCTCGGGGTGATCTGCAAGTCCATGCCAGGCAGTCTATCGGCGTCGTAACAAGGCTAGGAACATGGCATCGGTTCCGTGTCGATGTGGCCACAACTGCACGTAGTTGCCGTCGGCAGATGCTGGAACTTCGGGAAGCAGGCTTGGAGCGTCGATCAACCGGGCGTCATCTCGTTGCGTGAGTATCTCCTCGACGATATCGCGGGTCTCCCCTCGGTGAGGCGAGCACGTGACGTACGCCACCACTCCCCCAGACATGGTGGAGTCCAAGGCGCTGGACAGCAGCGTTCGTTGCAGCACCTGGAGTTCACGGAGGTCGTCGACGTCGCGTCGCCAGCGCGCTTCTGGGCGGCGCCGGAGCGCGCCGAGGCCGCTGCAGGGCACGTCGGCCATGACGCGGGCGAATGCTCCTGGCTTCCAGGCGGGATTGGTGCCGTCGGCGGCTATCACAGGAACGTCGCCGTAGGCGGAAACCGCTCGTCGTACCAGGCCTGCACGGTGATCGTGCGCCTCACTAGCCAGCAGCCAGGAATCCGCTCGCTTCGCCAATCCTGCAAGTAGTGCGGCTTTCCCTCCGGGCCCGGCACAGCAGTCCAGCCAGGGTCCCGACGGGGCGTCTGCGCGGCTGAGCGCTAGCGCCATTAGCTGCGACCCTTCGTCTTGCACCGCAGCGCGGCCTTCGCGCACCGCAGCCACACGCGACGGGTCTCCCTCACGCACAGCACCGAATGGCGAGTAGGCACAGGGCTCGCCTTCTAGTTCGGAGACCTCCGCGAGGCCAGGGCGCACCACTAGCGTGGGCACGGGAGCGACGTTGTTCGCAGCAAGCGCGTCATCCAGTTCAGCTGCCGGCAGAACATCCGCGATCGCCTCGGCAACCCACAGCGGATGATGCCCTCGGATAGCGGCGGCCTCGACAGTGCTCTTTCCCTCAGCCGCCACGACCATCCAATCGTCAAGCGAGCGCTGGCTGATCTTGCGCAAGATGGCGTTGACCAGGCCAGATACGCGCTTGCCGATGCGTTGTTTCGCAAGCTCAACCGTCGCCCCGACAGCGGCGTGAGCGGGGATGCGCATGCTCAGAATCTGATGGGCACCGAGCCGTAACACGTCCACCACTGCGGGTTGCAGCGTGTTGAGCGCGCGCCCCCCGGCGCGAGCAATCACCAGGTCATAACTACCGAGCAGACGACAGGTGCCGCTCACCAGCTCCGTCACGAATGCCGCATCGCGTTCGGCGAGGTGCGACGTCGCGAGCTTCTTTGCCAGCGCTAGATTCGCGTAGGCGCCCTTACCCGTCACCTCGCGCAACACGTCGAAGGCGATTGCGCGGCTCACCTCAGCACGCCTCGCGACGTACCGCGGGCCCAATCAATGGCCGCCATTCGACGCTTCCCCGGAGCCTGCACCTCGAGGAGCTCGACCGCGCCGTCGGCGCATCCAGCGAACACCTGTCGCTTCGTGACGACAAGCTCACCAGGATTCGCATCCACATCTGTTGCCAGCCGCGCGCGAAACACCTTGAGCCGCGCCTCGCCGTCCATGCACCAGGCACCCGGATCTGGCGAACAACCCAAAATGTGATTGCGTACTTCTAGAGCTGATCGCTCGAAGCTGATGCGCGCTTCGTCGACCGTGAGCTTCGGCGCGACGGTGACGCCATCGTCGGGCTGCTGCGCGGGCTGTGCACCTGCCGCGATGGCATCCATCACGCGCACGAGCTGGTGTGCCCCGCTCTCGGCGAGCCTGGCGAGCAATTCGCCCGCCGTCTCCTCTGGCATCTCGATGCGCTCAACGTCGAAGATAGGCCCCGCGTCCAGCGCGCGCACGATACGAAAACAGGCGGTTCCCGTCTCTGCGTCTCCCGCCATGATGGCGCGCTGCACGGGTGCCGCCCCGCGCCAACGCGGCAGCAGCGAGAAGTGCAGATTGATCCAGCCGTGCTGCGCGATATCCAGCGCAGACTGCGGCAGCAACGCGCCATAGGCGACGACGGCGCACGCGTCGGGGGCTAGCGCACGAAGCGACGCCTGGAACTCCTCGTCGCGAGGATGCTCTGGCTTCAGAACCGGCAGCCCGAGCTCGTCCGCGCGGGTAGCCACCGGCGACGGCGTCAGCTTGCGCCCCCTCCCCGACGGTGCATCCGGCCTCGTGACCACTCCCACTACGTCGAGCGACGACGCCACCAACGCATCCAGGGAAGGAACCGCCACGTCGGGGGTTCCTGCAAATACGATTCTCATGCCATGACCTCCGGATCTACCTGATACTGCAGCACGCCACCTTGTTTCTTTGCCGACCGTATCGCGGCAGCGGACTTCACCTGACGAATAAACTCGCGGCCCGTGGCAAGGTCTGCTCGAAGCAGGGCCGCCCACTGTTCGTGTCCAATTTCTGTCGGGCCAAGCACTTCGGCGCCCTCCCACGAGGAGTTGTTGAGAAACTGGCGAAGCGGCTCCGACTCACCGCTGACGCGCGCCATGCGCACGGCAGGCGACAGCCGCGCGGCAGTACGCTCGACGAGTTCCCGCGATGCGAAACCCACCGCGTCGCAGCGTGCCATAGCCTGCACGGCCGGATGCAAGTGTGCCCCGACGATCAACGCCCGGCCTCCGTCTTGGGCTGGGCGCACGAGTGCCAAGGCGTTGGTCCAGCGTCGGACGGCCTCCTCGGGGGCTCGCACGTCTGCCCGCGATAGTGTCGCGTCGGCGTCGAGCACCAGCAGCCCGGCATACCCGCCGTCGACGTGGGGTTCCGCACCCGGGGTGGCGACGACGATGGCAGGTTCATTGGGCGCCTCATCTCGAATGCGGTCTGCTGAACTGTTGACAGACAGCACGCCGGGAAACGCTCTTGCCAGCTCCTCGGCGGTGCGAGTTGCTCCCGGCAGCGGTGTCCTGAGCTTGGCGCCGTGGCACGTTCGGCACTCCCACCTGACCGGGTGGAACCCGCACATGTTGCATTCGGGCTCGTCGGCACGCTTCGCGCGGAGCATCGAACCGCATCGCTCGCACCTGGCGAGATCCCGGCACCTGGCGCAGGCCAGCGCGGCGGAATGCCCGCGCATGGGTACATGCACTAGCACGGGTCCCTCGAGAATTTGCGTGCGCAGAAACTGAAACGCGGTGGAAGGAATGCGGAGTTTGGCCGCCGTCGGGTCTCTGTGCCGGTCCTCGTCCGTGATGGTGCGCACTTGTGGGACGATGCGTCGAAGTTGGGTGGGACTTTGCCTGATCTCATGCATCCAACCGCGCTCCACTAGCGCAGTGGCATCGACGGAACGGGCGTGACTGACGAGGAGCAAACCGCAGCGTTCCAAGGATGATCGGACAATACCAACGGTCCGAGCGTGAAAGTACGGGGAGCGTTGTTCGATCAGATGATCGCTGCCCTCGTCCAGGATGATGATGAGCCCCGGGCGCTGCACCGGCGCGAACACCGCGCTTCGGGTGCCGACGACGATACGCGCCTGCCCGCGGGTGAG
The DNA here is from genome assembly GCA_032576855.1 of Propionibacteriaceae bacterium. Lineage (GTDB taxonomy): Bacteria > Actinomycetota > Actinomycetes > Propionibacteriales > Propionibacteriaceae > Arachnia. The sequence goes on from JAWFWL010000007.1 coordinate 19,080, forward strand.
CGCGAGGTAGTTACGGTAGCGCGGCCCTCGGCCCTGCTCCGAAGAGAGCGTTGCTACTGATTGAGTGCCGAATGCCGCTTGAAATCGCGGCAGGGCCCGCTCCAACGTACGGGCTGTGGGAACGACGACCACGACATCCCTGTGCGAGGAAAGGCAGGCAGCCGCGGCGTCGATAGCGCCGTCGACGGCATCGTTTCGCCCCGCAACTGGGGCCGCCTGCCAGACAGCCCTCGGAGAGCGTCCTTGGCGCAGGGCATCGAGAAACCCGGCACCGTGCGGGTATTCGTCGAGCACGTTCGACGGTGTGGGCGATGCCGGTTGAGGCCATTCCCGCTGGGGTGCCTTCTCCGTCGTGGAATGCCTCGGCGGTATCGCGAGTCTCGCGACGTCCCACCACACACCGGCGTAATGGTCTGCGACGGCTCGAATGAGGCTGTAGGTGGCAGGTGTGAGCACAGGCTCTGCGGAGACTACTTTCGAGATGCGTTCCAGCTCACCGTCGAATGCGCTGCCCTCCCCTACTTCGACGACCCATCCGTCGCGAAGCAGGCCCGCGAAGCGGATCTTGACCCGGCAGCCTGGGGCCACCTCGGATTGCATGGATTCCGGGATGGCGTAGTCGAAGAGCCGGTCGAGGTGGGCCAGCGGGGTGTCGACGGCGACGCGCGCCACCGACAGCCCTGGCACCTCGACCAGCGGCAGCGACATGTCAGCCCCGAACGGCCGCCGCGAGTTGGTCGGCCCTATCCGTGCGCTCCCAGGTGGCGCTGGGAATCTCTCGCCCGAAGTGCCCGTAGACCGTGACGTCCGAGTAGTTGGGGCGGAGCAGATCAAGGTCATGGATGATGGCTGCAGGGCGCAGATCGAACACATCCAAGACGGCCTGCTCGATCTGGACTTCCGGGACCTTGCCGGTACCGAAGGTGTCGATATAGAACCCAACGGGTTCTGCCTTGCCGATGGCGTACGCCAGCTGCGCTTCCACCTTGTCCGCGAGCCCTGCCGCCACCACATTCTTGGCAACCCAGCGCAGCGCGTAGGCGGCGGAGCGGTCCACCTTCGACGGGTCCTTACCCGAGAAGGCACCGCCACCGTGGCGAGCCATGCCGCCGTACGTGTCGACGATGATCTTGCGGCCGGTGACACCGGCATCGCTCATGGGGCCACCGATGACGAACTTTCCGGTGGGGTTGACGAGCACCCTCGGCGATGAAGTGCCGTAGCCGTAGCGCTCCAGCACCGGGGCGATCACCAAACGCTCGATGTCAGGGCGGATGCGGGTCTCGAGGTCCGCATCTGGGTGGTGCTGAGTGGAGACAACGACGGTCTCCACGCCCGCGGGCTTGCCGTCATCGTCGTAGCGAACAGTGACTTGCGTCTTGCCATCGGGGCGAAGATAGGGCAACTCCTCGTTGCGACGAACCTCAGCAAGGCGTTCCGCGAGCCGATGCGCGATGTCGATAGGCAGCGGCATCAGCGTCGGGGTCTCGTCGCAGGCGTACCCAAACATCAGCCCCTGATCGCCAGCACCCTGCCGAGCGAACGCTTCCTCGCTGCCCTGGCGGGCTTCCCAGGCGTTGTCGACTCCCTGCGCGATATCGGGGGACTGTGCACCGATGGCGACGGAGACGCCGCAGGATGCGCCGTCGAATCCAACTTTGGAGGAGTTGTATCCAATCTCGCAGACGCGCTTCCGCACGATATCTGCGACGTTCGCGTAGGCTTGGGTGGTGACCTCGCCCGCCACAACCACCAGTCCTGTGGTGATCAGGGTCTCGACGGCGACTCGTGCACCCGGGTCGTTTGCGAGCAGTGCGTCGAGCACTGCGTCGGAAATGGAGTCCGCAATCTTGTCCGGATGTCCTTCGGTCACAGATTCAGACGTGAATAGTCGGCTCATGGTTGAGCTCCTTCTGCGGCGACAAGCCGCTGAGTGTTTTTTCGTGGCGGCAACAAGCCGCCTAACCCGACCGAGTGTCGGGATGCTTGTGGGGAGCGTGTGCTCAGGAATCGGATTCCGGGGATTCTTCCGTCGCGTTGTCTTCGAAGGGGTTCACGAAATCGAAGGAGGCGATGTCGTCGGCGGGTGCGACGGTGGCTTCAGTCTCCGGATCAAACTCGTTGTACTGCAGCATGCCTTCGTTGATCTCACGCAGCGCGATGCTGAGCGGCTTATCTTCGGGGGAAGCCGAGACCAGGGGCCCGACGTTCTCCAGCAGGCCTTCGCCCAGCTGCGAGTAGTAGGCGTTGATCTGCCGAGCGCGCTTGGCTGCAAACAGCACCAGGCGGTACTTGGAATCAACCTGGTCGAGGAGTTCGTCCACGGATGGGTTGGTGATGCCTTCAAGAGTGTTCAAAAGAGGTGACCTTCTACTCGGGTTTGATCACAATCCCAGCAAGCCTACCAAATTCGCGACGGTTTCTTCGACCGACGCGTTGACGAGCACATGATCCGCTTCATCGATGCTCGCCAGTTCATTCTTCGCGGTCTCCAGCCGTCGGGCCCTCGTAGCCTCATCCTCGGTGCCTCGGCCGACGAGGCGGCGCACCAGCTCATCCCAGGAAGGCGGTGCAAGAAACACCAGTTGCGCCTCGGGCATGTGCTGCTTTACCTGGCGCGCACCTTGCAAGTCAATCTCTAACACGACGTGCCGCCCCTGCTCGATCGCATCATCGACGGGCACCTTGGGCGTCCCGTAGCGATGTGCGCCATGCACCACCGCCCATTCGAGGAGCAGGTCCTTGGCGATCAGTTCGTCGAACCGCTCGTCGGTGACGAAGTGGTAGCTTTCGCCTGGAACTTCTCCCGGTCGAGGCGGCCTCGTGGTGCAGGAGACAGAGTAGAACGGCTCATCATGTAGGGCTCGGAGGCGGGCGCAGACAGTGCCTTTGCCCACCGCGCTAGGACCCGAGATGATCCAGAGCTTCGCGGGAGTCATTCTCCCAGCTTAGTTGCTTCAGCTGAAGAGCTGTTCCAGGCGCTGGATTTGGTGGCGTCCGAGGCCGCGGATGCGGCGATTGACGGAAATGTCGGCATTCTCGAGAATCTCCGAAGCGCGGGTGACCCCGACGCGCGGCACCGCACGCAGCAGATCAACCACCTTAATGCGCGAGAGCACTTCGTCTCCTTGCGCCGCGGCGAGCGCTTCGGTGAACGAGAGCTCTTGGTTCTTGACCTTCTCCTTGAGCTCGGCGCGGATTCGACGGGCTTCGGTGGCGGATGAGCGGGCGGCTGCGAGTTGTTCGCTGCTCAGCTTGGGGATCGCCATGAGGTTCTCCATTCTGTGTCAACCAAGTTCAGGTTTTATATTACGGACCTTTCAAATTCCGTTAACAAACAACGCTAGCGCGCACCTGGTTCTTACACGAAGAACAGATTGGCAAATCTTGCCATCAATTCTGCGGATCCCCCACCAATCACCTGGCGGCTCGCCGTCGGAAGTACTGATGAGTACGTGGCCCCGAATACGCCCTCGAGGCTCGCCATCGTCGCTCCCTGAGCCCCGATGCCCGGCGCCAAGATGGAGCCGTTGAAGCGTGACGGGTCACAACCCAGATCCGTCTGCGTCGCTCCAAGCACCACGCCGAGGAGGCCATCCAATGAGGGATTCAACTCCGTGAGGGTATCCAGCACGTGTTGCGCCACGCTCCCCTCTCGGGTGTGAGCCGTTTGGATGTCGCCGCCATCGGGGTTCGACGTGCGGGCAAGCACGTAGACACCTCGACCGTTGTCGTGGGCCAGCTCGAAGGCTGGGGTCAGGGCGCCGACGCCTAAATAGGGGCTCACCGTGATGGCATCGGCTGCGAGTGGCGCATCGTCGACGAGGTATGCCTCTGCATAGCCACGCATCGAGGAGCCGATGTCGCCGCGCTTCACGTCGAGGATAGACAGCGCTCCTGCTTCGGCGATGTCAGCCAGTACCCGCTCCAGCACCCGGATACCCTCCGCGCCAAAGGGCTCGAAGAATGCCGACTGTGGCTTGAACACCGCAGCCCGCTCCCCCAACACTTCGACGATGCCCCGCGCCACCTTCTCGACGCCCGCGGCGTCGTGCGACACGCCCCACGCATCGAGCACACTAGGCATGGGATCGATTCCGACGCATGCGTTGCCGCGCGCGGCCACTGTCGCGTCGAGTCGGCTGCGAAAACTCACTTTGACCACTCGTGAATCCCCCTGACGAGAGCCGGGCCTTCATAAATGAACCCGGTGTACAGCTGTACGAGCTGCGCGCCAGCATCGAACATGCGCGCTGCGTCGCGGGGGCTCATGATGCCGCCGACCCCGATAACGGGAAGTTCCGACGAGCTCGCCGTCTGGTCGACGAAGCGCAGGGCCCTCGCAGTAAGGGGTGCGCCGCTCATGCCCCCAGGTTTCGACGCCAAACGCTGGTCATCAGCTGCGAGATGTTCCCGGCTGAGTGTGGTGTTACCGGCGATGATTGCCGAGACGCCGCACCCTTCCGCGATCCGCACGGTTTGCTGCAGCTGTGCCGAGTCGAGATCCGGCGCGAGCTTCACAAAGATTGGGAGATTGTCGAGTTGCGCAGCCTCTTCGACGAGAGCCTGCAGCAGACGCTCCAACGGAGCAGTGTTCTGCAGTTGTCGAAGCCCTGGCGTGTTCGGGCTTGAAACATTGACGGCAACGTAGTCGGCGTAGGGAGCTACCTGCTGCAGCGACTGCAAGTAGTCGTCGACGGCATCCTCCAGCGCCACAACCTTGCTTTTCCCGATGGATACGCCGAGCGGAATCCCCAGGGCCATGTTGCCGCGCTGCACCCCGTAGCCACGCAGACGCTCGGCCAACGCGGCGGAGCCTTGGTTGTTGAAACCCATCTTGTTGATGATGCCGCGCGAAGCGACGGCGCGGAAGAGCCGTGGTTTGGCGTTGCCAGGCTGCGGTAGTGCCGTCACCGTGCCGAGCTCGGCATGACCAAATCCCAGATGAGCCCATGCCTTGGCGGCGATACCGTCCTTATCCAGACCAGCCGCTACGCCCACGCGGTTGGGGAAACGCACGCCCGCGATTTCCACAGGGTGCGCCTCCACCCCACGACGCCTAGCACCGAACGCGCCAAGGGCGTGAATCGTCGTTTCGTGGATGCGCTCGGGGTCCATGCGAAACAACAGTGGGCGCGCGACGCGGTACCCGTCGCGAAGCATGTGGGTGCTGATACGCATCACCGACTCCAATCCTGCAGCGATTTCACGTCAATCTCCCCACGTTGCTTCGCCTCGATACCCTGCGCGGCGGCTGCGAGGCCAGGGACCGTCGTAATCAGAGGGACATCAGCCAGCACAGCGGCCGTGCGGATGGAGTAGCCATCCTCACGGGTGCTCTCGCCAGCGGCGCCACCGTTTGGGGTATTGAAGATGAGGTCGATCTTGCCCGTCGTAATCAGGTCGACGATGCTCGGCTCAGCAGTTTCAGAGGAACGCTCGGAGAGCTTTTGCACCTCCTGGCACTCGACACCATTTCGACGAAGCACCGACGCCGTGCCGCGCGTCGCCAAGATGGTGAACCCCAGATCGACGAATCGCCTCAGCGGCCAGATGGCGTGCCGCTTATCGCGATCCGCGATGGAGACGAAGAGGGTCCCTCCGCCAGGCAGTGGGCCTCCGCCAGCCGCCTGCCCCTTGGCATAAGCGGTACCGAATGAGTCCGACAAGCCCATAACCTCACCCGTGGAGCGCATCTCTGGGCCAAGCACAGTATCGACGAACGCACCGGAGCTGGTCCTGAACCGGTTGAACGGCATCACCGCTTCCTTGACCGCGACGGGGTGCCCCGGCGTCGGCTGGGCCCCGTCGCCAGTAGCGCGAAGCCATCCTTCATCCCGCAACGTGCGGATGCTCTTGCCAAGCATTACCAGCGCCGCGGCCTTAGCCAGCGACGTGTTGGTGGCCTTGGAAACGAACGGCACGGTGCGAGATGCGCGAGGGTTCGCCTCGAGCACGTAGAGAGTGTCGCCTTGGAGCGCGTATTGGATATTGATGAGTCCACGCACGCCCACGCCTGCAGCGATGGCTTCGGTAGCCTCGCGAATCTCGTCAACAACGGCATCACCGAGCGTGATGGGCGGTAGCACGCACGAGGAGTCGCCCGAATGGACGCCGGCTTCCTCGATGTGTTCCATGATGCCGCCGACGTAGAGCTGCTCGCCGTCGAAAAGGGCATCGACGTCGATCTCGACGGCGTCGCCCAAGAAGCGGTCCACGAGGACGGGTTGATCGTCGCTTACCTTGGCGGCTTCCGCGATGTAGGTGTCCAACGCAGCATCGTTGTAGACGATCTTCATGCCGCGCCCGCCAAGCACATAGCTGGGGCGCACCAGCACTGGGTAGCCGATTTCGGTGGCGATGCTGCGGGCTTCCTCCGCGCTTGTGGCCATACCGTGCTTTGGTGCCACGAGCCCGGCCTCGTCCAGCACTCGCCCAAACGCGCCGCGCTCTTCGGCCAAATCAATGGCTTCGGGGCTCGTACCCACAATGGGGAGGCCAGCGTCCTTCAGCGTCTGCGCCAGCTTGAGCGGCGTCTGACCGCCGAGTTGACAGATGATGCCCGCGACGGGGCCTGCCGCAGCTTCAGCGTGGTAGATCTCTAGTACGTCTTCGACGGTGAGGGGCTCGAAGTAGAGGCGGTCCGCCGTGTCGTAGTCCGTCGACACCGTCTCCGGGTTGCAGTTCACCATCACGGTCTCGTAGCCGGCCTGGCGCAAGGCCTGTACGGCGTGGACACACGAGTAGTCGAACTCGATACCCTGGCCGATCCTGTTCGGCCCGGAGCCGAGGATAAGTACAGCCTCCTTGGTGCGCTGCGGCACCTCGCTTTCCTGCTCATACGTGGAGTAGAGGTAGGGGGTCTTCGCGGGGTGAGCACCTGCGCAGGTATCCACCATCTTGTAGACAGGACGAATGCCGAGAGCGTGCCGAACACCACGGAGGACGTCGGTGCTGACGTTACGCAGGGCAGCGACTTGCTCGTCAGACAACCCAAATCGCTTCGCACGCTCGAGCAGTTCTGGCGTGAGATCCGACGCGTCGTGGACCTCATTCGCGACGTTCAGCATCAGCACGAGCTGGTCCAGGAACCAGCGATCAATCTTGGTGGCGTCGAAGATTTGCTCGACGGTGGCCCCGGCCCGGAGTGCCTCCATTATCTCCTGGAGACGCCCGTCGTGGGGGCGCACCATGCTCTCGAGTAAGACCTCCGCGCTACGAGGTTCGGAAACGAAGTCGAAGGGCGCGTCCGCATGCTCGAGGGAGCGAAGGGCCTTGCCGAGGGCTTCCAGGAAATTCCTGCCGATACCCATCGTCTCCCCCACGGACTTCATATGGGTGGTCAGCGTGGAATCCGCAGATGGCAACTTCTCGAAGGCGAAACGAGGTGCCTTCACGATGACGTAGTCAACGGTGGGCTCGTCAAGCGCGGTGGTGACGCCGGTCATGTCGTTGGTGATCTCATCGAGCGTGTACCCGACGGCCACCTTCGCTGCGATCTTCGCGATGGGGTAGCCCGTCGCCTTCGACGCCAGCGCAGAGCTTCTCGACACTCGCGGGTTCATCTCGATGACGATCATGCGCCCGTTGTCAGGGTTGATGGCGAACTGAATGTTGCAGCCGCCAGATTCGACGCCGACGTCGCGGATAATGCCGTGCCCGACGTCGATCATGCGCTGCACCTCGGGGTCAGTCAGCGTGAGTGCGGGCGCGACGGTGATGGAATCACCCGTGTGGACACCCATCGGATCAAAGTTCTCGATGGTGCAGATGGTGACGACGTTGTCCGCACTGTCGCGCATCAGTTCCAGCTCGAGCTCCTTCCAACCAAGGATGGATTCCTCGATCAGCACCTCGGTGACTGGGCTCGCGGCGAGTCCTGCACCTGCGATGGAGCGCAACTCGGATTCGTCGTGGGCAAAGCCAGAACCGACGCCGCCCATCGTGAAGCTTGGGCGCACGACGACGGGGTACCCCAGCTTGTCGGCGGCGGAAAGCACCTCGTCCATGGAGTGGCAGATGGCCGAGCGGGCCACCTCGGGCGCGCCACCGTCGACGTAATCCATGGACTCGATTACTTGCTTGAACTGTTCACGGTCCTCACCACGCTGGATGGCTTCCACCGATGCGCCGATCAGCTCAACGCCGTAGCGTTCCAACACACCGGATTCGTGTAGCTTCACAGCAGTGTTGAGGGCTGTTTGGCCGCCGAGCGTTGCGAGGAGCGCGTCGGGGCGTTCTTTGGCGATCACCTGTTCGACGTACTCGGCAGTGATGGGCTCGACGTAGGTGGCGTCGGCGAAGTCCGGGTCGGTCATGATGGTGGCGGGGTTCGAGTTCACCAAGATCACCCGGTAGCCCTCGGCGCGCAGCACGCGGCATGCCTGGGTGCCGGAGTAGTCGAATTCACAGGCCTGGCCAATCACGATCGGGCCAGAGCCAATGACGAGGATGGAGGAAATATCTGTACGACGAGGCATCAGGCGTCCTTTCGGGCGAGTAGGTCCGCCTGCAGGGCGTGGATGTCGGTGCGGGTGGTTGAGAGCGCACCCCACAGCGGGCCGTGCTCTCTCAGGTGTCGCATGAGCGCTCGGGTGTCGATGCCTTCTACGGCGGGGGTGCCGTCGGCGACGAGGGCGTCGTCGAGGCTTCGTGTTGAGCGGAAGTTGGAGGGCCGAGGTGCCTTCTCCCGGATGATGAGGGCGGCGGCTTGAATCTGATCCGAGCGCGAGTCGTCGTCGTTCCAGCCGGTGTTGCCGATGTGCGGGGTGGTAAAGCACAACAGGGTTCCAGCCAAGTCCGGGTCCGTCAGCGCTTCCTGGTACCCAGACATGGCGGTACATACTCGAACGGGACCATACGCCTCTCCCTCCTTCCCAAAGCTGGAACCGCGAAAGGTGCGGCCGTCCTCCAAGACGAGGATTGCAGGGCGCATGGTTACCTCCGTCATTGCGTGGTGTGTGTCCTCACCGCCTGGCCAAGCAGGCCGTTCAGGAATGCTGGCGACTCATTCGTCGACAGCCATGAAGCGAGCTCCATGATCTCGGAGACTACGACAGCATCCGGGGTGTCGGTGTGGTCAATCTCAAATATGGCCATCCGAGCGAGACTGCGATCAACTCGTGGCATACGCTCGAGCGTCCAGCCATTTGTGCAGCACTCTGCGATGCGCTGATCAATGCTCGACAGGTGATCTGCCACGCCATGCACGATGGCGCGAGTGAGGGGACGCATCGGATGATTCGCGAGACCCTGCTGCGCAGCAAGAACCTCGCGAATCTCCAAGCCACGCGCATCCGCCTGAAACAAAATGTCCAAGGCGGCCTTCCGTGCCTTCGTCTGCGTGGAAAAGTGCGGGTCGACGTCGTCCACGATCAAACGCGACCGAGATAGGAGCCGTCGCGGGTATCCACCTTGACGCGCTCCCCCTGCGTGATGAACAGTGGCACCTGGATCTGCTTGCCGGTCTCGAGCGTGGCAGGCTTCGTGCCGCCGGTGGAGCGGTCGCCCTGCAGGCCCGGCTCGGTGTACGTGACCTCAAGTTCTACTGACGCGGGAAGCTCGACGAAGAGCGGGGTGCCGTCGTGCAGCGCCACGGTGGCGTCCTGGTTTTCCAGCATGTAGTCCTTGGCATCACCGACGGTGGCTTCCGGAACGTAGATCTGGTCGTACGTGTCGTTGTCCATGAACACGTAGTCGGAGCCGTCGATGTAGAGGTACTGCATGGCGCGACGGTCGACCGTCGCCATCTCCACCTTCGTGTCGGAGTTGAACGTCTTGTCGACGGTCTTGCCGGACAGCACTGCCTTCAGCTTCGAGCGCACAACGGTGTTGCCCTTGCCTGGCTTGTGGTGCTGGAACCACGTCACCTGCCAGAGCTGACCGTCGAGGTCAAGCACCATGCCGTTTTTCAGATCGTTGGTGGAAACTGCAACCACGATTAGCCTTTCGTTCGACGAGGCCCACTTAGGCCATCAGACATCCTAATGCTATTGCTCCGGTTCCCACCAAGCGCAGCGACGCACTGCACCTTGTGCATGGTTGTACGGTGGGGGTACGTAGGTGGTGTCAGACCGCCTAAGACGAAAGGAGTCCAAATGGGCATCGGCGATGATCTGAAGAACAAGGCCGAAGACGTGAAGGGTCAGGCAAAGGAAGGCGTCGGCAAGGCAACCGATAACGAGCAGCTTCAGTCAGAAGGCAAGCTGGACCAGCTGGGCGCGAAGGCTAAGGAAGGCTTCGAGGACCTGAAGGACAAGGCTTCTGAGGTCTTCAACGACGTCACTGACAAATTCGACAAGAAGTAACCCAGGCTTCTTGCTTAACGTTCGAGGGGCGCTACCCGGTTTAGGCCAGGTGGCGCCCCTCATTGTCGACAAACACGGGCGTAAGCGTTACTTGGTTACGAGAATCACGTAAAGCGTGCGGGGACCATGCACCCCTTCGACGCGGCTCAGCTCAATATCGCTCGTGGCCGAACCCCCTGAAATCCAGGTGATGGGCCGACGATCATCCACCGCGTCCCGCAACCTAGCGACCCCTTCTGGCACATCACTCACAACCTGATCAGCCCGCACCACGCACACATGCTTGTCTGGAACGAGGCTGAGCGCCCGTCGGCCCTGACCTGGCCCGTGATCGAGTGCAATCGTGCCCGAGTCAGCCATGGCGACAGCACACGTCGTGATGACCGTGTCTATCTCGTTCAGCTTCTCGTGGCTGAGCTGTGGCTCGTCGGTGTGGAGCGAAAAGTCGGCGCCGTTCACGGCGTCGGCCCATTGCTGCGGCAGGCCAGACGGGAGCACGACGTCCTTCGCGTCAACCTTGCGCAGGGCTTCGAGCAGGGCATCTTGTACGCCCGATTCCTCCACCTGCACGACGGTGGCCCCGTAGTCCTCGACTTTCTCGACGAGGTCAGCGAGCACATCCTTGGTGCCGAGCGGTTGCCCGTATTGCCACTCCACCTTCAGGTCATCAGGTTTCTCGGATGCCGGCACGTCTTGTAGGGCTTTGCGAACACGCCCCAAGATCTCTTCCTTGGCGCCCATGACTAGCTCCTCTCTTTCTTCCACCAGTCGCGGAAGGTCTGCGTCGGCGGCGGCTCCACGTCGCGGGAACCCGTCCACTTGCTCACGAGCGGCACAGGCAGTGGGCCAATCCATTTCTTCCCAAACACGCGTCCTGCGATCTTGGAGCCGCGTTGGACTGTGGCCAAGTGGGATCCCTTCGACATTGTCCAACCAGCCATCTTCATAAGGCCTTGCTCCACCGTCGGGTGCTTCGACGTCTTCTTCTCTGCGACGCGTCGGCGCTGGTCGACCAAGATATCCGTGAACGGGATTCGCACCGGACACACCTCGTTGCACGCACCACACAGGCTGGATGCGTACGGCAGCGCCTGGTCCACCTTCGACGTGATACCTCGAAGCTGCGGGTTCAGAATTGCGCCGATTGGGCCTGGGTACGGCGAACCGTAGGCGTGGCCGCCGGCACGCTCGTACACGGGGCAGATGTTCAGGCAGGCAGAACAGCGGATGCAGCGAAGCGCCGCGCGTCCGATTGGATCCGACAGGACGTCGCTTCGGCCATTATCCAAGAGCACGACATGGAGGTCCTGCGGGCCATCGCCTTCGGAAACGCCGGTCCACATCGACGTGTAGGGGTTCATCCTCTCCCCCGTCGACGAGCGTGGAAGCAGCTTAAGGAACACCTCTAGGTCCTCGAACGTCGGCAGGATCTTCTCGATACCCACCACGCTCACGAGGGTTTCCGGCAGCGTGAGGCACATGCGGCCGTTACCCTCAGATTCGACGATCACGAGCGTGCCGGTTTCTGCGACGATGAAGTTGCCACCCGAGACAGCCATCTTGGCCCGCAAGAACTTCTCGCGAAGATGCAGACGGGCGGCTGCAGTCAACTCTGGCGGATCGTCGCTGATCCCTTCTGGCGCGGGGCGACCGTAGCGGCCCATCTCGGCATCAAAGATCTCCCGCACTTCCGAGCGGTTTCGGTGAATGGCGGGAACAAGGATGTGCGAAGGCAGGTCGTGGCCCAGCTGCACAATGAGCTCCGCAAGGTCGGTCTCCCACGCCGCGATGCCCTGCTCCTCCAGATATTCGTTGAGGTCGATCTCCTGGGTGGCCATCGACTTGATCTTCACCACCTCATCGACGGCCTTCTCCTTGGCAATTCGCGCGACGATCTCGTTCGCTTCCTTGCCGTCGCGGGCCCAATGCACGGTGATGCCCGCTTTGGTCATCGCCTCTTCGGCTTGTTCGAGGTACACGTCGAGGTGCCGACCGACGCGCGTCTTGATCTGCTCAGCCGCGGTGCGGAGCTCTTCCCAGTTAGGAACTTCGCTTGCCCGCACGGCTCGCTTCTCGCGAATGGTATGTGTGGCATGCCTGAGGTTCGCCCGCTGTACGGAGTTCTCCAGTTCCGACTTGACGGCCTTGGGGAAAGCTGGAATGCCAAGCCATGCGCCTTTCGGCGGCGCCGGGGTCAGTCGTTGCGCAGTCATCGTATTTCCTCCTTGGTGCTGGCGAGGATCTCGACAAGATGGATGGTCTTCACACCGGAGCGTTGACGATGCAGCATGCCACCGATGTTCATGAGGCACGCGTGGTCACCTCCGACGACGTATTCAGCGCCACTCTCGATCACGTGTCGGGCCTTGTCAGCAGCCATCGCTACGGACATGTCCGAGTTCTTCAGCGAGAAGGTGCCGCCAAATCCGCAGCACTGATCCGCCTCAGCCAAGTCGACGAGCTGAATGCCGCCGACGGCCTGGAGTAGTTGCATCGGGCGATCACCCAGTCCGAGGATGCGCTTGCCGTGACACGAAGGGTGGTAGGCAACCTTGTTCGGGAACCATGCCCCGACGTCGGTGATGCCAAGCACGTCGACGATGAACTCGGCGATGTCGTAAGTGCGCTTTGCGGTCGCCGCGGCATCCTTGGCCAGCCCGCTATCGCCAACGTAATTCGCAATCATCTCGTGCTGATGGCGAACCGATCCAACGCAAGAGCCAGACGGGGCGACGATGTACTCGGCATCGCTGAAGCTCTTGACGTAGTTGCGTACGGTGCCTTCGGTCTCCTTGAAGTATCCGGTGTTCGCCATGATCTGACCGCAACAGGTTTGCTCTTCAGGGAACTCGACGGTGCAGCCGAGGCGCTCGAGTAATTTCACCGTAGCGATTGGGACGGAGGGCTTCATCGTGTCGGTGATGCAGGTGGCGAAGAGTGCCACCTTGATCCCGGCACCTGGAAGTGTGGCTGTGGTCATGCTTATTCCTTTCAGATCAGCCAGCTAAGGACCGGTGTGGACATCAATCCGACGATGACGCACATCAGCGCAAGCAGAATGAGGCTCCACTTGAAAACCTTGCGCAGCACCACCGATTCGGCTCCAGCCAGACCGATGGCAGTAGCCGCGATGGTGAGCGACTGCGGCGAGATCATTTTGCCCACGACGCCACCAGCGGCGTTGGCTCCTACGAGCAACTCACGCATGCCTTGCACACCAAGATGGCTACCCGCGCCAATCTCCTGGCCGACGGTAGATTGCAGGCCAGAGAACAAGATATTTGCAGAGGTGTCTGAGCCGGTCACGTAGGTGCCAATCCAGCCGAGGATAGGGGCTAGCGCAGCGTAGATAGCGCCTGCCGCAGCGATGAAGAACCCGAGGGCCAGGGTCTGTCCGGAGTCGCCCATCACATACGCGAGCGCCACGACGAGACCGATGGTGAGCGCCGAGAAGCGCATCTTCTTCATGTTTTCCCACAAGACCCCGAAGGTCTCGCCCAGGGACATCTTGTAGATCACACCGGTGAGGATCGCGACGATGGCGAGCAAAATGCCAGGCGACGATGCCCAGAGCAGCGTGTAGGTCTGATGCGACGCGGGAGACCCGTCGATGCCCATAAGCCCGCTCAGCAACGGCCATGCGAAACTGACATCGAGGGACTTCAAGAAGGTCTTCACGGCAGGGATGGATGCGATGCCGAAGATCACAATCACCATGAGGTAGGGCACCAACGCCATCATGATGCGGTTGCCGGTGAGCTTGGGCTGATCTGCGTCGGAATGTGCCGCAGGTTTCCAGCTCTTCTCGGCCTCCGGGGCGAGCATTTCGCTGATGCGCCCCTCTGCCTCGGCGCCACCCGAAGGGTGCCAAAGCTTGAGGAACCCAAGCGTCACGACGATGCTGACCACAGCAGCGAACATCTCGGTGAGGTTAAACAGCGGAGTCGAGCTGACGATCCACTTGGTGATGCCGAACGAGACACCGATAACCAGGCCAACTGGCCAGCACTGTTTGAGGCCTTTTGCTCCGTCCATCACCAGGAGGATGAGGAAGGGTACGATGAGGCTCAATATTGCTGTGATTCGCCCGCTGATGGGGGCGACTGCGAGCACGTCGAGCTCTGCGGTCTGTGCGGCGACGACGACGGGGAGGCCGACGGCTCCGAACGCAACGGGGACGGTGTTCGCGAGCAAGGCCACCATGGCGGCTCGAATGGGCGAGAAACCGACTGCGATCAGCATTGCCGCTGCGATGGCGACGGGAGCACCATATCCAGCCAGCGCCTCGAGTAGACCACCGAAGCTGAATGCGATGATGAGGCCCACGACGCGGGGGTCATCCGAGATGAGGAAAAAGGTACGACGGAGGTCTTCGAATCGACCAGACTTGACCGTCACTTCATACATCCAGATTGCTGTGAGCAAGATCCAGACGATGGGGAAAATACCGTAGAGGACTCCGTGAAGGCTCGTTGACAGAGCCATCACAGCGGGCATGCGGAACGCAGCGATTGCCACGACGAGCGCGATGCCCCACGACGCGAACGCGGCGTAGTGAGCCTTCCAGCGGAGTGCACCGAGCGTCACCAGCATGCAAATGATTGGTAGCGATGCGAGCAGCGCTGACAGCCCTAGCTGACCGGTCGGGTTCGTCTCTGGGACGAACGACTCCAACAATGTCATCTCGAACTCCGTCGTTCCGATGGTTGCAATTACCTAGATACTACTAGTTGTCGTAAAGGTATAACGGTCCGACCAATATTGTCAATACAACGCAGGCGTATCCAGACCGGGGTTCTGCTCTTACCTTCTCACATAAAAACAGACAGCAGGCTGGATGCGTGGAGTTACTCGACTGAGCGCACGCCAGATGCCAAAAATCGTGCCCCGGGGGCGGGAATTGCTCTCTGGTGTGCGCTCAGTCGCACGATGCTCTAGAACAGTGCATCCGCCGCGCAGCGGATGTGGGCCTCCACGAGCTTCGAGGCGTGAGCCACGTCGCCGCTGCGGACGGCGTCATAGATCGCTCGATGCTGTCCGCACAGCATGGTCCGGACATCAGCCCAGCGGTCGACACCGAGCGAGGCTTGCAGAATGGGCCGACGTAACGCCTCACGGATCGCAACCGTGAGGTCGCGCAGCAGCGGGTTGCCCGAGATTTGGGCGATGCACTGGTGAAAGTCCGTGTCCAGATCGTTGTACGGAGCGAGTTCGTGGGTGGCATCCATCGCCTCGATGATGCGCTCCAGGCGATCGTGGTCCTCCGGCGTCGACGCCGATGCCGCGAGGCTGGCCGTCGCACGCTCCAGCGCGATGCGGGTTTCCGTCAGATCTGCCTGTGATTGCGACGCGGTGGCGAGGTGGAGAGAAAACAGACGGCCCAGCGCCTTGGACTGCATCGCGATCACACGCGTTCCGCGTCCAGGGCCTGGCTGCGACTCCAGCACACCATATGCCTGCATGCCGCGGATGGCCTCACGCACAGCGCCTCTGCTGATGCCTAGCTGCGCGGCGAGCTCGCGTTCTCCCGGCAGACGATCCCCTACCTGTAGCGCCCCCGACAGGATCTGTTCTTGGATGTGGGCCAACGCGAGCACATAGCCGCCCGTTGTTTCAGGAGAGGTCGTCATAGCAGGATTGCAGTACGGCTTCGTCGGGGGCTTCGACCACGGTGGGCTGGGCGATATCGCGAAGGCACACCAATCGAAGGTTATTGCCCCTGGATTTCTTGTCCAGGCTCATCACGTGGCGGAGCTCGGCGTAGGCGCCGTCGTGTGCTCTGGGAAGCCGGAACAGATGCAACAGCTCATCGTGTAGAGCAACGACGTCGTCGGAAAGCCCCACGCACTG
This sequence comes from Propionibacteriaceae bacterium, assembly GCA_032576855.1. GTDB lineage: Bacteria > Actinomycetota > Actinomycetes > Propionibacteriales > Propionibacteriaceae > Arachnia. The sequence continues at coordinate 35,237 of JAWFWL010000007.1, forward strand.
CCTCGATACGCGCGCAATCCAGGCCATGCCAACAGAGATCGCCTCGCCGTGTCTCCAGGTGTAGTGCTCGGTTGTTTCTATAGCGTGACCCAACGTGTGCCCGTAGTTCAGCGCCTCGCGCCCGACGCGGTCCCCCACCGACGTCGACTCACGCAGGTCTGCGGCCACCACCTCTGCTTTGACTGCGATAGCTCGTCGCACCATGTCTGAAAACGTCTGGCCGGCGACGTCGAGGCGATCACGCTGTGAGGCCAGCTCGAGAATCACCGGGTCTTTGATGAAACCGCACTTCACCACTTCGGCCATACCGGAGCGCAGTTCGCGAACGGGCAGCGTCGAGAGAAAATCAAAGTCACAGAAGACGGCCCGCGGTTCGTAGAACGCCCCGACGAGGTTCTTGCCAACCTCCAAGTTGATGCCGGTCTTGCCGCCCACTGCGGCGTCCACCATCGCGAGCACCGAGGTGGGCACCGAGATGTACGCAACGCCTCTAAGCCAGGTGGCAGCCACGAAGCCGGCGAGATCCGTCGCCGCTCCTCCCCCGACGCCAATCACCAGATCGCTGCGCGTGAATCCGGCGTTCGCGAGTGCTTCCCAGCAGCGTTGCAGCACGGCGGGTGTCTTCGCGGCCTCCGCGTCGGGCACCGCGATGCGCACCACTTTGCCCGCAACCTTGGCTGCGACGGCATCCGCCAGCGCGGGCAAGTGCGCGGGGAAAATGATGGCGACCCGCGCGTACCGTTCGCTTTCGCGCGCGATGCCTTCGATCACCCCGGCGCCGACATGCACATCGTAGGGTTGCTGCTTGGAGTGAACCGTGATCATTGTTGGTGCTCCGCGACGATCTGATCCGCCACCTCAGCGGTGCCGCGCCCATCGGTCTCGATCGTCTGCGTAGCGCAGGCTTCGTAGAACGGGGTGCGCTCGGCGAGTAGCTTGATGAGGGTGGCGCGCGTGTTGCCCAGCAGGAGCGGGCGCACGGTATTCATTCCGACGCGGCGCGCCGCCTGGCCGGCGGAGACCTTGAGCCAGATCACCTCGTGACCATCCAGGGCATCTCGGATGCGCTCGTTCATCACCGCGCCGCCGCCGAGCGAGACCACGTCGGCGGTGCCGAGCAATTCGATGGTGGCTTCCTCTTCTGCCGCGCGAAAGTACGCCTCGCCCTCATCAGCGAAGATCTCGCGAATTGATTTGCCGAGCACCTCCTCGATGCGATGATCAACGTCGACGAAGGACAGTCCTAGCTTGCGGGCGACGCGTTTGCCGACGGAACTCTTGCCAGCCCCTGGTGCGCCGATCAGCACAATGCTCATGCGACGCCCAATCCCCTGCGCTCGACGTCGGCCAGGTAGGCCTCCGCGTTGCGACGTGTCTCCGCCACCGAATCTCCGCCGAACTTCTCCAGCATGCACTCGGCCAACACCAACGCCACCATCGCCTCCGCGACGATCCCCGCCGCTGGGACCGCGCACACGTCGCTGCGCTGGTGGTGGGCGCGTGCTTCCTCGCCGGTGGCGACGTCGACGGTGCGAAGTGCGCGCGGTACCGTCGCGATGGGTTTCATTGCGGCTCTCACGCGAAGCAACTCGCCGGTGGACATACCGCCTTCGGTTCCCCCGGAGCGCCCGGATGCGCGTTTGATGCCGGGCGTGATTTCGTCGTGGGCTCTTGAGCCACGGGTGCGGGCGAGCTCGAAGCCGTCGCCGAGCTCGACCCCCTTGATTGCTTGGATGCCCATGAGTGCGCCGGCGAGGCGCGCGTCGAGGCGACGGTCTCCCTGGATGTGGGAACCAAGCCCCGGAGGAACGTCCCAAGCGATCACCTCGACCACGCCACCGAGCGTGTCTCCGTCCTTGTGGCAGGCCTCGATTTCTTCCTGCATCTTGGCCGATGCGTCGGCATCGAAGCAGCGTACGGGATCCGCGTCGATGGTCTCCAGATCTGCCCACGACGGCAGCAGCGGCTTAGCGCAAACCGGCCCTAGCTCCACCACATGGCTCAGCACCTTGATGCCAAGTGTTTGGTCAAGGAACGCCATCGCGATGGTGCCGAGCGCGACGCGGGCCGCCGTTTCACGCGCGGACGCCCGCTCCAGAATGGGCCGCGCCTCGTCGAAATCATACTTCTGCATTCCCACCAGGTCCGCATGTCCGGGACGCGGGCGGGTGAGCTTCGCGTTTCGCGCCAGCGATGCAAGCTCGTCGGGATCCACTTCGCCAGGCGCCATGACCTGTTCCCACTTCGGCCATTCTGTATTGCCGATCTCGATGGCGATTGGGGACCCCAGCGTCTCACCATGTCGGAACCCAGTGAGTAGGCGCAGCGCATCGGCCTCAAATTTCATCCTGGCTCCACGGCCAGCGCCGAGTCGCCGTCGGGCGAGATTGTGCGCAATCTCCTTCTCTCCCACGCGGACATGCGCGGGAATGCCCTCGATAGTGGCCACCAGCGATTGGCCATGCGATTCACCTGCGGTGAGATAACGAAGCATAGGGGTCATTCTTTCAGAGAGTCGCACGACGTCGAAGTTCCTGTCTAGCAGCTGAGAGGCAGGCATCGAAGGAGACCGTCCTCCCGGTTAAGAACGCGAACTGGTCCACTGCCTGCCCAGCGAGCAGATCGAGCCCGGACAATGCCCGACGGTGGAGTCGCGCAGCGGCGACGCCGAGGGGCGTCGGCCACGGGTCGTAGACCACATCGAAGATGGTCGTGGCGGCTTGCGTCCAGCGCCGGGCGTGCGGTGCCGTCGCGGCGGCCGGGATGGTGCTCGCCAACAGATCCACATGCTCTAGCGGAGCATCCAAGCTCTGCACCTGGGCGGCAACATCTAGCGCCTTCGCGAGGGACAGCAGGTTCGCGGCACGCTCCGGGTTTCGCGCCAGCACGATGAGCTCGCGGGCTCCCTCCCTGGCTGCTGACAGCAGGATCGAACGGGCAGTGGCGCCGTTGCCGACGATGGCTACCCGCCGCGGCGCTGGCGCGGTGGCTGCACGCAGCGCAACGCTGAAGCCGGCAACGTCGGTGTTGTACACCCGAGGCTCCTCGCCCAGCACCAGCGTGTTCGCACAGCCAAGCAGGCGCGTCGGTTCGTCGGGCTCCCCGAATTGCACGATGGCGTCCTTGTGCGGTGCGGTGACGCTAAGCCCAGCCCAGGCATCGTCGGAGCGGCACCCCGCTATGAAGTCGCCAAGCGCGGCAGGGGCGACGTCGATGGCCTCGTAGTGCCAATTCAGCCCGCACGAGAGGTAACCAGCACGGTGGATAGCAGGTGAGAGCGAATGCGCCGCGGGGTGGCCTATGACGGCACAATGCATCATTTGCCTGAGCACTTGCCCTTGTTAGCTTGGCAATACTCCTGGAACTTCTTGACGTTGACTTGGTGCTCTTCGAGGGTGTTTGCGAAGAGCGTCTCCCCCGTGTCCAGATCCACCGTCACGAAGTAGAGGGCCTCGGTATCAGCGGGGCTGAGCGCGGCCTTGATGGCGCTCTCCCCCGGGTTATTGATGGGCCCTGGAGGAAGCCCCGCATTCAGGTAGGTGTTGTATGGCGAGTCGGTCTTTCGCTCCGCGTCCGTAGTGGTAACGGCTCCGGACTTGCCGACGGCGTAGTGCACCGTCGAGTCCATCTCGAGCTTCATGTCCTTCTCCATGCGGTTGTAGATCACCGCGGCAATCAAAGGCTGGTAATCGGGATCATGAGATTCGCCCTCGATAATGGATGCGACGGTCAGGATCTCCGCAGGTGATTTACCGAGCGTCTTGGCCCGATCAGCGAGATCCGTGCGGTTGGCGACCAAGTTAAATTCAGAGACCTGTTTCTTGATGATGGCAAACGCATCGATCGGCTCTGCAACGTCGTAACGCGCGGGAAAGAGATAGCCCTCCAAGCCACCTTGCTTCTCAGCCCACTGAGGCAACCCGAGCTCTCCCCTGCGGGATGCGGCAGCGTCGATCTGTTTCTGGGAAAGACCCAACTCCGATGCCATACGCGACTGCTGTTCCTTGACGGTGGTGCCCTCCGGGAACGTGATCCAGATGCGCTTGAGGTTGGCGGGATCGAGCAGCATTTTCAGGGCGGTTTCCGCAGGTAGTTCCTTCTTCAGCTGGTATCGACCAGCCTGCAATTTGTCGATGGAGCCCGAATTCAACGCTTCGCTTCGGAATTTGCGCACGGACTTCACCACGCCTGCCTCATACAGGACGTCACCAATCTCGGTGAGGCCGGCGCCGCGGGGAATCACGACGTCAACGCTACCTTTACCCTCTCCGACGTAATCGTCCTCGGGGGTGGTGACTTGAACGTAAACGTCATGAATTTTTGAGTACGCGAACCATCCGCCACCCACGAGCACAGCCAAGGCGAGTACGACAGCGAAGATTCCGCGCCCGTAATAGGCAACATCGCGCCAGTTCACAGACTTCTTCTCAGTCATTCGTCCTCGCTTCCGTTGGGCAACTCGCCGGCGGGAGACCCCTGACGCTCCTCCACATCAACCGCGCTGCGCAGAATCTCTACTGCAGCAGCTTGGTCGATGATGCCACGCTGAGCTTTAGCATTACGCCCGACACTCCCAAGACTACGTGACGCGGAAGCAGTGCTCATCCGCTCATCGACGAGGCGCACCTGCACGGGGGCGATGCGTTCGGCCAAGGCAGATGCCTTGTCAATCACAAATTGGGCAGATGGCCCTACCTCGCCTCTGAGATCCAGCGGGTAGCCGACGTAGACAACCTCCGGCTCGTACTCCTCGACGATGGCGCAGAGCGCGTCGAGTTCGTCGCGGCCGGCAGCCACCGTCGTCACCGGATGACAAAACGACGTGTGGCGCCCTGACGCAGCCACCCCGATGCGGGCCTTACCCCAGTCGATGCCGATGCGGGGAGAATCAGGCATGAGCAACCTGGGTCTTGACCACGTTGAGGGCATCCGCAGCCTTCGACGAATCCGCGCCGCCGCCCTGCGCGAGATCGTCCTTGCCGCCGCCCTTGCCACCGAGCGTCGCGCACACCTCACGAATAAGGGCACCGGCCTTCAACCCCTGCTCGCGGGCAGCTTCATTGGTAGCCACTACTGCGGCTGGCTTCTCTGCGCCGCCGATGAGCGCGACGACACCGGGTGTCGCTGAGTCCATGCGTTCGCGAAGGTCAGTGGCCAGTGTGCGCAGATCTCCACCGCCGATTCCTGGAACCTCAATAGCGAGCAGATTCACGGATCCGACGCGCTCCACGCCTTCCAACATGGTTGCTGCGCTTGCCAGCAGCTTTTCAGATTGCAACTTGGCGATCTGCTTCTCAGCATCCTTGAGCTGCTGCACGAGCTTGCCGACGCGATCGCTCAACTGCTCAGGAGCCACGCGGAGCGTCTCGGTGAGTTCGCGAACGAGCGCACGCTCGGCAGCGAACTGCTGGAACGCGTCACCCGCGACGAGCGCCTCTACCCGTCGAACGCCTGAGCCGACGGATTGTTCGCCCAGCAGGTTCAACACACCAATCTGCGACGTGTTCGCGACGTGCGTACCCCCGCACAGCTCACGAGACCACGGCCCAGCGAGCTCCACCATGCGCACCACCGGCGGGTACTTCTCGCCGAACATGGCCATGGCGCCGAGCGCCTTGGCGTCTTCCAATTTCATCTGCTGACTAGTCACGTCGAAGCCGTCGAGGATGGCTTGGTTTGCGCGCTCCTCCACTTCGCGACGCAGCTCGTCGCTCATCGCTTGCGTGGCCGAGTAGTCGAATCTGAGGTAGCCAGGCTTGTTGTAGGAGCCAGCCTGCGTCGCGCCAGACCCGACGAGTTCCCTGAGCGCAGCGTGCACGATGTGCGTCGCAGTGTGGGCCTGCGAGGCCTGGTGGCGCAATGCCGGGTCGACCCGTGCCTCGGCCAGCGTGCCGACCCCGATTTCGCCTGCGAGCATCACACGGTGCACGACGAGCCCGGGCACCGGGCGCTGCACGTCCAGCACGTCGGCGGTAAATCCGTCGCCGACGATGTAGCCGTGGTCGGCATCCTGGCCGCCGGCTTCGGCGTAGAACGGCGTCTCCTCGAGGATGATCTCCACTTGAGAGCCGTCGCTCGCATGGTCAGTGGCGTGGCCGTCGACGATGAGGCCGCGCACCTTCGTGTCGAGCCCGAGCTCGTCGTAACCGGTGAACGGCGTCTCGCCTTGCTCGCGGAAGGCGCGATACGCCTCGTGGCTGGCGAGCCCGCCCTTCTTTGCCTTCGCGTCCGCGCGTGCGCGTTCCTTTTGCTCCTTCATGAGCGAGTCGAAGGCCTTGCGATCAACGCTCAGCCCTTGTTCCTCAGCCATCTCGAGGGTGAGATCAATGGGGAAACCGTACGTGTCGTGGAGCTTGAAGGCGGTGTCGCCAGGCACCGTCGTGGCCTTGCTCTGCTTCAGTTCCGCTGCTACGCCGTCGAACATCACTGTTCCGGCCTGCAGTGTGCGGCGGAACGTCTCTTCCTCTGCCTGAGCCGCCTGCCAGACGCGCTCCCAGGCCGTCGTGATGTCTGGGTACGAGGGCTCCATGAGTGCCTTGGACACCGGCATCAGCTCACCGAGCACCGGATCCTGCACTCCGAGCAGCCGCATCGCCCGGATGACCCGACGAAGGAGGCGCCGAAGCACGAAGCCGCGAGCCTCGTTGCCTGGGGTTACCCCGTCGGTCATCAGCATGAGCGAGCTTCGCACGTGGTCAGCAACGACGCGGAACCAGATGTCGTCGGCCGGGACTGCGCCGTATCGCTTGCCAGAGAGCTCGGAGGCCTTCTCGATCACCGGGAACACCTGGTCAATCTCGTACATGTTGGCCTTGCCTTGCTTCAGGAAGGCGATGCGTTCGAGACCCGCGCCGGTATCAATGTTCTTGCTGGGCAGTGGGCGCAAGACGTCGAAATCATCTTTCGCGCGCACTGCAGAGAGTTCCTCTTGCTGGAACACGAGGTTCCAGATCTCCAAGAAGCGGTCCTCGTCGGCCTCGGGGCCGCCGTCGGGGCCGAATTCTGGGCCGCGATCCACGTAGATTTCAGAGCACGGACCACCTGGGCCGGGGACGCCCATGTGCCAGTAGTTGTCCCTCAGGCCACGCTCCTGGATGTGTTCACGCGGAAGCCCGACCGCGCGCCACATGTCGATGGTCTCCGTATCGCCGTGCAGCGCGGTCACCCAGATCTTGTCACCATCGAAGCCCAGGCCGCCGTCGGATTCGGGCTTCGTGACGAGCTCCCACGCCATCTGGATGGCGCCTTCCTTGAAGTAGTCGCCGAAGGAGAAGTTGCCGAGCATTTGGAAGAAGGTGCCGTGGCGGGTGGTCTTGCCCACTTCCTCAATATCCAGCGTGCGCACGCACTTTTGTGCTGACACTGCGCGACGAAACGGTGCGGGCTCGTCGCCCAGGAAGTACGGCTTGAACGGCACCATGCCGGCGTTCACGAACAGCAGTGTCGGGTCGTTGTAGAGCAGCGACGAACTGGGAACAACCTCATGATCGTTGCCCTGGAAGTGGTTGACGAAGCGCTGGAGGATTTCGTGGGTCTGCATTGGGATCTATTCCTCCGGGATGTTGAGTTCACGACGGATTTCGGCTTCACGTTCGGCGCGTGCTGCCTCGAAGTTGGCCGAGAAACGGCCGAGGTCAATGGCTGCGTCGTCGCTCTTGGCTTCGATCTGCCTGCGCAACGACTCGGGGAGATACTCGCGGTACAGCTTCTTACCGCGGAAGATGACGTAGCTCGCTGCTGCGGCGCCGAAGGTGAACCAAAAGGTATTCTTCACTTGCGCCCGCCTCCGATGGCTTTTCGAGCGGCATACGTGAACGACGCGGTTTTCAGTAGCGGCTTCTGAAACACGGCCCCCACAAGGTTCGAGAATTGCGCGGCGTCCTCGCTCACGTCGGCTGCGTGTGATGCGACGCGGCCCGCGTCGTCCGCGACCGTGGAGAACTTGTCGAATCCGGCGTCGGCCTTCGCTGAGGCGTCTGCGAGGCGCTCCATAGCGGGAACGACGGCGTCACTGGCACGTCGAACCGAGAGCGTGACGTCGTCGATGGCATTACTCAATTTCAACAGCGGACGCGCAGCGAGTGCCACAAGGACGCACAGCGCGATGGCGGCCAAAATAGCCGCCAGTTCAGCGACGCTCATCGTCATCTCCTCGGTGTCCGGTGGGCGCAACTCTATCCGAGAGCACCTTGCGTAGCGAGCCCAGCCGGTCAGCGATCACCTGCTCCGCGCCGTTCTGCGTGGGTTCGTAATAGCGCGTGCCGTCGAGATCGTCGGGGAGGTACTGCTGGGCCACGATGTGGTGCGGGAAGTCGTGCGCGTACAGATAGCCTTGCCCAAATCCGGCTTCCTTGCTCGCTTTGGCGGAGCCGTCTCGCAGATGCAAGGGAACCGACGTTCCCTTGCCAGCCTGCACGTCGGCGAGGGCCTTGCCGATCGCCAGGTACGCGGCGTTAGATTTCGGTGCGGTGGCCGCAACGACCGTCGCGTGTGCCAGGGTGATTCGGGCTTCGGGCATCCCAATGAGCTGCACCGCCTGCGCGGCGGCGACGCACACGGGCAGCACGTTATTGGCAGCAAGCCCCACGTCCTCGGATGCAGAGATCACCAACCGACGGGCGATGAATCGAGGATCCTCGCCAGCTTCCAGCATGCGCGCCAGATAATGCAGCGCTGCGTCGACGTCGGAGCCGCGCACGGACTTAATGAAGGCCGAGATGACGTCGTAGTGCTGGTCGCCGTCGCGGTCGTATCGCAGGGTGGCGCGATCCACTGCGCTGGTGAGGATCTCCGGGGTTACGACCTGCTCCCCCAGCGCCTGCGCCGACGCGGCCGCTTCCTCGAGATACGTGAGGGCCCGGCGCGCATCGCCACCCGCCATGCGGAGCAACTCGGTGCGGGTGGTGTCCGCCAATTGCACTGCGCCGTCCAGACCTCGTTCATCGGAGACGGCGCGGTCGATCAAAGCGGCGATGTCCTCGTCGTCCAGCGGCTTCAAGCGCAGCAGCAGTGAGCGAGAGAGCAGCGGTGAGATGACGGAGAATGACGGGTTCTCCGTCGTGGCAGCGATCAACGTGACGAGGCGATTCTCGACGGCAGGCAGCAGCGCATCCTGCTGGGTCTTGGAGAAGCGGTGCACCTCGTCGATGAACAGCACGGTGGGCGTGCCCTCATGCAAGGCTCGACGAGCCGCGTCGAGTTGGGTCCTGATCTCCTTCACACCGGCGGAAACAGCAGACACCTCGACGAACCTGGCGCCGGATTCGCGGGAGACAATGGAAGCGAGCGTGGTTTTCCCGACGCCGGGCGGCCCCCAGAGAAATACGCTCATGGGTTGTCCCTCGACAAGACGTCGAAGCGGCGAACCCGGAGTAAGCAGGTGCTGCTGGCCGACGATCTCGTCGAGCGTACGAGGCCGCATGCGCACAGCGAGCGGCGCGCCTTCGTCAAGAGCATCACTCAAAGACCCAACCGGAGAATCCGATTGGGGTGCGCCGAAAAGGTCGAGGTCGTAGCTCACAACGCTCCAGTCTATGCCCGGCTAGGGAAGGCTCCTAGGATCGAAGACGTGAAGCTCGCAATCTTGGACCTCGTCTCGGTATCCCAGGACCAACCCGTCTCGGACGCAATTGAAGCTGCTATGCAAGCTGCGGAGCTTGCCGACGAGCTGGGCTACGAGCGTGTCTGGTACGCCGAACACCACAACACTGCGGCGGTCGCGTCGTCGGCAACGGCGCTGCTGATCGGGCAGGCTGCCGCACGCACGAAGCGCATCCGGGTGGGTTCTGGTGGCATCATGCTTCCAAACCATGCGCCCTTGAACGTCGCAGAGGAGTTCGGCACGCTCCACCAGGTCTTCCCCGGGCGCATCGACCTCGGGCTGGGCAGGGCGCCGGGGACCGACCAGCTCACCGCCCGGGCGCTCGCCCGCTCTAGCGCTGAGCCGCAGGAGTTCATGCGCAACGTGCAGCTGATGCAGGCTTGGTTTGGTGAGGGCGCGGTCGGCGGCATCGAGGTGGGCGTGGCGAAGGGCACGAAGGTGCCGATGTGGATGCTCGGCTCCTCCGACGCTGGGGCCACCATGGCTGGAATCCTAGGGCTCCCCTATTCCTTCGCATCCCACTTCGCGCCGGACATGTTGCACGCGGCAATCCAGATTTACAAGGACAATTTCAATCCGGATGCCCCGACTGCGCAGATCGATGCACCCTACGTACAGGTTGGGGTGAACGTGCTCGCCCATGAGACGCCAGGAGAGGCCGAGCACCAGTTCACCGCGACGCAAAACATGTTCTCAGCGCTGCGTCGCCACGGTGGGCGGAAACCGTTGCAGCCGCCCACCGACACGCCCGAGGGAACGAGCCTCGAGGTGCAGATGATGGAGCACGCGCTCAGGGTGCGTGCCGTCGGCACGCCCGACGTCGTCGCCGCCCGACTGCACGACATCCAGCGAGACACCGGCGCCGACGAGATTATCGGCGTCACATACTCCTTCGACCCTCAAGTGCGCCTCAACTCGCTTCGCCTGGTCGCCGAGGCCGTGCTCTAGCGCACATCACACCGCGGGAGACGTCTCGATACGCGGCTGCGCCGCTACTCGACGACCGGGGGGAAACTGCACCCGCATACCCGGTGGTTGAGTAGCCCGCGAAGCGGGCGTATCGAAACCACCCGTGAGGCGTCTCGATACGCGGCTGCGCGGCTACTCGACGACCGAGGCAGGGCGCCACTACTCGACGAGCGGGGAAACTGCACCCGCACACCCGGTGGTTGAGTAGCCCGCGAAGCGGGCGTATCGAAACCACCCGTGAGGCGTCTCGATACGCGGCTGCGCCGCTACTCGACGACCGAGGCAGGGCGCGGCCTACGTAACGGCCGAGGGTGGATAAAACCGGCTACTCGCTGCGGGGAGCGTCCTTCTTCTCTGGTTTGAAATCGACGCCGGTCTCCTTGCGCTGTTGCGCGGAGATGGGGGCCGGCGCTGCGGTCAGCGGGTCGTAGCCGCCGCCTGACTTCGGGAACGCAATCACGTCGCGAATCGACTCAGACTTGCTGAGCAGTGCGACGATGCGGTCCCAGCCGAAGGCGATGCCGCCATGCGGGGGCGCGCCGAACTGGAACGCGTCCAGCAGGAAGCCGAACTTCTCCTGCGCTTCCTCGTTGGTGATGCCCATCACCTTGAACACGCGCTCCTGCACGTCGCGACGGTGAATACGGATAGATCCACCACCGATCTCGTTGCCGTTGCAGACCATGTCGTAGGCGTACGCGAGCGCGCTGCCCGGATCCTCGTCGAATGTGTCGAGGCATTCAGGCTTCGGAGAGGTGAACGCGTGGTGCACGGCGGTCCACTGGCCGCCGCCGACGGCCACGTCGCCCTCCGCCTTCGCTTCGGACGCGGGCTTGAACAGCGGTGCGTCAACCACCCAAAGGAAGCTCCACGCGTCGTCGTCGATGAGGCCGCAGCGTTGACCGATCTCGTTGCGCGCAGCGCCCAGCAGCGCCTGCGACGGGGCCACCTGGCCTGCAGCGAAGAAGATGCAGTCGCCGGGCTTGGCGCCGGTCTTGGCGGCCAAGCCGGAGCGTTCCTCGTCGGAGAGGTTCTTCGCGACGGGTCCGCCGAGCGTGCCTTCATCGTCGAGCGTGACGTAGGCCAGACCCTTCGCACCGCGCTGACGAGCCCATTCCTGCCAGGCGTCGAACGTGCGTCGGGGCTGCGAGCCGCCGCCGGGCATGACGATGGCGCCAACGTAGTCGGCCTGGAAGACGCGAAAATTCGTGTCCTTGAAGTACTCGGTGAGCTCGGTGATCTCGAGATCGAACCGCAGATCCGGCTTGTCGGAGCCGTACTTCGCCATCGCGTCCAGGTAGGTGATGCGCGGGAACGGTGTAGGCAGGTCGACGTCGATGAGCTTCCAGATCTCGCTGGCGAGCTGCTCGCCGAGCGCGATCACATCTTCCTGATCGACGAAGCTCATCTCGATGTCGAGCTGCGTGAACTCTGGCTGACGGTCGGCGCGGAAATCCTCGTCGCGGTAGCAACGAGCGATCTGGTAGTAGCGCTCCATGCCCGCCACCATGAGCAGCTGCTTGAACAGCTGCGGCGACTGTGGCAGCGCGTACCACGACCCCGGCGCCAGGCGTGCGGGCACGACGAAATCTCGCGCGCCTTCCGGCGTCGAGCGGGTGAGCGTCGGGGTTTCGATCTCGACGAAGTCATGCTCCTCGAGGACTCGTCGCGCGGCCTGGTTGACCTTGGAACGGAGACGAATGTTGGCACCTGGCTTCGGGCGACGAAGATCCAGGTAGCGGTACTTCAGGCGCGCTTCCTCCCCGACACTGACGCGCTCGTCGATTTGGAATGGGAGCGGCGCCGACGGGTTCAGCACCTCGAGTTCCTCGATGGCCACCTCGATGTCGCCGGTAGCGAGATCAGGATTCTCGTTGCCTTCCGGGCGCTCTTCGACGACCCCTCGAACTCGGATGCAGTACTCATTGCGCAAGTCGTGGGCACCCGTTTCTTCGAGGAGCTCGTCGCGAATCACCACCTGCGCCCTGCCGGATGCGTCGCGGAGATCGATGAAGGCAACGCCTCCATGATCTCGACGCTTGGCCACCCAACCAGCGAGTACGACTTCCTGGCCAATGTGCTCTTTGCGGAGCGTGCCGGCATCGTGCGTGCGGATCACAACGTATTCCTTTCGTCGACGGCTGCATAGACAGTGCAGCTCCAGACCACCGATCCTAGCTCCCGACTCCGCTCATCGCCACGAGCCAGGTGCACGGCACCCGGTACCTTGGTGCAATGCAACGCAACTCACTCACCTGGTTCGAGCGTGTGCTCCATCGTTCTCGCCGCAGCGTGATGGTGATTCTCGCCGGCGGCACAGTGATCGGGGTTATGCTGGCCTACTTGGGTGTTCAGCTGAGCGGTGATCTCACGCAAGTCGGGGTGATCCTCATCATCCTCGGCGTCGGTGTGATGATTCTCTTCGGCCTGCCGTTGCTGCTGATGCGAGTGATTGCGGTCGGGGGTTTCATGGTCGCCAGCGCCGGCCGGCGTCGTGAACTTCGCCGGTGGGCTGAGCAGCACGGTTGGCTCTACCTGCGCCGGCTGCGCCGCGAGGACGGCTACCGGGAGATGCTCGCGCTCTCCGCGGTGGCGGAGCGTCACGACACAGAAATTGGGCTTCGCCATCTGCTACCGGGCCGGGGTGCAAGGGAGGCCCGGCCGCTTCGTCGTCGCACCCGCGCCATGGCGATCCACGTCGATCGGCTCACCCAGATGACCTTCACGATGCACCGGATGGTCAGTCCGGAGGCTCGCAGAAGGTTCGTCGCCGTGCAGAACACCTTCGACCTGCCTGCGGTCTCCCTCATCGATCGACGGCTGACGTCGCTGTGGGAGCAGCCCGACTCACAAGTGGAGTCGGTGCACTTCAACGAGAGGTACTGTCTGCGCGCAGCTGATAAGCAGACGGGCCACGCCATGGTGCATCCCCGCGTGATGGCGTTGCTACTTCAGGCACCGCCTGCCATCGAGCGGGTGGATCTCGCCAGTGGCTGGACGATCTTCTGGCTCGCGCCCGGGGCGCGCACCACCGACATCGAATATGCGTTGTGGCTCGCCCCCAGGCTTGAAGAGCTCGTGCCTGGATTCCTCCGCAACCGCCGACGGTGAGCCTCAGCTCAACACGATGCCGGGGCGGAGGTCATCCTTCGGGGGCTCCCAGTTGGCAGGGTCCGCATCCACCTGCTCACCAGAGCGGATGTCCTTCACGGAATCGGCGCCGAACCACACGAATGGGATGCCACGACGCTCCGCGTAGCGAATCTGCTTGCCAAACTTGTCTGCCTTAGGCGCCACCTCACATGCAATGCCCCGGGCTCTCAACTGATTGGCCACACGGATGGACTCCTCGCGCGTGTCCTCGTGATCGACGGCGACGAGCACCGCGCTCGGCACGACTCGATCCGCGCTCAGACGTCCCTTGGAGATCAGCGGCGCCAACATGCGAGTGATGCCGAAGCTGTACCCGACGCCTGGGAACGTCTGTTTGCCGTCTGAGGCCAGCGAGTCGTAGCGTCCGCCCGATGCCACGGATCCAAGGTGCTCGGACCCTTCGAGGAAGGTCTCGTAGACGGTGCCGGTGTAGTAGTCGAGGCCACGAGCGATCTTAAGGTCCGCGACCAGAGAGTCGGAGTTCGCGACGCGCACCAGCTGCGCGAGCTCGGCGAGACCCTCGTCGAGCAGCGGGTACTCTACCTGGAGCTGGCGCACCTCGTCGACGAACGATTCGTCGCTGCCGCTGATCCCGGCCAGCGCGACGCACTTGCTTGCCTGGGCATCGCTCAACCCCAGCTCATCGATCAACGTCATTTTCACGACGGCGGGCCCGACCTTGTCGTACTTGTCAACGCGTTGCAGCACGGCAGATGGCTCGTCGATGCCGAGGCCCCGGTAGAAGCCCTCGGAGAGCTTGCGGTTGTTTACGTGGATGGTTGCTTTGGGCAAGCCGATCTCGTCGTGCAGGCGTCGGAACACGTCTAGGGCGACGAGTGGAATTTCGACGTCGTGGTGGGCAGCCAGGCTCCCCTGCCCGACGATGTCGATGTCTGCCTGCAAGAACTCGCGATAGCGGCCTTCCTGGGGGCGCTCTCCTCGCCACACCTTCTGCATCTGATAGCGGCGGAATGGGAACTGCAGGTGTCCGGCGTGTTCGAGCACCCAACGCGCGAATGGCACAGTCAGGTCAAAGTGCAGGCCGAGCTCAGCGGCATCGTCCTCGGCTGCGTGCAGCCGCTTCACCACGTAGATTTCCTTGTCGATCTCACCTTTGCGTGCGAGCTGATCGAGCGGTTCCACCGCTCGCGTCTCGATGGGCGCAAAGCCGTGCAGCTCGAACGTCTGGCGCACGACGTCGAGCACTCGCTGCTCGACGAAACGGCCTGCGGGCAGGAACTCGGGGAAACCGGAGAGGGGCTTGGGGCGAGCCATCAATCCACCTTCAAAAAGTCGTCTTGCAAATAGGGGTTCGTCGCCGCTTCGGTGGCGAGCGTCGTCGCGTCCCCGTGCCCGGGGAGGAGCGAGAGCTCGTGGTCGAAGGCGGTCAAGATGCGACGTAGCGAGTCGCGCATCTCAGTCATGCTACCGCCAGGGAAGTCGGTACGTCCGATGCTGCCCGCGAAGACCACATCCCCTGTCAACAAGAATCGCTGGTCGGCAACCACGACGTCGAGAATGGCGGAGCCCTTCGTATGCCCGGGCGCAGGAAGCATCCGAATCTTCATGCCGCCGATCTCCTGCTCTGCTTGCAACGTCACGACGTCGCGCACCGCTGGGAGCTCGTCGGTGCCGCCAAGCATCTGTGGCAGAAACTTGGCGGCGTTTGGGCTGAGCGCTAACCCGGGTTTGGTGAGCAGCGGCTGATCCGCTTCGGTCAGATACAAGGAAAGCTCGTGCCGTTCCGCCAGGAGATGAGCGTCGCCCACGTGATCAATGTGGCCGTGCGTGCCGAGCAGCGCGACGGGGTGTAGGCCGAGCTGGTCAAGCTGGGAATCGATACTGTCCGCTCCCTGCAGCCCTGGATCGACGATCACCACGTCGGGGGCGTCGTCGAAGGGCTGCAAAAAGTAACAATTGGCCTGCCAAGGGGAAACTACGAGACGATGAATGCGCACAACAGCACCCTATCGGGATAGATTGAACCCATGAGCGAACAGCAAGCGCCCGCAGACTTCGGCCGAGTCGACACCGATGGCACCGTTTACGTCCGCGTTGGCGACACCGAACGAAGCGTCGGGCAGATCCCCGACTCCACCCCCGAAGAGGCCCTGGCCTTCTACGTGCGACGATTCGAGAACCTCGAGGCCGAAGTGGTCCTCCTGGAACAGCGCGTCGACGCACAGGCTATGAGCCCAGAAGAAGCAAAGTCGAGAATCAAGACCTCCAAGGTCAATATTGCGGAGGCTAACGCCGTCGGAGATTTGCAGGCCCTCGTTGCGCGCCTGGAACAGCTGGAAGAGAAGCTGCCTGCCCAGATCGAGGCCCGCAAGGCTGCGCGCGCAGAGCAAAACGCCGCCACCACCCAGGCGAAAACAGCCATGGTGGAGGAAGCAGAGAAGCTCGCAGCCGGCAACGACTGGCGCGGCGGCGTGGATCGGTTCCGCACGCTGCTCGACCAGTGGAAGGCCCTTCCCCGCGTGGACAAGGCTACTGACAATGAGCTGTGGCACCGGTTCAGCTCCGCTCGCACGCAGTACACGCGCCGTCGTAAGGCGCATTTCGCGCAGCTGAATGCGAAACGCGACGAGGCGAAGGCGCTCAAGGAACAGATCATCAAGGAAGCCGAACCCCTCGCCACGTCTACGGATTGGGGCCCTACCTCGGGTGCGTTCCGCGACCTCATGCAGCGCTGGAAGGCCGCCGGTTCCGCGCGGCGCCAAGACGACGACGCGTTGTGGGCAAAGTTCCGCGGCATTCAGGATCAGTTCTTCAACGCCCGAACGGAGGCCCAGAACGCCGTCGAAGGCGAGCAGGGTGAGAACCTGAAAGCGAAGAATGCGCTCATTGAACAGGTGGAGAAAGACCTGGAAGGCGTCACCGACGTCGAGCAGGCAAAGGGGATTCACCGCGAGTTTTTGAGCAAATTCTCTGATATCGGTCACGTGCCGCGCGGGGCCATGCGCGACGTCGACAACCGCGTGCGCCGAATCAACGACCGCGTCTCCGAACTCGAGGCTGAGGAATGGCGTCGCACCGATCCCGAGGCTAGGCAGCGCGCGGATGACATGGTTGCAAAGTTCCAGGAGCAGGTGGACAAGCTCACGAAGCAGCTCGCCGATGCCGAAGCCAAGGGTGACCAGCGCAAGGTTAAGGACGCCAAGAAGTCGCTAGAGACCTACACGGCGTGGCTCGAGCAGGCCAAGCAGACGTCCGCAGAGTTCACCGGCTAGGAGTTCGCAGGCCGCCAGACGCGCGGAATCGTCCCCTGCTGACGTGCTAGGGCCCAAATTCGGGCTTTCGTAGCGTTGCGGGGATGATTCCGCGCGTTTTCGTCAGTGGATGCTCACCCTTGTGTGCGATAGACGTCGAAGACGCCCGGCACTTTCCGCACTTGCGCAATGATGTGCTTCAGATGCGTGGGATCTGCAGCTTCGAAAGAGATTTTGCCCGTGAACTGACGCTGCTTCCCTGACCCGATATTCACCGACAAGATGTCGATGTGCTGGGACGTGAGCAGGCTAGAGACATCAGACAGCAGGCCGGCACGGTCCATGCCGTGTAGCTCGAGGGTGACGACGAACTTCTCGCCGGGTTTGGCGCTCCACCTGACGTCGATGATGCGTTCTGGCTGCTCCATGAGCGACGGCACATTCTTGCAGGCGCGAAGGTGCACGCTGACGCCATCGCCCTTCGTCACGAACCCAATGATGTCGTCGCCAGGCAGCGGTGAACAACATTTGGCGAATTTCGCGTCCACGCCGTCGTCACCGTCGACGAGTACCGACGTGGTCGCGGAAGTGTTGCCGCCCCCTGGCAGCGTCTCCGGGACGTCCTCGCTCACGGTATCGAGGGCCTCGTCTGCGCCCCCGTGCATGGAGATGAGTTTCTCGACGACGGACTGCGCGCCGAGCTGTCCCTCCCCGACCGCGTTGTACAGCGCGGGAACGTCCTTCTTTCCCATCTCGTGTGCGACCGCGGTCAGGTTCTCCAAGTTGAGCAAGCGCTGCAGCGGGATACCGTGTCGACGAATCTCACGCGCGAGCTGTTCCTGACCGCGCTCGATCGCCTCGTCTCGGCGTTCCCTCGAGAAGTGTTGGCGAATCTTCTGCTTCGCCCTAGATGTGACGACGAAGTTCAGCCAGTCGCGGCTAGGCCCTGCGTCGTCGGTTTTTGCGGTGAGGATCTCTACCTTGTCGCCTTGCTGGAGCGGCGTACTGAGAGACACGAGGCGCCCGTTGACCCTCGCACCAATGCATCGGTAGCCAACTTCAGTGTGCACGGAGAACGCAAAATCCACCGGGGTGGCGCCGACGGGCATCGCGGTCACCTCGCCCTTCGGGCTGAAGACGTAGATCTCGTCGGAGTTGATCTCGAACAGCACCGAGTCGAGGAACTCCGACGGGTCTTCCGTCTCCTTGCTCATCACCGACAGTTGATGGATGGCGCGTAGCCCGGCCTCTTCTGGCGTAATGCCGTCGGTGAGGTTTTGCTTGTACTTCCAGTGCGCGGCGACACCGTATTCAGCGCGGCGGTGCATTTCGTGCGTGCGAATCTGGAACTCCACCGGCTCCTTATTCGAACCAAGCACCGTCGTGTGCAAAGACTGATACATGTTGAACTTCGGGTTCGCGATGTAGTCCTTGAAACGTCCGGGAATGGGCTTCCACGCGGCATGGGCAACGCCCAGGACCGAGTAGCAATCGCGTACGGAATCGACGAGCACCCTCAGCCCAATCAGGTCGTAGATGTCTCGGAAGTCGCGTCCGCGCACCATCATCTTTTGATAGATGGAGTAATAGTGCTTCGGTCTGCCGTAGACCGTCGCATTGATCTTGGCTTCGCTCAGCAGTTTCTGGAATTGCGCGATCAGCTCACGCAGCGTCGCGTCTCGCTCCGGCGCAGCGGACTGCACCATCTCCACGATCTCGTCGTAGAATTCCGGCTCGATGGCTTGAAAGCTCAGGTCCTCAAGTTCCCATTTGACGGTATTCATGCCGAGGCGATGCGCGAGTGGAGCGAAGATATTCAGCGTCTCAGTGGCGATGCGAATCTGCTTGTCTGGGCGCAATGATCCGATGGTGCGCATATTGTGCAAGCGATCAGCAAGTTTGATCACCAGCACGCGCACCTCCTCTGAGGTGGCCATGATCATCTTGCGGATGGTCTCGGCCTTCGCGGTCTCCCCGTAGGTGAGTTTGTCCAGTTTGGTGACACCGTCCACCATGCGGGCCACTTCTTCGGAGAACTCGGTGCGGCACTGCTCGAGCGTGTACGGCGTGTCTTCGACGGTGTCGTGCAGCAACGCCGCGACGATGACCGGCTCTGTCATACCCAACTCAGCCAGGATGGTGGCGACGGCGAGCGGATGTGTGATGTACGGGTCCCCAGATTTGCGCGTCTGCCCCTCGTGGTAACGCTCAGCGGTTCGATACGCGCGCTCGAGCAGGTCAAAATCCGCCTTGGGATGATTCATCCGCACGATGGAGAACAACGGGTCCAGCACCGCGGCGCGCGGACGTGCGGCGCCAATCCGGGCGAGACGCTGACGCATACGCTGCCACGTGAGCTGTTGTTCAGCCACCTCGTGCGTATCCATCGGTCCTCCTGCGTCGTCGACGATGAGTCCCAAGTCTAGGTGCTTTCCATCCCTCGTAGTCTGAAGTCATGGCGGAACTGAACAGATGGCTCTCTAGGCGGGGCATCCTCGCCGTGGGTTCGGTGGCTGCGCTCTCGGCGTGTGCGCCCATACCATCCACTCCCAGTACGCCAGCCCGACGGCGATCCCCGGCCCCCAGCGTGAGCAAGCCGACCCCCTCCCCCTCGAACACCCCGCCGAGGAGCCCCTCTCCGCATACTCACCCCACGAGAGCCCAGATCACCGCCAAATACGACGGCGCATCCCCCAGCATGTGGGGCAGCGGCGAAGACGCCCCAATGCCAGGGCTAGTGCAACACACTGCATCCGACGAGGTGGTGCTCACGTTGGACGCCTGCGGCGGTGCACACGGCAGCGGCGTGGACGTCGAGTTACTCGATTACCTGAGCGCCGAAGGGATTCCGGCCGTGCTGTTTCTGAATAAGCGCTGGATTCAGGCCAACCGATCAACATTCGATCAGATCGCGTCGAAGCCTGAGCTGTTTGAGATTGGCAACCACGGCACGAGGCACGTCCCCCTCTCCGTGACTGGCCGCAAGCAATACGGCATACCAGGCACCCGCAACCCAGGCGAGGTATTCGACGAAGTCATGGGCAATCACGCATTGCTGACGAAGCTCTTGGGAACGCCGCCTCGGTACTTCCGCACCGGCACGGCCTGGTACGACGATGTTGCGCTGCGGATCGTGCGCGACTGTGGGGAGATCCCCGTCGGCTTCGACGTGAATGCTGACGCCGGGGCAACGTTTCGCACTCATGAGGTGGTCAACGCGCTCCGCAACGCACGGGCTGGTTCCATCATCATCGGACACTGCAATCAGCCGGGCGGCGACACGTTCGAAGGCTTCAGCCAGGCCCTGCCACAACTGCGCGCTGCCGGACTAGAGTTCACGAAGCTTTCGGACGCGCTGCCCTAGTCGTCGTGGTTTTCGATGACCTTCGGATCCGCGGGTGCTGCGCGTCGGATCACGATGAGCTGGTCGCCAGTCTCGATGCGCGCCACTGTGGAGTCGTAGAAGCGCCGCAGCGTGTCGTTACGCACCACGCCGATGACGTTCTCCCCCACCACGGATGCCGGCGACTGCCCCACCTCTTCGGGTAGTGCCTGGCGCTGGTGCACCTCGAGCCCTTCCCCGCCTGTCAGCATGTCTTGAATGATCGCTCCCAGGTCCGGCCCGATGGCCGACAAACCGACGAGCCTGCCCACCGTTTCGGAGCTGGTCACGACGCTCGTCGCCCCCGATTGTTTCACCAGCGGCACGTTTTGGTGTTCACGCACCGCGACGACGACATTCGCCGTCGGGTTCAGCTGGCGGACTGTCAGCGTCGCGAGGATGGCGGCGTCGTCGCGGTCGAGACAGATCACCACTTCCTGCGCCTTCGGCACCTCAGCTCGACGAAGCAGGTCGCGGCGGGTGGCGTCACCCAGGAATGCGGCGAGACCGTCGAAGTTGGCGTCGGAGATTGCCGACTCCTTGTCGTCGATGACGACAATCTTCTCCGGCTTCTCCCCTTGGCGACGCAGCGTGTTCACTGCAGAACGTCCCTTGGTGCCGTAGCCGATGACGACGATGTGGTTGCGCATTCTTCTCCTCCAGCGGGCGTCGCGGATGGAACGACTGCCTTCGTTGGCCAGCACTTCAATGGTGGTGCCAACCAACAGCACCAGGAAGCCAACCCTCAGCGGGGTGATGACGACGATGTTGAGCAGTCGCGCATGCGGGGCAACCGGCGTGATATCACCGTACCCCGTGGTGGTGAGGGTGACCGTCGAGTAGTAGAGGGCATCGATGAAGCCGACCCCATCGCTGCCGACGTTATCGCTGTACGAACTCCCGTCGAACCACACGATGAGCGTGCAGATGAGTAGCAACGCGAAGGCGAGCATGGCTCGCCTGGCCAATTCCTTGAATGGGGATTCAGCGACGCGCGGCAAGCTCACCAGCGTGAGCGGGGCGGCTCTGAGGCGGGACGCCATCGCTCAGCCTTGCACCAGCGACGTGACGCGGGCGATGCCCTGTTCTTCCAGCAGCTTCCTGCCGCCCAGCTGCTGCAGCTCCAACACCACGGCCACATGCACGAGGTCCGCGCCGAGCTGCCGCAGCAGGCCCGCCGTAGCCGCGACGGTGCCGCCGGTAGCAAGCACGTCGTCAATCACCAGTACCCTCGCACCCGCATCGATGGCGTTGCGATGCACAGTGAGTGTCTCCGAGCCGTATTCCAAGTCGAACGACTGCGAATACACGTCGCCGGGCAGCTTTCCGGGCTTACGCACCGGCACGAACGCCGCATCAAGCAACAGAGCCACGGGTGCGGCGAACATGAACCCGCGCGCCTCCATCCCGACGACCGCGTCGATGCCGTCGGGAGCGGAAGCCGCCAGCGCTTCTACCGACTTGCGGAAGTGCTTCGGAGATGCGAGAAGCGGGGTGATGTCCTTGAACAAGACGCCCGGCTTCGGGAAATCCGGGACGTCCTTGATGTAGTCGCCGATTTCGTCGTTCACTTCTTCCCCTTGCGCTGGGCGCGGCTTTGATGGGTGCGACGTTGCTGTCGCTCAAACTTCACGTTGGCTGCGCCAGAAGATGCGACGGCAGCTTCGGCCAGTTCGCCTTTCTCACCGTCGGCTTTCTTCGCCTGAGCACGATGCTCGTCACGGGCCCGGCGCTTCTCCAGGTTCGCCCGGTGCTCCCTCATCTGCGGCGTGCGCTCGGTGAACCACGCGAGCAGCGGCGTCGCGATGAAGATCGACGAGAACGCGCCGGCAATCATGCCGACGAGCAGCGCGAGCCCAAGATCCTGCAACGGGTTGGAATTGCCGATCAAGCCTGCCAGGAACATGGCTGCCACCGGGAGCACACCAATCACGGTCGTGTTGACGGAACGCACTAGCACCTGGTTAATGGCTAGGTTCGCCTGCTGCGAGTACGTCTTGTTGCTGTGCTCAAGATCCTTGATGTTCTCGCGCACCTTGTCGAACACCACGACGGTGTCGTAGAGCGAGTACCCGAGGATGGTCAGAATGCCGATGAGCGTCGATGGCGTCACCGTGAAACCGACGACGGCGTAGACGCCGAGGGTGACCATGACGTCGTGGAACAGCGCGATGACGGCAGCCACGGCCATGCGCCAGTTTCGGAAGTAGATGCCAATCAGCAGCATGACCAAGGCGATGAAGACCACGACGGCGATACCTGCGTCGCGGGAGATCTTGTCGCCCCACGAGCCACCGATGGTGTTGTAGGTAACCTGATCGGGAGTCGCCCCGACTGCGTTGGCGATCTCCTCACGTGTCTGGGTGATCTCTGCTGGCGTGAGCGAGCGCGTCTGGATGCGCACGGCATTGTCCCCGATCGAGAACACCTGGGCATCCAGGTCTTCGATCTTGAATTCAGCCGCCGCGTTACGAACGTCCTGGACGGTCTCGCCTTGCACCTGGATGGGGGCCTGGAAATCAGTGCCACCGCGAAACTCAATGCCTAGAGTGAGCTGTTTGAAGATCAGCACGAGCAGGGAGAGCAACACCAGCGACGCAGTGATCGTGAACCACATCTTGCGGCTCTTCATGAAGTCGTAGCTGAGTGACCCTGAGTACAGTCGATGCGCGATGCTCTCGCGGGATGCCTTCTGCTCCTTATCGTTCGACATCTCAGGCCTCCTTCCGTCGAGTGCGACGCCCCAGCAGGCGCTCACGAGAAACGCCCATCTTGTCCGGACTGAGGCCAGAGAGCTTGTGGCCCTCGCCGAAGAACTTGGTGCGGCCGAGCATTGTCACGAGCGGCTTGGTGAAGAACACCACCAGCACGAGGTTGATGAATGTGGTGAGGCCAAGCGAGAACGCGAAGCCCTGCACACCGCCCACGGCCAGGATGTACAGCACGATCGCCGAGAGAATCTGCACCGCGTTGGCGACGAAGATAGTGCTCCTGGCCTTCTTCCAACCGGACTCCAGCGACGCCCTCAGACTGCGTCCCTCACGAATTTCATCGCGTATTCGTTCGAAGTAGATGATGAACGCATCCGCGGTGACAGCGACGCCGACGATGGCACCGGCGATAGCGGGCAAACTCAGCGTGAAGCCAACCGCGGTGCCGAGCAGCGTCATCATCACGTAGGTGGTCACACCGGCGAGCGCCAGCGAGAGCAAGACGACGAGGCCAAGGCCCCGGTAGTAGAACAGCGCGTAGAGGGCGACGATGCCGAGCCCGAGTGCGCCAGCGATGAGCCCCACCTTCAACTGTTCGCCGCCGAGTGTGGGCGAGACACTCTCCACCTGGCTCGGCTCAAAGTTGAGCGGAAGCGAACCGAACTTCAACACGTTGGCGAGCTGCTCCGCTTCTTCAGGGGTGAATCGACCCGTGATCTGGGCCTGGCCAGTGGTGATCGCGGTATTCACCCGGGCAGCAGAGCGAACTTTGCCATCCAGCACGATGGCAAACATATTGGTCGGGTCCGGCTTGCTGACCAGCGCCTGGGTCACCTGGCCGAAACGCTGGGTGCCTTCATTATCAAATTCCAAGGACACGGCCCAGCCAACATCGTTTTGCGGGACGTCGGCCCTGGCGTTCGTGACGTTCTTTCCCTGCACCGCGACCGGCCCCAGCAGATACTTGCTGGCGCCTTGATCATCACAGACCACCTGGCCTTGGTCCAGCACGTCGGACGGGTCGTCGCCGCACTGGTATTCCTCCATGGCCTTCATGTCTTCTTGGCTGGGCTGGTAGGCCAGCACTTGCGCAACGTCGAGGACCTTGCCCTTGTCACCCTCAGGACGCGGCAGCGGGCTGAGACTGGGGTCCTTCTTGGAATCCTCGGTGGGCGGCGTCGCCTGCGTTGCGTTGAGCACCGGACGGAACTCGAGCTGCGCGGTGGCACCGACGAGCTCCACGAGGTCTTCGCGCGACACGTTCGGGGCCGAGACGATGATGTTGCGCTCGCCCATCGTGGTGACGGACGCTTCGCCGACGCCCATCCCGTCGACGCGCTGTTGGATGATGCCGACCGCGAGGTCGAGGGACTCTTTAGAAACCGTCGGGTTCGTGGCGGTCAGGGTGATGGTCATGCCACCTTGCAGATCTAGGCCGAGTTTCGGTGCCCAGGTCCTGGTGCCGGCCATGATGCCAAACAAAATGGCGATGACGGCGAGGAGGCCGACGATGGCAATGCCTGGCCTCGAACGCTTTCTCGATGTGGTTGCCAAGGAAGTGCCTTACAAATTTAACGGTTGGCGTCTGAATTGCGGTCTGCGGTTTCGTCGGTGACCTCCGGCTCGTCAGCAACGGGCTCAGCAAACGCGGCCTCGGGTTGCTCGTCGGTGGCGTAGTCGGACTCGACGTCGGCGGCCTCGGCGTCGTCTCCCTCCCCCTCATAGACGAATTCCTCGTCCTCGTCACTGACTGCGCGGGAGATGTGCCCCTTCACGACGGTGATCTCCACGCCGGGCGCGATCTCAACGATCATCTGTCGATCGCCCATATGCAGCAGCGTGGCGAAAATGCCCGAGGTGAGCAGCACACGCGTGCCCGGTTCCAGCTTCTCAATCATCTCCTGGTGCTCGCGCATCCGCTTTTGCTGCGGGCGGATCATCAGGAAATACATGATGCCGCCGAACACGACGATCATCAGCAAAATATCGAGGCCTGGAGGCATGGATCAAACTTTCATAGCAGCGGTCAAAGGGGCTTGCGGCGCAAACCATCGTTCATGCTAGCCCAAGCAATCCGAAATCGCCGCACCGTTAGACGTCGAACAGCGAATCCTTCGAATCGGATGGCGTGGCCTTCCCCAGGTGCGCGTACGCCGCAGGTGTGGCAACCCGGCCACGAGGCGTGCGCATCATGAAACCCTGCCTGATGAGGAATGGCTCCGCCACCTCAGCGACGGTGTCCACCTCTTCTCCGACGCTGAGCGCCAGCGTAGAGAGACCGACGGGCCCACCGGCAAACTTCTCTACGAGCGAAAGCAGCACCGATCGATCCAGGCGGTCTAGTCCGCGCTCGTCCACCTCGTACAGCTCCAACGCCGCGCGGGCCACGTCGCGATCTAGCTGACCGTGGCCCTTCACCTGGCCGTAGTCGCGAACCCGGCGAAGGAGCCGGTTGGCGATGCGAGGTGTGCCGCGGCTGCGAGAGGCAATCTCCATCGCGGCATCGTCCGCCAGATCCACGTTCAGCTTTGCTGCGGATACTGCGACGATGCCGGCGAGGGCCTCGTCATCGTAGAAATCGAGTTGGGCGGTGAAGCCGAAGCGGTCGCGGAGCGGGCCTGGCAGCAGGCCAGCGCGGGTGGTGGCTCCCACGAGCGTGAACTGCGGCAGGTCAATAGGTATCGCGGTGGCACCCGGACCCTTGCCTACGACGACGTCCACCCGGAAGTCCTCCATCGCGAGGTAGAGCATCTCCTCGGCGGGTTTCGAGAGGCGGTGGATCTCGTCGATGAACAGCACTTCGTGCTCGTCGAGGCCGGACAAGATGGCGGCGAGGTCACCCGCGTGCTGAATTGCGGGGCCCGAGGTGATGCGAAGGTTCACGCCCAATTCGTTTGCGACGATCATCGCCAGCGTGGTCTTGCCCAGGCCGGGCGGGCCGGACAGCAGCACGTGGTCGGGTGCCGTGCCGCGGTGCCTGGCAGCATCGAGCACGAGACCGAGCTGTTCACGCACCCGCGGCTGCCCTTCAAACTCGGCGAGCAGTGTTGGGCGAAGCGCAGACTCGAAGTCGCGCTCCTCCAGTGTGGCGTCCGGATCTACCGGCGACGGTTCGTTCATCGTTTCGCCAAGGTACTGAGTGCGGCGCGCATGAGCGTCGCGATGGACGTCGACGGGTCATCCTCGACGAGCGGGGCCACCTGGTCACACGCCTTCTGCGCTTCTTTCGACGACCAGCCAAGGCCTTCGAGCCCTTCCGTGACTTGCTGTCGCCAGGCCGCGTCGCTGGGCGTTGCCGTTGGCTGCGGATCATCGTCGTCGGTGAGGAGCAGCACCTTGTCTTTCAGCTCGAGGATGATCTTCTGCGCGCCTTTCGTGCCGATGCCGGGAACGGTGGTGAGACGCCTGGCATCCTCGGAACTAATGACGTGTCGAAGCTCGCCAGGGCTGAAGACGCTCAACATCGCAGCCGCCACCTTCGGGCCGACGCCCGAGGCGGTCTGCATGAGCTCGAAGGCGTCACGCTCCCCGGGCGTCGAGAATCCCCACATGGTGAGGGAGTCCTCACGAACGACGAGGCTGGTGTGCACGGTTTGTACCTCACCGACGCGTACGGCTGCTGCCGTGTTGGCGTTCGTGAGCGCGCGGTACCCGACGCCACCGACGTCGATGATGAACGACGTGGCGCCAGCTTGCAGCACCGTGCCGGTGAGCTGCGCAATCATCGTGCTCCTTTCGCCGCGGCCACCGCTGCCGCGTACCGGTTGGTTCTCGTTCCTCTCCATCCGTGCGTGACGGCGATGGCAAGTGCGTCGGCTGCGTCCGCAGGCTTGGGCGGCGAGGACAGCTTCAGAATACGCGTAATCATGGCCGTGACTTGGGCTTTGTCGGCGCTACCGGAGCCTGTCACTGCAGCCTTCACCTCGCTGGGGGTGTGGTATGTGACGTCCAGCCCAGCGTGCTCACCAACCAGCGACGCCACACCCGCGGCCTGCATGGTATCCATCACCGAGTGGCGGTTATGTTGCGCGAAGACGCGTTCGATGGCCATCGCTTCGGGCTGGTATTCCTCCACCCACTCGCGCAGCCCGCTTTCGATCATTACCAGGCGCTTGGGCGTCGGCAGTTCGGGAGGTGTGCGCACGACGCCGACTGCGACGAAGGATGCGCGTCCCACCGTCGCATCGACGACCCCGATCCCACATCTGGTGAGACCGGGGTCAATGCCGATAATTCGCAACGGACCTACTCAGTCTTCTGCCAATGCCGCCTCAACGTCGGCGGCTAGGTCAATGTTGGTAAACACGTTCTGCACGTCGTCGGAGTCTTCAAGCGCGTCGATGATGTTGAACACCTTCTTGGCGGTCTCGACGTCCGTGACGGCCTGGTCGAAGGACGCGACGAACTGCACTTCAGCGGACTCGTACTCGAAGCCTGCCGCTTCGATTGCCTTACGTACTTCGACGACGTCGTTGGGATCGCTCATGGCCTCCCAGTTCTCGCCCGCGTCCTCGACCTCTTCCAAGCCTGCCTCGAGCGCCGCTTCCATCACGTCGTCCTCGGAAAGCTCGCGGTCGCCCTGCTTTTTTGCGACGGTGACGACGCCCTTGCGTGAGAACATGCGCTGCACGGAACCGACGTCGGCCATCGTGCCCCCGTTGCGGGTGACGCCCATGCGCACCTCGGTGGCGGAGCGGTTGCGGTTGTCCGTGAGGCATTCAATCAGGATGGCAACGCCGGACGGGCCGTAGGCCTCGTACATGATGCTCTCGTAGGAGGCGCCACCGGATTCGACACCGGAGCCACGCTTGACGGCGCGGTCGATGTTGTCGTTCGGAACCGAAGACTTCTTCGCCTTCTGGATGGCGTCATACAGCGTCGGGTTTCCGCCAGGATCACCACCGCCAGTGCGGGCTGCGACCTCGATGTTCTTGATGAGCTTGGCAAACAGCTTGCCGCGCTTAGCATCGATAGCAGCCTTCTTGTGCTTCGTGGTAGCCCATTTGGAGTGACCTGACATTGGCACCCTTCCTTTCAGGTGGCGAACGTGCGCCTCAGTCTATCGGAGCTTCTCGAAACATCCCTCATCGCCAAATACGACGATGATCCGTGCCGCGCTTCGCATCCGCTTGGTCCCAGAGCCTGCGCCATTTCGGCACGCGAGCGCTCGCGGTGGATGGGCCGCCCTCCCTGCGACGTTCCACATCCCACCAGGAAAGTTCGCCCTCCCCGACGAGGTGCTCGACGCGGGTTTGCACCTCGTCGGTGACTTCGTCGATAGAGCGTGCGCGCACGTGCACCGGGGCACCGAACCGCACGGAGACCTTCGGCTTGTTGCGCAACCTAAGTTTGAGTGTGTCAGCAAGCCTGAAGGAGCCGACGAGCCCCACCGGAACGATAGCCACCAGGTGCTGTTTGGCGAGTTCAGCGGCGGTGTCGTCGAATTCGCCAACGAGACGCCCACCACACGGTTCGCCTGAGAACACGACGACGTTGCGGCCCTTGATGAGCGCCTTACTGGGGCGCCTCGTCGCAGGGCGCAGGCCTCTCGGCAGCGCAAGCGCGAGGACCTGCTGATCCAGGGTTCCCGCCTCATTCACCGCCAACACGAACGGCGTCTGAAGCCCAACCAGCGCGTCGCTGCCCACCACTTCGACGTCGAAGCGCGGCCAGAGTGCTGCGAGCAGGCGGATGCGGCGTACGTAGTCGCGGGCAAGACGCAGGCTGCCACCGCTGCGGCGTGGCTGCGACGTCTTCTGAGTTTTCCCACGAATACCCATCGCCGCAATGTCGTTGAACACCGTGATGCGCGGGCCACGTCGAGGCTTGTGGCTTCGCGCCCAGGCTTTAAGCTGACGGCTCATCGGACATCCCCCAGCGGCAGGCCTGGACCGCGCAGATACGTCACGACGGGGTGGCGTCCAACCTTGTCACTCGCCATTTCCAACGCGTCGGCAAACGTGGTGGCGGCACGGTGCCCGAAGAGATCTGCAGTGCGGCGGTCGCCGCCCACCCAAATCACGTCACCAAACTGGGCGCTCGCTTCGAATACCCGATACCAGGTTTGGAACGTGCGCAACGGGTGGTCAGCGAACTGCTTGCGATACAGATCCTTGTACCACTGGTCACGCACCGCGGCTTCTTCGAACTCGTGCATCTCCGCCGGGTCCAGCGTCGACGGCAGCACCTTGGCGAAGAAATCCGATGCGGCGGACTGCCGACGGTTGGAGAAACGTGGTGCGAGCGGGTGCATGGCGATCGCTACGCCCTTGCTGTGTGCGTAAGGCGTCCCCGTCGTAGCTCCAATTCTGCGGACCAGCGCGTGGTTCGCAGCGTTGATGGGAGATCCGCAGGCGTCGCCTTCGTCGAAGGAGCCACCCCAGACCGAAGTGACCACAACGTCGGCTTGCTTCGGGACATCGACGATGTTCGCGGCCTCCCATACTGCGGAGGCTTCATTGAAGACCTTTGCCGGCGCTCCACCTACGACGTCGATGACGGCGTAGTCGGCGAGGGGGGTGCTGTGTAGGCGCCGCCCGGCAGTCTTCGGCATGAGGGCGGCGAACTGCCGGACTGCGGCGAAGGAAGCACGGTCTGCGAGTGACCATTCCCACTCGCGTTCCGACGCGAAACGCAGCAGCCCCGGAAAGAGTGGCTGGCCGAGCACGGCGTGAATGGCGAACACGTCGAGGGCCTCGAGCACCATCGCATCGACTGCTGTACCGAACCCGTCATCACGCTGCGGGCCACCGAGCTTGCGCAGCGTGTCGACGTCCAGAATGCTAGCGGTAAACGGGTTGGAGCCGCCGCGTTCGAACTGGGTTCCGATGCTGATGACCACGTCCGATTCCGCCACGCGACGGTTGATCTTCACGCTGTGGCCATCCACTTCCCCAACCTCGGCGAGGTTCTCGTCGGTGATGTCGTGGCTCTGGATGAGGCCGTCTGGCTGGAAGCTGGTTGCGACGCGGTCGCCTAGCGCACGCGTGATGTCGAACGGACTCCACCGCTTGTGGAGACCGCCGGCAATCACGATGGCGACGTCATCGACCGACTGCTTGGCGGCCACCTCGAGCACGCGCTCGAGGATGCTGCGACGGATGTCGAAACGCATCCTGGGGCGCGGGCGATCGTCGTCGAGTACGACGATGGTGAGCTTCGTCTCCGGCTTCAGCCGGCTAGCCAGCGACGCACCGTCATTCGGCGCCTCGATTGCGGAGTCGATCAGACCAGTCGGGTCCGTGGAGGGCGTAGCCTCCGCGGGATAGACCACCTGGGTGCCTTGGCCGAGCTTGCTCAGCCCCAAGTGCTGTCCGGAGAGAGCGAGAAGTGCCGGGGTCTTTTCGTCAACCTCGATCACGAAACCTGGACGTGACATGGAGTTCCTTTCTTACGCCTTCGGCATCTTCCAGCGGGGAATAGGGCTGAGCGCGGGCCAGTCCACTTGCGACCAGTTGCGCTGTTTGGCTGCGCGCATCAACCCGACGTCGGGGCTTACCACGACGGGGTATCCCACCGAGCCCAGCATGGGCAGATCGACGTGCGAGTCCGCGTAGGCGTAAGACTCACTCAGGTCGATACCGTGCAGCGACGAGAAGTGACGCAGCCAGGCGGAACGAGACTCGCCCACCATCGGCGGACCACTCAAGAAGCCGGTGCACTTGCCTTGATCGTCGGTGGCGAGGTCTGCCGCGACGATCACGTCGAACAGCCCTTCGAAGGGACGCGTCAACGGGCGAATCACTCCCGTCATCAGCACCGTCGTGTGCCCGGCGTCGCGGTGCTCGCGAATGCGCCGGATGGCGTCTGGCGACATCCGGTCTAAAATCAGCGGTGCGAGGCGTTCGTCGACGTACTGCTCGAGAGCCTCGAGGTCTGCGCCCTCGTAGCGGCGGTAGATGGAGCGTAAGAACACGCCGCGGTCCCGACGTTCGGCACCCAGGTAGTTGGGAGTGGCGGCAATCAGCTTCGCAATCTCGGCGACGCGGCCAAGCGGCGAGAGCTCCGGCATCTTGGACCAGAGGTAGGTCTCCACGACGTTGGTGGCCATCACGGTGCCGTCGAGGTCGAACGCTGCCAACACAGGAGTTTCCGAGGGGCGGATTTCCTTGAACGTCGACGAGCGAGCCGCCCGACGCTTGCGTCTTGCTTCCAGACGCCGAACCGGGTCACAGATGGACGGCGCATGCACTTCCTGCATGTAGTACGTCCAGTCGAACGCGGCGGAGTCGAAGCCGAAGCGCTCCCTATCGTCCGGGTGAAGCGAATTGTGCAAGGCCAGCGTGGAGTCGTCGACGAAGTGCAGCTCAGATTGCAGGTACTCGCTGTACAGGGTGAGGTATTTGTTGAGGAAGTCGAGCTGTTTGCGCGACTTGTCAATCTGGGTGGCCAGTTTGCGAACGGTCTTGCCGCGCGGGGCGAAGCTCAGCAGCTTGTTGGCAAGCTTGTTCGCTTTATCTCCCACCCGCATCAGACGTTCGACGGGCTCGGCCCCGGGGAATTTCCACGTGGCGAGTGCCGTCGAATTCGTGCCTTCGTTGTACGGGTGCTCTTCGAAGTAGGCGCGCACCTGCTCGTAGATTCCGCGAAACGTGAGCGGGTTTCTCGCGCCCGAAGCGCAATGGTAGAACTCGGGCTGGCCCACCTGAGGTTCGGTCGCGCAGGCGGCGATGATGGTGTTCACCACGTAGTCGCAAGGGATAATGTCGATGACCGCGTCAGGCGAGGCGGGAAATTCCGGCAGCTGCCCGCGCCCGTAGGCCAAGATGATGGGGTCTGCCATCTTGAAGCCTTCGAGCCAGCCGGGATGCGGGTAACGCAGCGAAGATTCGACGATGGCCGGGCGAACAATGGACACCTTGATGTCCTTGCACATATCTGCGACGACGCGCTCCCCCATCGCCTTCGCGAAGGTGTACACGTCGGTCCAGCCGAGGGATCGTGCGCGCTCGGTGCCGGCCGCCACCAGTTCCTTCTGCACCCATTCGAGGCGGCGACGCTCCGTGTCCTCGGAGGTAGTGAGGTAGCCCGCCTGGCGGTGCAGCGCCTCAGCTTGCTTGCGCAACTTGGTGAGTTGCTCCGGGGTGCGAGAGGCCGCTTCGAGGTGCTCCGCCATGTTCAGCGCGGCCTCGGTCTCCGCCATGTAGTCGACGTCGTGCGCGTGCGCAGTTTCTGGGATGGCTCCTCGACGCCTGCCCGCGGTGTAGGCGGTCGAGATGTGAATGTAGTGCGGGATGCGCTCAAGGTTGCCGTCCTCGTCCGTGACGGATTCGAGGAAACGACGTAGCAGCGCCTGGGTGCCGAGCACATTGGTTTTGAATGCCTGATCGATGGGCGGGTCGAAGGAGACGTCGCCAGCGCAGTGGATGAACACATCGATGTCGCGCGGCAGCTCAGGCACATTCGGAAGGTCACCGGAGATCACCTGGATGCGGTCGGCCATGACTTTCTCTACGGAGCCCGCACGCTCGACGATCTCGGTGAAGATCTTCTTCTTGAGCAGTGCCTTCACGCGGTCTTCCGACGTGAGTGATCCCTTCGGGCGGACGAGCACTGCGGTTTGCGTATCCGGCAAATCGTTCAGGAATGCCCACAACATCTGCTCGCCAATGAAGCCGGTGACGCCAGTCATGGCCACCTTCTTGCCGGCCAGCAGGTCTCGGAGCCTGCCGTCGAGCAGCGGCGGGGTGTGAACGCGTTCGGCCACTCCGAACGAAGCAGCGGGGTTACGCATGTGCATCTCCTTCGGCGACGGTAAGCGCCTCGTCAATAGTGAACCTGCCCACGTAGAGGGCCGTGCCCACGATAGCCCCTTCAATACCGATGGTAGTGAGCTCACGAAGTCGACGGAGGTGGTCCAGCGTCGCGATGCCGCCTGATGCCACCACCTTCTTGCCGGAGCGCTCCGAAACAGCCTGCAGCAGATCAAAATTGGGGCCAGTCAGCATACCGTCGGCTTCCACGTCGGTGACGACGAAGCGCTCGCAGCCAGCAGAGGCGAGTCGGTCGACGGTCTCTGCCCAGCTGCCGCCCTCGTGAGTCCAACCGCGCGCAGCCAGACGCTCGCCGCGTACGTCCAGGCCGATGGCTATGCGATCACCGTGGGATCGAATGATCTCTTCGCACCATTCGGGATCCTCCAGCGCTGCGGTGCCGATATTGACGCGACGACACCCCGTCGCAAGCGCGCGCTCCAGGCTGGCGTCGTCGCGGATGCCACCGGAGAGTTCTACCTGGCAATCGAGTTGGGCGATGATGTCCGCGAGCATCGGCGCGTTGGACCCGCGCCCGAAGGCTGCGTCGAGGTCGACGAGATGAATCCAGCGGGAGCCCGCATCCGCCCACCGCTTCGCAGCCTGGAGCGGGTCTCCGAACGTCTTCTCAGTGCCGGCGACACCTTGGACGAGCTGCACGGCCTGGCCGCCCTGCACGTCGACAGCGGGCAATAGATCAAGCATGTCCACGTCGGACAACTCTAGCCGATTGCCATCATGCCCTCGATGCGCCGATTCGCTAGCCCAGCGGGATACTCCCAGCACGGATCTACTCTGCCGTCAGCCAGTTCTTCAAAAGCTGGAGGCCTGCGTCGCCGGACTTCTCCGGATGGAACTGTGTGGAGCACACGGCTCCCTGCTCTACGGCGGCGACGAAGCGGACGTCGTCATAACTGGTGTAGGCGGCGCCGCGCACGGCCTGCTGCACGGCGTAGGAATGCACGAAGTAGAAGCGCTCGCCGCGCAGTCCGTCGAATAGCTGAGAGCTGGAGCGTGACTCCACGGTGTTCCAGCCCATGTGCGGCAGCGGTGAGGCCGCGAGCCCCGTCACCACGCCCTGATATACGCCCAGTCCCTCGGTGGGCACGCCGTGTTCCAGGCCTGATTGAAAGAGAATCTGGTGCCCTACGCAGATGCCGAACAGCGGACGCTGCTTTTGCACCCATCCGCGGATGTAATCAAAGCCCCCCACCTGGGCGAGCTTGTTCGCGCATTCGGCAAACGCACCAACGCCGGGCACGACGAGCCCGTCGCAGCGGCCGAGTTCCTCAAGCCTGTCGGTGACCACCACGTCGGCGCCGACGTGCGCGAAGGCCTTGGCTGCCGAGTGCAGATTGCCGGTGCCGTAGTCCAAAATGCCGAGCTTCTTAATCACAGCGCCCCCTTGGTGCTGGGAATCCCCTGCTGGCGAGGATCTATCTCGACGGCTTCCCGCAGCGCCCGCGCGAACGCCTTGAACTGAGCCTCGACGATGTGGTGCGGGTCGCGGCCAGCTCGCAACGTCACGTGCAGGCACATGCCGGAGTTCAGAGCGAACGACTCGAACACGTGCCGCGTCATGGAGCCCGCAAACGGGACGCCGGATCCGCCGATGCGCGCGTACGCCTGGCCGTCGGGTTCCCCCTCACACACCACGTACGGCCTACCGGCAGCGTCCACCACGCATTCTGCGACGGCCTCGTCGAGCGGCACCACTGCGTGGCCGAATCGTCGGATGCCTGCCTTCTCGCCCAGCGCCTCGGCTACGCAACGCCCGAGCACGATGGCGGTGTCTTCGATGGTGTGGTGCCCGTCGACGTGCACGTCACCGTCGGCTTCAACTCTGAGGTCGATCAGCGAATGCTTTGCCAAGGTGTTCAGCATGTGGTCGTAGAAACCGATGCCGGTGTCGACGTCGGCGCTGCCAGTGCCATCCAGATCGACGGCGACGGTGATGCGTGACTCACTCGTCGCGCGGCTGAGCGTGGCTGTGCGTCCCATGGTTATGCCTTCTTAGGATTGATGTCGTCCAGCGCCCGCTTGAGCGCTGCCATGTCGTCGGGTGTACCCGCTGATGCGCGGAGGTACCCGTCGGGGCCGGTTTCTCGAATGAGTACGCCGCGCTCGACGAGTGCTTGCCAGACCGCGTGGCGGTCCTCGAATCTGCCGAACAGCGTGAAATTCGAAAGAGAGTCGACGACGTCATAGCCGCGCTCCTTCGCCCACTGCTCAAACTCGCGGGCACTAGCAGCGAGCTCGCGCACGCCCGCCAACAACTCGTCGGCATGGCGAAGCGCCACCCTCGCAACCGCCTGCGTCTGTGCACTCAGGTGGTACGGCAGCCGGACGATGCGACACGCGTCGACAATCTCCCTCGATGCAGCCAGGTACCCGACGCGCCCGCCAGCGAGCGCGAATGCCTTGCTGAGCGTGCGGATGACGATCAGGTTGCTGTGGTGAGCGAGCAACTCCACAGCGGAAGGTTCGGTGGAGAATTCCTGGTACGCCTCGTCGATCACGACGAGCGCATCGGTACCTTCACAGATCTCGCGGATGATCTCCAGCGCGATGCCCGTCCCCGTCGGGTTATTGGGGCGGGCGAGAAAAATCATGGTTGGGTTGTGTTTCGCAGCCGCTTCCAGCGCCAGTGACGCATCCACGGTGAAGTCGGCTCGTCTAGGTTCCGTCACGTATCCGGTCAGCGTGTTACGCGCATACTCCGGGTACATCGAGTACGTGGGCGTGAACGTCAACACCGTCCGGCCTGGCCCGCCGAAAGCCGTGCACAACTGCTGCATGATCTCGTTCGAACCGTTCGCCGCCCAGACCTGCTCGACGCCGAGCCCGTGACCGAGATACTCCGCCAAGTCAGCCCGCAGCCCGGTGGCGTCGCGGTCCGGGTATCGATTGAGTTCCAAGGCTGCCTTCTGCACGGCCTCGCCCATTTCACGCGCAATATCTGGTGTGGCACCGTACGGGTTCTCGTTGACGTTCAACTTGACCGGAACGTCAATCAAGGGAGCGCCATAGGGCTCTTCCCCCACCAGATCTGCTCGCAAGGGCACGTTCATGATTCCCTCCGTACGGTGATAGCCGCCGCGTGCCCGGGCAGCCGCTCCGCGAGTGCGAAACGCTCAACATCTGCCGAGATGGCGGCGATGGCCTCTTTCGAGTAGTCGATGACGTGCACGCTCTTCATGAAACTCCGCACCGTCAGCCCCGAGGAATGACACGCGCAACCCGCCGTCGGCAGCACATGCGTGGAGCCAGCCGAGTAATCGCCGAGCGAGACTGGCGAGTAATCCCCGACGAAGATCGCTCCTGCATTGGACACCTGCGCCGCGACGTCAGCGGCATCCGCGGTCTGTACTTCCAGGTGCTCGGCTCCATAGGCATCTGCGACGTGGACGGCTTGCTCCAGGTCTCGCACCAGCACGATGGCCGACTGCTCCCCTCCGAGCGAAGTCTTGATCCGATCTGCGTGCAACTGGCCCGCCACCTGCTGCTCCACCTCGGCCTGGACCTGCTCGACGAGCGCCTCCGACGTCGTAATGAGCACGGACGCTGCCATCGGGTCATGCTCCGCCTGCGAAATGAGGTCGGCTGCGACGAAGCGGGGGTTCGCGGTCTCGTCGGCGATGATGGCGATCTCCGTCGGCCCTGCCTCGGAATCGATACCCACCAGCCCGCGAACCGCGCGCTTGGCCGCTACCACGTAGATGTTCCCAGGCCCGGAGATCAGGTTCACCGGTTCACACAGCCCCGGCACGCCGTGCGCAAACATGGCCACCGCCTGAGCTCCACCGACGGCGTACACCTCGTCGACTCCAAGCATGGAGCACAGCGCCAGAATGTTCGGATGCGGCAGACCGTCGAATTCGGCCTGCGGTGGGGACGCGACGGCGACAGCACCGACGCCGGCAACCTGCGCTGGCACCACGTTCATGATGACGCTGGAGGCCAGCGGTGCGAACCCGCCCGGCACGTACAGACCAACGCGTTGTATCGGGATGTTGCGCAACCCGACGCGCGCGCCGGGCGCCAGCTGGGCGGCGGGTTCGTCGTCGGAGCGTTCCAGCCGCTCAGCCACCACTCGGCGTCGCTCAATGGATAGTTCGAAGCTTCGTCGCAGGTCCCGAGCCAGGCTAGCCTCGGCTGCCTGCAGTGCTTCTACCGGCACCCGCAGATGCTCCGGCGTCACGTGGTCGAAGCGCTGCGCGTACTCTCTGAGGGCATCCTCGCCACGCGAGGCAACGTCGTCGATGATGGGCCGCACGGTGTCTACGGCCTTGTCAACATTGAATTCGGCACGTGGCAGCAGGGCGCGATACCCGCCGTCGACGTCTCGCAAATCTACTACTCGAAGCACAAGACGGCAGTCTACCCGTCGACGACGACGGGTTCTTTCGCGTCCACGGAGCGTTCAGGCAGGAACGCGGAGAGCAGCATGATGGGGGTGATGGCTAGGAACGGACCAGCAGCCAGCGCGCTCAGTGAGTGCAGCACTAGATCCATCTGCACGTAGTCGCCTGCATGCGCCGCGGCGAGGCGCTCCGTGAGGCCGGAGCCGCCGATCAGCTCGCCCACGCGCCATGCGGTGAGCGACATGATCGCGGATCCCAGCACGGTGAGCACCACCACTTGCCAGCCCCGCCTGCTGAACCAGGCCCAGGTGAGGCAACCCAGCAGCAGTCCGACGACGGCGGTGATAATTGCGAAGGTTGCATCGCCACCGACGATCTCCGCGTACGCGCGCTCGGACATCGTGGCGTGGAGGTCTTCACCGACGTGGTACTGCGCCCTTGGCGAAAGCGACGCCCACACCACGCCGGCTAGCACACCAGCTGCGACGCATGTGATGAGTTGCGCGAGCGAGCGCCACACGGTGCGGTCCCAGATGCCATTTGGGGGAACCGTCTGCATCAATGCACCATCCTCACCGAAGTGGGCCCAAGGAGCGCTTTCAGATCAGCAAACAGCGGCGAGGACAACTGCACATGGAACCCTTCCGCGAGCCTGAATACCGTCGTGCGGCCTTTGCCCTTCACCTCGACGTGTACCTCCGCGCTGCCGGGA
This sequence comes from Propionibacteriaceae bacterium, assembly GCA_032576855.1. Classification (GTDB taxonomy): domain Bacteria; phylum Actinomycetota; class Actinomycetes; order Propionibacteriales; family Propionibacteriaceae; genus Arachnia. The sequence goes on from JAWFWL010000007.1 coordinate 73,093, forward strand.
TACGACGAGATCACCCTCTTGAGCTCGCCCACCAACCTGGGGGTACAACGGGTCTCCGCCATCGTGATAATCACTGGGCCGCTGGCGCCGTCGGCGTTGAAATGCGGGGCGGTCACGTTCTGGGCGCGCATGCGTCCACGGTCCTCACCCGCTTCGACGATGCCCTCCACCGCGACGATATTGTCGGGCTCCAGCAACGTAGAAACTCGCTCGTAGACGCGCGGGAAGACGGTCACCTCGATGCCGGTGGTGAGATCCTCCAAGGTGATTTGCGCCCAAATAGCGCCGTGCTTGTTCACCCTTCGGTTCACGCTCGTAATCAGGCCGCAGAGCGTGGTGGAGCCGGTGAAAGCGTCCTCGCCCGCAGTGGATGCGATGGAGCGGTCGGAATGTTCCGCAATCACATGTTCGAGGCCGTTCAGCGGGTGGTCGGACACGTACAGGCCGAGCATGTCGCGCTCGAACGAGAGCTTCGTCTTGCGATCCCACTCGTCCAGATCAGGCACAGCGATGTGTTCCACCTGGTCCGCGTCGTCGTCGGCGGCAAGCCCGAAGAGGTCATCTTGGCCGTTGGCGGCGTTTCGTTTCACGTCGATGATGGAATCGACGGCCTGCTCGTAGACCGACATCAGCGCCCGACGGGTATGCCCCAGCTCGTCGAACGCGCCGCCGCGAATAAGCGATTCGATGACGCGCTTCGAACAGAACTGCAGCGGCGCCTTGTCCAGGAATTCGTTGAAGTCCTTCGCAGGGCCAAGCTCGTCGCGCTCAGCAAGCCACGCCTTCACCACTTTGTCGCCGACGTTCCTGATGGCGCCCAGCCCGAAACGGATGTCCTTACCAACCGGCGTGAACGCCACCTCCGACGAGTTCACATCCGGCAGCAGCACCTGAATGCCCATGTGTCGGCACTCATTGAGGTAGATAGAGAGCTTGTCCTTGTCGTCGCGAACCGACTGCAGGAGCGCCGCCATGTATTCCGTCGGGTAGTGGGCCTTCAGATACGCCGTCCAGTAGGACACCAAGCCATACGCTGCGGAATGGGATTTGTTGAACGCATAGTCAGAGAAAGGAACGAGGATCTCCCACAGCGTCTTGATGCAGTCCGCCGAATAGCCACGTTCTTTCATGCCCGCTTCAAAGGTGACGTATTGCTTATCCAGCTCCGCCTTCTTTTTCTTACCCATCGCGCGACGCAGCATGTCTGCGCCACCCAGGGAGTAGCCCGCCACGCGCTGCGCGATCGACATGACCTGCTCCTGGTAGACGATCAGGCCGTAGGTTTCGCCGAGGATATCTGCCAACGGCTCCTCGAGTTCTGGGTGGATTGGCACAACCTCTTCGCGGCCCGTCTTGCGCCTGGCGTATTTGTTGTGCGAATCCGCGCCCATCGGGCCGGGGCGATAGAGCGCGACGACGGCCGAAATGTCGGCGAACGAGTCTGGCTGCATCGATCGAAGCAGCGCTCGCATCGGGCCACCGTCGAGCTGAAAGACGCCAAGGGTGTCTCCCGCGGCTAGCAGCTCGTACGTGGGGGCGTCGTCGAGCGGTAGCTGCTCTAAGTCGATCTTGTCGCCGGTGTTGCGTTCGATGTTGTCGACGGCATCGCCAAGGATGGTGAGGTTACGCAGCCCCAGGAAGTCCATCTTGATCAGCCCAAGCGATTCGCAGCCCGGGTAATCGAATTGCGTGATGATGGCGCCGTCGGATTCGCGCTTCATCAGCGGGATGATGTCGATGAGCGGATCCCTAGACATGATGACGCCTGCGGCGTGCACACCCCACTGACGCTTCAGGCCCTCAATGCCCATCGCGGTGTCGACGACGGTCTTGACGTCGGCATCTTGCTGGTACAGCTCTCTGAACTCCGTACCTTCGGCGTAGCGGGGATGCTGCTCGTCGAAGAGTTTCGGCAACGGAATGCCCTTGCCCATTACATCCGGCGGCATCGCCTTCGTAATCTTCTCGCCCACCGCGAACGGCATGTCCAGCACGCGCGCCGAGTCCTTCACAGCAGCCTTGGCCTTAATGGAGCCGTAGGTGATGATCTGCGCGACTTTGTCTTGCCCGTACTTCTCGGTGACGTACTCGATCACCTCGCCGCGGCGTCGATCATCGAAGTCGATGTCGAAGTCGGGCATGGAAACGCGCTCGGGGTTCAAGAATCGCTCGAAGAACAGGCCATGCTCGAGCGGGTCCAGATCCGTGATGCGCATGGCGTAGGCGCACATGGAGCCAGCACCGGAGCCGCGCCCCGGACCGACGTAGATGCCGTTGTTCTTCGCCCAGTTGATGAAGTCGGCCACGACGAGGAAGTAGCCGTTGAACCCCATCTGGGTGATGATGCCCGACTCGAAGTCGGCGCGCTCCTGCACCTCGCGTGGGATGCCGGCCGGGTAGCGGTATTCCAGACCGCGCTGTACTTCCTTGTGAAACCAGGACTCCTCCGTCTCCCCCTCCGGGACGGGGAAGACGGGCATGTAGATGCCGATGCCCTCGTCGAAGACGGTTTCGCAGCGCTCCGCGATGGCGAGGGTGTTGTCGCACGCGTCCGGGTGCTCGCGGAAGAGCTCGCGCATCTCCTCGGGTGACTTGAGGTAGTAGCCGGAGCCGTTGAACATGAACCGGTCGGTTTGGGCTTTCCGGGCACCTGACGAGACGCACAGCAGTGTGTCGTGGGCGTCGGCGTCGTCCTTGTGCACGTAGTGGAGGTCGTTCGTCGCGACGAGCGGGAGGTTCAGCTCTTTCGAGAGCCGGAGCAGATCTTTGCGGACGTTCGTCTCGATATCGAGCCCGTGGTCCATCAGCTCGACGTAGAAGTTTCCCTTGCCGAAAATGTCCTGGAATTCGCCGGCCGCTTCGCGAGCATTGTTGTATTGCCCGAGCCGCAGGAAGGTTTGGATTTCACCCGACGGGCACCCGGTCGTCGCGATCAGCCCCCGGCCGTATTCATTCAGCAATTCGCGGTCCGCGCGCGGCTTGTAGAAGAACCCTTCCAGCGAGCTGCGGGTGGAGAGCCTAAACAGGTTGTGCATCCCGTCCTTGTTCTCCGCCCACATCGTCATGTGGGTGTACGCGCCCTTGGATGCGACGTCGTCGCCGGTGCCGTCACCGAACTGCACGCGCTTGCGCTCGCTACGATGCGTGCGCGGAGTGAGGTAGGCCTCGAGCCCAATGATGGGCTTCACGTCGTAGTTCTTCGATGCCTTGTAGAACTCGTAGGCGCCGTACAGGTTGCCGTGGTCCGTGATGGCCAGCGACGGCATCCCCATCTTCTCGGCGTTCTCGAACAGGTCGTTCACCCTCGCCGCGCCATCGAGCATAGAGAACTCGGTGTGGTTATGCAGGTGCACGAACGTGTCGGCCACGACGATCCTCCCGGGTTGCTGGCGCGCCCACTCTACCCTCTTCCTACGAAGAAGCGGATCCTGCCTGGTGTCGCCTTTGTCACCAGGCAGGAAGCGACAATCAGTTGCCCAGGATGACGAGCTCGCCCTTGGAGTAGACTGCGAGCTTCCTGCCGAGCTGCGTGGCTGCGTCGCCGTCGAACGAAGTCGTCCACTCTGGCTCGTCTCTTCCCGGTTTCACCGACGTCAGGTGCAGTTGGCTTTCCTCACCGTCCCCCGCGTCGCGGATGGCAACGACGAGCCGTCCCTCGCCTTGAAACACTTCCCCTACCTCGGTGGCGGTACCGAGCTCGTCGAGCACGAACTTCTGCTTCGGGCCGTCCTTCTTCCCGGTCTTCAGGTCGATGCTCGTCACCTCGAGCTCGTCGTCGTCCACCGACGGAAGCAGGAGCTTGCCGTTCACCACGAGGTTGCCGTTGTCCTCATGCACGAATAACGAGACCTGCTCGTCGGTGAGTCGGGCGGTCCAGCGCGACGTGAAGTCCTTCGTATCGAGCCGGCGCAAAGAATTGCCGTCGAGAAGGTAGAGCTCGTTGTCGATCACGACAGGCCTGCCCTTCAGCCCGCTGGCGAGCTTCTTGCCCTGACCGTCGAGCAGGTTCCATTTCTCCATGTCATCCCGGCCCTCAGACAGGTACTTCCCGGCCGGATAGTAAGAGCGAGCGTTGCGGGCCCAACTGGGTTTCTTGCCGTCTTCAAGGCCCAGCACACGCTGCTCATAGCAGAGGCTGACGATGAGCACACTTCCCCTCACCGTGACCGTCGACGTCTCTCGTTCTCGGGCGGTCTCCCAGGCACACTGCCCCTCACCCTTGAGCGTGTGGGTCCACTTCGGGGAAGCGGTATCGAAGCCGTTCAACAGCGACAACTTCCCGTCCTGATCCTCGGTGCCACCGTCCGAGCCCTCGAGGAGCAGCAGCTCGTCGTTTTCCGTAGGCATGAGCATCTGGAAGGGCTCCAGCGTGATGGTCTCAACCGTCTCGCCGTTGTTGCTGTCCAGCACGACGGCTTTCCGCTCGCCGTCTTCGGTGTTGTACTGCACGAGAAGCTGGTGGCTGTTGTGCAGCGGCGTCAGAGAGTAGCCGAAGCTCGCTTCTGTTGTGCTCGGCAGGTCCGACGCCCACAACTCACTACCGTCTTCCAGGCTGTACATGACGATGTCTTCGTCGCCATGGCCCCAGACGATCAGCTTGGAGTCGTCCAGCACGGTCCAGAGTTTTATGCTTGCGTCGTCGATAGAAAAGGCATCATTGGGGGCATCGGCGTAGCCCTGCAGCGCCACGAAATCGGACTTTCCACCGCGGGGCCAAAGCACGAATCCCAAGACTGCAATGAGCACCAGTGCCAGGGCCCCTGCGCCAATGCCAATGAACAATTTCTTCGACGATCGTCCGGGCTTCTTTGGCGCACCAGGCGCCGCTTGTGGCTGCCAGTAGCCAGGTGACTGCTGCTGAGAATAGGGCGATTGGGGCTGTTGCTGCGCGTGTTGCGCGTCCCATTTCGCCCAAGCCTCGTCGTTGGCACGTCGTTGGCTGGCGCTCCACTGTTGCCAGTTGCCCTCAGGAGCGTTCTGGTTGGACACGAGTTCCCCCTTAATGATGTGTCTGCTTGCCTACCTGGTGGCCCTCGGGGCGCACTGATTTCTCAGTGCATCTCCTTGCAACCCCGGAAAATTCGACTGGCACCACTGCTCCACTTCGGCCTCAGACTGGAACCCGCCATCCACCACCGTGTACCAGAGGTCCTTCGATACGTCTTCCTCGAATTCGGTGCTGTAGAGCAGGAGCACGTTCTCTGCGGGGAAGCGCTCCACCATCGTGCGGTGGTATGCAGCAATGTCGGCGTAAAAGAACCTGTGCGAGCCGTTCGCTGCGGTCTGCAGCGGATCCTCGATGCCGTCCCGCTTCGCCGAGAGCTCCGCCACGAGCGTGGCGTTGGGGCTAAACGTCGCCAGGGACTCCCGATGGAGTTGCTGCAGCTCCGCGAGACCACGAGGATCATTCACCCCGACATCGAGCTTGGCCCGACCGTTCTCTACGATGAACCGCCAGCGGCCCTCAGACGTGGTCGCCTTGCCGGTCTTCAACACATAAGTGGTGGGGCAAATGAGCATGCCCTGCTCCGACACGTAGCGGCACCCCGCCCGGTCCAAACTCGCGCTGGCCACGGAATTCCACCAGTCGGAGTAGTCCGCCAGGTTCTCCGCAGCCTGTCGACGCGACGTCATGTAATCCAAACCCGCCGTAGGATTGCCCGGCACGGCAGCCAGGTAGGCCTCCATCGCGTCCATGGCCTGCTCCTGCGTGGGCGGAGCTCCCTCTGCGCCTAGCTGCGGTTGCGCTACTGCAGTGCCGTTCCCCGGTGCCGACGGGTCGTCTGCGGGCGAGGCTTCAGGCGACGTCGATGAATTGACGCTTGGGGAAGGGTTCGGCGACGGTGATTGCTCCGTCGGGCTCGACGACGAGCTGGATAGCGGCTCCTCGCTCTTGGTGGCTTGCGGGGCGGCTTCGTCGCCGCTGTCCTGCCCGAACAGCAGCCACACCGCAGTGGCACCGATGCCACCGAGCGCCAACGCGATGAACGCCACCAGCACCATCTTCCAGGCGCCCCCTGGCTTCTTCGAGGGCTCCACATCCTCCGATGGCTCCGCGAACAGCGTCTCCTGCGGCGGGGGCGTAGGCGTAGAAACTGGTGTCGACGAAAGCGGCTGCTGAGGCTGCAACTGTTGCGGGTGTGGTGGCTGAGGTTGGAGTGGTTCCTGCCGCGATGGAGGCTGTGGTGAGGAAGACGACGCGGCGGCACGTACCCGGGCCACGCACTGCGGGCACAATCCCCCAGGCCCTGGCCTTCCGCATCCCTGACAGCGTCCCATGTTCTCCCCCTAGTTTCGGTTGATTTATTTTTGCACAACCTGATGACAAGTACGCAGGCGGGCCCGTGTTTCACCTATCCAACCGGCGGTTCATGGGCGAGGCGGCGCGATCAGGCAACTACACTCATCGCCATGTTGACCACCCCGTGGGGCGAGAGCTTGGACTCCAACGCCGTCTTGCAGGAATATCCGCGTCCGCAGCTCGTTCGGGATTCGTATCTCAACTTGAACGGCGCCTGGCAGTACGCCGTCGCACCAGTGGAGCGCGAAACCCGCCCCGACTTCGATAGGCAGATTCTCGTGCCCTTCGCGCCCGAAGCGCCGCTTTCAGGCGTGGAGCACGTTCTGCAGCCAGACGAGTTCGGATGGTATCGCCGCACATTCACGCTGCCAGAGGGCTTCAACGACGGGCGCGTGTTGCTGCACTTCGGAGCCGTCGATCAAGACTGCCACGTCTGGATCGACGGGTCCCTCGCAGGCGAGCACCATGGGGGTGTTCTGCCGTTCACGCTGGACATCACCGAGCACCTGCACCTCGACGAGCACGAGATCGTGGTGAGGGTTCGCGACGTCACGGACACGTCGTGTAGGAGCCGCGGCAAGCAGTCACTCAACCCGGGCGGCATCTGGTACACGCCGTCGTCCGGCATCTGGCAGACGGTCTGGTTGGAGAGCGGGCCTCAGCAGCACGTACAGGCGGTGGAGTATCGAGCGCTGCTCGAAACCGACGAGGTAGAGATCACCGTGCGCGCGCCGGAGGCGGGCGAGGCGAGCGTCTCGATCCTTGCCGGAGGCAAGCAGTTGGCGCACGCGAACATTGCGACGAACACCCCCACGAAGGTGCATGTACCGAACGCGCGACGGTGGAGCCCGGATGATCCCTTCTTGCACGACGTGCGAGTAACGCTGGGCGACGACGAGGTGACGAGCTACTTCGGTATGCGCGAGTTGAGCGTCCAGAAAGATCAAGCCGGCCACACACGCGTCTTCCTGAACGGGGAACCCCTGCTGATGAAGGGCCTGCTGGATCAGGGCTACTGGCCAGACGGCCTACTCACCGCGCCGTCAGACGATGCGCTGGCCTACGACATCGCGCTGGCGAAGAGCCTCGGATTCAACACGCTGCGAAAGCACATCAAGGTGGAGCCGCTGCGCTGGTACCACCATTGCGACCGCATCGGCATGCTCGTGTGGCAGGACATGGTCAACGGCGGCTCGAAGCCAAGCCGCGTCGTGCGCGAAGCGCCCAGGCTTCGCATCAAGATCGACGACACCAAACACGAGCGCTTGGGGCGCGGAGATGCAGAAGGCAGGGCCGAGTATCTGCGAGAGCTGGAAGGCACCGTCGAACTACTGAAAGCTTCGCCATCGGTGGCGGTGTGGGTGCCGTTCAACGAGGGATGGGGCCAATTCGACGCGCTGGAAGCCACCCGTCGCATCCGCGAGCTGGACCCGACCCGGCTGGTGGACCACGCGTCGGGATGGTTTGACCAAGGCGGAGGCGACTTCAACAGCAAGCACGTCTACGGAGGCTCCTTCAAGCCAACCGACGATGACCTCGCCGGCGAGCGCGCCCTGGCCCTCACGGAGTTTGGGGGCTTCTCGCACCGGGTGCCAGGCCACGTCGGCAGCGAGAAGGAATTTGGCTACAAGCGTTTCCCGAACAGCGGCAAGTTTGAGCTGGCGTACGAGCGGCTGCACCGCACAGACATCGCCGACGCGGTCACCAGCGGCTTGGCGGCATGCATCTACACGCAACTCGCTGACGTGGAAGAAGAGACGAACGGGCTTGTCACCGCAGACCGACGCGTCGTGAAACTTGGCGAAGCGCGCTCGCTGGCAGTGATGGCCACGCTCGACGAAGCGTTTCGCCGCTCACTAGGCGAGAGCCCCCGCGCCATCCGCGTCGCCGAACGAGAGATCACCGAGCCTGTCAACCTCACCATGCCCGACGGGTCGCTGAACGCCGCCGCCGTCGGATGGACGAGGACGCCGTTGATCCGCACCGACGGCATCGGGGGGCTTCGTCGCGCAGGACGCAACAAGCGCTGGGAGCATTGGGGCGTGACTACGCCGTCGTTTGTGCTCGGGCTCACCGTCTCCAACCTCGACTACGCGGGCGTGCTGGGCTTCTACATGTTGGACCGCGCGAGCGGGCAGGAATGGGTCCAGGACTCCGTCGTCCCGATGGGTGGGCAGATCGAACTTCCCGGCACGATCGGCGAAGGTCGCAGCGCGGGGCGCACACGCAAGCTTTCCCTGCGATTCGACGAGGTGCCTTCCGGCACGAGGCTTCGTGGCCAGGCAGGCGACGTGAAATTCGACCTGATCGCCCACCTCAACGAGTACCGCGACGTCCTGGGCGTCGTCGTGCCTTGGGACGAACTCACGTTCCAATACACGTTGAAGGACGTCGGGCGTCGGGCAACCGGCACAATCTGGATTGGGGACGAGGCCCACGACGTCTCCGGCCCCGAGGCCTTCGCCACGCTGGATCACGGGCGCGGGCGCTGGCCATACCGAGTGCACTGGAACTGGGGTGTTGGCGCCGGCAGGCTCGGGAAGGAACATCTTGCGCTGCAATTGGGCGGCGCTTGGACGGACAGGTCCGGCATCACCGAGAACGCGGTCGTGATTGGCAACACGCTGCACAAGATCAGCCAAGAGCTGCTGTGGGAGTACGACCCAGACGCCTACCTGCAACCCTGGCGCGTGCTCGGCAACGGCATCGACCTGCGCTTCGAGCCGTTCCACCTACGCACCGCGTCGAGGCAGCTGGGCATCGTGTCATCGAACACGAATCAAGCCTTCGGCACGTGGAGCGGGAAGGTCCGCGTCGACGGCGAAGCCATCCCGGTCGAGGGGCTGACAGGCTGGGCGGAAGACGTGCACAACCGCTGGTGAGCTACTCCCCCGCGATCAGTCGTTCGTAGTCCTCGCGAAGATGGCCGATTTCGAGGCCCAGCGTGGTCCACACCACCTGGACCTTCTTGTTGGCCCCTACACCCAGGATCTGCGTCGAGTGGTCCACCTCGTAGCCGCCGCTTGGTAACTGTTTGCCCTTCTCGATTGCGATATGCAACTGCTCACCAAGGCGAATGATGGTCTCCAGGTCCCCTGTCAGTCCGACGAAGGTGTCGTCGACGCGTGCGAGGTAGTCGCGCAACGCGTCCGGCGTGTCCCTGGCCGGATCCGTCGTCACCAAAATGGGAGTGATCTTCTTTGCTGCCTCGTCACCGAGGCGCCTCCTGGCCGTCGCCATATCCGCCATGATGCCGGGGCACACGTCGGGGCAATTCAGGTAGCCGAAGAACAGCGCCGCGGCAGGAGTGTTCCAGCCGGTGCGGATATTGAACGGCTTCCCGTGCTGATCCGTGAGGGTGACGTCCGGGATGTCCCAACCGCCCGGGATGCGCTTGCCGTGGAAGCTACTGTCTGCGCTGCCGCCTTCGACGGTGGCTGCCGGTTGCTCATTTTCGCCGCAGGCAGCGAGCAGGGGAACGCCAGCGGATGCCGCCAGAAACTTGCGTCTAGTGATCAACGCTTACTCCCAACGACGCCCGCCGCGATCCCGCCCGCCAGCGCACGCAGCTTCGGCAGGCCGCTTATGAAATCAGGGGCCGATTCGATGGTGCTGATGAGCGCGGAACCGACGATCACCAGGTCCGCGAACGTCGCGATCTCCCTGGCCTGTTCACCGTTCGAAACCCCAAGCCCGATGCCGACGGGGATGGACGGATCGGCCTCTCTCGCGCGCTGCACAATGCGCGGCGCAGCATCAGACGTCTGTGTCCTGGCCCCAGTGACGCCCATCACCGAGGTGGCATACACCCAGCCGCGCGAGGCCTGCATCGTCATGGCGAGGCGTTCGTCCGTCGACGACGGCGCGATCAGGAAAATACGATCCAGTCCGTGCGCGTCGGTGGCTGCGAGCCACTCTTCGCAGTCATCGGCCGGGAGATCTGGGGTGATCACTCCCCCGCCGCCAGCGTTCGCGAAATCGCGCGCGAAAGCGTCTACACCGTACGCCTCGATGAGGTTCCAATACGTCATGGTGAGCGGCATGGCGCCCGTGGCGGCGACGCGCTCAGCGGCGATCAGCACGTCGCGGGTGCGGACCCCGCCTCGCAGTGCTGCGTTTGCCGCGCGCTGGATCACCTGACCGTCCATGAGCGGGTCAGAGTACGGGATGCCAATCTCGACGAGGTCAGCGCCTTGCCCGTCGCTGCCCGCCACGATGGCCTCCATCGCATCCAGGGAGCGAGGCACGTCGGGATAACCGACGGGGTAATAGCCCACCATCGCCGCGCGGCCTTCGTCGAGGCACCTGGCAACCACTTGCCCCGATTTTCCCAGCCGCTCAGGGGAATATGCCATGGTCATGCACCCACCTTCTCGTCGGGCTCACCAGTGAGGCCAAACCATTCAAATGCCGTCGACGTATCCTTATCGCCCCGGCCTGAGAGGCACACTAGAATGCGCGGGGACACCGACGGTTCCTCCGCCGCCAAACGCTTGCCCAGCCTGAGCGCGCCAGCGAGCGCGTGCGCCGATTCGATAGCCGGGATGATGCCCTCGGTCTGGCTGAGCAGACGAAACGCGTCCATGGCTTCGGTATCAGTCACTGATTCGTAGCTGGCCCGGCCGGTATCCGCGAGCCAGGCGTGCTCCGGGCCGACGCCCGGATAGTCGAGGCCCGCGGAGATGGAGTGCGATTCGATGGTCTGCCCATCGTCGTCTTGCAGCACATAGGTGCGGGTGCCGTGCAAGACGCCGGGCGTGCCCGCGCCGATGGTGGCGGCGTGACGCCCGGTCTCTACCCCGTCGCCACCGGCTTCGATGCCGAGCAGCGCGACGTCGTCGTCGATGAAATCGTAGAACTGGCCGATGGCGTTGGAGCCGCCGCCCACGCATGCCACGACGTGCGTGGGCAGAGCGTCGAAGTGCTCCAACATCTGCGCCCTGGATTCCGTGGAGATGATCCTCTGAAACTCGCGGACCATGACGGGGAACGGGTGCGGCCCGCCCACAGTGCCAATCAGGTAATGCGTGTGATCGACGGTGGTCACCCAATCCCGCATCGCCTCGTTCATGGCATCCTTCAGCGTGCGCGAACCTGCGGCGACCGCCACCACTTCGGCGCCCAGCAGCTGCATGCGTGCGACGTTGAGCGCCTGGCGCTGCGTGTCCACTTCCCCCATGTAGATCCGGCACTCGAGACCCAGCAGCGCCGCAGCAGTAGCCGTCGCGACACCATGCTGGCCGGCGCCCGTCTCCGCGATCACGCGACGCTTACCCATTCGCTTAGTGAGCAGCGCCTGACCCAGCACGTTATTGATCTTGTGCGCGCCAGTGTGGTTCAGGTCCTCGCGCTTCAAGTACACCTGGGCGTTGCCGGCGTGCTCGGAAAAGCGGCTGGCGAGAGTCACCGGTGTGGGGCGCCCGGCGTAATCATGCTGGAGCCGACGAAGCTCGCGGGTGAACGTCGGGTCCGCCTGCGCGTCGTCGAACGCTTGTTTGAGTTCCAACAGCGCGGCCTGCAGCGCCTCCGGAACAAACTTGCCACCGTAGCGGCCAAAGTGTCCCTGCGCGTCGGGAAGTGAAGTCATAGGTGCAAGATTAGCGGCCAGCCAATGCACGGACGGCCTCGCGCGGATTGCCGTGCTTCACCAGAGCCTCACCGACGAGAATGGCGTCCGCGCCCTCGTCTCGCACGCGTCGGGCGTCGTCGGGAGTGAAAATGCCCGATTCGGCGACGCGCACCACGTCGTCCCCGATGTGCTGCACGATGCGCCCAAAGTTGGCGAGGTCCACGTCGAGCGTTTTGAGGTTGCGATTGTTTACACCGATGAGGTCCGCACCCGCATCCAGTGCGCGGACTGCCTCATCAACGGTGTGCACCTCCACCAACGGGGTAAGGCACAGATCCCACGAGAACTCCAGCAAACGAGTGAGTTCCTCGTCGGTGAGCGCAGCAACGATGAGCAAGACCATATCGGCGCCATGCACGCGCGCCTCGAGGATTTGGTATTCGTCGACAATGAAGTCTTTACGAAGCATCGGGATATCAACGCGGTAGCGAACCGCGTCGAAGTCCGCCAGCGAGCCGCCGAATCGGCGCTGCTCGGTGAGCACGGAAATCGCTGCAGCGCCACCGGCCTCGTAGCTTCCTGCTAGGGCTGCCGCGTTGCTGATAGTAGCCAGGTCCCCCTTCGAGGGAGATCTGCGCTTCACCTCGGCGATAACGCTCAAGCCATCGTTGCGGAAAGCTGGCAGAGGGTCCGTCGGAGCCACGCAAGCTTCAAGCCACAGCTCCAAGTCGGCCCGCGGAGCGCGCTGGCGGCGTTGCTCTAGATCCTCGCGTACTCCCGCAATGATGGATTCGAGGACGCTCACGGCTGTCCGAGCCCCATCGCCTTCATAACGAGAGTGACGATGCCAGCAAGCAACACCACGCCGCCGCCGATGCCGACGACCAGCCACGACGGGCCAAGGAAGATGCCGATGAAGACGACGACAAAACCCACCGCCGCCAGTACGCTGCCGACCCACGCCGCGGGGCTCTGTCCGTGGTGGTAGTAACGCGCTGTGCTCGCCATCCTCATCCTTTCATCGCTACTGGGATGGACAATACCGCACTTGAGTCACAACCGGCTGGAGCCACGACTTGCCTCTACAGTGAAGCATCATGTCTGACCCGTACGCCCTTCTCGCGCCCTGGTACGCGTCGCATGCCCGGGACCTGCCCTGGCGTCGTCCCGAATTCCCCGCCTGGGGAACCCTGGTGAGCGAGATCATGCTGCAGCAAACGCAGGCAGCGAGGGTCGCCGTCGAGATTGATCGGTGGCTGCAGCGGTGGCCAACCCCGCGGGACCTCGCGGAGGCGCCGACTGCCGATGTGTTGCGAGCTTGGGGAACGCTCGGGTACCCGAGACGGGCGTTACGGTTGCAGCAGACTGCGCGGGAAATCGTCGAGCGTCACAGTGGGCTAGTGCCTGCGGACGTCGATGCGTTGCTAGAGCTTCCTGGGGTCGGTGACTACACCGCGCGCGCTGTCGCAGTCTTTCATTACGGCGAGCGTCACCCCGTCGTGGACACCAACGTTCGGCGGGTAGTTGCCAGATTCGTGCACGGGCTCGCGAACCAGGGTGGGCCAAAGCGCAGCGATCTCATCGACGTCGAGCGCCTGCTACCAGAAGATGCGGCCGAGGCTGCACTCGTGGATGCGGCGCTGATGGAGCTCGGGGCTTTGGTGTGTACGAGCAAGTTCCCGGCCTGTGACGAGTGCCCGCTGCAGGACGAGTGTGCTTGGGTGCGTGCAGGAAAGCCGGAGAACGCACCGTCGGGTAGGCCGAGGCAAGCCAAGTTCGAAGGCAGCGATCGGCAGGCCAGGGGCAGGGTATTGAGAGCGCTGCGTGAAGCAGACGGGCCGCTCATTGAGTCGGATGTCGCTGCCCTGTGGCCAGATGCCGCCCAGCGCGAGCGTGCCGTGGCGTCGCTGGTGGCCGATGGGCTGGCGGTGGCTACGCCCGACGGCCTTCGTCTCCCCTGAGCTTCATCGAAAAGTGACCGTTATCCTCCCCCAGAAGCAAAAGCACCCCCGAAAACTGCAATTTTTTGCAGGCGTGGAGGATTTCGGTCATACAGCGGCATGACAGGTCGACATGGCTATCCGTACCCGGACGTCCAGCACCGAGGCAGCGCAGACACGAGGCCACACTCGAAAATGACCGTTATCCTCCACGCCTGAAGAAAGTCGCCAAAAACCAGGGGGCTTTTGCTTCTTGTGGAGGATAACGGTCGAATTTCAAAGTATCGGCGGCTTCGTCAGCCCACCACGGGGCCGAGCTTGTACTGCTCGAGCGTGGTCAATGGGCGCTGTTGCCCGTCGTGTTTCTTGCTGAACTCTGCGGTCGCGTCCGTACCGCAGACGCGCCCGATCCGGCTGGGTCCGCCCGGGTGCCGCGGCAGCCACTCGCTCAGATCATATGCCTCGCCGCGAATCGCCACCCAGCAGTCGTCATCTTTCGAGTGGCGAGAAACCTCCAACATCGTGACGCCGTCCGACGCCGTTGTCGCCGGCGTCTTCGGTGGGTCGACGACGTCCATCCAAGTGGCGCGCGCGCCGAGGTGCCCGACGGTTACCGTGAGCGCAACCACGCCGAGACCAATCAGCGTCGACACCATGCCACCCAGCAACTTCATCCTGGAGTCGCGATCCTGCTTGCCCGCGATCCGCACATCGTGACGCACCCACCACAGCCAACCCCCACCCACAATGAAGAACAGCAACGACGCCCAGACCAGCCAGCGCCCGAGCGTCGCGTGCTGAGTGGGCTCTCCCCCGACGTACGGCGCCAGCATCTCACCAGTGCGGCTGGCCACTAACGTGAACGCAAATCCCACTGCCAATACGACGATGAGTGGGACAGCCATACGCCGCCTAGCCTTGGGCTGGAAGGTGAGAAAAGCAATGCCGAACGCAGCCAGCGGCAGCAACACTACCGGCAGGTGCACGACGAGAGGGTGCAATGGGAGGCTGGCTAACGCGATCATGTGAGGCATCGTAGTTCGATAAGCGAAGTAGGCGCCAAGCTCACGTCTTTCGAGCGTTCACGCACGCGCAGGAAAGCGAGCGCCTGACAGCGGGGCCAAGATAAATTCCCCGCTGGCCACGAGATCAGATGGTGGGGTCCTCTCCGTTATCCAGGTCCTCCCACAAGCTGCGTTGCGTTGTTCGCGTCGGGCGGGAGGAACGCCATCGGGGGCTGTACAAAACCATCAACACCGCTGACCCAATCACCGGAACGAACCCGCCTATGATCCAGGGCTGCTCGGTGATCGAGGCCGCGATTCCCCCAACGCCCAGGAGCGCCAGAATCAAACCGAGCACCCTGAGCCCCGTGCCGTGCAGCATGAGGCTGAGCGCAACCGCCGCGAGCGCGGCCCAGGCCACGCCCATAGTCGCAGACGCTCCGACGGCGTTGCCAGCAATGCCAGCCGCCAACGCGCCCAGGGCGCCGAGCGCAGTGGCAACTCGCCTCGACTTCAGAGCCACGACGAGGCCTTTCGCAGGGCTTCGACGACGGCGCGCGCCTTGTGAGAGCATTCGGCGTCTTCGAGCTCGGGCACCGAATCTTTCACGACGCCGGCGCCTGCCTGGACGTGGGCAACGCCGTCGGCGATCACGGCGGTGCGGATCGCGATGGCTACCTCGGCGTCGCCGGCGAAGTCGAGGTAGCCCACCACACCGCCGTAGAGTCCCCGACGGGTGAGTTCCAGCCGCTCGATGATCTCCATCGCCCGCACCTTGGGCGCGCCAGACAGCGTGCCTGCCGGGAAACACGCGAGCACGGCGTCGAGTGAGCTGCACTCGGGGCGAAGCTTCCCCGTGACCGCGGCCTCGAGGTGCATGATGTGCGAGTAGCGGTGCACGTTCAACATTTCCTCGACGACGACCGTGCCGGGCTGGCAGATGCGCCCGAGGTCGTTGCGACCGAGGTCCACCAGCATGATGTGTTCGGCCCGCTCCTTCTCATCTGCGACGAGTTCCTCAGCCAGCCGACGATCTTCCTGCGCGGTGGCTCCTCTCGGACGCGATCCGGCGATAGGACGCGTGGTGGCCACACCGTCGCGGACCTTCACCAGCGCTTCTGGCGATGCGCCGACGATAGCGAACTCTTCTAGGTTGAAGAAGTACATGTAGGGGCTGGGGTTGGTGATTCGTAGCGCCCGGTACACGTCGAACGGACGGGCGCTGGTTGGGATTTCGAACCGCTGCGACACCACAATCTGAAACGCCTCGCCAGCCTTGATCTCCTCCTGCGCCTGCTCGACGATGCCCTGGAACTCTGCGCTGGAGCGCTGACGTCGAATCTCCAGCGACTTCGCATCCCCCACTGTTGCGGTGAGTGGTCGACGGGGCTCGAGCACCGTCGAACGCATGCGTGCCACGGCGTCGGCGGCGCGCGCGTACGCCTGGTCTACGCGCTCGGGCGATCCGTCCCAGTTGATGGCGTTCGCGACGAGCCACAGCTCGCCCAGCTCGTGGTCCAAGATGGCCACTTCGCTGGTGAGCAGGAACATGAGTTCTGGGATGTGCAGATCGTCGGCGGTGTGTTCGGGCAAACGCTCCAGGCGCCGGACTACGTCGTACCCGAGAAATCCGACGAGACCGGCCTGGAAAGGCGGGAGGGCGGGGTCGCGGTCCGTGGAGAACTCCCCGAGCGCCTCCCGCAGGAGCTCGACGGGGTCTCCTCGCCTCGCCAACCCTGCGATGTCGCGTCCTGACCAGCAGGCAACGCCCTCGCGCGAGGTGAGATTGGCATCTGAGCGGACGCCGACGATCGACCACCGCCCCAGCTTCCCAGCCTCCGCCGATTCCAGCAGGAACGTGCCTGTGCGTCCGTGGCAGAGCTGGTCATACAGCGCGATGGGGGTCAGGTCGTCGGCAATCACCTTCTCCCAAACCGGGATCACCCGACGGGTTTTCGCCATCGCCCGGAAGTCGTCGAGGGAAATCATGCGATGCCCTCGACAGGGTTGGTGAAGCAGGTTCTAGTGCCGTTGTGGCAGGCCGCGCCCACCTGATGCACCTGCATGAGCAGGGTGTCGCCGTCGCAGTCTGCGCACATGGATACCACTTCCTGAAAATGCCCGGAGGTTTCGCCCTTCACCCAAAGCTCTTGCCTGCTGCGCGACCAATACGTTGCGCGTCCAGTCTTGCGAGTGAGTTCTAGGGATTCCTCGTTCATCCAAGCCATCATGAGCACATCGCCATTCGTGGCGTCTTGTGCGATGACGGGGACGAGGCCGTCGCTGTTGAAGGAAATATCCGGCATACCCCCATTCAACCGCAGCTAGACTGCAACCATGAGCTTTGCCCGCGCCCAACGTCGTCAACTTCTTGATTTCATGAGGGAGGTCGGGCCTTTCGCACCCACAGCTTGCGAAGGTTGGCAGGTGCAAGACCTGGCTGCACATCTGTGGGTCCGCGAGCACCGTCTGGCAGCGCTACCTGGCATCGCGATTCCGCGTTTCGCAGGACGCACCGAGCGCCTTCAAATGGAGGGGTTGCACCGCTTGGGTTTCGAAGGGCTGCTCGATGCGCTTGCCCAACCCGCTGGCCTGATGCGAGTGCTCGACCCGCTGGTGAATGGCGCCGAATACTATCTGCACCATGAGGATGTGCGTCGCCCGCGCGGCGAACGCGTGGAACTCGACCAGAGCAGCCAGGCATATCTGAGCAGGATCGTTCGGCTGTTGGCTCGAAAGACGCAGCTTGGGAAGCCGTATCGTCTCGTCGTGACGCCCACGGACGGCCACACGAAGTCGTATGGACACGGCCAGCAGGTGGTGTACGTCGAAGGCGCCCCGAGCGAGCTTTTGCTGCACTTCAGTGGTCGCGCCGGCGACGTCACCATTACCGCCGACGACCAAGACGCATACCGCAAGTCAATCGCTGCGCTGTAGTTGCTGCATCTCGATACGGCGACTCCGTCGCCTACTCGATGACCGAGGCGTCCGTCCGCCGGTGATTGAGTAGCCCGCGTAGCGGGTGTATCGAAATCACCCGTCGTCGAACTTCAAAATCCGTACGCAGATGCGATGAAGGGCCCGATTTCGGGGGGTTTGGTCGAACTGCGTACGGATTTTGAAGTTTTTCTGTCGGCGCATCTCGATACGGCGACTACGTCGCCTAGTCGATGAGCGGAGTGGGCGCTGTCCCCGGTGTTTGAGCACGGTACGACTCACTCATCGACGAGATGCCGCTAGGTGAGCTTCTCCAGGATGAGCTCGCGTACCTTGGCGGCGTCGGCCTGGCCGCGCATCGCCTTCATCACTTGACCGATCAGCGCGCCGGCGGCCTGGACCTTGCCTCCGCGGATCTTCTCCGCGACATCCGGGTTAGCGGCGATGGCTTCGTCGACGGCGGCACCGAGCGCACCCTCGTCGGAGACGACGCCAAGCCCTCGCGCATCCACCACTTCAGCAGGTTCACCTTCGCCGGCGATGACGCCGTCGATGACCTGACGAGCGAGTTTGTCGTTGATCTTGCCTTCGTCGACGAGTCCCTGCACGGCTGCGACCTGCCGCGGCGTGATCCCGACGGCCTCGAGCTCTACTCCGGCCTCGTTGGCGCGTCGGGCAAGATCGGATACCCACCACTTGCGCGCCGCCGCAGGCGTGGCGCCGGCGGCGACGGTCTCGTCGACGAGGTCCAGCGCCCCGGCACCCACGATGCCGGCGAAGTCGATATCGGAAAATCCCCACTCTTGCTGCAAGCGGGCGCGGCGCTTCGCGGGCGGCTCGGGCAGCGTCGCGCGCAACTCCTCAATCCACTCCGGACTGGCCGCGACGGGCAGCAGATCGGGTTCTGCGAAGTAGCGGTAATCGTCGGCGTCGGACTTCGGCCTACCGGAGCTGGTGGTGCCGGACGACTCGTCGAAGTGGCGCGTCTCCTGGAACACGCTCTCCCCGGCCTCCAATACGTCGGCCTGGCGCTCAATCTCCGTGCGGATCGCCCGCTCGATAGAGCGCAACGAGTTCACGTTCTTCGTCTCCGTGCGGGTGCCGAGTTGCTCTGAGCCCTTCGGCGCGATGGAGACGTTCGCGTCGCAGCGAAGTGACCCCTGCTCCATGCGCGCATCCGAGATGCCAAGCGCCTTCACCATCTCGCGAAGATAGGCGACGTAGGCTCGCGCCACGGCTGGAGCGTGCTCGCCAGCACCGAGAATGGGGCGCGTGACGATCTCGATCAGCGGCACGCCAGCACGGTTGTAGTCCAGCAGTGAATATTCGGAGCCCTGCAGGCGCCCCGTCGTTCCCTGGTGCGTGGACTTACCAGCGTCTTCTTCCATGTGCGCGCGCTCGATGTCGACGCGGAACGTCTGACCCTCCACCTCGACGTCCACCCAGCCGTCGTGACAGATGGGCTCGTCGTATTGGCTGGTCTGGAAGTTCTTCGTCATGTCCGGGTAGAAGTAGTTTTTCCGGGCCATACGGCTGTATGGAGCGATCTCACAGTTCAGGGCCAAGCCAAGCCGAATCGCGGATTCCACAGCCTTACCGTTGATGCCAGGAAGCGAGCCTGGCAAGCCTAAACACACGGGGCAGGTGTTTGTGTTGGGTTCCGCACCGAACGTGTTCGCGCAGCCGCAGAACATCTTCGTCTTGGTGTTGAGCTCGACGTGTACCTCGAGTCCCACGGCGGGGTCGAACTGTTCTAGAGCGTCTTCGAAGTCCATCTCATGCACCCTTCGTCTCGAACTGCGGAGCCTTGTTCAGCAACGGTCCGCCCCACTGCTCTTCCAATGCCTTCTCCAGCGCACCACCCACCTGGTACAAGCGCGCGTCGGCACCGATCGGCGCCACCACCTGCAAGCCGACGGGGAGCCCGTCGGAGAGCCCGATGGGGAACGACGCCGACGCGTTGCCGGCGAGGTTCGACGGGGTGGTACACAGGTCCGACATGTACATCGAGATCGGGTCCTGCGTGCGCTCGCCCAGTTTGAACGCGACGGAGGTGGTGGTGGGCGAAATCAACACGTCGCACTGCTCGAAGGCGGCCTCGAAATCCTTGATGATGAGAGTCCGCACCTTCTGTGCCTGGCCGTAGAACTGGTCTGCGTAACCAGCGGAGAGCGCATAGGTGCCGATGATGATTCGACGCTTCGCCTCCTTGCCAAAGCCTTGTTCGCGGCTGAGGCTCATCACTTCCTCAGCGGAATGCGTACCGTCGTCGCCGGCACGCAGGCCGTATCGCATTCCGTCGAAGCGGGCCAGGTTGCTGGACAGTTCCGACGGTTGGATCAGGTAGTAGGCGGACATGGCGTAGTCGAACTTCGGGCACGACACCGTCGTGACCGTGGCGCCCAGTTGCTCCAGCAGGGCGACCGCCTCGTCGAATCGGGCCTGCACTCCCGGCTGGAATCCGTCGCCGGTGAATTGCTCGACGATGCCGACGCGCAGACCCTTCAGCGAGGTGGCGCGCACCGCATCAGCGAGGCCATCAACCGCGAGATCCAGACTGGTGGCATCCATCTCGTCGAGACCGCCGATAATCTGTTGCAGCAACGCCGCGTCCTCGGCGGTGTTCGCGCACGGGCCAGGCTGATCCAGCGACGACGCCATCGCTACCACGCCATAGCGCGAGACGGCGCCGTACGTCGGCTTGATTCCGACGGTGCCCGTCACGGAAGCGGGCTGCCGAATGGAGCCGCCGGTGTCCGAGCCGAGTGCCAGCGGAACGAGGCGAGCCGCGACCGCAGCCGCGGACCCGCCACCGGAGCCGCCGGGGATGCGTTCGGTATCCCACGGGTTGCGGCTGGGGCCATACGCGGAGGTTTCCGTGGAGGAGCCCATCGCGAACTCGTCCATATTGGTTTTCCCGACGATCACCAGACCGGCATTGCGCACGCGACTGACCACGGTCGCGTCGTAGGGCGGGATCCAGCCTTCAAGCATCCGCGAGCCGCAGGTGGTGGGCGTGTCGACGGTGCAGAAGTTGTCTTTGACGCCGATCGGCACGCCCGCGAGCGGGCCGAGCTTCTCCCCCGCCGCAATGCGTGCGTCGACGGCAGCTGCTGCCTTGAGCGCGCCGTCGCGGTCAACGTGGAGGAAGGCGTTGAGCTCAGGGTTGAGCTGGTCGATGCGCTCCAAAAAGGCGTTGGTTACGTCGACGGAGGTGACATCGCCGGAGGCGATCATGCGTCCGAGTTCAGCGGCAGATTGTTGGGTCAGCATCTTCACTCCTCCCCCAAGATGGCGGGCACGCGGAAGCGCCCTTCTTCGGCAGCGGGCGCCCCAGATAGCGCCTGTTCAGGGGTGAGGCTCGGGCGTACTTCGTCGTCGCGGAATACGTTTGTGCGAGGGACGGCGTGGGTGGTGATTTCAACATCCTCGCCGGAAAGTTCGCCCACCTTCGCCATGGATTCCAAAATTACGTCGATCTCGGGGGCAAGCTCGGCACATTCTTCGGCGCTCAGCTTGAGCCTCGCCAGGCCCGCGAGCCGCGCGATGTCTTCGGGCGTCACAGCCACGTCGGTTCTCCTTCCACACAGCCAACCCGCACCATCTTAGGGGGTTTCGCGAATGTGGGCTCCTGCGCTACTGCCCGGTGAGCATGAGATAGAACAGTCTGCCCAGGAAGAACACACCGACGGCGATCGCCACCGTGACAATAGGCACCAGAACTCGAACGGCGCGCTTGAATCTCGTCGTGTGCACCCATGCTGGTCCTCGGCCCAGCTCCGGGCGCGCGCGAAGCGGCATGTCACGGCTCAAATCGAGATCAGAGAAGACAGCCATGCGGCTAAGTGTACTTGGCGGTGGGCTTTTGACAGCTATGCGCGGTCTTGTTCCAGCAGCTCGCCTGCTCGCCGGAGTTCGTTGAGCTGCCAGACGATGTCGCGTTGCTGCCAACCGGCCAGTCCGCACGCCGGGGCGAGGGTCAGCCAGTCACCCACGCCCAGTTCGCGGGTGACCCGTCGGGCAGCGTCAATGATGCGGTCTACCGGTTGCCGCCTCGCGTGCACAGTATCTACGACGCCCAGCGCCACGTCGTGCCCGTCGTCCACCCAACTGCCGAGCGCATCGATGCTGACGAGGAGGGATGCGTCGACGTGCACGGACCTGAAGCCGGAGCGCGACGCCACGTCCAGCCACTCGCCGGGCGCGCAGCAGTGCAAGGTAGCGTCATGAAACGGCGCCAACGTGTCGGCCAGATCCGAAACGTCCACGTCGCGATGCTTGGAGAAGCCAGATGCCGTCGGAATCTGACCGCGACGAACTGCCACCAGCGACGGCTCGTCGATCTGCCAGCTCACCGTAGCGCCGGGCAGGCGTCGAGCAAGGTCAGCAGCAAGCCGGAGCACGCCCTCGTGCAGCGCCTGCGCTACGTCGCGCCTAGCACCGTGGTCGGCCAGTAACCGGTCTCCCCTGGGCCGCTCGACGGCAGCGGCCAGCGTCCACGGGCCGGCGACGGCCACCTTGAGCACGGCCTCGAAATCCTGCAGCAGCTCCTCTGCGTCATCAAGGTCTCGACGCCACCACGCCTTCGCCCGACGATGGGCGGCGTCAGAGTGATTGGTGAGCCGCCAGCCAGCGGGCTGCAGATCAAACTCCAAGTCATCAATCAACCCGAGCGCTCGCCCAATCATCTGCGATTCCAAGCCTCGCTCGGGCAACTCCGGCAAGGGCGTGATGTCGGGCAGCGCCTCGGTCATCGCTGTGAGCGCGCCGCGGAAGTCGTCGCCTGGTAGGGATCCGGCTGCGGTGATTCTCACGGTTCAGTGCTCGCAATCACCGCGCTGCCGACCACTCGGTCACCGTCGTAGGAAACGACGGTCTGGCCAGGGGCGACGCCTCTCGCTGGCTGGTCGAACTCCACGTCGATTCCTTCGTCTGTTGGCCTGAACCAGGCGTCGACGGGGGTGCCATGCGCCCTGAACTGCGCCTGCCCGCGCCAAGGCTCTGATGCGGGGGCCACCGTCCACGTCGGGCGGATGCAGTGCATCACGCGCACCGCCAGCTCCTCTTTCGCACCCACCACGACGGTGTTGCGAGCCGGTTCGATGCGCAGGACGTAGCGCGGGTTGCCGTCGGCGGCGGGTACGCGCAGGTCGAGGCCCTTGCGCTGCCCGACGGTGTAGCGGTGGTGCCCTTGGTGCTCGCCCAACACGTGACCGTCCGCGTCGACGATGGGTCCGGCAACGTCGCCCAGGTGGCGTGAGAGAAAGCCTTGCGTGTCCCCGTCGGGGATGAAGCAGATGTCGTGGCTGTCGGGTTTCTTCGCCACACCCAGCCCGAGCGCCTGCGCTTCCTGGCGTACGACGGGCTTCTCCACGTTGTTCAGCGGGAAGACGCAGTGCGCGAGTTGTTCCTGATTCAGCATGCCCAGCACGTAGCTCTGGTCCTTCGCCATGTCGGCGGCGCGATGCAGTGTCACGCTGCCGTCGTCGGCGTGGTGCAAGCTGGCGTAGTGACCGGTTGCGACCGCGTCAAAGCCCAGATGGATGGCGCGGTCCAACAGCGCGGCGAACTTGATCTTCTCGTTACATCGCAGGCAGGGGTTGGGGGTGCGTCCGGCTTGGTACTCGGCCACGAAGTCCTCGACAACGTCACGGTGAAATTCCTCCGCGAAGTCCCAGACGTAGAACCCGATACCCAGCTTGTCAGCCACCCGTCTGGCGTCGTGCGAATCTTCCAGCGAGCAACACCCGCGCGCGCCGGACCGGTAGCTTTCTGGATTCTTGCTGAGCGCAAGATGCACTCCGGTCACCTCGTGCCCTGCCGCAACCATCCGTGCCGCCGCGACGGCGGAATCCACGCCGCCGCTCATTGCCGCCAATACCCGCATTGCGCCTCCTTCCGGCGCTCCACTGTACGCGATGCGCTCAGAATGCCAGCTGCGCAAGCCTCAGGCAGCGGCGCAGCTCGTCGCACAACATCGCGACTTCATCCTCCGTGGTGTTCCAGCCGAGCGAGAATCGCAGCGTCGACGCCGCATCGTCTTCGCTGCGCCCCATCGCCATGAGCACCTTGGAGGGTTGGTGCACCCCTGCGCGGCACGCACTGCCCACCGAGGCTTGCACACCCCGCTGATCCAGCAAGAACAGCAAGTCACCTGCCCGAATCTGCGGGAACGTGGCGTTGACGATGTGAGGCGCGTGTGGCGCGTCAGATGTGTTCACCGTCGCTCCAAGCTCCTCGAGCGTCGAGGAAATCTTGGCCGTGAACCCTCGCAACCGCTGCACTTCCACGTCGAGATTGTCGACGGCGACCCTCGCCGCCGCAGCAAACGACGCTGCCAGAGCGACCATGCCCGTACCCGAGCGCACTCCGCGCTCCTGCCCGCCGCCCAGGCCGATGGGCGTCGGCTGGATGCTCCGCCTGGAAATGAGTGCCCCGATGCCGACAGGACCGCCCAGTTTGTGCGCGGAAAGACTCATCATGTCGACACCCATCGACGCGAAATCTAGCGGCACATGCCCGAGCGCCTGCACCGCGTCGGTGTGCATCCATGCGCCCTTGCGAAGCGCCAGCCGGCGCACCTCGTCGACGGGTTGGATGATGCCGGTCTCGTTGTTCACCGTCATCACAGAGACGACGCCGACGCGCTCGTCGATAGCCTTGCCCGCTTCCTCGAGGTCCACGATGCCCTCACGGGTCACGGGCAGGGCCTCCGCGCCGCGCTCGACTGCGCCCAGGACAGCGTCGTGCTCGATAGCAGATACGACGGCGCGCTCGCGTCCGCTGGTCTGCCACCCGCCGAGCACAGCCAGGGAATCGGCCTCGGACCCCCCCGAGGTGAAAATCACCTCAGCGGGCTTGCAGCCGACGACGCCCGCCAATTGCTCTCTGGCTTCCTCGAGCGCGGCGCGGGCGCGCTGCCCGGCCCGATGCAGCGCGGCTGGGTTGCCGACGAGATGCAGGTGGGCTTGGAGCGCATCCACCGCCTCCGGGCGCATAGGCGAGGTGGCGGCGTGATCCATGTAAGCCGTTTGCACGGTAAACCTCCCAGGGCAGCTGTGCGTCGTTCGTACTTGTTCCAAGCTTCTGGCAGAATCGCCGAGTTGCCAAACTACGTACCGGAGGGTTCATGACTGACGTCCACGGCGAAACCCCGCTTGGAGCCAGGCTCCTCCCAGACGGCGCTGAGTTCTCGCTCTGGTCCCCAGACGCCACTCAAGTAGAGCTGGTATTGGTCGACGATCATCCACGACCCACGCTGCTACCCATGCACGTACGCCCCGACGGCGTCTGGAAGCTTTTCGTGCCCGGCGTCCAGGCTGGTCAGATGTACGGCTTCCGCGTCGACGGCCCGTGGGAGCCGCAGCATGGCCGTCGTTTCAATCCGAATAAGCTGTTGCTTGATCCATATGCCCGCGCGATTAGTGGCGGCGTCGATTTCCGCGCCCGCATCCGGGCGTTCCGCGACGACGACCCGCGCCGCATCGACGAACACGACTCGCTAGGTTCCGTGCCCCTAGGCGTTGTGGTCGCAGACACACCCGCACCCACGCCCATCGCACGTCGTCGCCCTCTCGCTGAATCCGTGATCTATGAGATGCATTTGCGTGGATTCACGAAACTGCATCCTTTCGTGCCAGATCACCTTCGCGGCTCGTACCTTGGCCTTGCGTACCCCGATGTCATCAACTACCTCGTCGATTTGGGCGTCACCGCCGTCGAACTGCTGCCCATCCACCATTTCGTCTCCGAACCATTCGTCGCACTCAAGGGCCTGCGCAACTACTGGGGCTACAAC
This sequence comes from Propionibacteriaceae bacterium, assembly GCA_032576855.1. Taxonomy (GTDB): domain Bacteria; phylum Actinomycetota; class Actinomycetes; order Propionibacteriales; family Propionibacteriaceae; genus Arachnia. The sequence goes on from JAWFWL010000007.1 coordinate 98,642, forward strand.
ACGCTCGGCTTCTTTGCCCCACACGCGATGTACAAAGCGCATGGCATGGCGGGTTCCCAGGTGGACCACTTCAAGCAAATGGTCTCAGCCCTCCATAAGGCGGGCATCGAGGTGCTGCTCGACGTTGTGTACAACCACACTGCCGAAGGCGGCGTCGATGGCCCCAGCCTGTCGTTTCGAGGCATCGCCCAGGACTCGTACTACCGCATGGACCGCGGGCACTTGAGCGACTACGACGTCACCGGCTGCGGCAACTCGCTAGACACCTCGCACCCCATGGTGCGACGCCTCATCCAGGACTCACTGCACTATTGGGTCCAGGAGATGGGTGTGGACGGCTTCCGCTTCGACCTCGCCACCACACTCTTCCGCGACGAGAACCACCACGTCGTACCGGACCACCCGATGCGCTCAATCTTTGACGAAGACCCGTTGCTCGCGGACATCAAGCTGATCGCGGAGCCGTGGGACATCGGGCCCTTCGGCTACCAGGTGGGCAATTTCAGCAACCGCTGGGCGGAGTGGAACGACAAGTTCCGAGACCACGTGCGAGATTTCTGGCGCGGTCACGCGGGCGGCGTCAGCGGCCTCGCGACGAGACTCGCTGGATCCGCCGACGTCTTCGATCGTCCCGGACGTGGCCCCGAGAGCAGCATCAACTTCGTGACTGCCCACGACGGGTTCACCGCAAGGGACCTCGTGAGCTACGACGTGAAGCACAACCAAGCCAACGGCGAGAGTAATAGGGACGGCTCCGACGACAACCGCTCCTGGAACCATGGCTGGGAAGGTGAAACCGACGACGCGGACATCAATTCGCTGCGCCGTCGCCAGGTATTGAACTTGCTCGCGACGCAGCTCCTCGCCGTAGGTACGCCCATGATGCTGGCCGGCGACGAGTTCGGCCGCACCCAGGAGGGCAACAACAACGCGTACTGCCAGGATTCCCCTTTGTCGTGGGTGGATTGGGATATTCCTAAACCTTGGCAGCGAAATCAGGAACGCGTGAAGGAACTCATTGCGCTACGTGCCGCCCATTCCCTGCTTCGCCGCAACCACTACTGCTACCACGAGGAACTCGTCGATACTGAGGGCGAACCGTTGGAACGCATCGATCTCACCTGGGTGGATCACGACGGGAAGCTGATGAGCCCCGAAGCGTGGACTGATCGTTCGCGCCAGCACCTCGGCATGTATGTCTCAGATGTCGACGCTGGCTTCCTCATCTGGTTCAATGCCGGCGCGAAGCCCGTCGCGGCCACCCTGCCGGATCTGGAGATGGGCCGCAGCTTCCAGTGCCTGTGGACCAGCGCCGACGACGGCGAACTTTCCGCCGACGCGTTCCCGGCCCTGGGGCGAATGACCATCCCGCCCCGCTCAGTGACGCTGCTGCGCGCCGACGTGGCACGCTCAGCTGAGCAGCTCTCGACGTGGCGAAACGAAGCCATGGCAGACGACTCTGCCACGCGAGCACTCCCAGGCGACGCCTAAGGCCGGTAGGCTGCTGCATGTGAATGCTCACAAGCGCCTGAATCGTACGCCCGGCGGCTTCGGCCGCATTCCCGTCACTGGGGTCAGCCCTGTCATCGAGAACGGGATTTACCCCGTCAAGGCCGTGGTCCACGAGCGGCTTCGCATCACCGCGAATGTGTTCCGCGAAGGCCACGACGCCGTCGCCGCATCCGTCATCCTCACATCCCCGACGGGGCGTCAGCGCCGCGTCGACATGCAACAGATCGAGCCGATTGGCCTGGACATCTGGGAAGCCCATGTTCGCATGGCAGAGGAAGGTGAGTGGACCTACCGCGTCGAGGGGTGGTCAGACACGTGGGCAACTTGGGTTCACCATGCCACCAAGAAGCTTCCCGCCGGTGTGGACGTCGAACTCGTGCACATGGAGGGCAACGCGCTGCTGGAGAGGGCAGCCGCCCATGCGGAGCGCTTGGGTGTGCTGGGTGCGGCGCAGCTCCTCCGTGGCACGGCTTCGTCGATGGCTGATCCGGAGGCTGAGGCAGAGGAAGTGATCGAACTCGTCACGGCCAGGCCAGTACAGCGCGCGATGGCTCGTTTCGGCCCGCGTGATTTCGTCTCCCCCACCCAGGAGTACCCCATCCGCGTAGAGCGTCGGCGGGCGCTGTACTCGTCGTGGTACGAGTTTTTCCCGCGCTCGCAGGGTGCCTGGCAAGACGAGGATGGCCACTGGCACTCGGGCACTTTGGATTCGTCGCATGAGCGGCTTGAAGCAGCCGCAGCGATGGGCTTCCACGTCGTGTATCTCCCGCCCATTCATCCCATTGGCCAGGCGTTCAAGAAGGGTAAGAACAACACGCTCGACGCCACTGACGAGGATCCAGGCTCGCCGTGGGCTATCGGCTCCGCTGATGGCGGACACGACGCGATCCACCCCGACCTGGGCGACTTCGATGCGTTCGACCGTTTCATGGCGCGGGCGAAGGAGCTGGGCTTGGAAGTGGCGATGGACTTCGCGCTGCAGGCATCTCCCGACCACCCGTGGGTGAAAGAGCATCCGGAATGGTTCACGACGCGAATGGACGGCACCATCGCATACGCGGAGAACCCACCGAAGAAGTACCAGGATATTTATCCCATCAATTTCGATAATGACCCGGTGGGGATTTATCACGAAGCGCTTCGCATTCTGCAGTTCTGGATAGATAAGGGCGTGACGATCTTCCGCGTCGACAACCCTCACACGAAGCCCATTGATTTCTGGGATTGGCTGTTGAAAGAAGTGCATGCCACGAACCCCGAGGTGCTGTTCCTGGCGGAGGCCTTCACCCGCCCGCAGATGATGGCGACCCTCGGCAAGGTGGGCTACCAGCAGTCCTACACGTACTTCACTTGGCGAAACACGAAGCAGGAGCTCACCGAGTACCTGACGGACCTTTCGACGGAGATGGCCGCGTACTACCGTCCAAACTTTTTCGTAAACACCCCGGATATCAACCCGTTCTTCCTGCAGTCCGGCAACCCGGCGGCATTCGCTATCCGGGCGATTCTTGCGGCGACGACATCGCCGTCTTGGGGTGTGTATTCCGGATTCGAACTATTCGAGCACGAAGCAAACGCGCCTGGCCGTGAGGAATACCTCGACTCGGAGAAATACGAGTATCGCCCCCGCGATTTCCAGATGCAGCCGAATCTCAATCTGCTGATTGGGCGTCTGAACGAGATCCGAGAGGCGCACCCGGCGCTGCAACAACTGCGAGATATCCACTTCCACGAAGTGCCGCACGACGAGATGATTGCGTTTTCCAAGATCGACGGCGACGACGTCGTACTCACCGTGTGCTCGCTGAGCCCGGACCACGACGTCGTATCCGAGATACACCTTGATTTCGACGCGCTCGGCCTTGACCCGAACCTGCCGCTTCAGGTGACCGACGAGCTGTCAGGCGAGTCGTTTGTTTGGGGGCAGTCGAACTTCGTGAAGCTCTACCCGTCCCAGCCGGCGCACGTGCTGAAGGTAACGCAGTGAATCTCGCGGAGTCGCTGTGGCAGTTGACCTCTGAGGCCAGGTGGTTCGGCGGTCGCGGGCGCAGCGGAAAGCTGAGCCGAGTTCGTTCACTCGACCCGCTGGCGGACGTGCAGTCGCTGCTACTCGACGTGGCCTACCCCACGTCGCACACCGAGACCTACCACGTGCCGGTGCTGCACTCTCGGCTACCGAACCTCGCGGAGGCCGTCGACGACGGGCTCGCGCTGTGGGATGTGTTCCTAACCGGTGCACCCGGACTGGTGATCCACGACGATCTCCCCCGCCCTGCTTCGGCCCGACGTTTCAAAGGCGAGCAGTCCAACACCAATGTTTTTTTCGATAACGGCACCATGCTGAAGGTGCTGCGACGGGTGGAGCCCGGCGGAGGAATTGAGGCTGAGCTGCTCGGCGCCCTGCGCGGCTCCGGCGTCGCACCCGAGCTGCATGGCAGCTGGAACAACGAAGACGTCGCGCTCGGGGTGCTCGTCGAAGCGCTCACCGAACCGGAGGACGGCTACGACGTCGCCTGCGACGCGGCACGTTCAGGCCTCGACTTCTCGTCGGAGGCGCACACATTGGGACGTGACCTTGCCACGGTGCATTCGCTGTTGCATGAGCAGCTTGCCACAGGCATCGCCGACTCCACTGAGAAGGCCGCCGTATTTCGCGAGCGATTCGATGCCGCTACGCAGGAACTTCCAGCATTGGATGAGTTCCGCGACGGTGTGCAGCGTGTCTACGACCGCGTGGGTAGCGCCCATATCGACACGCAGCGAGTGCACGGCGACTGCCACTTGGGGCAGGTGCTTCGAAGCCTTGGCGAGTGGAAGTACGTCGATTTTGAAGGCGAGCCCATGAAGACGCTGGCCGAGCGGCGAGAACTCGATTCTCCGCTGCGTGACGTCGCTGGGATGCTGCGTTCGTTCGCCTACGCTCGCCAAGCCGGGGATGCGCCGTCGGGGTGGCTTGACGACTGTCGCGCAGCCTTCCTCGACGGCTACGGCGTTCAGTCAGATCCGGTACTAGATGCCTACGAGCTCGATAAGGCCATCTACGAGGCGCTGTACGAAGCCCGCTTCCGCCCACAGCTCGCGCACGTTCCCCTCGACGCTATCCGCGCACTCACCACCGAGTAACAAGGACACTGCACAAAGGGGCAAAGATAGATCAAGTTCGTGGTGGGTAGACGCACCACGAACTTGATCTATCTTTGAGCGCTGGCTTTGCCGCCGGGTACAGGCCCTGTTCCGGGAGGCATTGGAACGTTGTTCCGCGACTGAACCGCACAGGTTGCAGGTGCCTGGGGAGGGGCACGTTCCGTCGTTACTGCAAGACAGGCGCGGGATGTCGGGTTGCGCGCTAGATTGGGTCTCGACACCGATCTTCGAGGAGATGGCATGGCGCACGACAAGTTCGGCGGACTCACCGGCTGGGATTTTGAGGGGTTTCACAACGGCGGCGACACAGAGGTCTGGAAACGGCTCGGTTCCAAGCTCGTGACCGTCGATGACGATGAGCGCGGGCCAGTCACCGGCGTACGGTTCGCCGTCTGGGCGCCGAATGCTAGGCGGGTTCTCGTCACTGGCCCGTTCAACAGCTGGGAAGGCACCGATATGGAGCTGATCCCCGGAACTGGAGTCTGGGGACTGTTCATCGAAGGACTCGGTGAAGAGACGCTCTACAAGTACAAGATCGAAGATCAAAGCGGCAATTGGCACGAGAAGGCCGACCCCGTTGCGAAGTTCTCGGAGCAGGCGCCTGCCAATGCGTCGATCGTCTACGAATCGAAGTACATCTGGTCCGACGACGAGTGGATGGCTAAGCGCCGTGAGGCCAAGCCGCACGCCGAGCCGATGAGCATCTACGAGGTGCACTTGGGCGGGTGGCGTCGCGGCAAGTCGTACCTCCAGCTCGCCGAAGAACTCGTCGAGTACGTGAAGTGGCAGGGCTACACCTACGTCGAGTTCATGCCGCTCGCTGAGCATCCGTTCGCGCCGAGCTGGGGTTACCAGGTCACCGGCTACTTCTCCCCCACGTCACGCTTCGGTAAGCCCGACGATTTGCGCTACCTCATCGACCGCCTGCACCAGGCAGGCATCGGCGTCATCATGGACTGGGTGCCCGGCCACTTCCCGAAGGACGCCTTCGGCCTCGGCCGCTTCGACGGCACCGCCCTCTACGAGCACGCTGACCCGCGTCAGGGCGAGCACAAAGACTGGGGCACCTACATCTTCAACTACGGCCGCAACGAGGTGAAGAGCTTCCTTGTTTCCAACGCCCTCTACTGGGCCCAGGAGTTCCACATCGACGGCCTCCGCGTCGATGCGGTTGCCTCCATGCTCTACCTCGATTACTCCCGCAACGAGGGCGAGTGGGTGCCCAACCAATACGGCGGCCGCGAGAACCTCGAAGCCATCGACTTCCTTCGCTACGTCAACAAGCACCTGTACGAGCGCGAGCCGGGCATCTGCATGATCGCTGAGGAATCGACGAGCTTCCCCGGCGTCACAAAGCCCGTTGACGCCGACGGTTTGGGCTTCGGCCTGAAGTGGAACATGGGGTGGATGAACGACACTCTGCGATACCTCGAGCTAGACCCGGTGTATCGCCAGTACGAGCACAACCTGCTCACATTCGCGATGGTCTACGCGTACTCGGAGAACTTCATCCTGCCCATCAGTCACGATGAGGTCGTGCACGGCAAGGGCTCCATGATCAACAAGGTGCCGCAGGACGATTGGCGCAAGTTCGCGACGCTGCGCGCCTACTACTCGTTTATGTGGAGCTTCCCCGGCAAGCAGCTCGTCTTCATGGGCTGCGAGTTCGGGCAGCGCCCTGAGTTCAACGAGGCCGTAAGCCTGGAGTGGTGGGTCTCCGACCTGTGGGGACACGGCGGCCTGCAGCGTCTCTTCCGCGACCTCAACACCATCTACCGCGAGCACAGCGCCTTGTGGCAGCTCGACAACGATCCGGCAGGTTTCACCTGGATCAACGCCGACGACAACAACCACAACACGCTCAGCTGGGTGCGTCAGGACCAGGCAGGCAACCACGTCGCCTGCATCACAAACTTCTCCCCTGAACCTCTGGTGGACTACGAGATCGGCCTGCCGATAAGCGGCGATTGGCAGGAGATCCTGAACACGGACTCCCCCGTCTACGACGGTTCCGGCCAGTTCGGCAACCTCGGCGAAGTGCACGCGAAGGACGAGCCGTGGAGCCACTTCCCGGCGCGCGCCAACGTCACGGTGCCCCCGCTCGGCTCCATCTGGCTGAAGCGCGACGCCCACTGATGAGTTCCGAGTTTCGCGTCGCCGTCGCGTTGGCCGGCGACGGCACCGGCAAGCTGTCATGGTCGGAGCAGGTCGTCGACGTCGAGGTGCTTGAGAAGGGCATCAGCCTCGCCGCCGACGACGCCATTTTGGGCCACGACCTGCGTCGGCTCACCGTCGAGATTCCCGCCACCGATACCGCCGCCCAGGTGGCGCTGCATCGAGCGGGATTTCGCAGGGAGGGCCGGCTGCGCGAGGCCGTGAGTACGTCCGACGGCGCATTCGTCGACGTGCTCATCTATGCCCGGCTCGCCACCGACGTGGTGTACGGCCCGGTGGGATTTTCGTCGGTCATGGATTCCATTCTCCCTACCAAACGCGTCATTGGTCACGCGTTATGCACCAATCCTGCGGGCGAGGTACTGCTGCTCGAAACTAACTACAAGGAAGACTGGGAGCTGCCAGGCGGGGTCGTAGAGCCTGGTGAGCCGCCGCGTCTTGGAGCCGAGCGCGAGATTCTGGAGGAGCTCGGGATCGTCGTGGAGCTGGGTGAGCCGGCACTCGTCGACTGGATGCCGCCGTACCTGGGTTGGTCGGACGCCGTCGAATTCCTTTGGCGCGTACCGCCCTTCGAGCAAGACCTGGCAAACCAGCTGAGGGCTTCTGACACAGAGCTGAAGGCATTGCATTGGGTGCGCCCAGACGATGTGCCCCGGCACGTCACGGAACTCTCCGCCAGGCGTATCGCAAAGCTTCTCGCCGGCACAACGGGATACACCGAAGCCGGGTACTGATCCAACAGATTTGCTCCAACCCTCTGTAGCAGTTAGCATCGTGCGCGAACACCGCTTCCAACATTACTGGGGATTATTGTGCCTGCAATCAAGCCAAGCCGTCGTCAAGTTGCCGCAGGGATGGCGTGGTCTGTTCCTGCCGTTGCCCTTTCCCAACAGCTTCCTGCGTTCGCCGTTTCAGCTTCGGATGCGCCGCTCAAAGCAAAGGTTGTCCTCGGCGCATACCCCCATGAATACGCTGATGGAAGCGACTCCGTCGTCGTGCCCATCAGCTTCGGACGTGTGACCGTAGAGAATCTCCCGGCCGGAGTACGCGTCAAAAACGTGTTTATTGCACACTACTTTGGCAACGACACCCTGCGTTGGCTGAACAACGAAAACTGGAACGACCGCCGCTACAACGGTGCGCAATATCTGAAGAACCGCCAATACCGCCCCAATGGGTCCACGAAGGATTCCTGGGCAGCCGAGACGACGGGCGCGAAGTGGATCGATTACTACGACACGAAGACGTCCACCAAGGACAACCCGGTCCGCAAAGAACTGTTCTATTGGAACGGACAGTTCACGGGCGGTAAGACGCACGCCGGTCCCAGTGGCAGCGACAAGCCCATGGAGTACTTCTCGATGAGCATGGAGCAGCTGAATCAGAACGTCGACAACCCGGTCGGCGCGACATACACCAAGCAAGACAACGGTCTCGAGACATACGTGCTCTGGGAGATGGGCGAGATTCTCGTTCGTCAGCGCCGTCAAAGTGAGGGCAGCTTCGTCAACGGTGAGTCCGATGCGAAGTGGCGTTCCTTCGCTGCATTCCGCATCGAGCTGACCGACGGCCGGCACCTGAGCTGGCAGACCTGGGACGACAAGAGGGCCGGAGACTTCTACGGCACCAGCCCCCGCGTGTGGTCCCCGGAAGTGCAGGACGACAAGGACATCTACTTCACCGGCGATCCGAACGCTGGCATCCAGGGAATTCTGGGTTAGTCAACTCCCGCCCGACGACAATAGCCTCTGCATAGTTTGAGGGGCGGTGCGCAACACTTTGCGCACCGCCCCTCAAACTATGTGCAGTTACTTGCCGGTCTTCGGCAAGCCTGGACGCGGACGTGCCCCGTCGGGCGCCGGGGTTTGGCCCTCGCCGCCGTCAGAACCGTCAGGTGCCACCGGGTTCGGGACTGGTTTGATCACCTGCTCCTTCTGCCCGACGGTGACGTCGAACGTCGCGGTGTAGGTCTTACCTTCCTTCACCCACGTCACGGTGAGCGTCTGGGTGCCGAGCTTGGACTTGTCGAAGCCTGCCACCTTCAGCTCATCGAGAGGGATTGCGGAGAAGTGACCATCTGACCACTGTGCAGAAACCACGAGGCCCTCCAGGTTGAGATCCTCTGATTGCACGTACTTGGTCTTTACAGGCGGGGTGGTGACGACGATCTTCTCGATCGACGTGGGCTTGTCCTTCACCAGCAAGATCAGTGACTCCGACAGCGTGGAGCGTCCGTCGTCGACGGTAACCCACGCCGTGTATTCGCCGGGCTTGGCGAAGGTGTGGGTACCCACCACCTTGCCATCCTTCACCGCGACCTCGACGACATCGGATCCATCGCCCCAGTTGATGTAGGCCTTGGCCCCTTTGGCGGACAGCCCGCCGCTCACAGCCGCCAGTTCAGCAGTGAAGGGCTCGCCAGTCACCGCCTCCTGGTTTTCTCCAGGCTTCATTTCGAGCGGTTCAGCCTTGGAGCGATCACCGTCCGAGGCCACGGCAAACAGGTGCGTGCGGGCCCACTTACCGTTCGACGCGTTCTTCTCCTTAGGCATGGTGAGGCTCACCACCTGCTTGGGCTTGCCATCGGCGCCCTTTGCAATTTCGACGGGATCCGTCACAAATACGCCGGTGAACTTCTTCTGCCCCTCGATCTTGGTGCCTAACGTGCGGTCATTCGAAGAGCCGACGAGTGTGTTGCCAGGTACGGGCTTCCTGGCGGAGCCTACCCAATCGCCGACAACGTACGGTATCTCCTGCGTGGAGCCGTCGGCGAAGCGCAGCGTGAAGGTTCCCTTGCGGTTGCCCTCATTTGCGGTCACCACGAAGGCCACCTTGCTCGCGCCTTCACCCAAATCGATAGCGACGGTTTGCCCCTCGCCGGTCACGTTGTCTGGGTCACCCGGCTTCAGGTCGGGGATATCGAACGACATCCCGTCCCCGCCTGGCACAGTGTCAGGCAGATCGTTTGTCGCACCAATCTTGAATCCGCTCGCCTCAAGCTGCTCACGGATGAAGCCGTAGTGCAGGCCGTCGCAGTTCGCCGCGGCTTCGTCCGGGACTCCGATGCATGTGTTGTTCATCTGGCCGGCGAGCGTGTCGTCGCGGAATACAGTGATGCGAACGTTCGTGGTGGCCACCGAGCCATCTGCAGCGGTGGCGGTAATCGTCGCGGTGTATTCACCCGGCGAGGCGAACGTGTGCTTGCCGTTCACTTTCCACGTGCCGAGCGACGCCTTGGCGAGCACTGCCTCCTCGTCCGCGCTGCCGTCATTGAAGTGCACCTTCACGACGGTGTCCGAGCCCGCTCCCTCGCCGCTCAACGTGGCTAGCTGGGCGTCCATCGGATCACCAACTCGAACTCGTATGTCGTTGGCTGGCTGCAGCTCGATACCCTTCGCGGTTGCCGGTTTCGCGAACAGCTCGATCTCAGCAAGGCCGAGACGCGAGTCCTTCGCCGACGATGCCTTCAACCGGAAGTGTGTATAGGCGGGGGCTGCCGCTCGCTGCATCGTCGAGGCAGTATCGACGAAGAAGGGACGCAGCTGCGTACCGAACGGGAACTTCTGGCCTTCGCGCTGGTCGAGGACAGTCCAATTCGTGCCATCGGCCGAGCCCTCGAGCGTCCAGGATTCCGGAGCGCCCACTCCCCTGCCTTCAGTGCTGGTGAGCGTGTAGCCGTCGAGCGTCATCGGACCTTGTTTCGATTCCCAGACGAGTTCCGCGGTGTTGTCGGGGAAGGTCACCGCCGAGCGCATGTCATTATCGACAAGCGCGCCCACCGGAACGGTATTCGTCGACGACAACGTGCCGAAGGTGGCGCCCGAGGCATCCTCCAGCGGGCTAGGAGCCTGCAACTTCTCGCTGAGGTTCTTGTCTCCCCACGTTTGCGGCTGATCGCTCATTGTGAACTGGAGCGTGCCGCCCGAGCGGATGAGATCACCGTCCACCACCACATCGTTCAGCGCCTTGCCATTGTGGCTGACGCCGGCCACGTAGCGCTTCCCGGCGCTGGCGCCAGGGGCCGAGATCTTGAGCGACTTGCCGCCCATATGCACGGTGGCGGAATCAAACATGGGCGTACCAATGGTGTAGTTTCCGGTACCCATCTGCAGCGGGTAGAAACCAAGCGCCGAGAAGATGTACCACGCCGAGAACTCGCCGTTATCTTCATCGCCCGGGTATCCCTGGCCGATGTCGTAGCCAACAAACGCGTGGCGCTGCACCTCAGCGATGATCTCTTGTCCAAACGACGCGTCGCCAGCCTCCACCGCGACGTATGGAATGTGATGGGCAATCTGGTTCGACAAGCCAAGCATGCCCATACGCAGGTCACGAGCCTCTCGCGCCTCGTGCATTCCGGCGCGGTCAGCGCGCTCCTTGACCGTCGTGAATTCCTTCAGCTCGTCGATGAGCCCCTGGCGCCCGCCGTAGAGAGCAGCCAGCCCATCGACGTTGTGCGGGGCGTGGAACGCAAAGGTCCAACCGCTCGCCTCAGTGTATGCCCCTCCCCAGTCTTTCTTGTCTGGGTTGTCCCACGAGCCGTCGGCATGGCGTGCAGTGAAGAGGCCCTGGTTCGGGTTGTACATCTCGACGAAGCTATTGGCCCGGTTCTCCAGGTACTTCGCCTCTTCCTGCAGTTGCGCGACGCGATCCTTCGGCGTCTTCGGGTCCCCAGCGAGCTTGGCGGCCATCTTGGCCATGCCGAAATCATTGATGTAGCCCTCAAGCCCCCACGACGCAGACTGGTGCGTGGTGGCATCGGTGAAGCCCAGGTACGGGCTGCGCTCCAGGCCCTTCCGCCCGACAGCACTGGTCGCAGGCCGCACCGTGGCGTTCTTCAACGCTGCGTCGTAAGCATCCAGGGCCACATCCGTCGGAAGCGCGCCCTGAATGTATGCGTCGGCGAATGCGACGTCGGAGCTGGTGCCGGTCATGAGATCGGCGTAGCCCGGCGACGACCAGCGCGACACCCAGCCTCCGTCGCGGTAGTGCTGTACGAAGCCGTCGACGAGTTCGCTCGTCAAGCCGTTCGGGTACAGCAGCGAGTACATCGGCCACGCCGTCCGGTAGGTGTCCCAGAAGCCATTGTTGACGTAGAGCTTCCCGTCACCGATCGGGGCGTTCGTCTTCGTCGGCGTGGCTTCACCTTGTCCCTTCCTGAAGGGGCTCGCGTACTGGTACTTCGGAGATTGCTTGCTGCCCACGTTTTCGAACTGTGAGTTCGGGTACAGGTTCAGTCGGTACAGGTTGGAGTACAGGTTGACCAGCTGCGCGTCGTTCGCGCCCTGCACGTCGGTGATGACGCCCAGACGCTCATTCCAGGCATCCCTCACCGCGCTCCTGACCTCGTCGAAGGAGCGGCCGGTCACCTCGAAGTCGAGGTTTTTCTTGGCCTGATCCTGCGAAATAAACGACGTTGCCACACGCAGTTCGACGGTCTTACGATTCGATGTGTCGAAGCGTGCAAACTTGGCCGACGCACGCCCGCCCTTGGTATCACCTTGCGCGACGGGCTTCGTGTCGAATTTGCCGGCGACGAACATGCGCGTCTTCCCCGGCCACCCGGACCCGCCGAAGATCCAGCCAGAGACTGTGCCGTCCTCGGAGATCATCAAGCCTGAGTCGCCGAAGCCGCGGTCGACGATCACGCTGCCTTCATCGCCGGTGAACGTGAATCTGAACACGCCGCCGTGGTCCGTCGGGGTGGACTCCGTGCGCAGCCCGTTTTCGAATGTGACGCCGTAGTAATCCGGACGCGCTACCTCGTTGTCGTGCTTGAACGCTAGGGCACGCTTGGCCGGGTCGCCATCGGGCGTCGCCGCAGTGGAGGGCTGCACGATGAACTGGTTGCGGTCCCCCATCCAAATGCTGGGCTCGTGGCTGAAGCCGACGCCTTGCAGCTCCGGGAGGTTGTCGTCGTTATTCGCCGCTTGGTAGGCGTACAACGTTCCGACGGTGTCCGCGTCGGTGAACGGGGTGATGAAGTTGAACCCGTTTGGCCACGCGGCCGCGGGGAAGTTGTTGCCGCGCGAGAAGCCGCCGCTGCTGTTGGTGCCACGCCGCGTATCGACGTAGCTGATCAGGCCATCACTCGTGTCCCGCGGCTTCGGCACGTCGATGGTGATGTCGTCGACATAGCCGCCGACGGGGGTGTTAGCTTTCGCGCCCTTCTGGCTGTACGTCAAAAGGACTTGCTTGACCGTCTTGCCCCCGAAGCTGCTCAGGTCGATCTTTACGGAGTTCCACTGATCCGGGAACAGCGTCTTGCCATCGCCCTGCGCCTGCGCATTCGCGGCGACGCCGTAGATGTCGCGCGCACCGCTGCTGGAAAGCCTGCTGCCGTCATCGAACACCAGGTCGAGTGCGACGTGCGTGGACGCGTAGGTCAGGTCGGGGTCTAGCTCTGGGAAGATCTTGTAGCTCAGCTCTCCGCCCTTCGGCACCGTCACGTCGACGTCGAGCAGCGCATTGCTAGCGCTCGCATCCCCGTCGGCGACGACGTGTCCTGCGTACCCCACCGACTTCACGCCGGTCCATCCGACGCCGGGCTTGGCGGTGAACGAGTACCTCGGCCCGCCCTTCGTCACGGTCGACATGGGCGTTGCCTGAGGTTTCTGATCCTTCGCCCTATTTGTGTTCAGAAGCTCGAATTCGGCCAGCTGCAGGATGTCTGCCCCCTGAGTAGCGGTTACCTGCAGACGGTAGAACTTGTACTCGGGGCTCTCAGCGCCCAGCTTGTAATCTTTCGCCACGAATCGATTGGAGTTCGTGGCAGTAGCCCACTTCTGACCCGTTTGCTGATCCACGTCTACCCAGGTCTTGCCGTCAGTGGATGCCTGCACCTTGAAGTCTTTCGGATCCCGTTCCGGCGCGTCATTAGCAGATGTCACCCGATAGCCGGTGATTGCTGCGGGATTGGTGAGCTCATACGTGAGCGTTCCCTGACCGGCGAACGTGAGCCACTTAGAAATGGTTTGGCCATCGGCTGCATTCGCAGGGCTTTCCCCAGACGGGCTCTTCCCCGTCCCGGTGATGCGCGCAACGTCACCGTGCAAGCTTTCCTTCGTGAACACCTGTCCACTGAAGTTGACCGGCGCTGCAGCTTGCCGATTCTCGGCTGCCTGCGGCTCGCCCGATTCGAATGACGTGTAGAACTTCCCTTGCGCTGGGGCTGCGCCAGCCGGTGCTGGCACGAACACCGCCGCGCCGCTCACGAGCGCCGCGCTTAGGGTCAGGGCCAAAATCCGTGGTCGTTGACCTCGGCCTTTCGGGTAACGGATACGCATGTGCGAAGACTCCTAATGTGCTGGGCAACCAACACTGGTTACCCAGGAGAGGAACGGGACCATTCGCTGCTGACGGTTCGTGGAGCCTTCTGCTTCGAAGGTTCCACGAACCGTGCTCAACGACTCGCAAGACGCTACCTCACCCAGGTATCACGCACTACGAATTCCGCTGAATTCGTTTACATTCATTCCTGCTTGGTCGAAGACTTCGCTCAGAACAGCACGGTGGCGAGGCGACGACGCGCAGCCAGCACGATGGGATCCGTGCGGCCAATCACCTCGAAGAGTTCCAGCACGCGCACGCGTACCGTCTCCTTATCCTCCGGCGACGCGCTGGCGGCGAAGTCGAGCAGACGTTCCAGCGCCTGCTCGTTGGCGCCCTGGATCACTTCAAGATCCGCCGCATTCAACTGCGCCTGGAGGTCATCCTCATTGCTGGCATTCGCTACCACCTGCGCTGGATCAAACTCGGTGGAGCGCTGCAGAAGCGCTGCCTGAGCACGCCCCGCGAGCACTTCGGCGTCGTTTGGCGTCTCCTTCAGCAGCACGTCAAACTCCTCCACCGCCTTGGCATAGTCGCCAGCCTCCAACGCCGCATCCGCTGCCGCGAACTTAGGGTTTGCAGCCTCGGCGCTCTCCGCCGCCCCCGCAGCAGCGTTCCCGACAGGTTCCGCCCGGCCCGTCATGCCGTTGGCGACGGCGGCTTGCGCAACCTGATCCAGCACCGCCTTGATTTCCTCGGCCGTCTTCGTGCCCTGGAACAGCGGCGCCATCTGACCCGCGATGAGCGCCACCACCGTCGGCACCGCCTGAACGCCCAGAGCCTGCGCAATGCGCGGCTGCTCGTCGACGTTCACCCGCGCGAGCAGAAAGCGTCCGGCATCCGCGTTCACGGCGTCGGCGAGTGCCTTCGATACGGCGGCGCCGTTGGGGTCGCGCGGCGAGTAGAACTCCAGCACGACGGGGTGCTTGGTGGACTTTGCAGCAGTGGCTTCGAACTCTGCTTCGGTGAGGTCCACGACGTAGCTAGCGCCAGCAGGGGCACTCGCTGCCTGAGACAGCTGAGAGAGATCGACGGCGCCGGCGCGGTTGAATTGCTCGGAAGTCATGACGCCTATCTTCCTAGCCCGCGCTCACTTCTTCAAACGGCTTTAAGATGGCCATATGGCACATGAACGCGCGGGCCAGGTGGCCCAGGAATCTGACCTCATCGACGTGGACGCGCTGCTGAGCGCCTACTACGACCTCACCCCCGATCCCGCTAACCCCGATCAGCAGGTGGTGTTTGGCACCTCCGGACACCGTGGCTCAAGCCTGGACACCAAGTTCAACGAGCTGCACATCGCTGCCACGACGCAGGCCATCGTCGAGTACCGGGCGTCGCAGGGCTTCACTGGCCCTCTGTTCATCGGCAAAGACACTCACGGGCTCTCGCTGCCCGCGTGGAAGACCGCCATCGAGGTGCTCTCAGCGAACGGTGTCACCACTCTCGCCGAGCGCGAGGACGAGTACACACCCACCCCCGCCGTCTCCCGCGCCATTATTCGCTACAACCGCGAGCACGACGCCAAGGCCGACGGCATCGTCGTCACTCCGTCACACAACCCTCCTCGCGACGGTGGCTTCAAGTACAACCCGCCACACGGTGGCCCTGCAGACACAGATGCGACGAAGGCCATTGCCGCCCGCGCGAACGAGCTGATGGCCAACCCGTCCGCCATCCGACGCACCCCGTACGCGCAAGCCGAAGTGCAACGCTACGACTACCGGACCCCCTACTGCGAGGAGCTGGCGCTGGCGGTTGACTTCGACGCAATCAAGGCGGCCGGCCTGCGGCACGGAGCGGATCCGATGGGTGGCGCGTCGGTGCAGTACTGGCAGTTCCTTGCCGAACAGGGCCTGCCCATCGACGTCGTGAACAACGAGGTTGATCCCACATGGCGTTTCATGACCTTGGACACCGACGGCAAGATCCGCATGGACTGCTCCTCGCCCAACGCGATGGCCTCCCTGGTGCAGCAGCGCGAGAAGTACTCCGTCGCAACCGGTAATGACGCGGATTCCGACCGTCACGGCATCGTCACCCCAGACTTCGGGCTCATGAACCCGAACGCCTACCTCGCGGTAGCCATCAACTACCTGTTCTCGCACCGCCCCGGCTGGAACCCCAACGCCGGTGTGGGTAAAACGCTCGTGAGCTCGTCGCTCATCGACAAGGTAGCCGGCAAGCTAGGACGCCGCCTCGTCGAGGTTCCCGTCGGGTTCAAGTGGTTCGTGCCGGGGCTCACATCCGGTGAGATCGGATTCGGCGGCGAAGAATCGGCCGGCGCTTCCTTCCTCGACAAGCAGGGCAAGACCTGGACCACGGATAAGGACGGCATCCTGCTCAGCTTGCTGGCCTCGGAGATCATCGCGGTCACCGGCCAAACACCGAGCGAGCACTACGCGCTGCTGGAGAGCGAGTTCGGAAAGTCGTACTACGCTCGCGTCGATGCCGAGGCGAATCGCGAGCAGAAGGCACGACTTGCAAAACTCGGCCGCACGGACGTGACCGTCGACGAGCTAGCTGGGGAGCCCATCACCGCGGTGCTCTCGAACGCACCCGGCAACGATGCCCCCATCGGAGGCATCAAGGTCACCACCGAGCATGCCTGGTTTGCTGCACGCCCCTCGGGCACCGAAGACAAGTACAAAATCTACGCAGAGTCCCTCACCAGCGACGAGCACCTCGCCCAGGTGCAAGCTGCAGCGAAGGACATCGTCGACGCTGCGCTCGCCTGAGCACAACATCGACAGCCGATACAACCCGACCCCGACCACAACCGGTTGGGCCGATGTGGAAAGCTGGAGCCATGGAGAATCAAGATCTGTTCATTTGCATCGATCACGTTGGCATCGCCGTCCCCGATCTGGACGAGGCCATCAAGTACCACGCCGAGAAGTTCGGTTGGCGTGAACTCCACCGCGAGGAAAACGAGGAGCAGGGTGTTGCCGAGGCCATGATTGGCACCGGCGAACAGGGCGTCGAGAACGCCAAGATCCAGCTGCTCGCCCCGCTGAATGAGAACTCCACCATCGCGAAGTTCCTCGACAAGAAGGGCCCCGGCCTGCAACAGCTCGCCTACCGCGTGGCCGACATTGACCACGTCATGGAGGTGCTGAAGGAGCGCGGCGTTCGCCTGCTCTACCCCGAGCCCAAGCGCGGCACCGCTGATTCCCGCATCAACTTCGTACACCCGAAGGATGCCGGTGGCGTGCTGCTCGAACTGGTCGAGCTGAAGAAGTAACAGCTACAACACCAGCCGAGGGCGGACACATCCACGTGTCCGCCCTCGTTTCTTGCCTACCTGCGGATAGGCTGTCTTCACACCCATGACGATGCGTTAGGAGACTCCCGTGGTGGATCCGTCCCGCGATATGGAATCGGAAGAGACCGGCCTCAACCTCTTCGACGATAAGGCCACCGCAGCCGGCAGCTTCCCCACTTCCGTGCTTGGCTACGAGCGCCACTCGGTAGATACCTATGTGCGCGAAGTGGAATATCAGGTGAGCGACCTGAAACAACGGCTTCGCTCGATGAAGCGAGAAATGTCCTACATCAGGGCCGAGGTAGGCGAAACCGACTTCGAGAAGCTCGGCGCACACGCGACGGGCCTGCTGCGCGCAGCC
Source organism: Propionibacteriaceae bacterium (assembly GCA_032576855.1). Lineage (GTDB taxonomy): Bacteria > Actinomycetota > Actinomycetes > Propionibacteriales > Propionibacteriaceae > Arachnia. The sequence goes on from JAWFWL010000007.1 coordinate 116,428, forward strand.
GAAGCGCAGGCCAAGGACATCGTCGATAATTCCGAGAAGGAAGCCGAGCGCATCGTGAATGAGGCTAGGCGTTCCGCATCCTCATTGCGCGACTCGGCGCAGCAAGAAGCCGACGACATTCGGCTCACAGGCATTGCATCGCTGCGCACGCTGCGTACCGAGCAGGCCGAGGCTAGCCAGAAAGCACTCGACGCCGCCCGTGCCGATGCCAAGAAGATCGTCGAGGACGCACAGCATCAGCGCGAGTCCATCGTTACCGGCGCTCGAGCCGAAGCGGAGAGCATCGTCGAAGCAGGCCGAGTTGAGGCCGAGCGACTGCGCGTTGAGGGAGATCGGGACGCATCCGCTGTACGCGAACGAGCCCAGAAAGAGGCTGAGCGCTCCCTCGCCGAATCGACTTCCGCAGCTCAATCAGCGTCCGAAGCCATCGCTAGCCGGATCGCCCGCAACGCAGAGGAATCCGAGCACGCCGCGCAACAGGTGGCGGCGGCCCGCGCGGAGGCGTCGGATGTACGACAGAAGGCTTTGGAAGAGGCCGAAGGTATCCGTGTCACAGCACACCGCGAGGCCGAGTCTGTGATGACGAGTGCACGCAACAAGGCCAATGAGGTACTCACCCAGCTCGAGGAGCGCGTCGAATGGCGCAAGGAAGAGCTGCAGCGCGAAGTGAGCGTGCTTGAGGCACGAAAGCGCAGCGCGCTGGCCCAGCTCGCAAACCTTCGCGCTCTGGCCGCGGAGGCCGACGAGGAATTCTCCGACTCCGAGTTTGCAGCTGCTGTAGCAGATGCTGTCGAACCGAGCGAGGAAAATGCGCTGCCTGAAGCCGGACCAGAAGAGCCCACCGCCGAGGTGCGCCTTGCTGACCCAGACTCCGCCGGCGAAGATTCCGCGACGGTCGATATCGCCAACCCGGCTGCCTCCGATGAGGACGACGAAGGGGATGAGAAAGCCCAAGCCGTCGACGACGAGACCGACAGCAACGTCGATGATGAAGGCATCGACGATTCAGACGGCAACGAGGATTTGTCGGCGAAGTGATGAGCGACCAAGAAACGAAGCCCCAGCGCAAATCAGTGCTCGGTAAGGTGCGCTCCGCTCTGGCACCCTCCCCTCGTGAGGAAGAGCCCGATTTTCCTGAAGTAGATCCCGAAGAGGCAACTCAGCAAACGGCCCGCAACCCATTCGCCATGGGATTCTTCGGAGCCCTTGGCGTTCTTGTAGCTATCGCCCTGAGCCAGGCCGTGTTGGCCGTCCAAAACATTCTGGTACTCGCTGTGTTGGCCTTCGTACTCGCACTGGGAGCGAGCCCGCTCATCTCGTTCTTGCAGCAAAAAATGCACAAGATGGTGGCGATGGCTCTGGTCACCCTCACTGTGCTGGGCATCGTCGCGCTCGGCGTCGTGACCGTCGTGCCACTGCTCATGGAACAGGCAACCCAGCTTGCCCACAATCTGCCACGCATGCTGAATAACCTGCTGGCACACCGTCAGATCCGAAATCTGAACGAACAATACGGCGTCATCGACAAGCTGCAACAAGCTATCCAAGCCAACAATGTGGGCAACCAGGTGTTCAACGGAGTGCTGGGCGCGGGGGCGGTCGTCGTCAATTTCGTCTTCTCGCTGCTCATCACCTTGGTGTTGACGCTGTACTTCGTGGCCTCGCTCGATAAGATCAAGCAGCTGGTGTACAGCCTCGCCCCCGCGAGCAAACGGGCCTCCGCCCGGCGCATCGCGAATCAAATCTTTGCGGGCGTGTCCGGCTACATCCAGGGCATGATCATCATCGTTTTGCTGGCCACCACCACGGCGTTCTTGTTCCTGTACTTCGCGAACATGCGCGAGTACGCCGTCGCTCTCGCATTCATGCACGGGTTGCTGTGCTTTATACCTGTGGTCGGTCCGCCGACCGGCGCAGTCATCATCACCATCGTGGTGTTCATGGTGAACCCCGCCGCGGGTATCGCATCCATCATCTTTTTCGTCGTGTACCAACAGTTCGACGCGTACCTGATCTACCCGAAGGTGATGAACCACACTGTGCAGGTGCCTGGTGTGCTCGTGATTCTGTCGGCGCTGATTGGCGGCATCCTGCTCGGTATCATCGGCGCGTTGTTGGCTATCCCCACGGCCGCAGCGCTCATCCTTATCTTCAAGGAAGTGGTGAAGCCAGCGCTCGACCGGCGCTAGTTGGGGGTGCGCGTAGCTGCGCTGGTAGCCTCTAGCGGGTGAGATTGGTGATTGCTGAGTGCCAGGTGGACTACGTCGGGCGCCTGACGGCCCATCTCCCCATGGCGAAGCGCCTACTGCTGGTGAAGGCCGACGGATCGGTGTCCGTCCATGCCGACGATCGCGCCTATAAGCCGCTCAACTGGATGAGCCCACCGTGCACGCTCACCGTCGAGTCACCGGATCCGACCATTGCCGAAGAACTTGGTGTCACCCAGCAGTGGGTAGTTCGTGCGAAAGATGGCGACACGCTGCACATCAAGATCGGCGAGGTCTTCCTAGACACAGACCACGAGTTCGGCGTCGACCCTGGCCTTGTGAAAGACGGCGTCGAGGCCCATCTGCAGGCCTTGCTAGCGGAACATCCGTCGACGTTTGGCGAAGGCTGGCGACTCGTGCAGCGCGAGTACATGACGCCCATCGGCCCCGTTGACTTGCTGCTGACGGATCCCGACCATCGCTACGTCGCGGTAGAGGTGAAGCGTCGCGGAGAGATCGACGGCGTCGAACAACTCACACGCTATCTGGAGCTCATGAATCGCGACCCGCTCATCGCTCCCGTTCGTGGCATCTTCGCCGCCCAGCAAATCAAGCCCCAGGCACGAACGCTCGCCAAGGATCGCGGCATCGAGACGCTACTCGTCGACTACGACGCGCTGCGCGGCCTCGACAACGCCGACGAAAGGCTCTTTTGATGGGTCGTAAACGCCCCTCGAAGCACCTGCGAGCGCCGCGTCCCCTACTCGTTGGACAGTCCGTTCGGCGTCACAGCGTTGACGGCACTTCGTTTCTGAGCCGCACCATTCGTCCAGGACAATCGGTCAAAGAGTACCGATGCCCCGGCTGCAATCAACTCATTCGCGCAGGCGTCGGTCATGTCGTCGTCTGGCCAGAAACTCCGCCGCTGGGCGTCGCGTCGGGCGTCGACGTTCGTCGCCACTGGCACACCACCTGCTGGGAGCGCAGATGAATCTCCATCATCAACGAATCGGATCAGGCCCCCTCGACGTCGTGTTTATGCATGGCTTGTTCGGGCAGGGCAAGAATTGGCTCACCGTCGCTCGAGCCTTGGATGGTGTTGCCACCTCGCATTTGATCGATATGCCGAATCACGGTCATTCACCCTGGACGGCCGAGTTCGATTACGACGAGATGGCAGAAATCGTGGGTGACTTCGTGCTGGATACCTTCGATCATCCTGTCGCGGTTGTCGGGCATTCCATGGGCGGCAAGATCGCCATGCGGTTTGCGTTACAGCGCCCCGAATCCGTGGCCGGGCTGGTCGTCGTCGACATCTCGCCTGCCAGAAATGAATCTGCGCTCAATTTCACGTCCCTGGTCGCCGGGTTGAAGAGTCTGCCGCTGGATGAGGTGAAGAGCCGCAGTTGGGCTGATAAGGCGCTCGCCGAGCGCATCCCCGACGACACAATTCGACGCTTCCTGCTGCAGAACCTGCAACGCCAGGCAGACTCGTGGAGTTGGCTGGCCAACCTGGATATGCTCGGCGACCATCTGCACGAGGTGGCTGGGTGGAAACCCGCGCCCGGCTCCACATACGACGGCCCGACGCTCTGGGTGGTAGGCGGGCGTTCTGACTACGTGGGCGACGCGCATCATGACGCCATGCGCGAGCTATTCCCTGCTGTGCGGATGCTGACCGTGAAGCAGGCCGGGCATTGGGTGCACGCCGACGCGCCCGAAACGTTTGTGCAGGTGCTTCGACGATTCCTCGACGAACTGCCCGCGTAGTTATCCCAGGACTACACCCGTGATGCGAGCCTCGGCATTCGGGGTCTCTCCCCCGTCGGGGCTCACCCCCGCAGCGGCGATACCGCGGATCACGTCGAGCCCCGCGTCATCCATGGTGGCGAACACTGTGTAGTCCGGGGGCAAATCTGAGTCGTCGAACACAAGGAAAAACTGCGACCCATTCGTGTCAGGGCCTCGGTTCGCCATGGCTACCACGCCCGAGGTGTACGTGAGACTCTTCGTCGTTTCATCGGCAAACGTGTACCCAGGCCCACCCCGGCCGGTCCCCGTCGGGTCTCCGCATTGGAGCACGAAAATACCGTGATCAACCAGCCGGTGACACGATGTGTCGTCGAAGTATTCCTGCTGAGCTAGCGCCAGGAAGTTGTTCACTGTGCAAGGGGCCTTCGCCCGGTCCAGGCGCAGGGTGACGTCTCCAGCCGTGAACTTCAATGTGGCTTGCACCGTGCCCTGGTTAGGTACGTTCGTTTCCGGCGGTGGGTCCACAGGCTTTGCCGGATCTGATTGGTCGGCCAGGTATTTGCATGAGGTGGCCGTACCCACCGACGCGTCGCCGTCCCCGGGGTTGGCAGACTGGTTCGCATCCGAACAAGCGACGAGCCCAAGCATGAGCATGAGCATGAGCGAGGAACAGATCACCTGAGATTTGTGCACATGTGGCAGCGTAGCCCCTACTAGGCTGGATTCCATGGTCACACTCTCAAAGATCTACACCCGCACCGGCGACGGTGGGGAAACCCGCCTCACGGACAACTCCGTCGCCAGGAAAACTGATCTGCGCGTAGAGGCCTACGGCCAGGTCGACGAGGCGAACTCCGCCATCGGGCTCGCCGTGGCATTCGGGCTCCCGGAGCGCATCGTCGCCATGTTCGACGTGATCCGCAGCGAGCTCTTCGACGTTGGCGCTGACCTCTCCAACCCACTGAGCGAACACCCCAAGTGGGAGCCACTCAGGGTGGTGCAGTCCTCTATCGACAGGCTGGAGGCGTATTGCGATGAGCTGCAGGTTGGTCTGCCGGTGCTCCGCTCCTTCATCTTGCCCGGCGGTACGCCAGCAGGGGCGCAACTCCATATCGCCCGCACGCTGGTCAGGCGTGCCGAGCGAACGGCCTGGGCTTGCGTCGAGGCGTATGGCACCGAGCCGAGCGACGAAGAGGGCAAAGGTGGCATCAACAAGTTGGCGGTGACCTACCTCAATCGCTTGTCGGACCTGTTGTTCGTCATGTCGCGAGTCACCAATGGCACCGAGAATGAGACGCTTTGGGTGCCCGGCACGGACCGAGAGAAACCCCAGGCCTAGGCCCAGGGTGATTTCGATACGCGCCTACGGCGCTACTCAATCACCGAAAACCCAAGCCAGGCACGGTGGTTGAGCAGCCCGAGTGCGCGTATCGACGGTGGTTGAGTAGCCCGCGAAGCGGGCGTATCGAAACCGCCCATTGGTTTCGTCAGGTGATCACCCATCGTCGAACTTCAAAATCCGTACGCAGATTGACTGAAGACCCCTAAATCGGCCCCTTCATCTCATCTGCGTACGGATTTTGAAGTTTTTTCACCTGCTGCGTCTCGATACGCGGCTTCGCCGCTACTCGACGATCGGGCGGGGCGCCGTCCACCGGTGGTTGAGTAGCGCCGAAAGCGCGTACCGAAACCACACCCGCAGGATCTACTCGGGTGTGGCTGGTCCAGAGGGTGGATACAGCCCGGGCGGTGCGGCTTCCATCCAGCTCATGATCGCCGTGGCCACGTCGCGTTCCACCCCGAAATGAAAACTGCGGCCGGTGGAGGGTTCACGTACAGTGAGCACGCAAGAATTGTCATAGAGCAGGAATGCATCCGCTCTGCTCGGTTCGGTGAGCCCGCTCGAATGGATGAGGCCACGTCGAAGCCTAAGCTTTGGCTTCAGCGACAGGGAGAACGAGCGAAACCACTGCAGCTCCTCCCCCCGGTATCGGCCCATCCCCAAATACCAACGCAGAGCAGGATCGTGGCTACTGCGTCGTAGTGCGCAGTCAAACATCCCGCCTTGCCCAGCGAGCCACCGCCGACGGGCGTAGAGCAGCAACACCGGCAAGGCCATGAGCGCGACCACAACCAACGTCACCCACAACAGGTTCCACCACATGGTGCGCTCACCTCCTTGATCGACTCAGGGCAGCCCCCACGCCTGGTGGAGACCGCCCTGATGTGTTGCCATACGCGTTAGCTTGCCATTTGGTCAGCAGCTGCCAGCTGCGCCTTCAGCATATGAATGCGATGGCGCTCGGCGTCGCTTTGCTCACCCGCTTGGTACTTGAGCATGAGCTCGTCGAGTTCCTTCTGCGCTTCGGCAGCGGAGATCTCGTGACCCAGTCGAGCTTCCTGCGCGAGGATCGATACACGTCCCTCAGCACAGGACACGAAACCCTCATCGATGAACAGGGACTCCTGCTTGCCATCAGCCGTGACAATCTGCACCCGGCTGGGCACGAGCAGCGCGAACACTGGCTCGTGCCCGGGCAAGATACCCATATCACCTTCGACGGTGCGGACGATCACCTGCACCGCCTCACCGGACCAGACGGAACGGGTGGCGGAGACGACTTCAACCTTCAGCGGAGGACGCGCCACGATCAGGCGTCCTTCTGCATCTTGTCGTAGTTCTCCATCACCATGTCCATACCGCCGACGTTGAAGAAGGCCTGCTCAGGAACGTGGTCGACGTCGCCACGGCAGATCATCTGGAAGCCCTCGATGGTGTCCGCGAGCGGCACCGTCGAGCCCTCGATGCCGGTGAACTTCTCCGCCATGTAGGTGTTCTGCGACAGGAACTGCTGAATGCGACGGGCACGGTTCACCGTGATCTTGTCTTCCTCGGACAGTTCGTCGATACCGAGGATGGCGATGATGTCCTGCAGCTCCTTGTTGCGCTGGAGAATCTGCTTGACCTGCGATGCCGTGTCGTAGTGCTCCTGACCGACGTACTGAGGATCAAGAATGCGAGACGTCGACGACAGCGGATCCACCGCCGGGTAGAGACCACGCGAGGCGATCTCACGCGAGAGCTCCGTGGTGGCGTCAAGGTGTGCGAACGTCGTGGCCGGAGCCGGGTCCGTGTAGTCGTCGGCGGGCACGTAAATGGCCTGCATGGACGTAATGGAGTGACCACGCGTCGACGTAATGCGCTCCTGCAGCTGACCCATCTCGTCTGCGAGGTTGGGCTGGTAGCCCACCGCCGACGGCATACGGCCGAGCAGCGTCGACACCTCAGAACCTGCCTGGGTGAAACGGAAGATGTTGTCGATGAACAGCAGCACGTCCTGGTTCTGCACGTCGCGGAAGTACTCCGCCATCGTGAGTCCCGTGAGCGCGATGCGGAGTCGGGTACCCGGGGGCTCGTCCATCTGGCCAAAGCACAGCGCCGTGTCTTTCAGCACGCCGGCCTCGTCCATTTCCATGATGAGGTCATTACCCTCACGGGTACGCTCGCCGACGCCGGCGAACACCGAGGTACCACCGAAGTTGTGCGCGATGCGGTAAATCATCTCCTGGATGAGCACCGTCTTGCCCACGCCGGCGCCGCCAAACAGACCAATCTTTCCGCCCTTCACATAGGGGGTGAGCAAGTCCAGCACCTTGATGCCGGTCTCCAGCATCTCAGTGCGGGGCTCCAGCTCGTCGAAGTGCGGCGGGTCGCGGTGGATAGGCCAACGCTCAGTGACCTCGACCGAGGCCGGATCAGCGTTCAGCACGTCGCCAGTCACGTTCCAGACGTGACCCTTCGTCACGTCGCCAACGGGCACCGAGATGGGTGCACCGGTGTCGACGACCTCAGCGCCACGACGCATGCCGTCGGTGGGCTTCAGGGAGATGGCACGAACGATGTTGTCGCCGACGTGCAGAGCCACCTCCAAGGTGATGGTCTGCTTGACACCCATAACGTCGGTGTCAACCTTGAGTGCGTTGCCGATCTCAGGGAGCTGATCAGCCGCGAACTCGACGTCCACCACGGGGCCGATGACGCGAGCGACGCGCCCAGCAGCCGTGGACTGTGCAGTAGTTGCAGTCATTTCCTACCTCATTGATTTCAGGCTGATTCGGACAGCGCCTGTGCGCCACCCACGATTTCTGTAATTTCCTGCGTGATCTCGGCCTGACGGGCCTGGTTAGCCTCACGCGTAAGCTGCTCGATCAAGCTCTGAGCGTTGTCCGTTGCGGACTTCATAGCCTGCTGCCTAGCCGCAAGTTCCGACGCCGCCGCATCCAGCAATGCGGTATGAATGCGATCAGTCACGAACATGGGAAGCAAGGCATCCAGCACGGTCTGGGCATCAGGCTCAAACTTGTAGAAGTGGTTGTCGCTCTCGTCCGGGAACTCTTCCGGATCAGCATCCACCACTTCCAGCGGCAGGAGTCTGAGTGCGCTGGTCTCCTGGCTGATCATCGACTTAAAGCGCGTGGTGACGATGTGGAGCTCGTCGACCCCGCCCTCTTCCGTCGGCTGCAGAAACGCTGCCAAGAGCGCCTTGGAGATGGCCTTCGCATCGGCGTGCGATGGCCGTTCCGAGAATCCCGTCCAACTCTGCTTGATCTCGTGCTCACGAAACTCGTGGTACGCAACACCCTTCTTACCGCTGACATACAGATCTACTTCTTGACCCAAGTCTCGACGAAGATGTTCGGAAACCTCTTCGCCCAACCGGATGACGTTGCTGGAATACGCTCCGGCCAATCCGCGATCGCTGGTGATAACCAACACCGCGGAGCGCTTCGGCTCTGCCGCACGCTGCAAGAACGGATGCTCCAGGTCATACGCACCAGCCAACATGGAGACTGCTTTCGACAGCTCCGTGGTGTATGGCGACGCTTCACGTTGAGCCTGCTGAGCTTTCACAATGCGCGACGAAGCAATGAGCTCCATCGCCCTCGTGATCTTCTTGGTTGCCGTGACAGACTTTCGTCGCTGCCTAAGCTCCCTAAGACTGCTGCCCATGAACCGATCAGCCCCGCTTCTTGCGGACGATCTTCTGCTGGTCGATGTCGTCCTTGTCGATGCCTTCGATCTGCTGAGAACCAATCGTGTGGCCCTCGGAGTCCTTGAAGCCCGCCTTGAAATCAGCCAACAGCTTGAGCGTGGCTTCCTTATCGGCGTCCTCGAAGACCTTGCTATCGGCAATGTGCTGCAGCACCTCGCCGTTCATGCGCAGGTACTCCAGGAATTCCTGCTCGAAGCGCAGGATATCGGCGACGGGGACCTCGTCCATGTGTCCTTCGTTACCGAGCCAGACGGAGACCACCTGCTCTTCGACGGGGTACGGCGCGTACTGGCCCTGCTTCAGCAGCTCGGTAAGGCGAGCGCCGCGCTCGAGCTGGCGACGAGAGGCCTCGTCGAGATCCGACGCGAACATGGCGAATGCCTGCATATCGCGGTACTGCGCCAGACCAATCTTCAGCGTGCCGGAGACCTTCTTCATGGCCTTGACCTGCGCTGCGCCACCGACTCGGGAAACCGAGATGCCGACGTCGATAGCCGGACGCTGGTTCGCGTTGAAGAGATCGGACTGCAAGAAGATCTGACCGTCGGTGATGGAGATCACGTTGGTCGGGATGTAGGCCGAGACGTCGTTCGCCTTGGTTTCGATGATGGGCAGACCCGTCATCGAGCCGCCACCCAGCTCGTCGGAGAGCTTGGCGCAGCGCTCCAGCAGCCGCGAGTGGAGGTAGAACACATCACCGGGGTATGCCTCACGGCCCGGAGGACGACGAAGCAGCAGCGACATGGCGCGGTAGGCCTCCGCCTGCTTGGTGAGGTCGTCGAAGACGATGAGCACGTGCTTGCCCTGGTACATCCAGTGCTGGCCGATGGCGGAACCGGCGTACGGAGCGATGTACTTGAAGCCAGCGGGGTCCGACGCGGGGGCGTGCACGATGGTGGTGTACTCCATCGCACCGGCCTTTTCGAGCGTGCTCTTCACCTCGGCGATGGTGGAGCCCTTCTGGCCGATAGCGACGTAGATGCAACGCACCTGCTTCTTGGGATCGCCAGATTCCCAGTTCGCCCGCTGATTGATGATGGTGTCGATGGCGATGGCGGTCTTGCCGGTCTTGCGGTCACCGATGATGAGCTGACGCTGGCCGCGACCGATCGGGATCATCGCGTCGATGGCCTTGAGGCCCGTCTGCAGGGGTTCACGCACTTCCTGGCGGTCCATAACGCCAGCTGCCTGGAGCTCCAGCGCACGGCGGTCTTCGATGTTGAGGATCTCGCCCATGCCGTCGATGGGGTTACCCATCGCATCGACAACGCGGCCGAGGTATCCCTCGCCCACGGGAACCGACAGCACATCACCGGTGCCGTGGACCGTGGAGCCCTCGTCGATGCCCTCGGAGTCTCCCAGCACGACGACGCCGATCTCGCGCTCGTCGAGGTTCTGGGCGATGCCCAGGGTGCCGTTCTCGAAGCGGAGGAGTTCGTTCGCCATCGCGGAGGGCAGGCCCTCCACGCGCGCAATGCCGTCGCCCGACGTGATAACCCGGCCAACCTCAGTCTTGCTGGCACCTTCCGGCTTGTACGCCGCAACGAAGTCGTTGAGCGCACCGCGGATCTCGTCTGGACTGATGGTCAGTTCAGCCATTGGGTCCTACTTTCGCTTAGGAGTGGATGAGCTGGCGCCGCACATCCTCGAGGCGGCCAGCAACGGTTGATTCATAGACGTCGTGCCCGATGGTCACGTTGATCCCTCCGAGAACTTCAGGGTCAACGCTCACCTGGACCGACACTGGGCGTCCAGCCTTCGCCGCGAGTGCTGCACGAAGGCGTTCGATCCTTGCCTGATCGAGCGGTCGGGCCACCGTAACTTTCGCGACGAGCGCGTCGGATAGTTCCGCTGCCTCGTCGAGGTAGTCATCGATGGTCTTGGTGTAGCTGCGACGGTGACCGTTGACCGCACGCGCGGCGAGCAGACTCGTCACAGGGTGTACATCGGGGCCATGCAGGCGCGCAACAAGCGAACGTCTGGCCTCCAGATCGTACGCCCCATTGCGAAGCGTGGTAGTGAGCTCTGCGGAGCTACCCACTGCCTCGCCAACGGCATGCAGCTCGCTGGTGATGCTGTCGAGAGCACCGTCTGCGAGCGCGCTTTGCAGTGCGGCACGTACACCGTCGAGCTCCAGCGCCTGCACCATCTGCTCAGCGCTGCGCCACGATTGCGCCACGATTCGTTCCAAGGATGAGAACGATGCTGCCCCGACCTTAGAAGCGAACAGCTTGCTAGCGAGCTCAACACGTCGCTCCGGCTGAGCGGACGGGTCGGACAGCGCGCGACGCAGCATCGGCTGGCCGGCGAGCACGTCGGTCAGTTGGAAGATCTCTTTGGCTGCGTCGAGTGAAGTCATCGGGCTGCGCCTGCCTGCTCAAGATCAGCCAGGAAGCGGTCGACGGTACGCAGCGCGCGATCGTCGTCGTCCAAAGACTCCCCGACGATCTTGCCTGCGAGCGTGGTGGCCATGCCGCCGACTTCACCCTTCAGCTCATTCACCAACTGCGCACGCTCAGCGGCGAGCTGTTGGCGACCGGCCTCCAGAATGCGGTCAGATTCCTTCGTGGCCTTGTCGCGGGCCTCTGCAAGAATCTGGGCGCTCTGGTTCTTGGCATCTTCACGAATCTTCGCGGCCTCTTCGCGTGCCCCTGCGAGCTGATCCTGGTATTGAGCACGAGCGGCCTCAGCCTCGGCCTCAGCCGCAGCTGCTCGCTGCATACCGCCTTCGATCTTAGACGAGCGTTCCTCGTACATCTTCTCGAAGGCCGGCACAATGCTCTTGGCCATGATGAGCCAGAGAATCAAAAGCAGGAGAATACCTACGATGACCTCTGACAAGTGGTGAGGCATCAAGGGCCCGAGATCGAGCTCCTGGGGTACCCACATAGTGGAAACCATTCGCGCGGCCTCAGTTCAGGACGAACGCGAGTGCGATGGCGATAATCGCGAGGGCCTCAACCACGGCGAAGCCAATGAACGCAGTGCTCATCATGGCGCCACGGGCCTCGGGCTGACGGGCGGTGCCGTTAATAACCGAGGCAAAGATCCATGCCACACCCAGCGCAGGGGCGATGGTGGCGATGGCGTAGCCGATCATGTTGATGCTGCCGCTGATTTCGAGGAGCTCCATTTGTATACCTTTCGGATGTGTTCTTCGTTTTGCGGAAGAAGATTATGGGATCAGTGTTCCTCAGCAATGGAGGTGGACACGTATTGGGCGGAAAGAACGGTAAAGATGTAGGCCTGCAGCGCACCGATGAACAGTTCGAGCAGCAAGATGATGAGGCTGAACAGGATGCTCACGACGCCAGAGACGTTGTAGAACAAGTTGTCCTGGTACGTAAGCAGGAAGCCGCCGCCAACAACGAACACCATGACAACAAGGTGACCGGCGAACATATTGGCAAACAGACGCAGTGCCAGCGTCAGCGGGCGGGTGATGAACGTCGCAAGAAATTCCAGCGGCATGACCAGAGGGAGGAGATAACCAGGCACACCCTCCGGGACCAAGGATTTCTTGAGGAACCCGAGCGCACCCCAGCGCGCAAATCCAGCGCCGACGTAGACAAACCAAGCGACGATAGCGAGGCCGTAGGCATATCCGACATTCGAGAAGGTCGGATACATGAATAGGAAGAATTCACCGAACCAGTTGTTGAACAGCAGCAGGGTGAACAAGGCCAGCAAATAAGGAAGGAACTTGCGGTATTCGGCGTGGAGAATGTCGCGGGCGATGCCGTTGCGCACGAATTCATAAGCATATTCAAAGAAGAACTGCTTCTTGCCCGGCTGAACCTTGAGCTTTCGGGTGCCGATCCACCAGAAAATGATGACCAGCAGGGCACCAATGACCGCCTGAGCAAACGGCTTATTGAACCAGTCGGGGAGGACGCCCGGCCACATGGAACCCCATTTGAAGTCGTCGACTCCAGGTGGCGTGTAGCCACCGCCCTCCATTGGAACAAGCCCAATCGTCACTTGGCACTCCCATAGCGCTTGCAGATCAAGTAGATGCTAGCCATAAGTCCTGCGATGAGGCCAATTGGCAGCAACCATGAGGTACCAAGGAAGTAATCCCCTAGCCATCCCAGCGCGCCATAGAACAGAAGGCCGGCAAGGATGTAGCTGATAGCCACCATGCCGTCTTCGCGGCCCGAGGGGCCCTGGCTGGTTGCCTTCGACGATGACGGTGCGGTACTCATGACGTCCCAGAGCCTAGCAGGAATGTTCTGGTTTCTGCTCGTCGCTCGGCACATCATCGGGGATGCATTCTTCGTCGTCGACACCGTCGTAGATGGGTACGCGCTGCCGACTGGCCACAATCACCACGCCGCTTACCCAGGCGAGCACCGTGCCGACCACCGACGCCACGAGCCACCCGTCGATGACGTGCGGCGCGACAGCATGGAACGACAAGATGCCCCAGAGTCCGGCGGCAATACCGATAACCCTGACCGCGTAGCTGGTGAGCACCAACCCCATGCCCTGCATCGCGGGAAGTTCCGACGCGATCACTTCCAGCCACTGGCCGACCGCGTAGAAGAGCACTACTGCACCGAACCCCAGCGCGGCGGTGAGTGCGCCGTCGGCCCCATCGAGCACCGCCGCGAAGCCAACTATGGGCAGACCAACGACGTGTGCAGCAGCCACTCCCCCTGCCATCATCTGTCTGGCGCGACGTGTCGCGCCGCTGACGCGCGCTCTAGGTCTCGCCATCTGTCTTGACGGTTGGTTGTGTGCGAGGCAGCGGACGCACAGTCCAGATCAGGATCAGCACGATGATGCCGACGATGCACCACCCGACAAGCGCAGAATCAATGAGCCCAATGGCGACGAGGCCTCCTGCCACAACTGCCGTCCACGCATACATAAGCAACACTGCGCCCCGAATCGAATGTCCACGAGCCACCAGGCGGTGGTGGATGTGGGACCGGTCCGCAACAAACCAGTACTGGCCGTTCATGGTGCGTCGGATGTACGCAAGCCCCAGATCCAGCAGTGGCAACACGAGAGCGGCGAAGGGGACGAGGATGGGCAGTAGCGCGGGGAGCACGTCGGAACCATCCCCGGTGATCGCTGACGGATCGATCTGCCCTGTGAAGGAGATGGTGCTCATTGCCATGAGCAGACCTAACAACATGGAGCCAGCGTCGCCCATGAACATCTTCGCCGGGTGCCAGTTGTGAAGTAGGAAGCCCAAGCAAATACCCACGGTGGCGACGGTGAGCAGCGATGCGGTCGTCGCGCGCACGAGCTCCTGCTCGTAGGCCAAGAAGTAGGCGTACGAGAAGAAGGACAGGGCACCGATGGCCACCACCCCGGAGGCTAGGCCGTCGAGACCGTCGACGAAATTCACGGCGTTGGTACACAGCGCGATGAAAAACATGGTGATGAGGATGCTGCTTGCGTCGTCGAGTGCGATGATGCGATCCGGGAGAGGAATCCAATAAATCCGCACACCCTGCAACACGACGATGCCCGCGACGAGCCCTTGCCCGCCTAGCTTCACGAGCGCCGGGAGATCGATCTTGTCGTCGATGGCACCGATCACTGTCAACACAAAACCCGCCAACACGACGGCGAACGCGTCGTGCGCCACGATCGGATGCCTCCCCAAGAACGGCATCTGGACGCCGAATAGCAACGCCACCGCGAGCCCCAAGAACATGGCGACACCACCGAGGTACGGGATCGGCAGCGTGTGCATGTCTCGCGCCCGGACCTGCGCAAACATGCCGGTGCGGATGGCAACGAAGCGCAACAGGCTGGCCGCGAGGAACGTCACCGACGCGGCTACGAGAAAGACGAGCAGATACTCACGCATCGCTAGCTGGTGGCTCGTCGATGAGAGACGCTTCCTGAGCGGGCAGCGGCTCTTCGGGCTCCGGGACCTCCATCATGTGCACGCTCGGCACGGCTTCTTGCAGCTTCTCCAGCGAGAGCAGACCGAGGCGCAGCACCACACCATCCTCGTCGGATGCGAAATCCACAATCGTCGAGGGTTCTGGGCCGGGTGTCGGCCCACCGTCTAGGTAGACGGCCACCGCGTCGCCAAGCTGATCCCTAGCGTCGCCACAATTCGTCGCCGCCGGCTGCCCCGAGATGTTTGCGGAGCTCACGGCGAGTGGGCCCGTGCGCCGAAGCAGCGCCCTTGCTCCGTCGTGGTCTGGCACCCTGAGCGCCACCGTCCCGCGTGTTTCCCCGACGTGGAGCCCAACTGATTTCTGCGCATTCAGGATGAGGGTGAGCGCGCCCGGCCAAAACGCTTTGGCAAGCTCTTTTGCGCCGTCGGGGACCTCAGCCACGAGGGCTCGCATCACGGAACGCTCCGCGATGAGCACGGGGGGCGGCATGTCCTGGCCACGGTGCTTGGCTTCAAGAAGTTTCTGGACGGCGTCGGCCGAAAATGGATCCGCACCGATGCCGTAGACCGTATCGGTAGGCAGCACGACGGTGTGCCCATTACCTATCGCCGTGAGCGCGGCGTCGAATCCTTCTTCGCCTAGATCGAACGTGTCAGTCACAAGCCCTATCCTGCCACTCGCGGCGGGCGACGGGTTTCTTGCCACACGGCAACAACGTATCTCGGCCGGCCAGCCCAATCCTTGCGCGGCGTAGTGTGCTTAAATCCGGCGTCTTGAAGCAGCGCGATAACCCGCTCTTGGTGAGACTCATCATGTTCAACCACCAGCACACCTTCTTGCCGCAGTAGGCGCGATGCGACTTCCGCCACCACAGGCATCATGGCAAGCCCGTCATGACCGGCGAACAACGCTTCTTCAGGGTCGCGCCCAACCACATCTGCGGGCAACTGGTCGCGCATGCTCGTCGGAACGTAGGGCGGATTCACAACGACGACGTCGACAGTGCCGTCCAGCTCGGGGAAAGCAGCGGCCATGTCTCCCATTTCGACCGTCACGTCTGTGTCAGCTAGGTTCTTGCGCAGCCACGGTTCAGCCTGTGGGGAGCGCTCGTTCGCGAAGGCATCCACCCCGCCCAGCTCGCGCACAACTGACCGCACAATAGCGCCGGATCCTGCACACAGCTCCACAAGACGACGCTTCCCTGCCGGCTGGGCAGCGAGCAGCTCGATCACCTTGCCGGCGACGAGTTCCGTCTCGGGGCGAGGGACGAAGACGCCGGGGCCGACGTGGAGCGTCTCGTACCTAAAATACGCCTTGCCAGTGATGTGCTGCACCGGCTCACCCGCGAGCCGCCGTTGCAGCAACGCACGTGCGCGAACTTCTTCGTCGGGCTCAATCTCCCAGCGGGTAAGCAGCTGGCTGACATCCGTGCCGCATGCTTCTGCGACAAGCCAGCGCGCATCCGCACCCGGGCTTGGGTAATCGGCCTCAGCGAGGGTGTCAGCAAGTTCGAAGATGAGTTCGGCCGGGCGCATCTACTGGCCCACGCTGGCTAGGCGTTCGGCCAGGTCCTGCTCAGCGAGTGCGTCCAAAGTTGGGCCGAGCTGCCCGTCGAGAACCTGATCGAGGTTATGGGCTTTGAAACCAATCCTGTGGTCCGTGATGCGGTTCTCGGGGAAGTTGTACGTGCGAATGCGTTCGGAGCGGTCCACTGTGCGCACCTGCGACTTACGGTTTGCCGCAGCCTCTTCAGCAGCTTGCTCCTCCGCGATCTGAATGAGGCGAGACCGCAACATGCGCATCGCGGACTCCCGGTTTTGGATCTGTGAGCGCTCATTCTGGCAGCTGACTACGGTACCCGTCGGCAGGTGCGTGATACGAACCGCCGAGTCGGTGGTGTTGACGCCCTGGCCACCAGGGCCAGAGCTACGGAACACGTCGATACGCAAGTCGTCGTCGTTGATCTCGATCTCATCGGGCTCGACGTCCGGGGAGACCAACACGCCTGCGGCCGACGTGTGGATACGGCCCTGCGTCTCCGTCACCGGCACTCGCTGAACGCGGTGCACTCCGCCCTCAAATTTCAGGCGACCATATGGAGGAAACTCGGCCTGGTTGGAGCCCTTCACCGCCAAGGTGACCGACTTGAAACCACCCAAGTCAGTCTCTTGGGAGTCCAGCACTTCCAATTTCCAGCCGACGTGCTCCGCATAGCGCTGATACATCTTGAACAGATCGCCTGCGAAGAGGGCTGACTCCTCGCCGCCCTCACCAGACTTAATTTCGACGATTGCGTCGTTGTCGTCGTTCGGGTCCCGAGGCGCGAGCAAGCGTGTGAGCTTCTCCGTCATGGCCTCGATACGGACATCAAGGTCTGCCACTTCGTCGGCGAAGGCCGAATCTTCCTTCGCCAACTCGGCGGCAGCCTCGCGGTCCTCTACCATGCGCTGATACTCTTCTACGCTCTCCACGATTGGCCGAAGCGCCGCATAGCGGCGACCGACCTTACGAGAGCGAGACAGATCAGCGAGTACTTCCGGGTCAGCGAGCTGACCCTCGAGGTCGTGGAATTCCTCCACGAGCGGGGCTGCATTCTCGAACATACTTCCTCACATTCCGCTCGAAGCGAGTGTGTCTGATGCCCCTACAGCAGCCGGTTGTGACGCTGAGTCAGCGCCACACATGATCACTTCTTCTTGGCGTAGCGACGCTCGAAGCGAGCCACACGACCACCGGTGTCAAGAATCTTCTGCTTGCCGGTGTAGAAGGGGTGGCAAGCCGCGCACACGTCAGCGCTGAGGGTGCCAGACTCTGCGGTGCTGCGGGTGGTGAAGGTGTTGCCGCACGTGCACGTAACCTTCACGTCGTGGTAGGTGGGGTGGATGCCCTGCTTCATAGTGTTCTCCTCATAATGTGTTTCCCCGGGTCGCGGAAGCCCCGCGTGAACCGGCACAGCTGATTAGTATGCCTCGCGATCTGGCGAGGACGAAATCGCCTCGCCGTCTCGTCGGCTAATCGTGGGCGCCAGGCGTCGTCTTCAGCACCGACAGCAAGAACTCGTGGTTATTCTGCGTCTTGCGCATGCGGCTCAGCAACGTCTCGAGCGCGCCAGAATCATCAAGGCCGGACAGCGCCCGACGGAGCTTCCAAATAATGGTGAGCTCATCGCGGCCGAGCAGCAGATCTTCTCGACGGGTACCGGACGCATCGACGTCGATTGCCGGGAAGATGCGCTTGTCAGCAAGCTCACGGCGAAGCCTCAGCTCCATGTTTCCGGTGCCCTTGAACTCTTCGAAGATGACTTCGTCCATCTTCGAACCGGTCTCGATCAGCGCAGTGGCCAAGATGGTCAGCGAACCACCGTTTTCGATGTTCCTTGCCGCGCCGAAGAACTTCTTCGGCGGGTAGAGCGCCGCGGAGTCCACACCGCCGGAGAGGATTCGCCCGGACGCAGGGGCGGCAAGGTTATATGCGCGCCCAAGCCGAGTGATGCCGTCAAGCAGCACCACCACGTCGTGCCCCAGTTCGACGAGGCGCTTGGCTCGCTCAATCGCGAGTTCGGAGATGGTGGTGTGGTCCTCTGCCGGGCGGTCGAACGTCGAGGCGATCACTTCGCCGGACACGGTTCGCTGGAAGTCGGTCACTTCTTCAGGACGCTCATCGACCAGCACCACCATGAGATGCACCTCGGGGTTGTTGGCGGTGATCGCATTCGCGATGGACTGCATGACCATGGTCTTGCCAGCCTTTGGGGGCGAGACGATCAGCCCGCGCTGGCCCTTACCGATGGGGGCCACGAGGTCAATGATTCGGCCGGTGAAGCCATTTTGACCATTCTCCATCTTGAGCCGCTCTTGCGGGTACAGCGGGGTGAGCTTGGAGAATTCCGGCCGCGCCTTCGCTTGCTCAGGATCGGTGCCGTTCACGCTGTCGAGACGTACGAGCGGGTTGAATTTCTCTTTCCGCTCGCCCTCACGCGGGGTGCGGATGGCGCCAGTCACCACGTCGCCACGACGCAGCCCGTATTTGCGCACCATTCCCATCGAGAGGTAGGCATCGTGCGGGCCGGGCAGGTAGCCGGTGGTGCGTACGAATGCGTAGTTGTCCAGGATGTCGACGATGCCGCTGATGTTGGCGAGCACGTCGTCCTCACGGATCTGCGGCTCGGCATCGTTGTTGCCCATGCCACCGCCGCGGTTGCGGCGGTTTTGCCGGTCGCGGTTACGCCGACGACGGCTCCGCCTCGACGTACCTTGCGACGAATCGCCGTCGTAGCCGTTCGAAGAGTTGGAATCCTGCTGCTGGTTGTCGCTGGGCGCAGCGGCCGGGGACTGCTGCTTGGGAGCGCTCTCCCCCATCGCTGCCTCTAGCAACGATCCCACTTCCTCATTAGTTTCTTCCTGCGACGCTCGATCTCGCTCAGCGCGTCCCCGACGGCGCCTAGCGCCACGAGACTCGCCGGTCCCTGCACCGTTGACTCGAGAGCCCTTGTCCTGTTGGCCCGTGCCGCCATCCGACTTCTTGGACTCGTCGGTCTCCGACTCGGTCTTGGACTCGTCGGACTCAGAGCGCTTCCCCGTGCCGGGCTTATCTGAGCGTCGAGCCTGCGCCGCGCCACCTGGCCCTTGGGCCTGGATGGCGTTGATGAGGTCAGCCTTGCGCATGCCGGACAGCCCGGTAATGCCCAAGCCAGCTGCGATGGTCTTCAGTTCGGCGATCTTCAACGTCGCCAAGGAATCTGTCACGAAGGTGTCCTTCTTATCGCTCGCAAAAGTAGAGCGCGTACGCGAAATATGTGGCATTGATTCCCCACCACACTTACAAAGTGCACGTTTGATTCGCACTAGACACGAATTTGTCGGGAATCATTTGAAGCCTAGCAGCCGCATCCAGCGCAGCCAAACAGCGGCGTTAGCGTTCCAGCCGTACCCCTTGGCCAATGCCCAACTGGAGCTCCCCGAAGCCTGATTTGTCAACCTGGAAATCGAGTGCGAAATCATCCGGCGTTCCGATGGCGAATACCGTCGGTCCAGCGCCAGAGATCACCGCAGGAACGCCCAGGTCCCGCAGTGCTCCGATGAGCGAGAAGCTCGGTTTCATCAGGTCCGCTCGATACGGTTCGTGCAGGCGGTCCCTCGTGGCTCTGAGCAGCAGGTCCGGGCGGCGTTCCAACGCCAGTATGAGCGTCGCGGCGTGGGCGGCTTGATTCACCGCATCCGCACGGCTCACCGTGTCGGGAAGCACAGCCCGCGCGGTGCGCGTCGGAACTTCGAATTCGGGCACCCACACCTTGGTGGACAAGTCCGCGTGGGTGCTGAGCGACTGCACGTCGACTCTGTCGCCCTCTATCCACCCCAGCGTGGCGCCGCCGTACACCGCGGCTGCGGCATTATCAGCGTGGCCCTCCATCAGGGATGAGACGCGCGCGAGTTCTGCGAGCGACGGGGCGTCGTCGCGTGCGATTCCCCATGCCAGCGCGAGACCAGCGACGATTGCAGCGGCCGAGGATCCGAGACCGCGGGCATGGGGAATGGTGTTGTGGCAGCGCAGATGCATTGCCGGCAGTACACCGTCTCCCCACTCTTCCAGCCCACGGCGGATGCTGGCTACGACGAGGTGTCGATCGTCTCGAGGAACCGACTGAGCGCCTTCCCCCTCAACGTCGATGCGCAGCCCGTCGCCACCGAGGGTGAGCTCAACTTCGTCATACCAGTCCAGTGCGATGCCTACGCAGTCGAAGCCACATCCCACATTCGCCGTCGTCGCAGGTACGTGAACCTTCATCAGGCACCCTCAATACGCATGAAGCGTACGTTGTATCCGACGAAATCTGCGGCCTTCAGCGCTTCCACCACCGCAGCGAGATCTGCTTCGCGAGCCTCGTGCGTCATGAACCCGATGCGGGCCGAGAAACCATCGTGGCGCTCCAATCCTTCACGATAGGACTGCTGCACCGTCTGCACGGAGACATTGTGTTCGGCGAAGATCTGGGCAGCCCGGGCAAGCACGCCCGGCTTGTCAGATACCTCCACCTCGATGAAGTAGCGCGTACGCGACTCACCAATGGGCGCGACGGGGCGGTCGCGGTAGTTCGACGACGTCATGGCCGTGGTGCCTCGCACCCGGTGCCTCGCGACGGTCACGACATCGCCCATGACAGCGGATGCGGTCGGTGCGCCGCCGGCACCTGGGCCGAGGAACATCAGTTCACCCGCTTCTCGGGTGGTGACGAACACCGCGTTGAACGCTCCAGACACTGCCGCGAGCGGGTGCTTCAACGGCACCATGGCCGGATGCACCTTCACGGCGATGCTGTCTTCATTCGCACGGGCGACAGCGAGGAGCTTCACGGTGCAGTTCATCGCCTTCGCTGCGGCAACGTCGCTGGAGGTAACACCGGTGATGCCTTCGCAGAACACTTCACTTCCCTTCACGTTCGTGTGGAACGCGAGCGCGGCGAGGAGCGCTGCCTTGGACGCGGCGTCGTGCCCCTCGACGTCGGCGGTGGGATCAGCCTCCGCGTAGCCCAGGTCCTGCGCCTGCTTGAGCGCATCTTCGAAGCTCATTCCGGTGCTCACCATCTTGTCCAGAATGTAGTTCGTAGTGCCGTTGACGATCCCGATGACGCTGGATACTTCGTCGCCGACGAGCGACTCACGCAGCGGACGCATGATGGGGATAGCTCCTGCCACCGCCGCCTCGAAGTACAGGTCCGCATTATTCTCGTCCGCCAATTCGGACAGCTCGATCAGTCGCTCACCCAGCAGCGCCTTATTCGCGGTGACTACGGAACTTCCTTGAGTGAGGGCACGACGAAGCAGCGCTTCCGTGGGATCGATGCCGCCCATCACTTCCACGACGAGATCAGCGCCGTCGACCACGGATTCCAGGTCCGTTGTGAGCAACTCCTTGTCGATACCGGGGCGGTCCTTGGAGAGGTCGCGCACGCCGACGCCGGTGATCTCCAGTTTGCAGCCCACGCGTTGCTGTAGATCCTCGGCCTCGTCCTGGATGATCCGGGCCACCTGGGTGCCGACGGTGCCTGCCCCGAGCAAGCCAATCTTCAGGGATTCCATGGTCACTCTCCTACGTCCAGTCGCATTACATCGTCAAGGGTTTCACGGCGAAGCATCACGGCGGATTCGCCATCGCGCACAGCCACCAACGGGGGGCGAGGAACCTGGTTGTAGTTGCTCGCCATAGATCGTGCGTACGCTCCAGAGCCTGGCACCGCGATCACGTCTCCGACTGCGATATCGCTCGGGAGGAAGACGTCGCGAATCAAGATGTCGC
This sequence comes from Propionibacteriaceae bacterium, assembly GCA_032576855.1. GTDB lineage: Bacteria > Actinomycetota > Actinomycetes > Propionibacteriales > Propionibacteriaceae > Arachnia. The sequence continues at coordinate 138,601 of JAWFWL010000007.1, forward strand.
CACCTTCACAGTGTTTGCCCACCACGCGGCACAATAGCGGCTCCGCTTCCGATGTGCGGTTCGCTACCACAGCGGAATATTCCGCCGCGTAGAGCGCGGGACGGATGTTGTCGCTCATACCCCCGTCGACGGAGACGTAGGTGCGCACCTTGCCGCCCTCGAGCTCCACCGGCTTAATCGTTCCGACGGTGTACAGCGCAACGCCCGATGGACCGCTGATGGCGCGCCCTGGCTCGATGGCCAGCGAGGGGCGCTGCATTCCGAGGGCCCGACACTCGTGCTCGATCATTTCCTCGAATGCTGCCGCGAGCTCAGCCGTTGGTTTCGGTGAATCTGCCTCGGTGTAGGCGATGCCAAACCCACCGCCCAAATCCAGCGTCGACAGTTCTACGCCAGTAGCCGTTTTGAACTGGTGCGCCAACTTCAGCGTGCGGCGAATTGCCACCTCGAATCCCATAGTTTCGAAAATCTGGGAGCCGATGTGGGAATGAATGCCGAGCAGCTCAATATGCGGCGACTGCTCGCAACGCACCAACGCCGCAAGCGCTTGGCCACCCAAAATTGAGAGCCCAAACTTTTGGTCCTCATGCGCCGTCGCAATGTACTCGTGCGTGTGGGCTTCGACGCCGGTTGTCACGCGCACCAGCGCGCGCGCAGTCTCACCCCGTGCCTCGGCGGCAGCTTCGATTCGCTCAATCTCCTGGAACGAATCGACGATGAACTCCCCGATGCCGCGTTCCAGCGCAAACTCGATCTCTTCCACCGACTTGTTGTTGCCGTGGAACGCCAGGCGCTCAGCGGGCATTCCGCCAGCCAGCGCAATGCTCATCTCCCCCAGTGTGGTGACGTCCATGCTGAGCCCTTCATCGCAGACCCACCGAGCAACCGTCTTTGTAAGCAGTGACTTCGACGCGTAGTAGATGCTCCAGCCCTCGAACGCATCGCGAAACTCGCTGCATCGAGCTCTGAAATCAGTTTCGTCGATGAAGTAGGCCGGGCTGCCATGCTGGGCGAGTAGTTCCGTCGCGGGGGCACCCGCGAGGATGAGCTCTCCGTTCTCGTCACGATGCGTGCCGCGCGGCCACAATTTCAAATCGAGCTCGTTCAGATCTTCGGGACGGTGCAGCCACTGCGGCTGGATGCCCGAATAATCCGCGTGGATGGACCCAGCGATGTGCATATGCGTCATAGTGTCCCCAAGCCTGCCAGATAACCGTCAGGAGGCTCGCACCTCGACCGCCTTGTGACCACGAAACGTCAGCGAAGCGGGATCCTCAATTTTCTTCCCGTCGACGAACACCTCAACGTTGCACCATTCTGCGAGGCAGGCGCCATCGAATTGCACACCCCATAGCGTGAAGAAGTGCCCGAGCGTCGCCGTGCCGTTGTCCGGTCCTTCGAGCCAAACGTCGCCGCCTCGCTCGTGCGTGTGGACGATGGCTTGTTTAGCCCGAAGGCGGTCGATACCGATCATGGCGGGGATATCCACGGACTCGCCCTCGATCTCGACGCTCAGTGCGACGATCCATGGATCAGTGTCTTCGCCGAGCGGGCGCTGTTCGAGCCCTGCCGCGTCGATGTACGACACCGCATCTCTCGGCGCGTCCCACGGCGGAGCGGAGGTTCGCATCACCGCTGGCTCCGGATCCGGCCTTGAGACGCAGGCCGTACAAAGTACCAGGACCAAAACGAGCAGTTTCCGCATGTGCCCAACCTAGCGGACGTCACACTTGCTTTTTTTGCTACTATCATCCGAGGTTCCGGTCAACGAGACCGCCGGCCCCCGTAGCTCAGGGGATAGAGCACCGCCCTCCGGAGGCGGGAGCCGAGGTTCGAATCCTCGCGGGGGCGCCCCACTAATGCAATTCCATTTGCAGGAGCGCCGTTGAACAAGAACCACTTGCGACTGTGGACGCCGCTGCTGCTCATCACGACCTTTGGCGTTACCCGCATCATCACGTATTTGCTGTGGCTTCGCCCCGACGTGTATTTCGTGGCGAACGACGTCTCCTATTACGGCTACCACCTCTATCGCTTGGATGAAGGCGAGCAGCATGTGATGCCGGAGTACCCACCACCAGCGGTCTGGATCTTGCAGCTGATCTACCGTGTTGGCGGCGGGTGGCAGACCTGGTTTCCGGTGTTCGCGGCGTGCATGATTGTGCTCGACGCGCTCGTCGCCCTCTGCTTCTACCGCGCCCGGGGCTGGCGAGCGGCGCTGTTCTGGATGCTGTTCACCGCAGCAAATGGCGCGATAATCTGGTTCCGTTTCGATCTAATCCCAGCGGCACTCGTCGCCATGGCGTGCCTGCTCCTGACCACCCGGCCGTTCTGGTCCGGCGCCTTCGTCGGTATGGGTGCAGCGATCAAGCTATGGCCAGCCATGCTGATATTTCCCCTACTCGCGCCAAACCCTCGGCGACAGCCAGGCGTTGCAAGGCTGGCTGGATTCCTCACGGTAGGCGTTGGCCTCGGGGTGATCTCGGTCTTGACAGAAGGCATGGACCGCAACTTGGCTCCCTTGAGTTGGCAGAGCGAACGCGGACTTCAGATCGAGTCAGTACCGGCCACACCCATCATGCTCATTCGGACGTTTACCGATTCCCCGCACTGGGATATCCGTCTGTCGGAGTTCAACGCGTTGGAGCTGTTCGGCCCAGGCGTAGAACCAACCCTCAGCGTAGTCCCGGTGCTGACGGCGCTCTCCTTCGTATTGACGGGCTACCTCACCTGGCGACTGATACGACGACAAGCAGGCCCTGCCGCGATCCTGCTGGCCGTGTATGCCGTCATACTCGCCACCATCGTCACGAACAAAACCCTGTCGCCGCAGTACATTCCTTGGCTAGGCGGACCGGTGGCAGCGCTCATCGGCTGTGATCTCACTCCGAAGCTCAATCGGCACGTGCAGGTCATGGCTGTGTCTCTCATTGTCGTCGGCGGATTGACACAGTTCACGTACCCGTGGGGCGCGCAAGGAATCATGGCGCTACCGCTTGGCTCCGGCGCGGAGACTTCTGTGCTTGTCCTTCGCAACTTGCTGCTCGTAGCGATGCTTAGTCATGCAACTTGGTTGACTTTCAAAGCGTCACCGCGTTCGGATGCCCATCGCCTCCAACAATTGGCTAAGCTTTGATGTGCAGCCGCAGCAGTCTGCGGGAAGTCACACACGAGAGGGACGTGGCCAAGCCACACGCACAGATGTCTACAGCTCAGCCCAATGACGGATTCGGTGCCAACGCGTGGTTGATCGACGAAATGCGGGATGCGTATGAGCGTGATCCGCAATCTGTCGATTCGTCCTGGCAGGCTTACTTCGCAAAGGAGCGAGGCGGTCAGCCAGCACCACACTCGGCGCCCACTAAAGAAGCGCCAAAGCCCAAGCCAAAGCCCACGCCCACGCCGAAGGTAACGCAGAAATCCGAGCCGGCTGCGAAGCAAGAGTCTGGTCCATCAGGCGATCACCCCACTCCCCCGAGCGCGAATGCCCCCACCACGGAGCAGGTGACGACTGGTCCGGAGTCCCCCGCACAGCCCGGCAGCGGCGCGGGTCTCTCAGCGAATGCCCCCAGCCCCACCATTCGACCCAAGGTCGAAGTGAAGGAGCCCAGCTACACGGTGCTTCGCGGGGCCCCCATGCGCACCGCGAAGAACATGGACGCATCACTCACCATGCCGACGGCCACGTCGGTCAGGTCTGTGCCCATGAAGCTCGTGATTGATCAGCGCACCACCATCAACAACTTCCTCAAGAGCACCAAGGGCGGCAAGGTGTCGTTCACGCACATCATTGCCTATGCGATGATTCAGGCGCTCAAAGCCGTGCCTAGCATGAACAATGGCTACGACGTCGTCGACGGCAAGCCAAACCTCGTGACGAACCCGTCGATCAACCTTGGCATCGCCATCGACGTCAAAAAGGGAGATAAGCGCCAGCTCCTTGTCCCGAACGTCAAGGGCTGCGAGGAGCTCAACTTCGCTCAGTTCTGGTCCGCGTACGAAGCGGTGGTGAAGAAGGCTCGCAACAACGAGCTCACCGTCGACGACTTCGCGAAGACCACCGCCACCATCACCAACCCGGGCGGCATCGGCACGAACCACTCCGTGCCGCGGCTCATGAACGGGCAGGGCCTGATCCTCGGCGTCGGCAACATCGACTACCCCGCCGAATTCCAAGGCATGTCCACGTCACGCATCCTCGAGCTTGGCGTGTCGAAGATGACCACGCTCACCTCTACGTATGACCACCGCGTAATTCAGGGCGCAGAGTCCGGCGAGTTCCTGAAGGTGATGCATGAGCTGCTCCTGGGCGCCAACGATTTCTACGACGAGATCTTCGAGGCCCTCCGCATCCCTTACGAACCCCTGCGCTGGGCCCCGGACGTGTACGCTCACAGGCCCGATCAGGTCTCTAAACAGGCTCGCGTCATCGAGCTCATCAATGCATACCGCTCGTATGGCCACCTGGTCGCAGACACCGACCCACTCGAGTATCGTGCACGTCGTAACGACGACCTGAGCCTCGAAGCGCATGGCCTAACCATCTGGGATCTGGACCGCGAGTTCCCAGTCGGCACCCTAGGCGGAGAGCCCCGTCGCTACATGACGCTGCGAGACATTCTCGCCCGGCTGCAAGACTCCTACACCCGCACGTTGGCCGTCGAGTACATGCACATCGCCGACGGTGAACAGCGGTCCTGGTTCCAGTCACGCCTCGAGCAGTCGCTGGCGCCGCTCACGCACGAGGAGCACATGCATGCACTCGACAAGCTGAACGAAGCGGAGATCTTCGAGACGTTCCTGCAGACCAAATTCGTGGGTCAGAAGCGATTCTCCCTCGAGGGCGGCGAATCGCTCATCGTGCTCCTCGACGAGGTGGCGCAGCGTGCTGCCAACGATTCGCTGGACGAGGTGTGCATCGGCATGCCGCACCGCGGCAGGCTCAACGTGCTGGCCAACATCGTCGGCAAGAAGTATGGGCAGATCTTCCGCGAATTCGACGGCGTTGCCGACACCAAGGGCACCGGCGACGTGAAGTATCACCTTGGCAATGAAGGCGTGTTCGTAGCGCCGAACGGCAAGTCCATCAAGGCTTCCGTTGCGGCAAATCCGTCGCACCTCGAGGCTGTTAACCCTGTCCTCATGGGCATCACTCGTGCAAAGCAGGATGTGCTCGGCAGCGATGACTTCCCCGTACTCCCCATCCTCCTGCATGGCGATGCGTCGTTCTCCGGCCAGGGTGTGGTGTTCGAGACGCTCCAGATGAGCCAGCTGCGCGGCTACAAGGTGGGTGGCACCATCCACGTCGTAGTCAACAACCAGGTTGGTTTCACCACCTCGCCTGTTGAGTCCCGCACAGCCACGTACTGCACCGACGCGGCCAAGGCCATCTCGGCTCCTGTGCTGCACGTGAACGGCGATGATCCCGACGCGTGCATCCGCGCGGCACGAATCGCCTTCGAGTACCGTCAGGCCTTCCACAAGGACGTCGTCATCGACTTGGTCTGCTACCGCCGTCGTGGCCACAACGAGGGCGACGATCCGAGCTTCACGCAGCCGAAGATGTACGACCTCATTGAACAGAAGCGCTCGACGCGTCGCCTGTACACGGAGTCGCTCATCGGGCGTGGAGACATCTCCATGTCCGACGCCGAAGACGTCATGAACCGCTTCCGCGAACGCCTCGAAGGGGTGTTCAAGGAGATGCGCAAGGAGCATGATTACGTCGACGACGAGTACCGTCGCGTCCCCTACTACCCAACGAAACCCAACGAGCGCCTCACTGAGATCACTCCCGACGAGGTACGGCGCATTGCGGAGGCTCACCGCACCTTCCCCGAGGGGTTCCAGGTGCATAAGAAGGTGCTGCCGCAGATGGAGCGCCGCGCCAAGTCAATCCTCGAGGGGCCCGTCGATTGGGCGACCGCGGAGATGCTGGCGTTCGGCTCGCTGCTGATGGAGGGGCGTCCGGTGCGCATGTCTGGCCAGGACACGCGTCGTGGCACGTTCTCGCAGCGCTTCGCCGCCGTCGTAGACAGGGTGACGAACGAGGCCTACGTGCCGATGAAGCACCTCACCGATGATCAGGCTCCTTTCGAAATCTATGACTCGCTGCTCTCCGAGTACGCGGTGATGGGCTTCGAGTACGGCTACTCGGTGGCTCGCCCGGACGCACTGGTGCTGTGGGAAGCGCAGTTCGGCGACTTCGCCAATGGCGCCCAAACCATCGCCGACGAGTTCATCTCCTCGGCTGACGCCAAGTGGGGCCAGAAGTCGGGCGTCGTGCTGCTGCTCCCCCACGGCTACGAGGGTCAGGGCCCGGACCACAGCTCCGCACGGATTGAGCGCTGGCTGCAGCTCTGCGCCGAGAACGCGCTGGCGGTGTGCCAGCCGTCCACGCCGGCCAGCCACTTCCATTTGCTGCGCAACCACGCGTACGTGAACTACCACCGCCCCCTGGTGATCGCCACGCCGAAGTCCATGCTGCGCAACAAGCTGGCTACGTCGCAGCCCGACGAGTTCACGTCGGGCAAGTGGAACCCTGCCTTGGACGATCCCACCATCGCGGATGCCTCACAAGTAGAGCGCGTGCTGCTGTGCTCCGGCAAGATTCGCTGGGATCTCGTGAAGGCTAGGGAGAAGCAAGGATTGGAGGGCAAGGTTGCCATCGTCAGCCTCGAGCGCCTCTATCCGCTTCCCGACGAGGACCTCGCCCCAATCCTGGAGCGATATGCGCATGTTTCGGACATCCGATACGTGCAAGATGAGCCCGAGAACCAGGGCGCATGGCCATTCATGGCTCTGCACCTCACCCAGGCGTTGTCGAAGCATCTGTCCCGTGACATCTCGCTTACCCCGATCACCCGCCCATGGGCGTCTGCTCCTTCCGTCGGTTCCGCGAAGCGACATCAAGAAGAGGAAGCAGACCTCATGCAACGTGCACTGGAGGCCTGAGCCCGTGTATTTCACCGACCGCGGTTTAGAGGAACTCGTTGATCGTCGCGGGGAGGAAGAGGTGTCCTTCGAGTGGCTCGCAGATCATCTGCGAACCTTCGTTGATCTGAACCCGGAGTTCGAAACCCCTATCGAACGCCTCGCGTCGTGGCTCGCCCGACTCGATGACGACGACGAATAACCATCTCTGACCGACGGCCCTGCAGTTAGCGCTGCAGGGCCGTTCTGGTTTGAGGAAGCATCGATAGCACTGCCGTGGTCGCGGAAAAGGCTAGCCAACCTATGGCAAGCCAGAACTGCCCGGTGGAATCCGTCTGCAGAAACGACGCCGCTGTGCACGCGTTCAACAGTGATACCGCGACGAGCAACCCCCACGCGAACGCGCGCCGCAGCCAGGCAAGCCATGCGATCGTCAAGATGATGAGGCCATAGATCAGGAGCACGATACCGACGCTCAGCCCAAGCTCCTGCGTGTGCGAAACCAATGCCCACACGCCGCCCCCGACGATGGTGGCCGCGGTGAACGTCGTCATCACTACCGCAGCGCCGTAGGGCCACGGGCTGAGGCGTGCACGCAATCCATCAGACATGGTCCACAGCATCTCGCACCAGCCGGCCTGTAACCAAAACGCAAGTCAGGGTCGAGCACGTCACACAGACAGGCACCTGGCAACTCACGCAACAACTTCATTTCTTGCCATCAGTTGAGGCCCTCATGCGCGCATCACGCGTGAGGCTTCCCGCTGATGGCAAGAAATGAAGTTTTTTACTCACGAACAACGATTCAATCACCACAACCTCTTGTCCCGCGAAGTGTTCCGGGGTATCTTTCAATGGTTTGATTGTCAGACCAGGTGATGGAAGGAGCGTGTTGGATGGACTGGCGTCATAGGGCAGCGTGCCTGACTGAGGATCCCGAGCTCTTCTTCCCGGTCGGTAACACAGGCCCGGCGTTGGCACAGGTCGAGGAAGCCAAGAAGATTTGCCACAGATGCGAGGTCATGGACCAGTGCCTGGCTTGGGCACTCGAGGCGGGCCAAGACCACGGTGTCTGGGGCGGAATGAGTGAAGACGAACGCCGAGCCATTAAGCGCCGCAACGCACGTACCCGCGTCCGTAAAAGCTGAGCTAGAACTCTTTAACCTTTCCCCTTGCCCTTGGCCCACAATTGCGCCAAGGGCAAGACTATGTCCGCCTCTGTTCCCTGCGCGTCGGAGCGATTTCGCAATGCGAAGGTGCCCGAAAGGTCGCCGATAAGAGTCTGAATGATCGAGAGTCCAAGGCTGCGCTGATTTCCCAGCGCAAAATCATCGGGAAGGCCAGCACCGTCGTCGACGATCCGTATCCGCAGCGTGTCATCGTCGCGTTCAGGAATGACCTGTACTACGCCGGACGAGCTGGACAGGCCGTGCTCGATGGCGTTTTGACACAGCTCAGTCACCACCATGGACATCGTGGTGGCGACGCCGGCCGGGATAACTCCGAACGAACCTACGCGTTGCGCCCTGACCGTGCCGGATGCCGCGGCAAGATCGCCGACCATGTCCAGGATCTTGTCGCAGATGTCATCGAATTCGACGTCGTCGGTCAGCGACTGGCTGAGCGTCTCGTGCACCACGGCGATGGAGCTCACGCGACGCATGGCGTCCCGCAGCGCTTCTTTACCCTCCGGCGATTCGAGGCGCCTGGATTGCATCCGCAGTAGCGCAGCTACGGTCTGCAGGTTGTTTTTCACGCGGTGGTGAATTTCGCGAATGGTAGCGTCCTTGGTGACGAGCATACGATCGCGGCGCCGCAGGTCCGTCGTGTCTCGGCAGAGTACGAGCATTCCGGCCGAGCAGCGCTCTCGCCATAACGGCATCAGCAGGAAGCGCATCGACGCATTCCTCCGGCTGAGCTCGAACTCCAGGTTCAGTGTGCCGTCGAGATCGCCCTCTACCGTCTGGCCGACGCCTTCCACACCCTCGCGAAGCTCGCTGGTGAGCTCACGGAACGTCTCCCCCTCAATGTCCCCGAGTGCGCCTAGCCGACGGAACCCGGTGACGGCATTGGGGCTCGCGTACGTGATGGTGCCGTCGGGCTGCACGCGCAGTAGACCATCGGCAACTTTCGGCGCCAACGCCTTGTCTGCGGGCTGCAGCAACGGAAATTCGCCGCGCAACAACATGTGCGTCAGTACGTCGGCGATCTCCAGACTGTTCTCTTCGAGTGGCCCGGTGGCACGCACTCCCATTTGGTTGGTGTGCCGCTCGACGACGGCAATCACATGCTCACGACGAAACACGGGTATCGCCCACACATCGACGGGAATCCCCGCGCTCAGCGCATTGTCGCTGGTTTCTTCGATCTGGTGGGTCATCCAGGCGGCGAGTACAGGATGGTCGGCCTCTTCGAACGTGATTCGTTCACCGACGATGTCATGCTCGATGGCGGTGGGCCCGGTTACGGGGCGAACCTGATTGGTGCAGACGAACTCCGTACCGTCATCGTCAACGGGGCGCCACAGCACGAGGTCAGAGAAACTGAGGTCGGCCAGGACATGCCATTGGGCGACGAATGCGTCCAGCCATTCAGAATCCGTGAGGATGTCGGCATCAAGCATGACTCTAACTGTGCCACAATGGACTGCTGCAACATCAACCAAGGAGTATCAACATGGGCAAGACCGGTCGTAAGCGCCGCGCGCGTCGCAAGAACAAGGCAAACCACGGCAAGCGTCCAAACGCCTGACGTGCACACGTAAGCCCCCGCCGATTCTCGGTGGGGGCTTCTTTTTATTCACGTCGACTGCGGCTCACTCGCATCTCACTCACTCGGATCCTTAGAGAGGCCGGTGCCTTACAGAGCGTGGCGCGACGAATCATCTCATTGATGGTGGATTCGATCTCAAAGTTCTCCATACATCGCTCGCAGGCGTGCAGGTGATGGCGAATGGCGTCGGCATCCGCATCGACGAGTTCGTCGTGCAGGAAAGCGTGGACGCGCTGCAGCGCCTCGACGCACTCGTCCAGTTCATCGTGTTCGTGCGAATGATCACGCATCAGCGCCTCGTTCCCGCATGAAGCCATGTTCTTTGGCGTAGTCAGCTAGGGCCTCACGCAGTTGCTTCCGGCCACGATTGATCCTGCTCATGACAGTGCCGATGGGCGTATCCATGATCTCAGCGATCTCCTTGTAGGAGAATCCCTCCACATCCGCCAGCCACACGGCGAGTCGATACTGATCGGCCAGGTTGTTGAGCGCATCGGCCACGGCACCGTCGGGGATCTGGTCGAGGGCCTCCATCTCTGCCGAACGCAGCCCGCGGGCATCATGGGATGCGGCGTTGGCAATCTGCCAGTCCTCAATGTCCTCCGCCCCCGAGATCTTCGGGGAGCGCTGCGCCTTGCGGTAATGCGAGATGTAGCTGTTGGTGAGAATGCGATAGAGCCAGGCCTTGAGGTTCGTGCCCAGGGTGAATGAGCTGCGCGCCGCGAACGCCTTGGCGTACGTTTCCTGCACGAGGTCTTCAGCATCAGACGGGTTGCGCGTCATGCCTAGCGACGCGGCGTACAGGCGGTCTACAAGCGCCAACGCCTCTTCTTCAAAGGCGTCGGTCTCTTCGGGAGCCTCGGCGGATGCATTCATTGCACAGCACAGTAGCGCAACGTACAGCGCGAGTGATCGCCGGTCCTTCCGCGCCGCTACTGGTGCCTGCATGTTCTGGAAAACGCAGTGCGGATGGATTCTATTCCCGGTACTCGACGCTTCGGTGCCAAGAAGCGAAAGATGAAAGCGTCCACTTGGGTTTGGTTATTGGGTAGGCTGAGTTCCATGAGTCTTGTTCGATTCGCAGCACGTTCCCTGTTCAGCAGCTGGTTTATCGTCGACGGCATCGAAGCATTCCGCAAGACGGAAGAGCGCGCTTCGCAGGCCGAAAACGCCACAGAGAAGACCGTCCCCCTCGTCCAGCGCGTGGTACCGGCTTCCTACTCCTCGTCCGTTCCTGAGCGCGCCGAAACGTGGGTACGCATCGGCGGCGCCTGCAAGGTGCTTGGTGGCCTCATGTACGCAACCGGCATCGGGCGCAGGCTCGGCGCTGCGCTACTGGTGCCCGCCGCAGCCCTCGACGTGGCCATCGCGGCGCCGTCGAGTGATGCTTCGGAGGACGAAAAGAAAGCCGGCCGAGCTGAATTGGTGAAGCGTCTGGCACTCGTCGGTGGAGCAGTGCTTGGCGTGCTGGATCTCCAGGGCCGCCCCAGCCTCGGTTGGAGGGCTGACAACCGCATGGATGCCACCGCGAAGAGGGCCCAAAAGGCCGCCAAGAAGGCGCGGAAGGCCGCGAAGAAGCAGGCCAAAAAGGTCACGAGTTGAGCACTGCGCTCCCATCGGCCCGCGGGCCGATTGAGGGCACCGTCGTCGTTCCCGGATCCAAGTCAGAAACGAACCGGGCACTCGTACTGGCGGCGCTGGCCGACGCGCCAAGCGCGCTTCGCGGGGCGCTTCGATCAAGAGATTCACAGCTTATGATCGAGGCGCTCCGCTCGCTCGGAGCCCACATCCACGTTCACGAAGATTCGACGGTGCTGGTCACCCCTGGTGCTGTGCGCGGTGGTATTGAGATCGACTGCGGGCTCGCCGGCACCGTAATGCGGTTCGTGCCGCCTCTGGTGTTGCTCGGCGATGCCCCCGTGAGGTTCACCGGCGACGAGCACGCGAGCGAACGGCCAATGCGAGGGCTTCTCGACGCACTTCGCGCACTCGGTGCGGATGTCGAGGGCAATCAACTTCCGTTCACTGTCACCCCACGTGCATCACGCGGCGGGGAAATCGTCGTCGATTCCTCTGCGAGTAGCCAATTCGTGTCCGGGCTTTTGTTGGTGGGGGCACGTCTTCCTGGTGGCCTCACAGTTCGACACGAAGGCTCCTCCTTGCCTTCACGCCCGCACATCCAGATGACGCTCGCCATGCTTCGCAACCATGGCGTGGCGGCTCGAGAGATCGATGAGCGCACTTGGCACGTGGGGCAGGGAACTATCCGAGGTTCAGATAGCCAGATTGAGCCTGACCTGACGAACGCAGCCGTGTTCCTGGCCGCGGGTGCTGTGGCCGGAGGCTCAGTGAGCGTGCCGGGCTGGCCGACCGAAACCACACAGCCAGGACGCATGTTCTTAGAGATCGCTTCCTCGATGGGGTGCCACGTCGACCTCCATGACAAGGCGGTCACTCTGCGCGGAGATGGAGATCTCGTCGCGCCAGGCATCGTGGATCTCCACGCGGCATCAGAACTCACCCCAGTGGTGGCTGCGCTCGCCGCGATGGCGAAGGGCACTACGACGATCAAAGGCGTTGCACACATTCGCGGCCACGAAACCGATCGCCTCTCCGCCATCGCCACGCAGCTGCAACGCGCGGGGATCGCCGTCGACGAGTTGGACGACGGTGTCCGCATCACTGGCGGCTCCCCCATCACGAGCGAATTCGAGACCTACGCGGACCACCGAATGGTGCACTTCGCAGCACTGCTTGGCCTGCGAGCACATGGCTCTTCAGTCACCGACATGGAATGCGTGTCGAAAACCATGCCCGATTTCCCCCAGATGTGGGCGGAGCTCGTGTGAGCATCTACCGCGACGACCACGCCGGGTTCGACCGCCCGCGACGCCGGAGCAGGCCCCGCACGAAGGATCGGCCAGACTACTCAGACGCACCGGTGGCGCGCGTCGTCTCAATCGACCGGGGCAGATACCGACTTGACCTCGATGGCCGCCCAGTCACCGCGGTACGTGGCCGGTTGATTCCTCGCAAGGGCGTCATCGTCGGGGACAGCGTGCGGTTGGACGGCGATGTTTCAGGCGAGGAGGGAACACTTGCCCGCATCGTGCAGGTAGAGGAACGCTCGACGATGCTGCGTCGCTCCGCGGATGATGCCGACACCTTCGAACGCCCGATCGTCGCTAACGCGACGCAACTCATGATCGTCACCGCGCTCGCGGACCCGCCGCCTAGGATCGGGATGATCGACCGCATTCTCGTCGCAGCCTACGACGCCCGGGTCAGCCCTATCCTGTGTCTCACCAAATCGGATCTCGCGTCACCCGACGAGTTGCAAGCCGCGTACGAGCCGCTGGGCATCCCCATTGTCGTCACGGAGCCTCAATCGGACCTCTCCCCCGTGCAGGCGCTGCTCACCGATGAGGTGACGGTGTTGGTCGGTCACTCCGGTGTGGGCAAGTCAACCCTCGTGAACCGTCTCGTCCCCGGCATCCACCGTGAGACTGGTGCGGTCAGTGACCTCACCGGCAAGGGCAGACACACCTCGACGTCCGCCCTCGCGCTCCGACTTCCCGCCGGTGGCTGGATCATCGACACGCCAGGCGTGCGTTCGTTCGGGATCAGCCACGTGGATCCGGCGTCGATTGCCGGTGCGTTCCCAGATCTCACGGAATTCGTCGACGATTGCCCCCGCGGTTGCACGCACACGTCGAAGGAACCCGAATGCGGGTTGGACGAGGCATTACGCATCGGGAAACTCACCGAGGCCAGACTCACGAGCTTCCGCCGGATGGAACGAGCTTTTAGTTAAGACTTTCTGAACAGCGTGCCCCTCGGATACGCTTCCTGCGTGGAGACGTTGAGAAAACGTAAAGCTATCGTCACTGCGGCCATCATCGTCTTGGTGCTGCTGCTTGGCGCGCTCATTTGGTGGCCGCGCGGCACCCAATCGGCGGAGCCGGCCGTCGAACCAACCCCCAGCGTCAGTGTCTCCGCGTCGCAGCCCCCATCCCCCACACCGACAACACCGCCTTCGGCGAAGCCCTCCCCTTCCCCATCCCCATCCCCGTCCGCGAAGAAGTCAGCGGCCGATCCACGCACGCAGCAGTGCGCGAACCCGTCGAGCTCGTTCACGCCGTCGTCGTTCACGATCGACCGAGTCGGTGCGCACGAGCGAGTCATCCCCATGGGTGCGAAGGGTGGCCAGGTGCCGTCCCCTCCGAAGAGTGATCGACGCTCTGCCGCATGGTGGAAGGGCGGGCCAAAACCAGGGTCAGACCACGGCAAGGTCGTATTCACCATTCATACCTACCGGCCGAGTCTCAGGCCAGCACTCGGAAACGAGCTCTTCCGAGGAAGTAAATCATCGCTCCAGCCTGGCGACATCCTGAAAGTGCACGGTTCGGATGGAGAGATCGTCTGCTACCAATTCACCGAAGCCCCGAAGGTGATGGTGAGTGATTACAACCCGGATTCCAAACTCATGCTCGATTCGAGCGGACCGTCTAGCGCCGTCATCGTGATCTGCTGGGATTTCAACAAATCCTCAAAGGAGTGGGATTCGCGAGTGTTCTTCCAATTCAAGCAGTTGAGGGTCTGAGCCAGGCCACTACCGAATCCACTCGATCTTCTGCCCGTGTGCCTGACACCATGCCTGGGGTACACCGTCGAGCATGAGCAGCGTGTCACCCCAAGGTGGCGCCTGCGGAACCTCCACGTCGCACAGCGCCGTCAACACCTTCCGAGGCTCGAACGCCACCCATCTCGCGCCGGTTGCGCGTATGGCATCCACGACGATGCCTCGTGCCGGCCGCGGGAGGTAGCCCAGCACCATCGAATGGTAAACGACCACCGTGGCACCCGCGCATCGTTGCTGAAGTTCCGCCACCAACGCACCAATGAGGTCAGCCGGGTCGTCGAGCAGATCACCGAAGCGAATCTCCGGCGGATCCTGTGCCGCGACCTCGAGGGCTGCCTGAAGACGCTGTTCTCTCTCGCTCTCCCCCGGCCACACCAGACATCGAAGCCATCGGCGAGCGTCCTCGTCGCGAACGTCGAGCGGATGCACGTCGACGCCGAGCCTCGCTGCCACGTGCACGTCGGGGTAACCGAGCCGGTCTGGGAGTAGACAAAGCCCAGCAGACGCACCCAACTCGAGCAGCGCGACGGGTTGCTGGAGCCTGGCCCAGATCGGGGCAAGGGCTCGCAGCCTGCCGGGCTCATTGGTCTGCGTCGAATTGCCGACGATGGTCTGGCTAAGTGGGCCCCAATGCGTCGCCAACCATTGCTGCAGCTCAGGGCCTGGTTCAAGCGGCGCATCGTGGAATCGAAGCGCCGCGAGGAAGCGGTTGGGCTGCCGGGATTGGCCGGGCAACACGTCGAGCTTCGCCAAGATCTCCGGCTGCTCAGCAATCCACAGGCATAGACGCTCCCAGATGGGCGACGAGTCACTCGTCTGCCCGGCGAACCAGCGGTAGAGCTCCGCGATGGGCGTCCGCTCGAAGAAGTGCGCCATTCCCTACTCGACGGGTTCGATGTCCGCCTGCTCAGAATCGGGGATCTCGTCTACCAGCACCGTCGTCATGCGTTGCAGTACGTAGACCAGGATGCCCATGACGACCAGCGTCGCGATCAAGCCAGGCAGAACGTTCTTCGTCGTAGCCGCGACGAAGTAGCCCACGAGCGCGGAGCCTGCAGCAACCATCGAGTACGGCAGCTGGGTTTCGACGTGGGTGATGATGTTCGCCTGCGAACCCGTAGCCGACAAGATGGTGGTGTCGGAGATGGGCGAGATGTGGTCGCCCAGCACGGCGCCGGCGAGCACCGCGCCCAGCGCAGCGATGAGCAGGTCGTCTGCACCAAGGTTCAAAATGATGTCGCCCGCAATTGGAATGAGCAGGCCGAACGAGCCCCACGAGGTGCCCGTCGAAAAGGCCATGAACCCTGCGACGACGAACATCACGGGCAGCAGCCAAGCCGGCGGCAGCTCGGAGCCCTGCACGAGTTTCGCGAGCAACTCGCCAGTGCCTAGCGAACCGATGAGCGCGCCAAGCGTCCAGGCCAGCAGCAGAATCGCGATGGCGGGCCACATGGACTTGAAGCCTTCCCAGAAGCCCTGCAGCACCGTCTTCCATCCGAATTCGTCATTGTCTTTCGTCGCCTTGAAGTAGAACCAGAGAGCCAGTAGGAGGCCGATGCCGCCACCGATCATGAGCGATTCGGTGAGTTTGGTGCTGCCCAGGGCCTCGATCGGGCTCGGGTTACCCGACGCGACGTAGCCGGTGACGTACATCGTCGTGACAACACCGATGATCAGCCCGACGAACGGCACGATGAGAGCGCGCTTGGCGCCATCGTCGTGAATGGGCAGGTCTTCCGACAGCTCGCCGGGGATTTCGGCGCCCTCTTCGTGCACGTCGGCGTGCTTGATGGCGCGACGTTCTTCCGTGCGCATGCTGCCGATGTCGAGCTGGAGCAGCACGGCGACAATGACCAACACCAGCGCGGCGATGCCGTAGTAGTTCGCGGCTGCAGCCCCGAGGAAGGTGCCGATATCGCTGGTGTCCAGCGACGATTTGGCAACTACTGGTGCGAGGAGGGCCATGATGCTGGCGCCCCAGGAGGAGAACGGTACGAGCACCGTCATGGGAGCAGCCGTCGAGTCGACGATGTAGGACAGCTTCGCCCGAGAAACGTTGTGTCGGTCGGTGATCGGGCGGGATACCTGGCCGACGGCGAGGGCGCTGAAGTAGTCGTCGATGAACAACACGAGCGCCAGGATGAGCGCTAGAACTTGCGCGCCCCGTCGAGACTTAATCCGTTTCGAAGCCCACTCCGAGAAGGCCGCTGTACCTCCTGACATGAAGACAAACGAGGTAATCGCTCCGAGCATCACGAGGAACAACAAGATGAACAGGTTGTAGGTGCTGAAGGCACCTTCCTCCCAGAATTGGGCGGCGAAGCCGTTCCAGATTTCGACGAACATCTGCAACGGGTTGAAGTCGGCCAGCAACAGGGCGGCGGCGACGATGCCGAGCCCGAGGCTAATTTTTACCTTGCGGGTGGCGATAGCCAGGACGATAGTCACAACTGGGGGAACGAGCGCCAGCCAGGGATACTGTTCGATCATGGGTTCCTAGGGTCGAAAAAAGGCCACGCTGATGATATCAGTGGAAAGCCACCGCAAATTTTGGGTGCCCAACGACGAGATAATCTCAGTCTGGATGGATTCCCTAGTCAGTGCATCTCGTCTCCTGTAGTGTCGTCACAGTCTCGTCGCGGGCTCTGCGTTTGTGACGAAGAAGTTGCCCCAAGATTCCGCGCCGAAGTGGGCCGGAATCGACGCCCATCAGCTCGGCGGAACGCAAAGGTATGCATTTCCTGAGCTTGTCCCGAAGGAGTCAGCGTGATCGACAACGGACTCGTCATGATCGGTGTCATCATGGCCCTCGCCGCCACACTCATCGTCCTCGAACGAAAGACCGAGTCGAAGTTCTTCAAGTACGTGCCGGGCATGGTGCTGATGTATCTGTTATGCGCCACGCTGAACTCATTCGGAGTGTTTGGCAGTGCAGAGGAAGTAACTGCTCCCTTAGGCGAGGTCAAGAGCGTTGCACTCCCCGCCATGATCTTCCTGTTCCTCTTCGGCTGCGATCTCCGGAAGATCATCAAACTCGGCCCCAAACTGCTGCTCACGATGGCGGTGGCGAGCGCGTCGCTGTTCGCCGCAGTGGTGGGCATCTACTGGATCTTCCGCGCTGCCCTCGGCGACGGTTCGTGGAGGGTGTTCGGTGCGATGCTCGCATCCTGGACTGGCGGCAGCGCCAACATGGTTGCGGTACAGGACATTTTGCAAGGCCCCGAGACGCTCTTCGGCTATGCGCTCATCACCGACACGCTGGTGTACTCCGTATGGCTGATGGCGATGTTCTCTTCCGTCGCCTTCTCGGATCGGTTCAACAAGTTCACCAAGGCTGGCGACACGTACCTCACTCGCCATGAGGGCAACCTCGACACCGAGAAGAAACCGATCACACTCGAATCGTTGGCCATCAGCAGTTTCGGGGCCATCGCCGTCGCATGCTTCTCGATCTGGCTGGGCAAGATGCTGCCGGATATCGGCGACGTAATTAACTCAAGCGCCTGGACCATCATCATCGTCTCGGTGCTTGGCCTGGTGGCGGCGCAGACACCGCTCGGGAAGCTGGCTGGCACCGACGAGGTCGCCACCTTGATGCTGTTCCTCGTGATCGGCCAGATCGCCTCCGGCTCCGACTTCTCCGCCATCACCCAGGCACCGCTGTACATCGCGTGTGGCTTCCTGGTGCTGCTGGTGCATGCGATCATCATGGTGATCTACGCGAAGCTGACCCGTACCGAGCTGTTCTCCTTGGCCGTCGCTTCCACCGCCAACATCGGTGGCGTGGCATCTGCCCCCGTCGTGGCTGCGACCTACAACAAGGCCCTCGCGCCCGTCGGTGTGCTCTATGGCCTGATCGGAGCGCTACTCGGCACATGGATCGGGCTGGTCGGTGCGCAGGTCATGGCTGGGTTCTGAGGCGGGTTGTGATCGTGGCTGAGGTCATCGCAGACGAGATTCTCCATGTTGTCGATGTCCGGGTGCACGGGCACCGCTCCCCGCTCACCAGGCCGTTTATCACGGCTGCGCGGCGCACCGATTCCGTGGACTACGTCGTCGCCGACGTCGAACTCGCCTCGCCGGAGGGCACCGTCGTCGGGCAGGGATCTGCCGCCGAGACGGTGAAGGTGACCGGTGAGAGCGCGGAGACGATTATGCGCGCGATCAGCGGCCCCGTTCGGGATGCGCTGGTGGGGGTCCGCGGCACGCTGCGCCAGCTCACCGACGCGCTCGTCGCGGCCACGCCTGGCGCGACCAGCGCGAGGGCTGCCGTCGATGTGGCGCTCTACGATGCGCTCGCCAAGGCGAAGGGGCTGGCGTTGGGCGAGGTATTGGGGAGACTGGCCGAACCGCCGCTCGATGCTGATGCCGTGCGCGAGGCACTGCGTGGCTCAATGGCCAACGACATGACGGTGAGCCTGGATACGCCGGAGACGATGGCTCGGCACGCGCGCGAGGCAGTCGCGGATGGGTATTCGATCCTCAAGATCAAGCTCGGAGCTGACCCTGAGGAGGACCGTCGGCGCCTCGGTGCGGTGTTGGATGCGGCGCCTGAGATCCGGCTGCGTCTCGACGCGAACCAGGGCTGGGATGCCCGCGACGCCATCGCGCTGCTGCACCGTTTTGTGGAAGATGGTTTGCCGATCGATCTGATCGAGCAGCCGGTGCCGCGTGCGGATGTGGCAGGGCTTGCGCAAGTGAAACGGGAGTCGCCCATCCCGATCATGGCCGACGAGGCCGTCTGGTCGCCGGATGATGCCAAGCGCCTCATCGACGCTGACGCCGCCCACCTGCTCAACATCAAGCTGGCGAAGACCGGCGGCTTGCAGCCGGCGCTGGAGATTGCACAGCTTGCGCATTCGGCCGGACTGGAGTGCATGGTGGGGGCCATGATGGAGCCGCGCATCTCGATCACTGCGGCGGCGCACCTGGCGCTGATGCATCCGGCGGTGACGATGATCGACCTCGATCCCCCAGTCTGGTTCGCCCACGACGTGCCAGCAGGTGGGTACGTCGAGCGCGACGGGATGCTGAGCCTCCTGCCCGGCCCAGGTCTCGCCCTCCCCCTACTGGACGCAGCCACCGACCCGCTGCCGCCCCACACCTGATGATTGAGTAGCCGCTCCTCCCCTCCCTCGATGATTGAGTAGCCGCTCCCCCACTCCCTCGATGATTGAGTAGCCGCTCCACCCCTCCCTCGATGATTGAGTAGCCGCGAAGCGGCGTATCGAAATCACCCCCGGGTTTCGACACGGCCCTCCGGGCCGGCTCAACCACCGGGAAAACATACCGCCCTCGCCTCCCCCCCCCCAGATGATTGAGTAGCGAGCGGAGCTCGCGTATCGAAATCATTTCCCGGGTTTCGACACATGAGCTCCGCGCATTCCTCAACCACCGAAGCCGAACGGCAAACTAACCCGATATCCACACTCGTTTGCCGAGATCGCCGTTTCTGGGCTGTTTCGAGAAACGCGTGTGGATATCGGGTTACCTCAGGAGTGAGACATGGTTTCGACACGGCCCTACGGGCCGGCTCAACCACCGGGGGAACATGCCCCTCGCGCCCCATCCCGATGATTGAGTAGCCGCGAAGCGGCGTATCGAAATCACCCCCAGGTTTTGACGGGCAGCCTTCGGCGGCTGCTCAATCAGTTTGGCGTCAGAACATGATTGGACAGCAGCGCGGTCGCGAGGGCCTTAATGGTTTCGTTTGCTTCTGCTTCGCCCATTCCCGAGGTCATAACAGCAAGCGCAATCCCGGCGTCCCCGATGAAGGCGACATCGTGACGGATGAAGGGGATCTCACCGGATTTTGAGCCATGGTCGACGGCGTCCGAAACAGCTCGTGTGATCACTGGAATCTGCTGGTCTCGCAGCGCAGCGAGCGCTATGTGCTGCGCTTCCTCGCTCAGGAATCCACCGCAACGAATCGCGCGCATCGTCACTGCGAGATCGAGTGCGCAGGTCTCATTCGTGAGTCCGCGGTCAATCGCTGCCGGATCACCGATCTGCCGCTCTACCTTTGTCCCGACGAGCCCCAGCCTGCACGCGATATCACCGATGGCGCTGGGAAAATCCGGGAGCAACGCGAGGCACATGTTCGTGGCTTCGTTGCTCGACCGAGAGATCATCAGGTGGATAGCTTCGGCAACACTGATCTGGGTACCAGGTTCGGGAAACTCTGGGTGCAGGTGCTCGCCGGTGAGGTCGAAGGTCTCGCCGTCGCATCCGATAAAACTCCTAGTTGCACCCAGCGGATCGCTGAGTTGCAGCTCGCCTGCATCCGCCCTGGCGAACACGGCCAGCATGACGTGGAGCTTGATGGTACTCGCTGCGTAGTAGTGCCGTTCGGCGTTGCGCGACGCGACCAGCTCACTGTGCTCGTTGAGCAACGCAAAGGAGATCGACGGTGCACCCTCGACCTTTGCCGTGCGACTCCGCCACGATTCCTCAATCATGGCCACCACTGTAGTTGTGACCGTTGCAAGTACGACGCAGGTGTGGAGCAGCTGAACTGGTCATCGCGTAGCCTCGATCACAGCGGATAGCCTCTCCCGCTCCCCACAACGCCGCGCAGAAGGAACGAGACATGGCACATTCAGAAGAACAAGAGGAGAAGAAGCAATCCTGGCGGAAAGAATTGTGGGTTATTCCCATCGCCATCCTTCTTCCGCTGCTCACGCTTATCTTCTATTTCTTCATGCAGTCCAACGACAACGACGAGCCCGACGACAAGTCCTCGACGGCTGACATCACCGTCGTTCAGCCAGCCGCGGGCCCCAATCCCGCAGCGCTGCACGTCGCTTGACCGCGACGTGCCCAGCGCTAGCCTTCTACCCTGGAAGGAAATGCTCATGACATCACAACATTGGAAGCCCGCTGTCACTGTTAACGGCAGCACGTCGTATGAGGCCAAGCGCGAGATGCGCTTTGGTTTCCTGGACCCGTTGGAACGGATGGATGGCGAGGGGCTGCAGTCATTGGTGCTATGGCACTACCCCGCGGATGAGGAATTCGAGCACCCTAAGTACCTCAGCAATTACATCCAATGCGCAGGCACGGCGAGGCGTCTCACGGTGGAACTGCGTCGTACCCAGCCAGACGGTACCTACACCCACTGGGTTCTCGGTCGCTTAGTGCCCACAGGCACCGAATCTGAGACTATCCAGTGGGCAGAGTTCAGCACCAGGGTTCACCCGGAGGAGGTATGGACAGCTGCTGACGTGGCTCCGCTCTTCGATTACTACGCCACCCACCGCACCCTGCCTGACACTATCCACAGGCGGGCGCTGGACCTGTAATTAGAGTTTCGCGACACGGCTCAACTACGAAAGTGCCGGTCGGGTCGAAGTGGGCGCAGAGGGACTCGAACCCCCGACACCCTGCTTGTAAGGCAGGTGCAATGCCTAGTCACGCCGCGACGGACACAAGACACGGACACAAACTTTATGCAGATGTGTACGCGAATTTTGGCATTTATCCCTGGTAGATGTGGACCCGCGAAGGTGGCCGCGCTTAAGGAAGCCCCCGAGGTCGAGTTTGAAAATGCTCGTGAAATAGTTGGGTTGAGCTTGAGCGCAGGAGGAGCAATGAAAAAGTTCGTAACCACTATGTTGGGAAGCCTGATTGCGCTGTCCCTTGTCGCGTGTTCGGCACCCGAGTCTGCCGTCCCGAGCGAAACCCCGGTCGCTACGACCGCGCCCAAGGCGACGCAGAAGCCAACGGTGGAGCCCAAGGCGACCAAGCCCGCGCCTGCACCGGAGGGGCGTGTCAGATGGTCTGTGTAAGCCATACCGAGAGGAACGGTAAGAATCATGACCATGACGGACGAGAAGAAGCAGGCCGAGCTATCGGGCCAGGACCTGGTCGAGCAGCTGAAGGCCTCTGGGCAGCTTGATGCCCTCTTCGAGCAGATCGATGCCGGGAAGGTCGAACTGACCGGCGATGGAGGGTTCGTACCCGCGCTGGTCAAAGCAGCACTCGAACGCGGACTGCAGGCCGAGCTGACCAGCCATCTGGGCTATGAGAAGGGCTCGAGCGAGGCGTCGAAGCACTCCAACTCCCGCAACGGGACCACGTCGAAGAAGGTCGAATCCGAAGTTGGACCGATCCAGCTCTACGCCCCCCGGGATCGGGGTGGGTCGTTCACGCCGCGCCTGGTCCCCCAAGGGTCAGCGGCGGCTGGGAGGCCTTGATGACATGATCATCAGCCTCTATGCCGGCGGGATGACGATCCGCGACATCCAGCACCATCTGGCCTCCACGCTCGGCACGGATCTGTCGCACGAGACGATCTCCAACATCACCGATGCCGTCAGCGAAGAGGTCCTGGCCTGGCAGTCACGGCCGCTGGAGGAGTTCTATCCGGTGATCTACCTCGACGCGATCCGGATCAAGATCCGAGAGAACAGCCAGGTCATCAACCGTGCCGCCTATATCGCCGTCGGCGTGGACCTCGAGGGGATCAAGCACGTGCTGGGGATCTGGGTCCAGGACACCGAGGGCTCGGCGCTTTGGGCCCACGTCTGCGCGGACCTGGCCAACCGGGGCGTGCGGGACGTGCTGATCGTCTGCTGCGACGGCCTCAAGGGCCTGCCAGAGGCGATCGAGGCGACCTGGCCGGACTCTCGATGGTCCAAACCTGCGTCGTCCACCTGATCCGGGCCGCGATGCGGTTCGTGGCCTACTCCGACCGCAAGAAGGTCGCCAAGGCGCTCAAGCCGATCTACACCGCCCCCAACGAGGAGATCGCCCGGAAGGCACTGGCAGAGTTCGAGGCCTCCGAGCTCGGGAAGAAGTACCCCTCCGCTGCTACGACCTGGGCGAACTCGTGGGAGCGGTTCATTCCGTTCCTGCAGTTCCCGCCGATGTTGCGCAAGGTCATCTACACGACCAACAGCATCGAATCGCTGAACTTCCAGCTGCGGAAGGTGACCAAGAACCGCGGCCACTTCCCCTCGACCGAGGCGGCGGTGAAACTGCTCTGGCTCGCGATCTGCAACATCGAAGACAAGCGTGCTGCCGAGCGCGCGAGAGACCGCGGAAAGCCCGCCAGCGAGCGGAAGGCTCAGGGCCGACTCGTCGAGGGCCAGGTCGTCACCAACTGGAAGCAGGCCCTCGCCCAGCTCGCCGCCGCTTACCCCGACCGGATCAACCCCTACCTATGACCACCCCGCTTACACAGACAACTTGACAGGCCCACGCACGGTGGTCGAGGCAACCGCGTGGCGATTCCGAACAGGGGCACCATGGAGGGACCTGCCTGCCCAGTTCGGGAACTGGAACACCATCTACAAGAACTTCAACCGCTGGGCCGAGCAAGGCGTATGGACCCGAGTGCTGGAACATGTTCAATCCTGGGCACACCAGCAAGGCGACCTCGACTGGATCGCCTCGATCGATTCGACCATCGTGCGGGTCCATCAGCACGGCGCGACCCTTCCCCGCGACACAGGGGGCTGAACCGAGTTACAAGAAATACGGGCCCGAGCCCCCTGATCATGCGATCGGCCGTTCCCGAGGCGGGTTGACAACCAAGAACCACCTGGTCAGCGACGGCAAGGGCCGTGTCTTGGCCTTCATCCTGACACCAGGACAAACTGCCGATACGACCATGCTCGCGGCCACGCTCGGCCAGATCCGGGTGTCGTCTGCACGGGGCAGGCCACGTACCCGGCCTGCGCGGCTCTTGGCCGACAAAGGGTACCCCTCCAAAGCGAACCGGGCATGGCTCAGATCCCGAGGGATCGCCGCTACTATCCCTGAGCGCGATGATCAGATCGCCCACCGACGCAAGAAGCGTGGCCGGCCCATCGATTTCGGTGCCGACCAGCGCATCCGCTACAAGGGCCGCAACGTTGTCGAGCGTTGCTTCAACAAACTCAAACAATGGCGCGGGATCGCGTTGCGCTCAGACAAGTACGCCCGAAACTACCACGCCGCGATCTGCCTGGCCGCCACCCTCGACTGGCTCCGAACAACCTTTAGCAACACGCCCTAGCTCATGGGAATTGACCCCAGTCGGGAGTTAGGTTAGGCTAACCTAAGTGAAAGGGGGTTTGCTTTGACAGACCGATCCGGTACAGTTCGACGCTCAGCTCGCGGAGGATTAACCGACTCAATTCTAGGTACCCGAAATCTCATGATGGTGGCCTCCCTGTCGGTGGTCGGCCTCATCATCCTCATCCCACTGAGCTACATCGCGCCGGCGGGTGCGGCTTCGCAGAGCGCAGTCTGGCTCGGGGTGTCCCTTCTCGGACTTTGGGTCATTCCCTACCTCCTTCCTCTGGCCGTTGTGCGAAGGCCGGGCGCTTCGCTGCTGGCCGCGCTGATCATCGGAGTTGTGAGCGTATTTACTACTCCCACTGGGCCTGCCGCGATTGTCGGTAACGTCATTGGCGGGCTCCTGGTTGAGTTTCCCATGGCGTTGATGCTGTACCGGAAGTGGACGTGGTGGGCGTATCTGATCTCCGCCGCATTCTTCGGGGCATTTAACAGCCTGTTGTACCTCACGCTGCTCAAGCACGCGGTGGGAATCTCGGTATCGGGACTGATCGTGCTGGTGGGAGTCACGTCGTCCGTCATTGGCGGTTTGGCCGTCGTCGGACTAACCCGTTTGCTCAACAATGCAGGCGTAGGCGTAGACCATCGTGAGTGAAACGCTGGCCTCCACTTTGAGCAGCGAGCAACGGTCTGTGAGCGAGTCCGCGCGGGCGCTCCTGGCGGTTGAGGATCTTTCCGTTCACTACTTGGGTCAGGACCGGTGGGTGCTGCAACGTCCAAACCTGGTCCACCTGAGCGGTCAGGTAACGGCCGTCATTGGGCCCTCTGGATGCGGTAAAACTACCTTCGTCCGAGCCGTGTGCGGCCTTGTGCCCCACTGTCTGCCGTCCGAATACTCCGGCAGCGTTCAAATTGCCGGCGCCGAAATCGCCGACGCCACGGTCCAGTTGATCGCTACCAATGTCGCCTACGTGGGACAAAATCCGGATGCCGCAGTCATTACCCGTACGGTGTATGACGATGTCGCGTTTGCGCTGCAGAACCTCTGCCTGCCTGTTCCTGAGATTGATCGACGGGTACGCGAGGCATTGGCTGCGGTTGGTCTGGAGACCAAGCTGTGGGAGAGCCCATGGAGATTATCGGGCGGCCAACGCCAGCGCCTAGCGATCGCGGTAGCACTGGCTATGCAGCCCCGCTTACTAGTCCTCGATGAGCCAACATCGACTATTGACACGCAAGGCACGGACGAGTTTTACAGCGTCATCCAACAGCTGGTTAGCGATGGCGTGGGCATCGTGGTGATCGACCATGACCTCGACCCGGTCCTACCCCTGTGCGATCACGTCATAGCGCTCAACGCGCAGGGCGCGGTGATCGCGCAGGGAACTCCACATGAGGTTTTTCTCAGCCATACCGCGGAACTTGAGGCGTGCGGAGTGTGGCTGCCCCGTGCGTTACGCGACGAATCCCCGCACCACGCCTTGACCTGCGAGCAGGCGGGCATTCGAGTTCCCCGCATCACGGATATCTGTGGTGATTCGGTGCAATATCAGCGGCGCACCGAAGCAGGATGGGAAACCATCGATGCGATTGACACGCTCGACGGTGGAGGCAGCGCCACGGTAGAGCTGGCAGATTTCTGTGTTCCCGGACGTTCCCCAGCTATCTCTATGCGGCTACGGGGTGGCGAGTTTATCGCGCTTATAGGGCCGAATGGCGCAGGCAAAACATCCCTGCTCGCGGCGCTGGCGGGTCTCATACCATCAAAGGCACAACGCGCTACGGTCTGCGGAGAGGTTGTGCGGCGAGGGCGGCACCAGGTCGGCTACGTGTTTCAAAACCCGGAACATCAGATGGTTTGTTCCACCGTGGCTGGCGAAATCTCCACGGGGGATGTTTCCGCGTCTAAAGCCGAGGCTATTGTGGAGCAATTCCATCTCTCCCAGTATCGAGACCAACACCCGTTGACTCTCTCAGGCGGCCAGATTCGTAGACTATCGGTGGCTACGATGGTCGCCGAGAGCCGCGATGTGATTGTCCTTGACGAGCCCACGTACGGCCAGGACTGGGCGAATACCTGCGAACTCATGGCCTTCATCGACGAACTGCGCGCTGAGGGCAGAACCGTCATCATGGCCACCCACGACCTAGAACTTGCCCTATCACGCTGCAGCCACATCATCGCGCTACCTGCTGCCGTTAGCGAAACTCGTGAAAACGCCGCATCCGCAGCACCAGCGAACCCGCCTTCGCCGTCCGTGCCCCGTGGACTCTTCTCATCGTTCAATCCTGTGACGTTGCTATTGGCGCTAATCCCGGCGATGGTCATGGTGTTCGTATGCAAGGACCCGGCCGTCAATGTTGGAGTGCTCATCGCAGCGAGCCTGGCCATGGTAGCCGCGAGAGCGAGTCGCGCTCGAACGGTCATGTCATTGCTAGCACCCTGGGTCATCGCAGCTGTGCTACTGCCGGTGTTCCGCTACAACTACACCATTGAAGAGGTCAGCCCACTCTACAATTACGGTGGCGAGCTTGCGGCAGCGAGCGGTATCGGGGCACTGTTGTCCCTCATGCTGCTTTCAGGCATCAGCACTCATCCGGAAGCGCTGCTTCGCACGTTGACGACGACGTTCAAGCTTCCCTATCGGGTCACTGCGGCGGGAGCTGCGGCTGTCGCCTTCGTCACTCGTTTCCGGCAAGATTTCCAGCTGTTGCGCACAGCGCGGGCATTGCGGGGTATTGGGGCATCATGGGGGCCGTTAGCGCCCGCAATTCGATGGGTGGGTTCCCTCGTGCCGCTGGCGATCCTCGCCGTCCAGCACGGCGAACGGGTTGCCCTGTCGATGGATTCACGTGGCTTTAGCGCCTATCCGCGGCGCACGGAACTCCAACACACACCGTGGCAGGTGCGAGATTGGTGCCTGGTGGGCCTCCTTTGGGCCGTTACTGCGTTGCTGTGGTGGTGGCGCCAATGAACGTTTCGAAAGACTCGACTCGACAGGAGCCCGATGTGAGTATTTCCGTCGCCGCACTAATCCGCCCGGCCAAGGGCGCGATGGTCCTTTCCGCAGTCCTCACAGCCTTAGGCGCTATCGTCACGCTGGTGCCGTTCGTCGCCTTACACAACATGGCCGCGATCTGGCTTGACGGGCAGGTGCGCACCGGCTGGACCGGAAAGCCGTGGGTTTGGGCCGTGATAGCGGTGCTTTCGCTGTTCGTGGGCCAATTGCTCTACCTGTTTGGATTGGGTGTCACCCACGAGGCAGAAGCCAAGCTCCGACATCGGTTGCGCGGCAATGTGGTCCAAGCGCTGGGCAGTTTGCCCTTGGGTAGGGTCTCGCAGGTGCCGCACGGGGCCATCCGCAAGATGGTGTGTGACGATACCGCAGCCATCCATACTCTCGTTGCGCATGTTCCCGGTGATGTCACCAACGCCGTGGTCTCGATGGTCGTAGGCCTCGGGTATCTCGTGTGGGTCGATTGGCGACTGGCGCTCGCGCTCTTTGGAACGTGGGCCGTAGCGATCATGATCATCGTCAGCACGACCATGCGCGGCTATAGCGATATCACCGAGCGATTCGGACATGCCCAGACCGCACTGGCCGCAGCCACCGTCGAAATGCTTGAGGGCATTAAGGAGATCAAGAATTTCCAGGCCACCGATGCGACCCGAACGCGCTTTAACGCCGCCCGCCAGCATTTTTCTGCCATCTCCTTCGACTGGGTTCGTCGCTCCGGCAGAGCGATTAGTCTGCTCGGTTCGCTACTGCGTCCAGCCACGGTCTTCGTCACGGTCGCGTTACTGGCGGCGCTATTCGTCGCGCAGGATTGGAGCACGCTGTCGGCGACGCTGCCATTCTTCCTGATCGCTCCCGGCATCCCGGAGGGGTTCACGGTGCTAGTCGGTCTGATGCAGCATATCTATGAGTCGCAGCTGGCGGCTCGCACCACGGCAGAGCTGCTTTCCGAGAAACCCATGCCCGAAGGCAGCCGCACCCAAGAAGAGGGCCCAAACCCCGGCCAAGTTGAGGTCTGTGAGGTTTCCTTCTCCTACGAGCCTGACGTGCCCGTTGTGCACGGTGTCTCCTTTACGGCTGAGCCCGGAACGGTCACGGCTCTGGTGGGCCCGTCGGGCGGAGGGAAGTCCACACTGGCCCGGCTGATTGCGCGCTTTTACGACGTCAATGATGGCGTGGTACGCATCAGCGGTGTGGAGGTGCGCGAGGCGAGTTTTTCGTGGCTACTTTCCCGCGTCGCGATCGTCCTACAGGACGTAACGTTGTCGAACGATTCGGTCCATACCAATATCGCGCTGTCGAAACCGTCGGCAACGCGCGCCGAGGTCGAGGCAGCAGCCCGTGCGGCATGCATCCACGATCGCATTATGCGTCTGCCCGAGGGGTATGACACCGTGCTTGGCGAGGTTGGTGGCTTCCTCTCGGGCGGTGAGCGGCAACGCATCACCCTGGCGCGAGCATACTTGCAGGATGCGCCGATCTTGATTCTCGACGAGGCCACCGCGCAAGCAGACCCCCAGTCGGAGCGTGCGATCCACGAAGCGCTCAGCACCTTGGCATCCGGGCGCACGGTGATCATCATCGCGCATCGACTCGCCACCATCCGAGACGCCGACCAGATCCTCGTGATTGAGGACGGCCACATCACTCAGCGTGGTAGGCACGAGGACTTGGTCGACCAAGCGGGGACCTATAGCGAGATGTGGCGGGCCCAAGAACTCCATTACATGGCCTAAGGAGAGACACGCTCATGTGGAAACTAATGATCAGGGTCGTCAACAGGGCCGAGTTGCGTACGTTGGTGGGCTGGTTCGCCTTCTCCGCTGTCCTACAAGGCATCACACTGGCGTTGATGATCCCCTTCCTTCGGGCATTATTCTCCCGCTCTGAAACCCTTGGCACCTGGCTCGTCGTCGTTGCCATCCTCGGCGCGATCACGGTGACGGTCGACACCTTCGCGATGTACCGCTCCTATCGGATCAGCGTCTATGAAGTATGCGATACCTTAATTGATCGCGTAGCAGATCATGTCTTGCAGCTGCCGCTTGGGTGGTTTAATGCCAAACGCGAAGCGGACGTGGCTAATGCGACATCCAAGGAGATCAACACCCTGTCGCATCTGGCATCAATGGTGATCCCGAACCTGTGCAACGCCTTCATCGTGCCGTTGGTGATGCTCGTTGCCACCGCATTCATTGAGTGGCCGTTAGCTGTGGTCATGGCAGTGTCGATCTTGCCGTTTATTCTCACGTGGCGGAAAATGTCGGCGGCAACAACCAGAGCCAATGACATGGAAGACCGTACCTCGGCCGCCGCAGCCGGCCGGTTGATTGAGTTCGCCAGGCTACAACCGGTGCTTCGAGCCACGGGTGCCGCGACGTCGTGGGACCCCGTACAAGAGACTCTGCAAGCCGACTCTGAGGCGACGTTGGCCGGGCTTCGGATCAAGGGCCGACCTGCCCAAGGATTCAACCTCATCGCTAACGTGACTTTCGCGGTGGTGCTCGCCTTGGGGCTGTCGTTCGTGACCGGAGCGCGTCTGGACCCGATTGCGTATCTGGTGATCGCGGCGGTCAGTGCGCGCATGCTGCTGCCGCTCACAAAAGCCGCGCTCTACGCATCTGAGGTCGATAACGCCGCAGTGGCGTTGCGCCAGATGGGAATAATCCTTGATGCCGCGCCACTTGCCGAACCTGATTCCGAGCAGGCACGGGAACCGCGTGGGACGTCGATTGAATTCCGAGGAGTGTCGTTTTCCTACGAGTCAGGCCGGCCTGTCCTAGACGATGTCTCGCTCACCGCCCCGCAGGGAGCAGTCACCGCACTAGTGGGGCCGTCAGGGGCCGGGAAGTCGACGATCTTGCGTCTCACCGCAAGGTTTTGGGATGTCGACGCCGGTAGCGTGACCATCGGCGGGGTGGACGTGCGCGAGATTCCAACCACGCGGATCATGGAGCTGACCTCGATGGTGTTCCAGGACACCTACCTGTTTGACACCACGATCCGGGAGAATCTGCGGATTGCCCGTCCCAATGCGACGGACGCCGAGTTGGAAGAGGCAGCTCGCAAGGCGAGACTTGATCGGGTGATTGAGGCGCTGCCTCACGGTTGGGATACCGAAGTGGGGCCTGCCGGGCAGAGCCTGTCTGGAGGTGAGCGCCAACGAGTGGCAATCGCTCGGGCATTCATCAAGGATGCTCCGATACTGCTGCTCGACGAGATTACCTCGGCGCTGGACGGCGAGAATGAATCGGCGATTAGCGACGTCATCAGTCAACTATCTGAGGGCCGCACTGTGATCGTGGTAGCGCACAGACTATCCACCATAGATAGCGCCGATCAGGTGGTCTTCCTCGAACCCTTAGCGGACGGTGCTATCGTCGCCGAAACCGGCACGCCTAAGGAATTGTCTAGTCGGCCCGGACGGTTCCACGATTTCGTGGCTGCCGCCGATGCGTCGTCTCGTTGGCAGCTGAGACACACCTCAAATTAGCGGACGCGGTCCCGGTGCCAGGCGCCAAGCCCTAAACCCACAGCTCGAATCGGAGTACCTCGACACGTTTGGCACACGTGGTGCTGTCGCGAACATGGCGCTAGTGGGATCATGTGCGAACAGCATCTCGCTGATGAGCGAGGGCGCTACTAATCACCAAGGGAGTTGAGTCCCTCATAGTGGTGTAGCGGGGTGGTCGTGCTGGACAGCAGGGCGGTCACAGCGTGATCCTCGAGTTTCGTCCCCTACAACTCACTCGCGAAAGGCCACACGATGACCGCTACCCATATTGTCGACCCTGCCGGGCTGCTTGGCGAACTGCTTGCCGAGGCGTCACCTGTTGCAGACTGTGATCAACGAGTTGCTGTCTGCGGATGCTGATGCGGTTGCAGGTGCCGAGTACGGCCGCCCAGATCCTGACCGACGGGCCCAGCGCAACGGCTACCGCCACCGGCCTCTCGATACCCGTGTTGAGACCTTGGACATCGCGGTCCCGAAACTACGCCAGGGCACCTATTTCCCTGAGTGGCTGCTGGAGCGTCGCAAGCGCGCCGAGTCCGCATTGATCACTGTTGTTGCCGACTGCTATCTCGCTGGAGTCAGTACTCGCCGGATGGACAAGTTGGTCAAGACGTTGGGAATCGACCGGCTGTCGAAGTCCCAGGTCTCTCGCATGGCCGCCGAGTTGGACGAGCACGTCGCCGAGTTTCGACACCGCCCACTAGGCGATGCTGGGCCGTTCACGTTCGTGACCGCCGACGCGTTGACGATGAAAGTTCGCGAGGGAGGTCGTGTGGTCAACGCGGTCGTCATGCTCGCGACCGGGGTCAACGCCGACGGGCATCGCGAAGTCTTAGGGATGCGGGTCGCCACGAGCGAGACCGGCCCGGCCTGGAACGAGTTGTTCGCCGATCCGGTCGCCCGAGGACTGTCCGGGGTCCGGCTGGTCACCTCCGACGCCCACCAAGGCATCGTGGAAGCGATCGCGGCGAACCTGCCCGGTGCCGTCTGGCAGCGTTGCCGCACTCACTACGCCGCGAACCTGATGAGCATCACTCCCAAGAGCTTGTGGCCGGCGGTCAAGGCCATGCTCCACTCCGTCTATGACCAGCCTGACGCCGATGCTGTTCACGCCCAGTTCGACCGGCTACTGGACTACACCGCCGAGAAACTCCCCGACGTCGCAGACCACCTCGATGCCGCCCGCGCTGACATTCTCGCGTTCACCAGCTTCCCGACCGAGGTCTGGCAGCAGATCTGGTCGAACAACCCCACCGAACGGCTGAACCGCGAGATCCGGCGCCGCACCGATGCGGTTGGGATCTTCCCAAACCGGGAAGCGATTGTCCGGCTCGTCGGCGCCGTCCTGGCCGAGCAAACCGATGAATGGGCAGAAGGCCGCCGCTACCTCGGCCTGGAAGTCCTCGCCAAGAGCCGCCTCAACCTGATCACCACACCCACAACCACGACCGATGCCGACATGCCCGCACTCGCAGGCTAAAACCCCAAACGAGAGGAAAACACCGTTACACCACTACAAGGGACTTGACCCCCAACTTGCTAAAAGCTTTGTAGTTGACTAGGAGTGCAGATGGTCGTCGGCCCACCTGCACCTGCAAGAACGAATAGCAAGCGGTATCGTCTACAGGTAGAGGTGCTACCCGCATCATTTGTCGAGACCCCGCGTCTATTCTTGCGCGCGAGATCCCGACTGGTTCACCCCCTCTACGGACGCCAGCCGGGTAGTGACGTGCCAGATACTCAGCGGTACAGCAGGCTAATCTCCAAACGTCCGCGGCAGCCGGAAATCCCAGTTCATAGCCGGTATCGAAGCTGTTCGATGGCCCTGCTCCGCACTGGGGTCTTGTATCCATCGTGACCAGTTGTGCGACCC
>JAWFWL010000008.1:0-170929 GCA_032576855.1 Propionibacteriaceae bacterium
TAATCCGCATGCTCCGCCGCTTGTGCGGGGCCCCGTCAATTCCTTTGAGTTTTAGCCTTGCGGCCGTACTCCCCAGGCGGGGTACTTAATGCGTTAGCTGCGGCACGGAGAACGTGGAATGTTCCCCACACCTAGTACCCACCGTTTACGGCGTGGACTACCAGGGTATCTAAGCCTGTTTGCTCCCCACGCTTTCGCTTCTCAGCGTCAGGAAAGGTCCAGAGAACCGCCTTCGCCACTGGTGTTCCTCCTGATATCTACGCATTCCACCGCTTCACCAGGAATTCCATTCTCCCCTACCTTCCTCAAGTCAGCCCGTATCGAAAGCAGGCTCGGAGTTAAGCCCCGAGTTTTCACTCCCGACGTGACAAACCGCCTACAAGCTCTTTACGCCCAATAATTCCGGACAACGCTCGCACCCTACGTATCACCGCGGCTGCTGGCACGTAGTTAGCCGGTGCTTCTTCTTCCATTACCGTCACGTTAGCTTCGTCATGGATGAAAGCGGTTTACAACCCGAAGGCCGTCTTCCCGCACGCGGCGTTGCTGCATCAGGCTTGCGCCCATTGTGCAATATTCCCCACTGCTGCCTCCCGTAGGAGTTTGGGCCGTATCTCAGTCCCAATGTGGCCGGTCGCCCTCTCAGGCCGGCTACCCGTCGTCGCCTTGGTGAGCCATTACCTCACCAACAAGCTGATAGGCCGCGAGTCCATCCATGACCGCCGGAGCTTTCAAACCTCGAAGATGCCAACGAGGTTGATATCCGGTATTAGCAGCTGTTTCCAGCTGTTATCCCAGAGTCAAGGGCAGGTTACTCACGTGTTACTCACCCGTTCGCCACTCGTGTACCCCCGAAGGGGCCTTACCGTTCGACTTGCATGTGTTAAGCACGCCGCCAGCGTTCGTCCTGAGCCAGGATCAAACTCTCCGTTGAAAAAATGTCGGTTCGGGTGTTTATCCCAATTACCGTCAACAGAAATATGATTCTGACAGGATCCATTGCTGGATCTAATCAATTAATCAAAGGAACCGTTGCATAAGTAAATTATGCGACGGGACGCACTAGCAATTTCTTGCGTGTGCAATAATTATTTGGCATTGACTTTAAGTACGCTGTTGAGTTCTCAAGTTTCGGGTGCGTCCCGCGTCGTTTAGCCGTAGCTTCCCGACTTGGGGCAACTCGATCAACTTTACTTCAGTGTTTTCAGCCTGTCAAATCGAGGCTTCATTCACATCGGTTTAGTTGTTTTTCGCCGCTTTGCGGCTTGATCAACTTTACTCCGTTTGTGATCAGCTGTCAAATCGCTTGTTTTGCTGTTGGCAAGTGATCGTTAGAGAAACGCTCGGTTTCCCTGCGTGTTGAGTTGTTCGTCGCTCAAGCGGCGAGTGGAAACTCTAGTCACTTTAATTCAGCTAGTCAAATCGATCTCAGCTTCACACTTTTGAGTTTTGATCCGTTCCCCTTTTAGGGCAACTCGCAATAAGTTACCCACCGTCTCTCACGGAGTCAAATCGAGCCCTGGAGACAACACACATTTTCACGAGCCTTGAGTGGGTACTACTCGCACGCACACTCGCCCGCTTCAACGTGGGTTTGGGGGTGCTACTCAGTTCGGCCTTGCGTCCGACTCACTGAGTGAGCTCGATGAACTATACACATGTCTTTCAGGATGTCCAAATCCGCAGGCTGAGGGCATCCGTGGAGCCAGTGATACGCTTCTTTTTCGCCTGGAAGCAGCCGAGCTTAGGCTGTAGGTATGCAAGCTCTGCGCGCTTTTCGTCGTTTCACCATCATTCTGCCCCTTGCGTTGGTTGGTTGCGCCTCGCAAGACACAAGCTCTCCTACCCCGGCAAATTCCGACCCGTCCACACCCTCTGCGAGTGTTGCATCTGCGGGCTCTAGCCCCGCGAGCTCGCTTCCCAGTGAGCCGGCGAGCGAGACGTCTCCGTCGTCGTCGCCGAGCCAGACTCGCCCACCCAGGACTGTCACCATCAATGTCTCTGGAGATCTCCTTTGGCACAACACGTTGTGGAAGTCCGCTCAGCTGGACGCACCAGGCAAGAAGGGTGCCATGGACTTTGGCCCGCAGCTCGCGTCGCTTCAGCCCTTTATTGAGGAGGCGGATCTCGCCATTTGCCACTCAGAGGTGCCTTTCGCTCCAGAAGGCGGCCCATACGAGGGCTATCCGCTGTTTGCGGCTCCCCCTGTCATTGCATCGACGATCAAAGATTTGGGGTGGGATCTGTGCACTACAGCCTCCAACCACACCATGGATCAAGGCTGGGACGGGCTGGTTCGCACCGTCGCTGACTACGAAGCGGCCGGCATCCAGGTTGCCGGTTCGTATCGCACGAAGGAGGAATCGTCGAAGCCAGTGATCTATACCACCGAAGATGGTGTCAAGGTGGGCATCGTGTCCCAGACCTACGGGCTGAATGGCATGCCGAAAGCAAAGGGCAAAGACTGGTCGGTGGATCTGATGAATGCGGACGCTGCCATCGCCGACGCCAAGGCAGCCAAGGATGCGGGTGCGGACATCGTCGCGGTACATGTGCATGCGGGCACGGAGTATCAGCACGAGCCCGATGAGAAACAGCAGGCTTACGCCAAGAAGGTGACGGCGTCGCCCTATGTCGATTTCGTGTTTGGTCAGCACGCCCACGTAGTTCAGCCCATCGAGAAGCTAAATGGGAAATGGGTGCTGTACGGATCCGGCAACCTCATCGCACAAAGTGGACCGCCAAGGCCATGGACGTACGACGGCTACATGGCCGAAGTGACGCTCACTGAGCAAGCAGACGGATCCTTCAAGGCTGGGAACGTCGAATGGGCGCCCACCTACATCACGCGGCATTCTCGGGCCAACCCGGCACGCGTCTACCTGGTGCCTGATGCGCTGAAGCAGGGTGAAGGGCCAACCGGTGAGATGAAGAAGTCAGCGGCGAGAACCCGCAAGATTGTGACGAAGAACAGCCCTGAGGGACTCGTCGAGCGGAAAGGTTGACTGGCAGCTGGGCGTTAACCCAGCACTACCCCGCCCACGGTCTTACGTCCTCGTCGGATGACCGCATAACGCCCATGCAGAAGGTGGCTGGTGTCGAGGAGCATCTCGGCGTCGGCCACCTTCTGGTTGTTCAGGTAGGCGCCACCCTCGCTCACTGCGCGTCGTGCCTCGCTCTTTGATTTCACGACTCCGCTCAGCAGCATCGCGTCGGCAAACGGCATGGGCTCAGCCATTGTCTGAGCATCCACCTCGCGCATGACGCCTGCAAGTGTGATGTCGTCGAGTTCGCCCAACTCCCCTCGGCCGAAGAGAGCCTGCGCGGCTGCTACCGCCGCCTTGCGCTGTTCGACACCGTGCACGAAGTCGGTGACGTCGTCGGCAAGTGCCTTCTGCGCCTCGCGCTTGAACGGCGCCTCAGCGGTGGCCTTCTCCAGCTCTGCGATTTCCTCTGGCGTGCGGAAGGTGAATACCTTGAGGTACTCAATGACCTTCGCATCTTCGGCGTTCAGGAAGAACTGATGGAAGGCGTAGGGGCTGGTCAGCTCCGGGTCCAGCCACACCGCGCCACCCTCAGTCTTACCGAACTTGGTGCCGTCGGCCTTCGTGATCAATGGCGTAGCGAGCGCGTGGACCTTCGCCTGATCCGAGCGCCGTAGGAGCTCCACGCCCGCGGTGAGGTTGCCCCACTGATCGGAGCCGCCGGTCTGCAGCGTCACTCCGTAGCGACGGTGCAGCTCGCGAAAATCGTTGGACTGCAGCAGCACGTAGCTGAACTCCGTGAAGCTGATGCCCGATTCGAGACGGCTCGCGACGATCTCGCGGGCGAGCATCTTGTTTACCGGGAAGTGCTTACCGAGGTCCCTGAGGAAATCGATGGCGGAGAGGTCCTTCGTCCAGTCCAGGTTGTTCACCATCACCGCGGCATTAGCGCCGTCGAAGGAAACAAACCGACGGGCCTGCTCCCGGATGCGTTCCACCCAACCCGCGACGAGTTCCGCGTCGTTCATGACACGCTCACCGGAAGCCTTCGGGTCGCCGATGAGCCCCGTCGCGCCGCCGACGAGGAGGTGCGGGACGTGACCCGCATCCTGCAGGCGCCTGGCCATCAGCAGCTGCATGAGGTGGCCGATGTGCAGGCTCGATGCCGTCGGGTCAAAGCCAACATAGAACTTGACCGGGCCTTCGTCGAGATGCTGGGCAAGTGCTTCAGGATCGGTGGAGTGCGCGATGAGCCCGCGCCAGGTGAGGTCCTCGAACAAGTTCATGTGCATCACCCTAGTGGGTTCCGGACGATCGAGGCTGACCAACCCACGCCGCGATGTCGGATCTCGCCTCCTGCAACTCTCCGATCTGCTCCTTCACGCGCACCGGCGCCGTGCCACCTCGACCGTCTCTCGCAGCCACCGAACCCTCAATCGTGAGTACCTCCAGCACGCCTTCGTCGAGGTGCTCAGAGATCTTGGGCAGGTCCTCCGCAGTGAGGTCCGACAACGTCATGCCGCGCTCTTCACAGAAACGCACCGTGGCGCCGGCGACCTCGTGGGCAACCGCGAAGGGCACCTTCTCACGAACCAGATGGTCCGCGACGTCGGTGGCGAGCGTGAATCCCATAGGCGCCACCTGCGCCATACGATCGGCGTGGAAGGTGAGCGTGCCCACCATGCCTGCCACCGCGGGGATGAGGACGTGCAGCTGGTCCAGCCCGTCGAAGACCGGTTCCTTGTCTTCTTGCAAGTCACGGTTATATGCCAGCGGCATGCCCTTGAGCGTCGCCAAGAGGCCCGTGAGGTTGCCGATCAGACGCCCGGATTTACCGCGCGCCAGTTCCGCGACATCAGGATTCTTCTTCTGCGGCATGATCGACGAGCCCGTGGACCAGGCGTCGTCCAGCGTCGCGAAACCAAACTCTGCCGTGCACCACAGAATCACATCCTCGCTCAACCTGGAGAGGTCCACGCCAATCTGAGCAAGCACGAAGGCAGTCTCTGCCACCAGGTCACGAGCGGCGGTGCCGTCGATGGAGTTCTCGACGGCGTGGTCGAAGCCCAGCTCCCGGGCGACGAGTTCGGGATCCAGCCCGAGCGACGAGCCGGCCAGCGCGGCCGATCCGTACGGGCTGACTGCCAAGCGCGCGTCGAGATCACGCAGACGCTGCACATCGCGCACCAGTGGCCATGCGTGGGCAAGAAGGTGGTGGCTAAGCAGGATGGGCTGGGCGGATTGCAGGTGCGTGCGCCCCGGCATGATTGCGCCAAGGTTTTGCCCAGCCTGGTCCTGCAGCGCGGCGAGCACACCGTCGAGATCCTGCGCGAGCAACCGGATTTCCTCGCGCAGGTACGAACGGATCAGGGTCGCGATCTGATCATTGCGGGAGCGCCCGGCGCGAAGCCTGCCGCCCAGCTCCGCGCCGACGATCTCCTTCAGCCCACGCTCGAGTGCGCCATGCACGTCCTCGTCACCAGCAGCCGCAACGAATGCCCCCGAACGGACGCGTTGAGCGAGCTCGGCGAGGCCTGCGTCCATGTCCGTCGCTTGCTGGTCATCCAGGTAACCGGCAGCGTGCAGGGCCTTTGCGTGCGCCCTGGAGCCTGCGATGTCGTGCAGCGCAAGCCGCCAGTCGAACTGCGTCGATTTACTGAGCGCGAACATCGCCTCGCTTGGGCCGCCGTCGAAACGTCCGCCCCACAGTCTTCCTTCGGTCACGATTCCTCCATCGGTCGTCCAGTCATGGTCATCGTATTGAGCCGTTCCAGCAGGTTGCTCGCGGTTTCTGGCGACGGCGTGATCACCAACACGGTGTCGTCGCCAGCAATTGTGCCCACAACGCCCGGCAGCCCAGATTGGTCCAGCATTGATCCGAAATATTGCGCAGCACCGGGCGGCGTGCGCAGCACGAGTTGATTCATGGCCTGGCGCCTCGTGTGCAGCAACTCGCTACAGAGCTGCGCCAGCTTCGCCTCAGCCCCCGGATTCTGCTCATGCAGCACATACGTGAGCCCGCCGTCGGCGGTTCTCTGCCGGACCGCGCCGATCGCGTGCAGGTCCTTAGAAAGCGTCGACTGGCTCGCCACAATGCCATGCTCTGCCAGGGCCGCAACGAGCTCAGCCTGGGAGGTGAATTTTCCCTCCTGAATTACCTGACGAAGGATGGCTTGGCGCCCGTTTCTAGACGTTTCGCTCATATTCACTCCAGCCAACTAGGCAGCGCACGGACGAAGGGGGCCAGCTCGTCGGGGGTAATGATGAGCGGCGGAGCGATGCGAAGCACGTTGGGCCGGGGCGCATTGGTGATGAACCCAACTTCCAGCGCGGCGTCGCTCACGGCCGCGGCGATGTCGCGATCGAAGACGATGCCCCACAGCATCCCCCGGCCCCGCACCTCGATGATGCGCGGATGTTGCAGCGCACGGACCTGCTCCGCAAACCACGCACCGGTGTCCTCGGCTTCAGCGAGAAGCCCCGATTCGAGCACGTCGAGCACCGCGTTCCCGGCGGCGGCCGCGACGGGGTTGCCGCCGAATGTCGTGCCATGTAGCCCAGGCTGGAGCAGCTGGGCAGCGGGCCCCGTCGCGAGGCATGCCCCAATGGGGAAGCCGTTGCCGAGCCCCTTCGCGAGCGTCACCAAATCGGGGCGAACGCGTTCTGCCTGGTGCGCGAACATCGCACCCAAACGCCCGATGCCGGTCTGCACCTCGTCGATCCACAGCAGCGCCCCGTGGCGCTGCGTGATGGTTCTCGCCGCCTCGACGAACCCTTCAGGCGCGGGCACCACGCCATTTTCGCCTTGCACTACCTCTAGCACCACCGCTGCCGTGGTCTCATCGACAGCCTGCTCCAACGCTGCCTGATCGCCGTAGGGCACGAACTGCACGTCACCCGGGAGCGGCTCGAACGGTTCCCGGTACTTGGCGTTGGCGGTGATGGCGAGGGAGCCCATGGTCCTGCCGTGGAAGGAGCCTTCCATCGCAACGATTTTCGTGCGGCCGGTCAGCCTCGAGATCTTGAATGCCGCTTCATTCGATTCGGAGCCTGAGTTCGTGAAAAACGCCTTGGCGGAGTTCTCCCCCATGTGCTGCGCCAATCGCTCCGCCAAGCGAATCTGCGGCTCAGAGGCAAAGAAGTTGGAGATGTGACCGAGCGCACCCATCTGTTGCGTGACCGCGTCAGTCACAGTCGGATGCGCGTGTCCAAGAGCGAGCACCGCGATGCCAGCGAGCAGATCCGTGTATTGCTTGCCGTCGGCATCCCAGACGTGGACGCCCTCGCCGCGAGTGAGCACGCGCTTCGGTTTCCCGAACGCGTCCATCATCACTTCGCCGTAGCGTTCGAGTAGTTCTAGATTCGTCATGTAGTCACCATCGTTCCTACGCCCTCGTCGGTGAAGATGTCGAGCAGCAGCGCATGCGGCAGCGTGCCGTCGTTGATCGTAGCGTTCTTGACTCCGCCGTCGATGGCTGCGAGGCAGGCCTCAATCTTCGGGATCATGCCCGCGGCAAGGGTGGGCAAGAGCGCGCGGGCGTCGTCGGCGGAGATCTCCCGGATAAGTGAATCCGGGTCGGGATAGTTAGCGTAGAGGCCTGGCACATTGGTCAGCATGACGAGGCGTTTTGCCCCGATGGCTGCTGCTAGCGCTGCGGCTGCCGTATCGCCGTTGATGTTATGCACCACGCCTTGCTCGTCGGGCGCGATCGACGCGACGACGGGCACCCTGCCCGCGTCGATGAGGTCGATCAGCCCGGAGGGGTCCACCTCGCTGATGTCGCCCACCAGGCCGAGGTCCACCTCTTCACCTTCGACCGTGGTAGTGCGCCTGGTTGCGGTGAACAGCCGCCCGTCCTCGCCAGACATACCAACCGCGAATGGCCCATGCGCGTTGATGAGGTTCACGAGTTCGCGGCCAACCTGGCCTACCAGCACCATTCGGACTATCTCCATCGCTTCCTTCGTGGTGACACGGAATCCGCCCTTGAATTCGGAGGGGACGTCCAATCGCTCCAGCATGGAGGTGATCTGCGGCCCCCCTCCGTGGACGACGACGGGCTTCACGCCCACCATGCGCAAGAAGGCGATGTCCTTCGCGAGGGCGGCTTTACGCTCATCGTCCACCATGGCGTTGCCGCCATACTTAATCACCATGATTTCGCCCGTGTACTCGGCCAACCACGGCATCGCTTCAATGAGCGTGTGTGCTTTCCGCACCGTCGCATCAATATCGGTGCTCATGAGGAATACTCCGCGTTCTCTTTCACGTAGTCGTACGTGAGGTCGTTGGTCAAGATCGTGGCGGTATGGCTGCCCGCGTGAAGATCCACCAGCACGTGCACGTCGCGCTCGGAGAGATCGACGAGGGCTCGGTCGTCGCCGATCTCTCCGGCACGGCACACCATGACGCCGTTGAAGCTCACGTCAATCTGATCAGGATCGAACTCGGCGTCGGTCACGCCGATGGCGCTCAACACCCGGCCCCAGTTCGGGTCCTCGCCGAACACTGCGCATTTGAAAAGATTCGACCGGGCGATCTCTCGCCCGACGAGTTCCGCGTCGGCTTCCGATGCGGCACCGGATACCTCGATGGCGATGTCGTGGCGCGCGCCCTCAGCGTCGTGGATGAGCTGCGCCGCGAGGTTCGCGGAGACCTCGCGCAGGGCCTCGGTGAGTTCCGCGGCCGACGGGGACACCGTCGACGCCCCGGATGCGAGTGCAATGACCGTGTCGTTCGTGGACATGCAGCCGTCGGAGTCAGCGCGATCGAACGTCGTTCGTGTCGCCTCCCGCAGCGCCAGATTCAGCACGTCGGGGTCCACCTCGGCGTCGGTGGTGAGCACCACGAGCATCGTCGCTAGCCCGGGCGCGAGCATCCCGGCTCCCTTCGCCATGCCGCCAACGCTCCAGGAGCCGCGGTCGGCAACGGCCTGCTTAGTGACGGTGTCGGTGGTCATGATGGCTTCAGCCGCTGCGGGGCCACCATCAGCAGATAGCTGATCGACTGCGGTTTCAACACCGGCGAGCAGCTCCGGCATCGGCAGCTGGACGCCGATGAGCCCCGTCGAGCACACGGCGACGTTGTCCGCAGGCAAGCTGAGCAGTTCTGCGGCGCGTGCCGCGGTGGTGGCTGCGTTTTTGAATCCGGATGCGCCGGTGCAGGCGTTCGCGCCGCCCGAGTTCAAGACGACGGCCTGCACCTGCCCATCGGCTATCGCGTGGCGCGACCACTTCACGGGCGCCGCCTGCATCCTATTTCGGGTGAACACCGCTGCTGCGGACATCTGCGGACCTTGGTTCACCACGACGGCCAAATCCGGGCGACCCGTCGACTTTATTCCGGCGGCGACGCCAGCGGCGACGAATCCTTGTGGGTGCGTGATGCTCACGGTGCGACTCCGATCGTGGTGAGGCCGGTTGCTTCCGGCAGCCCCAGGGCGAGGTTCATGGACTGAATGGCACCACCAGCTGTGCCCTTGGTGAGATTGTCGATAGCCGCGACGGCGATCAACCGCCCGGCGGTCTCGTCGACGGCGACCTGCACCGTCGCACGGTTGGATCCAAGCACCACAGCGGTGGCAGGCCACTGGTCTCGCGGCAACACGGTCACGAATTGCTCTGCCGAGTAGTGCTGCTCATAGGCGCCTCGAACGGTGTCGATGTCCGCGGTGCAGGGGGCGCTACACGTCGCGAGAATCCCGCGCGGCATTGGCACGAGCACTGGCGTGAAGCTCACGTTCACCCGTTGTTTCGTCAACGCCGCAAGATTCTGCGTAATCTCCGGAGTGTGGCGATGCGTCCCGCCGACGGCGTAACAGGTTGCATTGCCCATGGTTTCCGAACCCAGCAGGTGGGGCTTTGCAGCCTTGCCGGCACCGGAGATGCCGGACGTCGCCACGATACTGATCTGCGAAGCATCGATGAGTTCCTCCGCGACGGCGGGCAGCAGCGCCAGCGTGGACACCGTCGGGTAGCAGCCGGGCACCGCGATGCGCCTTGCAGTGCGCAGCGAATCCCTCTGCCCAGGCAGCTCTGGCAAGCCGTAGGGCCACGTACCAGCATGATCCGAGCCGTAGAACCGGCGCCACTGCGCCGCGTCCTGCAACCGGAAATCGGCGCCGCAATCCACGACGAGCACGTCCTCGTCGAGGGCCCGAGCGATGCTCGCGGACGCTCCGTGCGGCAGAGCGAGAAACACGACGTCGTGCCCGGAGAGATTCTCAGGCGTAGTGGCAACCACGGTTCTACTGGCGAGCGGCTCGAGGTGAGGTTGGTGGGACGCCAGCTTGTCCCCCACCGACGAGTTTCCGGTGAGCGCTCCGATCTCAATCTCGGGGTGAGCTAAGAGCAGGCGCAGCAGCTCTCCCCCGGCGTAGCCCGTGCATCCTGCGACGGCAACCTTGTACGTCATGCAGATAACTATGCCAGGTTATCAATATTTATTCCACTACCTCTGGCAAGGATCTCGATGCCGTCGGCGAACGCACGCTCCGCCACCGTCGCGTCGAAACCATGGAGAACGCCAAGATCTGCCAGCTGGGCGCGGGTTTGATCGTGCATCGTCGAACCAAGTATGAAGTGCTCGAAGGTTGCCAGTACCGCAGGC
This sequence comes from Propionibacteriaceae bacterium, assembly GCA_032576855.1. Classification (GTDB taxonomy): domain Bacteria; phylum Actinomycetota; class Actinomycetes; order Propionibacteriales; family Propionibacteriaceae; genus Arachnia. The sequence goes on from JAWFWL010000008.1 coordinate 10,594, forward strand.
GGGGTGTCTTCCGGAAGCAGTGCTCGCGCCGACGCCGTCGGATCGATGCTGCCCAATCCCAACGCCCGGCTGGAGAGCACCAACTCCGCCGCATCGCGGTGCGCGAGCAAGGCGTTGCGATATCCCCAAGCCCAGGCGCCGAGACTAGTGACAGCAGGAATCGAGTCGACGATCTCATCGGCCACCGCAGATAGCAGAGACTGTTTGTTGGGCACGTGGTAGTACAGCGCTCCGGGCTGTACCCCGAGCGCATCCGCCACGCGGCGCATACTGAGGTCAGCGAGACCAAACTCGTCGAGGATGGTGCTCGCTGCCTCAACTACAGCGCGTTTTGTCAGCGGCATGCGAACTCCTCGGCCATGCCGCAATGCTACCCACGCAGCAGGAGCCAGGGATGCCGCCCCACTGATGAGGGGCCGGCTAGGCGCGCTGGACCGCTCCGCAGCGCTCGGCCGCAGCGGCTACCGCGGCCTGCCTGACCTCGGCTGCCTCGGCATCCTTCAGCGTCTTTTCACCTCGGATGCGCAACGCGAACGCCAGCGATTTCTTGCCTTCGCCCACCTGCTCGCCGGTATACACGTCGAACAGGTGCACCGACTCCAGCAATTCGCCACCACCCGCGACGAGCGCGGACTCAACCTCGGCGGCCGGGGTATTCGCGTCGACGATCAGCGCCACATCTTCCTTCGCCACCGGCGCTGCATGGAGCACACCAATCCGGCCAGCGTGAGGGGCAGCGTCGAGCAGCTTCCCAAAGTCGATTTCGACGGCGCACGTGCGCTCAGGTAGCTCGAATGCCTTGATGACCTGCGGATGCAGCTCACCGGCATACCCGAGGAGCGTTTCACCTACGAACAGGGCCGCTGTACGCCCGGGATGCCAAGGTGCCACATCGTCCACCTGGCGTCGATCAAGCGTCAGCCCTACGGCCGCTGCCACGGTGTCTGCCAGCGCCACGACGTGCTTCCAGTCGGCAGCAACGCCGTCGCCGGCCCACCCGTCGGCGATCCACTTGCCCGTCACGATGCCCGCAAGCGTTTCTGGCTGCCCCGGAAGCGAGCTTTGCAGCGCGGCTATCTCCTCGTCGGAGGGGCGCTCCGTCACGTCGGGCTTCGGTGCGGGATGCGTGTCGACGTCGAGGAAGACCGAGCCAAACTCGAACACCGCAAGATCCGTGATGGAGCGGGAGACGTTCTTGCCAACGACGTGGAACAGCCCTGGAAGCAGCGAGGTGCGGAGGAAGGGTTGCGCGTCCGATAGCGGGTTTGCCAGACGGGTGGCCTTGCGACGCACATCCTGCGCAGGCAGGCCCATGCGGTCCAGGTCTTCCGCCGCCATGAATGGGAGGCTCATCGTCTGTGTGAAGCCCAACTGCGCAGCTGCACGAACCGCGTCGCGCCGCGCCTGCTGCTTAGGTGTGAGCCCTCCGCCCGCCGGTGCCACGGGCAGCCGCTTACCGATTTTGTCGTAGCCAATCTTGGTGCCCAGCTCTTCGACGATGTCGTACGGGTCCACCAAATCGTGACGCCAGGTCGGGATCTCGAGGGTGAGCGAATCACCCAGCGCAGTCACCCCAACCCCAGATGCGGAGAGCAACCGCACGGCTTCACTCTCCGTCACTTCCACGCCAAGGATGGAAGAAATAAGACCAACGCGCAGCTTCACGACGCGTCGTTCCGGCACGTCGCCGACGAAGGTCTCACCCGTGACGTACCCGCCGCCGTACTGGGTGATGAGCTTGGCAGCGCGTCTGGCCGCGGCATAGTTCACGGCGGGATCGACGTGGCGCTCGAAGCGCTTCGACGCTTCAGAGATGAGCCCGTGGCGACGGAAGGTGCGGGACACGGAGGCAGCCTCGAACGCGGCCGCTTCCAACACAATCCGAGTGGTCGCGTCGCTGATCTCCGTGGATTCGCCGCCCATGACGCCCGCCAAACCGATGGGGCCGGAATCGTCGACGATAAGCATGTCGTCCGTGTCCAGTGTGCGCTTCTGGCCGTCGAGCGTGACGAGTTCCTCACCCGCATTGGCCATGCGAACCCGGATAGCGCCCTGGAGCTTGTCAGCGTCGTAGGCATGCAATGGTTGCCCAGATTCCAGCATGACGTAGTTCGTGACGTCGACGGCGAGAGAAATTGCTCGAACGCCCGACGCCCGCAGCCGGTCCACAATGAACTTGGGAGACGGTGCCTTCGGGTCGACGCCTTCCAATGTGAGCGCCGTGAACGCAGTGCAGCGATCCGTCTCGAGCTCTACCGGGTGCCCGTCGGAAACCTGACTCGGCAATGACTGACGGTACTTATCCGTGTAGGAAACACCGTGCGACACCGCCGCTTCTCGGGCGAGTCCGCGCATCGAGAGGCAGTGCCCCAGGTCAGGGGTGACGTCGATATCCAGGACGTCGTCGGAGCTCCAGAGCAGCTCGATGGCGTCGTCGCCCGGGGATCCTGCTTGGAGGACCATGATGCCCTCGTGGTCGCCCCCGAGACCGATCTCATCTTCCGCACAGATCATGCCGTCGGAGATGTGTCCGTAGGTCTTACGCGCCGAGATCTGGAAATCGCCCGGCAGGACCGCTCCCGGCAGCGAGACGACGACGAGGTCGCCTTCCCCGAAGTTGTGCGCGCCACAGACGATGCCCCGAGACGCCGGGTACTCGTCGGTGGCGGGATCATTGTGTTCCTCGCCGACGTCGACACGGCAGTAATGGATGGTCTTGCCGTTCTTCTGGGGTTCGTCGGTCATGCTCAGCACACGCCCGACGACGAGCGGCCCCGTCACAGGGGAGCCCACCTGCTCAATGCGCTCGACGGTCAGGCCGAGGCTGGTGAACGCATCGGCAATGGATTGCGTGGTTGCTTCCTCCGGCAGCGTGACGAGCTCACGCAGCCATGAAATGGGGGCCTTCATCGTGCACCTCCGAGCAGAGATTGGCTAAAACGAACGTCGCCTTCAACGAAGTCGCGGATGTCTGGAGCACCGTTGCGGAACATGACCGTCCGCTCAATCCCCATGCCGAACGCGAATCCGGAGTATTCGTCGGGATCGATGCCGCAGGCCCGAAGCACGCGCGGGTTCACGACGCCACAGCCGCCCCATTCGATCCATCCTTCTGAGCGACAGGTTCGGCAGGGCTTGTCTGGGTTGCCCACAGATTCGCCTTTACACACGAAGCATTGAAGGTCCACCTCAGCAGAGGGTTCGGTGAAGGGGAAGAAGTGCGGGCGCATGCGCGTCTCGACATCGCCGAACATGGCCTTCGCGAAGTGGTCCAGCGTGCCGCGCAGGTCCGCCATGGAGATCCCCTTGTCGATCACCAAGCCCTCGAGCTGGTGGAATACGGGCAGATGAGTGGCGTCGTATTCGTCGGAACGGTAGACCTTGCCCGGGCTCACGATGTACAGCGGCAGGTCTCGGGTGAGCATCTCACGGGCCTGCACCGGCGAGGTCTGCGTGCGCAGCAGTTTGGCGTCTCGGCGCGGCTCGATCCACAGCGTGTCCTGCTCACCACGAGCGGGGTGGTCTGGGGGAAGGTTCAGCGCATCGAAGTTGTACCACTCGGTTTCAACCTCAGGGCCTTCGGCAACCTCATAGCCGAGCGCGACGAACACGTCGACCATTTGATCGATGATGGCAGTCACGGGGTGCACTGCGCCACGAGGCGCGATCTGCACAGGCAACGTCATGTCCACCCGTTCTTCGACGAGTGCGGCGGCGAGCTCTGCTTCCGCCAACACACTCTCGCGAGCTGCGATGGCCTTGTTCACCTGTCCCCTCGCCTGGCCGACTCGCTTACCCGCGTCCTTACGGGCTGCCGGAGGCAGCGCGCCAATCTCGCGGTTGGCGAGCGCCAGCGGAGAACGATCCCCGGCGTGAGCGAGGCGAGCTTGCTTCAGCTCCTCCGTCGACGACGCCTGCTCGATGGCCAAGAGCGCGTCGGCCACGTAGCCGTCGATCACCTCCGGCGCCAACGCGGCTACCTGCTTCGGATCGTAGTTGTCATTCGGCCCGCTCATGCTGGGCTCCTTCCCTGCTCCTGCGCTGCGCGGACGCCGTCGCGTAGAGACACACGGCTGCAGCGCTTGATAGGTTGAGGCTTTCTGCGCCGCCCCACATAGGAACGGCAACGACTTCATCGGCCAACGCTCGATCGGCATCGGGCAAACCCCATGCCTCGTTGCCCATGATCCATGCGGTTGGGCAGTCAAGCTCACCGCGATTATGTTTGAGGTCGAGGGCTGCGCCGTCGCCGTCGGCAGCCAATACCTGCATGCCGCGGCTATGCACGTGTTGCACAGCTGCGCGCAGCTCCATGCCGGTGATGATCGGCAGGTGGAACAAGCTGCCCACAGTCGAGCGCACCACCTTGGGGTTGTAGACGTCGACGGACCCCGTCGTGAGGATTACCGCGTCGGCTCCAAACGCATCGGCGCAGCGAATCACAGTGCCGGCGTTGCCTGGGTCTCGCACCTGGGCGCAGATCACTACGAGGCGAGCCGCGTCCAGCACGTCAACCCCGAAGCTCAGCTGGCTACACACGGCGATGATGCCTTGCGGGGTGACCGTATCGGAGATTTGCCGCATGGCGGATTCCGACGCGGTCCACACCCGTCCATCGAAGCCAGCCAGCAATTCAACGTGCTTGGCTGGATCGTCGACGATCACCTCGTCGACGATGCCTCCAGCAGCCAGCGCTTCTCGCACTGCTTGGCGGCCTTCGACGAGAAATTTGCCGGCAACATCCCTGCCGCGGCGCTGCGTTAAACGACGAACCGAACGCAGCACCCCGACCGGGAGCGCGGCGTCCGGTTCGTGGCGCACTGCAGAATCAGGCAGCGGAAGCCTGATGTTCCTTCGCGACGGCGACGAGCTGGTTGAAGGCAGCGACGTCGTTCACGGCCAGGTCTGCCAGGATCTTGCGATCCACTTCGACGCCGGCGTTCTTCAGCCCGTTGATGAAACGGTTGTAGGTCATGCCCTCCGCGCGGCAGCCAGCGTTGATGCGCTGGATCCACAGCGAGCGGAAGTCGCCCTTCTTGGCGCGACGATCGCGGTAGCTGTAGGTGGCAGAGTGGAGGATCTGCTCCTTGGCCTTGCGGTACAGACGCGAACGCTGACCACGGTAGCCCGAGGCCTGCTCGAGGATCTCGCGGCGCTTCTTCTTCGCGTTAACGGAACGCTTCACGCGTGCCATGGTGACTCCTTGAAAAAAGAACTAGGTGGGTTGGGACGGGTGAAGGCTCAGCGGCCCTTGTTCTTGCCGAGCAGCTTGCGGGCCTTCTTGGCCTCGACGTCGACGACCTCGACGTTGCCGCTCAGACGGCGGATGCGGCGCGCAGACTTGTGCGCGTTCAGGTGGCCGAGGTTGGCCTGACGGTGCATGAGCTTGCCCGACCCGGTGGTCTTGAAGCGCTTCTTGGCACCGGAGTGCGTCTTCATCTTCGGCATGACGTGCTCGCTTTCTTTGTGGGGGTCTTCGGAGTGGACAGCCTGGGTTACAGGTCGATGTCCGGGTCCATGTTGTCTGCCGGGCCACGCTTTTTCTTCGCGGGCTTGTTGGCTGCCGCCTTGGCGCGCATCTCGGCCTCGGCGGCCTTATCTGCGGCGGCGTTTTCCTTCCGCTCAGCCATGCGACGGGAGCGGTCCTTGTCGCGGTCGACCTTGGCGTCGCTCTTCTTCTTGGTTGGGCCAAGCACCATGAGCATATTTCGCCCATCTTGCTTCGGCGCGGATTCAACGAATCCGTACTCTGTCACGTCATCCGCCAAGCGCTGCAGCAACTGAATGCCGAGCTCTGGGCGGGACTGCTCACGACCGCGGAACATGATGGTGATCTTCACCTTGTCGCCGCCCTTGAGGAAGCGGACAACGTGCCCCTTCTTCGTCTCGTAATCGTGGTTGTCGATCTTCAGACGAAGTTTCATCTCCTTGGTGGAGACGTTCGACTGGTTGCGGCGCGCGTCGCGAACCTTCTGCGCGGCCTCGTACTTGTACTTGCCGTAGTCCATCAGTTTGGCGACGGGGGGACGCGCTTGTGGGGCTACCTCGACGAGGTCGAGTTCACTCTCCTGCGCAAGCCGGAGGGCATCCTCAACCCGGACGATGCCAACCTGCTCACCCTTCGGCCCGACGAGTCGGACCTCGGGGACTCGAATGCGATCGTTGATCCGCGGTTCAGTGCTGATGACGCCTCCTGGGAACGTGTCGTGCGACCAACCAAAAAAGCCTCCGCGCACACGGAGGCCAACGCGATGGATTCGCGTTCTATGACCCGGCTGCCAAAGCAATCGCGGGTGGGAGTGGCCTCCACTTTCACGGATCAGCCCTTTGGGCGATCAAATTGCTTGAACAACAATACCCGACGGCACCCGCGCCACCAAACCGGGTGCATTCCCTCCCGCCGGCTATGTGGCAGATTTCACCCAGGCGAATTCTTCACCCTCAAATTCTGCGACGGCATACCCCTGCGCGAGCAGATCGAGCGGCTCTCCGGCGAGGACGAACGTCGCCGGCCCAGCGACGTCGATGAGGAGTTGGTTCGCCCCTGCCTCTTTCACCGTCGCGCACAAATCATCCAGAGTGCAAGGTACGGGCCTTGCCTCACGGTTCCAGGCCTGCATGGCATCCAGCCCAGTGAATGCCAACAAGAACTCGCCTTGCTCGTTGATGAGCTTCACAGCCGCCATTTCCGCGTGCCGACGAGGGTCTGACTCGCCGGTCTCGTCTCCGCTGGCGACGATGGGCATGAGAAGACGGCTCGAGCACAGCGCAACCAGCGCCCGGATGTACGACTTCTGATCCTTAACCCTGGCGAGAGCTTGGCGGGTAATCGGGTCTGCTTCGCCTCGATCACCGGCAAATTGGGCGTTCGGATTGGCGAGCTCGTTCATGAGGCCGAGCCTAGTGGTTCGTGCGCACGGCTCACAGCGCGACGCCTGTGAGAGACTGTGCCCATGCTATCTGCGAGCCTGCTTATCACCATCATCGCAATGATCCTCGTCCTGGCCCTAGGTATTGGGTTCTGGGCGCGAAGCAGACGCGCCCGACCCCTCGTCGGGGCGATCGGCACAGCTTTGATCCCGCTTGGCCTCTTCTTACTCGGTATCACTGATCTCACAATCAACGGCATTATGAGCCTTGTCCATTGGGTGCAAGGCGTGGAGTGGGACACGACAATGACCATTGGCGCGAGCCTCGCCGGTGGTGGCCTACTCCTGGCGGTCATCGCACTGTTCCTCCCGAAAGAGCCGAAAGCCGCGACGCCCAGCCAGCCACAGCAAGCACGCCGCCCCGTCGCTGGACAGCAACAGCCAGCAGTGGGCGCGCAGAAACCGCAGGCCGGGGATACCGCCAGCAAGGGCGGGCAGAAGCCAGCGTCTGCCCAAAAGACCGGCAAGGATGGGCTCACCGACGAGGACCGCGAAGTCGCCGAGCTGCTCAAGCAGCGCGGCATCATGTAGCTTCGGGCGATTTATTCAGCGGCCTCGCCAGCTGGCGCCTGGCGGATACCGTCGCTACTAGCGCCATTTGCTTTCAGCCATCGTCTGAGCTCGCGCACCTTCTTCTGGGCACCCTCGCCTTCCAACGACTGGATGGCCAGGGTTGGGCGCCTGCGATATCCCGTTTCGCTCGACTCGTCCTTTACTAGCAGATACGCCCAGGGATCCCCCTTGCGCAACCGCAGCCCGACGATCTCTCCAACCTCGTAGTGCCGAATGAATGGCCCATTTCGGATCACTACTTGCTTCTGCGTGGCCCAGATATGGGAATATCCGATGCCGAGCATCATGGCGATCATCACGATGAGGAAGAGCACCAGCGTCGCCAACTGCAGTGTGGATACTTTCGCGCGTACGCCGGGGCCGAGCACCCACCAAAAGTAGAGCGCGCCAGCGAGCAGAATCATCGAAAGGACCACGGCAGTCACGAGCACCGGGATACTGACGTAGCTCAGGCTCTTCTTCCCCGACGGATACCCGTCGGCGGCTGCGTTCTCCTGCGGTTCAGACGGGGTCTGGGTCTCGTCGGTCATAGGCGACACGCTGCAAGGTCGGTGAGCAAGATTCCGCGGGCACCGGCCTCATACAGCTGGTCCATCAGCAGATGGGCACCCTTGCGAGGCACCAGGGCACGCACCGCGTACCAGCCGTCCTTGGCGAGCGAACTCACCGTCGGGCCATCCACGCCAGGGGCCAGCTCGAGAGTTGCGTCCAGCTGCTCTGCCGCGACGTTGTAGTCCATCATGAAGTAGTTCTGCGCCACCATCACGGACTGCAGACGCGTCTGCAGCGCCTTGACAGCGTGTTCCTTGGTGTCCAGCCCCTCACGCTCGATCAGCACTGCTTCCGAAACACAGATGGGGTCGCCAAAGAGGGAAAGGCCGGCCTTGCGCAGCGTCGTCCCGGTATCGACGACGTCGGCCACCACGTCGGCAACGCCCAACCGGATGGCGGACTCCACCGCTCCGTCGAGCTCCACTATTTCCGCGCTCACTTGGTGCTTCGCGAGGTAAGCGTCAAGCAGCCCGGCATAACTCGTCGCGATGCGTTTGCCTTCAAGCGACTGTTCGTCAATACCGGACGACGCGGGAGCCGCGAAGCGGAACTTCGAACCGCCAAAGCCCAGCGCCATAATTTCGGTGGCTGCCGCGCGGGAGTCAAGGAGCATGTCTCGGCCGGTGATACCGACATCGAGGTCGCCGCGCCCGACATAGATGGCGATGTCACGAGGGCGCAGATAGTAGAACTCGACGTTGTGATCCGGGTCGATCAGCGTCAGTTCCTTCGAGTCAGTGCGCTGACGATAACCGGCGCTCAGCAACATGGTACGAGCGTGTTCGGACAGCGATCCCTTGTTCGGGACGGCCACCTTGAGCATCGATTCGCTCACCTTATTCACCCTTTTCTGCATCTCAGAGGTAGCGGTATACGTCTTCAAGTTTCAGGTCCAGCGCCAGCATCATCACCTGGCAGTGATACATCAGCTGGCTGATCTCCTCGGCTGCCTCTTCCTTCGACTCGTACTCCGCCGCCATCCACACTTCGGCTGCCTCCTCAACAACCTTCTTGCCGATAGCGTGCACGCCTGCATCCAGGCGCGCGACGGTGCCAGATCCTTCCGGTCTCGTGGCAGCAGTTTCTGTCAACTCGGCAAACAGTTCTTCGAACGTTTTCATGGCCCTCCTCACAGTGCGACGCCGAGCAGCGCGTCGATGGCAGTGACCATCTGTTGCACTGCGTCGGTGTCGTCGGATCCAACAGTTTCGGATGCTGCCACCCAGGCGTCCACGGCGGCGAGCGCCTCTGGTGCATCGAGATCATTGCGCAGTGCCCGACGCATGGCGGCGATGGTTTCGCCCGCGGGCAGCGACGCACCGTCGTTCAATACACCGCGCCACCGCTCCAGGCGCGCAGTGGCTTCGTCGAGGAGCGCGGGCGTCCATTCCCAATCTGAGCGATAGTGCTGGCTGAGGAGTGCGAGCCGGATGGCCATCGGGTCGTGTCCGGCTTTGCGAAGCCGGGACACGAGTTCGAGGTTGCCCTTCGACTTGCTCATCTTTTCGCCGTCGAGGCCAACGAGCCCCGCGTGCACGAATGCACCGGCCATGCGTTCGCCCGACAGAGCGCGGGCCTGGGCGGCACACATTTCGTGATGCGGAAAGATGAGATCGCGCCCGCCGCCTTGCAAATCGAACTGGGCGCCCAGGTGCTCCAATGCAATGGCGACACATTCGACGTGCCAGCCAGGACGTCCAGCACCGAGAGCCGATTCCCAGGCGGGTTCACCGTCGCGAGCGAAACGCCACAGCAGCGAATCAAGCGGATGCTGCTTACCGGGACGCTCGGGATCACCACCGTTCTCACGGAAGCTTCGCAGCATGGCGTCTTCGTCGAGACCCCCCACTTCCCCGAAGCCTTGCACCGCCGTCGTGCGGAAATACCAGTCTGGGTGTGCTGGGTCGTCGATCTGATAGACAAGCCCGGATTCAGCGAGGCGATCGATGATGTCGACGACCAAGCTAATTGATTCGACGGCGCCAACGTAGTGCGTCGGAGGTAGGATGCGCAGGGCCTGCATGTCGGTGCGGAACAGCTCAATCTGGTCTGACGCAAGCTCGTCCCAGTCCTGGCCCGTCTGAGCAGCGCGTTCTAGCAGCGGATCGTCGACGTCGGTGACGTTTTGGGTGTAGTTCACGTCGAGCCCAAGGTCGCGCCACGCGCGATTCACTAGGTCAAACGTGAGGTATGTCATTGCGTGGCCGAGGTGCGTCGCGTCGTAGGGCGTGATGCCGCAGACGTACATGCGAGCGGTGCCTTCGGCGGGCCCCACAGGCACCACCTGCCGCGCAGCGGTGTCGTACAGGCTCAGCTGGGTTGGTGCACCATCGGAAGGCACCACAGATGGCACGTTGACTTGGGCCCACGAGTACATGGCGCCCAATCTACCTCAGCGTCCCGAAGACCTAGATGCCTGCCCACCGGCGCAAGCTCAAAACGGAGGCCACGGAATCGACGGCCAGTCAGTGCCGGGCTGTGGGAAGGTTCCATCGACGAGCAAGCCTCGCGCCCTTGTTCGGACGGCGTCCCACTCGTCGTCGTGCAGTCCTTCTGACAAAGCGTGCTCGATACTCGCTGCGGCAGCCGCTACGGCGAGCTCCTCGTCGTCCAGGGGCACGCCCGCGAACCCCCACAAGACGGTGCGCAGTTTGTTCTCGACGTGGAAGGTCACGCCGTGATCTACTCCGAAGATGCGTCCCTTCGACTCGATGAGATGCCCGGCCTTGCGGTCGGAGTTGTTGCAGATGACGTCAAAGAGCGCCATTCGACGCAGCCGCGTGTCATCGCGATGAACGAGCACGACGGGGTTGCCTTGGCCGTCCTCCCCCGTGGCGACGGGCAACCAGCGCTCCGTCAACGCGTCGGGGGTAATGACATCGACGCTGTCGGTGACCTTGCCGTCGATGTAGCGCTGCAGCGAGCCTTCCCCGAATTCACCCTCACCCCAGAGAGTCTCTGGCACAACCCCAAGCCCGAGGTGCTCGGACAGCGCATACGCCGCCACTTCACGTCGACCGAGCGGCCCGTCGGGAAAATCCCACAGCGGCCGCTCGCCCGCATATGGTTTATATACCCACTGTTCTCCCGACGGGTCCTCCGCCAGGAAAGTGTGATTCGACGCGCCGAGCAGCCGTCCGAGAATGTGCAGGCCAGTCACTGGAACAATTTGCGACGGTAACCATTGGAGCGCGGACAGATATGCCCTTCGGGGCCGAGCGGTTGCGCACAAATCGGGCACGACGGGCGCCCCGACGCGACCACCCGCTCAGCGCGCCCCGCGAACTCCCGGGCCTTGCCCGGCGTCAGCCATATTTGGACGAGCGTCCCCTCCCCCTCGGGATCTTCGTCGACGGGGAACAGCTCAATCTGTGCGGACATTCGGCCCGCATCCCAGGCGAGCCCGATGGCGCCTGCACGAAAGTCAACCTCCACCGGGGCATCGAGCGGGCCCATGTCGCGCGGTTCGAACGCTTCGGGGATGGGCTCGCCTAGCGCGACGAGCTGATCCAGAATCTCGGCGATGCGTCGGCCCAGCAGTTGCGCTTGCTGCTTCTCCAGCGCCACAGCCGCGATCTTGCTCCCTTGCGTCACCTGGATGAGGAAAAGCCGGTTGCCGGGCTCCCCGACGGTGCCCACGACGCAGCGGTCAGGGTGACGAAATTCCATGAGCATGGCTCCACCCTACGCGTTTGTGCTGCCGCCGACGGTGTGCCCGCGAGGAGTCAGGGTACCGACGCTGTCTGGCGAGCCGCCGAGCAGCCGTACCACCGGCTTCGGCTCTGCATAGTCGATGATGCTGAGTGATCCAGGCGGCACGTCGATGCGCTGGAACTCGTCGAAAGCCATGGCGAGCGCGTCGGCCAGGATGGCTTTAATAGGGTCACCGTGTGTGAACACCGCGACGACTCCGTCGGGATGGCGCTGGACGATGGTGCGGATTGCCTCAATGCAGCGCGATTGCATGTCGAGCATGCTCTCGCCGTCTGGGAATGCGACGCCTGAGGGACGTCGCTGAATTTCTGCCCAGAGCTGCTCATGGGCGAGATTGTCGAGTTTCGCGCCCGACCATGTGCCGTAGTCGCATTCGTTCAGCCCCTCGACGACGGTGGCGTCGGGGTAGCCAGCCCAGGCTGCAGTTTGCCGGCAGCGTTCCATCGGCGACGAATATGCCGCCTGTACCTGCCTCAGCGGCACCTCAAGCGCTTCTGCTTGCGCGCGGCCGGTTTCGTCCAACGTCACCGCCGGCATGCGCCCGGCGAGAATGCCGGCGGAATTCGCCGTCGACCGCCCATGTCGGGCGAGAATCACGATGGTCATAGGGCAACGCTACCTGTTTCGGTTCCGTGGATTCGGCGTACTTCGGGCGTATGGTGTGATGCGCTGCGATGTACAGGCGCGGCGGAGAGGAAACGTCGTGACCTGGTTTGAAGGAATCATTTTGGGGCTCGTGCAAGGGCTCACCGAGTTCTTGCCGGTCTCATCCAGTGCGCACGTGTCCATCGTCGGGCAGCTGCTCTTCGAGGGCCGCGACCCCGGCGCAGCATTCACCGCGGTGACGCAGCTGGGCACTGAGGCAGCCGTGCTGGTGTATTTCTGGAAAGACATCACGCGCATCATTCACCGTTGGTGTCTGGCACTCGTCGGGAAGCATGACCGTAATGACCCCGACGTCCGCATGGGCTGGCTCGTCATCTTGGGCTCCATACCCATCGTCGCATTAGGTCTCATCTTCGAAAGCGCCATCGACTCGGGCCTTCGAAACTTGTGGGTCACCGTGGCAATGCTGGCCGGGGTCGCGATTGTCTTGGCCATCGCCGATCGCCGCGGCGGCGACAACACTCGCGAGCTCGACCGGCTCTCATGGGGCCACGGCATTGCCTTGGGCTTCTTCCAGGCAGCAGCGTTGATACCGGGCGTTTCACGCTCCGGCGCCACCATTTCCGGCGGGCTGTTCTTGGGCTATAGCCGCGAGGCATCTGCGCGCTACGCATTCTTGCTTGCCTTGCCCGCAGTGTTCGGCTCCGGTCTGTACAAGCTGAAAGACATCGGCTCAGACGGCGCTGTCGCTTGGGGGCCGACGATTGTAGCTACCCTGATCGCGTTCGTCGTCGGCTACGCCGTCATCGCCTGGCTGTTGCGCTACATCTCCACTCACTCCTTCACCGCCTTCGTGTGGTACCGCCTTGGCCTGGCAGCCGTCGTTGCCGGGCTGCTCCTGGGCGGAGTGCTCACCGCCTGAGGCCGAAACGGCCTAGGCTGAAACGCATGGAACATCGACCGCTGGGAACCTCCGGCCTGCAGGTCTCCCCCGTCGGGCTGGGAACTATGGCGTGGGGGCGCGACGTAGACGCATCCACAGCACGGCAACTGATCGAGGCCTTTGTGGAGCGCGGGGGGTCCCTCGTCGACACAGCGCCCGCGTACGGGGCGGGTGCGGCGGAGAAGATGATCGGGGCCACACTGGCGCGGGGACTTCCTCGTGAAGACCTGGTGATTGCCACGAAAGCGGGGTTCGTCGTACGTGATGGCAAGCGCGTCATCGACACATCCAGAGGCGCGCTGCTCGACGACCTTGCGAATTCACTACGCCGTATGGGCACTACCTACGTTGACCTCTGGCAGATTCATGCCTGGGGTGACGTTGCGCTCGACGAGACCCTCGCAGCCGTCGATTCCGCTGTCAACAGCGGCATGGCCCGCTACGCGGGCGTCTCCAATTTCGTCGGCTGGCAAACCGCCACGGCCGCCACCTGGCAGACTGCCGTGCCGGGCAGGGCGCGGCTGAGCAGCGTGCAAGTGGAGTATTCGCTTCTCGCCCGACGCGCAGAGGTCGAGGTGGTGGGAGCCGCGCAGCATCACGGATTGGGACTGCTTGCCTGGAGCGCGCTGGGGCGCGGGGCCCTCACCGGCAAGTACCGAGGTGGTCAGCGGCCACGCGATTCCAGGGCAGCTTCGAGCCACTTTTCGTGGTTCCTCGAGCCCTATCTGCAGCCCAGATCGGCCGCCATCTGCGACGCGGTGTGTCACGCTGCGCAGGGGCTCGGCCTCTCGCCGGCCCAGGTCGCGTTGCTGTGGGTGCGCGACGCACCGCGAGTGACGTCGGCACTCGTGGGCCCCCGCACGCTCGCACAGCTCGATGAGCTCCTTGACGTCGACGGCAAGCACCTCGTCGCGCCAATCACCGCCGCACTCGACGACATCTCAGGCGGCACGAACGCCCTGCGACAGCGGACGGAGTGACATCCAGCTGACCGATTTTGCCGGGCACCAAAAGGGCTGCTAAAGTTCCAACTCGCACTCGTAAGTGAGTGCAACACCTGTCCGGGTGGCGGAATTGGTAGACGCGCTAGCTTGAGGTGCTAGTGGCCGCTTTAGGCTGTGGAGGTTCAAGTCCTCTCTCGGACACAAAGACAAACCCCGTCTGACTAGGCAAAACACCGGATCAGACGGGGTTTTTCGTTCCAGGCAGAGCTGGCCCTACAGATGACCGCAAGATAGATCAAGTTCGTGGTTGGTCTACCCACCACGAAATTGATCTATCTTGCGGGGCAAAGCTTGTACTGCCCTTGGTCGCCGTCGCTGGATTTTCCCGGGCGTGCCAATCTAGTGACATGTCTTGGTTCCATATCGGCAAGCTGCAGGTCACTACGACCGTGCTCGTCGCGCTCATTGCTGGCATCGGCAGTCTCGTCGCGCTCTTCGTCGCCCCGATGGTGTACTTCGGCGCGATGCTCTCTGACGGGGTCATGGCTGGCGAAGTCTGGCGGCTCGTAACTTGGCCGTTCGTGGAGCCTTTTGGGATCTGGACGGTGCTGTCCATTTTCTTCTTCTGGTACTTCGGCAACTTCATCGAGGACCAGCTCGGCAAAGTGCGCATGGCCAGGTTTCTCGTCGGGCTATGGGCGATGGTGACGGCCGCATACTTCGTCGCAGATCTCCTGCTGCCCGGCAGCGCACCACTGGCAGGGATTGGGTTAATCCAGCTGCTACTCATCCTGCTCTTCATCGCTGATGCACCAAATCGCCCGTTCTTCTTCGGAATCCCGGCATGGGTGCTCGGGGCCATCTTGTTGGGACTCCAGCTCCTTCCCATGGTGGCGGCGGGCAACCTCGGCGCGCTTGCAGGGCTCGTTCTTAGCCTCTTCGGAGCCGCATTCTGGGCGCGTCGCTTCGGATTGCTCGCGGACATCACATGGCTGCCAGGCGCGCCGCAGCGTCGACGTCGTAAACCCGCCCACCTTCGCGTCGTGCAGGAGAAGGCAGTGACGAAGCCGACCCGCGAAGAACGCAAAGCGCGCAACGCCGAGTCCCGGCTCGACGAGCTGCTCGACAAAATCAATGCGTCAGGGATGGATTCGCTCTCCCGCTCGGAGCTGGCCGAGTTGAAAAAGCTCAGCAAGAACCGCAAGCGCAGCTAACCGGTGGCGCATTAAGCGCCTGACGCATTGCCCCGGTCGCCCGCGGGGAGCACCAGCAGGGCCATCGCGATACCCACTGCTTCCAGCGCACACAGCGTGGCGATGAATCCGCCCCAGCCGCCGTGCGCAAGCACAATGCCGCTCGCGTAGCCCACCATCGAGGAGCCCGTGTAATAGGCGAGTGTGTAGAACGACGATGCCTGCGCGGGAGAGCGTCGGGCAATGGCGGGCACCCAACCATTCGCGATCGCATGCGATGCGAAGAAACCGACGGTGAACAACACCAGCCCGACGATAATGACCGGCAGCCAAGCCACCAGCGTGAGTGCGGCCCCGCCAAGCATGACCGTCGTAGCAGCCGTCAATACCCGACGGCGCCCCAGCCTCGCCGCCAACTTCCCAGCCGCCGACGAAGCCCAGCTGCCGAACAGGTACGCCAAGAACAGCAACGACACCCATGTCGGGGACAAATTGAACGGCTCACCGCCCAGGTGAAACCCGAGGTAGTTGTACATCGCGACGAAGGTGCCCATCAGCAGAAACGCCTCGGCGTACAGCACCAGCAGATGCCGGTCGTTGAGCGTGCCGAGGATTCGACGGGCCACGTCACCCATCTTGATTGGCTGCGCCGCAAAGTGGCGCTGACGAGGGCATATGATGATGAACACGACGGTTGCAAGCACAGCCATGATGGTGACCGCCAGCACCCCCATACGCCAGCCAAACCACTCCCCCACCGGTGCGGCGACGAGCCGCCCAGACAAACCGCCGATGCCGGTGCCTGAGATATATGTGGCGGCGGCCAACGTCGCGTGTCTGCGGTGCACTTCCTCAGACAGATACGCCATCGCCACCGCGGGGATACCACCGAGCGCGGCTCCTTCGAAGAAACGAATCCCCACCAACAGCCCAAACGACGGCGCGAAGATACTAGCTAGAGCGAACACCGTCGCGGCCACGATCGCGACGATCATGGTCTGCCTACGCCCGAACCTGTCGGAGATCGCAGACCAAGGCACTACCGCCAGGGCCAGCCCCAGCGTCGCCGCCGAAACCGCGAGCGCGGACTGTGCCGGGGTGATTCCCAGATCAGCCTGAGCGAGCGGCAACACGCCCTGCACCGAGTACAGCTGCGCGAACGTCGCAATGCCTGCGCAGAACAGAGCAATGAGTACCCGACGATAGCCCCCGCTGCCTCGTTCATAGCCAGCTTCTTCCACCGTCGCCTCCTGATTCTTCCTCTGTCAGTCATACACCCGCGACCGCCCAGATACCCACTTCGCGAGGGAAGCCTCGCCTTGCCCAGGCTTGCCTTTCCTTGCTGGCAGCCCCACATGGAGGGCAATACCCTGTCGCCATGAGCACGCTGGAGGCCGATAAGCAGTCCCAAGACGAGTCTGCTGTTGCCGCGCAGAAACTCAACTGGCTTCGTGCCGGGATTCTGGGCGCAAACGACGGCATCGTTTCCACCGCGGCAGTCGTTGTAGGCGTCGCGGGCGCAACGACGGCCCTAGGCCCGCTCGTGGCTGCGGGCGTGGCCGCCGTCGCGGGTGGCGCAATCTCCATGGCACTAGGCGAATACGTGTCCGTCTCTTCGTCCTCTGACGCGCAACGCAGCCTGATCGACCGGGAACGCCGCACACTAGAAACCGATCCCAACCAGCAACGGGCGCACCTCATCGAGGCGTATGAACGCAAGGGTCTCACGCATCAAACGGCACGACGCGTCGCGGCTGAGCTGAGCGATCAGGACCCGATCGCGGCCTACCTGGAGGCCGAACACCATCTGAGCGACGACGAAGTGGTGAGTCCCTGGCACGCAGCCTTGGCTTCGTTCGCGTCCTTCCTGCTGGGAGCTTTGCTGCCGTTCCTCGTTGCGATACTCGTCCCTGTGCCGGCGAAGGTCCCCGCCATTTTCGCATCAGTACTCGTGGCATTGGCTGCGACGGGGTACACGGGCGCGAAGCTCGGGGACGCGGATCCGAAACGAGCGACGGTCCGCGTCGTCGTCGGCGGTGCGCTGGCGCTCACCGCCACCTTCCTGATCGGCTGGCTGCTGGGGGCACAGGGCGTCGTCTAGCCCGCCGCTTCTGCACGCTGGTGCCAGATGACGACGGCGGAGGCAGCTAACGCGAGCAGCCCTGCGCCGATAACGGGCAAGAACCCCTGCCACAGCACGTCGCTCAACTGACCAGCGATGGCTGCCCCAATGGAGACTCCCAGCGTCAAGCACATCGAGAGCATCGTCATCGACGACGCGATCCTCGACGTCGGGGCCACCTCTTCTGCGCGGGAGAAACTCGTCACCAAGGTCACACCAATTCCGACGCCAGCGAGGATAGCGACGGCGAGCGCCGGCCACGTCGTCGGCAGCAGCGAGAACGCCAAGCCTGCGAACAGGAGCCCCACGGAGCCGAACACCAAGCGTTTCCCAGCAGTGAAACGCAGGGGCAGGCGTGGAGTGAACAACGACGAGCATGCGCTGCCAATGCCCACTGCGCCGTAGATGATACCGGTCAGGTATTCGGTGCCTCGGGCAGTATTCACCGCAGTGAGCGCGGTCTGTGTCGCGCCGAATGTAATGCCTACGGACAGCAACACGATCATGGGCGGCAGCAACGCGCCCACGGGGATGCGCTCCTTTGTGCCCGACGTGGTGAGGCTAGGGCCGTGATCCCAATCCGCTCGGTCAACCAGAAGGTACAGGCAAAAGACGCCCTGGCCGACGACGATGATGCCCATGAGCACATGAATGGCTAGATCTGCACCAAGTCCTGCCACAAGCGTGCTCGCCGCTACAGGGCCGACGATGAAACTCATCTCGTCCACTGCACCCTCGTAGCCGAGCGCCTGACGCACCAGCATGGGCTCACCGCTACGTCGGCTGAGGTGTGACCATCTGGAACGCACAATTGGGCCGAGCTGAGGATTAGCGAAGCCGCAGACGCCAGCGAGCAGCAACAGGGTCGCGTGCGGCAGCGTGCCTGCCACCAAGGACGGCGTGATTTGGCTGATGGCGAAGAGCCCGCTCACCTGCACCACCGTCGCGGCGGACACCACGGGAAGGGGCCCGAACGCGTCGACGAGGCGGCCCATGAGCGTCGCGCTGATAGCGGTGCCTAAACCAACCGCGGCGACGGTAAGCCCACCGAGGCCCAAGCCGAGTCCTACTTGGGCGACATACATGAGCAGCCCAAGCTGCACCATGGCGGGTGGAAGCCGCCCAATCAGCGCAGTAATGAGAAACGGCCAGCCGCCATGTTGAACAAGCGATGGACGGGTGGGCATGAGCAAACCTCCAGGAACGTTAGGCCGCCGCAAATCCCAACCTCACTTTGCGGCACGGTTCCCGTTGACGTGGACAGTGTATCCGGGCGCGCTCGCACCTTCGAATCTGGCGAGACCCGGATCAGGAGACAGAGAGATCCTCTCCGTTAAACACGGAAATGACCGAGCGGCTCGGGTCGCGGTCATCGATCGCAATCAGGTAGCCGCCTCGGCTCCGAAGCGGCACCGGGACCTTCGACGACTGCACCGTTTTGTACGAGGGCTCCGAAAAGGCCATCGTCTCATCGTCGACGAACGCTAACGCAATACCCGAGCTCGTAAGACCGAGCACCTTCACGTTGAAGCTGTCGAACCCTTCCAGGCATTCGGCTTTTCCAGTGCTGGAATCAAAGATGACTCGACCGGCCCAAACCACGTCGTCGTGCCCACCGATGGCGCCGTTCGCGTCACAGTCGCCCGCGTAATCCAGCACGACGCTGCCCTCGCCATCTACGACGACAAGCTTGCTGCCAGGAACCTGGTTCGAAGCATGCATCCCACCAGGAGTCGCCACCCAGCCCGTGGAGTTACTCAGGCCTGGCAAGACGACGGTGTCTCCGTAGCGCAGGTTGACGGCATCGTTCTTGTCCGTGATCGCGTAGGAAGGGATGCCTCCTTCGACGGAGGCCAGCCAGGATTCCTCGCCTTCCTTCAGCACCTCACTCCATGAGACTGTATGCGGCTCCCTATCCGGGCCTAGATAGGTGAACGACGTGGACGGCCCGAAACCACTCGTATAGGAGATATAGCCCACGAGTGATTGCCAAGACTCCACCTTGCTGCTCTCGTCAGAGCGCTGCGGTCTGATCGTGTCGCCTTGACCGTCTTGCAGATCGAACCACCGGATGTCCCCCGAAATCGCCGCGTTTTTCGAACCTGAATCTTTCGAAAACCACAGTGCCACCACGCCAAGCGTCTCGTCGACGCTCAGTCTGGGGCTCAGCTCATCGTCGGCTTGTGGCTTCGCGACGGTGTGCTTCCAGCGCTGCGCACCGTCGAGTGAGTATTGAGCGATCTGGACGTCTGCCCCGTCGGCGTCGGTCACCGTGGTGATGCCTTGCGCGGTTTCTGCCCACGCACCAGGCAACGACTCCACCGACAATGTAGCTTTCTCTAGGCCAATCTCCGAGAGTCCCGGTATGGCCTCCACCGGGGCGATACTTCCCTGAGCCGCTGGCGTGGCCGGTGGCTGCGTCGGGTCATCCCCCGGCGGTTCTTTCGCGCCGCAGGCAGAGACCAGCGCCAGCACTACACAAGCGACGACGACCCGGCCTTTCTTCACGCGGTCAGGCTAGCGCACGGGTGGTCAAACTGTGTCTGTACGCTAGGTTGGCTTAAGGAGGCGGCACACGGGGTTCCTCCTGGTAGGCGAGCGACGAAGGAGCAGCATGACCCAAGACGCCATCGAGGCCCGCATCGAAGAAGCAATTGAAGCTACCAAGCGCGCAGAATTCCTCCCAGACAAGGTGAAAGCTCGGGCCGAGGAGGACCGCCCGCTGCCGATTGGGCGCAACCAGACGAATTCGCAGCCGACGACGGTGCGCGACATGCTCTATCTGCTGGATGTACAACCCGGTGACACTGTGCTCGACGTTGGTGCCGGATCCGGTTGGACGACGGCGCTGTTGGCGTACCTGACCGGAGCGGAGGGTTCTGTACTCGGTCTGGAGATCGATCCTGAACTCGTCGAATTCGGTGCGGCGAATCTCTCGAGGATGAACCGCCCGTGGGCTGAGATCAAGCAAGCCGTGAAAGGCAAGCTCGGTCACGCCGGGCGAGGCCCATACGACAAGATTCTCGTCTCTGCATCCGCTCGGCGCATGCCGCCAGAGCTCTTCGCGCAGCTGAGTCCGGGAGGCATTTTGGTGATGCCTGTTGGCGGCCAGATGTGGCGCGTGGTCAAGAACGACGCAGGCAAGCCTGAGATCAACCGGGTAGGCGAATACCTGTTTGTCCCGCTTCGCTGATACGCAACCGCCCCGGCACGTTCGATGCCCGAGGGCTGGACGACGAGTAAGGTGATGCCGAGCTTGAGAAGTCGGTGCGAATCCGACGCTGTCGCGCAACCGTGAGGCCAGTAGGCCAAGTCGGACCTCAGCTCTTCAATACAGTAAAGAAAGGCTGCCTCATGGCAATGACCACGATGACGCGAGCCGCCGGGACCATCGTCGCGATTGCGATCGGTCTCAGCCGCATCCCCGCAAGCATGGTTTCCTGAGGCCAAGGCTCACACGACCTTGGCGTATCGGGACTTAGATGTGTCGGCTTGATGTTGCATCGGTATTTCTTAGCTCGCCCGCTCCACCCGTTCGCATGGTGGGGTTGGGCGATAGCGCTGGCGGTGGTCGCCGCTTCGACGACGAACGTGCTCCTGCTCGGGGCGATTATCGTCGTGCTGTGCCTCGTCACGGTTGCCCGTCGCGGCGATAATCCCTGGGCAAAGGGATTCAAGTTTTACCTGTTCCTCGGCGCCTTCCTCGTCGTGATGAGGGTGGCTTTTCGTGTGCTTCTGGGCGGCGGAGGGGGCTCCACCATCCTCTTCTCGCTGCCCTCCATCCCGTTGCCCTCATGGGTAGGTGGTATCCAGTTGCTCGGCCCCGTCTCGCTCGAGTCCTTGCTCTTCGGATTCACCGACGGCATGCGGCTGGCCACCATCATCATCGCTGTCGGTGCCGCAAACTCCCTGGTCAACCCGAAGCGCTTGCTCGCGGCATTCCCGTCCGCGCTGTACGAGTTGGGAACCATCCTCGTCGTAGCGTTCAGCGCACTGCCGCAGCTGGGCGAGGCGATGGGGCGTGTACTGCGAGTGAGGAAACTGCGTCAGCGGCAGCAACCCCGCGGCCGGAAGCAGCGACTCGGATGGATTCAGACCATCATCGTGCCGGTGCTCTCCGACGCGCTGGACCGCTCGATCGCACTTGCCGCGAGCATGGAGGTACGAGGCTATGGGCGAAGCGGGCGTGCGTCAGCCAGCGAGCGTGCTCTCGCTACTGCGCTTGGGCTCGTCGGTGTGTTATTCCTCACCATTTGGGCATATTGCTTGCTCGCAAAGCCTTCCATCGGGCCGAGCTGGTGGGGTCTGAACCTGCTGGAACTGGCCCTGCTCCTCGCAGGTGTCGCAGCCATCGTGTTCGCGATGCGGATCTCCGGACGACACGTGCGACGTACCCGCTACCAGCCGGATAGGTGGGGCGCCGCGGAATGGTGCGCGCTACTCAGCGGCGTCGTTCCGGTGGTGGCCTTGCAGCTGTTGGCGCGTACGGGCTCAGGTGACGTGCTCTCGCCCAGCATCTCGCCGCCTGAGTGGCCGCAACTCACGGTGCCCCTGCTCGGCATTCTCATCATCGCGGCGTTGCCTGCATTCCTCACGCCTCCCCCGGCACTCACCTCGGCACCAACGAACCATAAGGGCCTCTCATGATCTGCTTCGACGATGTCACGATGCGCTACCCCAACAGCTCTCTGCTGCGACTCGACCATGTTTCATTCGAGATCGAAGAGGGCGAGCTGTGCCTCGTCGTTGGGCCGACGGGCTCAGGAAAATCGACGCTGCTCGGCGCAGTGAACAATCTCGTGCCACGGTTCACAGGCGGCACCCGGACTGGACGAATCATCATCGACGGCGTCGACACCACCCAGACGCCCACCCGCGAGCTGGCGACGACCGTCGGATATGTGGGACAAAACCCGGTAGCGGGCTTCGTCACCGACATCGTGGAGGAAGAGCTGGCCTATTCCATGGAGCAGCTTGGGTTCCCGGCCAGTGAGATGCGGCGTCGCGTGGAAGAAACTCTCGACCTCCTGGGCATTGCTGACCTTCGACGGCGCCCCCTGCGCACGCTCTCTGGTGGCCAGCAACAGCGGGTAGCCATCGGCAGCGTGCTCGCCAGCGCACCGAAAGTGCTGGTGCTCGACGAGCCGACCTCGGCCTTGGATCCGATCGCAGCCGAAGACGTGCTCGCACTCGTCTCACGCCTGGTTCGGGACTTGGGCACGACGGTGCTCCTGGCCGAGCACCGCATGGAGCGGGTTATCGAGTTTGCCGACACCGCACTGCTGGTTCGCTCAGATGCCTCCGTGCAGCACGGCCCCGTCGGGGATGTGTTGCGTGAGTCGCCGGTGCAGCCGCCGCTGGTGCAACTCGGTGTGGACCAAGGCTGGGATCCTCTCCCCCTCAGCATCCGTGAAGGTCGTCGACTGGCCAGGGATCTCAGACGGAGGTGGACGGCATCGCCGCCACCCCTGCCCGACGCGTCGACGCATGACGAGGTGGCGTTGAGCGCTGAGGGCATCGTCGTGGAATATCCGGGCGTGGTAGCTGTTCGGGGCGTGGATTTGAGTCTGCACCGCGGCGAAGTGGCTGCGCTCATGGGAAGAAACGGCTGCGGTAAATCCAGCCTGTTATGGGCTGTCCAAGGCGCCGGGGAGAAAACGGCTGGAAAGGTGCATTCTGAGGGACGCATATCGCTGGTTCCACAAACCGCCTCTGACCTGCTGTACCTCGAGAGCGTTCGTGCGGAATGCGAGGCCAGCGACCGCGCGGCCGATGTCCCATCCGGCACCACGGAGCAACTGCTGATGAGCCTGGTGCCCAACATCGACGTGGACGCACACCCACGCGATCTCTCGGAGGGGCAGAAGATAGCTGTGGTGCTGGCCGCGGAACTCGTGGGAGATCCGCCTGTGGTGCTGCTCGACGAGCCCACGCGAGGCCTGGATTACGCGGCCAAGGACGTGCTCCGCGCGACGATCTCCCGCATGGCTGCGCAAGGTCGCTCGGTGCTCATCGCCACACACGACGTCGAGATGGCCGCGAAGGCGTGCGGACGAGTGGTGGTGATGGCGGAAGGTGAGGTCGTCTCCGACGGCCCAGCCAGGGATGTGTTGGCATCCAGCCAACTCCTGGCCACACAGGTGTCGAAGGTAGCCAGCCCCATTCCGCTGTTGAGCGTTGAGGAGTTCCATGATGCCGCGGCAAGATGACCGTCTCGACATCCCTGCGCCCCTCGTCGGAGTCCAGCTCGGCTGGGCCTCCTGGCTGCTCATCATTGCCATCAGCACCTTCGGGTTTCTCGCTCTCACCTGGCCGTTTGTCATTCCAGCGGCAGGTGGCAATACGCAGCATTCCCAAGATGCGCCGTTTATTCTCGCAGCCCTCCTCCCACTGATGCTGCTGCTCGTAATCGCGCAGGTAAACGAGGGCGGTCTGGACACCCGGGCGCTGGCGATGCTTGGCGTACTTTCGGCCATCAGCGCCGTCATGCGTCCGGTCCTCGGTGCGGGCACAGCCGGAGTGGAAAGCACGTTCTTCATCCTCATTCTGTCTGGCAGGGCATTCGGGCCAGGATTTGGGTTCTTGCTCGGCAACACCGCACTGTTCGCGTCCGGGTTACTGACCGGCGGCGTCGGCCCCTGGCTGCCATTCCAAATGATGGGCGCGAGCCTGTGCGGCCTAGCTGCGGGCCTGCTCCCGCGCGGTGTTCGAGGGCGCGGCGAGATAGCCATGCTCGTCGCACTCGGCGTGGTCAACGCGTACCTCTACGGCATGATGATGAATCTGTGGTTTTGGCCGTTCATCACCGGCACGTCGGTGGAAGGCGTCGCGATGGGCGCCCTGGATTATGTCCCCGGCGCACCTCTGCTGGACAACCTCAAATCGTTCCTATGGTTCACCCTCGTCACGTCTACTGCAGGATTCGATACCGGGCGCGCTATCGCCACGGCGATCGCGTTGGTGGTGCTCGGCCATCCGCTGCTCGTCGTGCTTCGCAGGGCAGCCGGTATGGCTCGAGTGCTGCCAGCTTCCCCGGCCTCATCAGCGAGCACAGGGTAGCTTCCAGCCTCCCTGTTCTCCCTCCTCCAACCACCCGCCATCAGCCAGCTCTTGTATTCCTGCGAGGCATCGCGTGAGGGGCAGCCCAGACCTTCTGGCTAGCGTGGACGCCAACAATTCCTCGCCAACGTCGAAGACTTCGCGAAGCATCCGCAGGTCTGGGCGCAACTTATCCAGTGGCTGGTCGGCGCCTCGCCTGACGGGCTCTGGCACACTTCCTAGCGGGCTGAGTAGCTCCAGCACGTCACGGGAATCCGTGATGAGCACAGCGGCACCGTCCCGGATCAGCCTGTGCGGGGTCTCGGACAGAGCCGACGTGACCTGGCCGGGGACGGCCATCACCACCCGACCCAGTTCATTGGCCCACGCAGCTGTGTTCTTCGCACCTGAGCGCAATGCCGCTTCCACCACCACGGTCCCTGATGTCAGTGCCGCAATGACGCGATTGCGGGCGAGAAATGCTGGCCGCATCGGTTTGCTGCCCGGCGGCAGCTCCGAAACGATACTCCCCTTGCGCGCAATCATCGACGCCAGGGTCGCGTTGGATGCTGGATACGGCTGATCGACGCCGCTAGCAACCACAGCCATGGTGACTCCCCCTACGGATAGCGCTCCTCGGTGTGCCGCAGCATCAATTCCGAACGCAAGACCGGAGGCAATAGTCATCTGCTGGGCCGCCAGATCAGCTGAGAGCTCCAGCGCCACGTTCTGCCCATACTGGGACGCAGCCCGGGCGCCTACGACGGCTAGGCCCGGCGAATTGCTGTCTAATGGGAGGCCACGCACCCACAGCCCGAACGGCTGTCCACCTTGGTCTCCCACCTGGGAGTGGGTGAGATCAGCCAATCCGGCCGGCCACTCGTCGTCGCCGGGAATAATGAATCGAGCATCACACGCGGTAGTTGCCCTACGAATGCCATCTAGATCCACCGCAGCTGCTTTCGACGCCCACGTCGAAGCATCCTTTCCAGCCTTCAATGCCTGCCACACCCACTGTGCGCCTTCCTCTTCGACGAGCGCGGCGAGCTTTGCGGAGCCCAGCGACGCCAGTGCGCACAAGCCCATTCTTGCTTCACGTTCATCCATGTCAGGCCGCCTTCGCTGATTCGCCTAGCCGTAATTGCATCGCGGCACTGAGCTCCGTGCTGCCCACGACGTCCTGCCCAGCCAGATCCGCCAACGTCCAGGCCACGCGCAGCACCTTGTCGACGCCACGAGCGCTCAGCGTTCCTCTAGCGAGTGCCTTGTTGATAGGAGTGGTGTCGGGCAGTGGCAGCTCCTTGCGCAGATAGGAACCAGCCACCTCACTATTCGTGGACCATGGAGTGCTCTGCAGCCTACGTCGCTGCCTATCCCGGGCCTCCAACACGCGTTCCAGTACCGTCGCGCTCGTTTCCCTGGGCGCATCATCGAGTTCCATGAACCTGCTCACTGCCGGGATTCGATGCAGAATATCGACACGGTCCAGGATGGGCCCGCTCAGCCTGTCTTGGTATTGACGAACCCGAAACGGAGGGCAGGAACATTCCTTGCCCATAACACCGAAATACCCACACGGGCATGGGTTAGCCGCAAGCACCAACTGAAAGCGGGCCGGAAAGCGCACCTGATGCATCGCTCTACCAATACTGACAAACCCATTTTCGAGCGGAACGCGCAAGGACTCCAACGTCTTCTGCCCAAACTCCGGGCCTTCGTCGAGAAACAGCACACCCAAATGAGCCAAGCTCACCGCCCCTGGACGAATCTCCCGGCCTCCGCCGCCAACCAGGCTCTGCCTACTGGCGGTGTGGTGCGGATCTTGATACGGCGGGCGGGTAATCAGCCCTTCGACGAGCCGCTCGCCTGCTAGGGAATGAACGGCGGAAACATGAATGGCTTCCTCTGGGGTGAGCCGAGGGAGAATCGACGTTAAGCGCGAAGCCAACATGGTTTTCCCAACGCCTGGCGGACCGTGTAGAAACAGATGATGCCGCCCTGCTGCGGCTACTTCTAAGGCGAACTTGCCGTCCTCGTTTCCTTGCACGTCTGAGAGGTCTGGCAGCATCTGCGATGTAGTGGCCGGTTCCAGGGACTGCGCGACGTGCGCCGTCGGATGCCCTGCCAACACGTCCAGCACCTCCACAAGATGCTCGACGCCCCACACAGTGATACCTGGAACCAGCTCGGCCTCCGCCAACTGCGATGCCGGAACAATGGCGTTCTGGAACCCTCGTTTCGATGCAGAAAGCAACAGCGGCACGATGCCTCGCACGGCGCGAACTCGCCCGTCGAGCCCCAACTCACCGAACATGACTGTGCGGTCTAACAGCTCGGTGCGCACTTCGTTCTTTGGATCCACCGCCATCACCGCTACGGCGATGGCAACGTCGAAATGCGTGCCGTGTTTCGGCACGGATCCGGGGGAAAGGTTGACGGTGAGCATCCCGTCGGGCCACTTCTTCCCCGCAGATCGCACACCGTGCTTCACGCGTTCTTTCGCTTCGTTCAATGATGTATCAGGCAGACCGACGAACACCGTTTTTGGGATGTTCATCGTCGTGGCTGCCTCGATTTCCACTTTCGTGCCTTCGAGCCCCTGCAAGGCGATACTCCACGCCGTCGTGCTCATGCCGCCACTCCCCTCACGTGCGAGATCTCGGGCGTTTGGCCACCGAGTAACACGCCTACTGCGTCGACCCGAATGTTGCGAGCCCGTACAGCGCGCTCGTGCAACCAGAGCCTGGACAGTTGGTAGAGCTTCTGCGCCTTCGCAGGATGCACCGCCTCGAGCGGTGCTCCGAACCCAGATCCTGAGCGCGTCTTTACTTCAACAAACACCAGCGCGTGTTGCGCTGCTTCATACGCCACGATGTCGAGCTCGCCCTGAGCACAGCGCCAGTTGCGCTCCAGAATCTCGAAACCAATCGATTCCAAATACTTCGCTGCCAGCCCCTCGCCATGTGCACCGAGGGCCCGCGACGCCTTTCCTAAACGGACCATGAGCCACCTCCACTTATGTGATAGGCAACTCGACCCCCTCCACGCCCGTTTTCCACAGGGCGAATTTTCCTCGCCCGCGATTTTTCTAGCTCTTGGGAATCTCCAGCTCGGAGTGAGCGATCTCCTCGATCGAGACATCCCTGAATGTAAGCACCTTCGCCGACTTCACGAACCGAGCGGGCCGATACATGTCCCAGACCCAGGCGTCGCCCATGGAGACCTCGTAGTAGACGTCGCCGCCCTCTGTACGAACCTTCAAGTCGACCGCATTGCAGAGATAGAACCGACGCTCGGTTTCGACGGCGTAGGTGAAAATTCCTATGACGTCCTTGTACTCGCGGTACAGGTCTAGTTCAAGCTTCGACTCGTACTCATCAAGGTCCTCGGAGTTCATGGCTCATCACTGTACTGGCGCGGCTCTTCCACCGCCACGGGCGGCCCGAACATTCGAGAAACACCAGCGATGCACGCGCGATGGGCCGAGGGTTTCCAAAGCTGCCTGGTGTTTCGCAGTGTTATACCCCTTGTGGATTTCAAATCCGTAACCAGGTATCTCCTCGGCCAGTTCGACCATGATCTGGTCTCTCGTCACCTTCGCAATGATGGAGGCGGCACTTACACACGCAGCCACCTTGTCGCCTTTCCACATAGCGAGCCCCGGCACTCCGAGCCCATCGACGGGGAACCCGTCGGTCAACACAAACCCGGGCCGATGCTCCAACTTGCCGACGGCTCGACGCAGCGCCTGAATGTCGGCTTCATGCATGCCAAGCACGTCGCATTCGCCTGGGCCAACCTCGGCCACCGCGACGGCGAGGGCGCACCGTCGGATGTCTTCCGCTAGTCGTGCGCGCTTGGCAGGCGAGAGCGCTTTAGAATCGTCAAGACCAGGTATCGGCGTACGTGGGTCCAAGATCACGGCGGCAGCGACGAGTGGCCCCGCGCTCGCGCCCCGACCAGCTTCGTCGGCACCCGCCACAGGCCCTAAGCCACAGCGTTCCAGTTCCCGCTCATACGCGAAGGCGCCCTGACCGATGCGGACCATCAACAGCCGGGTTCAACGTGATGCAGCACAGGCTTTTCTGGTGCGGGCTGCTTGGGCGCCGGGACGGATGCGAAGGTGTCAGGGACGACGAACGTCGACAATCGGTCGAGTGGGGCGACGATGGCCACCGCCGCACCCACCACTTTGTCGGTGGGCACGAAGGCTGCCATGCCCTGCGGGGAGCCCTGCTGCACGTTCGCTAGGCGGCAGCGCGAGTCCCCCGATGCGTTGCGATGATCGCCCAAGACGAAGATGCGGTCGGCGGGCACCACGATGTCAAATGGCACGCTCGCCGGCTCCACCTGTACGCCTTCCTCCGTGTACAGGTAGGCACTCTCGTCGATGGCTTTGCCGTTAACCTCGATCTTCCCGTCCGCATTGAGCCGGACATGATCGCCGGGCATACCGATCACACGCTTGATCAGATGCTCAGTGCCGCTGTTCGGAAGCACGCCGATGAACTCCAGCCCTCGCTGCAGCGCGCCGGGCTCGGGCTTGGACACGTTGCCTAGCCAATCGCCGGGATCTTCAAATACCACGACGTCGCCTCGCTGGAAGCCCCCAATCTTGCTCACGAAAACGCGATCACCGACGTCAATGGTGTGCTCCATCGAGCCCGAAGGTATGACGAACATCTGCCCCACGAATGTACGCAACAAGACGGCGATGATCACCGCGCCGACGAGCACGATAGCGCCCTCCGCAATCCAATCGCCTATACGAGCGCCGAAGGACCTCTGTTCTTCTTTCGACTCGACGTCCTCAGACGTTTCCTTAGCGGGCTGTTCGTTCACCGGGCAAACTCTACCTTCAATCCAAAGGGCCACCGGGAGAACACCCGATGGCCCTTTGAAACGCTTGGAGCGCAGACGCCGCTCAGGCGCGCTTCTCCTTGATCTTGGCTGCCTTGCCGCGCAGGCCGCGGAGGTAGTACAGCTTCGCGCGACGAACGTCGCCTCGACGCTCAACCTCGATCTTGTCGATAATGGGGCTGTGGAGCGGGAATGTACGCTCAACACCGACGCCGAAGCTCACTTTGCGGACAGTGAACGCTTCCTGGATACCGCCAGCATTCTTGGCAATCACGGTGCCGGCAAAAACCTGCACACGGGAGCGGTTACCTTCGACGACCTTCACGTGGACCTTCACGGAGTCGCCAGCGCGGAACTCGGGCACATCGTCGCGCAGCGACTGCTTGTCCAGTTCCTTGATAATCGGGTTCGTCATACTTATTCCTCGTCAGTGCCGCAGGTCACCGCGGTAGTCGTTCGTCGCGACGTGCTGGACGATCCCCCTACGGCAGGAGCCACCACGTAGCCAGGCGCCTGCTGACGCCAAGGAGCAATCTTGCCAGATCCTCGTCGCATCCGGAAATCGGACCCGCACTGGCGGTGCGCCGCCGGGCCAGGCACCTGTAACCTGCGCGTCTCCATCGACCGCTAGGCTGCCCCTGCCGGACGATGGCCCGAGCTTCTCGTCCGTCGGCTCACTCGCGAATGGCCTGCGCCGGTGAGCGCCGGGATGCAGTCACCGCGGGCACCACACCGGCGACGAGCCCGCACAACGTTCCGATCAGAACCCCCGCAGGGCCCGCCCAGGACGAGAGCACGGGCTGCCAGCCCAAGTAACGGGTGATGGCGAGTGTGGCACCCTGCCCGACAACCGCGCCGGCAGCTCCTCCGAGCATGCCGATGATCAAGCTTTGAACGAGGAACAGCCAGAACACTGCCGCCCGCGATGCACCGAGCGAGCGCATCAGCGCGATCTCGGAGGTCCTCGCCATGACGGACACATAGGTGCCCACACCACCTCCGACGATGGCCAGGACGAGCACGACGGAGGCGAGCGCCAACATGAAGATGGAGAGATCCTCCGCCACACCGACCCGCAGGCCGAGCATGTCAGCCACCGTCTGCACGCGGACCGTGCCGGGATCCTGCGGAGCGATGGCGAGCGGCACGGCCGGTGCGACGGTCGACGGATAGCCTGGCTCTGTCCGAGCGTAGTACCGCACGTCGATGCTCGACGGACTGAGCCGGGCCATCGCCGACCGGGAGACGAAGACCGTGTTGGCGAAGGTGGAGGCCAGCTCCGGGTTGCCCATCTCAATGACTCCGACGACGGGCGTCTGGCGGCCCTCGACGAAGATCGTGATGCCTGTGTAATCCGTGCCGCGGTGGACACCCAGCGCCTCGGCCGACATGGGGGTCAGCACAGCCACCTCACCCACGGCCGGGTCGGTGAGCAACTCTGCCATCCTCACCGAAGAGGCATCCGCTTCGAGGAAGGAGAAGACTTCGGGAGATGCGGCCGTGAGCGACAATGCTTGGTAAGGCTCAGGATCCGTCGCCCGGAACCTCGTGATGGTCACTTCCGAAGGGGCCACCAAACCACTCCACGCGACCTCCTCGACGTGGTCGAGGCGGGCCACCGCTTCCTGCATGCGTCCGAGTTCGCTCCCGTCCGGCGTCCAAAGGCGCGCAGTGGAGGGGACGCTGATGCTCACGCTGTCGCGCGCTGCTGCCGTGAGACGGGTGCTCACCTGTGAGGCGGCACTGTCGGCCACACCTCGTGCGGTGACAAGGCCGGCAATACCGATCAGTAGTGCCAGCAGCAAGATGATGGCCCGCTGGGGGCTGCCAGTGAGCGCGCTGATGGCACCGTGGAGCACGTCGATGGGAGGCATCCCCTTCGCATCCCCGGAGGGCAATGAGATCGACGTGCTTGGGTCCGCGGTGCCGGAATCCGCGACGATCCTGCCGTCGAGCATCGAGATGCGACGCTCCGCACGTGCAGCGAGCGCCTCGTCGTGCGTGACCAGCACGACGGCGTGCCCACGCCGATGAAGCTCCTCGAGCAGCTCCATCACTCGCGCGCCATTCTCGGTGTCCAGGCTTCCAGTGGGTTCATCCGCGAAGACGACGGCCGGTTGCGTCACGAGGGCACGCGCCACCGCCAAGCGCTGGCGTTCGCCTCCCGAGAGCAGGCGAGCCCGCTGGGTGGCAATCGCAGTCAACCCAACGGCTGCCAAAGCGTCATCGACCGGGCCACCGCGTTCCTCCACTGGGATGCCCTGGATACTCAGCCCCAGCTCGACGTTTCCACGCACGGAGTCGTCACCGATCACGTTCGCGCTCTGGAACACGAATCCGAACAGCCTAGATCGCAGTCGGTCACGGTCCGACTCGCGCATCTCCGCCACGTCGGCTCCCGCTATGCGATATGTGCCGCTGCCCCGCTCCAGCAACCCCAAGATGTTCAGTAGCGTGCTCTTGCCCGATCCGGAAGGGCCGGTGATCGCCACGAACTCGCCAGCGCCCACGCTGAGGTTGATGTCGGTGAGGGCCTGCCGGTCCGTGGCGCGGTAGCGGTGGGAGACGCCTTCCAGAAGCAGGAGGGGCTCCATCAGGAAACCTTCACTTCCGCTCCGGATTCCACCCCTGACACTGCGGCCCACCCGCCGGCACGACGCAACACGGTCACGGGCTGGCGCTTCGAGGCTTGCCCCGCCTTGACGATGACGTAGGTGCCCGCCTGATCGGTGCGAATGGCGGTCAACGGCACGCTTGGCCCAGGTGCGGCATCCGACGTCGAGGTGGAGAGGACAATGCTCTGCCCGACCGAGAGGTCTTCCAAGGCCCCCGGCTCGGTCTCAATCCGGACGGGATGCCCCGGAAGCTTCCCGCCCTCCTCCTCTTGGAAATCACCGACGGCGGCCACGGTCGCTTCGATGGTCGAGTCACCAACCTCGCCGTGCAGCACCGTGCCCGTCGTCAACGCTCCGACCTGATCAGGCGCAGCGAACGCGCGGATGTTCTTCGGCGCCACCTCGATGCGCAGCAGAGGATGCTCGGAATCGATCCTCACACCGAGTGCTGCAGATGACGTGATCGGCCCCCCGGAGGAAGGCAGCAGCTGAGCGTAGGGAATGTACGCTCCCGCACCCTCTGCTGCCGTCTCGGCACCCGGGAGAGCCTTGCCGGCGTCCTCGAAGAGCTTTCCCACTGCGGCAAGTGTCTCCTCGTCGACGGTGCCCGTCTTCGCCACCTTCAACCCACTGGCGGTCAGGGAGGCCTGCAGACTCGCGACGTCTGCTCCCTGATCGCCGGCTCGCAGGTCCCGGTAGAGAGCCAAGGGCGGCGCCAAGATGAAATACGGCCGTCCGGAGATCTCGCCGACGAACGCCCCCGGCCCCACTCTCGACCCACCGCTCGGGGGAGGCTTGGTCACCACGGCCGGGGTGGGCAGCCCCGTCGGCGAGAGCGACTCTGTTTCGGCCGCCTCCACCGCTCCGGTGAGCTGGAGTGAATCATTGACCACTCGTTTCTCCACCGGAGCCCACACGTCCACGGCCTCGGCCTGCTCAGCCACCTCCTGCCACTCGGGTCTACTGAAACTTCTTCCGAGTAGGAAGCTCGCCACGATCAGCACCGCAACGAGGCCGACGAGCAACGCGGGCCGCTTGAGCCGTGCGCTCACTGATGGGTCCTGAGGTATTCGTCCACGCGCCGTTCCAGCGCCTCCAGCCGCTCCTTCTCCACGTTGAGCTCGGCCTGCCGCTCTCTCACTAGGGGTGCCGAGAAACTCGCTTCGAGGTTTCCCATGGTCTGTGTGACGTCCAGCTCCTCGTTGCACCGCGCTTCGGCCACCGCAGCGCGAATCTCGGCCTCGGAGGGCTTGCCATAATTATCGAATGCGAGGGCGTCATCGGCCACGCCGAAGAAGTCCGGCTGAGTCGAGTAGCCGGCCGCTTTCAGACAATCGCTGTAGCGCTCGTAGAGTTGCCTGAATTCCTCAGTCTGCTTCGCGGCCGCAGCAGCCTGAGAATCGATGTGGAAAGCCACGCTGAGCAACTCCTCGGGTGCATCGCCAGCAAGGCGGTCGCGCTCGATCGACGCATCCTCCCAGCAGCGCCTCCGAACCTCGGCGTACTCCTTCGTTTCCGGCTCGACCGGACCTGCGAGCGTCGATTCCAACTTGAATCCGTTTCGACGCGCGCGTTCGACGATCCACAGCCCCCAAATCCTATCCTCGGCCACGGACTCCTCGGAGATCGGCACGTCGTATCCCGCGGCCCGCAAGCAGGGCTGAATCATCAACTCATATGCCTGCGACTCCTTGTGGTGCAGCTCGCGTGAGGCCTTGTACTCAGATGTGGGCAGATACACCCTCGCATGCTCGCGGTCCAGCAGTGCCACTGCGCTGCGGTCTCGCTCGAGCTGTGCAGCAGTGGCCGATTCCTCTGGCGAGCTGCAGCCCGTCAACCCTGCGACGACCGCGATGACCGCTGCCAATAGGCCCGTCCGGAGGTTCACCGGACGGACCCAAGTGGCACCATCACCGCTGCCAAGTGATGCTGGAGATTCGGTCATTCCAGTTCTCTCCGAAGCCCAAATTGTAGGTGACGCTTCTCAAGTCGTTCCAGTCTCGCGTCGAAGTGAAGTTTCTTCCGCGAAACTCGATGTTCTCATGATAGGTCTGCTTCCTGTCAGCATCAATGCTCGAAGCCGTATTGTCGAACGAATTGACGAACGCCTTACTCTGATAAGTGTAGTATCTGGTTCCTTGATAGTTGATACCCGACCACAGGTCTGTGGCCTGAGCAGTCGGCGCGCTGAACCCGGCAAGGGCTACAACTACCCCCGTCAAAATAAGTTTCTTTTTCACCAATCTTCCCCAATCATGCTTGGTTCCTGCCCAATGCAGGTATGAAAAGAGTAGCACGCACCGCGCCCAGATGTAATACGTTGACGACACTCGCATGACGTCCCTGCGAGCATGGATGCCGTACGTCACGGACTCTTCCCGGTCATCGTGTAGCTCGGCACGATCGCGTACGCATAATCAGGAACATTTGTCGAAAGCAGGACGAGCGGAGATCACGGGGTAGAACGCGAGCCCTGTTCCTTCGAAACGGACACGGTGACCCGCTCCGGGTTCGCCCTCACTCGTCAGCCTCTGCCGAAGCGTGAACTTCATCAGGATCGGCGCTGAACCTTGGCGTGTCGCGCAAGAGGCGTTGTCTCCGCATAGGCGTCACCCAACGATTCCCCCGAGCACACGGCGAGGGGCGGCGGGCCGAAGCCCACCGCCCCTCGCCGTGTGCCGACAGGATTGATTACTTGCCGTCGCCCTTGAACATCGCCTTCATGAGGTCGCGGTTCAGGCGGGAGATGGACTCCAGCGGGATGCCCTTCGGGCAGACCGCGGCGCACTCACCGATGTTGGTGCAGTTGCCGAAGCCTTCCTCGTCGTGCTGGGCAACCATGGACTTCACGCGGCGGTAGCGCTCCGGCTGGCCCTGCGGCAGCAGCGCCAGGTGGGAGATCTTCGCAGAGGTGAAGAGCATGGCCGAGCTATTCGGGCAGGCCGCCACACACGCGCCGCAGCCGATGCAGGTGGCGTTGTCGAACGCGGTATCCGCCTCGCGCTTGGGCGCCGGGGTGGCGTGCGCGTCGGGAGCGGAGCCGGTGTTCGAGGAAACGTAGCCGCCGGCCTCGATGATGCGGTCCAACGAAGTGCGATCCACGACGAGGTCCTTGATGACCGGGAACGGCCCGGCCTGCCAAGGCTCGATGTCGATGGTGGCGCCGTCGGAGAAGGAGCGCATGTGGAGCTGGCAGGTGGTGGTCACCTCGGGGCCATGGGCGACACCGTTGATGACCAGCGAACACATGCCACAGATGCCCTCACGGCAATCGTGGTCGAACGCAACAGGCTCTTCGTTCTTCTCCGTCAGTTGCTCATTGAGCATGTCGAGCATTTCCAGGAACGACATGTCCTCGGACACACCGTCGAGGTGGTACTCCACCATGCTACCCTGAGCATTTTTGGAGGCCTGACGCCAGATACGTAGCTTCAGCTTCACTTGTAACTCCGTTGCTTCAGTTCGATTGCGTTGTAGACGAGATCCTCACGGTGGAGCACCGGCTTGGCGCCCTCGCCGGTCCACTCCCAGGCCGCGACGTAGAGGTACTCGTCGTCGTGACGCAGCGCCTCACCCTCTTCGGTCTGGCTTTCGGCGCGGAAGTGACCACCGCAGGATTCGCGACGGTGGAGCGCGTCGATGCACATCAGTTCGCCCAGCTCCATGAAGTCGGCCACGCGGCCGGCGTTCTCGAGAGCCTGGTTGAAGTCCTCAGCCTTACCTGTCACGCGC
This sequence comes from Propionibacteriaceae bacterium, assembly GCA_032576855.1. GTDB lineage: Bacteria > Actinomycetota > Actinomycetes > Propionibacteriales > Propionibacteriaceae > Arachnia. Next base: position 46,415 of record JAWFWL010000008.1, read on the forward strand.
ACGTCGCGCCAGAACTCCTCGCGCAGCTCACGGATCATACCGATGGCCTTCTGCAGACCTTCTTCTGTGCGCTCCATGCCGCAGTACTCCCACATGATGTGGCCGAGTGCCTTGTGGAAGGACTCGACGGAGCGCTTGCCCTGGATGGACATGAGCTTGTCGATGCGGGATTGAGCGGAATCGCGGGCTTCGACGACAGCCGGGTGGTCAGCCGCCAGCTTCTCGAACGGCGCATCAGCGAGGTAGTCGTTGATGGTGTTCGGGAGGACGAAGTAGCCGTCGGCCAGGCCCTGCATGAGCGCCGAAGCACCGAGGCGGTTGGCTCCGTGGTCGGAGAAGTTTGCCTCGCCACACACAAACATGCCGGGAATGGACGACTGGAGGTCGTAGTCCACCCAGAGGCCACCCATGGTGTAGTGCACCGCTGGGTAGATGCGCATGGGAACCTCGTAGGGGTTCTCGTCGGTGATGCGCTGGTACATGTCGAAGAGGTTGCCGTACTTGGCTTCGACGGCCTTCTTACCGAGGCGGTTGATGGCGTCGGAGAAGTCCAGGTAGACGCCACGACGAACCGAGCGCTCGGTGCCATCAGGAGCCTTCTCGACGATGGCAGGACCAACGCCGCGACCCTCGTCACACATATTCTTCGCCTGGCGCGACGCAATATCGCGCGGCACCAGGTTGCCGAAGGATGGGTAAATGCGCTCCAGGTAGTAGTCGCGATCCTCCTCGGGGATCTGACGTGGATCCTTGCTGCAATCCTCAGCCTTCTTGGGCACCCAAATGCGACCGTCGTTACGCAGCGACTCGGACATGAGGGTGAGCTTCGACTGCGACGTACCGTGCTGCGGAATGCAGGTGGGGTGAATCTGCGTGTAGCAGGGGTTGCCGAAGTAGGCACCCTTGCGGTGTGCGCGCCACGCCGCGGTGGCGTTGCAGCCCATGGCGTTCGTCGAGAGGAAGAACACGTTGCCGTAGCCGCCGGTGGCGAGCACGACGGCGTCAGCGGTCCAGGTCTCTACCTTGCCGGTGACCATGTCGCGGGTGACGATGCCGCGGGCACGACCGTCGACGGTGATGAGCTCCACCATTTCGTGGCGGGCGTACATCTTGACGGTGCCGGCTGCCACCTGGCGCTCGAGCTGCTGGTAGGCGCCGATGAGGAGCTGCTGACCCGTTTGACCGCGGGCGTAGAAGGTGCGCTGCACCTGCACGCCACCGAACGAGCGGGTGTCCAGGAGGCCGCCGTATTCACGGGCGAAGGGCACGCCCTGAGCGACGCACTGGTCAATGATGTTCGCGGACACCTCGGCGAGGCGGTACACGTTCGTCTCGCGAGCGCGGTAGTCGCCGCCCTTCACCGTGTCGTAGAAGAGACGGTAGACGGAGTCGTTGTCGTTGCGGTAGTTCTTCGCAGCGTTGATGCCACCCTGTGCGGCGATGGAGTGGGCACGACGTGGCGAATCCTGGTAGCAGAAGTTCAGCACGTTGTAGCCGGCCTCGCCGAGCGTCGCTGCCGCTGCGCCACCGGCCAGGCCAGTGCCGACGATGATGACGGACAGCTTGCGACGGTTCGCTGGGTTCACAAGGCGAGCCTGGAACTGGCGCGTCGACCAGACCTTGTCGATCTCGACCTTGGGGGCCTTCTCGTCGACGATGTTCTCGCCAACGGTGTAGTAGTTCGTTGCGACGTCAGTCATTGCCAATCACGCACCAATCAGTCCGAAGGCGACGGCCAGCGGCATGGCCATGAAGCCGATGTACAGGAGCACCGCGACGAAGATGGCCAGCCCGTTCAGGATGGCGCGGGAACGCGGCGACAGGTTCAGTCCCAGTGTGGCGAAGGCGCTCCAGAAACCATGGCGCACGTGCATGCACACCAGGATCATCCAGAACGCGTACATGGCGACGAACCACACCTGCTGGAAGGCGTGAATCACCATGACGTGCGGGCCGTCGATGGGGCCGCCGTGGAACGTGGTGGGGATGATCGTGAACTGGAGCAGGTGGACGATGAGGCCCACCAGGACAATCACGCCGCCCCAGCGCATGGTGCGGGCTGAGTAGGTCTGCGCGATGCGCGTGGTGTGCTGGTATCCGCGGCCTGACGCCTTCGAGGAGATGCTCCACAGCGAGAACGCGCTCATGAAGTGGAGCACGATCACGAGCACCATCACGGCACGGAAGATCCAGATGAATGTGCCATTCGGAAGAATGGGGTACATCAGGTCTTCGACGCCCTCGGCGCCCTTCAGCCAATGTGCGTAGTGATCGAAGGCGTCCGTACCCAGGAACATCTTCAAGTTGCCATACATGTGGAAGAGCAGGAAGCCGATCATGATCAAACCGGTCACCGCCATGGTGAACTTCTTGATCACAGTCGAGCGAGCTGCCCGCTTATGAATCGTCATTGTTGTCGTCACGCACCGTACTGTAGCTAAGTTCGTTTCGATCCGCGCGACCGGGGGTGCATGTTGCGACGAGTTCATTATTTCCCCTGCGACAAGGAGATTTTCGCCATTTCTGGCTTGCGTAAAACCGTGCTAGTCGTATGCCCAGGTCAGAGGTCATTGGGCAAGAGATCCGGACGTCGATCCTGGGTACGCTGCATCGCTTCGCCGCGTCGCCATTCAGCGATTCGAGCGTGATTGCCGGACAGAAGCACGTCGGGGACTGCCCGTCCGCGCCACACCGGTGGTTTGGTGTAGTTGGGGTATTCCAGTAGGTGAGCGTTGTCGTCGGAGTGACTCTCCTCACGTAACGAATCAGGATTGCCGATCACGCCGGGGATCAGCCGCACGATGGCCTCCGTCATGGCAAGCACTGCCACCTCTCCCCCGTTTAGCACGTAGTCCCCGAGACTGAGCTCGTACGTTTCGTATCGGCTATGGCAGTGATCGATCACTCGCTGGTCGATGCCCTCATAACGGCCGCAAGCAAACACGAGGTGCGGACGTTCGGCCAGCTCGTAGGCGTGGCGCTGAGTGAAGGAGTGACCAGCTGGAGTAGGGATCACGACGGTGGGTTCCGCAGGCGATGATGCCTCGACGTGGTCGAGCGCTTCACCCCACGGCTCGGGTTTCATGACCATGCCCGCACCGCCGCCGTACGGGGTGTCGTCGGTGGTGTGGTGGCGATCGTAGGTCCATTGGCGCAGATCGTGGACACCAAGTTCGATTAGCCCCGATTGAATTGCCTTGCCAACCAGGCTCAGACGCAGCGGCGCGAAGTAGTCAGGGAATGTTGTGACGACGTCGATCTTCACTCCGCGTCCTCCAAGAGCCCACCGACGTCGGCGAGCTGCACGAAGCCCTCCTCCAGGTTCACGGTGGGAACCAGCGCCTCCACGAAGGGAACCAGGCGCTCGTCGCCGTCGACGTCGATCATGAGCAGGTCTTGCGCGGGCATGTGCTGCACACCGACGATCACACCCGACGGCTCTCCGCCTGCGCGGCGCACATCCAGGCCGACGAGCTGCCTGTCGAAGTACTCATTTCGGCCGCTGGGCTGCTCGTCGCTCGGCACGTCGGCGAGGAGCTGGCGCCCGGTGAGCTGTTCGACGGCGGTGCGGTCGTTAAGGCCCGTGAACGTGACAAGGAGGCGACCCCCGTGCTTGCGCACGGAGGCCACCTCCAGTTGGGTGCCATCGTCGAGCCTCAGCTGTGCCCCGGTGGTGAAGCGTCGCTTCGGCTCGTCGGTGGTCACGTCGATGAAGACGTCGCCACGGATTCCGTGTGCGCGCCCGACCTTCCCGACGATGACCTCGACGTTCATTAGCGGCGGCGGGGACGGTCGGTGTCGACGAAGTCGATCCGCACCTGCTCCTGCCCGGCCAATGCGCCAATCACGGTACGCAGCGCCTGCGCAGTGCGTCCCTGGCGACCGATCACCTTGCCCACATCGTCGGGGTGGACACGGACCTCAAGCAGCCGCCCGCGGCGGAGGTCCTTGTCACGCACGGAGACATCGTCGGGATTCGCGACGATGCCCGCGACGAGGTGTTCGAGAGCGTCAGCTAGCACGATCAGGCCTCGGCCTTGTCGTCGCCTTCTGCGGCGTCTTCAGCCTGCGCTTCCTCAGCCTCGTCGGCCTTGGCGGGCTCGTCGGCCTCGGCCGCTTCCTCAGCAGCCTTCTGTTCGGCCTCTTCCGCGGCCTTCTTCTCGGCTTCCTCGGCGGCCTTCTTCTCCTGTGCCTTGGTGATGGCGGGAGCGGTGGCGTCGGAATCCTCGGCAAGGGCCTTCGCGAACTCAGCCTCACGGTCGCGACGCTCCGGCTGCGGGTCGATGCCCGATGGGGACTTGTCGCCGGTGAACTTCTGCCAGTCACCGGTGCGCTTCATGATGGCCACGACGGCCTCGGTGGGCTGAGCGCCAACCGACAGCCAGTACTGGGCACGCTCGGAGTCGAGCTGGATGACCGACGGGTCATTCTTAGGGTGGTACAGGCCGATTTCCTCAATAGCCTGGCCGTCGCGCTTCTTGCGCTCATCAATGACGACGATGCGGTAGTGGGGCGAGCGGATCTTGCCCATGCGCTTCAGACGAATCTTGGTTGCCACTGTTGTGGTACTCCTCAAAAGTTGTGCAGTTCGGGGCGGCAGCGACCCGTGTGGGGCACGAGGGCTGCAGACCTGGGGGGCCTCGCTGCCCGGACGGAAGAGGGCTCCGGGCAAAAAGGTGCATCGGACATTGTGCCAGAGGCCTGTGGATCTGCCTAATGCAGCCAGCCGATCGCACAGCCACATCGCACAGCACCCTTGCTCGCCAACGGGGGGAACCCTACACTGCATGCAGGCTGCACCACATCGGAGCAGCCGAGCCATGTGCCGGTGATTGGGAACCGCTGGGAGGACGTCATGGGGATCGAGAGGTCTGGCACGAATGAGCACCTCAGCTGCCGTGAGCAAGAAGTTTTGCAACTCATCGCAGACGGGTACAGGAGTGGTGAGATTGCCTCCCAACTGGTTCTAGCTCGCTCAACCGTCAAGGCGCAGGTCGAGACGATCCTATGCAAGACGAACTCCCATTCAAGGGCCGCGGCCGTGGCGTGGGGATTCCGAACTGGCGTGATCAAGTGACGCAGGACCGCGTAGCTGCCACGAGACGCTCGGCAGCACCTTCTCTACAACTTCCGGCTGTTGGCCGATACCGAGGCAGAACAGGGAGCAGGTAGTCTCTCACCGAGCGCTCAGCCCGGTTCCTGAGCCTAGGGAAAGGTTCACAATGAAGTCCAACTACAAGCGCGTCGGCGCCACCCTCGTCGCCGCAGTTGCTCTTGCGGGCAGCATGGCGCTGCCAGCTCTCGCGTCATCTGGGTCGTTCACGTTCAGCTACTCCAACCAAGGACCCGGATGGTGGTCCCAGAAGTGGTGGGATAACGACAAGTCCCCCGGAACCATCAAGTTCACGCATGTCAATGGGTGCAGCGCAACGACGGTGACCTACCGTGCACATAGGTGGAACTCGGATTGGTTGCCGGCAACATCGCTCGGCGATCACGAGGTTCGATGCACCAAGGGTGCGTCTTCCACGTGGCGCGGGCACGAAGGCAACCACGAGTACAGGATGCAGATCGTAGGCGTCAATGGACAAGGTTCAGGTAGCAAGGCGTCCGCCAAGGAGTCCGCATCGACTACTGAGCACCCTTGCACCCACACCTCGGAGCTTACCTGTGATGATCCAATGCGCTGACCTGACCTTCTCCCACTCCCGCAGGCGTCCCCTGTACGAGGGGCTCGATCTGACGTTTCCCACCGGCCGGACGGTGTTGCTCGGCCCGAACGGTGCGGGGAAGACCACGCTGCTGCGGATCATCGCGGGTGAGCTCCGGGCGCGCTCGGGCGCGATCCTCCTCGACGGTGTGCCCGTCGCTGCGCGCCAGTTGCGCCGCCGCGTGTCCTTCATGCCGCAGGCCATCGCTCCGATCCGGGGGCTCTCGACGCTCGAGTACACCCGGTACGCGGCGTGGCTGCGCGGGGTGTCCCGATCGGACACGAAGGCCGCCGCACTGCGAGCGCTGGCGCAGGTGGCGCTGGTAGACGAGCAGGACCGACCATCCAGCAAGCTCTCGGGTGGGCAGCTGCGTCGGCTGGGCTTGGCCGCCGCGCTGGTGTCCGACCCGCAGGTCCTGCTGCTGGACGAACCGACCGCGAGTCTGGATCCCGAGCAGCGCCACCGGTTCCGCAGCGTCATGCAGTCGGTGCCCGACTCCCTGACGACGGTCGTCAGCACGCATCAGATCGACGACGTCGAAGACATCTACCACCAGGTTGCGGTGCTGCGCACCGGCTCGCTCGCGTGGTCGGGCACGCCCGAGGACTTCCTCGGCCTGGCTGCCGATGCCTCGCGCCAGCAGGCCGAGGAGGCGTACCTGCGCATCGTGGGAGGGTCGTGACATGCCGATCTGGGCGTGGTTTCGTTCGAGCCTGGTCATCTGGCTCCTGCCGCTCATGGCCTACACGGTCACGGTGTTCCGCAGCGACCAGCTCCTCTACGGTGACGGCAGCCCGTACTCGGCAGCGTCGCTGAAGACCGACGCGCTGTTGCTCCTGTGCATGCTTGTGGCGGTCGCCGCCGCTGCCGAGGGCACGCGCCTCCGGCGCGCCAATCTCATCATCGTGTCCTCGGCCCGCTTGCCGGTCACCCGCCTGGCCTGGCCCGTGGCCATGGTGGCGGTGCCCACGAGCCTGCTGCTGCTCATCGCCGTCTGCTCGGTCGGCGGCGCGCCCGCCTGGCAGGTGTGGGGCACCGCCGTGCTCTCCCTCGTCGCGTGGAGCGCGGTCGGGCTGGCCATCGGCATCTGGCTGCCCGTCGTGATGGCACTCCCCGCCGCCTTGGTTGCGGCCTACCTCTGGGTGGCGGTCACCCCGGCCATCGAGCCGCCGTGGCTGCGCCACATGTCGGGGCGATGGGACGGCTGCTGCAGCCTGGACACGGTGCCGGACCCGACCGTGGCGTGGGGCAGCGTCGTATGCAGCGTGGGCTTCATCGCCGTCGCGACGGTGCTGATTGCCCTGCGCTTCCACGGCCGCGCCGGCCGACTCGTGCTGGCGGCGGTTCTGGCGGTCATCGTCGTCGGCACGGGTGCGACCGCCCACGGCATCGCCGGAGATGCCGGCCACCTGCCCAGGGTGCCCCGTCCCGATCGTCCCATCTGCACCGGCTCCGAGCCACGCGTGTGCCTGTGGCCTGAGCGCGCCCCCGGGCTCCAGCCGGTGGCGGACGACGTCGCCGCCATCATCCGCCACTGGCGTAACCTGGGGATCGCGGTGCCCGCGACCTGGAGCGAAGCGGCGCAGCGGACCTCCAAGGAGGTCGCCAGTGCGCGGATCAATGTCACGGCCGGCCCGGCGTCCTATCCCGAAACCCTGGCGCAGGGCTTGGTCGACGGCTGCCAGCCTCCCCTTGGGACCGTCAACGAGGACGAGCTGCAGGAACACGACGTCCTCCAGTGGCTGATCGCACACTCCTCCGCGCCCTCGCCACTGCCACCGCCCTCACCCGCACTCGAGGCAACGCTGGCACTGCCCGAGGCCGAGCAGGCCGCACTGATCAACACTCGGCTGGCCCAGTGGTGGTGTCCATGACGTGGTGGCTGCGCAGTCGGATCGTCCCAGCGGTGGCCGTCGCGCTCGCGCTGTCCCTCGCGGTGGTCGCCACACTGCCGAAGGTGGTCGTCGTGCTGCCGACGCTGGCTGGTGGTCCGGGCCTCCCCTCCCCCGTGTCGTATCTGGCTCCGCTCGCGCCGACGTTGGCGGTCTGCGCCGGGCTGGCGCGACGCAATCCACAGCTCGAACGCGGCACCACGCGGCACCTGTGGGCGTGGGACGTGGCCCTCGTCCTGGCCTGCGTCGTGGCACACGGGATCGTTGCGCTGGCGCTCGGCACCGACGCCGCCTTGGGCGCGGCCCGCACCATGCTCGGTGACGCCGGCATCGTCCTGCTCGGCGCCGCGGCGGCATCCCCCGCGGCCAGCGCCGCCGTCGCGGTGGGATGGGCGGCGCTGGCGTCCATGGGCGGCCTGCCCCTGGGATCGCCGATCATCTGGACGTGGCCCGCGCTGGAGCCGGTGCAGACGGGCAGCTGGGTGTGCGCGGGCGTGCTGCTCGGGGCCGGTGTGGCCTTGTCCGTCGCGCGCCGTTAGGCTCGCGGCATGCCCATGGACATCGCCGACGACGACTTCGACGCGCTCGTGGATGAGGCGTTCGACGAGATCCCCGAGGCGCTGCTTGCCAACGTCGACAACCTCATCTTCGTCGTGGAGGACGAGCCGGAGGATGGCTCGAACATGCTCGGGGTCTACGAGGGCTTTGCACTCACCGAGCGCGATTCCAGCTACGGGCTGGGACAACTACCGGATCGGATCGTGCTGTTCAAGGGGCCGCTCACGAGGCTCTGTGCCGACGAGGACGAGCTGTACGACGAGATCGTCGTCACGCTGGCCCACGAGCTGGGCCACTACCACGGCATCGAGGAAGACCGGCTGCACGAGCTTGGCTGGGGATGATTACCCAGCCAAGCCCCGCAAACCGTTAACCGCACGCCGCAGTGGGCGCCCCGTGGTAGGCGAGAATGGCGTGGCGGCTGCAGATGGCTTGGCTCAACTGCGGCACGACGCCCTCCCCCTGCTTCACCGCGGGAGCTTGCCCGTACGCGCGCTTCACACCGAGGAAGCCGCCCAGGAATCCGAGGTCTTCGACGACCGTCTCGACCTTCGTCTTCGACGGGTCGAGCCCGGCCTGCTCAGCGGCATAGCGGAAGAACTCGTCGCGGCCTTTGATGCCGTTGATGAGCTTGTATTCGACGGCCTTCTCGCCGTTGAACATGCCGGCGCCCATCTCTTCGCGGATCACTTTTTCGTCCATGCCTCGGCCCTCAACCATGCGCTGCACGAACTTGTCGTAGGAGGCGTTGATGCCCTCCATCCACTTGGCCTTCTGCTCGTCGCTCATGCCCACAAACGGATCACCGAAGGCCTTGCCCTTACCGGCGCTGAGGTACTCCTGCTCGATCTTCTCGGCGGTCACGCCTGCCTCAAGCAGTGTGCTGCCCAGTGCGGTGACGTTGGTGTAGCGCTTGAATGGGCCAGAGATGACACCGATCGAGCCCACCAGCGAGCCTTCGTCGGCCCAGATTTCGTCGGCGGACGACGTCGAGTAGACGCCACCAGATGCCGACATGCTGGACACGTGCGCCATGACCTTCTGGCCGGTGCGCTTCTGGTAGTCGGTCACGGCGTCGGCAATCGCTGCTGAGCCCGGGATGGATCCACCCGGCGTGTTCATGAGCAGGATCAGGCCCGACGAGTCGTCCTTATCGAGGGAGCGAATCATGTCGGCGACCTCGTAGCCGTAGGTGCCGGCGCTGAGCACCGATCCGTCGCTGGCGTCGGCGAGGATGGGGCCGGAAATGGAGATGGCGCGGAGACGCCCCTCGGCGCTGCTATTGCCCCAGATGGTCTTGAGCGTGGTGGTCGCGTCGCCCTCGACGTCCTTCATCGTCACGGTGAGCATGCCGAGGAAGATCAGGCCAGAGAGGATCGAGCTCACGGTGAGCACCACGCCGAGCCCCAGCGCGAAGCCCATGCCGGAGCCGAAGCCACGACTGAATCCGCCAGGCTGCTTCTGGGGTTTCGGAGCGTACCCCGGCCGAAGCTGCGGCGCAGGGCCCGCGTCGGTCTGCCAGGAGCCCGGCTGGCTGCTGGCGCTGGGCGCAGATTGCGGTGCCTGGGTGGGTGGTTCAGGATTCGGCTGGTTCTTCGGATCCTGGTTGGGCGGGGGCAGATCAGACATGCTCGGCTAGTACCTTTCCTCGAAGCACACGATGAAGCGGTGAACGCAGCGTCTGCAACGCACTACGCGGGTCCTCACTGTAGACCACGAAGTCAGCGCTAGCCCCCTCGACGACGGCGTCGACGCCGAGCCATTCCCTGGCTCGCCAGCTCGCTGCCCCCAGCGCGAATTCGGCGCCACCTACCTTGGCCAGTTCGTCGATCTCGTCGATGACGCGGCCATGCTTGATCACGGTGCCCGCGTCGGTGCCGGTGTAGATGGGGACGCCGGCGTCGTGGGCTTTTCCGATGGTCTCGTAGCGCCTGGCGTGCAGGTCGCGCATGTGTGCGCTGTAGGTGGGGAACTTGGCTTCACCCTGGGCTGCGTAGTCGGTGAAGCGCGCGAGGTTGATCATCGTCGGCACCAGCCCGACGCCGCGCTCCGCCATCAGGGCGATGTGCTCGTCGTCTAGCCCTGTGCCGTGTTCGATGCAGTCAGTGCCGGCTTCGATGATCTCTGCGACGGACTGCTCCGCGAAACAGTGCGACGTGACCTTCGCACCCTCTTCATGGGCTGCTGCAATGGCCTCGCGGACCACGTGGGCGGGGAAGCTTGGTGCCAAGTCGCCGACGGAGCGATCGATCCAGTCGCCCACAAACTTCACCCACCCGTCACCGCTGCGCGCCTCGTGGCGAATCTGTTCGACGAACTGCTCGGGCTCGACCTCTTCGGCGAGGTTTCGGATATACCGACGGGAGCGGGCGACGTGGCGCCCGGAGCGAATGATGCGGGGCAGCGTCGGGTCTTGCTGCATCGGGCGGGTGTCCTTCGGCGAGCCCGCGTCGCGGATGAGCATGACGCCGACGGCGAGGTCGGCCTCAGCCTGGGCGCGGGCGGTGGCGTCGTCGACGGCGCCCTCGACGCCGAGGCCGATGTGGCAGTGCGCGTCAACGAGCCCTGGCAGCACGAACGCGCCGGTGGCAAGCGTCGTCGCGTGCTTGACTGGCTCGAACGTGACCCGTCCATCGACAACCCAGAAGTCGACGGGCTCGTCGCCGGGCAGCACGGTGGCGTTGATATGCAGTGCTTGATCCATACCGCGAGCCTACTCGCCGACGCGCCCACCTGGGGCCGCCCCCGGCCGCCGGGCTACAGGCCGCCCTGGTCTTTGAACATCTTCTGCAGTTCTGGGGGCAGCTCGAAGTCGTCCATGTTTTGGGGCATCTGAGGCATGTTCGGCATCCCCGACGCCGCCTGCCCACCGACCGCTTTGTTTTTGGCCTGCTGCGCACGCTTCGCCGGGTTGCCCGACACGCCCTTGCCGCGCTGCTTGCCCTTCTTCTTGGACTGCTTCGCCTGCTGGCGACGGCCACCGCCCATGCCGGGCATTCCGGGCATACCTGGCATCCCGGGCATGCCTCCCATACCGGGGAACCCTCCACCGGCGAACTTCTCCATCATCTTGCGCGCGTCGACGAACCGGTTGACGAGGTTGTTCACATCCGACACTTCGACGCCCGCGCCCTTGGCGATGCGTGCGCGACGTGACCCGTTCAGGATGGACACATCGTCGCGTTCCTTGGGTGTCATCGAGCAGATGATGGCCTCGATACGGTCGATCTCGCGCTCGTCGATTGCGTTGATGGCGTCCTTGTGCTGTCCCGCGCCTGGCAACATACCCAGGATCTTCGACAGCGGCCCCATCTTGCGCAGCTGGCGCATCTGGTTCAGGAAGTCGTTGAGGCCAAACTTCGATTTGCCGCCGAGCAATTTCTCAGCGGCTTCGCGGGACTGCTCCGCGTCGAAGGTTTTTTCTGCCTGCTCGATGAGCGTGAGCATGTCGCCCATGCCGAGAATGCGGCTGGCCATGCGGTCTGGGTAGAAGGCGTCGAAGTCCTGCAGCTTCTCGCCATTCGACGCAAACATGATGGGCTTGCCGAGTACCCGGGCAATCGACAGGGCGGCGCCGCCACGGGCGTCGCCGTCGAGCTTGGTGAGGACGACACCGTCGACGCCGACCCCCTCGTCGAAGGCCTTCGCGGTGTTCACTGCGTCCTGACCGATCATCGCGTCGACGACGAACAGCGTCTCGTGCGGGCGCACGGCCGCCTTGATGTCAGAGGCCTGGCGCATGAGCTCTTCGTCGATGCCCAATCGTCCGGCGGTGTCGACGATGACTACGTCATACAGGCGCTGTTGGGCGTGCACGATGGCGTCCCTTGCCACCTGCACCGGATCGCCAACACCATTGCCGGGTTCAGGAGCGAAGACGTGCACGCCGGCGCGTTCGCCCACAATTTGAAGCTGATTGACAGCATTCGGGCGCTGCAAGTCGGCTGCGACAAGCAGCGGCGAATGGTGGTCGGCCTTCAGAAATTGTGCGAGCTTGCCCGCCAACGTCGTCTTACCTGCACCTTGCAGACCGGCGAGCATGATCACCGTCGGGGGGTTCTTCGCGAAGCGAATGGTGCGTGCGTCACCACCCAGGATGCCGATGAGTTCTTCATTGACAACCTTGACGATCTGCTGCGTCGGGTTCAGCGCCTTCGAAATCTCGAGGCCAACCAAACGCTCCTTGACCGCTGCGATGAATTCCTTCACCACGCCGAGGTTGACGTCTGCCTCCAGCAAGGCGATACGGATCTCGCGCATCGTCGAGTTGACGTCTGCCTCCGTCAAGCGTCCCTTGGAGCGCAGCCCTTGGAAGACGGAAGCGAGGCGATCTTGCAGCGTGTCAAACAACGGAGAATCCTTCTCGATCTTGGGTACCCGCACAAGGATAGCCCGACCCGGTCTTCGATACCTCTCCGCGGATGGGAGATAAGGAATGAGGGATTCCACCGATTTTGGTGGAATCCCTCATTCCTTATTCGTAAGATGCGGCGACGGCGCTCGTCACTCTCCCAGGATGCCGGCCACGAACCCGTCCGTCTCGAACGGCGCAAGGTCGTCGACGCCCTCGCCCAAGCCGACCAGTTTCACCGGCACGCCGAGCTCACGCTGCACCTGCACCACAATGCCGCCCTTCGCGGAGCCGTCGAGTTTGGTCAAAACAACACCCGTGACGTCAACTACCTCACGGAAGATGCGCGCCTGCGTGAGGCCGTTTTGGCCGGTGGTGGCGTCGAGCACCAGCAGCACCTCAGAGACCTTGGCCTTCTTCTCAATGACGCGCTTCACCTTGCCAAGCTCATCCATCAGCCCCGACTTGGTGTGGAGCCGCCCCGCGGTGTCGACGAGTACCACGTCGACGCCCTGCTCGACGCCCTTGGCTACCGCGTCGAAGGCCACCGACGCAGGGTCTGCGCCTTCGTTGCTTCGCACGGTTTCTACACCGACGCGCTCGCCCCAGGTGACGAGCTGCTCAGCCGCGGCTGCACGGAAGGTGTCTGCAGCGCCGAGCAGCACTGACTTACCTTCCGCGACGAGCACCCTCGCCAGCTTGCCAACGGTGGTGGTCTTGCCCGTGCCGTTCACGCCAACCACGAGTACAACGGCTGGGTTATCGCCATCCTTTTCCAAGTTCAGGCTGCGGTCCAGAGTCGGGTCAACGAGCTTCACGAGCTCCGAGCGCAGCACGCGTTTCGCCTGTTCCGGGTCAGAGACACCGTCGACGGCAAGGTCCTTGCGGAGCGCCTCGGTGAGCTCCGTAGTCGGGCCAACCCCCAGGTCCGACGTGATGAGCGTCATCTCGAAGTCGTCCCAGGTATCGTCGTCGATCTTGTTTGTGGAGAGCAGATCTGCAAGCGCGCGCGCCAGTGCGTTGTTCGAGCCCGCAAGCCGGCGGCGGAGCCTGGCGAGACGGGATTTTGCGGCCTCGGGCTGATCCAGCGGCGCTTCAGGCGCCGGCGCAGGCTCCTGGACGTCAGCTGGCTCGACGGGAGCCGCTTCCGTGCGAATGTCCACCGGTGCAGGCGCTTGAGCGTCCTGTTCAGCGACAGGCCCTTCCTCAGCGGGTGGAACGTCCTCGCTCGTCGACGGGGCGGCGGATTCGGGCGCTTCGATCTCCGTCTCTGCCCCGCGTTCGAGTCGAGCTCGCTTGTTGTCACGCAACACGACGATGCTCGCCGCAACGATCGCGAGCCCCACTAGGCCAAGAATGCTCCAGAGGATGATCTGGTCAATGCTGAGAAGAATCACGATCCCGATCCTACCTGCCCGAGTCTTTGGCGCCATCTCATAAGGCGGGTCGTGTTAGATTCCCTCCGATACCCCGAGCCTTCGAGAGGAACCCAGTGCCAGCAAGCAAAGACGTGCAGGAGACGCGTGAGCGTCAGGTGTATCTTGCCGCGCGCAGACACTACATCGATGGCGAGACCATGGAAACCATCGCCCGCGAACTCGGAGTGTCACGCCCCAAGGTGTCCCGCCTGCTCCTGCGCGCTCGCGAGACGGGAGTGGTTCGCATCAGCCTCGCGGAGCCGCCCGGTTCTGGCTCCCCCACGGCCCGCAGAATTGCGGATATGTTCGGCATCAACGTCCATATCGCCAACGTCTCTGACAAAGCTACCGCGACGGAACGCCTCCGGGCGGTAGCGGTTGAAGCCGCCGCGCTCCTCGACGCACTCGTCACCGACGGCACGTCGCTCGGCATCGCCTGGGGCGTGACTTCCGCGCAGGTCGCTCGAGAGTTGAAACCGCAGGCGGTGTCTGGAGTAAACGTGGTGCAGATGAACGGCGCCACGCATGCACACGATTCGAGCGCACCCTACATCGGTTCCCTGCTGCAGGCGTTCGCGTCGAACTACGGCAACGCGCACGTCGTCCCCTTCCCTGTCCCCACCTTCTTTGACCACGCCAGCACACGCGAGGCAATGTGGCGCGAGCGTTCCATCCGCAACGTGCTCGCCTCGATTGCGTCCCTCGACGTTGCGCTCTTCGGAGTCGGCTACCCCCACGCCCGAATCCCGTCGCACGTTTACGCCGCCGGTCACGTCGACCCCGCTGACCTGGCAGAAGCCATCGATCAAGGCGCAGTAGGCGACGTGTGCACCGTATTGTTACGCGCTGACGGATCCCACGACGGCATCCGCTTAAACACGCGCGCCACAGGACCGAGCCCGGATATGGTGCAATCCATCGCCCATAGGGTGTGCGTCGTGGGTGATCCGAGCCGCACCGTGGCGCTCCTCGCAGCTCTCCGCGCCGGCGTCGTCACCGATCTGGTAATCGATGACACCACTGCGAGGTCCTTGGCTCGCATGATGCAGAACCCGCCGCACGCTGCCACCAGGCGTGGCTAGCCCGACACAATCGCCGTAGCTGAGATTGACCCCTACCCCACCGCACTGCGCCCAGACGCCACCTATTAGATCGTGCACGCGCCCACGCTTCGGGTGACCATTCGTGCATTCGCTCGCAATGAGCCTCCGAACACGATTGGATAGGAATAGGCCGCGTTTTCCTGGACGCTGCCGGAGAGGACCAATGATGGTGCAACACCTGAACGCCGATGTTGTGGTGATCGGCGGTGGATCCACAGGCGTGGGCGTAGTCCGCGACGCAGCAATGCGCGGGTACTCCGCAGTCCTGGTGGAACGAGACGATCTAGCTTGCGGCACGACGGGGCGCTTCCATGGGCTGCTCCACTCGGGCGGGCGTTATGTGGTGAGCGACCCTCAGTCGGCCACCGAATGCGCGCAGGAGAACGAGATTCTTCGTCGCATCCAGCCCGCCGCTATCGAAGATACCGGCGGCATGTTCGTGACCCTGCCGGGCGACGATCCAGCCTTCGCCGACGAGTTCTTGAAGGGCGCTCAGGCCACCGGCGTACCTGCGCAAGAGATTTCTGCGGCGGAAGCGCTTCGTCGTGAACGCCGCCTGAACCCCGGCATCGGCCGAGCCATCGAGGTACGCGACGCGTCCGTGGACGGCTGGGCGCTTGTATGGGGAGCGGCACGCTCTGCTGCGGAGTACGGCGGCAAGGTGCTCACCTACCACAAGGTGACGAAGATCCTGCGCGAAGGCGACCACGTCTCCGCGGTGCTGTGCCGCGACGAACGAAGCGGCGAAGACCTTCAAATCGACTGCCGCTTCGTGCTGAACTGCGCAGGCCCTTGGGCCGGGCAAGTCTCAGCAATGGCTGGCTGTGAACCCGTCGCAGTCATCCCTGGCCGAGGCGTGATGGTGGCCATGAACCACCGCATCGTCAACACCGTTGTCAATAGGCTGGTCTACCCCACCGACGGCGACATCCTCGTCCCTGCGCACACGGTCTCCATCATCGGCACCACCGACGTGCACACTGACGACCCCGACAACACGAAGGTGCCCGCCGCGGAAGTGCAGCAGATGCTGGACGCCGGCGAACACATGATCCCCGGTTTTAGAAGCAACCGCGTCCTACGTGCTTGGGCCGGAAGCCGCCCGCTGGTGAAGGACCCCCGAGTGAGCGCGAGCGACACCCGGCACATGAGCCGCGGCATGTCCATCATCGACCACTCCGAACACGATGGCTTGCAGGGCTTCCTCACCATCGGCGGCGGCAAACTCACCACATACAGGCTCATGGCCGAGCACATCGTCGACGCGATGTGCCGCCAGTTGGGCGACGAGCGCCCTTGCCGCACTGCTGAGGAAGCTGTACCTGAGGCACATCATAAGATTCACAAGATCACCGATCGGCTCGAGGAACGCGAGGAAACGCGCCTCGACGATCGCATCCTGTGCGAGTGTGAGCTGGTCACCGAACCCGCCTTTCGCGCTGCACTGGATGCACAGCCCGATGCGAACCTCGACGACATCCGTCGCCAGCTTCGCATCGGCATGGGGCCTTGCCAGGGCGGTTTCTGCGCGACCCGCGCCGCGGGCGTGGCGTGCAGCTCGAAGCATGCCGACGCCGCGGGTGCAACGCATCTTCTCGAGGCCTTCTTGAAGGGACGTTGGAAGGGCGTGGAGCCTGTGCTCTCTGGCGACCAGGTCCGTCAGCAGGCCCTCGACGATTGGATTTACACCGGGACACTTGACGTCGAGCATCTTCCCGCTGACGATGCACAGGAGGTTACGCGATGAAGGTCTGTGTGATTGGATCCGGGCTCGCTGGACTCACCGCTGCTATCCGCCTGCTGGAGGCGGGGGCTCAGGTGACGCTGGTAGCGAAGGGGCCCGGCGGTCTGCAACTGGCCCAGGGCACCGTCGACATCCTCGGCTACGCCCCGCAGCGTGTGCAGACGCCGCTCGAAGTGCTAGGCGACCTATCCGAAGGCCATCCGCTTCGGCAACTCGGCGCCGATACCGTCCGGGAATCGCTGTCGTGGCTTGGTACAGAGCTGGGGCTCACTGGCTCGCCCGAATCGAACCTGCAGCTGCCCACCGCTGTGGGCTCCATTCGCCCGACGGCGCTCGCTCCCGCGTCGCTGGCTGGGGCGGATGCAAACAAGCACTCGTCGTTCGCCGTGGTTGGGGTGAACCAGCTGAAGGACTTCCAGGCTGCGCTCATCGCAGGGAACCTGAACCGCACCACGCTCGACGGCCGACGCTTGCAGGCCAAGGCGGCAGTCATCGACTTTGTTCCTCGCACCGACGAGCAAGACCCCTCAACCGTGCACTTCGCCAAGGCGTTGGATGATCCCACGCGGCTGAAGAAGTTCGCGAAGGCCGTGGCCGCCGCTGCACCTGCGGCAGACGTGCTGCTGGTGCCCGCCGTCATCGGACTCGACAACCAGGATGCCTGGAGCATCTTTGAGCAAACCGTGCAGCGTCCCGCGGCAGAGATTTGCATGCAGCCACCATCGATGCCTGGCCTGCGCATGTTCCGTGCTTTGCTGGAGCGCGCGAGGTCGCTTGGAATGCGCCACATCCAGGGCGCGAAAGCCACCGGCTTCGAAGCGTCCGACGGCCATATCACGGCCATGCAGGTGGCCTCGGCCGGGCACACGAAGCGCGTACGCTGCGACGCTGTCGTCCATGCGCCGGGCGGTTTTGAGTCGGGGGCGATCGCCGTCGACTCAGAGGGGAACATCGAGGAAACCCTGTTCGGGCTCCCCCTCACCGCCACCACGATGGAAGGGCTCGTCGTCCCTGACCACTCCTTGCCTCAGCCTCTATTCGAGGTAGGAGTGAAGGTCGACGATGCAATGCGCCCCATCGGCGACTCCGGCCCGACCTTTGACAACCTGTACGCAGCCGGTGGCATTCTCGCCGGCGCACAGCGTGCGCGCGAAAAATCCGGCGATGGCATCGCCGTGGCAAGCGCATGGCGCGCTGCCGCTTCAATCCTAGGAGGTGCACGATGAGTGCAAAGTCTGCTGCCAAGCTACGCGAGCGCCTCGACAACGAGATGCGCCGTGTGAGCCTCGACCACTGCGTGAAGTGCACGATCTGCGAGACGGCGTGTCCGGTCTCGGGTGTTACTTCTCTATTCGAGGGCCCCAAGTACTCGGGCCCGCAGGGCGAGCGCTACCGCGACGGGGTCTCCGTCGACGATTCCATCGACTGGTGTTCCAGCTGCGGCACATGCACCGTCGTGTGCCCACAGGGTGTCCAGGTAGCTGAGATCATCTCGCTTGCTAAGGCCGTCAAGCGTGCGGAGCATGGCGGGCCGGTGCGCGATCGTCTCCTCACCCAGACGACGCTCATGGGAAAGGCGATGACACCCGTCGCGCCGATCGCCAACGCAGCGCTCAAGAACAAACCCATCCGAAAGATCATGGAAGCGACCGTGGGTGTGGCAGCCAACGCGCCCATGCCTCCGGCGCAGAAGCAATCCCTCCACAGCTGGCTGAAGCGTCGCAAGAAGCCCACGACGAAGCCAACTCGCGGTTCCTTGGTGTACTTCCACGGCTGCGCTGGCGGCTACTTCGAGGTGGAGGCTGCGAAGTGCGCCATCGAGGTGCTGGAGTACCTGGGCTATGAGGTGCTCGTCCCGAAGCAGGGCTGCTGCGGTCTCGCCTCCCAGAGCAACGGCCTCTTCGACCAGGCCACGAAGTCGGCCCTGGCGCTTGCGAAATCCCTCGCCAGCGCAGGGAAGGACCTGCCTGTCGTCTCTACGGCCGGCAGCTGCGTCGGCATGCTGAAGCATGAGGCGAAGCACTACCTGGGTATCGACGATCCAGTCCTCGAGGACGTCGGTGTTCGCTCCTACGACATCTCTGAGTTCCTGATGGAGCGCTACGACGCGGGCGAGCTCGAGTTCAACTTCCAGCCCATCGAGATGCAGATGCCCTACCACCAGCCCTGTCAAGTGCGAAGCCAGGGCATGGGAGCACCCGCGTCGGATCTGCTGCGGCTTATTCCGGGGCTCAAGGTGCGGGACTCCAACGCGACGTGCTGCGGCATCGCAGGCACTTACGGCTTGAAGAAGGAGAAGTACGACGTGGCGCAGGCAGTCGGCAAACCGCTGTTCGACATGATCGAGAAAACGAACGAGGGCCTCGTCGCGTGCGATACCGAGACCTGCCGCTGGCAGATCCAGAACTCCACGAAGGTTGAGACGGTGCACCCCATCGTGCTTGTGCACCAGGCACTTGGCCTGGGCGAATCGAGCGCCGACTAAAAATTTCGGATGACGGTGCTGCCTGAGCGGGATCACTCGCACGGGCAGCACCGTCGTTTTTGCACGAACGACACAAATATCAGCGCAAACCCGAAAAAGCGTTCACTTATTTCCCTGCCCACTGCCGGAAGTGATTGCATATTCACAAGCCCGGTACTATCGGTATCCAGCGCGGGTGCTTGGGCGAAGACAAAGTAGTCAAGAGCAAAGAGGCCAATGATGGACTTCGCAACGATTTTCTTATCAGAGTTTGTGGGCACGACGCTGCTGCTCCTGCTTGGTGGCGGCACCGTCGCCAGCACAGCCCTCATAAATTCCAAGGGCAAGGACTCCGGGTTCCTGTTCGTGAACTGGGGCTGGGGCCTCGCAGTCATGATGGGTGTGCTGGTGTCCTACAAGTCCGGCGGCCACCTGAACCCCGCAGTCACGTTCGGCTTGATGGCCAGCGGCGTGGAGTTCACTGGCGGTCAAATTGCCGGATACCTGCTGGGCCAGATGCTTGGCGCCTTGCTTGGTGCCGGGCTGTGCTGGCTGGCCTACAAGCAGCACTTCGACGAGGAGCCCGACCCGGCGGCCAAGCTCGGCGTGTTCGCCACGGCGCCTGCTATCCGCAACCCGCTGTGGAATGTCATCACCGAGTTCATCGGTACCTTCGTACTGGTGTTCGTCATCATTGGCGCAGGCAAGTACACCGCGGAAACTACTGCTGGCGTTGGCGTCGGCCCGGCGAACTTGGGATGGCTGGGCGCCTTCGGCGTCGCACTGCTGATCGTGGTGATTGGTATCGCGCTCGGTGGCCCCACCGGGTACGCCATCAACCCGGTCCGTGACCTCGGCCCCCGCATCATGCACGCAATCCTGCCGATCAAGGGCAAGGGCGGTTCCGATTGGGGCTACGCTTGGGTACCGATCGTCGGCCCGTTGCTTGGCGGCATTGTTGCCGGCCTCGCTTCTACCGTCCTCCTCCCCTGACCAACCGCAATAGAAACATAAGGATCAACGATGACTGAAGAAAAGTACGTACTCGCTATCGACCAGGGCACCACGAGCAGCCGAGCAATCATCTTCGACCACTCGGGTCAGATCGTCGCTACCGGCCAGAAGGAGCACGAGCAGATCTTCCCGCGCGCAGGCTGGGTGGAGCACGACCCGATGGAGATTTGGACGAACGTCCGCGAGGTGATTGGCACCGCGCTCAGCGTTGCGCAGATCAACCGTCACAGCCTCGCCGCCGTGGGTATCACGAACCAGCGCGAGACCACCGTCGTGTGGGACAAGACCACCGGCGAGCCCGTCTACAACGCCATCGTCTGGCAGGACACCCGCACCGACAAGATCGTCAAGGAGCTTGGCGGCGACGAAGGCCAGGACAAGTACAAGGACCGCGTCGGTCTGCCGCTGGCCACCTACTTCTGTGGGCCGAAGGTCAAGTGGATTCTCGACAACGTCGAAGGCGCCCGCGAGCGCGCCGAAGCGGGCGACCTGCTCATGGGCACCATCGATTCCTGGCTCATCTGGAACCTGACCGGCGGTGTGGAAAACGGCGTCCACGTGACCGACGTCACCAACGCATCGCGCACCATGCTGATGGATCTCAAGACCCTCAGCTGGGACGAGGACATCGCAGCCGACATGGGCATCCCGATGTCGATGCTGCCTGAGATCAAGTCGTCGGCGGAGGTGTACGGCTACGGCCGCAAGCAGAGCCTCCTCATCGACACCCCCATCGCGGGCATCCTGGGCGACCAGCAGGCCGCCACCTTCGGCCAGGCCTGCTTCGACAAGGGCATGGCCAAGAACACCTACGGCACCGGCAACTTCATGCTGATGAACACCGGCACCGAGCCCGTGCCCAGCGAGAACGGCCTGCTCACCACCGTCTGCTACAAGATCGGCGACCAGGACGCTGTGTACGCGCTCGAAGGGTCGATCGCCGTCACCGGTTCGCTCGTGCAGTGGCTACGCGACAACCTGCGCATGTTCGACTCCGCCCCGGAGATCGAGAAGCTCGCAGAAACCGTCGACGACAACGGCGGCGCCTACTTCGTACCGGCGTTCTCGGGTCTCTTCGCTCCGTACTGGCAGTCGGATGCGCGCGGCGCGATCGTCGGCCTCACTCGCTACGTGAACCGTGGCCACATCGCGCGTGCAGTGCTGGAGGCGACGGCCTTCCAGACGCGCGAGGTGCTCGACGCTATGGAGGCAGACTCCGGCGTGCAGCTCACCGAGCTCAAGGTGGACGGCGGCATGACCGCCAACGACCTGCTCATGCAGTTCCAGGCTGATCAGCTCAACGTCGACGTGGTGCGCCCCGTCGTCGCCGAGACCACCGCCCTGGGCGCCGCCTACGCCGCGGGTATCGCCGTCGGCTTCTGGGAAGGCGAGCAGGACGTCATCAACAACTGGGCAGAAGACAAGCGTTGGAAGCCCGAGATGGAGGCTGGCGAGCGCGACCGCCAGTACCGCCTGTGGAAGAAGGCCGTCACCCGCACCTTCGAGTGGGTAGACGACGACGTGCTCTGATACGTCGCTTTATCCTCGACGCGGCCCCGTATGCCTCACCGGCGTGCGGGGCCGCTTCGTCGCTCTGAACCGAAAGATAGATCAAGTTCGTGGCTCGTCTACCCACCACGAACTTGATCTATCTTCAGGTGGCTGCGATTAGACGTCACACTTCCGTAAGAATCTCGCCCTACTGCGCGCAATCACCTCGGGCGAAGACTTGACGTCATGAAGATATACAAGAACCTGAGCGCTGCAGCGCTCGCAGTGATCGCAACCGTGTCCCTTACCGCTTGCAACGACCCCGCCGACAAGATGGACGGCACGATGCAGCCGTCCGAGGGCGCCATGGATAGCAAGGACATGGACGGCTCGATGAAGCCTTCTGAGGGCATGTCAGACGACAAGATGGAGGGCAACGAGAATCATGACGCCATGATGAAGCCCGAGAAGTACGTCACCCACGACGATTGGATGATGCACAAAGACGCGTACGAGAACACCAAGCAGGTGCTCTTTTTCGCCGCCTCGTGGTGCCCCGATTGCAAGGCCATCGACAAAGCCCTCATGGCCGATGCTTCTTCCATCCCGGACGGCGTCAGCGTCGTGAAAGTCGACTACGACAAGGCCACCGACCTGCGCAAGCAGTACGGCGTGACGATGCAGCACACCTTCGTGCAAGTCGACGACATGGGCAAGGAAGTCGCTCAGTGGAGCGCCACCAAGCCGGCCGACGTGCTGAAGGGGCTCAAGGGCTGAGCTGATGATCACCGCGTTGCTGTCCCTCCTCGCCGGGGCTGTGTCCGTACTCGCGCCCTGCGTCCTGCCGTTCCTCCCCGTGATCGTGGGAGGCAGCGTAGGCGCGGGCAGCCGTCGGAGGCCATACCTTATTGCCGCTGGCTTGACGGTGTCGCTGCTCGCCTTCACGCTGCTGCTCAAGGCGACGACGGCATTCATCAACATCGACCCGCGTGTCTGGCAGATCGGGTCGGGCACGCTCGTCGTGGTGCTGGGCTTCACGATGCTGTTCCCCGGGCTGTGGGCACGAGTCGCGGGCTGGCTCCGACTGGGCGAGGGATCGCACGCATTGCTCGACAAGGCTCAATCCTCCGGGCGCGGCGCCACCGTGCAGGCGCTGCTCATCGGCGCCGCACTGGGCCCGGTCTTCTCGAGCTGTAGCCCCACCTACGCCTGGGTGATCGCCACCGTGCTCCCCGCCAAACCCGCGGCGGCGGTCATCTTCCTCACGTTCTACTGCGTTGGCATGGCGGGCACGCTGCTTGCCGTGTCGTTGGCAGGCCGCAAGCTGGTAGACCACCTGGGTTGGGCCGCCAACCCTCGGGGCTGGTTCCAGCGAGTGATCGCCGTCGGGTTCATCGCCGTCGGGTTGCTCGTGGCAACGGGCGTCGATAAGCAGGTGCAGGCGTGGGCCGTCGACCGCTATCCCGGGCTCGCCGGCATTGAGCAGCAACTCGTGCCCGCCGACGGTGACACGGGCGCCGAGCTGCCCCGCTCGCCGGGCGGCGAAATCACGGGCATCAGTGAATGGATCAACTCTGACCCGCTTACGCTCAGTGAGCTTCGCGGCAAGGTGGTGCTCGTCGATTTCTGGACGTACTCGTGCATCAACTGCATCCGCACGCAGCCCTATCTGAACGCCTGGTACGACCGCTACCAGGAGCAGGGCCTGGAGATCGTCGGGGTGCATGCGCCGGAGTTCGCGTTCGAGAAAGTGCCGGAGAACGTGAAGCGCGCCGTGAAGGACGCGAAGATCCGCTACCCCGTCGCGCTCGACAATGACTTCGCTACCTGGAACGCCTTCCACAACCGCTACTGGCCGGCGAAATACCTGTTCGACAAGGACGGGAACCTCGTGTGGAGCCACTTTGGCGAAGGCAACTACGACGAGGCCGAAGCCCAGATCCGCAAGCTCCTCCACGCCGACGGCGACTCCGCGCGCCCGAGCGGCGAGATCTTGCAGCATTCGGCCGGGCAATCACCGGAAACCTATCTCGGGACCGCCCGCGCCTCGGGCATCGTAGGAGACAGGCTGCGCGTCGGCGAACATGAGTACCAGCCAGCAGGCCGGCTCCGCCCGAACGAATGGACGCTCGGCGGCACTTGGAAGGCCGACGACGAGTCCATCACCGCGCAGTCCGACCAGGCGACGCTCACCTATCGATTCGCGGGCAAGTCCATGTACCTCGTGATGCAGGGGCCGCCCGGCTCAAGGGTGTCGGTCAGCGTCGAGGGTGGCGCCGTGCCCGGAGGGGCGGACGTCGTGGACGGCAAGGTCAAGGTGAGCGATGCGCGGCTGTACAAGCTCGTCGAGCTGCCCGAGTTCTCCGAGGGCAAGCAAGTCACGCTGACCTTCAGCAAGGGAGTCACCGCCAATGCCTTCACCTTCGGATGACCTCTATCCTGGAGCGGTGCCCCGAATCTTGATCGTCGACGATGACCCGACGGTGCGCGGCGTCGTCGCCGACTACCTGCGCGCCGCCGGGTACGCCGTCGCCGAGGCTGGCGACGGCGCTCGCGGCCTTCAGATGGCGCGCGGCGGCGACGTCGATCTCGTCGTTCTCGATCTCATGCTGCCGGGGCTCGACGGGCTGGAGGTGTGCCGCCGGCTGCGGGCCGACGACCTGCACGTTCCCGTCATCATGCTGACGGCGAAGGATTCGGAATCGGACCGCATCCTCGGCCTCGAACTCGGCGCCGACGACTACCTCACCAAGCCCTTCAGCCCTCGCGAGCTCGTGCTGCGGGCGCAAGCGGTGCTGCGGAGAGGAACCGAGGCGCAGGGCCGGGAGGTGATCGTCGACGGCGACCTCACCGTCGACATGACCAGCCGCAAGGCAACGCTGGCCGGGCAGCCACTCGCGCTCACCCTGCGTGAGTTCGACCTGCTCGCGCACCTGATCCATCACCCCGACGAAGTGCTCTCTCGCGACGACCTCATGGGTGCGGTGTGGGGCTGGGAGCACGGCGATGCGTCGACGGTGACCGTGCATGTGCGGCGTCTGCGCGGCAAGATCGAGCGTGACGCTTCGCAGCCCACTCGGCTGGTCACCGTGTGGGGCCGCGGTTACCGTTGGGAGCCCACCACATGATCGACGCCATCCTGCTTGCACTCGGCGCGACGGTGGCGGTCGGGTTGATCGGCGCCGCCACGACGAGCGCGATTACCCGACGCCGACCCACCGTCGGTGCCGCCCTGGCGCCTGCGTGGGTGGTGCTGGCGATGGGTGCCGGTTTGCTCGTCGGGGTGCAGCAGATGCTCCTCGACGCCACGATTCCGCTGCTCATTCTGGCCGCGACGGCACCCGTCGCGTTGGTGGTCGGCATGTTCACCTCGGTGCGCACCCAACAGCAGATCGCACAAGCCACCGCGGCATTCGAGGCCGAGCGCCGCATCCGCGAGGTGGAAGAAGGCCGACGTGAGCTCATCGCCGGCCTCTCCCACGACCTGCGCACGCCACTGGCCGGTATCCGAGCCATGGCCGAGGCGCTCGAGGACGGGGTCGCTCCTGACCCCGCCGCGCACCACCGCGCGATCGTGCGCGAGGCCACGCGCACGTCGTCCATGGTGGACGATCTTCTGGCTCTGGCAAGCCTCGACGCTGGTGCCCGCGACTTGGTGCGCGAACCGGTCTCGCTCGGCGATACCGTCTCCGACCTCATCGCGCACCTGCAGCCGCTGGCCGACCGCCGAGGCGTGCGCATCGTCGGGGATGTGCAAGGCCCCTGCGAGGTGCAAGGCGACGCGTCGCTCCTCCCCCGCGCCGTGCAAAATATCCTCGTCAACGCCGTCGCATACACCCAGGAGGACACCGAGGTGCGGGTTACCGTGGTCGGGGAAGCGGCGTCGGTCACCGTCGAGGTTGTCGATGCCTGCGGCGGCATTCCCGACGAGCAACTCGCGCACGCCTTCGAGGCAGGATGGCGCGGCGACGCAGCGCGCACACCTGGAGCCCAGGTGGGATCTGGCTTGGGCCTCACCATCGTGAAGACCGTCGCGACGTCACACGGCGGCGACGTGACCCTCGACAACGTGCCCGGCGGATGCCGCTGCACGCTGACGATCCCCGTCGCCTAGCGCTTAGTCGTGCAGGCGCTGGCTCACGACCGTCGAGATGCCGTCGCCGCGCATCGTGACGCCGTAGAGCGAATCGGCGATCTCCATGGTGCGCTTCTGGTGCGTGATGACGAGCAGCTGCGAATTCTCGCGAAGCTCCTCGTAGATGCTGAGTAGCCGCCCGAGGTTGGCGTCGTCGAGAGCGGCCTCCACCTCGTCGAGGATGTAGAACGGGCTCGGGCGGGCGATGAAGAGCGCGAAGAGGAATGCGACGGCCACCAGTGAACGCTCGCCGCCCGAGAGCAGCGAGAGGCGCTTGACCTGCTTGCCCGCCGGCCGGGCTTCGACGTCGACGCCGGTGTTCAGCCAATCGCCGGGCTCGGTGAGGACGAGTTTGCCCTCGCCACCGGGGAACAGCCGGGTGAAGACCTCTCCGAAGGCGCGCTCTACATCGACGTAGGCCTCCTCGAATACTTGCTGTACCTTGTCGTCGACTTGCTTCACGATGTCGATGAGATCAGCGCGGGTGGAACGCAGATCGTCGAGTTGCTCGGCCAGGAATTGATGCCTGGCGGTCATGGCGTCGAATTCCTCCAGCGCGAGTGGGTTCACTCGCCCCAGGAGTTGGAGGTTTCGTTCGGCGGCTCGCAGGCGTTTTTCCTGTTCAGCCCTGACGTACGGGATGGGATCGGGTTGCTCGTCGTCGGGTTGCAGTGCGGTGCCGTCCTCGCGTGTGATGACGGGCACGAGCTGGTCGGGGCCGTACTCGTCGATGAGCGTCTTCGGCTCCAGGCCGAGTTCGGAGAGCACTTTCTCAGTGAGCTGCTCAATGCGCATCCGGTGTTCGATACGCGCCATCTCGTCCTTGTGGGCGCCGCGGATGAGCTCGTCGAGGTGCGCGTTCGCGGCCTTCGTGGCATGACGGGCGCGGGTGGTCTGCGCCTCAGCTTCGCGACGGGCCGCGTCGGCCTGGTCGCGTTCGCGGGTGGCGAGCTGGCGTGCTTGCTCGACGCGGTCGGCGAGCTGCAGCGCTGCCTCGTGCACGACGCCGGCCACCTGAGCCTCGCGACGAAGCTGCTCCAGGCGCGCCTTCGCCTTGGCGCGCGACTGTCGTTCGTGCTCGGCGGCGCGCAGCAACGAATCCGCGCGCCCGGCGACTGCCTTCACCTGCTCCTCTGCGGTGCGCAGCTGGAGGCGTGCGTCCATCTCTTTCTGCCTCGCCAACCGGGCGGCGACGGCGAGCTCGTCGCGTTCCGCAGGGTCTGGCTCGTCGTGTTCTCCCTCGTCAGAGGCCGCTTCGAGCCGCTGCTGGAGCTCGGCGAGCTGGGCTTCGTCGTGTGCGCGCGAGGTGGTGGCCTGCTCGATGGCCTCGGCGAGGCGCTCGGCGTCCTTCGTCGCGGCGGCTTGCGTTTGGCGGTAGGCGTTGAGCTGATCTGCCACGGCGGCCATGGCCGCATCCGACGCGTGCAGCTGGCCCAGCGCGTCGGCCTCGTCCCGCTCCGCCTCGGCTAGGCGCTCACGCAGCTGCTCCTGCTCGAAGCGGATCCGGTCGAGCGCGTGTCCCTGCTCCTCCAGCAGGGCCTCCGCCTCCGCGAGCTGGGCGGAGACCTCAATGAGCGACGGACCCGTCGCCGACCCACCCTCCACCAACCAGGAACGGTACACGTCGCCGGATCGCGTCACGGCGGTCATGTGATTGCCGGCCACTGCCTGCGCGGCCTCGTCGCCGTCGTCGGTGAGCACGACGTCGGCGAGCAGCCAGGCCACGGCGGCTGCGACCTCGGGCTTCGCCTGCACGACGTCGATCGCGGCCCGGCCTTGGGCGCGGCTGGGTGTCGGTGCGTCGGCGTGGGCGACGACGAGCGATGCGCGGCCTAGGTCCTCCCCCGCCAGGTGGGTGAGGGATGTCGTCGCGCCGTGGAGCTTCTCGACGACGACCGCCTCCGCTGCGGCTCCCAGTGCGGCGGCGATCGCCGGCTCCCAGCCCTGCTCGACGGTGAGGAAGTCGCTAAGTCGGCCGAGCACCTCGTCGCGCCCCGATTCGAGCAGCGACGCCGACCCGTCCTTGCGCTCGGTCATAAGGCGTAGCGCATCCACGCGCGCCTGCGTGCCAGCGCGTTCGCGCTGGAGCTCCGTCTCGGCTAACGCATTGCGTTCGACGGCCTCCGTCGCCGCTTCGAGCGCCTCGGCCGCTCGCTCGTAGGTGGCGTCCAGGTCGGATTCGTCGGCGCCCAGCCCAGCCAGCGACGCTTCCGTCCCTCGGTATTGCTTCGCCGCGTCGTCTGCGCGGGCCAGCGCCTCGTCGCGGCGGCGCTCAAGGCGTGCCACTTCTTCCTCGGACGCTTCGAGGCGCGACTTGATGGAGTTCACGCGCCCCGTGAGCCGGGCGAGGCCCTCCCTGCGGTCAGCGACGGCTCGCAGCGCGGCTGCGTAGGCTGCCTCGGCCTCGGCGTGCTGCTGCTCCGCGCCGTTGCGGCGCAGCGTTGCGTCGGTGAGCGCCTCATGGGCGGCCTCGACGTCGGCGCGCAGCCGCTGCTCCCGCTCGCGAACTTCCTTCGCCTCCGCCTCGAGTTTCTCCGGGTCTCGGCCTCCGACGTCGAGCTGCGGCTGGTTGTCGCCCATCCGGGCACGCTCGGCGGCGACGGTGATCGTCGACTGCACGCGCTCGCGAAGTGCAGCGAGGCCGTACCAGGTTTCCTGCGCGTGGTCGTACAACTTGGATGACTCCCGAAGCGCGCGTTCCGCATCCTCTTCACCTTCAGTTGCTTCTCGAACGGCCTGCTCAGCGCGGGTCTTCGCTTCTTCCATCGCGCGCTCGTCGGCGAGCTCGGCCTCGAGAGCTTGCTGGGCGGCCGAGAGGTCGTCGGCAAGGATGCGCGCCTTAGCGTCGCGCAGCTCCGACTGGATCACCGCCGCTTTGCGCGCGGCCTGCGCCTGACGCCCGAGCGGCTTCAGTTGGCGCTGCAGCTCCCCGACGAGGTCGGTGAGGCGTTCGAGGTTGGCCTTGGTGGCGTCGAGTTTGCGCAGCGCTTTCTCTTTGCGCTTACGGTGCTTGAGCACACCGGCGGCTTCCTCGATGAATCCGCGTCGGGATTCGGGTGTGGCTTGGAGGATCGCGTCGAGCTGCCCCTGACCGACGATGACGTGCATCTCGCGGCCGATACCGGAGTCGGAGAGGAGCTCTTGCACGTCGAGGAGCCGCGCCTGCGCGCCGTTGATCTGGTACTCGGAGCCGCCGGAGCGAAACATGGTGCGGGTGATCGTCACCTCGGAGTACTCGATGGGCAAGGCGCCGTCGGAGTTGTCGATGGTGAGTTCCACCTCGGCGCGCCCCAGCGGCGAACGCTTCGCGGTGCCGGCGAAGATGACATCCTCCATCTTGCCGCCGCGCAGCGTCTTCGCGCCCTGTTCGCCCATCACCCAGCTCAGCGCGTCGACGACGTTGGATTTGCCTGAGCCATTCGGCCCGACGACGCACGTGATGCCAGGCTCGAACACCATCGTGGTGGCCGATGCGAACGACTTAAATCCGCGAAGAGTGAGCTGTTTCAGGTACATGCAATCACGCTTTCGCCGGCCTTTGCTCGGCAGACGGTTTCGGCGCGCGGACTGCCTTAAACGTCCACAGTTTATTCACCACAAAATTGATGGGGAGCGTCAGGAAAATGGCGATGAGTTGACTCCAATATTCCCTTGATCGAATCCCCTTGTCCTCATGGAACCACGGATCAGGAAGGTAGAACACCGTGGTGGGGTTGGTCATCAATATCTTGAGGATGGCGCCGACGATCATAGCCACTGACCCAACGACAAAGAACGGCCAAAATTCTCTCCACCAGCCAGCGGCTTTGTGCGACTTGAACGTCCACCAGCGGTTGAGCTGAAAGTTCCAGACATTTGCCACGAGGAAGGGCACAAACCAGGCGAGGAGCGTGAACCGGATATTCCACCGGGTTCCGGGAATGGACCACAGAATGTTTTGAGCGTTCGCAGACCCACCGTTGAGTTTATTCATGGCGATATTCACTGCCATGTTGACGAGAACACCAGAGCCGCCCACGATGCCGAACTTCAAGAACTGGCGAATCGAGTGCCCATAGCGCTGCACAAACTGCTTCATGCAATCTCGTCCATTCGCTCCGGCATCCGACGGGCGTTTAGCGCCGGGATGGCCACTGGCACGGTCAAATTCATGAGGGACAGATTACTAGGTGTGATGCTGCTGGCCCCGCGGACGCTCCGCGTGAACCGGCCCACGATGGCGTCAGTGTGATGCCGATTCAGCGTCGAACGGGTTGATCACCGTAACCCCGCGAATCGTGGAGCCGCTCGCAGCACGAGATCCGCGTCGGCACCAGATGTTTCGCCGCAGCATCGTCGTGGAACGACTACAACTAGGCCAGCGCATTGGTGTCGAGAAACACATTATCCACGATGCAGTTCTTCCCTAGCCCAGCCTCTCTCCTCCCACATGACCGGTGTTGACGCTGCGGGATAGAGCGATAAGCGCCGACGCCGCACTGTCGTCGTCACCATCGGCATAGCGTTCCAGGGTCTCTGGCCGGTACCGATTGACCGACTCATTGGGCCGCGGTGCCCGGGTGCGCGCACGCCGCAGCACCTGATCGTCCACTGAGATCGTCAAGTTCGCCATGCGACCAATGTAACGCTGATCCCGTGTGCCACGACCTGGGTGACTCGCGGCGGAGGCAACGCGCACGCGGTGACCTCGTCGCGTGCCAGCATGTTCCCATGCCATGGGAACTCGGTGTGTCGATCGTCGGAGTAGTGGCCGTGTGTTACGGCTTCCTCATTTCATTCGGACTTCGCGGCGTTGCGCCAGCGACCAAGTCTCGCGTCGTACTGGTCGGCGCAGCGATAATCCTGATTCTCGCAGTAGCTCTTATTCTGCTCCCCCTCCTGAAGGTGTACTGATGCCCAACGACGTTGTTCGCACTTCGTTCTTCGGCCGCTGGCGCAGCCATCCTCTGACGCTCATCACCGCGCTCGTAGCCGTGGTGTACGGCCTCGGGTTCGCATTCGACTGGTGGGGCCCCGAGCAGCCGGCGCTGTTCTACGGTGGAGCGGTGCTATGTCTCGTGCTGTTCACCGCATCGCTCGTCACTGCCTCATACAAGCGCTAGCGCCTACCGGCTCACCGACGGGTATTGCATCGCCCACGTACCGTGGTGTCATGGCAGATGATTTCTATTCGGTGAACGCGGAATGGTACGCCGCGCTTGTGGCGCCCTGGCAAGATGATTCAGACCGTACGCTCTCCGAGCTGCTCGGGCACATCGACGGCGGCGTCGTCGTCGACATGGCCTCCGGGGTGGGAAGCGCGCTGCCGACGCTGCGGCGGCTCGGTGCGGATCAGCTGTTCGCCGTCGAACCGTCCGCCGCGATGCGAGTTGGCCTCATGACCACCGTCGCCAGCGACGAGGCGCTCATGCACACGACGACCATCGTCGCGGCTCCGATGCCCGATGCGGTAGACATGCTCCCCGACGAGTGGAGCGCCGCCCAGATGCTCAACGCTCTCGGCCATCTCAGCGACGACGAACGCACGGCCCTGCTCGAAGCTGTCGGGCAACGACTTCGACGCGGAGGACGGTTCGTCGTCACCCTGCAGCCTCCGGAAAGCGTGACGAGCGTTCCCTGGACGGACTTCGGTGCGGTGCGCGTCGGGGAACACCGACTCAGTACCCGGGGCCAAGCGGAACCTCTGGATGACTGCCGCGTGTTGTGGACCATGGAATGGTCCCTCACCGACGCAGACGGCGGCCTGCTCGATCGTCGAACGGCGCACTACCCCTGGCGCGTGCTCAGCCGCGCCCAACTTGCCGAGGAAGCGGAAGCGTGCGGACTGGCCGTCGTCGACGGCGCAGGAACGGACCTCGCCATCGCTTTCGAGCGGCGCTGACCCGGCGTCGCGCACCCCGGTGGTTAGACAGCCCACGCGCCCCGGTGATTGAGTAGCTTGCGCACCCCGGTGTTGAGTAGCCCGCACACCCACCGGTGGTTGAGTAGCGCCCGAAGGGCGCGTATCGAAACCCCGGCACTGCGCCTCGATACGGCCCTCCGGACCTACTCGACGATCGAGCGGGGCGCGGTGGGCACTGCCCACCGATGGTTAAGCAGCCCGCACACCCCGGTGGTTGAGTAGCGCCCGCAGGGCGCGTATCGAAACCACGCCCCGCATCTCGATACGCGCCTTCGGCACTACTCGATGATCGGATGGGACGAAGTGCCCGCCGCCTGCAGGGCGCGTATCGAAACCGCCCCCATCATCTCGACGCGCCAGCGATGCGGTGGAGCACCCGGCCTGACAGCCAGATTCCCAGACCATAGAGCGCGTGCGCCCGCAGGGTGCGGAATCGCGACGTAGCGGGATCGGGCAGCTTCGACGCCGCAACACCCATCCCCCACGCAGGCTGCATGAGCAGCCACGGCGCGGCGGACGTCGCAACTCCCGCCGTCATGGCCGGGCGGAAGGTGGGCTTACTGATCCAATCGGGTCGCACTGCAACCAACGCAACAGCAAATCCCGCACCGATGACGTAATGCGCAACCACCCCAATCTCGTGCTCATGCTCAACCGGTTCGGCGGTCATGATCGAGTCATGACAGAGATCCCCCTCCCGCATGTGGCCAACCCAGCGACCCACCAGGTCGAGGTTGAGCGGTGGAACACCCGTCGTGCGCCGGATTATCTCCGCGCCGATATCCATCACCGCGGTGGCTCCAAGCCCGATGAGAGCAGCGCGACCTAGATCACTGAATTTCATTTCGACCTCCTTCAGTTTCCATGATGATCACCAAGAGCAACACCAACAGCAACAATCATTGCCGAAACCGGGATACACATTTAGTCTGGAGGGCATGGACTCCATTCCTGCGATCGCCGCCACGCTCGATCTGATCCCTTCGAGACTGCGTCGAATGCGAGAACGCAAGAGCATGCCGTTGTCCGAGCTCTCGTCGCTCACAGGTATCTCGACGAGCACACTCTCGCGGCTCGAGCATGGCCAACGTAAACCCAGCTTGGAGCTACTCTTGCCCATCGCTGCCGCGCTCGGCGTAACCCTCGACGAACTGATCGCCCCGCCCCGCGTCGTCGACCCACGGGTTCGCAATGCGCCAGAGCAGTCGGCTGGTCGGACCTTCGTCCGGCTCTCCCATCAGCCGCACGACCCACAGGCATACAGGGTGTCTATTCCACCCCTCGAGGGTCCACGGACCCTGCGTAGCCATGACGGCTACGAATGGATCTACGTACTCAGCGGCCGCCTCCGGCTACTCCTCGGGGAACAGGATCTCACGCTCACGCCTGGCGAGGCCGCTGATTTCGACACGGCAGTCCCCCACTGGTTCGGCCCCGCTGGCAAGCGGCCAGTGGAACTGCTGACCATGTTCAGCAGCCAAGGAGAACGAATCCACCTACGGACCTCCATGAACCAGGTCGCGCTCATCAACCAAGGCCACCCCACAGAACCACCTGCGTCCACATCACTCACCGGAACGTGACCGAAGGCCGATACCCCTGTTCGGCAAGCGGATGTAGTCGCTGCTGCGCATATCGCCGTCGGCGTGGACGGGTGGGCGCCCGTTCGCCACAAGGTAATGGACCTGCCTTCAGTTAGTCTGCAGGATTGGAAGTCGACGACAGAGAACCCCGCGATCCGCGCGAGGTGGATGCGGCGCCGGAACCTGCGACGCGGTACGAGGCTGTGCTGCCGTGGCTGATCGCGCTCACCGCTGTCGCTGTACTTGTTGCGTTGGCAATGCGCCCGAGTTTGGACGAGAAATTCGCCAGCAAGGCGATCGAATCTATGCTGGGCGTCCAGGACGCGTCGAGGAGGAGCGTCACCATCACCGAGGACGCCACCCCCGCGCAGGTCTAGGCCATCCTCGACGCTGCCGGTAACAAGCGCGTGACGAGCAAGAACTTCTCCGTCCAGAGCACGCATCCCGGTTCTCGCACTGCGGCGCAGTGGCTCGTCGCGACGCGTGGGCTGCCCTTGCAAGGTTCTCTCGAAGAAGACTTGCGCCTCACGCTCGCCACCGATCTCACGCCCGAGCGCATAGTGGCGCAGGAGCTGTACCGGCTACTGAGAGGCGCATAGCAGCAGCGCCACACTTGTCCGATGGTCGAGCAGCGCCGCCACGGCTCAATCATCGGGGCGGGGAGCCCCGTCTCAGCGGGTGGTTGAGTAGCGAGCGCAGCTCGCGTATCGAAAGCCATGCCCGAGATGATTTCGACACGCGGGCTCCGCCCGCGGCTCAATCATCGAGCTTGACCCACCGATGGTTGAGTAGCGCCCGAAGGGCGCGTATCGAAACCATGCCCTGCATCTCGATACGCGCCTTCGGCGCTACTCGATGAGCGGGGCGGGAGGCCGACGCTACTCGACGATCGGGGCGGGCGGGCTTACTCGACGACCAGGCGGGGACGGGCACGTCACCGCAGACGCTGACATTTGGGGCACCAGAAACTGGACCTATTCATGAACGCGCTGCGGCGCATCGGCGTCCCGCAGCGCGCGCACGGCAGGCCCTCGCGACCGTAGGCATCCAAAGATCGCTCGAAGTAACCCGACTCACCGTTGACGTGCACATACAGTGCGTCGAACGAGGTTCCGCCGGTGACGAGCGCCTCATACATCACATCGGTGGCGTGCCGCAGCAGCCCAGTGGCCTGCCGTGGGCCGAGGTTCCCCGTCGGTGTCTCGAAGTGGAGCTTCGCCCGCCACAGGGCCTCGTCGGCGTAGATGTTGCCGATGCCGGAGACAAGGCTTTGGTCGAGCAGGGCCCGCTTCACCGTCGAACGCTTCGCACGCAGGCGCCGGGCCACGTCGTGGATGCGAAAGTCTGGCGAGAAGGGGTCGGAAGCAATATGCGGCACCGGGTCAGCCGCCAGCCCCGGACGCAGCTCAAGCCCACCGAACATGCGCTGGTCAACGAATCGCAGCTGCTGCCCGTCGTCGAGATGGAAGACGACGCGCGTGTGCCGCACCAGCGCATCAGATGGCCCAGCGACCCGAAACTGGCCGCTCATCCCTAGATGGCACAGCAGCGCATCCGTCCCCAGCGTGAACCACAGATACTTACCCCGCCGACGGACACCATCGACAATCCTTTCCCGCAGCAGCGCGACGAAAGCCTCAGCGCCGCCGGGATTGTTGCGCACGGGGCGCGCGTGAAGGACGTCGACGTCGAGGATACGCCTTCCGACGAGGTGGCGTTCGAGTCCGCGTCGAACAACCTCTACCTCCGGGAGCTCAGGCATCGCCCAACGCCGCGACGGCTTCCTTCGCCGCGAGCTGCTCGGCACGGCGCTTGTTGGTTCCAGCACCGCGACCGCGCGCGACACCGTCGATCAGCACCGTGGCCACGTAGTGGCGATCGTGGTCTGGCCCAGACCCCTCCACCTCGTAGGCCAGCTTCCAGCCATGCTGCGCGCAGCGCTCCTGGACGACGGTCTTGAAATCGGCATACTCCCCGGCATCCACCACTTCGAGGATGAGCGGGTCAATCACATGGTGGATAAAACGTGACGCCGCGTCCATCCCCTGCGAGAGGTAGATGCAACCGATGATGGCCTCGGTGGTATCGGCCAGGATGGACTTCTTGTCGCTCCCGCCCGTCGCGATCTCGCCCTTGCCGAGCTTGATCAGCGGCCCGATCTCGAGGCTCCGCGCCACGCGCGCCAGTGCCACCGCAGAAACCACCGACGAACGAAGCTTCGCTAGCTCCCCCTCCGCCAGCTCCGGATAGGTCCGGAAAATGTGGTCGGTGACCACGATCTCGAGCACCGCGTCGCCCAGAAACTCCAGGCGCTCGTTGCTCGGGATCTTGCCTGCCTCATACGCGTAGCTTCGGTGAGTTAAAGACAACTCAAAGAGCTGGGCGTCGACCTCGACGTCCAGCTCAGAGAGAAGTTCGAGCAGCTTGCTCAGGCCTCGACGACCTGGCGACGCTGACCGCGCGGGCCGTACTGGCCGCACGACGGGCACGCGGTGTGCTGCAGGTGCGGCTCACGGCATGCGGGGTTCACGCACACGACGGTGGGGACGACGGACGTCTTCCACTGCGCACGACGCGAACGGGTGTTGCTGCGCGACATCTTCCGCTTCGGAACGGCCATGTCTACTCCTTGAAATCCAATGCCTCAGTCGTTGTCTCCGAACAGCCCGGCGAGCTTCTCCCAGCGGGAATCCACCTTCTCACCGTGTGAATGATCTGGATCGCTGTTCAGGTCGAACCCGCAGTCGGGGCACAAGCCGAGGCAATCCTCGTCGCACAGGGGCGTGAACGGAAGTTCGAGCACCACAGCGCCTCGGAGCGGCTCTTCGATGTCCACCGTCTCATCGACGATGAGCAGCTCATCCTCTTCCACCTCGCGGCCGGGATGGTAGAACAGCTCCTGAAAGCTGTAAGACTGTTCGTCTTCCAACTCTCTCAAGCATCGGGAACACTGACCGTTGAGCACAACGTCGGCGTTTCCCGTCGCCAAGACGCCTTCCACCACCGCTTCCAGCCTGAGATCCAGGTGGACGTCGGAGCCTTCCGGCACTCCGATCACCTCGGTGCCAAGCTCTGCGGGCGCGGGAAGCACCACACCAAATTCCTTCATCCGACCGGCACGATGACCAATCTCATGCACGTCGAAGACGTATGGTGAGCGGCGATCTGCCTGGTGATGACCGGACTTCATGATGGTTTCCCAACTCCTGACCGAGCATGACCTCGTGGTTGACCGACCGCCAACTGTACCCGTCGACGGGCAATTCTCCAAGTCGACGAGGTGCGGCCGCTGGGTGGCTACAAGCTCGCCAGTGCGTCTGACAATTCAGGCGCGATGACAACCTCCGGGGTCAGCCCCTCGACGGTGTGCCCCAACGAGCCAAGCACCGCGGCCATCACATCGAAACGCCCGCGCCCCATGCCGTCGGACATTTTCACCGCGACGCCGGTGCCGTCGGGTAGCGCAGCGGCAAGAATACCTTCCGCGCCAACTTTCATCACCAAGCCGTCGATCTGCTCAACGAACAGCACAGTGCGGTCCGCAGAACCAGACATGTATGGCGCGTGGCTATGGTAGGCGGCATGGATCCGACGCTCTTCCTCACCCTGGGCGAGCGCCCACGCCCCAAATCCCCTTGCCAGACCATCGAGCGTGCAGGAGAAAGCAGGCGCGCTGCAACCGTCGGTGACTGGCTCACCAATCACGCCGCAGTACTCGTCGATCACGGCTCTAATGGCTAGCTGGAGCGGATGCGACGGGTCGCGGTACCCGTCGGTGGGCCATCCCGCGCGCACGCACGTGCGCAGCATGGCCGAGTGTTTTCCCGAGCAGTTGTGCGCGACGGGTTCCTTGCCGTGCCCGCTTCGGATCCAGTCAAAGCGGGCATCCTCGTCGAGGGGAATGTCCGGGGTGTTCACCAGGTTGGATTCGTTCAGGCCCACCCCCGCCAAGATGGCGCGGGCACCGTCGAGATGAAACGGCTCACCCCAATGCGACGCGCCGGCCAGCGCCAGTAGTTCACCCTCGAGGTCGAGCCCGTTGCGGAGCATCGCGATCACCTGGAACGGCTTCAGCGCCGAACGCGGCAACGTCGGAGGCTCCATATCCCCTAGCGCGAGGCGAATATTCCCGTCTGGAGCTGTGACGACGACGCGGGCACGGTGGTGGGATTCGGCAACCCAGCCGCGATACGCGATAGCGGCTTCAACATCTTGCATGCACCCCAGCCTAGGCCTCCGAACCAGGGAAATGGCTACACTTCCGCCATGCCGAAGTACACCCGCCTGGATGCCGTGGCGGTACGAGACACCGTCGATCGACTCCAGCGTCGCATCGAGGCGAGGTTCCCCACCCGGAACCTGCCCCGAGTGGCGACGGAAGTGAGTAGCACCATCGACGAGCTCCTCATCCAGCCGAAGTCTCGCTGGTACGGCGTGGTGCATGTCGTAAGCCGAGTGCTCATTGGGATTTTGGTGTTCACCCTCGTCATCGCATTCGCGATGCTGTTGGTAGGCAGCGGCGGGACGTCCGACGAGCCGCGCGCCTGGGAGTGGGCGTCCATCGTCGAGTCGATGGTGAACGACGTGATTTTCGCGGCTGTGGCGGTGTTCTTTCTCTGGCATGTACCCAATCGCCTGCAGCGCCACCACTACCTGAAATCGCTGCACAAGTTGCGCTCGCTGGCGCACATCATCGACATGCACCAACTCTCGAAGGATCCAGAACGACTCACAACTGGGTACAAGCGCACCGCGCACAGTCTCGACATCGGCATGGACATACACGAGCTGTGGGCCTACCTCGATTACTGTTCGGAGCTGTTGTCACTCGTCGGCAAGGCGGCCGCGCTGTTTGCCGAGCACAGCGACGATGACACGGTGCTGGCGACGGTGGAAGGCATCGAAGAGCTGACCACTGGCATGTCTCGCAAAATCTGGCAGAAAATCTCGCTCCTGCGCGCGGCCAACGCCACCTGACCGAGCTGCTCCAGGCAAGGCTCCGGCGGTCGAACTTCAAAATCCGTACGCAGTTGCGCCTAACATGCCGAAATCGGGGGTTAGACGCAACTGCGTACGGATTTTGAAGTTTTTTGTTGGGCCATCAGCCCTGCAGGGCCTGCTTTTCCTGGATCGCCGCTGCCACGTTTGCGGGCACATAGTCGGCGACGTCCCCGCCTAGACGGAACACCTCGCGCAAGATGGTGGACGACAGCGTCACGAAATCCTTCGACGCCGGTAGCAGCACCGTCTCAATACCCGTGAGCGAGTGGTTCATATGTGCTTGCTGCAGCTCGTAATCGAAATCGGCACCAAAACGCAGCCCCTTCACGATCGCGACGGCGTCGTGGCGCCGAGCGAAATCCACCAGCAGCCCGGTGAGGGGCTCGACGCGCACACCTTCCAGGTGCTGCAGGGCGCCGCGCACCAGATCAATTCGTTCCTCGTAGTCAAACACGTAGGTCTTCGACGAGTTGCGGCCCACGGCAACAACTACGTCGCCAAAGAGCTTCTGCGCACGCTCGGCCACATCCACGTGCCCGAGTGTGATCGGATCGAACGACCCGGCGTACACCACCTTCGCCATCATCTACCTCCGCCAGATAGCCATCAATTCGTTGCAGCGAAGTACAACGTCGTCTCACCGTACCCGCGTTCCCACACGTCGGTGAAGATATCGGGCCAATGCGGCGTACCGCTGGACGTAGCTCGCTCCACCACCACCAGCGCACGCTCCAACAAGAAACCCTCCGCCGCCAGGGCATCCAACAACTGGTCCAGGATTGCGTCGGACAGATCATACGGTGGGTCTGCGAACACCAGGTCGAAGCCTGGCTGCACCGAACCGATCGCGCCGGGCAACCGGCCTGTCACGACGTCGGCGTTGAGCTTTGCATCGCGGGCATTGGCAGCGATAAGCCGCGCCGTCGGCGCATCTGATTCGACGATGGTGACGCGCTTCGCTCCCCTGCTCGCCGCCTCCAATCCGACGGCGCCCGACCCGCCAAACAAGTCCAGCACCAAAAGCCCGGCGAGGTGCTCGTCGGGTGCATCATCTGCGGTACCAAACCAGCTTGCCAACGCCGAGAACAGTGCCTCTCGCACCCGGCTCGTCGTGGGTCTGGTGCGGTCGCCTTTGGGTGTCGCCAATCGCCGGCCCTTGGCCGAGCCAGCAATGATTCTGCTCATCCCTTCTCCAGCCATTCCCCTGCGGCAACCTGCGTTGCCTGTTCAAGCAGATCCGCGAGCAGCGGATCGTCCGTGCTGCGCGGATCCGCAACAACCCGCTCCGCAAGTTGTTTTGCTTGTTGGATGAGGTCCACGTCCGCGATTCGCAAGATCCTCAACGACGAGGCCCCAGACTGCCCAGCGCCGAGCACGTCGCCTTCGCGACGAAGCGACAGGTCAACTTCCGCCAGGTGGAATCCGTCTCGCGACGCTGCCACCGCCTCGAGGCGCGTACGTGCGGGCACGTCGTCGTCGCCGAGGGGGGCCAGCAGGAGGCAGAGCCCCGCGTGGGAACCACGTCCGATCCTGCCGCGCAGCTGGTGAAGCTGGGAGATGCCGAAACGGTCGGCGTCGCAGATCACCATCACCGATGCGTTCGGCACATCCACACCCACCTCAATCACGGTGGTGGAGACGATGACATCCAGTTCGCCTGCCGCAAAGGCTGTCATGGTCTCATCACGCTCCACCGCGCTCTGCTTCCCATGCACGATGCCGAGCCGCAGCCCCTGGAGTGGCCCTGCCGCAAGCTCGTTCGCCAGCGAAGTGACCGCAGTGAGGGTTCTCCCGTCGCAGGTCGAGGCGTCGTCTGGCGAGATGGCAGGACACACGACAAACGCCTGTCTCCCCTGCGCCACTTCCTCACGAATGCGCTCCCAGGCTCTGGTTACCCAGCCGGGGTTGCGGACGGTGTCGACGAAGACGGTTTGCACGTCCCCGCGCCCTGCGGGCAGCTCGCGCAGTTCGGAGACGGCGAGGTCGCCGAAAATCGTCATGGCAATCGATCGCGGGATAGGAGTGGCAGTCATCACCAGGGTGTGGGGTTTGGCTGCGGCCTTCTTCGATAGCGCCGCGCGCTGCTCCACTCCGAAACGATGCTGCTCGTCGATCACGACCAACCCGAGGTCAAAAAAATCCACTGGATCAGAGAACAACGCGTGCGTACCGACGATGATCCCGGCCTCGCCTGTCACGATTTGATTCAGCGTCGCGCGCTTGTCGGTGGCAGACATTGAGCCAGTCAGCAGCGCGACATGTGTGCCCCGCGGGTGGGCAAGATCTCTGCCCTGCCCAAGCTCTCCGAGTAGGGCTTTGATCGACGCGAAATGCTGTTTGGCAAGTACCTCTGTGGGCGCGACGAGCACGGCCTGGCCGCCGTCGTCCACCACCGCGCACATGGCGCGCAGCGCGACGAGCGTCTTGCCGGACCCCACGTCGCCCTGCAGCAACCGATGCATGGGAACCTGGCCGGCAAGCTCCTCAA
Organism: Propionibacteriaceae bacterium; assembly: GCA_032576855.1. Lineage (GTDB taxonomy): Bacteria > Actinomycetota > Actinomycetes > Propionibacteriales > Propionibacteriaceae > Arachnia. The sequence goes on from JAWFWL010000008.1 coordinate 87,270, forward strand.
AAATCGTCTCGCCCACGTCGCGTTGGCCGTCGGTGAGCGGGAATGGAAGCCCGTCGTCCAAGGCATCGAGCAGCCCACCCGGCACCCGTTTCCTGGACACGGCCTCCTCCGAGGCCATCGTCGCACGACGGTAAGCCATCGCCAGCTGAATACCGAACGCTTCGTCGAAGCGCAGTCTGTCGATGCCGCGCTCGGCCTGGGCGCGATTCACCGGCTGATGCACGCTGTGCAGAGCCTGCGTAAACGACGGTTGCCCGGCCTCATCGACCAGCCAGCCGGGCAGCGGATCCTCGTCGATGGTGGGTAACATCATCTGGATAGTTTCCGCCACCATCCAGGTTCGAAACGACGACGTGGCTGGGTAGATTCCCACCATGCTGGCGCTCTGAGCGATCCGCCCCATCGCCTGCCTATTGGCCTCCTCCGCTTGCTGCTTAGCAGATTTTTTGCGGTTCTTGCCCCCGGTGATGCGGGCGCCGTCGAGCATCACGAAGTCGGGGTGACTGAGCTGCAGCTGGTCTCGAAAGACACTGACTTTGCCGGCGAACAGCCCCCTATCGCCGGGCCGGAGGAGGCATTTCCAATATTCGCCCAGGTACTGAGCTTTGGCGCCGGGAACAAAGAGTGTCACGTCCAGGCGTCGGTCTTCGTCGTCGGCGATGGTGGCTGCGACGCGGGTTTTGGCCCCATACACGACGGTGGAGCTGATCACCTTGGCGATCACGGCCACATCCTCGCCGACCTGCAGCTCCTCAAACGACGACATCCCCGTCCCCGCGATGTAGCGACGCGGTACGTGGCGCAGTAGGTCGTCCAAGGTATGCAACCCGATAGCGGCCAGCTTCTTCGCGGTGGCAGCGCCCACGACGTCGGGCAGGCTCCGCGCGAGCTCGCGGTAAATCGGGGTGCGGAACATGATGTAAGCCTAGCGAGATACAAAACGAGGCGGCCTCTCACGACCGCCTCGTTGTTTACGCGTAATCCAGCGTTACTTCGCCAGGATCTTGCCCGACTTGATGCACGCAGTGCAGGCGTTGATCTTCTTGGCACGCCCGCTGACGGACGCACTCACGGGCTGGATGTTGGGGTTCCAGCGACGCTTGGTCTTCTTCTTGGACCAAGGGACGTTGTGGCCAAAGCCGGGACCCTTGGCGCAGATGTCACACACGGCAGCCATCAGAATCTCCTTGATAGAACGGGGCGTTGCGCTCAGGCAACCGCACAAGACTAACCCGAACGGACCCGCCCGCACAAATCCGACCGTTATCCTCCACGGGCAGCGAATGTCCCCGCGTTTTCGAAGATTTTTTGCAGGCGTGGAGGATAACGGTCACTGCGGTTAGCGCTTGCGGCGTCGACGGTGGGTGCGGTCGCCACCGTCCGCAGGGGCTTGAGAGTCGGTCGGTTCTTCGAACTTCACGTAGCCCTGCCCATGGCAGTGCTCACACTCTTCGGTGAAGGCCTCCGCCAGGCCGGTGCCAATGCGTTTGCGCGTCATCTGCACGAGGCCCAGGCTCGTGACCTCCGCCACCTGGTGACGGGTGCGGTCACGGCCGAGGCATTCGACGAGGCGGCGCAGCAGCAACTCGCGGTTGCTGGGAAGCACCATGTCAATGAAGTCGACGACGATGATGCCGCCCAGGTCACGCAGGCGCAGCTGGCGGACGATCTCTTCCGCGGCCTCCAAGTTATTCGACGTCACGGTGGCCTCGAGGTTGCCCCCTGATCCGGTAAACCGTCCGGTGTTGACGTCGATCACCGTCATCGCTTCCGTACGATCAATGACGAGTGAGCCACCCGAGGGCAGGAAGACCTTGCGGTCCAGCGCCTTGGCGATCTGTTCGTCGATGCGGTGCGCAGCAAACACGTCCTTGCCGTCCTCGCCCACTTCGTAGCGCTGCACGCGCTCGAGCAGGTTGGGCGCGACGTGACCGACGTACGCTGCAATGGCCTCGTAGGCGTCTTCTTGGCCACCGTCGCCTTGCACCTGGATCTCCTGGAAATCCTCGGTGAAGAGGTCCCGGATGATGCGCAAGGTGAGATCAGGTTCGGTGTAGAGCGAGTGCGGGGCGCCGCCCTGCTTCGCACGCTTCTCAATAACCTCCCACTGCGCTTTCAGACGGTTGACGTCGCGCACCAGGTCGTCTTCGCCAACGCCTTCGGCAGCCGTGCGTACGATGACGGACTCGTCTGAGGAAATGTGGTTGTTCAGCACGTCGCGAAGGCGAGCGCGCTCGGTGTCAGGCAGCTTGCGGGAAATGCCCGAGAGGTGCCCACCAGGTGAATACACGATGTATCGCCCGGGCAGCGAGATGTGGTGGGTGAGCCTGGCGCCCTTCTGCCCGACCGGATCCTTGGTCACCTGGACGACGATGGTCTGGCCGGACTTCAAGACGTTCTCCACCTTGCGGTCCTCGCCTGTCACGCCGAACGAATCCCAGTCCACCTCGCCTGCGTAGAGCACGGCGTTGCGGCCACGGCCGATATCAATGAATGCAGCCTCCATGCTGGGCAGCACGTTTTGAATCTTGCCGAGATAGATATTGCCAATGAGCGACGACGCCGACGGGCGGTCGACGTAGTGCTCGACGAGGATATCGTCCTCCAGCACCGCCAGCTGCGTGTACTCCTCGCCCTGACGCACCACGAGCTTCCGGTTCACGGATTCGCGGCGCGCGAGGAATTCGGCCTCGCTCAAGATAGGGGCACGGCGACGGCCAGCCGCGCGGGATTCCTTGCGCCGCTGCCGCTTCGCTTCCATGCGAGTGGATCCCTCGATGCCGGTGACCTCGTCGTCGCCCGAGTCTGAGCCGCCGTTACCACCGCGGCGGCGACGGCGACGACGGCGACGCGAAGACCCGCCCTCGGAGTTCTCGTCGTCTTTACTCTTGTCATCAGTGGATGCATCGTCGGACTTATCCTCTGCCTTCTGAGCGTCCTCATCGGCATCGTCGTCGGAGTCATCCGAGCTGTCGTCGTTCGAATCGTCGTTGCCGCGGCTGCGACGACGACGGCGTCCGCCCCTGCGTCGACGGCGCCTAGCTGGCTTCTCCTCAGCTTGATCGCCATCATCGTCGCCGTCGGAGTCGTCCGAGTCGTCGGCGCCTGATTCTTGGCTGGTTTCCTTCTCGGAGTCCGATTCCGGCTGGCCCTCAGCGTCATCCGCAGGCGCGTCATTCGACGTCTTCTCAGCGTCGTCTTCTTCCCCGCTCTGAGCCTCCTCGACGCTTGTACCAGCGATCTCTCCGGCGAGGGCGGCGAGCTGCTTTTCGCGGTCGGCGTCGCTCATGAAGGGATTGGCCACCACGTCACGACGCACCTGAGCGAGCTTTTCTGCCTCCGCAAGCTTTGCGGAAATGCCGTCCTCGTCTGTCTCCTCAGCGGCGGATTCAGCAGTCTTGAGCTCCTCGGCGGCTTCTGCCCTCTTGGCGGCCCGACGCCGGCGGCCACGTGACGGTTTCTCCGTCGCGGGAGCTTCTTTAGCCGACGCGTCGTCAGTCACCTTGGCCTCGGTGTCTTGTTCAGGCGTTGCCTCGTCTACTTTCTCCGCGTTGCGCTTAGACGAGCGGCGACGGCGCGTGGGCTTTGGTTCCTTGGCGACGGGCTCCTCGGCTGGACCAGCTTCCGACGGGGCACTCGCATCTCCCCCAGCAGCCGGCGACGCCGGCTGTTCGCCTTCCACCACGACGACCTCGTCGGCAGCTGCCGGCGCGGCCTTGCGGGTGGCACGCCTGCGCGCGGGGCGCTTGGGCGCTTCGTGCTCTTCTGGCTGCGCAGACTCAGGATCCACCTGGGCGGCTGCCGTCTGTACTTCCGGTGCACTGGCTTCTACCTTGGCGGGTGCGCCGGCTGGCCTGGAAGCGGCACGACGACGGCGTGGGCGCGGCGATTCTTCTGGCTCGTTCGTTTCGGGTACGACCGCATCGGTCATGGAGAAACTCCTTACGCGCGTGTAGCGCGGACGGGCACAACCTGGTTGTGCCGAAAACCTATGATCTCTGGGCGCTACCAGGCAGTCGCGTGCGTGTCACGTCGCGGTGCAACCCGGTGCTTCCCAGTGGCGCCGGCGGCGCCTTGACCTAGGCACATCATCGCACACGCCCCCAAACCCATGCCACTGCCCCGTGGCGCGCCGGGCGTGTCGAGGGCAGTCAGGGGCGTAGCGGATCGCCAATCTCTCCCTCCACCAAGGGACCCTGACCGATGCGAGTCAGCAGCGGCTGCGCATCCAGCGTCGGCTCAATCATGCGCAGCGCAGTAACCACATCGTCGGGGCGCACCAGCGGTTCAGTGTGAAAGATTCGCAGCTGTACCACGTCTTCAGTGACAGAACATGCGAGCACCGCAGCCCTAGCGTCGAAGGTTCGCATGCCATTTTTTGTCATGCGCTCGACCTCGTAGGTATCGGCTGCGAGAAAATCGTCGACGGCGTGCGTGAGCCTCTGGCGATCCACGCCGGAGAGCCGCACCTCCCAGTCAGAGGCTTGCAGCAGCTCGCCGAGCGACTGTTTAACTGCGCCCGCTGCGTCCAGCACCACGAACCCCGTTGGCAACGACACGTTCAGCGCGTCGATAATCTTCGTGGGCGAGCATTCCTCGGCAAGGCCCAGCTCGACGTACTCCGCCTCCGATGCCGCCGACGTCGGGGCAGCGTTCGCGTACGAGATACGCGGGTGCGGGTTGAAGCCAGACGAATAGGCCATCGGCACCTCGGCCCGGCGCAGCGCGCGCTCCAGCGCACGCCCGAAATCTCGATGCGACGTGAACCTCGCCGCCCCGCGTTTGGCGTAGCGGAGGCGAAGTTTCTGCACCGGGGGCGGCTGCTGGGGAGGCTGCTTGCGCTTACTCACAGGCGTGTACTCTACCGGGTGTCATCGGATTGTGACGCCTGGTGAGCGCCACGCATCACAGGTGCGCGCTGATCGCTTCGACAAGCTTCTTCGATTTCTCATTCTCGAATTTGGGTTGCAGCTCCACCTTGCCGTCAGCGACGACGACGCGTCCCCCGTTGCCGATAGAGATGACATGGCCAGATGGGAGATCAGCAACGACGCCCGCGGCTTCTGCGGCAATCTGCTCGGGCTCCACCCCGTCGGCCGGATACAGACTCAGCACACGCTTGCCGTTCTCGATCGCCCGCACCTTCCCTCCTTGGGCGATGGGTGCGAGTTCACGGAGGGAAAGAGGCCCCCCTGCATTGCGTACTTCGATTCCCTCGTGCTTCCATGTCCGCTGGATCGCCTGACAGCCCTCAGGCTTCGGCGCAACGAACCAGTCATTGAGCTTCTCGGATGGCCCTTCAGCGACGATTTCGCAAGCCGAGCCTGGGTTGAACCACACGGCTTTCGAAGCTCCCCTGCGGAGTTCTTCGAAGAGCGAGGTGAACGACTCGGGGCTGAAGCCTGGCTCCCGGAAGTTCAGCGAAATCCTCAACTCGAACGTGCCGCTGTGCACGCGCTGCACATACCGGAACTGTTCGGCGCCGAGGCCCAGATCCGCCACCCGAACGAGCGCGAGTCGAGCCAGCTTCTCCGCCTCTTCCGGGCTCAGGTCGTCGCGCCCGTGCACCTTCGGGTAGGGCGCAGTCGCTATCCCGCCTGCGGTGGCATGGAACGTCACTTCGACGTGGTCCACGCCGTCGATGGTGCTCAACTCCGAAATGAGCTGCTCTTTCTTCTCGCCGTCCTTATTGTGGAGGAGACTGCACCCAGCCAAGGCCACAGCCGCGAGGATGGCCACGATGCCACGAATGATTCGCATACAACCAGTATGGCGTCAGCTCAGATCACGCTTCACGACGCTCAGCGGGATGAGGGTCTGCCCCGTCGGGCCGATCTGGATGTCCGTGCCCATCTGCGGGCACACCCCACAGTCGTAGCAGGGCGTCCAGCGGCAATCGTCGACGGGTTGCTCGTCGAGCGCATCCTGCCAATCTTCCCACAGCCAGTCGCGGTCGAGGCCGGAGTCGAGGTGATCCCATGGGAGGATTTCCTCGTACTCACGCTCGCGGGTGGTGTACCAGTCGAGGTCGACACCGAATGGCGCGAGCTCTTCGTTGGCGCACTGCACCCAGCGCTCGTAGCTGAAGTGCTCGCTCCAGCCGTCGAACTGGCCACCCTCGCGCCACACGCGTTCGATGACCTTCCCGACGCGACGGTCGCCGCGGCTCAGCAGTCCTTCGACGATGCCCGGCTCGCCCTCGTGGTAGCGCAGGCCGATGGATTTGCCGTAGTGGCGGTTCTCACGAATCTTGTCGCGCAGCGCGTAGAGCCGGTGGTTGATCGTCTCTGCGCTCGCTTGTGCGGCCCATTGGAAGGGCGTGTGCGGCTTCGGCACAAATCCGCCGATCGACACGGTGCAGCGGATGTCCTTCGTTCCTGCCACTTTCCGCCCAGTCTCGATCACGCGGGCCGCCATATCAGCGATGGCGAGCACGTCCTCGTCGGTCTCCGTGGGCAGGCCGCACATGAAGTACAGCTTCACCTGCCGCCAACCGTTGCCGAACGCGGTGGCAACGGTGTTGATGAGGTCGTCCTCGGTGACCATCTTGTTGATCACCTTGCGCATCCGCTCCGACCCGCCCTCGGGCGCGAAGGTGAGGCCCGAGCGCCGACCATTGCGGCTGAGCTCGTTGGCGAGGTCGATGTTGAACGCGTCCACGCGGGTGCTGGGCAGCGAGAGCGACACGTTCGTGCCCTCGTAGCGATCCGCGAGCTGCTTGGTGACGTCGGCGATCTCGGAGTGGTCGGCCGATGAGAGGCTGAGCAGGCCGATCTCCTCTAGGCCGGTGGACTGCAGCCCTCCCTGCACCATTTCGCCGATGGTCTGGATGTTGCGCTCACGCACCGGGCGGGTGATCATGCCTGCCTGGCAGAACCGGCACCCTCGGGTGCAGCCGCGGAAGATCTCCACGGAGTAGCGCTCGTGGACGGTTTCCGCGAGCGGCACGATGGGCTTCTTCGGGTACGGCCACGCATCCAGGTCCATGAGCGTGTGCTTGCGCACCTGGAAGGGAGCGGCCGGACGGTTCGGAGCGACGCGCATGATGCGCCCGTCGTCGAGGTATTCGACGTCGTAGAAGCGCGGGATGTAGAACGCACCTGTTTCTGCCAGCCGCTCCAGGAGCCCGTCGCGGCCTCCGGGCCTACCCTCCTGCTTCCACTCGCGCACAATGTCGGAGATGTGCAGCGACGCCTCCTCGCCGTCGCCGAGCACCGCGACGTCGATGAAGTCGGCGATGGGTTCCGGGTTGAAGGCCGCGTGCCCACCGGCCACGACGATGGGGTCGGCGTCGCCGCGCTCGTCGGCGTGCAGCGGGATGCCTGCCAGGTCGAGCATGCTCAGCAGGTTGGTGTAGCCGAGCTCGGTGGAGAAACTGAGCCCGAATACGTCGAAGTCTCCGATGGCGCGGTGCGCGTCGAGAGTGAACTGGGGAATGCGCGCGTCCCGCATCCGAGCGGCCATGTCGGGCCACACGGAGTAGGTGCGTTCGGCCAAGATCCAGTCCTGCTCGTTGAGGATTTCGTAGAGGATGGCGACGCCCTGGTTGGGCTGCCCAACCTCGTAGGCGTCGGGGTACGCGAGCGCCCAGCGCACGTCGACGGCGTCCCACTCCTTCGCGACGGAGTTGAGCTCACCGCCCACGTATTGGATGGGTTTGGAGACCTGCGCGAGCAGGGGCTCGAGCTCGGGGAACAGGGTCTGTCCTGGCATGGTGGCAGTCATAACGCGCCGATTGTAACTGCCGTGCGGCGCGAGCCGGGAATCATCAGCGGGCACCTACCGACGCGTTGCGCGACTGAGCGCACGCCAGACGCCGAAAACGCCTCCCAAAGAGCGAAAATAGCGATCTGGTGTGCGCTCAGTCGCGGTTCAGGCTGGAGGCCTTAGCGCTGCGGGAACCAGAGCGCGATCTCGGAAGCGGCCGTGGCTTCCGAATCGGAGGCGTGCACGCCGTTTTCTCGCACGCTCGTGCCGAAGCGCTGCCGGATGGTGCCCTCGTCCGCCTTCGACGGGTCGGTGACGCCGTTCAGGTCGCGCACCTTCTGGATGGCATCGTCACCGGAGAGGATCACGGCCACGAGCGGGCCGGACGTCATAAACTCGCGCAGCGGCGGGTAGTAGTCGCGCTCCAGATGCTCAGCGTAGTGCTTGTCGGAGAACGCGCCGTCGATGGTGCGCAGCTCCATGGCTTCGATGGTGAGCCCTGCTTCCTCGTAGGTGGTGAGGATGTGGCCGACATGGCCGGCCGCCACCGCGTCGGGCTTGATGATGACGAAAGTCTCGTTCACTGGGCTTCCTTCTTTGCTTCGATTCGTTTGCCGAGTACGTATGAGGTTATCCACAGCAGGGCGAAAATTGCACCCATCACGTACATCCACCAGGTGAGCAGCCCCAACAGTAGGAGGCCCGCCTGAGCGGCCCACCCGACGGGGTACCCCCACGACTTCTTGATCCCGCCGGCAGCCGCGACGAGCAGCAGAGTCTCCACAGAACATGCGGCCAGCGCCACACCGACGTTGGCTCCAGCCACCTGCAACATGCCAGGAAACGAGAGCCAACACACGATGATCTCGAATACGAGGAGTGCCCGCATCGTCGCGTTCATGGGGTTGGTGGGGTTAAGCCTCATCGGTGTCGTCCTTCGCCAGCAGTGCGCGGGCCTCCCCCGCTGCGATTACGGAGCCCGCGACGAGAATACCCGCGTGCTCAGAGAGCGTATCGGCGAGCATCACGGCGGTGTCGAGCGCTTCGGTCATGGTGCCCGCTTGATGGATGGCGCCGTCGGGGAAGAATTCACGGGCGACCTCGGCGAGCTCCGCCACCTCGCGTGCCCTGGGGGATCTGTGCACCTGTGTGAGCACAATGACGTCCATGATCTCGGAGAAGATGCGCAGCACCTCGTGGGAGTCCTTGTCCTGCATCATCGCCACGACGCCAATGGTTGGCTGGAACGTAAATGCCTCACTAAATCCCGTCGCGAGCGCCAGCGCTGCTTGAGGATTGTGGGCGGTGTCGATGACGATCGGCGGCGACGTGCGCACCCGCTCCAATCGAGCGGGCGCCACGACCTGCCCCACCCCATCTACGATGATCTCCGGATGGAGGGGCTTGCCGCCCATGAATGCCTCGACGGCAGCCACAGCCAGGGCAGCGTTTCGCGCCATATGCTCCCCAAAAAGCGGGAGGAAAACATCCCCGACGGGGCCGCCCTCCGTCGCGATGCGCAGCAGCTGACCACCGACCGCGGCCTGGCGATCAATGAGCCCAAAGTCAGGACCTTCGGCCTTCACACGCGCCCCCACCTCAACCGCGCGCTGCAACAACACAGCGGCAGCAGCTGGGTCCTGACCGGCGAGCACGGCCGTCGAGCCTTCCTTGATGATGCCGGCCTTCTCACCCGCGATCTCAGCCAGCGTGTTCCCCAGGATGTGCGTGTGGTCCAGGCCGACGGGGCACACGACGGCTACCTGCGCTTCGGCAACACTCGTCGCGTCCCAACGCCCGCCGAGCCCAACCTCCATCACCGCGACGTCGACTGGGGCGTCGGCGAATCCTGCGTACGCCATGCCCGTGATGACTTCGAAAAACGTCATGGCGACGTCGTCGTGGCGCTGTTCATCCACCATCCGCACGTACGGCTCGATGTCTTCCCAGATCCGCACAAAATCATCTTCTGCAATGGGCTCGCCGTCGATGCAGATGCGTTCGCGCACGTCGACCAGGTGGGGCGATGAGAATCGCCCCGTGCGCAGTCCACTGGCTCGTAGTAGCGATTCGATCATGATCGCCGTCGAGCCTTTGCCGTTTGTGCCGGCCACCTGGATGACGGGGAAGGCGCGCTGCGGCTGCCCAAGGAGATCCATGAGGGCATCGATGCGGGCGAGGCTTGGAGCCACGCGATGTTCTGGCCAGCGGGAGGTGAGTTGAGCGGTGAGCTCTTGGTAGGTCTCGTGCATGATGCCTTGATCGTAGGCCTTGGCTTGCCCGGTGACCATTCCCGTCGCCCCAGCCTGCGTTCCAGATGCCGAGGGACCCTCGTCTACACTGCTCAATGGCTCGCCGGAACAAAACGGCATCACACACCGTTAGGTTCTATGAGGCGTTGCACCCGTTATGGCTTGGAGAAAGACGAAGATGGCAAACAACCAACAGCACAGCCGCCGCGCCGCGCTGCGTCAGCAGCAGGAGCTGGAACAACAGCGTCGGCGCAGGAACCGCGTCATTGGAATTGGCGCCGGTGTTATCGCGGTGGTGCTGCTCGTCGTGATCGGCATCGTGGCGATTCCCCCACTGCTCGACAACCGAGGTGTCGAGGTGACGAAGAATCAGCAAACTCCTCCGAACGCGACCGCTGAAGGCGGCATCATGCAAGACGGCAAGAAGCGGTCAGACAAAGTGCCGAACGTCATCGCCTACGCCGATTTCATGTGCCCCCACTGCGCGGAGTACGAAGAAGCCTATGGCCCGGCTTTCGCTGAACTCGTGCAGCAGGGCAAGATCACGCTCGAACACCGCACCGCATACTTCATGGATGGCGAAAAACAGGCCGGACCGTCGAACCGCGCCGCGATCGCAGCAGCCACCGCCGACGCCTTTGGAAAGTACCGGGAATACGCCGATGTGCTGTTCAAGAACCAAAGCAGCTACTACCCAGAAAAGGACCTGCGCAGCACCTTCGCCGAGCAGGCGGGGATCAAGGGTGAGGACCTGAAGAAGTTCCAGGAGCTCTACCGGACCCGCGCTTACAAGGATTTCGCTACGAAGTCTCACGAGGCCTTTATGAATTCCGGCGCGACGGGCACCCCAACCTACGTGGTGAACGGCAAGAAGCTGATCTTCGGCAATCAAGAGACGGGCGAGACCCTGATTGCGCCTGATGCAAAGTCCATTCTCGACGCGGTCACGAAGGCGCAGAATGGCGTCGACGACCCAACGAACGGTCCGGTCGGCGAAAAATAGGCCCAGCATCCCGCGCGAAGGCCCGCTTGCCCCGTCGGCAGCGGGCCTTCGCGCATAACCAGTCGGCCACAGCTGTGCGGCATAGCGTGTTACCACTAAGATCGCACGCATGACCGAACTGCATTCCCGCATCCCCGAAAAGCCATCCCTCGAAGGCCTCGAGGAGAAGTGGGGCAAGGTGTGGAGCGACGACGCCACGTACGCGTTCCGTCGCCCGGCCTCCCGCGAAGCCGTGTTCTCCATCGACACTCCGCCGCCCACCGTCTCCGGCTCGCTGCACGTCGGTCACGTATTCAGCTACACCCACACCGACGTGGTGGCTCGCTACCAGCGCATGCGCGGTAAGGAAGTTTTCTACCCGATGGGTTGGGATGATAACGGCCTGCCCACCGAGCGCCGCGTGCAGAACTACTACGGCGTGCGCTGCGACCCGTCGCTGCCCTATGACCCGGATTTCCAACCCCCTGCAAAGCCCGATGCAAAGCGCCAGGTATCCATTTCCCGTCGCAACTTCATCGAGCTGTGCGAGGAACTGACGGCCATCGACGAGCAGGTGTTCGAGGCGCTGTGGCGCAGGCTCGGCCTGTCGGTGGACTGGGATCTGCTCTACACGACGATCGGCCGCGACACCCAGGCCATTGCCCAGAAGGCCTTCCTGCGCAATCTTGCGCGCGGCGAGGCGTACATGAACCACGCGCCGACGCTGTGGGATGTGACGTTCCAGACCGCCGTCGCGCAGGCCGAGCTCGAGGCCCGCGACTACCCCGGCGCCTACCACCGCGTCGCCTTCACGAAGGCCGACGGTTCCCCCGTCTTCATCGAAACCACCCGCCCCGAGCTGCTGGTGAGCGTGTGCGCCCTCATCGCGCACCCCGACGACGAGCGTTACCAGGACCTGTTTGGGCAGACCGTGACATCGCCGGTGTTCGGCGTGGAGATTCCTGTCCTCGCCCACCGCGATGCGGAGCCGGACAAGGGTGCCGGCATCGCCATGTGCTGTACCTTCGGCGACCTCACCGACGTCACCTGGTGGCGCGAGCTCAACCTCCCCACCCGCACGGTCATTGGCCGCGACGGGCGGTTCGTGCGCGAGACGCCCGAGTGGGTTACCAACACCGAGCCGTACGAGCAGCTCGCCGGCAAGACGGTGTTCTCCGCCCGCGAGGCCACCGTCGCGATGCTGCGCGAATCCGGCGCGATGACCGAGGAGCCGAAGGCCACCACCCGGAAGGCGAACTTCTTCGAGAAAGGCGACAAACCGCTCGAGATCGTCGCCACGAGGCAGTGGTACATCTCCAACGGTGGCCGCGACGACGAACTCAAGGCCAAGCTGCGTGCCCGCGGCGAAGAGCTGCAGTGGGTGCCGGAGCACATGCGCCACCGCTACGACAACTGGGTGGAAGGTCTCAACGGCGACTGGCTGATCTCGCGCCAGCGCTTCTTCGGCGTGCCGTTCCCGGTCTGGTACCCGCTCGATGCCGAGGGCGAGCCCGACTACGACCACCCGATCGTCCCCGACGAGGCCGAGCTTCCCGTCGACCCGATGTCTCAGGCGCCCGAGGGCTACGACGAATCCCAGCGCGGTCAGGCGGGCGGCTTCATGGCGGACCCGGACGTGATGGACACGTGGGCGACGTCGTCGCTCACCCCCGAGCTCGCCTGCGGTTGGCAGCGCGACGAGGAACTGTTCAACCTCACGTTCCCGATGGATGTGGCTCCGCAGGCTCACGACATCATCCGCACTTGGCTGTTCTCCCGTGTTGTGCGCTCCCACTTCGAGTTCGACTCGCTGCCGTGGAAGCGCGCCACGATCTCGGGGTTCGTGGTCGATCCCGACCGCAAGAAGATGTCGAAGTCGAAGGGCAACGTGGTGGTGCCCACGGAGATCCTCGACAAGTTCGGGTCCGACGCTGTGCGCTGGCGCGCTGCCATGGCCCGCCCGGGGCTTGATTCCCCGTTCGACGAGTCGCAGATGAAGGTGGGCCGCCGCCTGGCCATGAAGGTGCTGAACGCATCGAAGTTCGCGCTATCTCGCGCGGAGGGCGAGTTCACGCTCGACGAGGTCACCAACCCGCTCGACCGGGCGCTGCTCGCCTCGCTGCGGGACGTGGTGACGGCGGCCACGGAGGCGTTCGACGCGTACGACTACACTTCGGCACTCGAGGCCGCGGAACAGTTCTTCTGGGCATTCTGCGACGACTACATCGAGCTCGTGAAGGAGCGTGCCTACTCCGACGACGAGGGCTCCCGCTCCGCGAAGGCCGCGCTGCAGCTCGCGCTGGACGTGCAGCTGCGCCTGCTCGCGCCGTTCCTGCCGTACGTGACGGAGGAGACGTGGAGCTGGTTCCGCGACGGATCCATTCACCGCTCGGCGTGGCCCACCGTCGATGAGCTGCCGGAGGCAGACACCGAACTCATGGACGACGTGGCGTCGGCGCTCATCGTGATCCGTGGCGCGAAGTCGAGCGCGAAGGTGTCGATGCGCACGGAGGTCGTCAAGGCCGCATTCAGTGGCCCCGCCGACGTGCTGGAGCGCCTGCGCGCCATCGAAAGCGACCTGCGCGCCGTCGGGCGCATCGTCGGTGACGTGTCGTGGACCGACGGGGGCGACGAGCTCGCCGTCGACGTGGAGCTCGCTGCACAGGAGTGACGCTCCCGCTGCGATCGGCTTCGGGGAGGTCGTTCGTCGGGAAGCGCCTCGGCTGAGACGCCTCCCGACGAATCTGCTCACCCCTTCACGCACAGGATAGTGCGCAACCGCGCGACCACCTCGACCAGCGGCTGCTCGCCGGTAGTCTGCGCCTCAATGACCTTGGCGAGGTCCTTGTAGGCGCCGGGGATCTCGTCGAGCACACCCTCGTCCTTGCGGCACTCGATGCCTGCGGTCTGCGCCGCGAGGTCATCGACGGTGAACGCGCGCTTCGCTGCCCGCCTGGACATCCGGCGTCCGGCGCCGTGCGAGGCGGAGTTGAGCCCGACCTCGTTGCCGAGGCCACGCACCACGTAGGAGCCTGTTCCCATGGAGCCCGGGATGAGCCCCAGGTCGCCGCGCCCCGCGCGGATGGCGCCCTTGCGGGTCACGACGAGCTCCACACCGTCGTACGTCTCTTCCGAGACGTAGTTGTGATGGCAGTTCACACCCTCGTCGAAGCGCACATGCGGGAAGTGCTGCACGACGACGGCCCGCACCAGCGCCATCGTCACCTCGCGGTTGGTCTTCGCGTAGGCCTGCGCCCAGTAGAGGTCGTGCAGGTACGCCGCCATCTCGTCGGTGTCCGCGAGAAACACAGCGAGGTCACGGTCAGGCAGATCGAGATTGTGGTTGAGCGTCTTCGCCGTCGCGATATGGCGCTCCGCGATCTCCTTGCCGATGTTGCGCGACCCGGAGTGCAGCATGAGCCACACGCGGTCGTCATCGTCGAGCGTGACCTCAATGAAGTGGTTTCCGCCGCCGAGGGTGCCGCACTGCGCCACCATCTTCTGCCGACGATCCCCCACCTTCGGCGCGCGCAGCTCGTCGAAGCCGCGTACGAGCGGGTCGAACTGCGCAGCCAGGCGCGGGTTGTCGTCGAGGATGGGAGCGTGGCTGTCGTGCTGGTGCCAGCCGACGGGGACCGCCGCCTCTATGGCGAGGCGCAGCGCAGAGAGATCCTCGGGGAGATCGTCTGCGGTGAGGCTCGTGCGGACGCCGATCATGCCGCAGCCGATGTCGACACCGACCGCGGAGGGTGCGACGGCGTCGCGCATCGCGATCACGGATCCGACGGTGGCTCCCTTGCCGAGATGCACGTCGGGCATGACGCGGACACGATTGACCCACGGGAGCGCCGCGATGTTGCGCAGCTGCTGCAGGGCTGCGTCCTCGACTTCCGACGGGTCAGCCCACAGGAGCACGTCGGCATCCGAGCCGGGCAGTGCCGTGGGCAGGGTGGTGACCATTGGTCTGTTCCTTTCGTTCGTATGGGGGCAGGCACACAACAAGGGCCCGGTCGCGCGCTGACCGGGCCCTTGTAAGGAGTGTTTGGGTGTGCGTCAGGAAGACGGCACGGCGGACCGGTCAAAGAAGACGAAGAAATTCTTACGCTGCAGTCGCGAGCACTGGTTCATCGTCATCTCCTTTCGGTCCAAAACGCCTGCGCAGGCGGACGCCTGCCCCATCAAGGTAGAGCACGCGCCCCACCTGTGGCAAGGCAGGGCCTGGTTTGAATCAGGCGAAGCGCGGTGCGCCCAGCGGCTTGGGCTCCTTGGCGGGAATGCGCTGGAGCCGCTGCAGTGCCTCAGCGATGGCAGCGTCGAGCTGGGGATCGTTGTCGGATTCCCAGCTGTCGGGCGTCATCTCCACCTCGATGTCGGGGTCGACGCCGTGGTTCTCGACGCGCATCCCGGAGCGCTCAAACTGAATCCAGTAGCGAGGCTGGGTGACCTCCGTGCCGTCGACGAGGTGGAACCTGCCGTCGATACCGATGACGCCGCCCCACGACCGCTCGCCCACGACCGGGCCAAGGCCGTGCTCTTGCGCAGCAAGCGTGACGATGTCGCCGTCGGAGCCCGCGAACGGGTTAGTGACGAACACGACGGGGCCGCGCAGGCCTTGTGCCGGATAGGTGCCGAAGCCGTCGAGGTGGCGCGCACCTGTAAATGCAACCACCTTGCGCATCAGCCGCTCAAGCACGAGTTCGGAGGTGTGGCCACCGCCGTTGTAGCGTACGTCGACGATTACCCCGTCGCGCTTCGTGGCTTCCCCAATCAGCCGATGGAATTCCGCCCAACCGAACGCTGTCATGTCCGGCACATGCACGTAACCGAGCTTGCCGTTGGATGCCCGATCGACGTACCGGACGTTATGTTTCACCCATTCGTGGTAGCGAAGGGGTATTTCGGAGGCCACCGGGACGACGGCCACCCGTCGCTTCATGCGCCCGCGGGCCAACGTCAGCTCGACGGCCTTCTCCGCCGACCCGATGAGCAGTTCACCAATGTGCTTGGCCTCCGACGTAGGGCGCCCGTCGACGGCGAGGATGACGTCGCCAGGCTCAGCACCCACCCCCGCTGCCAGCAGCGGAGAGCGGGCGCGAGGGTCTGATGACTCCCCCGGCAGAATGCGGTCGATAACAATCTCCTGCTTCGAGTTGCGCCTAAATTCAGCGCCAAGCCAGCCCACCTTCGCGGATTCCACCGTGTCGGGAGGCATCACGTAGCAGTGCGACGTGTTCAGCTCCCCGATGACCTCCCAGATGAGGTCCACGAGGTCGTCGTACGTCGCCAACCGCTCAACAATCGGGCGATACTCAGCCACCACCTTGCCCCAGTCAACGCCGTCCATGTCTTCGCGCCAGAAGTGGCTAGCCATGAGGCGCGTGGTTTCGTCGAACATCTGCCGCCAGTCGGCAGCCGGGTCGATCTCACGGCGCAACCGATTGAGGTCCACGACGACGCGGTCCTCGTCGTCGGGCTTGGAATCCGACGGCTGTACCCAGACCTCGTCGCCTGAGCGCACCACGAGGCGTTGTCCGTCGCCGGAGGCTGCGACGCCGTCGCATGCCTCGACGACCACCGTCGCCTTGCGCTGCTTAAATGAATAATGCTCGACGACATCCTTCGTTTCCTCCGTGCCGACGCGCCCGTCGCCAAGCACCGCGCTACCGGATGTGAGCCGCGTCCAAATGACGCCGTCGGCGACGGCTGTGATCTCACGGAACTGGCCGCTTTGCACCGGAAACACTGAGAGCCTGTCTTCGAAGCCGTCGGTGTCGAACACGACCTGGGTGACTTCGTTGGGCTTGTGGTCGTCCTTCTGCGTCGACGCTTCCGGTGAAGCATCGTCGTCGGGTTCGCTGATCTGCCAACCATCCGCGCTCACCCCGAATGGCGACGGTTCTTCCGCGCTGAGCGGAACCAGCCAGGGGCGGACAGTGTTGGTGAACGAGAGGTCGAATGTGAGCTCGTCGTAACTGGGATCAATGGTGCGCGACGAGAGGAACGTGAGGTATTTCCCACACGACGAGAACCTCGGCGAGTAGTCGTTAAATTGACCCTTGGTGAGTGCGAACGAGCGGTCCTCGGTGAGGTCGTATCCGACGAGTCTGCCGAGCATACCCTCATTGGCGATGGCCTCGCGCCACACGAGGTAGCGGCCGTCTGGCGAGAACGTGAACCCCGTGGGTTCGCCGTCGGGCGAACGACCAATTTTTTTCAGGGAGCCTCGCGCGATATCGAGCAGATAGATAGCGCCGTCGTGCGATCCGATGGCTGCCTTCGTGCCTTGCTGGTTCGATTCCAGCTCCACCACCCGTCCGACACGACCCTGCGCGATCCGGCGTACAGGCCCATCCCCGTCGACGCTCACGATCTCCAGGCAGTCGTCGCCCTCCGCGTCCGACGCCCAGATCGCTTTCCCGGTGCGCCCCAGCAAACGCGGCTCCCGGATACGCACGCCTGGCCTGTCGGAGAGAGTTCGCGCAGGTCCGGAACGGTGCGTCAGGAACTGCGCGGAACCGCGCCACTCCAGCAGCGAGCCGTCGCCGCCGTAGTCGGGGACGATGGCATCCAGACGCTCACCTGGAGCGACGGGCACCGGCTGCGGGCGGCCGACCGCGGTACGCAGGTCGAGGCGCTCTGGCCGGCCCTCGAGTGAGGTCATGAGGTACAGCTGGCCTCGTGCGTGGTAGACGATGTTCTTGCCGTCAGTGGTGGCGTCGCGCACGTAGCCCTGCTTGAAACCGTGCTCGGTGTGCTGTTTCGGGTTGCGGCCAGTGGCAGTCACCGACCACAGCTGCGCCTGGCCACGCACCGAGTCGCCCCGATCAGAGGTGAAGATGATGCGGTCTCCGAACCAGCTGGGGCCGGCGAGGCTCGCATCCGTGTCCGGCAGGATGCGCTTCCAATCCGAGCGCCCATTCGCGGACACCCACAAGCGAATGGCCATGCCGCCGCGATAGCGCTTCCATTCGTGCGGGCCGTGGAAGTTAGGGCTTGCCACGACGGTGCCTGCCCGCCCAACGGCCGCATCCATCGCAAGCCCGTAGTGAAGCCGCTGAATGTGGCCGTCGAGTGACACGGAATAGAGATAAGTAAGGCCACGAGCCACGGACTCATGCGACGAGGCAATCATGACGTGCGTGGCGTCGATCCAGCCAGAAACTTGCATTCGGCCTGCACTCAGCCAAGTGAGGCGACGCGTGCCGCCGTTTGGGCCGGTGACGTACAGGTCCCAGCCGCCACCCGTCGTCGAGACAAACGCTACATTGCGCCCATCCGACGAGAACCTCGGCGTGCGTGGTGTCTCTTCCCCACGTGTGAGCCGGTAGGCGATACCGCCGCTCGTCTCCCCCATCCAAAGATCATCATCAGCGACGAACACCACGTTCTTGCCGTGAATGTGCGGGTAACGACGGTAGCCATGACTCATGAGGCCCCAGCTTAGTCATGCGCACTGACGAGAACATCCTCGCTGGTTGCAAATACTCAGGCGGACAGGCCTCGCTGTGCCTCGATGTCGCTACGGGTGATGAGTTCGGGTGTGGTTTCTCCCCGCACCGCTGCCCCGGTGACGCGCACCGTCGCGATGTCTTCATTACTCGGCACTTCAAACATCACGTCGAGCAGCAGGCTTTCCAGGATGGAGCGCAGCCCGCGTGCGCCGGTCTGGCGTTCCAGCGCACGATCAGCAATCGCTTCGATGGCGTCGTCGGAGAATTCCAGCTCCACACCGTCCAGATCAAAGAGCTTCTGGAACTGCTTGATGAGCGCGTTCTTCGGCTCTTGCAGGATGCGCACCAGCGCGTCGCGATCCAGGGGCGACACCGACGTGACCACCGGCAGGCGTCCAATGAATTCCGGGATCAGGCCAAACTTGTGCAGGTCTTCTTGCCGCACTTCGGCGAACACATCGTCGATATGTTGCGCGTCAGGCTCGTCATGGCTGAATCCGAGCGCACGCTTTCCGACACGCTGTTCGATGATGTCTTCCAAGCCCGCAAATGCCCCACCGACGATGAACAGCACCTTGGTGGTATCAATCTCCAGAAATTCTTGATGGGGATGTTTACGCCCACCCTGCGGAGGCACCGAAGCGACGGTACCCTCGATGATTTTGAGCAGGGCCTGCTGCACGCCCTCGCCGGAGACGTCACGAGTAATCGACGGGTTTTCCGATTTGCGGGCTACTTTGTCGATCTCGTCAATATAGATGATTCCGGTTTCGGCTTTCTTAATGTCGAAATCTGCGGCTTGAATCAGCTTGAGCAGAATGTTTTCGACGTCTTCCCCGACATACCCGGCTTCAGTGAGCGCCGTGGCATCGCACATAGCGAACGGCACGTTGAGCATACGAGCGAGGGTCTGCGCGAGGTAGGTCTTGCCGCACCCGGTGGGCCCCATGAGCAAAATATTAGACTTCGAGACCTCGACGATTTCTTCGTTGGCACGACGCGGCCGCTTCTGTTGCGAGCGGAGGCGCTTGTAATGGTTGTACACAGCCACGGCAAGCGTTTTTTTGGCTTCGTCTTGACCAATGACGTAGGTGTCCAGAAAGTCCCGGATTTCCCGCGGCTTCGGCAGTTCAGAAAGTACTTCGATGCCGTCTTCCTCAGGAAACTCTTCATCGATCATTTCCTGGCACAGGGCAATACACTCGTCACAGATATATACGCCCGGACCTGCGATGAGGCGACGCACCTGCTTTTGTGTCTTGCCACAGAAGTTGCATTTAAACACTTCACGCGGTTCGGTATCGCGCGGCACTGGCGGGGCCTCCTCCCTGATCGGTCTTCTCGCGTAACCCTACCGAGTGGGTGGTGCAACCCCCCGGATGGCTCGCCGTCCTTTGATGATGTGCCGAGGCCCCAGACGCGGTAATGCATCTGGGGCCTCGTTGCAGACGTACAGCGGCTTTTACAGCACCGACTCGATCTAGAAGATGTCGTCGATAATGCCGTACTCCTTGGCCTCTTCTGCGGTAAGGAACTTGTCGCGTTCGATGTCCTTCGAGATTTTCTCCACGCTCTGGCCGGTGTCGTTCGCCAGCATCTGCTCCATGAGTGAGCGGATACGCAGAATCTCTTTCGCCTGTATTTCGAGGTCTGACGACTGCCCATGGCCGCCCTCCGTCGCAGGCTGGTGAATCAGAATGCGCGAGTTCGGCAGTGCGAAGCGCTTGCCCTTTGTACCCGCCGCCAGCACCACAGCCGCAGCCGACGCGGCCTGGCCCAGGCACACCGTCTGCACTTCGGGCTTGATGTAGCGCATCGTGTCGTAGATGGCGGTGAGTGCGGTGAATGAGCCGCCGGGCGAGTTGATGTAGATGGAGATGGGGCGCTCAGCATCCATCGACTGCAGGCACAGCAGCTGCGCCATCACGGCGTTGGCGATGTCGTCGCTGATGGGGGTGCCGAGGAAGATGATGCGATCCTCGAACAGCTTCGTGTAAGGGTCAACGCGACGCACGCCGTAGCTGGTGCGCTCTTCCCACTGCGGGATGTAGTAATCCATGGATGGACCAGCCGGGGCAAGGCCTCCGGGAAGGGTGAATTCGCTCACTGGTTCGGTGCCTCCGTATTGATCTGCGACGCGCGCTCGTAGACGTGGTCGATGAAGCCATATTCGAGAGCCTGCTCCGCCGTGAACCAGCGGTCACGGTCTGAGTCGGCCTCGATCTGTTCGAGCGGCTGACCAGTGTGTTTCGCGATCAGCTCGGCCATGGTCTTCTTGATGTGGAGCGACTGCTCAGCCTGAATGCGAATATCGGATGCCGTTCCGCCGAGGCCACCCGAAGGCTGGTGCATCATGATGCGGCTATGCGGCAGCGCGTAGCGTTTGCCGGGGGCGCCTGCGGACAGCAGGAACTGTCCCATCGACGCGGCGAGGCCCATGGCGACGGTGGCAACGTCGTTGCTGATCCACTGCATGGTGTCGAAGATGGCCATACCGGAGTCGACGGAACCACCCGGTGAGTTGATGTAGAGGAAGATGTCCTGATTAGGATCCTCGGCGTTCAGCAGCAGCATTTGAGCGCAGATGGCATTGGCGTTCTCGTCGCGCACCTCAGAGCCCAGGAAGATGATGCGGTTCGCGAGCAACGACTGATAGACGTTGTCGTTCATGCCTAGGCCCCCGGCTGCCGCCACTGCGGTGGGGATATTTCGTTCAGTCACAGCATCAAACCTACCGGCCAGGCGCGCTTCACCCAACACGTGCCGTAAGTGTTCGCCGTCGGCAGAGCTGTAGGCGGCGCGAGGACGCGGGGAATTCGAGTTCTTCTTGCAGTGGCGCAGCCGATATGGGCGAAGGGGCGGCACCGCCATCGCGGAACCGCCCCTCATGCACGCTCAGTGTGGCGTGTTACTTCTCTTCGATATCGACGGCGATCTCCTCGCCGTCAACCTCGGTGACAACTTGCGCGGGCGCGGCCTCAGCCTGAGCGGCTTCCTCCGCTTCCGGCTCCGCGGGCTTCGGCATCTCGACGACGTTACCCTCCGGGTCCTTCACCGTCGCAGCTGCACAGATGGCGGCGAGCGCCTTGCCGCGACGCACTTCGGACATCCATTCCGCCATGTGGTTGTGCTCCATCATGTGCTGGATCTCGTCCTGGGGCGACGAACCATTCATCTGCGCCTTCTGGAAGATGAGCTCGGTGAGGTCCTGCTGAGAAACCTCGACGGTGTGCTCCTCCGCGTACTTGTCGAGGATGATCTGCGCACGCAGCGCTTCCTCGCCACGACGGTCGAGCTCGGCCCAGAACGATTCCTCGTCCTCGGCCTCTTCCTCTTCCGCCTCTTCCAGGTATTGCTGGAGGGTGAGTCCGGCGCGGGCGAGCTGCTGCTCGACACCCTGGTGGCGCGCAGCCAGGTCGTCGGCAAGCACCTTCTCGGGGAGGTCGAACGGCGTCGCTGCGACGACGGCTTCGATGATCTTGTCGCGGCCATCTGCGATCTGCTCCTGCTTGGCCTGCTGTTCGACGGCCTTGCGGAGGTCTTCCTTCATTTCCTCGACGGTGTCGAATTCGGACACCATTTGGGCGAACTCGTCGTCCACGTCGGGCAGGTCCTGCTGCTGCACCTTCTTGACCGTGACCTCAATCTCGGCCTCTTCGCCGCGGTGGGCGCCACCCAGCAGCGTCGAGGTGAAGGTGACGACGTCGCCCGCCTTGGTGCCGGTGACGGCCTTCTTGAGGCCTTCGAGCATGTTTTTGTCGTCGCCGATCTCGTACTCGAGGTCCTCAGCCGTGGCGTCGTCGAGCCCCTTGCCATCCTGGCTGGCTTTGAGGTCGATGGTGAGGAGGTCGCCCTTCTTGGCCTTGCGGCCCACTTCCTTGGTGGTGGCGAAGCGCTTGCGGAGCATCTCGATGCGCTCGTCGAGCTCTTCCTCGGTGCTCTGTGCGGTCTCGACCTCAACGTCGATCTTCTCGAAGTCGGGCAGGTCGAACTCAGGACGAACATCAAGCTCGGCGGTGAATTCGACGAGTTCCTTGTCTTCAAGCTTGGTGATCTCGATCTCGGGCTGGCCGAGCGGCGTCAGCTTGTGTTCTTCGACTGCGGCACCGTAAGCTCCGGGCATCGCGTCGTTGATAGCCTCCTGCAGCACGACACCACGGCCGAAACGCTGGTCGATCACTGCGGCCGGCACCTTGCCCTTGCGGAAGCCGGGGATGTTCACCTGGCCGGCGATGTCCTTGTAAGCCTTGTCGAGGTGGGGCTTGAGATCGGCAAACGGAATCTCGACGGTGAGCTTCACCCGGGTGGGGTTGAGCTGCTCAATGGTGCTGGGCACGAACTTCACTCCTGATACTGATGATTGTGACTGTGCAATCCTAGCGGTCCGTGTCAATCGGGTCACGCTCGCCGGGTTCAGTTCTCGGACCTTCGAGTGCGCGCAGCTCTGCCGCGTCGGGCAGGAAGTGCAGCGCGAGGGATGCGAGCAGGGCACTGAGCTGCGCTCGGGCTGCGGCGCGCTCGCCCTCACTGCCCCCAGCGACGGCCAGCCTCGCCACCTTCGCGGCCCGACGCACATCGTCGGCCTTCTCGGGTGCGACGTGCCCGATCCCGACAGTCTCCGCGTGGCGGCGCGCCAGCCCGTACGCCACCTCTACCCGTGCGGCGGCCTCCTCCACTTGGCGGGGCGGGGCGTCGTCGGTGATCTGGTCGAACTCCCACAACGCGACGAGGAACGCCTCGGTCGTCGGTGCTGAGGAGTCGAACAGCGCCGGTTGCTCGATGCGATAGACGATGTCAATCTTGCGCCCACCGTAGTCGGAGCGGACTTTCTCGACGCGCTCCCTCGCCTCCTCGATGCGCGGGATGCCGCGCAGGCCGCGCGGGTTCTCACCGCGCTGCCTGGCCAACGCGTATTCGACGAGGTTGTGTTCGTTGAGGGGCATGCCCTCGAGCGAGCGCACCGTGAGGCCGTCGGCCCGGTTCAACGTTCTACCTATCCACGCCAGCAGCGGAATGAGAAACAGCGTTAGTAGCACGAATGGCTGCGCCAACACCGTGGCCAACACGATGATCGCCGCCATCGGAAGAAGGCTCCAGCGACGGACCTGGGCGCCAGTCAGGTTGTTGCCTTCCAGCTCCCACGGGGGCATGCGCAGCACCGCGCGCGGTGGGGCGTCGTCGGGGTTGGCATCACCGAGCGTCTGCCCACGGAAGGTGATCCGCCTCCTCCACTCTCGCAGCGGGCGCACGTGAGGGTCCACGCAGCGCAAGATGGTGGTGTCTCCATAGCGACCCTGCACGACGGTCACCTGCATGGCGACGGCGCGTCGTCGGCCGATCCAGAGGAAGGCCTGCCCAGACAGACCGATGAGCTCGGCATCAATGTCCGCCGGGGTCCAGTACGTTGCGCTGCTCACAGCTCCGGCCTCCCCGGCAAGGCGCGCAGCGGCCGGCCCGCAACAAGCTCCTTCGCCTCCCTGACAGTAGGGAGGTAGTGCAGCGCCAACGATTCCAAGATCGCCACCGCGCGCTCGAGCGCGGCCTGCCGCTCCGCGCGCGTCGCCTTCGAGTCCTGCGCGAGTCGCATCGCCTTCAGCGCGGTTTCTGCCGGGCCGCGGGCGTCGTCGGGGTAATGATGCATGCCCACGGCTTCAGCGTGCGCTTTCGCTGTTTCAAATGCGACGGCCAGCTCCCCCGCCAGCGTGGCCCGCTCGGGGTTGGACAGCTGCGCGTGCTCCGCGTCCCAGCGCACCATGAGCTCGGTGAACCGTCGGGTCTCCGGCAACGTGGCGTCGAACAGCGCGGGGCACTCGATCCGCATGATGACGTCCGACGCCAGCCGCCCGTATTCCGCCTTCAGCTGATTGACCTTCCCGACGATGTCCCTGCGCGCCCCAGCGTCGTCCAGAAACCCGTGCAGCTGATACTCGTGACCTCCTGAGACGTAGGCGTGGGGCGCGGCGACGAAGCGCGGATGGATGAAGGCCGCAGGGATCAGCGCGCATAACGCGACCACCAGGATGGTAGGCAGCGACGGCGAGAGCCCCATGTGGTAGCTGGCCCAGAGCCCAAACGCCCCACCAGCCAACGCCCCCGCCAGCATCGCGAAGGCGTAACCGGGGTTAAAGCCAGTAATCAGCTTGCCCGGAGGGAGCTTGTACGCTCCGACGGGACGTCGCCCGTGCGCAGCGATGGCGAGGTCGCCGAGTTCCGGGAACTCGTCGATGCGAAACGATTGCATATTGAAGCCCTTGGTGCCCGCCATTCTGGCGGTCTTCGGCCCCTCTTCGGGCCCTGACAGGGTGATCACGACGACTGTCCCGTCGTCGTATTGGACCGCAATGCTGCCATCGAACGACGCTGCTCTGGCATGGAAGTCGAGCAGTTCGACATCGAGGGGTGGCCGTTCGCGCATGCGCAAATCCTAGCGAGCGAATCGCGTGGAGCCTTCGTCGCTGCTATGATCATTCGGCGTTGCGGATGTAGCTCAATGGTAGAGCCCTAGTCTTCCAAACTAGCTACGCGGGTTCGATTCCCGTCATCCGCTCGATAAGGTTTCAGCCCTTGCCCCTCCAATTGGGCAAGGGCTGAAACCTTATTTTCTGGGCGCACTTACGGATGTATCATCCGGCACTCATCTGTGCTCACATGAACCGGCATTCGTCACTGCGCACTGAGCGGGATTTGCACGACCGGCACTTGGGCGCTTTCCACGACGCCCTCGATGATCTTGCGTTGCGTCCGCGCACGCTGCTTGAGGAACGGGGACGTCGTTTGCGTGGCAGGCAGCGACTGATTGATCACCCACGCCCAGGGCGTGATGCCTGCGCGCTCAAGGTCCCGCGCCAACGATTGCGCCTCGAGCACCGGCGTCGTTTCCGGAAGTGTCACCAGCACAGGGCGCGTCACATCCGAGTCTTGGAGCCGCTGGAGGGTGGTCGCCGAGTCATCTCGCCCGGACTGGCGCATGAGCTCTCGATGGTAGGAACCCGTGGCGTCCAGGAGCAACAGCGTGTGGCCGGTAGGGGCAGTATCGAGCACAACCCATTCGTCCTGGGCTCTGCCGACCACGTCAGAGAAGGCGCGAAAGACTGCAACCTCCTCGGTGCACGGAGACCGCAAATCCTCCTCTAGTTGAGAGAGGCTTTCCGCGTCGAGGGATGCCCCCTTCGCCGCGAGTACCTCGTCACGGTAGCGAGCGGTAACTTCCTCAGGATCGATAGAAGACACGGTGAGCCCGGATGCTTGGGCAACGAGCGAGCCGTCCAAATGGTTCGCCGGATCGGTGGTTGACAGGTGCACCGGCTTGCCCAGCTGCGCGAGGCCCAGAGCAATCTCCTGGGCAACCGTGGTCTTCCCAACGCCGCCCTTGCCCATACACAGGACCAGCTTTGGTTCACCCTGAGCCAGTTCAGAAACCAGTGAATCGAGACCAACCGGGATTTCGACGGGTTCCGCGTCCGATGCGCCACTGGGCCCGACAGTGTCAGGTTCTACCTGGCCCAGGCGTAGCAGCCCTTCTACACCCATCACCGGCGTGGCATGGAGTTCAATAGGAACTACGGGAAGCGCACTGATCTCGCGCAGCGAATCATTTATCGAAATCCCGTCGATGAGCTGACGCTCACGCTCATAGATCGACGTCGCGAGCTCGTCTGTTGCGGCCTGCGCCGGCAAGACGCCGTTCACGACGAGGACGGAGGGTTTGATGCCTAGATCTTGCAGCTCGGCGGCTGACCTGTTCGCCTCCGCGAGCGTGCTCTCCTGGGCTCGCGCCACGAGGATCAACGAGGTCTTTCGCCTGTCAGCGAGTGCTTCAACCGCACCCTGGTACGTCTCTCGATGCTTCTCCAGCCCGGACATGGGGCCCAGACACGACGCGTCTCCCGCTCCCTTGCTGATGAAA
The DNA here is from genome assembly GCA_032576855.1 of Propionibacteriaceae bacterium. Classification (GTDB taxonomy): domain Bacteria; phylum Actinomycetota; class Actinomycetes; order Propionibacteriales; family Propionibacteriaceae; genus Arachnia. The sequence continues at coordinate 113,568 of JAWFWL010000008.1, forward strand.
CTGGACCAATCTCCGGGCAGCGAGAGGAGCCGCAGCGTGTGACCTGTAGGTGCGGTGTCGAACACCACATGGTCATACGCATCCGCCACGTCAGCGTTGGTGAGGTAGTCGGTGAATCGGTTGAAGCTGGCGATCTCCACCGTGCAAGAACCCGAGAGGGTTTCCTCAGTGGCGGCGAGCACCTCCGCCGGGAGCACTGAGCGCACCGGCCCGAGAATGGATTCGCGGTAGCGCTCCGCTTCCGCCTCAGGATCGATCTCGATTGCGTCGAAACTCGAGGCTCCTTCCACCAAGTCCGCCAACGACGTGAGGCTGGACCCGATTGCGCGCCCAAAGACCTGCCCGACATTGGATGCCGGATCTGTCGAGACGAGGAGCACACGCCGCCCACGAGCTGCGGCTTGAGCGGCTAGCGAACAAGACACCGTGGTCTTGCCCACGCCACCCTTGCCGGTAAGAAACGTGAACTTCGTTGTGAGTTCAGGAAGCAGCATCAGCACTCACCGCCACCGCAGCAACCGGTGCTAGCGATGGGTAGAGACTGGGCCTGCTGCTCCCCCGCGAACTGCCGCAGCTGCGCCTCGGTGGGGTATGAAGCGGTGAGCACCACCGCACCGTCGACGACGGTGGCAGGAAGTCCTTCGACCCCGGCAACCTCCATCAGCGACCGCACGGATTCGCAGGCCGCAAAGTCTGCAGGCTCCGAGGCAAGGTTGTGTCGCGCTACCTCGACGCCGTCGCGCTTCAGCGCACCCAGTGCGGCATTGAAGTCCACCAAGTTTTGATCCACGTCGGTGCCACAGACTCCAGACGAGCAACACAGTGCGGGTTCGTACACATCGATCTGACGCATGTCATCCTCCAAACATTTCGATGGTTATCGTTACATCGCAACGGTAACACACTTCGACATCCATCGAAACGTGCTACCGTTTGCCTGTGACCACACCTCGATCTGCCGATTGCTGCACTACTCCGTCGATCATCGGTTTCGACGAGGCAGCCAGCGTGGCTGCAATATTTTCGGCGCTCGGCGACCCGGTCCGACTACAACTGGCGGTATTTATTCACCGATGCGCACCCAACCCGGTCTGCGCCTGCTCATTTCCCGAGGTCTTTGATCTCAGCCGGTCCACCATCTCCCACCACCTGACCAAGCTTGTGAACGCAGGGATTCTCGAACGAGTGAAACGTGGCAAATGGGCCTACTACTCAATCGCTGAACCCTTCGATGCATCATTGCTGACCTCCATCGAGGCGAAGTTCATAGACCACCACCAACACGCGGAGGATCGTCCGATGAAAACCATCCTCTTCGCCTGCACCAAGAACGCCGGGCGCTCCCAAATGGCCGCAGCCATTGCCCAACAGCTGGCGGGAACCAACCTGACCATCCTTAGTGCGGGAACCGACCCTGCCGACGACGTGCACCCCGAGGTGCGCGAGGCTCTCGCGGAAATAGACCTCGAGCCGCACTCACAGCCTGAGAAACTCGATCCTTCGACGGTAAAAGCCTCGGATTGGGTCATCACGATGGGCTGCGGAGAGTCTTGTCCAATCTTTCCCGGAACAACGTACGAAGATTGGAACATCCCAGACCCGGCAGGCCAGCCACTCGACGTAGTTCGCGAGATCCGGGACGAAATCATCAAGCGCGTGCAGGATTTACTCACTCGAATGGCGTAGCGCCTCCGCGCAGTCCCCCAAGCGAATTTGCGCCAAATGGAGTAGACTGCCGGAGTCCCATCACGGGAACGGGGCGTAGCGTAGTGGCTAGCGCGCCTGCTTTGGGAGCAGGAGACCGCAGGTTCGAGTCCTGTCGCCCCGACCACACCTACCTTGCCGCTGAGCCTGATCATCGAGTAGCAGCGAAGCTGCGTATCGAGATGCGGCGTCGGTTTCGATACGCCCGCGTCGCGGGCTACTCAACCACCAGTGAACCGCACCCCACCCCGGTCATCGAGTAGGCGACGCAGTCGCCGTATCGAGATGCGCCGACAGAAAAACTGCAAAATCCGTACGCAGATTGACCCCCCCCCGAAAACAGGCCCTTGCAAGACCGGCCGCTCGTGACCTGGCAACGCAACAGTGACCAAACATGCCGAGCTACCGACACTGTAGAGGCGACGTCTATTCAGAGGAGCCGCCATGCTGCCGTCGCATCCAGGCCGTTACCTATCTCCGGGATTGGATCGGAGCGTGCTGTTTCGTGCTGTTTAGGCGTCTTACGAGCAGAAACACGTTGCGACACGCGGAAGTGCGTTCACACTTGCCCCGATGTAGCTTCAAGCGCGACGAGAGGAGTGTGGTTCAGCAGTGGGGCGAACCCGACCAGTGGAGCTGGGCGAGGGTGATCGGTATGTACCACTCGCCGAGGCAGTCCACCTGCTTGGCGCGCCAAGCTTGGCGGCACTCAGGAATCGCATCTATCGCTCAGAAAACCCAGCCCAAGAGGGCTTTGAGAAACGCGGTGGCAGGTGGTTCGTCCTCGTCCGCGCACCAAGAGAAGAGGCAGAAGAATGAAAACCCGTATCGCCGCCGTTAGCATTATCGCGGCCCTCGCTCTGGCAGGATGCAGTGGCGAGTCGGCAGCCGAGTACGTACAGCAAACCGACTCCACCGCGCTGGAGGAACTGTCCGCCAAAGTAGACGCCGCCAAAACCCAGAACGACGAGACTGCGACACAAATTAATTCGCAGATTGATGATGCCGTCGCATCACTCAAAGCAGCTTTGGAAGCAGGAGATGCTGAGACTCTCCGAGCGCTGATGAGCCCTGACGCGCAGCAGGTGATGGACTCGTTGGGCACGCTGAAAGCGTGGACCGGCATCGAAGGTTCCGTAACTATCACGGTAGATCCCATCACTGCCCCTGAGAACACCTTGCCTGAGTTCGATGACGTGCTTGCATCCCAACCAGAGGACGCGAGCAAGAAGGATGCGTTCGGCGACGAGGACTACACGCCCACCATCAATGGCGAGCCTTACACGCACTGGACCCCCGCCTCGCTATCTGCCCCTACGTCGGTCCGAGGAACCATTCAAGTCGAGGGTGGCAGTGACGGATGTGTGGAGTTTGTGCGCGAAGAAGACGAATACCGAGTTGGCCTCGGATGCGAGGGCCTAATCGTCAGTGGCACGGAAGCCGACGACTCCGTCCCCGCTGAGTTGCTGACTGTCGGCGAGCGCAGTTTGGAAGAGCTCTATGAGGACGGTGCTCCGTGGCTGCTGGGCCGCTATGAAGTGAAGCCAGTCGCCGAGTTTGCTGGGCTCATCTCCGTCGCAGAACCTGTTGATTTCGCCACGTCGTCTCCCGTCGTCGTGGCCTCTCCTGAAGTTACGAAACAGGCAAGAGCGCATGCTCAGGCATGGGTTGATGCTCAAATGGCGATGGGCAACGACGACGACCGCTGCAACTACGGATTTGGCGAAGGCGAGATTGAGGTAAGCGGGGTCAAGACCAAAGTGAACTGGTCATGCCACCCTTATGATGACCAGACCAAGAACAAGCTGCTGTACTCGAAGTTCGATGAAGTGGTCACTGCGCAACCCATCAAGGAAGCTTCTCGTATGTCATTGGCAGTCACGTTCACCGCTAAAGAAGGACCGGTGTTGAGCGTCGAACAGGAACAGACGCTTATGCGGGAAACCACTGTCAGGGAGACAACGCTCGCTGGTGTCGTCGTGAACTTCGACGTGGCTGACGGCAAGGCGGCCCTCAAGAAAGAGGGCTCCATCGAATGGGAACTGAATTGATGAGCGCCATTCGGACGCGAAGCGCAGTGGCAGGCGACAGGTGGAGGCCGACTATTGTCGCGGCGTTCTAAGCGACCATTTTGATATTAACGGGTTGCAGTTCCGGTTTCGATACGCGAGCTCTGCTCGCTACTCAACCATCGAGGACGGATGCGCTGCCCTCCCAGGCATCCCTCGAAGCCGCGCGGAATCGTCCCCGGCTGATCGGTTCGAGCGCGATTCGCGGCTATCGCAGCCAACCGGGGACGATTCCGCGCGCAAATGGAGCGCTCCGAAACTTGCTCAGGAACCGAGAAAAACAAGGTGGTCAGCCATATAGGCTGACCACCTGTTCACATAGCGCGGGACGTTAGGCGCGTGCGGCGCGTCGCATGTCCCTCAGCGAATGCATGATGTCCTTGTGCTCACGCCCAAAGTACTCATGCAGTTGCGTGTAGATAGCGAAGAGCTCGTCATACTTAGCCGCGCGCTCCTCGTCGACGCTATAGGCGTTAGGTGTCTTTGCACCCATGGCCTGGGAAGCGGCCCGTGCATCGGGGTACACACCCGCAGCGACAGCCGCGAATACCGCCGAGCCAAGGCTGCCTGTCTGCACCGTCTCCCCAACGGAGAGTGGCACCCGGCAGATGTCGCAATACAGCTGCATGATCCAACGATTCTTCGTGACACCGCCGCAAGCGATGAGCTCGTTCACTGCGATACCAGCGCTTCGGAACGACTCGATGATGGTTCTGGCACCGAAGGCCGTGGATTCAACGAGCGCCCGGTACTGATCCTCCGGTTTCGTTGCCAGCGTCTGCCCGACGAGCAGCCCAGTAAGGCTGGCGTCGGAGAGCACAGACCGGTTGCCGTTGTGCCAGTCGAGGCCGACGAGCCCGTGCTCCCCTACGGCTTGCTTGGCAGCAAGTTCAGACAGCAACTCGTGGATATTCATTCCTCGACGTTCGGCCTCCTCGAAATAGGATGCCGGGACGCAGTTGTCGATGAACCAGGCGAAGATGTCGCCGACTGCGGACTGGCCCGCTTCGTAGCCCCACAGGCCGTCGATAATTCCGCCATCGACGACGCCGAAGACGCCCGGCACTTCCACGAGCTGCTCGTCGGAGATCACGTAGCAGTTTGAGGTGCCCATGATGGCCGTCAGCTGACCGGGCTCGAGGCCTTGCACAGCGGCGGCGGCCACGTGGGCGTCGATATTGCCGGTGGCTACGGCGATGCCCGGGCGCAGTCCAAGGCGCTCCGCCATTTCTTCGGTCAAACCGCCCGCCCGAGCCCCAAGAGGAATGATCGGAGCGGTCAGCTTCTCCTTGAACACGCCTTCGAACCCCGGGGCGACCTCGCGCAGGAAGTCCTCCGACGGGTAGGTACCGTCTTGCCAGTTGAACTTGTAACCCGCGTTGGCTGCGGAGTATTGGAGTTCACCGGTGAGCCACCAAATGATCCAATCCAGGGCGTTACAGAACACTTCGGTGGCTTCGTATACTTCAGGCGCCTTGTTGAAGGTTTCCAATGCTTTGGGGAGCCCCATCTCTGAGTTCAGGATCCCTCCGTAGCGCCCCAGCCAGTCTTCACCACGTTCGCGCGCGACTTCCACGATGCGGTCTGCCTCCGCAACGCCACCGTGGTGCTTCCACAGCTTCACCCACGCATGCGGGTTATTACGGTACTCGTCGATCTCGCAAAGCGGGGTGCCGTCGTTCTTGCAGGCAAGCACCGTCGCCGACGTGAAATCGATGCCGATTCCGACCACCTTCGCAGGATCGATACCGGCGTCTTGCAGTGCGCCGCGCACGGCCTCTTCGGTAGCCATCCGATAATCATTCGGATCCTGCAACGCGAACTCCGCGGGGAGCTTCTGCCCATCCGCAGCAGTGAGTTCGTCGTCCATGACGCCATGCGAGTACGAGGCCACGGCGGTACCGAGTTCTGCACCATCAGACGCCCGCACGACGAGGGCCCGGCCGGACAAAGTACCGAAATCAATGCCGATTACGTACTGTTCATCAGCCACTTCGTTCACTTCCTCCTCATTCACTCTCACTCGCTCCAGGGGCGCTGACCCCAGAAGCCATCTTCGGCGAAGAGAGCGTCGACGAGCTCCTCCAGCAGACCGGCTTCATAGACGAAGTCGAGGAGGGTGTAGCGAGAACGGATCATTTGCGCACGGAAGTAGGTGTCGTAGAAGCGTTCCCTCGTCACACCGATCTGCGACGGGTGGTAGATGCCTCCAACCTGCTTCAGGAGAGCCTCGACCTGCTCAGCGGTCATGACCTGAGCTGCGCAGCGCTCACGGATCGTCGGCCACTTCTCTGCCACGAGCTCCAGGCGTGCACGGAGCTGGTCGGCGTCGATGTATTTGCCCATCGTCTGCTTCACGGATGGCTCAACCTGGTCACCGGAGAAGTTTTCGCGGACGCGTGCCTCCATCTGCTCAGCCGTCGGCCACTTCGCGACGGCTGCATCGATGTCGAGCTTGGTGAAGTCAATCTCGAGCACCTTCTCCCACATCGCCAGCATGGAGATGGTGCCGAGGCCCACCTTGAAGCCGTGGGTCAGCGGCGGGTCGAGTTCCATTCCCAGGTGTTCCATCTCCCACAGGTGGGAGAACTGGTGCCCCGCACCGGAAGCCGGCCGAGAGCTCACCCGGTACTTCTGCATTGCCAAACCGGACATGACGAGGCCTTCCACCAGGCCGCGGAAGGATTCCGGCTTGCCTGCGACGAGGCCTTCGGGATCGCTCACGGCAGCCTGGAGCGGGCCCTGGACGAGGTCCCAGACCTCCTGATCAATCGCCTCGATCCCGAGCTCGTCGGCGATGATCCAATCGGCACCGGCAGGAACCTTTTCGATCAGGTCACCGACGCCGGTGGCGGTGCACCGCTGGGGTGCGGCGGCCATCGTCGGGAGATCACCGATGAGTGCCTTGGGAGCGCGGCAAGCCATGGTGTGCTTGAACCCGTCCTCGGTGATCGACGAGCCGAAGGCTGCGTACCCGTCCATCGAGGCTGCGGTGCACACAACCATGTAGCGACGGCCGAGCTCGTCGCTGGCACGCTTCACCAGGTCGTTGAGTGTGCCAGAGCCGATGACGACGGCGATGGTCTCTTCCTTCGCGAGGAAATCGCGGATGACCCCAACGTTGTCATAGGAGGCGTACACCGTCGGGGATGCCGGGAACTCCAGCGGCTCTGCAAGCTCTACGCCAGCTGCCTCCAGCGACGCCTTTACAGGTTCACCCGCCGCGGCCCAAGTGTTGCCGTCGTAGACCAGCACGGCGCGCGCACCGGGGAAATTGTCGACGAACACCTGACCGGTCTGTGGCAGTACATCGTGCCCCATCACCACGACGTCGGTATCGTCGCAGTCACCTAGGGCTCGTTCAATCAATTCGGACATACTTCCAGCTCCTCTGGTTCGATCTCTTACCGTTCGGATTCGTGGTCGACGATCTGGTGGATCGTCGGCTGCAGTTGTGGATATGCCTCGCAGTAGCGGTCCACGTAGAACTGGTACTCCTCATGGACTTCCTGGTTCGGCTCGTAGACGTCGATCTCATGCACCATGTGCTCGGCGGCTTCAGGCAGGTCCTTGTAGATGCCAGCACCCACAGCCGCGACCATGCACGTACCGAGCACGACGGCGTCGCCCACCTCAGTAATAGAGATCGGCACGCCGGTCACGTCTGCGTGCATCTGCATCCAGTTGCGACTCTTCGTGGCTCCGCCGCACGCCACCATGCGGGTCACATCGAAACCAGCCGCAGTCATCGCGCGAAGGTTGTGTGCAGTGCCGTAGCACACGGCTTCTTGCAGCGCGTGGTAGACGTGCGCCTGGGTGTGCATGAGCGAAAGACCGGTGATGGTTCCACGGGCCTTCGAGTCTGAGTACGGCGTGCGGTTGCCCTGGAAATATTCGTTGATCACGAGGCCATCAGAGCCTGGAGGAATGCTCGCCGCTTGCTCATTCAGCACGTCGTACGCATTCAGGCCAATTTTCTCAGCCGCGTGCACCACATCGCCAGCGAAATTGTCGCGGAACCACTTGATGACCGAACCCGTGGAAACCTGGCCGCCTTCAACGGTGTACTGACCAGGGAGCACACCGTCGGTGTATGAGCCAAAGAATCCCTTGCCGTGAATCTCCTCCGCAGACTGCCCGGAGAGCACGTGCGACGAACCGGTGATGAGCGCCATCGAGCCGGGGGCCAACACGCCCAGACCAATCTGCCCGGCCCAGGCGTCGGCAAGTCCCTGCGCGACGGGGATGCCGGGGCGAAGCCCAAGAAGCTGCGCGGCGATGGTGCCGAGACCACCGACGGGGGTGCCGATGTCGAGCACGCGCTCGGGAATCTTGTCGAACACGTCGCCGCATCCGATGGTCTCATAGAAATCGACGGGCCAACCGCCGTGATTTCGGTTGTAGTACATGCGCAGCGCAGCCGAGTTGATGTTCGTGGTCCACTCGCCGGTGAGCTTGAACGTCAGCCAATCGGGAGCGTCGACGAGGTGCGCGGCGTTCTTGTAGGTCTCGGGTTCGTGTTCCTTCAACCATGCGGCCTTGAACGGGTACCACTCGGCGATCGCCGGGGCGGTGCCCGCGCCGTTGTAGAGGCGTGCGACGGACTCAGACTGGTCCGCGCGGGCCGCCTGCTCGGTGGCACGAACATCCATCCACATGATGGCGGGGCGAAGCGCTTCGCCCTTCGCGTTCATTGCCACCATGGTGAGCGTCGTCGCGTCGTACGAAATACCTGCGATTTCGGCCGGGGAAACACCCGAAAGCTCAATCGCCTTGTGGCACGACGCCTGCAGCGCACGCCACCAATCTTCCGGATCCTGCTCGGCATAGCCGGGGCGCGGATGCGTCGTCTTGTACGGCGTCGCCGCGAAGGTCAGCGGGCGACCTTTCACGTCGAAGATCGCGACACGGCAGGACTCCGTGCCGTAATCAATACCGAGGAGGTAAGGGCCGTTGGGAATCATGTTTCTCTCCTTTGAGGATGTAGTGAAGCGCGTCGGGGGCTAGGCGCTATTCGTTCCAGCCGAGCTCGTCCCAGACGCTCGCAGGGATGAGCTTGTCGATTCGGTCGAGCGTCCAGGTGGGGCGCTCAGCTGCGGGCAGGGCTTCGACGTCGTCCGCCGTCGCCTCACCAGTCAGGACGCAGGCGGAGCGCATGCCGCCGTCGACCGCCATCTTGATGTCCGTCTGCAGACGGTCACCCACCATGACGCACTGCGCAGGATCGACGTCCAGCCCAGCGAGCGCTTCCTCCAGCATGATCGGCGACGGTTTGCCCATGCTCGCAGAACACTTCACACCGGTGCACGCCTCGATAGCTGCAGTCATAGCGGCGCAGTCGGGTTCGCCCCGACCTCCAGGGAAGGGACAGAACCTGTCCGGGTTGGTTTGGATGAGGATGGCTCGCTTGTGGAACCAAATAGCGTCGAATGCAATCTGCAACTTGCGGTAGTCGAAGGACCTGTCGTACGAGGCAACAACCACGTCGATCTTCTCCGGGTCCTCACTCAAGGTGAAGCCGCTGTTTCGTAGGGCGTTCTGGAGCGGTTCCTCACCCACCACGAACAGCGTGGCGTCAGGATGGTGGTGCTTCAGCCAGTTCACCGTCGTGACCACCGTGTTGGAGATCTGCTCAATCTCGGCAGGGATCCCCAAGCGCTGCAGCTTCTCGAGGTACATGTCGGGATCCTTGGTGGGGTTGTTCGACAGGAATCGAACTGGGATCTCCCTACGGCGAAGCTCCCCAAGCATGCGCTGCACGCCTGGCAGAAGTTCTTCGCCAAGGTAGATCGTGCCATCCAGATCGAAGACGTAGGCCTGGCAGAATTCTTCCGGACCGTGGGTGGTGGGTGTGGACACGCTAACTCCTAGAAATCAGGCCAGCAGAGCTGCAAGGCCAACGACGATGGTGTTCGAGATCCAGATGCCGGCAGCCGGGGGGTCGATGTGGCTGACGCCACGGTCGTACCAAAGCCTCGCGAAGAACTCACCAAGCCCGGCAGCCATGATGCCGAATACCGCAGCAATCAGGAGCGCGACGACGGCCATCAGCCACGCGTGGGAATCCCAGGCGCTCGTCGCAGTCCAGGTGAACTCAGCGAAGCTCGAGCCCATGAGCAGCGGGTAGAACTGCACTGCACCGAGGCCAGCGGTAATGGTCACGTGGTGCTGCACCGGCATGTTTCGGTTCGTAATCAGGAACAAGATGATGATGGCCGAAATACCGAAGGTGAAGGTCTGGGCATTCGCGGCTGCAAGCTGGTTCGGCAGACCAAGCTCCGTGAACCTTGCACCGACGTTCGCTGCAAGGAAGAGCGATGCCCCACCGGCGAGCACACCGAACAGCGAACCGATGGTGAGCAGCTGTGAAGGCTTCTCCTGCCATTCCAGCCAGCGCCCATTCGGACCAGGCTTGATTCGGTCGAACAGCCTGTCGCTGTTCTTGTGGAACAGCTCCGGGTTGTGCAGAGAGCCCTTGAAGAGCCCCTTGCCCGGTTCACCGCCGAACATGATGCGCGCGGTAATGCCAGAAATGACGACGGTGAGCGCCACCGAGTCAGTGTGGGTACCGAACCAAGGGATGAGGCTGATGGCGCTCTGCACGAGGAAGCCAAACACGCCGAAGGCAGAACCGCACAGCAGCACGGACGGGTGACCCAAACCTGCCAGCGGGGTATTCACATCCTTGGCATCTTCAAAGAAGCGCTTGTACCGGGCGTACGTCGCAGCACCCACACCCGCGGCGAACGCGACGTGCGGGCCCATGAACGGACCGAATGCGAGGTAATCGAACCCGAAAGTGTTGCCCGTCGTGGCAAAGATTCCCCACGACGCGAGCACACAAAAACCAGTGAGCACGAAAGCGTAGTTACCGCCGATCGCGGCACCCACTGCGCCTCCGGCCACTGCGGCAAGAATACCGAAGAGAAAAACTCCAAGTGAGCTAGTGAACATCATCGTTCCTTCTGTTGTAGAAGTGGTGTGTTACCTCGGTGTCAGCAGCCGAGGTTCTCCTGCTCGTAGCGGCAGATGAGGTCTACGTTGTCCTTCGAGTGAGAGGAAGGATCAAATTCGTAGCCGAGGAACTCCTTCGCCAGACGGCGGGCAAGTTCCAGCCCGATGACGCGCTGACCAAGGCACAGCACCTGCGCATCGTTCGACATGATGAGGCGCTCCACGGAAAATGAGTCGTGAGCCGTGCACGCACGAACACCGGGAACCTTGTTCGCGGACATAGCCATCCCCATGCCGGTGCCACACACAAAAATGCCTCGATCAGCTTCGCCTGCAGCAATCTTCTTCGCCGCGGCGAAACCGATGTGCGGGTACACGGTGTCTTCGCCCGGGGTGATGCCGGCGTCGATGACCTCATCAACGCGAGGATCCTGTTCGAGGTCAGCCTTGATGGCTTCCTTGTAGTCCACGCCAGCCGGATCGGCGGCGACAACGATCTTGAAACCCATGATCTTTCTCCGTTGCTTCCTTGCTCTGGTCCCGCAGCCGCCAGCTGACAGCTACCGGTGTTCGTCCTTGACCAACAGCGTTAAATCTAACACAGGAATTGTTAGATGAAACAAGGGCCATGTGAATTCAAAGAAGGGTCAATCACCAGCAACGGTGAGGTGCACGCCAGCCTCAAGCAGCTCTTCACGACGCTGCTCGGGTATATCAGCGTCCACCACCACATGCGCGAAGTCCGTGAGGTCCGCAAACCTGTGAAGCGCCCGTCGCTCGAATTTCTCGTGCTCGAGCAGCAGAATCGGGCACTGTGCTTGCGCGATCATGGCGCGCTTCACTGCGGCCACGTCGGCATCTGGGTGGTAGCACCCTAAGTCGGCAATGCCCGAGGCAGACAGAATGCATTGATTCACGCTCATAGATTCGATTTGAGCCAGCGCGACGGGGCCCGTGAGCGACTGCGCCCACGCTTGGTAATCACCGCCAACGACAATGAGCTTGCTCGCGCGTCGCTCGCCTGTCACTTCCCGCGCGACGAGGAGCGAATTCGTTACAACAGTGATGGCATCCAACTCCTCCACTTCTCGCAGTAGACATACTGCCGACGTGGAATCGTCCACCATGATCGAGCTAGCGGGCTGAATGAGTTTCGCAGCAGCCTTCGCCACCGCCAACTTCGCCTCGGCGCTGCGCTCTAGGCGATACTCTGCGTCGGCCTCGTGCACGCCGCTGGCAATCGCCACCACGGTTCCCCGATGGCGTTGCAAGATGCCTCGCTGCTCCAAAGTCGCGACATCGCGATAGACCGTCATCAGCGAAACGCCGGTGATTTCTTGCAGCTCCTCGATCGTCGCCCTGCCATTGCGAATCACGGTTTGAGCAATCAGGGCCTGCCTACCGCTTCTGTTGGAAGCGGTCCTTCTGCCATCCCGGAACGACGCCATCCACCGACTCCTCTCCACCCTCGTTGGAGGCAAGGATAGTGTTCAGCTGGCCCTGCACGGAGCTGCATGACGCGAATCGCCGAGGATTCCGCGCGCTTTCCCGGGCGTCTCAGCCATCAGCAGTGCGGCCATGCAACCTGACGGCTAGCATCATCCCCGTGTCGAACATGAATTTCCATTCTCGTAAGTGGGTAAAGCCCGAAGACCTGAACGCAAACCAGAGCCTGTTCGGGGGCAGTTTGCTGCGTTGGGTGGACGAGGAAGCGGCCATCTACGCCATCATCCAGCTGGGCAATGAGCGCACCGTCACGAAATTCATGAGCGAGATCAACTTCGTCTCCTCCGCTCGCGAGGGCGACATCATCGAGATGGGCCTCGCCGTCGTGCACTGGGGCACCACCAGCCTCACTTTGAAAGCCGTGGTGCGCAACGTCTTCACCGGGGAGAAGATCATCACCATCGACAAAATCGTCATGGTGGCACTCGACGAGAACGGCGAGCCCAAGCCACACGGCTACTCCACCGTCACCTACAAGCGCGACCGCGTACCGAGACGCTTCGTCACCCGCCGCGCCCACGACGCCGAGCCGCTCGAGGCCACCATCGACGAGGACCACTTCGTCGACTAATCACCCTTCCCAGCGCACGCGCGTCACGCTGCCATTTTCGATCGGCACCCAGGCCACGTCGCGATGCCCTTTTCCTTGCAGCACCGCCAGCAGCACGCGGAGCGTGTCGCCGTGCGAGACGAGCGCAACGCGATCGTCCGGTCCGTGCTCGTCGCGCAGCAAAGCGCACAACTCTTGGAGCCGACGGTGCACGTCGCGGATCGACTCTCCCCCACCCCACGCCACCTCACAGATGTGCCGCCCCTGCGGCGTGGGCTCGGGATGGAGTTCCTTGGTGAGCTTCCCCTCCAACTCCCCCAACGCTTGCTCACGCAAGAGCGCCGTCCAGTGCGGTGAAACGCCTAACCGCTCGCCGATGATGCGAGCGGTGTGCTGGGCGCGAAGCTGATCACTCGACCACATCCCGACGATACCCTCCCCCATAAGCTCCTCTGCGGCCCGGGCGGCCTGCCCCTCACCGCGCGCGGTGAGGGGCACGTGCATGGTCTGGCCCTGCAACCGCCCTTCCACATTCCAGGTGGATTCGCCGTGGCGAATCAAGTAGAGCTCCATGTGCGCCCAGCATACGGCGGGTGGCTAACCCGATATCCACATTCGTTTGCCATTTCCGCACAGATCAGGCCATTTCTCAAAACCAATGTGGATATCGGGTTAGCTCAGTCGGCGTACCAGCAACCAGACACCGCCACCGAGGACAAGCACGCCACCGACACCGCCGAGCACCGGCACCAGCGGGAAGCCGCCTTGCTCGTCATTTACGGCCTCCGAGTCAGAATCCTTCGAGGGTTCCTCTTCGCTCGGCTGCTCCGAGGGCTCCTCTGACTCACTCTCAGACGCGGATGGGCCCGGCGACGGTGACGCGCTCGCCTTTGCATCCACCTCCGGATCGCCAAACTCCGCCTTGTATTCGTCGGGAGTCGCCACCACTTTCACACCCTGATCGGAGGCTTCGCCCCACACCTGCGTCCGCAGCGTGAACGGCATTGCAGCCTTGTTTGACTGATCGTCATAGTTGCGCCCCAACACGAGGTACTGCACTCCGCCGACGGCGTGTGCTGCCTGCTGACCGCCCTCGGCAAGATTCTTCGGCAGGATGGCCCAGCTGAGGACGCCGTCCATGGTTGTGCCGTCCCCGCCAACCACCGAATTCATGGAACCATTCACGTGGTTTTGGGTGTCAATCTTCGGCTTGAACTCCATTTTCTGACGCAGCGGGTTGTACGCAGCGACACCGACCAGCGCGCTGCCTTCCAACCCAGGAATATCGACCACGGCACGGAGATTTTGACCCGTTGCTACGGGGACCGCGAAGTACCGCCGTTCGCCGGCATTGATGTTGTCGGAAATCGTGTCACCGGGTTTGAGCATCGTCGCATTGTTGAAGCTGCTGCCGCCAGAGACCGCTTTCAGTTCACTAGGCTTCGTGTCACCGGGTGCTGCGCCGGGATCCGCCACGTCAGCCACGTCATACTTGTCGGACTTCACGTACCGAACCGTGAATTCAACATCAAGATCCTGGTTCGGCCATGCCTCGCCCGAACGCGTAATCGCGAAGTAATGCCCTTCGCCGTCGTTTTGCCAGGATCCCGAATCACCACTCATCACAATGGAGGTCAACAGGTCTGATTCATCGAGGAAACCCGACTGAGACTGGTTGTCGAATTGGCCGCCACCAGTTCCACCATCTTGGCTCACCTGTGTCAGCTTCAGGATCCTTCTCGATTGAGCCTCCGCGCCGGATTCGATGGGCGGCGGCACGAGCGTCGCCGTCACCGATACGTCCCAGCCATCGTGGAAGGGGATCGAGAAGAATCGTCGATTGTCGACGGCGTTTTCATCCCAGGGCTCCTCGCCGGTGGGCAGCTTCACCACGTACTGCCCGGCGACGATCTCCTCGGCTTCAGGCGCCGTCGGGCCGCCTTCTACCTCGATCCCTTGGCTCTGGTAGCCCGCCAGGGCACGCAGCGTCTCTTGCTTCATGGCCTCTTGCAGCGAACCGGCGTCATCCACGTCGGTGTAGCTGCCCCCCGTGGCCTCGGCGATGCAGCGCAGCGTCTGCTTCGCCTTCGCGTTGCCAGAAATCTTGAAGCCGATGGTGTGCACGGTGAGGTCGATGCCCTGGCCAGCGAGTTCCTTCGCGACGTCGCACGCCGGCGGCGGCTCACAGTTCGGCTCGCCATCGGAGACGAGCACCATCGCCTTCGGGCCCTCGATGCCCTCCAGCTCCTTCGCCGCATGCTTCAGCGCGGGGCCAATCGGCGTGTTCCCCTTCGCCTGCAGCCCATCTACCTGCTTACCGAGCGCCGCAGCGTCGAAGGCACCCACCTTGTTGAGCGTCTGGATGTCGTCGCAGGAGTCGTTCCTCGCGCCGTACACCACCAGGCCGAGGCGAGAATCCTTCGGCGTATCTGCCAGCAGGCCCTTCACCGCAGTCTTGGCTGCAGCAATGCGCGTGGTGCCCTTCGAGTCCGCGTCCTTCTCGTTCATGGAACCCGAAAAGTCGGTGACCACGACGACGGGCTGCTGTGCTCGCTGCCCCTCATCAGCCCATGCACCCTGAGGGAGGCTCACGAGCGCAACCAAGGCGACGAGCACCCCTGCGCTCCATCTGCGTATCGCCTGCTTCATGCTTTTCACTTCCTAACCACCAGCGAGGTTTGCAGTTGCAAATATACACGTCGAGTTTGCAAATGCAAACGATCTGGCAGAATGGGCCCATGAGCAACTCACGAGCGGACCAACAG
Organism: Propionibacteriaceae bacterium; assembly: GCA_032576855.1. Lineage (GTDB taxonomy): Bacteria > Actinomycetota > Actinomycetes > Propionibacteriales > Propionibacteriaceae > Arachnia. The sequence continues at coordinate 129,116 of JAWFWL010000008.1, forward strand.
CGCGCACTCTACGGCAGCACCCTCGCAGAACGCTTCGGCGCAGTGATGAACACCTACGCGCTCACACAGCGCGGCCTGGCCGATGTGCTCGGCCTCTCCGCCCCCATGCTCTCCCAACTCATCCACGCGCAGCGCATCAAGATCGGCAACCCGGCCGTCTATGAGCGCCTGGTCATGCTGGAGATGCGCGCCGACGAGGACGACCACGCCGCGGTGCTCGCCGAGGTCCATGCCTCTACCCCCGTGCTCAGCACCCAACAATCCACGACGATGCCCACCACCGCAGAACTCTCGTCGCTCGCCACGCCCGACCAGCTGCGCGCAACAGCCGAGTTTGCGCAGTCGCTCGGCGCGACGCGCTTGGCTTCGGCACTGTTGAAGTCGAGCCAGGCGTCGAACTAGCTCTAGGCTGGAGCGGTGGGTCAGGTAATTGCAGGACGATTCGAACTGCTCGAGCACATCGCGTCGGGCGCGACGGGGTCGATCTGGCGCGCGGTGGATCGTCGGCGAGGCTCCGAGTGCGCGGCCAAAGTGCTGCGCCAGAAAGACTCCGGGGAGCTGCTGCGGTTCGTGCGCGAACAGGGCGTGCAGTTGGATCACCCCCACCTGGCTACGCCATACGGTTGGGCCGCAGAGGACGACGACGTCGCCATTGCCATGCCGCTCGTGCGCGGCGGCACGCTCGAATCCGCCCTCAGCGACCACGGTGCCTTTTCGCCAGAACTCGTCGCCACCTGCCTTTACCAGCTGCTCGACGGCGTCGCGCACGTGCACGATGCGGGCTGGATTCATCGCGACGTGAAGCCCGCGAATATCCTGCTCGAACCCACTGGCACGGGTCGCCCACACCTGAGATTGGGCGATTTCGGCACGGCCCTTCGCGCCGACGATCCGCGCTTCACCGAGATCGGCTTCGTCCACGGCACCCCCGGATACCTTCCGCCCGAGGCGCTCGACGGTGCCGCACCCGAGCCGTCGGCGGACCTCTACGCGGCGGGCATCGTCGCATTGCGCATGCTGAATCCGGAAGCGAAATCCGTCGACGCGCTCGCTGGGGCCCGGCAGCGCATCACCTCCAAGCCACTGCCTCCTCCGTTGCAGCGTGCCGTGTTGGGGCTCACCAGCGACGCCCCCGAGGCCCGCATCACCGCCGCCCAGGAAGCCCGACGAAGCCTCGCCGACGTCGCGCACCGCGCGGGGTACACCGTCGCGAACGGGGAACCCTTCGAGGTGTTCGACCAGCTGGCACCCGATGACCCGGATCCCACGCCGGTCCAGTCCCCCGAACCACCTGCGGAACCCACCGTCGTACTGCCAGCTACGCCCACCAAACCCGCGTCGAAAGGTCCACTCGTTGTGATTGGTGCGGGCGCGGTGCTCCTCGCGGTGGCGTTGGTGCTGCTGCTGGTGACGTAACGTCGCTCAGCTGCGCACCTCGGCGATGGTGTCGTCGATGATCACCGCCAGCTTCTCGGGGTGCGTCTTGGGCAGTTGGTGCGTGGCTCTGCGCACCACGTGCGCCGACACATGCGACGCGTGGCTAGCGAACCGCTTGGCGTGCACGCGCATCTGGTCGAACTGCCCGTTCACGAGCACGACCGGGCATTGAACGTCGCGCAGATTGGCCGGGCCACACTCGTCGAACACGACGCGCCACCCGTCGGCGAGGGCTTGGTACGACTCCTGGCCGGGCAGCTCGCCCCGGTTGCCGATCACCCGGTAGAAGGCGTTCGAGATGGTGGTCATGCGCGGCACCCCAAGTACGGACATCAGCCACAAAAACCCCTTGTAGCCAAGCGCAACAGTGCTCGACGGGTCTGCCGTGGTGCCCACGAGCACGAGCGCGGAGAGGTCGTCGCGGCCTGCATCGGCGAGGTGTTTGGCGTAGAGCGCCGAGAAGTAGCCGCCCAGGCTGTGCCCCACCAGCACCACGGGCTGGCCTGGTGCGGCCTGCGCGAACGCGTCGTCGAATGCTGCGACGACGTTGCTGCGGGTGCAGCGTTGATGTGTGGCATCGCCGTGGCCGGGGAGATCGATCGCGAGGACCTCCGCGTCGGGGAGAAGCGCGTCGTAGCCGTCCCACTCCGCTTTCGATTCGTGCGTGCCGTGCACCATCACGACCAGCGGTTTCACCATGCTGGCCATCCTACGTCTGTGCTGGTTTCGCCTCGAGCCTGGCACGTCGCGCTAGATCAATTGCTGAGCGAAAGCCAAGCGACGGCCTCGGCGTCGAGGGTGTGCGACGCCCGGCACAGCGCCCTCGCCTGGGCCAGCCCGGCCATTGCACCGATGCGCACGGCCGTTTCGCTCTCCCCCATGCCGGCCAGCCAGAACCACGCCGGCACTAGGTAGCGCTCGGCGCCGTCGGGGTAGTCGGACATCACGCGTCCGAGCCCGAAGCGCAGCAGCCCGTCGTAGGCAATCTTCCCGAGCTTCACTCCGACGAGCGCATCCACGGGTGCGAGCCCCCGGCTCACCAGTGCCACCGTCGTCGCCACATCCGAGTGCGGCAGCACCGACTCCACTGCAGCTTGAGCATCGTCGAAGGTTGTCAGCCCCAGGTCGACGGCGCGCGCGGCGGCGAGCGCGGCCCACGGCGTCGGTGCCTCGAGCGCACGCCCCAGCCGAGGCGCCAGGTCGTCGACGTCGGGTTCGCGGGTCAGCGTGGTGAGGTAGCACCAAAGGTCATCAGCCGCCCCGTTTCTGGCGCCGGCCACCAGCTCTTCCCAGTCCAGATGCCAACCTACTTCGAGGCGCGAGATGCCGGCCATGTCGCCTACCTCGATTATGTGGAGGCCTGGTTTGCCAACCAGCTCGTGCCCGTCGTCACGCTGCACACTCTCCACGCCGGTGACCACGGCGTCGGGTAGGTGCAGCATCAGCTCGTCGCCGAGCGGCACGTGCCGACGGGCGGGCACCCAGGCTGGCTCAGCCGGAAGCTGCAACATGTCACCCGGTAGCTGTTCCACCACCCACACCGAGGTTTGCGGATGCCCGGGCGCGACGACGAGCGGCTCGGGAAACAAGCTCATCGATTCCATATCCCCGACGGTGTACCCGCGGCGCTGCTGGGCGAAGACGGGGCCCTTCGACGTCGGGGCGACGATCTCGGCACTCGCCCCGCCTAGCCACGCCACCAGCGAATGCTTCGAGTCCACGGTTACCCGCGGTGGCGGCGCGGTCGCGATCTCCCGCGCGGGTAGCACAGAAACCTCCAGCCGGGCGCGGTCCCCGTCGTGGAATTTCGCGACGAGCACCATGCCCGACGGGTGTTCCCACCGTCGCCCAATCTCCGCGGGCACCTCGCGCCACTCGTCGGGCACGTGAAGGCGCACAGTAAGGCCGTGGGTGGAGATCAATCTTGCGCTGCCTCCGGCACGACGGCCTGGATGATGGATCCGTCTGATCGACGGTGCCCGACGACGGGGTGCGCTCCGTGCAGCGTCGGCAGTTCAAGGCCCTGACCTTCGAGCACGACGGAGCTGACCTCGCCCGGAGTGACCTTGACCTCCTTGCCGCGCACGGACAGCTCGACCGGGTCGCCGTCCAACACCTCGAAGGTGATGCTAGCCCTGGTCAGATGCACTTTCAGCTTGGAGCCGCGCACCTGGAGCTGGTACCCGAGCGACTGCCAGTCTTTCGGCAGGCGCGGGTCGAAGGTGATCTCGCCCTGGTGGTCGCGAAGCCCGCCGAAGCCGTAGATGAGTGCATTCCACACACCGCCGGTGGACGCGATGTGCACGCCGTCGCGGGCATTCGAGTGCAGGTCCGCCAGGTCGACGTAGAGGCCGGAGAGGAAGTAGTCCATGGCCATGTCCTGGTAGCCCACTTCAGCGGCCATCACCGACTGCACCACGCCCGACAGCGTCGAGTCGCCCGTCGTGATCGGGTCGTAGTACTCGAAGTCGGAGCGTTTTTCCTCGGCGGTGAACTCGTCGCCTTGCAAAAACAGGGCGAGCACCGCGTCGGCCTGCTTCAGCACCTGGAAACGGTAGATGACCAGTGGATGAAAGTGCAGCAGCAGCGGACGTTTCTCGTCGGGGGTGTTCTCGAGATCCCACATCTCCGACTGGAGGAACTTCTCGTCCTGCGGGTGGATGCCGAGGTTGTCGTCGCGGAGGATCACCATGCCGTCCGCGGCTCGGCGCCACGATTCGACCTCGTCTTGCGTGAACTCCAGTGCCTCGGCGGCGCGCTCGTACGCCGCCTGGTCGTTGGCCGCCATCTCCTCAAGCAGCCGCACCGCGTTGCGCAGGTTCGCCCTGGCCATCACGTTGGTGAAGAAGTTGTTGTTCACGACGGCGGTGTACTCGTCGGGGCCCGTCACGCCGTGGATGTGGAAGCGCTCGGTGCCGTCGGCGTCGGTGCGCCAAAAGCCCAGATCAGCCCACATGCGTGCGGTTTCCACGAGGACGGCCACACCGTCACGGTAGAGGAACTGGTTGTCGCCAGTCATGGCCCCGTATTTGGTGAAGGCGTAGGCGACGTCGGCGTCGATGTGGAACTGCGCCGTGCCGGCCGCATAGTAGGCGGAGGCTTCCTCGCCGTTGATGGTGCGCCACGGGAACAGCGCTCCCCGCAACGACATCACCGACGCGCGCTCGCGGGCCTGCGGGAGCATGTTGACGCGCATCCGCAGGGCGTTCCTTGCGACGTTGGGGTTGGTGTAGATGAGGAACGGGACGAGATAGATCTCGGTATCCCAGAAGTAGTGTCCTTCGTAGCCAGAGCCGGTGACGCCCTTCGCAGCGATGCCGAGTTGGTCGCTGCGCGCGGTGGCCTGCGCGAGCTGGAAGAGGCACCAGCGCACGGCCTGCTGGATGGCGGGGCGCCCGCCGATTTCGACGTCGGAGTTGGCCCAAAACTCGTCGAGCCAGGCGCGCTGCTGTTGCTGGAAGTGCTCGAAACCGAGGTCGCGGACGCGGTCGAGGTTGCGATTCGCGCGGTCGGCCAGCTCCCGCACGACGACGCCTCGCGACGTGTGGTAGGCCACCGATTTGCGCAGCCGGACGGGCTTGCCCTGCTTGGCCTCGATACGGAACACCGACTTCGCCACGTCGGGATCCGTGTGCGTCGTAACCTCGTACGGGTTGTCCGTCTCGAAATGGTGATCCGCGGCGACGACGCACGTCATGCCCGAGTTGGCGGCCTGGAAACCGAGCAGCATGCGCCCCGACGTCGCCCAATGCATCTGCGGCTCCAGCACGCGCCACCCGAACGTCGATGACCGACGGGGATCGAAGCCCTCCTTATCGTCGGAAGGAGAGTGATAGTCCGAGCCTCCGTCTTGGCGATTCACGATCTGGGAGCTCAGCACGATGGGCGCATCACCGTCGAGCATCTCCACTTCGAGGTCGAAGAGCGCGATGGAGCGGTCGGTAAACGACACCATCCTCGACGTGCTGATGCGCACCCGCTTCCCCGCCGGGGTGCGCCACACGATGTCGCGAGTGAGCTTGCCAGCACGGAAATCCAGCGCCCGCTCGTAGCTTTCGAGGTCCGAAATGTTGAGCGTCAGCGGCTCACCGTCGACGTAGATCTTGATGACTTTCGCGTCTGGCGCGTTGATGATGGTCTGACCCGTCTCTGCAAACCCGAACGCCGCCTCGGCGTGGTGGATGGGCCACGTCTCGTGAAAGGCGTTCACGAAGGTGCCGTGAGCGTACGACGGGCGCCCCTCCTCCGGGTTGCCGCGCATGCCGAGGAAGCCATTGCCGACCGCGAACAGCGTCTCGGTGGTGCCAAGATCCGCGTCACTGTACTCACGCTCGACGAAGCGCCACGGCTCGACGGGGAACCTCGTCCTGTTCAGGGGATCAGCGCTCACTTCACGGATCACAGCAGTTCCTCCAGGTCTTCCACGACGACGTCCGCGCCGGCCTCGGTGAGCGCATCGGCGCCCACTCCCCGGTCCACGCCGACGACAAGCCCGAAGTCACCGGCAGCGCCAGCTTCCACACCGGAGATGGCATCCTCGAGTACGACGCAGCGGCGTTCGCTGGCGCCGAGCAAGTCTGCGGCGCGACGGAACATGTCGGGCGCCGGCTTGCCTGCGATGTGTTCGCGGGCGGCGACGTTGCCGTCGACGATCACCTTGAAGAAGTGGTCCATCTTCGCCGCGCGTAGTACGGCCGGCGCATTCTTCGAGCTGGAGACGACGGCGAGCTTCACGCCGTCGTTTGCGAGCCGCTCGATCAGCCGCTTCGAGCCTGGGTACGGGGCGATGCCGTCGCGTTCGATGATGGTATTGAATTGCTGGTTCTTCCGGTTCCCGAGCCCGCACACCGTCGGCGCGTCAGGCTCGTCGGTAGGGTCGCCGTCTGGAAGCGTGATGCTGCGGGACGCGAGGAAGTCACGCACGCCGTCGTAGCGTGGCTTGCCGTCCACGAAGCGGAAGTAGTCGTCGTCGGTATAGCGGGGTTGGTCTGCGTCGAGGAACGCGTTGAACATTTCGTTCCACGCCCGCATGTGAATCTCGGCGGTCGGGGTGATCACCCCGTCGAGGTCGAACAGTGCAGCTTCGTATGCGCTCCAATCCATGCCGCAAGCCTAGTAGCTCCAGCCCTCACCTCGCCTGCGTCGGAAGCCGGGCCCGCCTACCGAGGTGTCTTTCGACGTTGGCAGCGCGGGCACCAGTAGAGGTTGCGGCCTTCGAGCACGCGGGAGCGCACCTCGGTGCCGCACACCAGGCAAGGCTCACCGGCACGCCTGTAGACGTACACTTCGCCGCCATGTGCATCGACGCGCGGGGGCCGATGCTGCACCTCGGGCGAATGCTCGGGCCGCACGGTATCGATTTCGCCGACGACCACCGCCGCCCGCATCAAGCGCACCAGGTCTTGCCACACCGCGTCCCACGTCCGACGGGGCACCTCGCGCCCCGGCGTCGTCGGCGTGAGTCCCTGGCGAAACAGCACTTCCGCACGGAAGATATTGCCGACACCCGCAGCGATGCGCTGGTCCATCAACAGGGCCGCCAATGACTTCCCGGAGCGGTGCAGCCGCGCGTACCCCACGTCGGGGGCCGCGTCATCTCGGATTGGGTCCGGCCCGGACGACTCAAGGACCTTGCGGTACTGCGCTTCGTCGACGAGCCGGCACCACTGCGGTCCATGCAGGTCCGCGGCGGTGTGACCGTCGTCGATGCGTAGCCGCACCGCGCCTTCTGGAGGAGCGATCGGATGCAGCCAGAGTTTCCCGATGAGACCCAGATGGATATGAACGAACTGGGGCCCTGGCACATCGAACTGCAAGAAGAGGTGCTTGCCGACGGCATCAGCGCGCACCAGATCCGCGCCGTCTAGGGCGGCGGCTTCGTCGGCAAATCGGCCCTGCGGTGAACTGACCCGCACGGCTCGGCCGCCGAATGCTTCGGTGAACTCGCCGGCGAGGCGATGGAGAACGTGACCTTCAGGCATGGTTACTTCGCGCGACCAACCCGATATCCACATTCGTTTGGGAAAAAGGCCCAAAATAGCCCGTTTCAGCAAACGAATGTGGATATCGGGTTAGCTCAGGCTTCGTAGGCCCCGACGGCGTCGATGCGGCGCTGGTGACGTTCGTCGCGGGAGAACGGAGTCTCGAGGAAGGCTCGCACGATCTGCCAGGCCTCTTCCTCCTCGTGGAAGCGCCCGCCGATGGAGAGCACGTTGGCGTTGTTGTGCTGACGCGAGAGCCGGGCAATCTCGGGGCTATAGGCAAGCGCGGCACGCACGCCTTTCACCTTGTTGGCCGCGATTTGCTCACCGTTTCCGGATCCGCCCAGCACAATGCCGAGCTCGCCGGAGGCAGCCACCGCCTCAGCGCACGGGATGATGAAGGTGGGGTAATCGTCGAGTGCGTCGTAGGTGGTGGCACCGTGGTCGATTACCTCGTACCCTGCCTCCTGCAAACGCCCGGCGAGGTAGTTTTTCATCTCAAAAGCGGCATGGTCAGTAGCAATATGTACGCGCATGGCTTAACTATGGCATGCCTGATCCGCCGCTACTGCACTAGGCTTGCGCTTATGTCCACAGCGAATATCACCCGCGACGAGGCTAGCGCTCGCTCCGAGCTGTCCACCGCCCGCGCCTACGAGGTGCACATTGACCTCACCGGACGCGACGTCGCCGACGCCGAGCGTCACTTCATCACTCACACGACTTTCTCGTTCGAATCGAAGGACGGCGAGCTGCACGTCGACCTTATCGGCGACGAGGTGCGCGAGGCCACGCTCGACGGCACGGACGTCGACATCTCCCGCTTCGACGGCTACCGCCTCCCGCTCAGCGTCAGCGCGGGTGAGCACCTGCTGAAAGTCACGTCGGTCATGCGGTATTCGCGCTCCGGCGAGGGCCTGCACCGCTTCGTCGATCCCTCCGACGATCGCGTCTACCTCTACTCGCAGTTCGAGGCGCCCGACGCCCGCCGCGTCTACGCGAATTTCGAGCAGCCTGATCAGAAGGCGACGTTCCAGCTCACCGTCGACGCCCCGTCTGGCTGGAGCGTGTTCGGCAACGCCGCGGCGGCTGCGCCCGAGGATATCGGCGACGGGTTCTCCCGCTGGGTCCACGAACCGACGAAGCCGCTTTCCACCTACATCACCGCAGTGGTGGCCGGTGAGTACCACGTCGTACGCTCCACCATCCACTCCACTGGCGGCGAGGTGCCCGCGCAGGTGGCTTGCCGGCAGTCGGTAGCGAAATACCTGGACCACGAGCGCATTCTGCAAACCACGCAGCGCGGGTTTGAGGTGTTCGAGGAGACCTTCGGAATCCCCTACGCCTTCGGCACCTACGACCAGATCTTCGTGCCGGAGTACAACTTCGGCGCCATGGAGAACGCCGGCTGCATCACCTTCCGCGACGAGTACCTCTACCGCTCGCGGGTGACGGCCCGCGAGATGGAGTCGCGCGACAACACGATCCTCCACGAGCTCGCCCACATGTGGTTCGGCGACCTGGTCACGATGCAGTGGTGGGACGACCTGTGGCTGAACGAGTCGTTCGCCGAGTGGGCGTCGCATTTCGCGCAGGTAGAGATCCAGAAGCGCCACGGCGGCGACGCCAACCCGTGGGTGACGTTCTCCAACGAGCGCAAGGCCTGGGCTTACCGTCAGGATCAGTACCCCACCACGCACCCCATCGCGTCTGATTCCTCCGACATCGAGAAGGTGGAGCAGAACTTCGACGGCATCACCTACGCCAAGGGCGCGTCGGTGCTGAAGCTGCTCGTCAGCTTCGTCGGGCAGGAGGCATTCATCGCCGGCGTGAGCGAGTACTTCAAGAAGCACGCCTACGGCAACACGGTGCTGAACGACCTCCTCACCGAGCTCGAAGCCGCTTCCGGCAAGGACCTCTCCTGGTTCACCTCGCAGTGGCTCGAGACGTCGGGCGTCAACACGCTGCGCGCCGATTTCGACGTCGACGACGAGGGCCGCTTCACGCGCTTCGAGATCGTGCAGAGCGCGCCCGAGCAGTGGCCGACGCTGCGCACCCACCGCGTCGGCATCGGCCTGTACTCGGGCGATGAGCGCAAGGAATACGTCGAGGTCGACGTCCGCGACGAACGCACCGGCGTCGAGGCGCTCGTCGGCAAGCCGCGCGAAGAGGTGGTGCTCGTCAACGACGGCGACCTCACGTTCGCGAAGGTACGCCTCGATGCCGCCACCCTCGACGCGCTGCGCACCCCGCTCAGCGACCCGCTGGCCCGCGCCGTCAGCTGGACCGCGCTGTGGGACATGACCCGCGACGGGGAGCTCCCGGCGCGTGCGTACATCGACCTCGTACTCTCGGGTCTCCCCACCGAAACCGACATGACGGCCACCACGACGCTGCTGAATCAGGCGCGCACAGCGGCGTCGGCATACACGGCGCCTGAGCTGCGTGAGGAACAGAACCGTCGTCTGGTCGCCGGCCTCGCTCGGTTGTTGCGCGACAGCGAACCTGGTTCCGACAAGCAGGTACTCGTCGCCAAGGCACTCATCGGCAGCGCTGACTCCGACGATGCAGCGGCGCTGATCGAGGGTTGGCTCGCCGGCGACGAAGTGCCCGCCGGGCTGGAGATCGACACCGCGATGCGGTGGGCCATTGTGAAGTCGCTCGCTAGCCTTGGGAAGCTCTCGGCCGACGACATCGAGCGCGAGAAGTCAGAGCACGACGACACCTCCGCCGGCGCTGAGCAGGCCGCGGGCGCCCGCGCTGCGCTACCCACCGCCCCAGACAAGGAACTAGCTTGGAAGCGCGCCACCGACGAGCCTGACATCCCGAACGAGACGCACCGCCAGGTGTGTGCGGGATTCTGGCAGTACGGCCAGGACGTCGACTACACCGACCGCTATCTCGAGCTCCTAGACGCGGTCTCCACCCGCGCAGGCTCGTGGGCAGAGCGCGGCTATGCGGCTATCGCCGCGGCGGTGAAGTGGTTGTTCCCGATGCCTGTCGCGACGAGGGAAGTCGTTGAGCGCATCCAGCAGTGGGTGCGGGACAACGATCCGGCTCAGCAGGTGCTGAGGCTCGTTCTTGAGCAACTCGACGACGCCGAGCGCGCATTGCGTGCGCAGGAGACGAGCAGGCAGTGATACCGATGGCCCGGGGACGCGTTCCCCGGGCCGTTTGGTTTACTTCGACTTGCCCCAGTCTTTGGCGAAGACGAGCACCATAATGAGTGCGCCGAGCGCCACTGGGCCAATCACAAGCAGGAGCCAGTAAAAGAGGCCGGACAGTGGCTCGGCTTCGGGCCAACCGGGAAGGGTCTCAAGGAGGATCATGGGTGCATCGTACCTGATGAGCGACGAGGAGGTCTCCCTCGCGCTGACGCGCATGACGCATGAAGTGGTGGAGCTGAACCACGGCAAGGATTTCCTGCTGATGGGCATCATCACCAGAGGCGTGCCGCTCGCCAACCGGATCGGCTCGACGCTCGGCATGACCGCAGGAGAGTTGGACATCACGATGTACCGCGACGATCTGCGTCGAAACCCAACCCGCGCCGCCCGTCGCTCCAAGCTGCCCGAATCCATCGACGACAAGGTGGTGGTGCTCGTCGATGATGTGCTCTTTTCCGGGCGCACGGTCAACGCTGCACTGGCCGCGCTCGCTGACCTGGGGCGTCCGCGTCGGGTGCAGCTGGTGACCCTCGTCGATCGCGGCCACCGCGAACTACCTATTCAAGCCGATGTGGTCGGGCGCCGGATCCCCACATCGTCGAGAGAGCGTATCGTCGTGCATCTGCAAGAACTCGACGGCGAGGATGCCGTGCTGATTGAATCGAGCAATTGATGAAGCACCTCACCAGCATCAACGACATCACCCGCGACGAGGCCCTCAGCATCCTGGAGCTCGCCAAGGAGATGCACGACGTGCAGCACCGCCAGGTGAAGAAGCTGCCGGCACTTCGCGGACGCACCGTCGTGAACCTGTTTTTTGAGGATTCGACGCGCACCCGCTCGTCGTTTGAAATCGCGGCGAAGTGGCTCTCGGCAGATGCCATCAACTTTTCGGCGAAGGGGTCGAGCGTCAGTAAGGGCGAGTCGTTGAAGGACACCCTGCGCACGCTCGACGCGATGGGCGTCGACGCCATCGTGATGCGCCACGCTGGCTCCGGCTCCGTGCAGCAGGCCCGTCGCTGGGTGCGCGCGACGATGGTGAACGCTGGCGACGGTACCCACGAGCATCCCACGCAAGCCCTCCTCGACTGCTACGCGATGGGTGTCGACGTCGAAGGAAAGCTGGTGTCCATCACCGGCGATCTCCTCCACTCCCGCGTGGTCCGTTCCAACATTTTGTTGCTCACCAAGCTGGGAGCGAAGGTGGTGCTCGTCGCTCCCCCGACGCTGCTGCCGCCGGGTGTTGAGCAGTGGCCGGTGGAAGTTGCCTACGACTTCGACGCTGTACTCCCCGACGTGGACGTGTGCATGATGTTGCGCGTGCAGCGCGAGCGCATGAGCGGCGGCTTCTTCCCCAGCGAGCGCGAATACACGGCGCTATACGGGCTCACGAAACAGCGTCTCGCTCGGCTGAAATCTGACGCGGTCGTCGCGCACCCAGGCCCGATGAACCGCGGCCTCGAGATTTCGTCGGAAGCCGCCGACGACCCCCGCTCCATCGTTCTCGATCAAGTTTCCGCCGGCGTCGCCGTGCGAATGAGCGTGCTTTATCACTTGTTGGCAGGAGAATCATGAACCTCACCATCACCGGGGTGCAGTTGCCAGACGGCGCCCGCACTGACCTCCACGTCGCTGATGGGCTCTTCGTCGACGAGCCACCCGCCGGCGCGGAGGTCGTCGATGCGGATGGGCTCGTCGCGCTGCCGGGCCTCGTCGATACCCACACGCACCTGCGCGAACCTGGGCGCGAAGACACCGAGACGGTGGAATCCGGCACACTCGCCGCAGCGCGCGGCGGCTATACGGCGGTGTGCGCGATGGCGAACACCAATCCCGTCACCGACACCGCGGAGAAGGCCGAGCACATCCTCGAACTGGGCAAAGCCGCCGGCAACGCCCAGGTGATCCCCGTCGGGGCTATCACGAAAGGCCTCGGCGGCCAGGAGCTGGCTGACCTAGCTCTCATGCACCGCTCGCGCGCAGCCGTCACAATGTTCTCCGACGACGGCAAATGCGTGATGAATGCACAGATCATGCGGCGCGCGTTCGAATGGGTGAAGCCCTTCGACGGGGTGCTCGCCCAGCACGCCCAGGATTCCAACCTTGCGGGTGCTGACGCGTGCTGCCACGAGTCGGAGATCTCCGGGCGACTCGGCCTCGGCGGCTGGCCCCCCGTCGCGGAGGCCTCCATCATTGCGCGCGACGTGATGCTCGCCGAAGCCACCGGCTCCCGCCTGCACGTGTGCCACGTGTCTACCGCGGAGGGCGTCGACGTGCTCCGCTGGGCGAAGCAGCGCGGCGTCCGTGTCACCGCCGAAGTGACCCCGCACCACCTGCTCCTTGGCACTGAGCTGTTGGAGAGCTACGACACCACCTTCAAGGTGAATCCCCCGCTGCGCACGTCGGAGCATCGCGAGGCACTGCTGGCCGCACTCATCGACGGCACCATCGACGTCGTCGGCACCGACCACGCACCCCACGCACCCCAGGATAAGGACCACGCTTTCGCCGACGCTCGCCCGGGCATGCTGGGCCTTGAGCAGGCGCTCGGCGTCGTGATGGAGGTGGCTGGTGATGCGCTCGGCTGGAACGGCATCGCGCAGCGCATGAGCCACGCTCCCGCCGCGCTGCTGGGCCTCACGTCGCAGGGCCGAGCGCTCGCCGTCGGGGAGCCTGCGAACCTGGTGCTCGTGGACCCAGCAGCGCGCGCCGTCGTGGACAGTGCACGCTCCGCGTCACTCAGCCGCAACAACCCCTACGACGGCCTCGAACTCCCCGATCCAGTGGTGCTCACCATATGGGCCGGGAGGGTGACCCACCGTCGCTGAGCCTTGTCATTTCACGGCTGCACGACGTGTACCGTGATGCCCAGACTTTCGCAGACGTCAGCAATCGCTGTTGGAGGATTCGCATCGGTGACGATTTCATCGACAACGGCTAACGGCGCGAGTACTACGGGCGACAACTTGGTGAACTTCGTGCGGTCCACGACGAGGATCACACGCTGGCTGGCCGAAATCAACGCCGACTTCGTACCCCGCTCGATGTCTTTGTCCACGAAAACCCCGTGATCGTTGACTGCAGCCGCACCGAGGACCAGGTACTGGGCATTAACCTTGGCAAGGTTCTCCACCGTCGTCGGACCGATCATCGCCCGACTCTCGGATCGCACCTCGCCGCCCAGACAGTGGACGTGCTGGCCGGGGCGTTGCAGGAGGGCCTCGACCACGGGGACCGAATGGGTGATGACGTATCCACCGAAGTCGTCCGGCAGCGACTGTGCAACCGCAGCCACCGTGGTACCGGCATCCATCAGGACCGTGGCATTGCGGGGCAACAGTGATGCCGCGAACCGTCCGATCGTTGCCTTGGCATTGGGCTCGCTTTGTCCACGCTGGGAGTAGTCGGCTCCGATGGGTAAGCTAGCCCCACCGTGAACGATCCGCAGCTCCCCTTCTTCCTCAAGACGGCGAAGATCACGTCGAACCGTCATGTCTGAGACACCGAAGCGGCGGGTCAGCCCTTTGACTGATACGAAGCCCGACTGCTGCAGGTCGCGCTTGATGTGTTCCCTACGGTCGTCCGCTGACCAGCTCACTTCTTGTGTCGACACCTGGGCTCCTCCGGCCTCAGCCTTCGTAGGGCTTTCCGTCGAAGCCCACGAATCTCGCTTTGTTGGAAACCGTACCGAACTCCCGCATGAGCCATGGACGCGACGCGGCATCCTCGGCATTTCGTACTGTGGCATCCACCTCAATCGTAGGGATTACGGCTCCATCCCTCACCAACACTGGCATGCGTTCGAGCGGCAGCTCTTGGACCACATGTCCGGGGCCCTCGAGCACGTCACCTGTAATGAAGTCGTGCCATGTGCCTTCCGGCAGATAGAACTTGTGCTCCACCGATTCAATTTGGTCATCGAATACGGGAGCCACAAGCAGATCCGGGCCGAGTAGGTACTGCCCATCTAAACCAGCTGCATTCGCGTCATTGGGGAAGGCCAGAGCCAACGGCCGCATCATGGGCAAACCCTTGGTTCCACATTCCTGCGCAGTCTGCCAGAGATACGGCAGCAGCGAATACCGGAGGCGGATCCAATCCCGGCAGATACCCAACGCACGCTCGCCGAACGCCCAAGGTTCCCGTGGGCGCAAACCGTGCGCACGCATCAGCGGAGACAGCGCCCCGAACTGCGTCCATCGCACGTACAGCCCCTCGGTCAGCTCAGGTCCGTAAAATCCCCCGATGTCGTGGCTCCAGAGTCCAGGAGCCGACAGGGCGTGGCTTAGACCACCACGGAGCGTCGCCTGCATGCCGACGACCGTCGACTCCGCGTCACCGCCCCATTGGCCCGGATACCTGTGGGATCCGGCCCAGCCGCTACGCCCCCACACGAGAGGGTTGCGACCTTGAAGTCGACGAAGACCATTGCTCACTGTTTTGTTATAGCGCAGCGGGAACAAGTTGTGCGTGTAACCGGGAGGCGTCCCATCGGCTGTCGCAACTCCGTTCGGACACCCCTCCCCGAAGTCCGTCTTGAACACTGCGACACCGGCCTCGACGAACTCGCGGTGCAAATCTTGCCACCATATGACCGCTTCGGGATTGGTGAAATCGACCAACGATCTCGGAAGACCTTCAGGCGTCGGCGTTCCCTCGAGCTCGGCCAAGGAACCGTCCGCATGAGTCACCAGGAAGCCACGAGCAGCTGCTTCCGAGTGGAGGGGCGAGCGTCGATCGATGTAGGGCACTTCCCATACCGACAACTGGAATCCACGAGTGTGGAGATCTTCACAGAACTGGTCCACAGACCCAAATCGCTCCTGGTTCCAGATAAAATCCGTGTTAAGCCGGTCGAGAACAAGCCAATCCGGATCGACATGCAGCACATCCGCTGGGATCTCATGCGCGCGCATCGTGTCCGCCACGTCCAGCATCTCAGCGCTCGAGTGATAGCGGCACCGCCCCATCCAGTACCCGAAAGCCCACAGGGGCGGTACCTGCGCACGGCCCGTGAGCCTCGTGTACTCCGCCAGGCGGTCTGCAGGGTGTTCGGCCACGATGAGGATCAGGTCCAAGCAATCATCTGCACTGATGATTGAGAGCACACTAGGTCGAGAATGGCCGATGTCTGCGACAATCTCGGCACCGCTATTCAAGAGAGCCATGTAGCCTGCCGATGAGTGCCAGACGGGGGATGGTTTGTAGGCCCTTCCAGTGCCCGTTCCCAAGGCATCCTCAGTCCGAAGCACGAGTCGTTGGCCGTTCTTCACCAGACGACCGAACTGCTCACCAAAGCCGTAGATGTCCTCAGTTGTACCCATCTCGAGGTTGAGGGAGATGGTCTCGTCATCAAACAAAACGGGAGGCGCCATCGGCAGTCCAGCCACTTGACGCAGTCGCTCCCCCGTTCGAAGGACAAGCCGCCCTTCGCCGTTGCGGACGACAACCGAGAAGGGAGAGCCGATCTCTACGGACGCACCGGGACCGACACACGTGACCCGATCATCTGACTCTTGAACGGTCCATCCCTCCGGGCACTCACCGTCTTCTACGACGATACCTAGCCAACTCGGTGCTTCTTCGAAGACACGATGCCCAGCAGCGGCCACTCGAATCCTCACTGTCGCGGGACCTAAAGGCGTGACTTGACATTTCCAGTCGACGGGTTCGATATCCGGTAGTTCGAGTCCCTGGGGAAGATTCGGCATCGTGACCTCTATCCCCTGCGCCAAGGGCGGCTCGCCGGTCACCCACCCCGGCATCCCGCCCAGCGAGATGATGGGTAAGGCCTGACAGTGTGCGGCCAACGAGGCACCATCCATGGTGATCGACGTTAAGTTCCTCAAAGCGTGCATGGGATCATCCCTTCAGCGCACCAGCGGTCATGCCCTCGACGAAGTAGCGCTGGAGCAGGACGTAGACGATGGTGATCGGAATCGATGCGATTGCGACACCAGTGAATAGCAGCGGGTAATTCGTGAGGAACTCCCCCTGGAAGTTCAGGAGCCGCAGCGGGATGGTTTGCTTATCCGGTGATTGGATAAACATCAGGGGGTAGAGCAGTTCATTCCACTGGATGACGAACAAGAAGATCGCGGTTGCGGCCACCGATGGCCTCGCCAGAGGCATAGCGATCTCGAGGTACGCCCTCGCAGGGCCCACGCCGTCAACCTCGGCTGCCTCGAACATCTCCTTCGGGAGAGTTTTCATGAAACCGCCCATGATGAAAGTCGCCACGGGCAGTCCGGTGACGACCATGATCAGGGTCAGGCCGACGAGTGAGTCGATGAGGTTCATCCTGCTGAACTGCACGTACTGCGGGATCATGTTTGCTTGCGGCGGAATCGCCATCCCCACAACCAGCAGACCGAAGATGGTCACGGAGAGCCACCCCTTGAGCCTCGCGATCCCATAGGCAGCCATTGATCCGAGGAGCAAGGTGAGGAACACAGATGCCCCCGTGACGACGGTGGAGTTCCAGAATGCTTGCCCCATGTCGTGCTCGACGATGATGTCGCGGTAGTTCTGAAAGCTCCACCTTGCCGGCAAGCCGAACGGAGATTCGAAGAGCTCGCCCATCGTCTTGAAGCTACCCAACAGGACTACTAGGACCGGAATCGCGATGAGAAGTGCATAGATGAATAGCACGCTCACGCGTGTAACTTTAAATCCCATAATTCAGCCCTCCACCTTCGGCTGTGTGAGCCCGACCATCCGTTTCACAGCCCAGTTCAGGCCGATGATGACGAAGACGAACAAAATCGCTTGCGCGGATGCATAGCCATATTGGTTGTTAGCAAAAGATGTGTAGATGCGGGTCGACATGATGTCCATCGACCCCTTTGGGGGGTTACCTGCAAGGCCGAGAATGACGTCAAAGGCTTTGAAGGACTGGATAGTGGTGTACGCCATCACGATAGAAGTCGCCGGAGCAAGCATTGGCCATGTGACGTTCTTGAATGTCTGCCAGCGGCCTGCCCCGTCAACGCGGGCGGCTTCGAGTAGTTCCTCCGGAACACTTTGCAAGCCCGCGATGAAGATTGTCATCATCTGGCCGGCATGGAACCAGACCTGGCTAACCGCGACCCAATAGATGGCGGTTTTGTCGTTGCCGAGGAATGAACTGGATACACCCAGGCCTCCGAGAATGTCATTGCCAAGCCCATAGTTGGGGTCGTAGATGAACTTCCAGATGTACGCTACAGACACGGATGAAAGGATTGTGGGAAAGAAGAACAAGCCTCGCAGCAAAGCCGATCCCTTGAAGTTCCGGAAGAGGAGCACGGCAAGGACCAATGCGAACAAGGTCTGGAATATAAGGACAACAATCCAGAACTCCAGGTTGTTCACCACCGCGTTCCCGAAAAGGTTGTCATTGGCGATGGCCCGAGTGAAATTCTTCAGCCCTACATACTCGAAGTCAGCGGAATAGCCGTTCCAATCCGTCAGCGCGTACTGCACTGATTGCAGGGCAGGGACAATGAAGAAGATTGTGTATAGCACCAGTGCGGGCACCGTGAAGGCCAACAGCGTCAGGGTTCCCCGTCTCTCAACTCGGCGTTTCTTCACGCCCTGCCCTGCCATGATTAGTTCCCGATCTGCTGGTCGATGATGGCCTGGGCTTCCTCAGCAGCCTCTTCAGGAGACTTACCGCCAACGACTGCAATACACGCGCCCTCGGCCGCGTTGCGAATGTCCAAGTTGTTGAACTGGAAGCGCGGTGCCAGAAGAGTCTTCTTGTCGACCCACTCGCTCAGGTGACTGAGGTCCTTGTTGGCATACTTAACGTCCTTGACCGTGACGAATTGTGCCGTCGCGTCGCCATAAACGCCCGCCACCTTAGGATCGCTTAGCAGGTTCAGCAAAGCGAAGGCCGTGTCGGGGTTCTTGGATACGCTACTGACGCCGAGCGCAAAAGTGGCATTGTGTACGCCAACATACTTGGATTTGCCTGCCGAAGCTGTGATCGGGGCGAGCATGCCGATTGGAAAGGCCCCGCCGAGTCCGCGAACGGCCGCGACGTGGTATGAGCCTGTTGCCAGCATGGCAGCCTGCTCACTCGCAAACATTTGCTCCGCGGGCTCAACCGCCGTGCCCGTGGGGTTGTCTTGGAAGTAGGGCTTGAGCTCTTCGTAGTGGCGGAGCATCTGGATAAACCAGTCGTCCGTGCACTTGAGCTTGCCTTCCTCAATCTGGGAGCACATGTCGTCAGCCGGAGCCACGTTCATGATCATTGAGTTGAACAGCTGACCTGCGTTACCCATTTCGCCACCGGGCCAAGCGATGGGAATGATCCCTAGCCCCTTGATGGCCTCGAGCAGTGATAGGTAGGCGTCCCAGTCGGCGGGAAGCTCGGTGGCACCCGCCTTTTCAAGGAGTTTCTCATTGGTGATCGGCTGGTTGAAGACAAGCTGGTAGGGCAAGGCCATGGTCTTGCCGTCGACGATCCCCTCGCTGATCAGCGACTCTTCATACTTGCCAGCGACGCCCGTATCCGTGAGGTCGACGAGCAGGTCCGCGTCCTTCATGGCGGTCAGCTGGGCTCCACGAAAGGAGGCAAAAAGGTCACCCACAGTTCCTTGTCGTACTTGGGCTAACGCGTTGGACTGGTAGTCATTCGACGGGCTGATGTCCTGACGAACCTCAACGTCTGGGTAGCTTTCCTTCAACTTGGCAACGACCTCGTCGAACGCGGCCTTATCTTCACCACGCCAATGGGCAAATGAGATCGAACCGGAGGCCTTGGTCGGGTCCAGCTTCGTGGCAGTGTCACCGGACTTGCCATCACCACTAGGCCCGCCGGCGCCGGGTCCGGCGCAGGCGCCTAAGGTAGTTGTGGCTACGCCCAGGCCAGCGGCCTGCAACAAGCGTCGACGTGACAATGAGGTGAGTTCGGGCATAACAGTCTCCTTTGACCTTGTGAATTAGAACTCAATGACGGGCATATTGAGCTGTTGAGCAACCGCGCGGAGCCCAGGACGGACATCGGCCCAGGCCAGCACTGTGTGATGGGGGAAGCCGCCGGTGACTAGACAGTCGACGAAATTTGCCGCATCTGCGGCCATCACCACGTCAGCGGTGTTCCCTTGAAAACGGTTCGGGGCTTCGATCGCCTCACCGCTAGCGATGAGCATACGCAGACCGCTGGTGCCTGGATCCTCAGTGAGCCGAACCGCGATGACCTTGCCGGGTTTGAGGGGGAAGTTGCCGGCAACGCCAATCTTACGGTTACAGTGAAGCCCTTGTTCCCCTGTACCTGCGGCGAGCTTCGTCGCCGCGGCACCGCAGTGCCAGAACCGCACGAGGTTTCGGGACTGGTCCAGATCGACAGTGTCTACGAGGTAAGTCGTGCCTGCTCCGAGGGCTTGGAGAAGCAGCATCGTGACTGCTCCATAGACATCACGCTCGCACTGCGTTGCGATCTCTTCATCAGCGAGCCGCGATAGAGAACTGCACGGGCAAACTCGGAGTTTGGTCGGAAATCCGGGCCAGCATTCTACTGCGAGGGCGGCAACGCCAGTTTCTTGCTGCCAATCACGAAGGCTCGTGGTCACCGCCGCGAACTCGCTAAGGTTCTCTGCACCGACCTCTTCCAAACTCGGTTGCCAACTAAGCGCTCTCGCAAGCTCCTCCTCACGACGCTCCGACGGAACCGCATCGATCGATTCGAAGAGGCTATCGAGTTCAAGGCTCCGGATCTGCAGACCGAACAGTGACTCGATCAACTCACCGTCGTATTGGCTCGGAGTGAATCCTTGGGGAGCATCACCGATCACGCCAATCGCTTGGTTCCGCAGCACATCCAGAGCGCTGGCTGCAGCCTCTGTGTCCACTGGGCCGTCGGCCATACCCGGCAGTTCAGGCTTGGCGGGGAGTTCACCAGCCAGGATCCGCACGAGTACGTCCCGCACATCCGTCTCATCTGGATCCCCATAGAGCAAGCGCAGGTCCTTCCCGTCGCGTACTAAAGCATGGCCGATGAGGTTCGATCCGCACATGGAGTTGAGCCACAGTCGGTCGCCGACGGGCCCGGGCTCACGGAAGGACCAAGAGACGATGGGTTGATCGACGTCTGAGTACAAGGCTATGGCCGGTCCTGCGTCGCAGAAACTCGCGTGGACGTGGAGGATGACGTCGTGTGCTTCGGTGATGAAATGTCGGGCTTCATCGACGTCGTCGTTCGTCATCACAAGGTCGCTGGGGCCGACGACCTCAGCACCTAGCTCCTCGAGCAGCGCTCGCGCCTGTGCCGCACGTTGCCGGGCAACGTCGACCGCGAACGTCGCGCGAGCGGTTGGGATCATGAGGACCTTCACTTCGAGCGCTCCTCCATGGCCTTGTCCACGATCGCGCCCATCGCCTGAAGCCGAGCGGCGGCAGCGGTTTCCAGACAGACATTCACATCGTCGGCATCCAGACAAGATGCCCACACTGCACGGCCGGCCAAGAAGCCCGATGCACCCTCCGCAACTGCAAGCTCGATGGCACGCGGGAAATCGGCCTCGGCAACACCCGAGGAAAGGATGACCCACTCCGAGTCAATGGCAGCATTCATCCGCGCGTACAGCTCCCGCATCCGCTCGTCGCTGCCTTTGCCGCCAGTAGGTACTTGACCCTTGTAGAGGTCCGCTCCCAACGCACCGAGTTCTTCCGCAGCAAGGACGATTGCCTCGTCGGGGTCCCACTCAACCGCTGGATCGACCGGCTTCTTGCACACTGGCTCGATGATCGCAACGATGTTGGCTTGGTGACAGCCCTCCACGAACCGGCGAACCAGGTCGATTCGACCTTCTGCCGGTTGATCTGCACGCCAGATGACAAGCAGCTTTTGGGCAACAGCACCCAATGCCTTTGCCTGCTCAGGAGTGATGTCAGGATCGATCTCTACCTCGCCGACCAACTCGTCATGTGCGGGAATAAATAAGTCGCCCGAGGCGATGAGAGCACACGCTGGGTCAATGATTTGCTCTTCCACGGCCCGCTGGAGTGCGAACTGGTTATCGATGAGCACAGCCGATGCGTAAGGCGTGAGCTTCCTTCCGGCATTGAGTTTGAAGTCGATCACTTCTTCATCACTGATCGTCCGCCCTTTGGAGGACTTGGACATCATCTCTCGGAGTGCTTCACGCTGGTCGATAGCCAGCATGGCGAATCCACCGCTGGGGCGTTTCAATTTGCTCAAATCGGACATTGATTTGCTCCTTGCTGTCTTGCCGTCGGGCAACGCTGACACCACACGGCTACTGTTGGAATAGTAACGGAGTTATGTTTTTAATTCAACAGATTTCTTGATAGAGAATCAACATGGCTTCTGATTGATCTCTTCGAGCATGCGCTGGAACCACCTCGTCGAGGTGTCGAACGGTTTACCACCAGCGATACGGTTGAACTCAACGAGCTCTAGGCTCCCTGAGGATTCATCCAAACCCACCACCCCGGGTGTCCCCGCGAGCGCACTGCGCACCGCGAGCGCGCAGGTCTCGTCAATCAGGGAGAGATCAGACGCATTGGCAGCGGCAGACCGAGCGAAGAAGCCGGACTTCTGCACCATGACCCGACCTGCGCCGACCCTCTCTGCGAATTTGCTGCCGAACCACTGCCCGGGGTTGACCGCGTCGAGTAGGACGTGGCCGAAGGCGTCACGAGGCAACCTGCTGCCTTCTGCTTCGAGCTCAGGGATGATCTCGTGTTGCCCGGCACCTTCGGCAAGGAAGATAGTCACACAGCCAACCTCGTCCATGACGCGACGCAGCCTGATCGCTTCGGACTCGAGATCAATGGGCAGTTCAGGAACGTAGACAGCGTGCACGTCCCACGCTTCCCGGCATAGACCTAGCCCGGGAACCCACTGCTGCTCGTCGAGCCACGCCCGGTAACGACGTGCGGTTTCCGCGGTGAGCCACCCACAATTGCGCCCCATAACCTCGTGAACGATCAGCATTCGAGGCATGAAGTTATGCTCGGCAACGATGTTCCGGGCGAAAAGCGCCCCCTGCTCAGCCGCCGTGTCTGCTCCCAAGGTCCTCGACAGCGGCTTTACATCGTTGTCGATAGTCTTGGGCAGACCAACGACGGTCAGTCCATGCCCACGTTCTGCCAAGTGGCGCGCAAGGTCTGCGGCAGTCGTGTTGGTGTCATCCCCACCGATCGTGTGGAGAATGGACACCCCGTCCTCCACCAGACGCTCAGCTGCCTTGGCCAGGGGTTCTTCACCCTTCGCGAGCAGGCCCCGCGCGCACAGGTCTTCGGCATTGGTGAGCTTCACGCGAGAGTTGCCGATTGGCGATCCCCCCAGCACGTCCAGCGCCTTGGCGGCCGCTCGTTCTTCAGGCCCAACGACCAGGTGGTCACCCTTGAGCAAGCCTTCGTATCCGTGTCGATAGGCGATGATCTCCCGCTCAGGTGCGACTCTCGAGTAGTGCCGGATGAGGCCACCCACCGAGGCAGAAAGGCATGGCGCAAAGCCACCTGCCGTCAACAGTGCAATGCGATCATTCACAGCCGAGCACCTCCCCACGAGGATCGAGCACCTTGAGCACCGCATTAACGTCTTCTTCGTCGTAACCGTGAGCGGCAGCACTGGCCAGCTGACTCATGCCTAGCGCACCCACAGGAGTCGGGATGCCCCATTGACTCGCTTGGTCGACAGCCAGCCGGAGATCCTTGAGGCCCAGCCTGACCCCGAACCGCTGGTTGAAGTCGCCAGCCATCATCCACGGCAGACGCAATTGGGCCTGGTAAGACCACCCGCCGGTGTCCGCAAGTGCCGTCTGAAACGCATCACCGGTCACGCCTGCTCGCTTGCACAGCAGATAGCCTTCCGCCAACACCGCCAAGTTGGTCATGCCGATGAGATTGGAGACGAGCTTGAACATGGTAGCGGCCTCCACGCCACCCATGCGATATTGCTCTGCGCCTATGCAGGTGAAGACATCCTCGAGCGCATCGATCGGCTCTTTCTTGCCTCCGATAAACAAGGGCAATTCCCCCGCGTCGGCCTGCGCAGGACCTTTGCCGAGCGGACACGCCACGAAATGGTGCCCAGATTCCTCCAATTGGTGTTCCAACGTGGCCGCAGTACTCGGGTCGACGGTGGACACGTCCATGCAAATCGTTCCTGGGCGAAGGTGCGGGGTGATCTCCGCAAATGCCGCTAAAACATGCTTTGGCAACGGCAAGCTGGTGATGACAAGGTCGGCATTGAGCACGGCTTCTACGGTGGTCGCAGCGGCACGAGCGCCTGCATCGACACAGCGCTGGATCGCGGCCTCACTCAAGTCGTAGACGACAACGGTAAATTGCTGCGCCAGATTACAGGCGATGCCGCCACCCATCCGGCCTGTGCCGATGATGGCAATGGTGGTTGGTTTCTGCATGATGCGCTCCTTGCGTGGGTTCGATGTTGTTAAGGGATCTTGGGCTGGCGGCTTATCAGTAAAGTTGGTAAAGGCCTTGGGCAACGGTTCCGACTGCACCCATCAGCGCGACGACAACAACGAGCTTGCTGGCTGCCTGAGCGGAGAGGACACGCGCAAGACGGTGACCAGCCAAGATGCCCACTGCCAGCGTTACGAATGACGTAAGCCAAATCGGCATCGGGAGGCTCGGAATGCCGTGGCCCACCAGTGACATGACATTCAGCGCCATGAAGTAGACCTGCACTGTCCCCACAAAGGCTTTGTGGCTCCAGTCGTTCGACAAGGAGTAGAGGACAATGGCTGGTCCGCCGACGCCGGCGGTGTAGTTCATGAATCCGGACAGGAAACCGGCAGAAGCGAGGCCTGCTGGCCCCTTGAACACCCTTGCTCGATCACTCATGAGCATGGCAACGATGGCCGCCGCCACCATCACCCCGATCACGATGAGCAGGACCGGTCCCGGAACGATTCCTACGAGCCACCAACCCGGCAGAATACCGACGAAGGCTGGCAGCATAAGCATTCCGGCACGCCCCCACTCGACATCTCGGAACGTGGACGCCAGAGTGGAAGCCGCAACGAAGAAGCTGAGGACCTGGATCAGCGGGACACCCACACCAGCTCCGAGCAACAGCACCAACAGTGGTCCTGAGACAAGGGCGAACCCCATACCTGTCAGCCGCTGGGTCGCGGCACCCAACAGAACTGTCGTACCAGCGGTTACCGATGTGAGTGCGATAGACATGGACTCGGCTATCCCAATTCCAGGATGGCGGGACGTTGACGGCCATCGATGGACATCATGGGCCAAGCATCGTCATAGACGAGCGGCTCGGCACCGTCCACACCGATAAGGCAGGTGTCCTCGACCTTCCACCCGTCCGCTGAGGGGTTCCATGCCAGGACTTCGCCCTCCGCCAATATCTCGCAGCTGTTCGTGCGCGCAGGAAACTCCCTTGAGTGCCACCCCGAATAGCCGCCTTGGTGGTGTCGATGCCATTCATCCGCTTCGAACCCAAAAGCCGCATAACCTTCCACGCCGTGACGTAGCACGTCGCCCAGAACCGCCCCTGGCTTGCTTGCTTCTAGGAACCGAGCTTCGACGCGAAGCAGTCGCTCGTATGCGGCCAATCGAGGGCGAGGTACCGGATCGAATGCAACGATCCGCGTTACGGATGCCACCACTCCGTGGCGTCTCGCGCAGCACACGAGCATCGCGCGGGCGCCTAACGCTCCGCTCGTGGGAATCGGATGGCGATCACGGGCCATTCTTTCATCGCCCGCGACCATCAACACAATGGGATCCAGGCCACGCGCGAGCAACTCGTACGCAAGCTTGCCAGCAGCCACATACTCCGACATGGCAGGGGTGATCGCGATTGCCGCGGCAGTAGCGGCGGCAGCGGCGTCGCGACAGACGCTGCGCAATGTGACCTGCTGTCCATCGTCGAGACGCCTGCGTTCGAGCGCGATCTGCGAGGTCAGGTCCGACATCCCCGGCAGCCCGCTATCGCTACCTACCCGAGTACCGGTTGGCAGCTGGGCACGGCGATCAGTCCACCATGGTAGGACTTCGAACTCCGCAGGTACTCCGGCTAGTTCGTTCGCCTGCAGCCGCGGGGCTTCAATAGCATTGACGACGATGCGCAGCGTTCGTGTCTGAACGTCCAGCACTACGTCAAAGCAGGTGGCATCCAGAGTGTTTGGGACATGCGATCGCACACCGAGAAGCCAGGACAAGGTGGCTTGCTCGGTGAGCACGAGCTGTTCACAAGCTTGTTCCTGGGCGCAGGCCACCAAACGCCCGATACGGGACTCGAGCCCGTTCCAATTGCCGCTGGGCACCTGCACCGTGGACCTCCTTGACCGACCACCGCCATGGTGATGTTGAAATTCCAACACTAAACTGATCGTTAGTCAACACCATCTGGGAAATTGCCTATTTCTCAGGATCACCGGTTGATGCATTACAGTCCGTGCTTGAAGTCATCGCTCTCAAGGACGGACAACATCACGCTCTGCCCTTTCCGGTACCTGTCGACAACAACTATCCGGATGCACATCGAGACTTCCGACGGCCTCGAACTCCCCGACCCCGTGGTGCTCACCATATGGGCCGGGAGGGTGACGCACCGTCGCTGACTAGTGACGCATCACGAATTTGACCGTTTTCCTCCACGGCTGCAGATTTTCCGCAGATTCCGGGGGTCGAAAGCTTCTCGTGGAGGATAACGGTCAACTTTCGCAGATGAGGTGCCGCTCGAGGCCGGCCCGGTCGAGCAGCTCGCACGGGCGAAACTCGCTGTCGGTGCACACGATCACGGTGCGTCCGCGGGCGACCAGCTCGCCTTCCGCGGAGCACACCTCCGCCGCCGACGTCAGCGACGTCCGACCCAGTCGGGTCAGCGCCGTCGTCACTACCAGCGGCTCGGACGAGTGATGGATCTGGGCAACGTACTCGACGTCTTGCCTGGCCACCAGCCAGTAGTACTCGGCCTCGCCTGCGCCTGGCCGCTCGAGCGTCGGGCTCCATTGCGGCGAGACCTCGATGCGCGCCTGCTGTAGATACTCGAACACAAGCATGTTGTTGACGTGGCCGTAGCGGTCCAGATCGGTCCAGCGGATGTGGTGCCTTGTCTGCGTGCCGCGCCCGTCGAGCGCCGGCGCGTCGAGCGTCGAGAACGGCTCCCACTCCTCCAGATGCTGCTCGAAGTGCTGCCGCATCGCGCCGCTCAACCGAACGGGACGCTGGTCGTCGAAATCGAAGGGAGCAAGGAGTGTCCGCGCTTCGGCCACTACCTCGTCGAACTGCCGCAGCACGTAACCCACCTGCACGCGCGCGGCCCCGAGCTCCGTGATGGCGAGCTCGACGTCGAGCGGCTGCGACGAATACTCGATCGAGCGACGGTACATCACCTGCTGATTCACCACCACGACGCCCTGGTCCAGCAGCCCGGAACCGTGCAGGAGATGCACGCGCGCTTCTTGCAGGTAGTCAGCGATGCGCGCATTGTTCACGTGACGCTGCGCATCCATGTCTGACCAGCGCAGCTGGATGCGGGCGTGCACGCTCAGTCTTCCTTCGGGTACAGCCCGTCGACGATGTCCTGGTACTCCTGCTGGACGACAGCCCGTCGGATCTTCATGTTGGCCGTGGTGCCGCCGTTTTCTACCGTCAGCTCGTGGTCCAAGATGGCGAACTTCTTGACTGTCTCCCAGTGCTCGAGCCTGGCGTTGACCTTCTGCATCTGCTTCTCCACTGATGCGTAAATCTCGGGACGCTGCGTGAGTTCCTCGTAGCTGAGCTCGCCCATCCCCCGCTTTTCGGCCCAACTGCGCAACAGCGACGGCTCCATGACGACGAGGGCCGTCACGTACTTGCGCCCCTCACCCACCGCGATGGCCTGCGAGACGTACGGGATGTTCGTGGTGATGGCCGCTTCCACCTTCTGCGGGGCGACGTACTTACCTCCGGAGGTCTTGAACAGGTCCTTCTTACGGTCCGTAATGCGCACGCGGCCAGTCTCGTCGATCTCCGCGATATCACCCGTGTGGTACCAGCCATCCGGCTCCAGCACCTCAGCCGTCTTTTCCGGCAGGTTGTGATACCCGTCGAACAGCGACGGCCCGCGCAGCAAGAGCTCACCGTCGTCGGCGAGCTTCGTCTCCACCCGCGGCAGCGGTAGCCCGACGGTGCCGAGTCGCGGCTCGTGGGGGTCATCCACGGTGGCGATGGCCGAGGTCTCCGTCGAGCCATAGCCTTCGATGATGCGGATACCCGCGGACTCGAACCAGGCCTGCACCTGCGGGTTCAGCCGCGCCGATCCGGAGATCATGTAGCGGATATTTCCGCCCAACCGCTCCTTGAGCTTGGAGTACACCAGCTTCTCAGCGATGGCGTACTTCCATTTGAGCAGGCCTTTCAGCTCGCCCTGTTCGCGAGCGGCCAACGCGTCGCGGCCGACGGCGAACGCCCAGTGTGAGATACGACCCTTGATGCCCTTGCCCGTGATGACGGCAGCGCGGACCTTCTCGAAGATGCGCGGCACGCCGCACATGAGGTCGGGTTTCGTCTCCTGCAGCCCTTCGACGATGCGGTTCACGCGTCCGTCGACGACGTTGTGAACGTTATAGGCGATGGATGCGGCGAGCAGCGTCTTGCCGAAGACGTGGCTCAGCGGTAGCCACAGGTACATCGTGGTCTCAGCTGACAGCAGTTCGCGTTCCACGCAGCCGACACCCTCAGCCATCCAGCAACGGTGCGGCAGGCGCACACCCTTGGGGCGCCCCGTCGTACCCGAGGTGTAGATGAGCGTGGAGAGATCTTCCCTCTGCACCGTGGCGAGCACATCGTCGACGGCGGTGGGCTGCTCGGCAAGCAGCTTCTTGCCGGCTTCGCGAAGTTGTGAGTAACCGATCACACGATCGTCGAGGGTCACGCCCTCGGTGTCGAACACGACGATGGTGTGCACCTGAGCGGTGATCTCGTCGTCCAGCAGCACCTTCTCCAACTGCTCGGCGTTCTCGGTGACGAGAATCTTTGAGTCGGAGTTGGTGATGATGTACTTCATGTCGTCCGGCCCCGTGTTGGGGTAGATCGTCGTCGTGGCCGCAGCCGAGCAGGCAATGGCGAAATCGATGAAGATCCACTCGATGCGGGTGGATGAGCAGATGGAGATGCGCTCCTCGGGCTTGATGCCCCGGGCGAGGAAGCCTGCGGCGAGCTCGTCGACAATGACGCGTGACTCGGCCCACGTGAACTTCGTCCAGGTGTTCGGGCCCTCCTTGGCGTAGTCAGGGCAGCTGAATGCCGGAGCGTCCGGCGTCTCCTCCACCCGCCAGCGGAAATAGTCACCGATGCTCTTGGGTGCAAGATCCAAGTTGTCCGGTTGCGTGGTCATCAAGTCCTCCTGCGCAATAGTCATTGGGAAGCCTATACGACCAAATTGGGCTGGTAAGGGTCGTTAACCCAACCCGTGCGTCCGCCGCGAGGCACCCACCGCATAGGATGAGCACCCATGAGTGTCCCCGAGCGTGGCTGGCTTACAGAAGATCAGCAAAAAATTTGGCGAAGCTACCTGCTCGCGAAGACCCGAATCGACGATTACCTCGACGCGGCACTGATCGATTTCGGGTTGAGTCTCGACGAGTACGAGCTCCTCGTGCGCCTCTCCGAAGCCGAAGATCAGACGCTTAGAATGGGGCAGCTCGCCCTCAGTGTGCGTCATTCTCGCTCCCGCCTCACCCATACCGTCGCGCGAATGGAACAGCGCGGCCTTATCCGTCGGGAACCCAGCTCCACCGACGGTCGCGGCGTCCAAGCGGTGCTCACGAAGGATGGCTTCGACTTGCTCCGCAACGCCGCACCTAGGCACGTCGACTCAGTGCGCGAGATCTTCGTCGACGCCGTCTCCCCCGAAGACTTCGAGGCACTCGGCCGCTGCGTCGACGCGATGCTCGCCGTGGCGGACGAAGCCGCTAACAGACGGTAACGAGTGATTGGATAGGCACCATGCCTGAGCTTGATGCTTCACCACTCACCCGTGCGCTATACACATCCGACGCCTCTATCTACCGTGTAGAGCCGCAGGCAGTCGCTGTACCCCGCAGCACGGAGGAGCTCGTCGAAACCGTTCGTTGGGCATTGCGAGAGGAAATTCCCATCACCATGCGCGGTGCAGGCACCTCGTGCGCCGGCAACGCCGTCGGGAATGGCCTCGTGATAGACACGTCGAAGCACCTCACCCGCATTCATTCGATCGATCCCGAGACAGCCACCGCGGTGATCGACCCGGGTGTTGTGCAGGGTCAACTTCAGCGTGCCGCCGCGCCGCACGGATTGAAGTTGGGCCCGGACCCGTCGACCTCGTCGCGGTGCACCGTCGGAGGCATGATCGGCAACAACGCCTGCGGGCCGCGCGCGCTGGGCTATGGGCGCATGGCCGACAACGTCGTCGAACTAGAAATCATCGATGGCACCGGCACCCTGCGCACGCTGGGGCGCGACGAATTCCCCGAACTCAAATCCCTTGTCGCGGCCAATTTGGGCGTGATCCGCACCGAATTCGGGCACTTTAGCCGCCAGGTGTCCGGATACTCGATGGAGCATCTGCTGCCCGAGCACCGCTTCGACGTCGCAAAGTTCTTCGCCGGCACCGAGGGCACGCTCGGTGTGATTACGAAGGCGACAGTGAAACTCGTCGCCGATGCGCCCCACAAGCTGATGGTGGCGCTCGGCTACCCGACGATGGCTGATGCCGGCGACGACATCGCCAACCTGCTCCAGTTCCGCCCCACCGCCTGCGAAGGACTCGACCGACGCATCGTCGACGTGGTCATCCGCCAAAAGGGCCCCGACGCCGTGGGCGTGCTGCCTCGAGGCGACGGCTGGATGTTCCTCGAGCTGGTGGGCGATGACCAAGCAGAGATCCGCTCCCGCGCCGAAACGCTGCTGGGCGCCGCCAACGCCGTCGACGGTTGGATCGTCGACGACCCTAGCGATGCAGGGCGCCTCTGGCAGATCCGCGCCGACGGTGCAGGCCTGGCCGGTGTTTCCCTCGATAAACCCGCGTACGCGGGCTGGGAAGACTCCGCGGTCCCACCCGAGCATCTGGGCGAATATCTGCGCGCGTTCGACGCCTGCCTCGAGCGGCACGGTCTGCAGGGGCTCCCCTACGGCCACTTCGGCGACGGGTGCGTGCATTGCCGCATCGACTTCCCACTCGACGAGCCGGACGGGGCTGAGCGCTACCGGGCGTTCGTCGAGGAGGCCGCGCAGATCGTCGCGGATTTTGGCGGCTCGATGAGCGGCGAGCATGGCGACGGCCGGGCGCGTTCCGCGCTGCTGAAGTACATGTATTCCGACGAGGCGCTCGAGCTATTTGCGCAGGTCAAGCATCTGTTTGATCCGCAGAATCTGCTGAATCCCGGCATTCTCGTCGACCCGGTGCCCGTAGAGGCCGACGCACGTATGGTGGTGGCAGCGTCGTCGCCTCTGAACCTGAGCGACCCGGAATTCGTGCGCGAAGTGCATCAATGCACCGGCGTTGGAAAATGCCTGGCCGACAATGCGCCGTCGGGCGGAGTGATGTGCCCGAGCTTCCATGCCACGCGCGAGCAGAAGGATTCGACGCGGGGCCGCGCGCGGGTGCTGCAGGAGATGGTGAACGGGTCGATCATCACGCAGGGTTGGCGCTCCCCTGAGGTCGCCGAGGCGCTGGATCTGTGCTTGTCATGCAAGGGTTGCGCCCGCGACTGCCCGACCGGCATCGACATGGCGGCCTACAAGGCGCGCGTCACGCACGAGCGGTACAAGGGCAAGCTCCGGCCGCGCAACCACTACGCGCTGGGGTGGCTGCCGCGCTGGGGGCGGCTGATCACGTCGGTCCCCGGGCTAGGGCGCGTGGTGAACGCCATCGGCGCGGCACCCGTCGTAGGGAACGCGCTGAAGTGGGCCGCTGGCGTGGACGGGCGGCGGCAGATTCCGCGGTTCGCGAAGCGGCGCGCCACGTCGACGCTGGAGGGGGCCTCGTCGCCGCAATCATCCGTTGACAAGGGGCGGGTGCTACTGTGGGTGGACTCCTTCACCAACTGCTTCGAGTCCAACACCTTCGCCGCGATGGTGCAGGTGCTGAGCCGGCTGGGCTACGAGCCGACCGTGCTCGACCGCACCGCGTGTTGCGGGCTCACCTGGATCTCCACCGGGCAACTCGACGGTGCTCGCACCCAGCTGCGGAACGCGGCAGCGGTGCTGGCACCGTTCGCCCAGGATGGCATCCCCATCATCGGCGTGGAGCCGAGCTGCACGGCGGTGTGGCGCGGGGATGCAGCGGAGCTCTTACCGGACGACGAGAATGTGGCAGCGCTTCGGGGCAACGTGCGGACGCTGGCGGAATTCCTCGCCGACGACCCTGACTTCACTCCCCCGGACCTCTCCGGGCACACCATCGTCGCACAGCCGCACTGCCACCACGCATCGGTGATCGGTTGGCGCAAAGACCGCAAGCTGCTGGAGGCGACGGGCGCGGAGCTGGTCGTCGTCGGCGGGTGCTGCGGTCTGGCCGGCAACTTCGGCGTCGAGCGCGGACACCACGAGGTGAGCGTGAAGGTGTACGAGTCAAACCTGCAGCCCGCGCTCGAGCGCAACCCCGACGCGATTGTCCTCGCCGACGGATTCTCCTGCCAAACCCAGATGCGCTCCCTATCGAACCGCGACTCCATGTCGCTGGCCGAACTACTCGCCACGCACTGAAGCGCCGGCAGGTCGGGTCAGGCGATCAGGCGCAGCGCGAAGGGGTACCGGTAGCGCTCTCCCTTGTTGGACGCCATTGCGGCGATGACACCGAAGATGATGCTCAGCACGTAGACCACCGGCACGAGCATGAAACCGATGAAGACGAATGCGAGCGGGATGCTGAGGACACCGGCGATGGCATAGGCGATCAGCATCGTGATCTGGAAGTTGAGCGCCTCCTTCGCGTGCTCATTGACGAACCGCTTGGCCGGTTTGTCCTTGTTGATCAGCCAGATGACCAACGGCACAAGCAGCGTGAACACTGCCCCAAGCGCATGGGCAAGGGTGGCCATCGTGCGATCATCGGAGGAAACCTGCATCGGCAGGCCGCCGTCAGGGCCGGGCTGAGACTCGTATGCGTTCATGACAGTCACCTCATGTGTGTGGTCCGTACTGAGGCGCCGTTCGTGGATCACAACGCCCAGAGCACCCTAACGCGACTCGGGGTCACCATTGCTGCGCGCGACGGACGAACTCCGCCCGAGGGCCAAGAGCCGCCCATCTATATTGCCTGCCTATCTAGATGGTGTTACGCTCTAGTCATGGAAAGCACCCAGTGGCCAGCAGACTGGCAGCGCGGCATTCTCGAGCTGTGCGTGCTGCGCATCATCGGCGACGGCCCCACCTATGGCTACGACATCGCCTCGAGGCTGGCCGACGCCGGTTTGGGCGAGGTCAAGGGCGGGACGCTGTACCCGCTGCTCAAGCGTCTGGAGCAGGGAGGGCTGGTCGCCGTCGAGTGGCGCCCGGGTGAGTGCGGGCCTGGACGCAAGTTCTACGAGCTCAACGAGCTTGGCCGCGCGCGACGAGACGAGCTCGCCGACGTCTGGCGACGCTTTTCCGCTGCCGTCACCAACCACGTCTCCCCTATCGGAAAGGACCACTGACATGGCCGATCACTCCTTCGAGCAGCGTCTGGCTCCGCACGTCGACCCCGCCTGGAGCGAGGCGTTCATCCTCGAGGCGCGCCTGCGCGGCGTGCTCGGGACCGTCATCGGCGACGCCCTCGCAGAGGTGGACGCGCACGTCGTCGATTCCGGGCAGAGCGCCGAGGAGGCTTTCGGAGACCCGAAGGAATACGCGCACCATTTTCCAGTCGACGCGGCAGCCGGAACCGGCTTCGCAAACGTGATTCTCCCGCCCGCACTGCAGGTCTTCGGCATGCTCGCTGTGTTGCAGGCGGTGTGGCCGCTGCGGCACGGCGACGGGGCGCCGCTCACGGTCGGATTGCTCGTCATGGCAGCGCTGCTGGTCGCGGGATTTGTGGCGTTGGCCATGTGCCCGACGCCCATCCTGCGTGCGGCAACGAGTCGGCCGGTCGTCGGAGCTGCTTGCGCTGCAGCGTTCTTCGCGGCGTGCATCGGAGCCTGCTTCATCCCTGGGACTGTCGCCACCGTATCCGGGTGGTGGGTCCTGGGCGTTGGGGTCGCCTTGCTAGCCATCGGGGTGATGCTCGGCATCGAGCGCTCGGTGCGCGGCGTCGACGCCGATCCCATCGTCCGCCCCAACGAGATCACCAAGCCTGCCAACCTGCTGGGCGCCATGGCACCCAGCCTCATCGTGCCCGTCGTCACCGCCATCCTCGCAGCCATCCAGCTCGCGCTCTGACATCTTGTCCCCGCCGAAACTTCAAAATCCGTACGCAGATGAACTCTCACCCCCAAATTCAGGGGGTTACCTCAAGCTGCGTACGGATTTTGAAGTTTCTGGAGCACTGCCCGGAGCGTCGGCACCAGGTCGGGCAGCGTCGCATGGGTGAAGCGCAGCACCGTCCAGCCCTGCATGATGAGCTGGACGTCCTTGCGTCGATCATCGACGAACGCTTCGTACGACTTGTGGTGTTCCCATGAATCCAGTTCCACCGCCAGCTTCAACCCACGAAACGCGATGTCGACGTAGCGCACCGAGCCATCAGGCAGCACAATTCGTTGGTTGCCCTTCCACCCTTTGATCCGGGCGTGACGCAGCATCCGGTGGCCATCACGTTCCAGCTCGGACCACGGCTGGTCTCGGGACTCCAGCAGCAACCGTCGCCGTTCGACGTTGCCCGCTCGACTGGCCATCACCCCAATGGCCCAACGCATCGCCTTCAGGCTGGTGACACGTCGGCGGAGTGCCTGGTCGATGGCCTCGCCGCCGAGCGTGTCCGTGAGCTCCAGTGCGCACCAGGCGGGATGCACGAGGCGGCAACCGTCCTTCTCGAAGACGAGGTCAGGGTCTATTTCTCCTCGGCTCAGCCGCAAACCCGGAACCGCGCGCTCGCTCGCGCGCCGCACCAGGGCCGTCACTTCCCGCACCTCGAGCTCTGGCCACCAGCTCAGTTTGGCTGCCGTGGCGCCGGTGAACACCGCGTCGGGATCCCAGAGCTTCACTGCCGCCACGAGGGTTTCGAACGACCGCTCGAAGGAGTAGGTGCCCGGCAGCAACGGCATCAGTGCGCCGGTGCGCAGTGCATGACGGATGGCGTTGGCGAGCTCGGGATGCTCGCGGCGGGAGACGGCGCCGTCGGCCGCAAGCAGACGCTGGAGTTCGGGGTGCA
Source organism: Propionibacteriaceae bacterium (assembly GCA_032576855.1). Taxonomy (GTDB): domain Bacteria; phylum Actinomycetota; class Actinomycetes; order Propionibacteriales; family Propionibacteriaceae; genus Arachnia. The sequence goes on from JAWFWL010000008.1 coordinate 163,954, forward strand.
TGGCACCACCTCACCCCAAGATCGAGCGCAGGGGAAGACCCTCGTCGCCACCTGTGGAAAACTCCTGCGGGAGGGTCACACGCCCGAAAACTTCAAAATCCGTACGCAGATGAACTCTCACCCCCAAATTCAGGGGGTTACTTCAATCTGCGTACGGATTTTGAAGTTCAGGAGCCGGGTCAGCGCATCAGCTTGCGGTGGGCCGTCGATTTCGGGCGGGTGGCCTCGGGGCCGAGGCGCTCGATCTTGTTGGCCTCGTAGTCGGCGAAGTTACCCTCGAACCAGAACCACTGGGCGGGGTTCTCGTCGGTGCCCTCCCACGCGAGGATGTGGGTGGCGACGCGGTCGAGGAACCAGCGGTCGTGGGAGATCACAACGGCGCAGCCGGGGAACTCGAGCAGAGCGTCTTCGAGCGACTGCAGGGTTTCGACGTCGAGGTCGTTGGTGGGCTCGTCGAGCAGGAGCACGTTGCCGCCCTGCTTCAGCGTGAGCGCGAGGTTCAGACGGTTGCGCTCACCGCCGGAGAGCACGCCCGACATCTTCTGCTGGTCGGGCCCCTTGAACCCGAACGACGCGACGTACGCGCGCGAGGGCATCTCGAAGTTGGCCACCTTGATGTAGTCGAGCCCGTCGGAGACCACTTCCCAGACGTTCTTCTTGTCGTCGAGGCCTTCGCGGGTCTGGTCGACGTAGCTGAACTTCACGGTCTCGCCAATCTTGAGCGAGCCGCTGTCGGGCTCATACTGGCCGGTGATGGTCTTGAACAGCGTGGTCTTGCCCACACCGTTCGGGCCGATGATGCCGACGATGCCCGCGCGCGGCAGCGAGAACGAGAGGTTGTCGATGAGGACGCGGTCGCCGAAGCCCTTGGTGAGGTTGTTGGCCTCGAGCACCACCGAGCCCAGGCGCGGGCCCGGCGGAATGTTGATTTCGGCGAGGTCGACACTGCGACGCTTCTCGGCCTCGGCCGCGAGCTCTTCGTAGCGAGCGAGACGCGCGCGGTTCTTCGCCTGGCGCGCCTTCGGGTTCGAGCGCACCCATTCGAGCTCCTTCTCCAGAATCTTCGCCCGCTTGGCATCCTTCTTGCCCTCGATCTGGAGGCGCTGACGCTTCGTGTCGAGGTAGGTGGAGTAGTTGCCCTCATAGGGGTGCAGTCGCCCGCGGTCGACTTCGCAAATCCATTCCGCCACGTTGTCGAGGAAGTAGCGGTCGTGGGTGACGGCGAGCACGGCGCCCGGGTACGTCTTGAGGTGGCCTTCGAGCCAGTCGACGGATTCCGCGTCGAGGTGGTTGGTGGGCTCGTCGAGCAGCAGGAGGTCGGGCTGTTCGAGCAGCAGCTTGCACAGCGCGACGCGACGGCGTTCACCGCCGGAGAGCTTGGTGACGTCGGCGTCCGGCGGAGGGCACTGCAGCGCGCTCATCGCCTGCTCGAGCTGGGAGTCGAGGTCCCAGGCATTCAGGTGGTCGAGCTGGGTCTGCAGCTCGCCCATCTCGGCCATGAGCGCGTCGAAGTCTGCGTCGGGGTCTGCCATCTCGGCCGAGACCTCGTCGAAGCGACGCAGCTTTTCCTTCGTGTCGGCGACGGCTTCCTCGATGTTTTCGATGACGTTCTTCTCTTCGTTCAGAGGCGGCTCCTGCAGGAGAATGCCCACGGTGGCGCCCTTCTGCAGCATGGCCTCGCCGTTGTTGGGCTTGTCGAGTCCCGCCATGAGCTTCAGCATCGTCGACTTACCGGCGCCGTTGGGCCCGACGACGCCAATCTTGGCGCCGGGGAAGAACGAAAGCGTCACGTTGTCGAGGATGACCTTCTCACCCACGGTTTTACGGACGTTGTGCATCGTGTAGATGAACTCAGCCACGAGGATCCCTTCTGGAAGACGTGTTGGCGGCCGCGGCGCGGACCTAACCGCGTGCCAGTATGCCAGCCAAATGCTGCAGCGCCGCATCTGCGCGCTGGTGATCGTCGAGTTCTGCCTGCACCTCTGCCACGACGGTAGCCTCGACCTGCTCGTCGACGGCGGCACCAAGCCGCTTCGCAGTGCGGCGCCCGGCCCGGTTCGCGGTGAGCCGAAGGATGCCGTCGCCCGAAACAGAAATGAGCACCAACGCCACCAGCGTCGCGACAAGGATGGTCACCACCTTGGGCGCGAAATCGCCCACGCCCCACACGAACTGGTAGACCACCCAGCCGATGATACCCAGCAGCGCCACGACGGGCAGCCATTTCAGGCTACGCACGAGGCCCCACCCAAACGGTGCTTCCATGTCGGTGAGGTCCACCTCGCGCATGGCGTGATCCACGCGCGTGGGCAATGCTGAGGCTGGCCCACTCATGATTCGGCGACGAGCCCCGTCGCGCCAGACCTCCGGCAGCGACGCCGTCTGCGTGGAGAGGAATCGTCGTACTGCCGACGTGGCGCGGGCGTCGTCGGCTGCCGAGGCCACCTGGTGGCTCGGTAGGGCGAGCTGCTCGGCGTCCCCACCGGACCTCCACCCCTGCACCATTGCTCCTCGACGTCGCACCGTCCGCCGGATGCCCTCCGCACGACGGTCCACGCCCGCCGCCGCGCGCACCTCGCGCTTCAGCTCGTCGACGGCGGATTCCTCCATGCCGACGCTCTGCCCGCTCACCTGGCGCAATTCGTGGGCGAGCCCGCGCACGTCAGCGGTGAGCCGCTCACGGGTGGCGCGCTTTTGTGCTGCGACGCGCCCGAGATGCCGCCGCAGCAGATCGACGCCTTCCCCGTCGCGCGCGTTCGTCGCGAAGACTGGCACCCCGTGCAATCCGTCGGCTTCGAGAAGTGCCCGAAGATGCGTCGCCACCTGCTCCACTCGTGCGTCCATGCCCTCTTGGCCTGGGTAAATAGGGTCACCCGAGGTGAGCTCGTCGGCGTGGTTCAACACGATGGTGATGACCTCACTGTGCTCCCTGAGCGGACGAATGTAGCGTTCGTGCAGCAGGTTGTCGGCGTACTTCTGCGGGTCTACGACGAATACAAACTGATCCACCATCTGCACCAGCCGGTCCACTTCCTCGCGGTGTGCACACTGGATGGAGTCGTGATCCGGCAGGTCGAGCAGGACGACGTCGGCGAAATCCGGGATGGGTGGATGCGCCTCGCGCCGCTGCCCGATCTGCAGTAAGTCCAGCAGCGCGGTATTCGTCGCGGAAAAGCTCAGCGCGAGTGGTTCAGAGGTGGTGGGGCGCCTGGCTGCAACTTGAGCGAGTGTGGTGCCGGAGATGGCGTTGAACAGCGACGATTTGCCGGACCCCGTCGCCCCCGCGAGTGCGACGACGGTCTGCTCGCCTGCACGCACCCGCTGACCCGCGAATGCTGCCACCCGACGGGCGCGTTCCTCAAGAGACGGCGGTAGCTTGCCTTCCGCGAGCTCCAAATAGTGCCTCAGCTCGTCGAGCGCTTCTTCGATCACAGCGCCGCCCTCGCTTCCCTGACGTCCGCGGCCGCCTCGGCTAGGCGATCGCGCAAGCCCGGCGCGACGGATACCTCGTCGACGACCCTGGTGAACCGGGCAGCTTCCTCGACGAGGAGGCTCTGCACGCGCTCATCCAGCAGGGAGCGCGCCTCGGCTGTGAGGCGCTCGACGGCGCCCGCGCCGAACACGGATTCGAGTACGCGTTGCGAGAGCACCGACGTGGTGCCCGCGATGCCCGCTTCCGCACCGGTGAGGCCGCCGGTGGATGCGAAGACTGCCACCATCAGCGTCAGCCCGAGCGCGTTCGTGCCAAACGCAAACATTCTTGCCCGGAAGCGTTTGCCCTTGCCTTGTTCGCTCACCAGGCCGAGCACGTCTTGCTGCCAGCCTCGGACCGCGGCAGCCGCGCGCTCGTGGAAATCGGAGGCGGCGGAGCGGAGATCGTCGGTGAGGAGCGTGCGTCCCCAGGCGGTGCGGGACCAGGCCTGGGCGACGTCGTCGCAGGCCTCGTCTGCTGCCGCGGTGATAACACGCGTGAGCTGACTGGAGACCTCCTCGTTGGCCTTCTCGGCCTTCGGCTCGGCCCGGAACCAGCGGCGAGCGGTGGAACGCAGCGACGCGACTTTCTCGTCGAGCCCGCGCATGAGGCTGCTGGTGCCGACGACGTCGTGCCAGTGATTCACGATTTCCCCGCGCAACATGGAGCCGTCGCCCAGCATGATGCCGATCTGCTCCGCGGCGCTCTCAAACTCAGCCGTCGCTTGGCTGCGCAGGTCTTGCGCCGCCTGGTGCTGCGCGTCGAGCCCTGCCTGCAGCGCGTCGAGGTGCACGTCGAGTTGGCGCAGCGCTCCGCCAAGCGACTGCTTCACCACTTGCGCCCGGGCCTCCTGCTCAGACGTCAACCCGCCCAGCCAGCTACGGATGGGCGCGACGGCGGCGTCGGGCAGCATGCCCTCGTCGAGCGGGCCTTCCTCTATGGCGAACAGCGGGGCGGCACCGAGCCCTTCATCGACGAGCATCCGCGCCAGATCTGAGCCGACCTCCTGCATGGTCTGCGGTGGGCAGCGGTTGATGACGACCCCCAGGAACATCTCGCGAGCGGCTGCGTCCTTCAAGAATCCCCAGGGCACCGCGTCGGCGTAGCGAGCTGCGGAGGTGACGAAGAGCCACAGGTCTGCGGCCAGCAGGAGTTGGCGCGCGAGGGTGCGGTTCGCGTCGTCGACGGAGTCCACGTCGGGGGCGTCGAGTAGCGCGAGGCCGTCCGGCATGGAGGCAACCTCGACAATTTGCAGCGCGCGGGTATCCGCCAGCTCCACATCGGTGCGGGTGAGCTCCGGCAGCACTTTGCCGGAACGAAACCAGGAAGCATCCGACGGGTGGCAGATGAGCACGGGCGACTTCGTCGTCGGGCGGCGCACGCCGGGCCTGGTGACATGCCTGCGCAACAGCGAATTCACGATGGTGGATTTACCCGCCCCCGTGGATCCGCCGACGACGGCGAGCAGCGGCGCGTCGATGGTGGCTGCACGCGGGAGCAGGTAGTCGCGGATTTGCCCCGCTGCCGCAGTACGGCGAGAGGTGTGCTCGTCGGCCGCTGGCAGGGCCAGTGGGAACCGGGTGTGCTCGAGTTGCTCGAGGAGTTTGGAGAGGGCGACGTCGAGTTTCATGGGCGCGGCCAGTTTCCGCCGAGCCCACTAGGGCCGGGGTACACCGCCTGCGGGGCGGCGACCCGTCGGACTTTGCGTTTGCGCCAGCCAAGCCACGACACCCCGGGTTCTGTCGGCAGAGCCTTCGGGCGCAGCCGTTGGATGTCTTCCAAGATCTCGTGAATGCGATCCTCGGCACCCTCGGCCACGAGCCCCCTGGTGAGGTCAGAGCGCAGGTAGGCAAGTTCCGTCATCCGTCGCGTGAAACGGGCCGTGTACCACCAGCGTTTCGGGCCCCAGAAGATGGCGACGAACAGGTAGCGCATACGACGAAATGGCCCGGAGAAGAGTTCGACGTCGCGTTCGCTCACCCAGCCTTGATTGGCGTAGTCAGTGAGGCGATGGCGCACCAAGCGCGATTGCTGCACGACGGAAACCACCAGCGACGCGACGAGGAGCACGACGAGCGCCAGAGCCATGAACCAATGCGGTTTCAGGGCTTCCGACGGCCTCGTGGACGCCAAGCCGTTGAAGAGCATGTGCCCTCCCACTGCGAGCAGGAAGCCACCCAGCGGGGCCACGACGCGCACGATCCTGGATCGGGCGGTGAAGCCAACGACGAGACCCGTCGCCGTCATCATGGTGAACAGCGGGTGCCCAAATGATGTGTACACCCCGCGCAGCATCACCAGCTCATTGACCGCTTCCTCAGGGTTTGCAACGGAGACGTCGTGGAGGGCGTACGTGATGACTCGTCCGTAGTAGATGATGTTCTCCACGAACGCAAAGCCGATTGCTGAAAGCCCGGCGAGCATCACCATGCTGAGCCTGGACACAATCTTGCGGCGCAGCAAAATGATGAGCAGAAACAGCACCGTCGCCTTCGTGACTTCTTCGCTAAAGGGCGCCGAGAACACAGCGGCCCTCGAGCCTGTGTCTGAATCTGCGGCAGTGGTGGCCATCATTCGCCCCATCCACGTGTTGATGTGGAGCGAGAACCAGGTGGAGGCCGCGCCGCCCCATCCGAACGTCAACAGCCAGATGAGTGGCTGCTGTGGACGGAAACGATCAAGCCAAACGAACAGCAACACGTACACAGCTGCCGTGGGCAGAGCGAGCTTGGCGGCTTGCTTCACCGTCTGCGTGGTGAATGCGACCGTTTCCGTGCCGTCCTCGAAAACCTCCGGGGTAGTGAACATGAGCCACTGATCGCGCAGCATGAAGAAGTAGGTAGGCAGCAGCACGAGGGCGAGCCAGAGTTCAGGCCGACGAAGCAAACGCCGCCACCAAGGTGCACCCTGGCTAGGCGCAATGCCCGCTAACCTCCGCTCACGCACAGCAATCTGACTCATAGCCCCAAATCCTACAAGGTGGGTATGACAAAACGGCTCCCCGACGATGCCCCCCCCCCGACTCCCTAGGCGGACGGTGGCGAAGCCCATACCTAATGGATCAGGCCTGGTCGCCTCCGCGTGTACTCTTTCGTTATGATCGCTGCCCTTCCCCTCTCAGTGATTTTGATTCTCGTCATTTCTGTCGCCTTACTCGTGGCTATCCCCTTGATCATCTGGTTGGTCGTCCGAAGCTCGAAACTCAAGACGAGGAACCCACAGCAGCCCCCTCAGCACTGGCAGAATCCCAGATAGGCGACGCAGGCCCCCAGCACACCTAGCCGCAACCGCACGGATATTGCGTTCGACAACACAACGACGCATAAAGAATGGTGGATCCCACCGAAAAGGGTGGATTCCAGCATTCTTTATTTCCTCGACGCCCCGCCGACGTGGCGCGCCCGGCAGTGTCCTGGTTCAAGACATCGGAATAGGGTGTCTCAAGACATCGGAATAGCATGTCTCACGACATCGGTATATCGCTCGGGTATGTCGACGCGTCGT
>JAWFWL010000009.1:0-153505 GCA_032576855.1 Propionibacteriaceae bacterium
CCCACCCGCGACTACCAACCCCAAGTCCAAACCCAAAACAAAAAAACCTGAACCCACAAAACGTAGGTTCAGGCTATTCCGATGTCCTGAGACATCACAGTGGCGCGCCCGGCAGGATTCGAACCTGCAACCTACGGATTAGAAGGCCGGTGCTCTATCCATTGAGCTACGGGCGCCTGGCAGGAAAGTGTAGTCCTGCTGGGCTCGTTGCGCGACGAGCGTGTCAGCCCTGCTCCGCCTCCGCGCTGATGGGAGCGGCAGATCGCCAGGTGACGGATGCACCGTCGATCCGGCCGCCGTCGGAGGCCTTCACAACGTCGCCGCCGAATTCCAGCCGCATCCGATACATCCCAACGGTGTCCTCGGGCGCGAGCACCTCGCCGAGGTCGACGTGCCACATGCCGTCGGACAAGGTGGGCCTGGGCGCCCATTCCTGATCGCCCCACTGTTCGAGCGTGAACGTCGCGACGGTGTCGCAGACGTGGTAGCCGTTCGCCTGAGTACGCTTAGCCCGCCAGCCTGATCCGAAGCCCACCATGTCGTCTGTCACTTCACCCTCTTGGCAGAAGGTCACCTCGTCGTTTTGAATCATGTCGTTCGGCAGCGCAATGCGCACGTGCGCGCGGATGTCGTCTGCACTGGTGAACGTCACGCGAACCAACTGCACGACACCATCCACCGACCCCGGCTCCGGAAGTTGTTCGCCCCAGTCATCCCAGGCTTCGTCTTCATTCATTGATTCGACGGGCTCCGGCGCCTGAATTGGGCCGGACGTTACCTCGGAGGGCTCAGGCGAAGGAGTGTTCCCCGCATCATTCGACGCGGGCCCCCCGCAGCCCGTCAGTACCACCGCCAGCGAAATCAGCGCAGCGCGCCGTGCATTGACCATGCAGGCAGCCTACAAATTGGAACGTCGAAATGCCTGGAAGCCTACGCGGTAGGCTCGGAAACGTGAATGACTACATGGTGTGGATCGACTGTGAGATGACCGGCCTCGAGCTCGAAGCCGACGGACTGTGCGAGGTGGCGGCGCTCGTCACCGACGCTGAACTGAATGTGCTCGGCGACGGGGTGGACGTCGTCATCAAGCCCTCGCAGGCAGAGATGGAGCACATGGGCGAGTTCGTCACTGAGATGCACACCAAGTCCGGCCTGCTCCCCCTACTGGAGGAGGGCACCACCGTCGAGGATGCCGAGCAGCAGGTGCTGGCGTACATCCGCGAGTACTGCCCCACGCCACGCAAGGTGCCGCTAGCTGGCAACACCATCGGCACTGACCGTGCATTCCTCGCAAGGTACATGCCCGAACTTGAAGGGCACCTGCACTACCGCAACATCGACGTGTCCAGCATCAAGGAGCTTGCCCGTCGCTGGTACCCGAAAGTGCAGCACAGGGCCCCGGCGAAGACTGGCAACCACCGGGCGCTGGCCGACATTCAGGAGTCCATCGAGGAGCTGCGCTACTACCGCGAGGCACTCTTCGTTCCGCGGCCTGGCCCCTCGTCGGATGCGCTCAGCGAGATCGCCGCGAAGCATTGCGGGGCGCTGACGGGGCATCGCCCTAATCAGTCGGCCGCTGAGCAAGCCAGCCAGGCAGATCAGTGAGCTCACACCGTCGGTTTCCCTTGCAACGCTTAGATACGGTATGATCGCTCGTCGTCGTCATCGACGGCCCTGGTGGGTATAGCTCAGCTGGTAGAGCGTCTGGTTGTGGTCCAGAAGGTCGCGGGTTCAAGCCCCGTTACTCACCCCAATCTGACTAGGGGTTTTACCGAAGAAAGTGGCCCCGCAGCTACGCCGACGGCTACAAATCGGTAGAATCCGAGGCATGTCGACCACCCCCAAACCCGTCAAACGTCGCGACGGCACACTCCGCTGGCGCGTTCAATTCCGAGAGCACCGAGGCTCCAGCCCCACGACCGAGACCTTCGACACCCCCGAAGAAGCCCAGCGATTCATCGACTATGCAGACCGCTTCGGATGGACCGAGGCGAGACGGCTCCGCGACGGCATGCTCTCCCACGACCTCGACATCCCCACACTGGGCGAATGGTTCGAGCAGCACCTAGAGGCCCTCGCCTCGCACGCCACACCCGGCACTGTGGCCGGATACCGAGCCGAAGCCGCCCGCACATGGCTGCCCCGACTCGGACGCATCCCGCTCGACATTCTCACCCGCGAGCAAATCCAGGCATGGGTAGCGTGGCAACGAAAGCAGCTCACGCACAGGTCACGAGTAGCGCGCGACAAAGCCAAGCAGGCGGCTAAAAACCTGAAACCGGGCGCACTCCCGCCCCCCATGCCCGAGCCCCAGTATGTTGCACCCAAAACCATCGAGAACGCACAGCGGCTCCTATCCACTGTCCTCGCCTCCGCTGATGAGCGGTACGGCACCGGCAACCCCGCAAAGGGCATTCAGATCCCTGCTGATGCCACCCCGCACGAGATGTGCTTCCTCACCCAGCGTGAGTTCCAGCGCATCTACGACGCCTGCCCTCCGCACTACCGCCCACTGCTGGCGCTCCTGGCAGGCACCGGGCTTCGCTTCGGCGAGGCCACGGCGCTCACCCCCGCCGACTTCGACCTCGATGGCGACGTGCCCAGCGTCCGCGTCTCCAAAGCGTGGAAGAAAGGCGAGTCAGGGGTCTACCTGGGTGCCCCAAAGTCTCGCCGCTCGCTGCGAACGATCAGCCTCTCCCCCTCCACCGTTGCCGCAATCAGAGACGCCATCGAGTCGAAAGAGCGCGACAGCCTCGCCTTCCCGGCACCCGGTGGTGGACGACTCCGGCACCAGAACTTTCACCCCCGCGTCTGGCACAAGGCGGTAGCCGACTCAGGAATCTTGAAACGGCCACGAGTCCACGACCTGCGCCACACCCATGCATCATGGCTGATCCATGAGGGCGTGCCGCTGCCAGTCATCCAGCGACGACTAGGCCACGAGTCGATCCAGACGACCGTAGACACCTACGGCCACATCATGCCCGACGCGGCAGCCGCAGCCGCCACGGCTGTAGAACGAGCGATGGGCGAGTTCGACCCAGGGCTGATCTTCACCGGGCAGCTAGAGCCGCCTAGCGTGAGCTAGCCGGTGATCGTTGGCCAGTTCTCTCGGTCGTCGCAGACCGGAGCGGGGCCCGCTACCTCGCAGACCGTGTCAAGCGTCGTCGCAAGTGGGCGCGTTCTCGGCCTCAGCCCGATACCGCCAACCTCGCGCAGCGCGTACGACCACTCCGGCACATCTTCGCATGCTGTGACCGTCTTGACGTCTGCCGACTCGTCCCCATCCGCAGAGCGTTGCATCATCTCCATACACTCGTCGGATGCGCGATCTCCGATGACAAGCCCTGGCGCGTGAGCGAGTGGCCGCTCGAGCGCTTCATCTATATGCTGTGCCGACTCTGCCTCCTCCACAGGGTCGTGGGAAGAGCACGCAGCGAACACGACTGAGGCTAGTGCGACAGCGACTAGTGCGAGTTTCTTGCTCATGAGCACACCTTTCCCGTAAGCCATTGACGCAAGGCCTGTCTCGCGCCAGCCCATGCTCCCATTCTGAGTCAGCACAGTATCTCGCACATCATCCCAGAGCGGCGCTCCAGGGTTACCTAGTCGTGATGCTCCAGCCGTCGCGCGAGGTAGGCGCGTTCTGCCGGGTGGAGGTGTTGCAACCTGGTGAGCAGCGTCGCTTTATCCACCCATAGTTCCTCGGCTGCCTCGTCGAGGTTCTGCGTCCATGCCAGCGCCTCGCCAAGCGCTTTAATCTCGATGAGCCGCCAGGCGACAGCCTTGTCTATTGCCAGTTCCTCACGGGCTGCGAGCACCGGGTCGGCAGGCATGGGGCCGCGTCGTACATGCTCGAGCTCGTGGGCGATAGTGCAGCGCCGCTCAGCTTGCTGGAGGCGACTGTCCAGGGTGATCGTCTTCGTCGCGAAGTCGGTGAAGCCGAGCAGTTCGCCGGGCAGCCTTGCCCAGCGCAGCAACCAGTCAGCACGTTCGCGGAGCCGTCGCCAAGGGTGACCCATGCCGACGATGGTGTCAGCGGGGTCTGACAGGATCAGGGGCAACGAATATTCATCAAACATTATCGTAGATAGAGTAGACATACAAGAGTGATGATGCTACAGTAGTGGTAACAACTCAAGAGGGGAGGTGAAAGCGATGGACTACCTAGTTCAAACTGCCGGACTCATCACCGTGATACCCGGATGGATCTTCGTAATCCGCAAGGAGATACGAGACACCGAGAAGCACCAGTGGGAACGGCAGGATCGCGAAAACCGCGAGTTGTGAAAGTAATCCCCGCCAAACATACTGGCGGGGATTACCCCCTCAACACTACCCCACTAACGCATCGAACGGAGTCATCATGCACAGCGTCATCAGCCTTCTCGGGGCTATAGCGCTCGGCATTTGGGCATACGCCACACCGCCGGACTGGTTTCGCACCACCGGGCTCACCCTCGCCGTCATACTCGGCATCACCTCAATCGTCATCATCATTCGCCAAGAACGCCGCGCCAGCGAGCGCCACGCCTGGGAGAAGGAGCAACAGTGAGCAACCTCAACGACGTCGAGGCCGCCAAGCAGGCCTACGACGAAGCAGAACTCGCCTACAAGCGCACCATCGCCGACGCCATCAACGGCGGCATCCCACTAGCGAAAGTCGCCCGCGTCACCGGCGTCACAAGACAAACCATCTACAACTGGCTCGAATGGGTCAAGGAGCAACCCGAGGGCTAGTCCGGACAGAAAAACCGATCGCCGACGTCTCGCTGGCTGGTGCGACACAAGCAGCTGTATTAGCCAAGAATGTCTAACTGCGGCTGGAGGGATTCAGTGACTGTGCCAATTTCCTGACCAAGGATTGCCCGTCTCGGCTCAGGGCCTTGATTTCTGGACAGATCTTCAAATATCTGATCTTCACGAAAAAGAAGGTGAGTTGGCCTGTGGCAAATCTCGTCCCGCAGCCGCAAGCCACCCCGACGGCTACCATCTGCGCTCGAATAGCGGTATTCAAGGTTCTGCAAGCGGGCTCCGAACCGCTCCCGCAAGCCCGCGTACCCTTCGTTCACATTCGCGTTATTACTGTGACTCAAGCAGTAAACCCAGCAAGCAATCGGGATGATGAGCCCCGACGTCAGGACATCCACAATTTGGAGCGCGACGTGCGTGTCACTGTGACCGAACACTGGTGACTCAGCAAGGTGACCCAGTTGGTTACTACCAGCCTTGTATCGACGAGTAGTAATCGCGTTGACATTGCCGGCGTTCTTCGCCTTAGTGCGAGAGTCCAGCACCATGAGGCCAGTGAGCCGCCCTGCGGCGAGAAGACTGTTAAACGACTCAGCAATAAAGGCAACCGCATCCGCATACAGCCTATGTGGGGCGTTGTCTTTCCCTTCTGCTTTGATCAGCAGATCGCCAAACAGGGATACCTGATGGGATTCGAGCAGTTCCATAACTCCGTCGAGGAACCCAACAGCGCGACGTCGCTGCCTCCTGCTGCTCGATCGGAGTTCCTTACGAATAGTGGACCCCTTGTACTCAAAAGACAGGAGGCTGGACAACTGGCCTCGCTTCAGATGCGGATGAAAGCGTTTTTTCAGCTCCAAGAACTCCCAAATAAGGTTGTCCTGCTTAGACAGTGGGATTGACAAGCCAATGAGGGCGAAAACCGGAAGCTGGTCTGGCTGCCCGGACGAATACACGGTCTCATCACCAGCTTCATCGACGTAGCACAGCTGAACAGGAAGGCTCTCAGAACGCAACTTGCGACCCCCACCGACAGTGAGGGTCGCAAGCAAGAACAACTACGTCGCTCGGGACGTAGGATTCGCCAGGCCACTGGACCCGACTGGAACGCCTGATGGCGCTGACCCCAGTCTGCCACATAGAACGGCCTGTTTCCAGACAGAGATTTATTCCCATCACTCCCAATCGCCATCCTGCGACTCTTCGCCCAGCCCGTCCAGCTCAGGCATATCGTTTAGCCGCGTCTCGGATCTGCTCGGCGTAACGATAGATATCCACTGGCGCCTCGATGGGGTGCTTGGTCTCGACTTTCTCCGCATCGAACAACCCCAAATACTTGGCGGCTCGAGCGTTGAAGTGGAGCCGACACAGTGGCTTGCGATTGTTGTCATCTACAAGCACACCGAAGTAGGACTTAGTGTCACGAGCGAAGATGCGCTCCGGCGCGAGTTCGGCCACCGCAATCGCCCTCACGATATTGAAGCCTTCAACCTCCTCGAGGGTCGTCTCGATGCCTCTCTTGCCATCATGGGCTTCTTCCTGCACCTCAGCGACGGGCGCGCTCGCTGTAGCCATAGCTCCCTCATCCTGTGGAGCCACGACTGCCGGAGCTTGCCCCTGTAGCGCCGCCTTCAAGCGGTCATTGACCTGATCCGACAGCCACTGGCGGCATGCCTTCGCGATCAGTGGCCGGAAGAACTCCTTCACCTTGATGGTGACCGAACGGTCGTAGACCCGAGCAATCAGCAGCCTGGCGAGATCTTCATCCGGTTCTTTGAGTAAGGCCCCCAGCTCGCGCTTAAGACTTGATACATACTTGAGTTCCTCGGCCGCGTTGAGCACAGAGTCGAGGTCAAAGGCCGACTTAGTGAGCTTCTTCAGCTCCGGTAGTAGGTACGGGTCGACGTCGCCCAGGTCTAGCCGCAGAAACGGCTTCTCGTCCATGCGGTTGGGGTTGTCCAAGTCGGTGAAAAAGTGCCAGAGCTTGCCGTTGGTCAGCACCCCGATGCGGGCTTTGGAGGCATGGAAGTAGCGGAATAGTTGAGAGGCGTGATTGACGTCGAGTGGCGCACCGATCCTCTTGCACTCGATCAGCATCTGCACCTGGCCGTCATGCAGGATTGCATAGTCGATCTTCTCTCCACGCTTGGTTCCAATGTCGGCAGTGAACTCCGGCGACACCTCGGAAGGGTCGAAAACGTCATACCCGAGCACCTGCGCAATGAATGGCATGATGATCGCGTTCTTCGTCGCCTCTTCGGTTTCCAGCGTGGGGGCATAGCCTTCTACCTTGCTCGCCAGCTGCTCGATTGCTTCCTCGAACGTCGCCATTGCCGTATTCCTTTCTTGTTGTGCTGAACCGGCGCTACGCCGGTTCCATCCCTTCGTCGTCTTGTGGCTCTTCGCCAAGTTGATCAAGCTGCTCATGCAGCGCTTTGCCCCGGCTGCGGCCACGCCGAGCCGCCAGTGTCTGCGCCTCCGGCGTGACGTTCGGCGTCACTGCAAGGACTTCTCCAGGCTGCATGCCTCCCAAAGCTTGCCTTGCAGTGCCGTCGTGGACTCGACGGGACCATCGACGACGTACACCTTCTCGCCTTTCGCGCCGGCATTAGGCCACTCGATGAGCTTGTTGTACAGGGCTACGCCCTCGTTGTAGAGGTCGGTGTCGTCACCTGCCTTATCCTGCCATTCCATGACGAGTTCATCGACTTCTTTTGCCGTCTGCGTCTCCTGATCGGCTGTTGCCCACGTGATTTCACCGGGGCCGGTGGCCGCCTCTGACGCTTGCGTTGAGTCGATTTCTACGAGCATGTAGGTGGGCTTGCCCTCGACGCCCACCTTCTTGCGGTAGGCCTCCATCTCATCAATCAAGCCGCCCGACTGCAGGAATGGTAGTGGAATGCGGGCGAGGGAGCCGTTCAGGTCGGTTACGCACACCCAAGCATTCTCCCCATCGGCTGCTGTCCATTTCTCCAGCACATCGCCGTACGGCTCGTCGGGGTTTTCGTAGCCGTCCTGGTCGGCTTGCTGCGTGTTGGATGCGGCTGGCTTCGGCGTACCCTCCGATTCGCTGGCGGGCGCGTCGCCTCCGTCACCGCATCCAGACGCGGCAAGAAGTATGGCGAGCATGGTTGTGGCGAGCTTGGCTTTCATGGTTTTCCCCTTCGGTTGTTATGTGGTGGTCGTGGACGCCACATAATGGCGGTCGGCTGGTGTGAGTGTCGCTAGCCGGGTGCGCAGCAGGTCGTCGGTGACCCACAGTGCGTCGGCTACCTCGGCTGCGGGCTGATGCCCGCGATGCCCGCGCTCTATGTGGATGAGTTCATGCACGAGTGTGCAGCGCCGTTCGCGCTGGCTGAGCCGATCAGATAGCCAGATGGTTTGCCCATCCGTGAGCCCACGGTAGCCGTTCGGTAGAGACTCGATGCGCAGCCGCAGATACACCTGGACCGCGAGGAGCGCCCATGGGTTAGGCGGGGTCGTCGTGCTCATTTTCGGCTTCCCATCGGTCGCGGTCGAGAGGCTGCGTGGTGTGGTCGGCTGCGAGTTCGAGAACAGTGGGCGCGGTTGTTGCGGGGCGTGTGGCGCGCTTCAGACGCTCATCTATCCGCTGAGCCAACTCGGGGAATGTCATGCCAAGCGCTTCAGCTGTAGCAATGGCTTGAGCGACATTAATCCGTCGCTCCCCCGATTCATAGCGGACAAATGTTGGGCGGGGTATTCCTGCACGTTTAGCGATCTCGTTTTGAGATAGCCGACGGGCCGCACGCTCGGCACGCAATGTCGCCGCCACAACCTCCGCACGCTCACGTTCTGCGTCCATATGGGGCATCATATTACCAAAATGGATGCGAAACGAACCTAAAAGGGTGCACAGATCCGCTTGCGCGTAGTCCCATATGGCCTTAGAGTGCTCATTGTAGATACAGCAACCGACACCCCAGCTCCGCAGATTGCTGCCGAAGTTAGGGTCGCCATGCAGGAGTCCGGGTTTAGTCAGCGTGAGCTGTCAAGGCGAACCGGCATTCCGCTAAACACGCTTAACCGCAGAAGGTACCCTCGTCGATCCGGTCACCGATCTCCGGCCTTAGCCTGGTGGCGTCTAGGCCACGCCGATGCTGACGGTAGTGCATCGAGCAGAATCCGAGGCCACAGGTGTGCGCTCGCAGCGCCAAGCTTTGCAAATGCTCACATCCCCATGGCGCGCCGAACCGTGTTCCGTGCCAGCCCCGTCGCGGCCACGATCTGCGACTCCGTCGCCCCACCAGTAGCCGCCCACTTGATCGCTCCCGTAAGCGTCTCCATAGCGGCAGCCTCCGCCCGCCGTGCCCGAAACAGAGCACCAGCCAAGGATTCGAGCGTCTCGTCACCAAACCCCATGGAAGTAGCCCCACCGAACGCATTCATGCGAGCATCTGCGGAGTCATCACCGGGGTAGGCCTCCTCGATCGCTTCAAGGACCTGACACAGCTGGTCTAGCCCGTCTGTACCGCGCTTGCGGGAGAAGTCGTCGGCCAAGTTACCGAGAACGGCGAGCACGGTGCTCATGGTCTGATCGTGACTGCGGGTCTCCCCTGCGAACGGGGCGATAATCTCGTTCTCGATGGCTTCGTCGCGGGTGGGGTAGGCGGTCACCTCGGGTTCCTTTCTCCGTCCTTGCGGTATCTACTACACATAATTGCATGGTGATATACAATTCAGAGCAAGAAAACATCAAAAAATTTTTTCGGCGATAGCCTGGGGATCGTAGCCGCGGCTAAAAATCCATGCCTATCTAGACCACTCCACCGTGGCGGTAAAACTCTCTGACAAGGGAAACGCTAGTCGCACGGTACCCTCACACGACCCCAAGCCCCGTTACTCACCCCGAAGATCGGGCGTCCACTGCGCGTGGGCGCCCGATGTGCATTCTCAAACCGCTAGCCAGCCTGTATTCACGAGCGCAACGAAGCACAGGGTGCCGGCGAAGATGCTGAGCAGGGAACGTCGCCTGAACAAAAGATGCACGCCGACGGTAACCGTCGCCGCTATCAGCGCGGCGGCCAGGCGCCCGCCTTCTGCCGACGACACGAGTGTGGACAGCGCCAGAATGGTGAGGACTCCTGCCGGCATCCAAAACCCAATGTGGCGCACAAAACTCGATTCCCGAAGCGGCGCCAGCGCGAGGAAAGGCACGGCCCGGAGCCCGACGGTGACAGCGCCGGCAACCACGATCACTGCCAGAAAATACCCCACATCAGGCATGTTCTCTCCCCTCAAGCAGCAGGTGGCGGCCAAAGAGCGTGGCACTGAAGAGCACCATCGACGTGAGCAGCGCCGCGCCCGGTACCACCAGGAGCGAGATCCCCAGGCAGCCGACGGCCAGGGCCACCGACGGGAATTCACGCTTCGTCTTGGCCGCGTCGAGCGCGAGCACGATGAATAGTGCCACGAGCGCGAAGTCGACCCCTTCGATGGGTTTGGACAGCATCGACGCGAACGCCACTCCAACTAGTCCCCCGCCCACCCAGTGGCACTGCAGCCAGAGTTGGAGCCATATGAGCGACGGCCCCGTCCAGCGCTTCGGGTCTGCCGAAACGAACGCGTAGGTCTCGTCGGTGAGCGCATAAATCCCGTACGCCCGCCCAGCTCCGTGCAAGAGCTGCACTGGATAACTGAATGCGTAGAACACGTGGCGGAAATTCACCAGCAATACGGTCAGCCCGACGGTGAGCACGGGCGTGCCGGCCACGATGAGGCTCACCAGAAGCAGCTCGACCGAGCCAGCGTAAACTACGATGGAGAGCACCGGCGCTACCCACCAGGGCAGCCCTGATTGCACCACCATCATGCCGAATGCGACACCGAGCGGCACCAGCCCGAGGCCCCCTACGTGAGGGCGAGGGTTTCCGTCGCGTATCGTCTTGGCACGTGCGTAATCCTTCCGCGACGTGGACCGACGCCGTCGTCCTCGTCCACACCTTGAACAACATCCCGGCCCCGCAGCACTACACTCAAAGCACCTGCACGAGGAGATGCGCCGAATGAAGAGGATCGCCACGCTCATTCCTGGGCTGTTATTGTGCGCCGTCGCGGTGGCAATTTCACTCTTCGTGAACTCGCGGATGCCGCTGCTGAGCGCGCTCCTTGTCGCCATCTTGCTTGGCGTTGTGGCGGGAAACGTCGGGCTTCCTGAAAGCACCGATGCCGGGTTGAAGTTCGCCGCGAAACCGTTGCTGCGCACCGGGATCGTGCTGCTCGGCTTGCAGTTGGTGATCGGCGACATCCTCGCCCTCGGCGCGGGCATGATCGCCGTCGTGATCGCGGTGGTCACACTCGGAATGTTGAGCACCTACTGGGTGGCGCGGCGTACGGGCATGTCTGAGAACCAATCGATTCTCATGGGAGCAGGTCTCTCCATCTGCGGGGCTGCCGCCGTCGCGGCTGCTGGCGACGCTCAAGAAGCCGACGAGGACGACGTGGCCACCGCGCTGGCGATGGTGGTGCTCTACGGCACGATCATGATCCCGCTGCTCCCCCTACTCTCCAAACTGTTCGGACTCAGCACGCAGACGACCGGGCTCTGGGCCGGCGCATCGGTACATGAGGTAGCGCAGGTCGTCGCGATCGGCGGTTCACTCGGGCCTGCAGCGCTGAGTGCGGCGGTCGTCGTGAAACTGGCACGCGTGATGATGCTGGCGCCGGTCATGGCGGTGTTGGCCTGGCGACGCCGCCGCCTGGCGACCGACGCTCGCACCAAGCTTCCTCCGGTTATTCCGCTGTGGGTGGCACTGTTCATCGCGATGGTGGCCGTGCGCGCGCTCGGCATCATCCCCGACGGTGTACTCGCCGCCACGAAAATCGCTCAGACCGCGCTTCTCGCCGCCGCCATGTTCGCCCTCGGTACCGGGGTGCGGCTGACTATCTTTAAGAAGGTTGGTGGTGCGCCGCTTGCCATCGGCGCATTCTCGACGACGATCGTTGGCATCGTCGGGTTGGTGGGCGTTCTCCTCGCGGGATAGTCCGATTTTTCTTTTCAGAGATGACGTAGTAGATTTACATCTCGCGTCAAGCACCACTAGCTCAACTGGCAGAGCAGCTGACTCTTAATCAGCGGGTTCAGGGTTCGAGTCCCTGGTGGTGTACTCACCAGGCCCCGACGGCGAAAACGTCGGGGCCTTCCCAGTTTCAAGCCAAACGAGCGGCACGCCGGTACGCATCGACCATGCGATCAACAGGATCCTTCTAGGCTCCACTCGGTCATTCTCCGCGTTAGTAACGCTCCCCTTCGCTACGCCCAATTCCTCAGCAAACTCGCGAACGGTTAGACCAGTGAGCTCGCGTGCCTTACGCAGGCGGTCGCCCCGCGTCCATGTCGGAATGACCCCAGCCACACTTTGCGTCGTCATGAGTCCAAATTAGGACGTAGGGCACCCATAAGTCAAGACACACCAACAGCCAACTTGAGCCCTATTGCCCTTTAGGGCTAACTTTGGGACATGTCCCAATTAGTGAGCGTCTCCGACGCAGCACGACGGCTAGGCGTCACAAGACGCCACGTGATTCGTCTCATCCATGAATGCAAGCTGCCAGCAAGCAAGCTCGGCCCAAGCACGAGCGCCTATGTCCTCGCCGCCGACGACATCGACGCCTACGCGCGTGGTGAGCGGCCGATCCCCGAGACTGTGAGCAAGCGTTCATGACGTCACAGTGTCAGGATGACGCCCCATCGACCATGTTCGTAGTGGTACAGGCGTGCGTCTACGCGGGCCTTGTCGTCTCCCGTATGGCGTTTGACCCAGCGCGTCACCCATTTGGAATCTTCCTCATCAAGTACACCCACGGCCCAGCCCGCGAGGTACACCGTGACTATCTCGCCACACAGCAGCCCGACGGTTACCGCACCGTCTGGGGAGTGCTCTCCGGGTTCCAACGTGTCGTATCCGAGTGTTCGCGCCGCTTGCTTCAACTGGCGTTGTCTCGCCTGCCAGTCACGTACGCGCGGATCACCGTTACTTCCTCGGTAGTCGGGCATCTTCTCGGCCTTCTTAGTCGGATCCGATTTGGCCGCTCCCGAGCGCTGCCAGCGCTCAATCGTCGCTATCAATCCCATGTTCGGATTCTAGGGGCAGGCCATGTCTGACGTTTACGGCGCTGGCGACTACGAGCCGCGTCCGACGTATTGGAACAAGCGGCCGGCGTCGGTTCCGTTGGTGATGAATCCGAACCGTTGCGAAGTGTGTCACCGCTTCCCGCACGCGCCGACCCCTCACCACTCGTTCACCCCGGATAGGGCTACGGAGGCGCAGGCTCGCGCGCTTGGCTGGCCTATCCCCAACCAACAGGAACCGTTGCTATGAATCGTCCCCCACGTGTTGAAGTCACGACCCAGCCCCGCCCCGTCCGCCACATTGTTTGCCCCGTGTGTGGGCGTCGCGAGCTGAGTGCAGCGATCCCCCCGCGCTGGCTCGTCGTTGAGCACAGCGTCATCATTGCCTGCCCCGATTGCTCAGATCGAATCTACCGGCGTTTGCTCGCTCTCCAGACTCGCATCAACGAGATCGAGGCTGACCAGTGACCGCGCCACTCGCCCGCGCCGGCTGGAAGCTTCCCAGCCTTGTCGACGCGCTCGCCCGCGCCGGTTGGGGAGTCCTCGCCGGCCGTCAAGGCGGCGCCGCCAGATCTATCCTCCGAGCCCTCGCCCAATCCCTGCCAGCGGGTTCAGCGTCCGGCCTCGTCACCGCGAACCAGCTCGCAGACATGGCAGGCGTCACGTCGCGTTGGACGCGCTCAACGCTGGCAGTCCTCGAGCGCGCCGGCATCATCACATGGACACGCGGAGGGATCGTCGACGGCCGACCAGCCCCGTCCCTCATCCGTGTCAGCAAGCGCGCCATCGCGTCACTCGTGAACCACGCCCGCCGCCACCACGCCCACACGCTACGCGGCCGCGCCGCGTCATTCGCCCGACGGCTCGCCGACGAGCTCACACACCGAACCGTCATTCGCCGCCCACAAACGCGCCGCCAGCAACGAAACACCCAACGCCATGCGGAACTCAGCGCAAGCCTTCCCCCCTTCCGGGGGAGGGATACGGCGCTTGCCGCGCCCCGTATCACCATCACCACGCCCAGAAGTATGAAGTCCCCCGGATGGACACCGCCACCGATCACCGACCCCGACAAACCACGTGGAGCTAACCGGCTCCGCGCCGCACTCCGAAAGGCAAAGCAATGATCACCACAGCTAAGCGGCCACCCTCTAACGGCTGGCATACCCTCGCCGACGAGCTCGCCACCGCGCGCCGTGACCTCATCCCCACATCACAGCTCGGTTCACATCTCACCAAGTACGGGCCTGGACACTCCGAGTCGGAAGCCGCGCGCCGCGTCCTCAACGCGAGGCAATCGAAGCTCTTGCACACCATCGTTACCGCACTCATCGACTGGGAAACGCTCGCACGAAACGAAGCGGCACGAGCTGACCTACTTAGTAGCAAGCTATGAGCCAATGGGGAGGCCGCCGATTGCGACGGCTCCGCGCTCTGGTGTACGCCACCTACGGCGCTACGTGCGTGCTATGCGGTAAGCCAATCGACCTCGCCACACCGTGGCCGTCGTCGCTATCACCGTCGCTAGATCACGTCGTGCCTCGCTCTCGTGGCGGCACTGACGAGCTCGACAACCTCCGTCCTGCCCATCTCGGATGCAACACAGCGCGCGGGGCACGCCCGGCCGGCCCAAACCGCCGTCCCCACCGCCGCAACCCCGCTTTTCTCAGCCAAACCAGGCCGACGGAAGCCCCGCCAACTTCCCTTTCTCCCCCGGCCCCGGCAAAAAACCGGAAAGAAAGCAACTAAACACGCAAGAACAAGCCCGAAACTCGACAACTTCAACCAGAAATGCAGTGATCTAAACATGCTGTCCCCCACACTCCCCGGCTTCGAGCCCGAACACATCCACAGCGACGACGCAGGGCTAGGCGACGCCGCGCGCGCCACCATCGGCGCATACATGGAGGCCGGGCAGCTCACCGGACGCCACGCACTCACAGCCCAGCTACTCATCGCGACCGCCGACCGCGCCGGTTCAGGCCTCCGCGAGCCAAAAACAAGCATCGCGACAACCAACCTCGTCAGACTCCTAGCCGACCTTCTCGACCGACTCCCACAAGCCGACGAATCCGTAGGCGACGCCGCTCAGCAGTTCCTAGCAGCACTCCACGAAGCCGAAGCACGTGCGGGTAGTCACTGAGCTCGACCCCCGCGCCACACACCACGCCGACCGAGTCGCCATCTCCGCACGCGCACTTGGTGAACCCCTCATTCCGTGGCAGTACGAGGCCGCCAAACTCATCACCGCCGTCGATCCCGACGACCCAAAGCGCATGCGGTATGGAACCGTGGTCATCACCGTGCCCCGCCAGGCAGGAAAATCGACACTTCTCCGCGCCGTCCACCTAGACCGCATCATCCGCCCAATACCGGGCCAGCACCCAACCCAGCCCGTCACGCTGTGGATGACCGCGCAGCGCGGGAAAGACGCGCGCCGACGATTCTCAGACCTCACCAACCGCGTCACCAACTCCCCCGCGCTATCCACCCTGTTCCGTCTCCGCCGCTCGGTCGGCTCCGAAGCGCTCACCCTCGGCAACGTCTCTCTATCCCCCTTTGCCCCAACCGCCGACGCGCTCCACGGCGAAACAACCCCGTTCGTCTCCGTCGACGAGGCTTGGGCATTCGATGAAACACGAGCGGCCGCACTCTTAGCCGCAATCGTTCCACCAATGCAGAACTACGAAGGCTCCCAACTCGTCATCGTCTCCACAGCAGGCGACTACGAATCCCGCTGGCTCTGGAGCCTTACCAAGGCAGGAAGGGAAGCCGTCACCGATTCAAGCTCCCGCCTCGGATACGTGGAGTACTCAGCCGACACGCGAGACATTGATTCCCCAACGTTCCTCGACTTCCACCCAGCAGCAGGGCACGTCACCACCACCGAAGCAATCCGAGACCTTTTCGACGCCGCTGGCAGTGAATCCAACATCCTCCGAGGCTTCGGCAATCTCTGGCCGGAAGACATGGATGCATCAGTCATAACGCGCGACCTCACCGCATACGACACGGCGACCCAAGCCGACAAACCCGCCACCACGGGGCAAACCGTCTTCGCATTCGACATCGCGGCCGACCGATCCGGGGCCGCAATCTACGCCGCAACCCCAACCGCGAACGGTGCGTTACTCGAGCTCGTGGAATCAGGGCCAGGTATCGCATGGCTCACCGACACACTCACCAGGCTCCAAGGCCCAATCTGGTACGACCCAACCGGCTACACCGGCGCGGTAGCCCACCGACTCAACACGCCGCAACTCGAGGCCGCCACCTTCTCCGCGCTCGCCGCGTCCGCCTCCCAACTCCTACTCGACATCGCAGAAAACCGCATCGCCCTACGCGCAGCCCCCGAACTCCGAGACCAGTACGCCCACGCCATCACACGACCAACAGCCGGAACCGGATTCATCTTCGACGCCGACAAATCCCCCGGCTCAATCGACCACATCCGCGCCGCCGCGCTCGCGCTATGGGCAGCCACCCAAACCACCGCCGCACCAGTCATCGAATGGGCATAGTCAAGCCGACACGCGAAAACCCCAAAGAAACTCGACGCAACCACGCCACCACCTAGAAAGTCGGCCTATGAGCATCATCCAGCGAATCGGAAACGCACTAGGCCTCCGCGCTTCCGACCCCGCACCGCTCAACACCATCCCCGTCGAAAACAGATCCGTCACGCTGTGGACGCGTCCCACCACCGCCGTCCGTATCGGCGCCGTCTACAGCGCAGTCAGCATTCTCGCGACAGCCATCGAACAGCTCTCCATCAAGGTAGAACGCGCCGGGCAAACCACCGACACAACGCCGTTCATCGCGAAACCAGATCCCGACATCACGCGCGCCGACTGGCTCCACGAAATCACCATCTCCCTCGCGCTCCGAGGAAACGCCTACCTCCGCGTCACCCGCGACAACGCAGGCCTTCCCACCATCGCGCGCGTCCTCAACCCTGCCCACGTGCAACCGTGGATCAATCCCCAAACCGGCCGCCGAATGTTCACCCTCGCCGATGGACGCGACTACACCACGCAAGACATCCAGCACCTACGACTACTCAAAATCCCCGGCGAACCCGCCGGCCTCGGCCCAATCCAAGCCGCCCAACGCGAACTCACCGGATACCAAGACCTCATCCACGCCGGAACCTCATGGGTCACCGAATCAGGAACCCCGTCGGGCATTCTCTCCACAGATCAGCAGCTCAGCAAGGAACAACGCCAAGACCTCCTAGCAAGCTGGAACGGCGTCCCAGCCGGCCGCACACGACTACTCTCCAACGGACTCACCTACGCCCCAAATCTCATCAGCCCCAAAGACGCCCAATTCCTCGAATCACGACGTTTCTCCAAGACGGAAATCCTCGACCTCTTCGGCATCCCCGCGAGCCTCGCGCTCGGAGTAGACAAAGGCGACTCCCAAACCTACGCCAACATTTCGCAAGACTGGCTCGGATTCATCAGGTTCAAACTCATGCGCTACGTCTCCGAAATTGAATGGGCGCTCACCGAACTCACCCCACGCGGGCAACGAATCCGCATCAACCTTGAAGCGCTACTCCGATCCGATGCTGAAACCCGTATGAGAATCCACGCGTCCGCCATCGAAGCCGGAATCTACTCCGCCAACTACGCCCGCGAGATCGAGCACATCCCCGACACAGCAGCCCCAAAGGAAACCCATGACTGAACTACGCCGTCTCGACCTGCCAGCAACCACGCTCCGCGCGGCAAATGACCCCGACGATAGACGTTTCACAGGTATCGCGATCCCCTACGACGACACCTACGAACTGTTCCCCGGAATGTGCGAGCGCATCGCACCCGGCGCAGTCATCGAATACGACCCCGTGCTCTGCTACCGACACGACGAGCCCATCGGCCGGATCGAGCAAGCACGAGAAACCGAAACAGGCTGGGAAATCACCGCGCGCGTCTCCGACACCACCAAAGGCCGCGACGCGCTCACCCTCGTACGCGACGACGCGGTAACCGGACTCTCCATCGGATTCACCCCCGTTGAATCCTCGCGCACTGACGACGATGCCGGCACCACCATCACACACAACAAAATCATCGTTCGCGAAGTCTCCATCGTCCCCATCCCCGCATACGCCCAAGCACGCATCACCGAGCATCGTGAAAGGAACCACCACATGACCACCGACACCACGCCCACCGCGACCCGCGCCGACATCGACTCTATCCGCGCTGAACTCGCCGACATGCAACGCAGCCTCACCGCGAATCAGCACACCAACGACACGCCCGCCATCGACAAGCGCAGCGTCGGCACACTCGTAAACGCCGCACTCAATGGCGACGACACAGCTCGCGACGTCCTCGCACGCGCCTACTCAGGCGGCACCTCGGCCGACGACTACGGAAAGCCAACGTGGACTGGCGACGTGCTCCAAATCATTGAACAGGCCGACCCGCTGGCTGGCGTGTTCGCTACCGGCGTTCTCCCAACTACCGGCATGCAGCTCGAATTCGGACGCCTCAAGTCCAACACCGTGAAGGTTGCACGCCAAGCCAAGGAAGGCGACGCCCTGCCCCTCGGAAACGTGTCCGTCGAAACCGCGTCGGTACCCGTCTCTACCTATGGTGGAGCGGCCAAAATGACCGTGCAGGAAATGACGCGAGCCACCGCACCCCTGGTAGATATGCACTTCCGCGCGCTCGCGCTCGCCGCAGGTCAGGCCCGCGCCGCCGACGCGCTCGCCGCAGTCAACAAGGCCGCGACCGCCAACAGCGCGACCGCGATCACCGTCACCGGGGGTAGCAGCGGGTGGAAGCCGTGGGTACCCGCCATCGTGAAGGCATCAAAGACGCTCCGACAGCTAGGATTGGGAATCTCTGGTCTACTCCTGCCAGAAACCGAATGGACCGCGATTGCCCAGCTTGACGACGGCAACGGCCGCCCTCTCAACAAGGTTGACGAGAATGACGCCACCATCGGCGCGGTAGAAGTGCAGGCCCTTGACGGACGCTTGCTCACCGTGCCGACGCGCATGGTTGAAGGACTCAAGCAGCCCGTGTTCTTCAATAAATCGGCCATCCGGTTCTACTCCGCGCCCCTCGTGCGAGTCACCAACGACCTCTCAGCGCTCGACCTCACCAGCGCACTCGGCGTCTACCAGTTCGGGGCCTACGCCGACGAGATTCCCGCCGCGATCATCCCCGTCACCCTCGCGTAATGAGCGACACACTCGCCGTCACAGGGCAAGACCTCGGTGATTGGATCAACGCGCCAAGCGCCAATCCCGAGGCCCTTACCCTCATCGCTCACGTCGCCAGCGAGGCCGTTGACGAGCTCATCGGTTCCGCCAACGTTCCCGCCCAAACCAGACGGCTCGCGATCCTCATTACCGCGTCGGACTTGTGGGAACGCCGATCAGCCCCCAACGGCATCCGAGGCTTTGGGCCAGACGGGCTACCAGTGCGAATCCGTAACGACCAGCTCGCAAGCGCCCGCGTCCTCCTCGCGAGCTGGCTACCCCCCACCGTCGACTAGGAACAGCATGGTACGCACAGCACGACAAGCCGTAACGCAGGCACTCGCCGACGCGCTCAATATCCCCGTGCACACGGCGATCCCAGAACGCGCCATTGCCCCATTCGTGCATGTTGGGGAATCCCCGCAGTTCATCGCCCCGGACGACAACGCCGGATTCGGGGCATGGCTCGCATCGTTTGATTGCGTCATCGTCGTTGAACAGTCCGCGAGCAACCAGCAAATGGTCGACGATGCCGACGCATACGCTACAAAGCTCATCGACACCAACGACAGCACGCGCCTCGGTATCGAGATTCGAGGCTACGAGACGACGCAACTCAACTCGGCAACCTACCTCGTCGTTCCCTTCACCGTCACCGCACCAATCGAAAGGTAACCAAATGTCTGAAACCAGCACGCCCGCACGCAAGACCGCATCAAAGCGAATCTACGGCGCAGCACTCATTCTCACCCTAGGCGGTGTCGACTATATGGCCGACATCAAGGAATACAAACTCGCATTTGAAGACGCCGATAGCGACGATCTGACATTTGCGGAAGCCGCCGCAGGTGGTGGCGATAAAGCCAAACTCACCATCAAAGCCATTCAGTCCACAGACACCGAATCGTTCTGGACGTATGTTTGGAAGAATGCCGGCGCGAAGGACGTAGCGGTAGCTATCGCCCCCCACGGCAACCAGAGCCCCACGGCGTCGCAGCCGCACATCGTCGGCACCGTCAACATCGGCAACCGTCCAAACGCAGGCGGAAAGGCCGACCCAAAGGCCTCCTATGAGTTTGAAATCGAGTGGGACGCCACCATCGCGCGCGACTTGAAGACCACGAAGTAATGGCAGGCAGCGCGGTACGAGTCGATGGACTCCGCAAGTTAACAAAGTCCCTCAACAACATCGGGGTAGAACTAGATGACCTCAAGAACGTTATGCGTGACGTTGGTGAAGTCGTCGCCTCGACCGCGCGCCCCCTCACTCGCCCGAAGTCCGGGCAACTCGCCGGCACCATCCGTCCATCACGAACGAAGAACAAGGCCGTAGTTCGCGCCGGAACCGCGCGCGCACCCTACGCCGGCGTCATCCATTTTGGATGGGCCGCCCGAAACATCCGCCCAAACCCGTACCTCTACACCGCGCTCGACAACCGCCGCGACGAGGTACTACAGCGGTTTGACCAAGAAATCGCGTCACTAGTCACGAAAGGCTAACCGTGCAAACTATCCCAAACTTCGACATTGAAAACGCCACACTAGGCGACCTCATGACCCTCGAGGATCATGGCGTCGACCTCGCCGCGCTCCAAGACTTTGACGAATCCGCGCCATCCGCGCGCGTCATCGCGGCCGTACAGTTCCTCGCGTTGCGATCCACCAACCCCGACGCGACGTGGGAAGACGCCGCACGAACCCGCATCAGCGACATCGCACCCATCGGAGCGGCCGACCCGGAATAACCAAGGCCCGCGATCACCGCGCCGAAGATATGGCGTGGTTCCTCGTAGCCGTGGGCCTCACCCCCACCGAATACCGACACCTCACCATCCGCGAACGCCTCGCGATCCGCTCCACCTACCGAAAGGCGAACAATGGCTAAAGGCAAGCACAGTATCCAAGTGCAAGTCCTCGCCGACACCCGCAAGGCGGTTAGCGCGCTCAAAGGATTCACGAGAGAAGCCGGCCTCGACAAACTCGGTAACGCCTTCAAAACCGTTGGGAAAGTCGCAGCCGCAGGACTCGCAGCCGCAGGCGTCGCAGCCGGCGCGTACCTCAAGGACGCCGTCGGGAAGGCCGGCGACCTCGAGCAATCGGTAGGCGCCGTCGATACGGTTTTCAAGGGATCAGCCGGGCAGATGCACAAATGGGCCGGAAACGCCGCCCAATCCGTCGGGCTCACCGCAAACTCGTATAACGAGCTAGCAACCATTCTCGGCACGCAGCTGAAAAATGGCGGCACCGCCATGAAAGACCTCGGCGCGAAAACGAACGAGCTCATCGGCCTCGGCGCTGACCTTTCATCCATGTTTGGAGGAACCACGGCCGACGCCGTTGGAGCGCTCAGCTCAGCCCTCAAAGGCGAGCGAGACCCCATCGAACGCTACGGCGTAACCCTCAAGCAAGCGACCATCGACGCCAAAGCCGCCGAAATGGGATTCAAGAAAGTCGGAGGCTCGCTCTCCAACGAGGCACAGCAGGCCGCAACGCTCGCGCTCATCATGGAGCAAACCAAGGACGCCCACGGCAACTTTGCTAAGGAAGCCGACACCATCCAAGGCAAGACACAGCGCCTCACAGCAGCTTGGGAAAACATCTCAGCCGAAGTAGGCACAGCCCTACTACCCGCGCTCGTATCCCTCGCCGAATGGGCCTCCACGAACCTCCTGCCAGCGTTCCACAGCCTCGCAAGCGCAGCAGCCGCAAGACTCGGCCCAGCCCTCCAACAGCTCGGCCAATGGGCCTCCACCACACTCCTACCAGCCCTTCAACAGCTCGGCCAATGGGTGGCCGTGAACATCGTTCCATCGCTGCAAGCGTTTGGAACCACCATCGTCACCCAACTGATTCCCGCAATTCAGCAGTTCGGGGCATGGCTCGTATCGTCGCAAGGCTGGCTTGTGCCACTCGCAGCCGGAATTGGTGGCGTCGTTGCAGCCTATAAGGCATGGACAATCGCTACCGCCGGCTGGAAAGCGATCACGACAGCCGCGACGCTCGCGCAAACGCTCATGAATGCCGCAATGGCAGCAAACCCTATCGGGATCGTGGTTCTCGCCATCGCCGGCCTAGTAGCCGCACTCGTAGCGCTCTACAAGAACAACGAGACGGTACGAAAAGCAATAGATACCGCATGGCGGGCGATCAAATCCGCAATCGGATCGGTAGCCAATTGGTTCACCCGCTCGGCATGGCCTGCGCTCCGTTCCGCATTCAACGCACTATCCGGCGCGGCCGGATCAGTAGGACGCGCACTAAGCTCAGCATTCAACGCCGCAAAACGTGTCATCACAGGTTGGGCAAACTCCGCGCGCTCAGCATTCAACGTCGTTGTTTCAGCCGTCCGAACAATGGGTAGCAACATATCGAATGGCATTAACAATGTTGTGGGATTCTTCCGCTCCCTGCCCGGCAAAATCTCGTCCGCACTCTCCGGAATTGGTGGCCGTATGGCGTCCATCGGTCGGAACATGATTACGTCGCTTGCTCGCGCTCTCTCCCCCGGCGCGATCATCTCCAAGATGAAGTCCGTGATCGGCGACGCTATCGGATTCGCTAAACGTCTCCTAGGCATCGCCTCACCCTCCAAGGTGTTCACCGAAATCGGCCGGCAAACCGGTAAGGGACTAGAAATCGGGCTAGAACGCTCCACGCGGCTAGTCAGATCAGCCGCCGGGGGTATGGCGAGCGCGGTCATCGACGCCGGCACACCAGGCGCGCTCACCGTGCCAGCCCTTGCAGGCGCAGGCCTCCGAGGTGGAACCATGTTCGCACCAACCATCAACGTCTCCGCGCTCCACCCAACCCCGGAAACCGGAAGAATCATCGCCGACGCCGTAGAAAAGGCATGGCGTAGACGAGGAGTGCGGTGATGCTTCCGAAGCTAGAAGTGCTCATTCCAGACCCGGCCAAGGCCGGGTTCAGGCTCGACTACTCCGCGCTCGACACACACACGCTCAACGACGCCCCAGACATAGAGTTAGAGCTAGGGACGTCACGCCTCGACACCGGCCGGCTCGCACCGTACCTACCGCCCCCCACTTGGCATGACCTCATCGACGACGCGACTGAGATCAGCACGTGGGAAGGGTACCGAGCCAACGACATCGTTCTAGTCCCCGACGTCGGCTCACTCTCTGCCGACCTCAAAAACGCCCCCGACCTCGGATCAATCGGTGTCGGCTTCGGCACGCCGATTCGCGTCATCATTCCCACCGCTCCAGACAAGCCATCGACCGCGAACGTGCCCGGCTACTCCAATATGTGGCTAGGACGAATCACAAACATAAGCGAGACGTGGAAACGCGGTCATGCCAGGAGTCAAGACACTCTCTACACGACGATAGAAGCAGAAGACGCAGTAAGCGCCGTCGCAGCAATCCAGCGTTATGGGGCAAGAACCGCCCAGTCACTCGACGAACGCCTTGCAAGCCTCGCCGAAACGCTACGTAGCGCCATTCCAGACGCGTCCATCGCACCAACAGGGGACGCTACACGCATTGCCGCGACTGTGCATGAATCGAACCTGCTCGACTATCTCACCATGACCGCCGCGACCGCATGCCGCGCGCTCGAAATCGGCTACGCCAACCACGGCGAAGGGCTCCAGGTAGAAATCAGGCTTCCACCAGATCCACGGCGCGCAGCCTACTCGCTCGCGACGTACTCCGATAGCGAAGCCCCGTCCTACTTCATGGCCACCCGTGAAACCGGAACGGCAGACATTATCTCAGCGATTGAAATCACAAACCATCTCATGGCTACCGACGGCTCCGCACTCGAGGAAACAAAAACAATCAGCGATCCAACCTTGGTTAGCACATTCGGTACTCGCACGGAACGTCTGGAGATAACCGCGCCGCGAGATGCAGTTGAACAGATCGGCCGTTGGGCGCTCACCCCATCCGTGCTAGCGAAAACATCCATAACCGGCATCGACATTCGCGGCCGCGACGCGTTCCCTACCCCCCACGTCCTCACCCCCGGATCACCAATCACCGTCAAGCGGCTAGGCGCGACGTACCCGCTCGTAGTCTCGAGCGTTGCCCACACCATTCGCGTCGACACACGCGACCCGTTCTACACTCACTCAACCAAGATTGAAACCCGCAGGAGGTTCCCAAATGGCGGCTAGTAAAACATTCGCGCGCGGCGAAATCCTCACCGCCCAAGACGTCAACGACTATTTGAATCCATCAACGGCCGAGCACATCCCAAGCGCAATGGCAGCGGGCCGGGCCTCAGTGACTATCCCGAAAGGGTTCACGCAAGGGAAGTCAGCAAATGTGACAATCACCTTCCCCCCTGGTCGTTTCTCACAAATCCCCGCACTCACGGTAACCGTGTGGATGGGAACGAGCTACGCATTCGTCGGAGTTATCGACTCCATCACGAAAGACCGCGCCGTAGTCTCAGTTGTGGCACCGATCAGTTGGTCAATCGAGGCCGCAACCACTGTTTCGATGTTCTGGATTGCTGTAGAAATGTGAATCCAATGACCGAGCTCGCAGTTATCGCCGCCGCCGCAATTACCCTTATTGGCGTGCTTTCTCTTCATGTTTTGACAAGAGTCCACAAACTCGAAGAAGAAATAGAATCAGCGCAAGACTATAACCGTAGACTTTGGTCATATTGCCGTAGGTTATTGGATCTGTTTTATCGGCATCGCCGCGACGGCGCGCCCGACCCCGACCCCGTTCCGACCGAACGGGGGAACCAATGAGCGCCAGCTACATCACAGTAGGCCGCGAGGTTGACGGCGACCCCGCAAAGCTCGCGCCGCTCGCCGCCGCATGGTGGCGTAAGTTCGTGCAGGTCGTGAAAATCCGGCTCGGTCTTAAGCTCGAAATCATCCAAGCACGCGGCCGATACAAGAAATCAGGCGGCACGCATTCCGACGGCTACGCAATCGACCTCCGCACGTGGCGCTTTAACCATTCGCAGATTCTCGCGCTCGTCGCACTCGCCCGCGAATGTGGAGCGTCGGGCACGTGGTATCGCGTTAAGGTCGGATCAGGCCCGCATATTCACATGGTCGTAGACACGACGGGCATCAACCCACGAACCGCGCCGCACTATCAGACCGTGGCGGTCAGGAACGGCCGCGACGGCCTCGGCCACGACAGACTCGGCCGCGCAGGCTGGAAACGGCCCGATCCCCACCCGAAGCCCGCCCGCTGGCGCAACGCCCGCGAAGGCATCGCCCACATGCAAACCATCATCGACAAGGAGAACGACTTGCCACTCTCAAACGAAGACCTAAAGAAAATCGCGGACGTCGTAGACGCTCGGATCAAAGCCGCAGGTTGGAGCCCCGTCTACGACAAGAAGACCGCTCCCAAAAACACTCCTATCGTGCTTAGAACGTCATGGAGGAACAACCTTTGGAATCTTCACGCGAAGCTAGACCGAATCATCAAAAAGATTGGAGCATAACGACATGACGAAATGCTTGACTCCCCGCGTGCGCCGTTGGCTCTATGGCGTCACTACGGCCGCGCTTTGTGTGTTGGGCGTCTATGGCGTCCTTGATGGGCAGCAGCTCGCCGCATGGTCTGGCCTAGCCGCCGCGATCACCGGCCTCGCGCTCGCAAACACCGGCGACGAGCCGAGCGAGAGCTAAGCCGCCGCAAGCGCCACAGAACGAAGCCGCGCCGCGTCCGTCGCCACGTAGCGTTGCGTCGTCGCTACCGACGCGTGCCCTAGTAGCCGTTGCACGGCGATAAGGTCACTCGTGGCCACGTGCGCGCGCGTCGCAAAACGGTGACGCAAGGTGTGGAGGGTCCAGCCATCGGGCAGAACATCGGCCGCGAGCTCGCCGACACGACGCGCGGACAAATGTCCATCGATCTGCCCCGGAAAGACCCAGCCGCCTTGCGCTCGCCGGCGTACCAGCGCCGCCAGCTCATCAGTCAATGGAACGAGCCGCGAGCGGCCGCCTTTGCCATGCACCAGCAGCGACCAGCCGCCCAAATCCTCGACAAGGTCGCGAGCATGGACGCGCGCTATCTCCCCGCGCCGTAGCCCGGCCTCAGCCGCAAGCCGAAGAACGAGCGTAGTTCGCTCATCAGCCGTGCGGAAGCCGACCGCCACGACGCGATCAGGCGCCGGCCTCGGTGTCGGAATCGACGCACGAGCGCGCGGAATCGCGTCGACAACCTCGGGCATATCGAGGAACGCGAAGAAACTGCGCAGCGATGCACGCCACGCGCGCCTAGTCTCGGCCGCCCACCGCTGGCGACCGAGCCACTCGACCAGCTCGCCGGCGTCGACAGCTCTAGGCGGGCATGGGAGCGCGCGGGCAAGCCGTGAGACATGCGCGCGCCTCAGCACTCGCGTTTGCTCGCTGGCTCCGCTGGCAGCAAGCGCCAAACACCAACCATCAATCATGTCAGCCCAAGCCGACGGGACCGGCTTCATTCTTGGATCATTCATAGCGCGGCATTCTGCCGACAAACTGCCAGCTCATGACGCCAACTTCTTCTCTTCGGGCAGCGCCTTCCGTGGCCGCGCGGGCATGCGAAGAATCCGACCAGCTGACTCATAATCAGCGGGTTCAGGGTTCGAGTCCCTGGTGGTGTACAAAAGAAGGCCGCCCTCACGGGCGGCCTTCTTCTTTGCCCTGCTTCAGAGCCGAGACACACCCCGCTGCTCGACTAAGCGCACGCCAGATTGCAAAAACCGCCCCTGCGGAGCCAATATCAACAACTGGTGTGCGCTCAGTCGGGTTCGGGCCGACTACGCGCCCTCCGCGATGTGCAGCATGAGCTCGCACGCCATGGAGTTCGACCAAGAAAACCACGGCCTCGTGAACCGGCTCGGGTCATCGGGGTCGAAGCTCTCGTGCGTCAACCCAGTGCCACCATCGGTGGCGAGGATCACGTCGAGGCACCGCCTGGCCTCGGCCTCGTCGCCCGTAAGCCCCTGCACCGCCAGCGCGATATGCCAGACGTACCCCTCCGGCGTGTGCGGACTGCCCACCCCCGACGCGAACTCACCCGTGTAGAAGTACGGGTTCTCGTCGCTCAGCACCCAAGCGCGAGTGGCTTGATAGCGCGGATCGTCGAGCGCGAACCCAGCCGTGAGCGGCAAGGAGAGCAACGACGGCATGTTGGCGTCGTCCATGGCGAGCTGGCCCCCCAGCCCGTCCACCTCGTACAGGTACCGCTCCCCCGCCATGCCGTAGCGCTCGACACCGTCGCCAATTTCCTGCGCCAACCTGCCAGCCGACGCACCCAGCTCCTCGTCGCCCCAATCGCGCGCGAACTCCCCAATCAGCCCGAGCGCATGCACAGCCATGAGCTGCGCGGGAATGTTGTATCCGTACTGACAAGCATCGTCGGATGGCCGGAATCCGCTCCAGGTCATCCCGGTGATGTTGACTGGAGTACCTCGCCCGTCGTCACCCAAGGTGTCGCACGGCTCCGATTCGCGCACGTGCCGGTAGGTGGACGCCCCAAAGTGGTCTTGCTCCAACCGCCACAACGCAACGATGCGCCCGCAGCCCTCGCGCAGGGCAGCGTCGAGCTCGTCGTCCCATCCGTCGAGCCCACGGAGGCGGTGCGCGAGCAGCACGGGGAACGCCAGCGAATCGATCTCGTACTTGCGCTCCCACACACCCGGGTGGAGATCGAGGTCGTTGGCATCATGGTGCGCGTCGTTGTCTGACTCGTTAAACGCGTTCGCGTACGGGTCCAGACCGATGCAGCGCCACTGCTCGCGCACCATGGCCAGCAGCACCTCGCGCACCTCGTCCACGTCGGTCATCCTCAGGAACGGCCACACCTGTGCCGACGAGTCACGCAGCCACATCGCGGGAATGTCGCCGGTAATGACGAAGGTGCGATCACCGCGGCGGGTCATCGTCGTCGTCCAGGTGTTCACCATCATGGCGCGGAACCGTTCCGCGGCGGGCGCCCCCACCATCGCAGCAATGCGCTCGGCTTCCGCATCTAGCCGGGCCTGCAGCTTCTCTCCGACGGGGTTCGTCACTGTTCGCTCGTCCATGCCATTCCTTCCCGACACCAGTTGATACCCATCACCGTGAGCCTGCGGAGCAGGACTCCCAGCTCACTCTCCGAGGCTGCGCTGCCGGCCCAGAATTGCTGGGCCAATGCGGTACCTCGAGGCCACGTCATGTACTCGGCTTTCGCCCAGTCACGCACATATTCTCCCCACAGTTGGAACTGCCCGCCCAGCAGACGCCCCGGCCCATCCGGGAGCGCCGCGAGCATCTGGGCGAAGCCCTGCGTCTTCTCCAGGGGCGTGTACTGGCCATAGTTGAGGGGGTGGTCAGCCCACTTGCCCTGGCAGTAGTCGAGGTAGGTGTAATGAGTGGGCGCGGCCAGCACGTCGTACCCCTTGCTAATCACGTCCCCAACCTGCGCCGCGTCGCGCCACACCATGATCGTGACGTCGTCGGGCACACCGCCCTCCAGCACCTCGTCCCACGCAATCACGCGACGTCCACGCGCCAGCGCGTGCTTGCACACGATGCGCTCGAACCACGCCTGCCCCTCGGCAGGAGTGGAGAGCCCTTCGCGACGCATCGTGGCCTGCGAGCGCTCGTCGGCGAGCCATTCCGACCCCGGGCACTCGTCGCCCCCGACGTGCACGGGCGAGTCGGGGAACAGGTCCATGACGGCGTCCAGCGCGTCCTTGCAGAACTGAATCACGGTGTCATCCAGCCGCAGCACATGCTCGGAAATACCCCAACACGTGCGCGGATGCTGCACACCCGACGCGCCCAGCTCCGGGTAAGCCGCCACCGCGGCCTCCATGTGGCCGGGCATATCTACCTCCGGCACCACGGTGATGCCGAGCCGGTTCGCGTGCTCCACGAGTCTGCCGATCTCCTCGGCCGTGTAGAACCCACCGTGCGGGGTACCGTCGTGCTCGGCCACATCGTCGCAGTCGTTCTCGTCGGGAGGCGGCTGATGCCCGACGAGGGTGCCAGGCCGCCACGCACCCACCTCCGTGAGCTTCGGCCAACCAGGCACGGGGAAGCGCCAGCCTTGATCGTCGGTGAGGTGGAGGTGCAGCACGTTGAGCTTGTGCATGGCCATCACATCGAGGTGCCTGAGCAACCCGTCGAGCGGCAGAAAATGCCTTGCCACGTCCACCATGGAGCCGCGCCACGCCAGCGCCGGCTCGTCGGTGATCTCCACGAACGGCACGACGAGCGAGGCCGGGTCCATAGGGCCAGTGGTGTGCACCTCGCGCGGCAGGAGCTGCAGTAGCGTCTGCACCGCCCACGACGCGCCGGCCTGCGCGGAATACCCAATGCGCACCCCGTCTGCGCTGACGCTCAGGCGGTACCCCTCGTCGGGGAGCGAAGTATCTTCGATGAAGTCCACGCCGGCCCCAACCTCGTCGGCAAGCACCTGTATGCCCGCGGAGCGCGTGAGACGCTCGGCGAGAACCTCAGCGGCAACGCCGCCGCCACGCACTGGGAGGGGGTTGGGCAGCAGGAACGAGCCCTGCCCCCATTCGACGTGAGCGGGCGTGGGAAGGATGGTGGGCATCACAGCTCCTTCGCGTGTGCGATTGGTTGAGGCTGCCAAGTCTGCAGCATCGGGTGGTCGAGCGAGGGCACGTGCGTATGCCCCAACTCTGCGGCGAATGGGCCAACCGCGACGACGAACGCGCCGGCCTCCCTGGCTGCCGTAGCACCAGTGCGGGAGTCTTCCATCACGACGCAGTGCTCGGGCGCTGCGCCGCAGCGCTTGGCTGCGGCGAGGTAGAGATCCGGTGCCGGCTTCGGGCGCTCGACGTCCTCCGTGCCCAGCATCGCGACGAAGAAGCGCTGCCAACTAAGCGAGTGCATCGTGGCTTTCACGATGGCCGACGGCGAATTCGACGCCACGGCCAGGGGTATCGCCCCAGAGAGCTCCTTGAGCAGGGATTCCGCCCCCGGCATGGGCTCCACACCCTCCGCCAAGTGTTCCTGCAGGAGCTGCAGCATGCGTCGCTCCACGGCGTCGGCCTGTGCGCCTGGATGGGTACGGGTGAACAGCGCGACGATGTCCCCGACAGTGCCGCCGCGAAGCTCGTCGGACAGGTCATCGTCGAAGCGCTGCGAGCCCCCGGCCTCTTCCCAAAGATCTCGGGTGGCGTCGAACCAGGCCTGTTCGGAGTCGACGAGCGTGTCGTCCATGTCGAACAACACTGCCCCGATGTGCTGCGGGAGCGCACGATTCATGCGGTCAACACCTCCATGCCGGCGCACCGGCGAACTCGTTGGATCTGCAACTCAGACAGCACACGACAACCCTACCCAGATGCTCGCCCGGATACGCCTGTGCAAGACTTTGGCTTGTTCGTTCGCGAGAAGGAGTGCCGTGCCCACACGCATGTTGACCGTCGGAGTCACGTACCGCGACATCATCATGACCGGTGTTCCAGCAATGCCCATTCCCGGCCACGAGCTGCAGGCCACAGGGCTGCACGAAGGCTGGGGCGGCGTGGCCACCATGGCGCGCGTCGCGGCTCGCCTCGGCGTGAGCACCGGGCTGTGCTCCCCCGTCGGCGACGATGCAGCCAGCGAGCGGCTGCTGCGCAGCCTGCATGAGGAAGGCATCGACACCACCCACTGCGAGCGCTACACCAACTGGCAGCTCCCCACGACGGTGGCCCTCGCCACCAGCGCGGACCGCGCGATGGTGACGGTCGAGCATCCGCCTGCGAAGCCGGTGGGGCACTCCCTCACCGATGTGGACGCGGACGCCATCGTCATCGACCTGCGTGACTCGACGCTCCCCTGGCTCGTCGACGCACGCCACCGAGGCGCGCGGGTGTTTGCGTCGAGGGGGTTCGACGAGACGGGCTCGTGGGGCGACGAGCAACTCGCGGGCATCGAAGGCGCCGACGTGTGGATGCTGAACGACCTCGAAGCGCGAGCGTTCACGCAGCTGAGCGACCCCATGGACGCTGCCCGGCAGTTGACCAGCCGCGTGCCCACCGTCGTCATCACCCGGGGCGCCGACGGCATGGTTGCAGTCGATGCCGCCACCGGACAGGAAGCCAGCATGGCTGCCTTCCCCGTGCGCCCGCGCAACACCACCGGCGCGGGCGACGCGACGCTGGCTGCGTTTGCTGTTGCCTCGGGCCTCACTGATGTGCTGGAAGAGCAGCTGCTCGTCGCGGCGTTCGTCGCCAGCACCATCTTGGCCGGCGAGAGTGGAGCCGCTAACCCTCCGCGTCTGGCCGAGGTACTTCACGCGGCCCGCGCCCACGACGACCCCCGCGCTCGCCGGGTCGCGGAGCTGTTGGCGCAGTAGCCGCCAGCAAACTGGTGCCACGCGGTTGCTAACCCGATATCCACACGCGTTTGCCCAAACGCCCATAAAACGCCGATTCAGCGAAACGCATGTGAATATTGGGTTAGCTCGACGCTCTACCCGCCCAGCGGATGCAGCCGCTGGACAGGTCACCATTCGAAGCGCAGGTGCCGCGTCGGCCCCACAGGCTCGATGTCCTTCAGCACGCCGACGTCTTCTCCCTCCATCTCGCCCTGCCGCGCGCCCATGAGGTCCAGCAGGAGCCACATGACCTCCTCGCTGCGCAGCGCGCCGCGTTCGTGCACCTCGGCGGGCAGTTGGCCGCCGATGCGGTGCAGGATCAGGAAGCTGCGGCGCACCTCGACCTCGTCCTCGCCATGCCCGCCCTCGGGCTTGTGGCCGTGGTCGGTGGTGACGGCCACGACCCAATCTTCGCCGAGCTGTTCGTGCCGCTCCGCTACCGCTTTGATGAGGTAGCGCACTCGCTCGTCGACGCGCTGGATCGCCTCGCGGTACTCCTTGCTGTCGGCGCCTGCGGCGTGGCCGGCTGCGTCGACGCTCTCGAAGTACACCACCGAAGCGTCAGGCCCCTCGTGGAGCAGCCTGTGGCACGCCCACGTGCACACGGCGTCATCCGCCGCCTCGATGCCGCTGGTGAGATCGGGTTGGAACACGGCGTGCTGCCCGGTGCGCTGCTGATCGACGCGCTGTTGCAGGATCGGCCCGGGGCCGACGCCTGCGGTGAACGCGGTCCACGTGGCCGCTGCGAGCGTCCGAGCGCGCGGGTTCGCGAAAAACACGCGAGACAGCAGGTCGGGGCGCCTGGCCATATCGTGGCCGACGAACTCGTTCCACCAAACGTTGCATTCCTCGTGGGTGGAGCCGGTCAGAATGGATGACCACCCTGGCCCCGAGTCGGTGGGAGGCGTCATCCACATGGGCAGGCACACGCCGTCCGACGCATCATCCCCGCGAACGAGGCGGGCGAGCGTCGGCGCCAATCCTGCTGGGAAATCAGGCACGGTGTGGTCCGGAGCGCCAGCGCTGAACCTCGGGTCGGCTGGGTGCGAGGGTTGCGCGAAGTCCGGATCGCTCGCCACCTCCTCGGGCAATGCGAAGTCGGCGCGCACACCGTCGAGGCAGATCAATAGCAGTTTCATTTGACGCGCACCTTCAGGGTGAGGATTTGGAAGGGACGAAGCGTGAGCTCCACCGCGCCGTCGCGCAGGTCTCCCAAACGCTGCTGAGTGGGCTCGGCCACGGGATGCTCCAGCAGATCCACCTCGTCAACGCTCTGGGCGTCGAATCCGAAATGCAGCCGCACGCGCGACCGCCCACCCGTGGCCTCGTGCAACCGGATCACCACGTCACCCGACTCGTCGAACGCCGGCTTCACCGCGTCGATCACGGCATGCCCGCGGAACATTTCCAGCGACGCCACGGCCGCATCGCCGCTGCCCGCGCCCTCCAGCACACGCAGCGGTTGATTCAGTGCGACGCCCGCCTCGCTCGCCGCGCGCACGTCGGCATCGACGGTGAGCTGGTACTGAATGCGGTGCTGTCCTTGGTCCGATTCCTTATCCGGCGACAGGGGCGCCCGCAGCAACGTGTAGCTCGCCACCACACCCGCGGTGGGCGCGTCCTCAGCAGCCCCGGCGGGTTCCACGTCGTGGCCATAGGAGGAGTCGTACGACAGCGCCACCGCGTAGCCCGGCTCGTCGAGCAGTGTCCAACGATGCCCGGGCACCTCGAAGCGCGCCTCATCCCAGCTGGTGTTCGACGTCAACGCGCGCCGCACGTGCCCAAACTGGATTTCGGACGACTCATGGGTGGCCTTCACCGCGAGGGGGAACGCCACCTTCAGCACCCGGGAGCGTTCGTGCCAGTTGATATCGACGGCGAACCGCACCGTCTCGCTGTCCGCATCCAGCCACAGCGACTGCGTCACCCGAGAGTCACCAAAGACCCGCACCACATCCACCTGGGCGCGAAGCGGAGTGTCCTCCACTAGCTCAACCTGTTCGACGTCGTCGAGCTCCCACACATGGTGGCGGTATTGCGCCTGGAGCTCCCACGCGTCGAAGCAGCTGGGGTGGTCTGGGTGCAGGCGCAGGAGGTTGGCCCGCTCACCGGGGAGCAGCAATTCACGCTCCGCAAGCACGTCGACGAGGCTCGTCACCGTTCCGTCCGGCGCGACGACGACGCGCACCAGACCGTTGTCGAGCACGATGCTCTCGTCCTGACGCCGACCCTCGACGGGGTGCGTCGGGGAATCCTCAGCGTCGGCCAAAGCCACCACGCTAAGCGGGCCGACGTCGACGAGCACCCGTCGCCCTTCGACCTCGACGACCTCCCGCCTCGCGAACGGCGCCGGGTTCGCAATGGCGCGCTGCTCCCCCGGGAACACGTCGCGACGCAGCGCGTCGATACGTTCCTCGATCTCGTGCAGCAGCGACGTGTACTCCTCGCGCGCTTCTTCGTTGACCCAGGCGATGGCGCTGCCCGGGAGGATGTCGTGGAACTGCAGCAGCATCATGCGTCGCCAGAGCTGCTCGACGCCGTCGGCGTCGTAGGCGTGACCGCGCAGCATCGCCAGCGTGCCGAGCCATTCCAACGTCGCGAGGCCGGCCTCGATGCGTCGGTTGCCTTGCTTCAAGGCCAATTGCGAGGTTTGGACGCCGCGGTGGAACTCGAAGTA
Source organism: Propionibacteriaceae bacterium (assembly GCA_032576855.1). Classification (GTDB taxonomy): domain Bacteria; phylum Actinomycetota; class Actinomycetes; order Propionibacteriales; family Propionibacteriaceae; genus Arachnia. Next base: position 34,044 of record JAWFWL010000009.1, read on the forward strand.
CAGCTCGCCGGCCCAGACGGGAAGCTCATCGCGCTCGGCACGAGCCGCGTCGTAGAAGTCTTGCGGGCTACCCATAGTGAGCACCGGCGACCCCTCGAGGTTGCTCTGGCGACGGGCACGTTCCACCATTTCGCGCACGGGGCCGCCGCCACCGTCGCCATACCCGAACGGCAGCAGCGATTCCTTGGCAACGCCCTTTTCCTTGAAGTTGCGCTCGGCGAACTTCACCTGGTCTGGGGAGAGGATGGAGTCGTAGCAGTCGACGGGCGGGAAATGCGTCCAGATACGCGTGCCGTCGATGCCTTCCCACCAGAACGTGTGGTGCGGCAGCGTGTTGGTCTGGTTCCAGTTCATCTTCTGGGTGAAGAACCAGCGCATGCCGGCGAGTTTGGCGATCTGCGGCAGCGCGCCGGAGTAGCCGAACGAGTCGGGCAGCCAGAGGCAGTCGGTGGTGACGTCCAGCTCCTCGCAAAGCCATCGGAGGCCGCTGGTGAGCTGGCGAACCATCGCCTCGCCGCCGGGGAGGTTGGCATCCGGTTCCACCCAGGTGCCGCCGACCATGTGCCACTGGCCGCGTTGGATGGCCTCGCGCATCCGCTCGAACACCATCGGCGCGTCTTCCTTCAGCCACTGAAGGTGCTGGGGAGCGGTGCAGGCGAAGTGGAAGTCGGGGTATTCGTCAGCGAGCGCGACGACGTTCGACAGCGAGCGCACCACCTTCCGGCGGGTTTCCCGGATGGGCCACAGCCATGCGGAGTCGATGTGCGCGTGTCCGACGGCGGTCATGCGCTGCGCGGAGCCGTGCGGGCCACTGTTCAGCAAGGGCGCGAGCACGGCGCGCGCGGCGGCAGCCTGTTCCTCGATGCTGCCTCGGTCGATCACGTCGGCGGCGCGCTCGAGCCCGCGAAGGAGCGTGGCGCGCCAGGTGGAGTCGACGGGGAGTTCGCGCATGAGCCCGTCGAGCACCTCGAGGTCCAGCTGGAGGTGCCAGACGTCGTCGTTGCGCGTCACGAGTTCCGCGGCCTTGAACTGCCACATGGATTCGATGGGCATGGTGGCCTTGTCGCCGTACTTGGCCATGTCTTCCCCGTGGTTGGGGTTGGCGGCGGCTTCTACCATCAGCCGCACCGAGCCGTCATCCGCCACCAGTGGCGAGCCTTCGCGCTCAAGTTGTTCGGCGATCGACCCGAACGTGAGCGGCACGGTGCGGTTCATGGGGTTGAGGCCCTTCAGCGGCACCCCGTCGCAGGTGTAGACGAGGCCCTCCGACTGATTGCCCGCCCAATCGCCGGAAAATCCCAGATCAACACGGAGTTCAACCCGCTCGCGGGGGGCATCGTCGGGGAGGGTGCCGTCGAGCCGCAGCCACCAGGTGCTCCATGCCGGCCCCCACCAGGCGCCGACGGGGAACGGCTCGTACTGCTGACTGGCCGCCTCCGCAAAGGGGACGGGCTCGTCGGGCGCCTTCCACGCCTCGACGTCGAGCTGGGCGAGCGTCGCATACTCCTTCCCGGCGAGGCGCTCTCGCAGATCCTCGATGCGCTCTTCTACAAGCTTCCGGTCATCATGCATGTCAGTGCTTCTCCAGGTAGGCGAGTTCATGGAAGTGCTCGACGAGGTCGTCCAGGATGTCGCGTGCCACGTTCACGGAGTCCACGAGCGGGTGGTGCGCGAGCGCCAACATGGCGTCGCTTCGCGACGCGTGCAGTGCTGCGGCGATGGTGCGACGCTCCACATACTTCGCGTTCACGACGATGCCTCGCCCATGGTCGGGCAGCGCGGCGCCGGGCAGTGGGTGGATGCCGTTGCCGTCGACGTCACAGGGAACTTCCACCACCGCGGTGTCGTCGAGATCGGGCAGTATGCCCCGGTTGGCCACGTTCAGGATGAGCCGGGCGGGAACGTCGTTGGCGATGGCGTGCATAATCGCCAGCGCCACCTTGTCGTAGCCGCCTGTCTCGAGATCCGCGGCATCACGGTCGAAGCCACCCGCGGCGTCTCGGTTGGATGCCATGTAGGTAGCCTCGCGCTCGAGCCGGCATTGTTCCCAGAGCGCATGCACGTCGCCGCTGGCTTTCGTCGCAGCTTCGTAGAAGCGACGCTGTTGCTGGGCGAGGAACACTCCGCGCGTGGCTTCCGACTTGCTGTCCAGGAGGAGGTCTTCTCGCGCGAAGTAGTAGTAGTGGAGGTATTCGTTCGGTAGGCACCCCAGCGCCTGCACCAGCGGTGCTCCGAAGAGGCGGCCCTCCTCGAAGGACTCGATGAGGTCGGCCCGCTCGAGCAGCGTTGGCAGCACATCGTCGCCGTCCACGTGCAAGCCCGTCAACCAGCCCAGGTGGTTGAGGCCGGCGTAGTCCAGGCGTACCCGCCCATCGGCAGCGGTGAGCGGGGGGATATCGTCGGCGACGATCCCCTCACCCTGCAGCGTGGTGAGGACGCGACGGGCGAGGCCCACTGGGGAGTCGCAGATTCCGACGACGCGGTCGCCGAGCGACTGCTGCATCACCTCGGTGATGACGCCTGCGGGGTTGGTGAAGTTGATCACCCACGCCTCGGGCGCGTGCTTGCGCAACTGCTCCACCAGCGAGACGATGACGGGAATGCCGCGCAGTGCGTAGGAAATGCCGCCCGCTCCCACCGTTTCCTGGCCGATGACCCCGTTATGGAGCGCGATGCGCTCGTCGGCAGCACGCCCTTCGGTACCGCCCACGCGCATGGCGGAGAACACGAAGTCCACCCCGGCAAGGGCTTCCGCGAGGTCGGTGGTCGCCATCACCCGTGGGGCGTCATCCGACGTGGCGGCAAGCTCTCCGAGCACCTTGCTGATGGCGGAGAGTCGCACCGGATCGGTGTCGTAGAGGCGCACCTCGTCGACGCGTTCGTCGGATGTGTCCGCCATGAGGGCCTTGTACACGAGAGGGACGCGGAAACCGCCGCCGCCCAAAATGGTGAGTTTCATGCGTGAATGACCTCCAAATCGATCGCTGCAACCTGCTCGGCCAGTTTCTCTGGGAGCGGGTCTAAGTCGGTGATGAGCCCGTCAACGACAGCGAGGCCGAAGGGGGCGCTATTGCCTTGCCCGGGGAATTTCTGGGCATCGGCCAACAGATACGTGCGGGACGCCGCCGCGTGCATGGCACGCTTCATGGCAGCTTGGGCGTAGGACGTGTCTCGGATTCGTCCAGTGTCCCCCACCCCTGAGCAGCCGAGGAACGCGATGTCTGCCTGCTGGCGTGCGAGCGCATCGACGACGGGGTCTCCCTCGAAACACTGGTAGGGCTCAGACCATCGACCACCGAGCAGCACCACAGAGGTATTGGGCTGGTTACGGAACACCTCGAATGCGGCGAGCGAAGGAGTCACGACGGTGAGCGGGATGTCTTGCAACGCCAGCGCCAGGTGATGCACGGTGGTGCCGATGTCGAGGATGACGGTTTGGCCAGGCTGCACGAGCGTCGCCGCCGCGTGCGCGATGCGCTCCTTGCCCTGGCCTTGGCGCGCGAAGGCCTCCTGAAATGGATCATCGGCGGTTCCAGCAAGCTCGACGGCACCCCAGGAGCGCGTCACCACGCCCTGCTCTTCCAGCTCCGCAACATCGCGCCGCACGGTGGCTTCACTGACCTGGAGCGCGTGCGCAATATCGACGATGCAAGCACGACGTCGCACCTCCAAAAGGTGCAACATTGACTCCTGTCGGGATGCTTTCATCACAGAGACACCGTAGCGCAGGCAAACTCGTTTCGCTCAGTTTTGCGCAACTCACTCACTCTCTTTCAATTCAGGCGGCGGAGTGCTAGATTGAGTCTCACAAGCTCGATCAAGGCAGATCCGAAGGTATGAAGATGCTTGTCAAGGGTCATTTGGAGGGTGACAACACCTTCCACTGTCGCGTCGCAACGGAGCAACACTTGCGGCACGAAGTCCTGCGACTGCCATCCATGCAACGCTTTTCTGAAGCATTTTGATCGACTACACCTAACGCCGTGACAACCACGGAAGGGGAAGCACGGCGAGCTACCTCAAGGAGCGAACAATGAACTTGTCACGGCGACACCTACTCGGCGGAGGGGCTGCCACGCTCGGCATGCTCGGGCTCTCCGCATGTTCCACCCAGGGCTCCACTGGCAGCGGCAACTCCTCAGACAAGGGCAACGGCGATGTGAAGAACATGGTGCTGTGGACTTGGCCCGAGGGCTTCGGCAAGAAGGTGCTGGAGGGCGTTGCGAAAGACCTGAAGCAGTACAAGCTTCGCCAGGATGTGATTGGCGGCGACTTCAAGCAGAAGCTCACCACCACCTTCGCAGCTGGCAGCGGCCTGCCCGACATCACCGGCGTGAAGGGCCAGGACATCCCGTTCTTCCTCTCCCAGGAGAAGTACTTCGTCGACCTCAACTCGATCGGCGCCAAGGACATCAAGGACACCTACCTGGAGTACAAGTGGGCGCAGGCCACGACGAAGGATGGCAAGCAGCTGGGTATCCCGATCGACATCGGCCCCACCGCTCTGTTCTACCGCGCCGACGTGTTCGAGGCAGCTGGTCTCACCAGTGACCCGAAGAAGCTCGCCGAGGAAATCCGTGAGTGGGAGGCCTACTTCGAGCTGGGCAAGCAGCTGCTGTCCAAGAAGTCCGACACCTACCTCGTCCGCAACTGCGCCGGCCTGTTCGACACCGTCTGGCCGCAGTCCGGCATGGGCTTCGTCGATAAGGATGGCGTGTTCATTGGCGACCAGGACCACATCCGCAAGGCCTGGGACATCATGATGAAGGCCTACGATGCCGGTATCGTCGCCAGCATCCAGTCGAACAGCGCAGACTCCGCCGCTGCAGTCAACGAGGGCAAGCTGCCCGCCGACTTCGGCGCATCGTGGCACCTCGCAGACCTCATGGTGGATGCCCCCGATACGGCCGGCAAGTGGCGCGTGTGTGAGCACCCCGGCGAGGCAACCAACAGCGGTGGCTCGTTCCTCACCATCCCCGAGGGCGCGAAGGATCCGGAGGCTTCGTTCGAGATCATCAAGTACATCTTGAACCCGCAGAACCAGGCCTACGAGTACCAGGACAAGGGCAATTTCCCGTCAACGCCGGAGGCCTTCAAGATGGAGGAAGTGGCTGGCCCCGTCGAGTTCCTGGGCGGACAGAAAGCTGCCGAGGTGTTCGGCCACGCTGCAGAGACCGTACGCCCGCTGTACGAAGATCCCCAGTCCAGCGCCGTGCAGGCTCCCTTCCTTGCCGAGATCGAACTCATCGAGTCGTCGAAGAAGGATCGTGAGAAGGCATGGAACGACGCCGTGACGCAGGCGAAGCGAATCGCGAAGCAAGTTGGGCTCACGGTTCGATGAATCCGGGAACAACTGTCAGGGAGGGTGGCGCCACCGCCACCCTCCCTCCCATTGCAGAGGTGAAAAAGCCGTCGCTGGGGAAACGGATGAAGCGTTCACTTCCGCAATACTTCGCGGTTTCCCCGTATTTCTTCTTCTTCTTCATGTTCGGCGCCATGCCCATGGTGTTCACCATGGCGTTGGCGTTCACGAACTGGTCTGGGCTCGGCGACATCAAGTTCATCGGGATTGAGAACTTCAAGTACCTCGTCGTTGATCCGTTGTTCTACAAGTCGCTCGGTAACACGCTCATCCTGTGGGTGATGGGTACGGTTCCGACGCTCGTGCTGGCGACGATCGTCGCGCTCATGCTGAACTCCACGCTGCGCTTCTCCACCACCTACCGCGTGATCTACCTCATCCCCAACATCACGTCCATGGTGGCCATGGGCATTCTGTTCAGCTCGCTGTTCTCCAGCCAGTTTGGCTTGGCCAACGTGATCGTCAACCTGTTCGGGTTCGAAAACATCGCTTGGCTACAAAATGAGTGGGGCATCAAGATTGCTATTTCTGCCCTCACTACCTGGTCATTCGTTGGCTACAACGCCTTGCTGATCCTCGCTGGCTTGCAGGCCATCGATAAGACGCAGTACGAGTCGGCCGCAATCGACGGGGCGAACGGCTTCCAGACGTTTTTCCGCATCACGCTGCCGCAGCTGCGCCCCATTGTGTTGTTCATCACGCTGATGTCCACCATCGGTTCGCTCCAAAGCTTCACGGAATCCCAGGTGCTCACCTCGTCGCAGGCGTCTGGCGCGGCCGCGGCAGGCGGCGTCGGCAACTCGGGTATGACGATGGTGCTCTACTTCTACTCCGTCGCGTTCCAGGAGAACCGCTACGGCTACGGCGCGACGATCGCGTGGGGCGTGTTCGTCGTCGTGATGTTCTTCTCCATCATCAACTGGCTGGTCACCCGCGAACGAAAGGTGAAGGGCTGATGTCTATCAACCAACGCGCAGTGCCGGCCGCTCTGGCGGGCGCGGCCATTGAAACGGGCGGCCGGTCGAATCGTCGGCCTTCGTGGCGACGCCGTCGGGGTGCCATCGTGCGCCACATCCTGCTCATTCTGGGCGCACTCGTTTCCGTGTTCCCCTTCTACTGGATGTTTGTGCTGGCATCCCAGCCCTCGTCGGTGATTTACAAGTTCCCACCGGTCATGATTCCTGGCGATCGTCTCGACGACAACGTCGGCGCGATCATGGACAAGATCAACATCTGGGCGGCCATGTCGAACACCGCGTTCGTGGCCATTAGCGTGACCTTTCTCGTGCTCTTCATTTCGTCGCTGGCGGCGTTCGCCTTTGCCAAGTACGAGTTCCCAGGTAAGCGGTTCTTGTTCGGCATCGTGCTCGCGACGTTCCTGCTCCCTGCGCAGCTCGCGACGATTCCCCAGTTCCTGTTCATGAGCAAACTAGGTTGGGTCGGGTCGCTCAAAGCGCTCATTTTCCCCTCGCTGGCGAGCGCCTTTGGCGTGTTTTGGCTTCGCCAGTACGCGTCGAATGCCATTCCACGCGAGCTGTTGGAGGCCGCCCGCATTGACAACTGCGGATTCTGGCGGCAGTACATCCACGTGTGTCTGCCCACCATCCGCCCTGCTCTCGCGTTCCTGGGCATGTTCTCGTTCATCGGCGCATGGAATGACTTCATGTGGCCGCTGATTGTGTTGAACGATCCCAGCAAACTGACGCTGCAGGTGGCGCTCTCGCAGTTGAAAACCGCGCACGGTACCGATTACGGCATGCTGATGGCGTCGTCGCTCATCTCCGTCGTGCCGCTCATCATCATCTTCGCGCTCGGTTCAAAGCAGTTCATTGCCGGCATCACGGAAGGTGCGGTCAAGGGATAGCAGCTCCAAGGTACTTCCCCAATGCGCGACTGAGCGCACTCCAGATGCCGATTTTGGCCCCTCAGGGGCGATTTTCGCCGTCTGTTGTGCGCTCAGTCGCGCATTGAGGTGTATAGGGGTTACAGGTAGAGCCCAGTACCGGCGTCGTCGATTCGCTCGGCTGCGACCGCATGCACGTCGCGTTCACGCAGCAGCACGTATCGTTTCGCGTTCAACTCGACTTCAGCCCTGTCCTCAGGGTCGAACAACACTCGGTCCCCCACTTCGACTGCGCGAACGCTAGGCCCGGCGGAAACCACTTTCGCCCAGGCGAGCCGCTTACCCATCTGGACGGTGGCGGGGATAAGAATGCCTCCGCCGCTCTTGCGCTCGTGCTCGCCTGCTTCGGCGTCCACAAGCACGCGGTCGTGCAGCATGCGAATAGCTAGCTGTGCATCACTCACTTTGCGGTAATCGCCTTCTTGGACTTCGGCGGCCGCACCTCGCGACGGTTGGCCAGAGCATTCACCGTCACGGCGAATGCCACGATCCCGACAACCGCGCCGGCGATAGCGGCGATGCGGCGCGTGCGGATACGCCCCTCTTCATCCACGAACTGCTTTTTGGCTTCGTTGAATTCAGCCTGGGCAAACTGTTTCACGTCGGCCACACCTTGCTTGGCAACATTCTTGGGTTCGACGGATTCACGCAGTCCCGCAACCGAAGTCTTCAAGTTCGCCCGCGTACCAGCGAGCTCAGCGCGAATATCTTCGACGGTTCGCTCCTTAGCCATCAACACTCCTTTAAAACGTTGGTTCCCCAAGCCTAGCCGTACAATGGGCAGCATGGTTGCTCGACTTACTCATGGATCCCCGGCGCCTGCCTTTACGCTGCCCAATCAGCGAGGCGAGGAAGTGTCGCTTTCCGACTTCGCCGACGAAGCCGTCATCCTGTATTTCTATCCCGCCGCCATGACGCCCGGTTGCACCACGCAGGCAGTCGACTTCTCCGCATCGCTCGAGGAGCTCGCCTCCGCCGGCTACACCGTGCTCGGCTGCTCGCCCGACAGCGTCGAGAAGCTCGAGAAATTCACGGAGAAATCCGAGCTGAGCGTCACACTGCTGGCCGATCCGAAGATGGACGTCATCAACGCCTACGCCGCGTTCGGCACCAAGAAGCTGTACGGCAAAGAGATTGAGGGCATCATCCGCTCCACGTTCGTGATCGACGTCGACGCCGACGGAAAGGGCACGGTTCGCGTCGCGCAGTACAACGTGAGGGCGACGGGACACGTCGCGAAACTGCGCCGGGAGCTGGGCGTCTGACCAGCTACCGCACCGTCGACGCCCCGCTGGGCGGCGGGGTCGACGTCGAACTCGAAATCAAACGCAGCCGGTTCCTCACGAGGATTCGGCGCGTCGATGACGAAGCCTCCGCGCGCGCTGTCGTCGAGGAGCGGCGCGCTGCCATGCACGACGCGCGCCATCACTGCTCGGCGTTCATCCTCGGCCCCGACGGGCGCACCGGCGGCAGCTCCGACGACGGCGAGCCCGGCGGCACCGCCGGCATGCCCATGTTCACCACGCTGCAGCACAACAACCTCACCGACGTGGTGGCCGTCGTCACGCGCTACTTCGGCGGCATCAAGCTGGGGGCTGGCGGGCTCGTGCGGGCGTACTCGGATGCTGTGCAGCAGGCCGTCGATGCGGCCGGCGTGCGCGAGGTGCGGCTCGCCCGGCTGCTGCGCGTCGACGTCGACTACGCCGACGCGGGCACCGTCGAGAATCAACTGCGCTCCCTCCAGCTGCCCTCCGGCAGGTCTGTCGAAGTGACCGACGTGGCGTGGGGCAACCAGGCCCACATCACCGTGGGCGTCGATGCGGAGTGCGTCGACGAGTTCCACGCCGCGCTGCAGACCCTCTCCGCTGGCTCGCTCGACGCTGAGCCCGCGGGCGAGCGCTGGATCGGGTGAGTGCCCAGGCTCCAGCCGCAGCATCGGAAGCAGCCCAGCATGCGGGCGTGCGCTCGAGGAGTCAGTGTTGGTAGCGCACGAATGCTCGGCCGTTAGCCTCGCCGATCTCCTTGAAGCCCATCGCCTCGTAGAAGGCACGCTGGCGCGGTTCCTGATCGGTGATGAGTACGTGCTGTCGCACACCTGCATAGGGGGAAAACGCCGCCTCGAACAACCGCCTGCCGATCCTAGTTCTCTGCAACTTGGGGAGCACCAGAATGTCTTGCAGATACACGATGGTCTCGCCGTCGCCCACTACCCGCGCGAGCCCGACGAGTCTCCCGTCGGCCCGTGCGGTGACGACACGCAGGCTGTGATGCAGCCCGCGCATCAGCTTCTCCGGGTCGTTCGTGTAGGCGCTCCAGCCCACCGCATCGTAGAGGTGAAGCACCTCGTCCCGGCCTGGAACGTCATTGGCGTGAAGCTGGAGATTCGTCATGGCAGGAGTTTATGCGCTTGCCACCGCGCGGTACCCGCGAGCATGAGCCTTCTTCGCCGCCGCTTTCCCCTCGGGCGCGGGCATGGGACGATGGAGGCATCATGACTCTCACCGACCTGCTCGAGCACACCCCCAACACCCCCGACGCCCTCTACGACGCGTTCGTCGGCTGGGCGGAGCAGGGCGGGTTCAGCCTGTACCCGCACCAGGATGAGGCGCTGTTGGCCATCCTGTCGGGCTCGAACGTGATTGTCACCACCCCGACGGGCTCGGGCAAGTCGATGATCGCCACCGCCGCGCATTTCTCGGCGCTCGCGGGCAGGGGGCGCACGTACTACACGGCCCCCATTAAGGCCCTCGTGAGCGAGAAGTTCTTCGCGCTCGTCGACCAATTCGGCGCAGAGCTGGTGGGCATGGTTACCGGCGACGCGTCGGTGAACTCCGAGGCCCCCATCATCGCCTGCACCGCGGAGATCCTTGCGAACATCGCGCTGCGCGAGGGCCGCAACGCCGACATCGACCAGGTGGTGATGGACGAGTTCCACTTCATCGCCGACCCCGACCGCGGCTGGGCCTGGCAGGTGCCGCTGGTGGAGCTCCCCCAGGCGCAGTTCGTCATCATGTCGGCCACGCTGGGCGATACCACGTCGCTGCAATCCACCCTGACCCGCACGACGGGGAGGGACATCGTCGAGATTTCCGACGCTCAGCGCCCCGTTCCGCTCACGTACGCGTGGCAGACGACGCCCATCCACGAGACCATCCAAACGCTGGTCGAGGAGCAGAAGGCGCCGGTCTACATCGTGCATTCGACGCAGTCGCTGGCGGTGGAGCAGGCGCAGTCGGTGCTGAGCCTGGGCGCGGCGAAGCCGTCGAAGGAACGGGCGGAACAGCTCAAGGCGGCCCTTCAGGGGTTCAAGTTTTCGAGCGGCTTCGGTACGACGCTCAGGAAGCTGCTGCTGCAGGGCATCGCGGTGCATCACGCGGGCATGCTGCCGAAGTATCGCCGCCTGGTGGAGCAACTCGCCCAGCAAGGGCTGCTGCAGGTGATTTGCGGCACCGACACCCTGGGCGTCGGCATCAACGTACCCATCCGGGCGGTACTGTTCACCACGCTGACGAAGTTCGACGGGCGACGTCAACGCCACCTGCGCTCGCGCGAATTCCACCAGATCGCCGGGCGCGCCGGGCGCGCGGGCTTCGACTCGATCGGCTACGTCATCGCGCAAGCACCCGAGCACGAGGTGGAGAACGAGCGCATCCTCAAGAAGTTCGCCGGCAACGAGAAGAAGCTGAAATCGGTGCGGCGCAAGAAGCCGCCGGAGGGGTTCGTCAACTACACGGAGGCGACGTTTACGAAGCTGATCGAATCCGCGCCGGAGGAGCTGCACCCCAGGATGCGGATCACGCACTCGTTCCTGCTCAATTTGTTGGAGCGCGACGACGACGCCAGCCAGGCGGTGATCCGCCTGGTGGATTCGGTGTCGCCCGATAAGGCCATGCGACGTCGCCTGCTGCGTCGGGCGGTGTCGCTCACGCGCTCGCTGCTCGCTGCGGAGATCATCACCCGTGTGCCGAATCCGCAGCCGGGCGGGCGCGTCTACCAGCTCGACGTCGATTTGCAGAACGATTTTGCGCTGAACCAGCCGCTGTCGGCGCTCGCGTTGGCGTACATGGAGACGATGGACGATAGTGCGCCTGGCTACGCACTGGACACGATCAGCGTCATCGAAGCAACCCTCGAAGACCCGCTCACCATCTTGCTGGCCCAACAGCACCGTGAGCGCGGCGAGGTGATCGGCGAGCTCAAGGCCGACGGCGTCGAGTACGACGAGCGCATGGAGATCGTCGAGGATGTGACCTGGCCGAAGCCGCTCGGCGACGAGCTGGAGCAGGCGCACCGGGAAGCTGGCGAGAAGCATCCGTGGTTGCTAGAGACCCCGATCCGGCCGAAGTCGATTGTGCGCGACATGGTGGAGCGCGGCATGACGTTCGCCGAGTACGTCGCGCACCTCAAGATTCAGCGCTCGGAAGGCCTCCTGCTGCGGTACATCACCGACTGCTACCGCGCACTGCGCCAAACCGTGCCGGAGGGGTTCCGCACCGAGGAGCTGGCCGACCTCATCGCTTGGCTGGGCGAGCTCACGCGGCTGGTGGATTCGTCGCTGCTCGACGAGTGGGCGCAGCTCACGGCTATGTCGGGTGCTGAGCCGGAGGTAGCCGACGTGCCGGCGCCGACGTCGCGCCCGGTCACAGGCAATGAGCGTGCGTTCCGCGTGCTCGTGCGCAACGCTATGTGGCGGCGGGTGGAGCTCATGGCTGCCGACGACGTCGATGCGCTCGCGGCGCTGGATGCGGGCGGCCCCATGACGAAGATGGCGTGGGACGAGGCGCTCGGTGACTACTGGGACGAGCACGACGACCTCTACACCGACGCCGACGCTCGCGGGCCGCAGTTCTTCGACGTGGAGCAGCAGAAGGGCTCGCGCGTGTGGCTCGTGCGGCAGATCATCGACGACCCGGAGGGCAACCACGACTGGTCAGTCACCGCGCGCGTCGACCTCGACGCCAGCGACGACGCCGGCGAGCTGGTGATCCAGTCACTGAGCTTCTCGCGCCAAGACTGAGGTGCCGGCCTGATCCCCGGTGATTGAGTGCCGCCCCACCCGATGATTGAGTGCCGCTCCTCGATGATTGAGTAGCGGCGAAGCCGCGTATCGAAATCATCTCCGACCGTCGAGTAGGCGGCCCGCCCTGCCCGACCGTCGAGTAGGCCCGAAGGGCCGTACCGAGACGCAGGCAGAAAAACTTCAAAATCCGTACGCAGATTGAAGTTACCCCCTGATTTGAGGGTACTTGATCAATCTGCGTACGGATTTTGAAGTTTCGTGGTGGGTGATTTCGATACGCCGCCTCCGGCGGCTACTCAATCACCGGAAACAGCCCGCCCCCGACCGTCGAGTAGGCGCGAAGCGCCGTATCGAGACGCAGCGTCCGGTTTCGATACGCCACCTTCGGCGGCTACTCAATCACCGGGTCAGGCCGGGTTTCGACACGCCCGCTTCGCGGGCGGCTCAACCATCGGGTCGCCGCTACTCAACCACCGTCGGGGGCGCGGTATCACGAGCGCCCTGCGGCAAGCGCTTCCACAATCGCCGGCCGCAGACGGGCGACGGAAATAATGCTGTCCACCGACCCCACCTCCACTGCGCGATGGATGGAGTGCACCGCGTCGAACTCGGCAGCGATCTCGCCGATCATCTCGGCGCGCACGCTGCCACGCAGGTCGTCGAGCGCCGCCGCGAGCGCCGGGCGCTCCGTCGCGGATGCCTCGGCAAGCTTGGCTTCCAGCTCTGCGACGCGCGGATCAGCGGCGGTGCGGGCCGCCACGTCGCGGGCGAACACCACGGCCGCAGCCGGGGCCCCGCCGAGCACCGACGCGCGCGACCCCTCGAGCGCCAGCACCGTCATATTCGGGTTGAGCTGCTTCGAGAACACAACGAACGCCCCACCGTGGTAGCGAGAGATCACGACGAACACGATCGGACCCTCGAAGTTCACCACCGCGCGGCCAATCTCCGCGCCGTACTCGAGCTGCAGGTTGCGCATCGATTCGGGAGACCCGTCGAATCCCGAGAGATTTGCCAGCACCACCAGCGGCCGGTTCCCCGACGCCGCATTGATCGCTCGCGCGGCCTTTTTGCTCGACTGCGGAAACAGCGTGCCCGAGGTGTACACCGTCGGCCCATCCGTCGGGTGGAATCCTGCCCTGGGCACGGGTTTGGACTCGATGCCCAACAACGCGACGGAGTACCCGCCCATGCGCGCATCCATCACCACCGCGGTGTCGGCCTCGGACATGTTCGCCCAGCGCTCCGAGCACGGCCCGTCCTGGTCCACCACCGCACGCATCACGCTGCGAATGTCGAACGGCTTCTTGCGCTCGGCGTTCAGCGCGTCGGAGAAGATCTGCCCCACAGTCTGGAACTCCGAGCCCTCGAGGGTGTGCGGGAAGCTCGACACGTCGCGATCAATCGGATCATCTGACGCAGCCCGCCGCGGCCCCGGCTCTCCCGCAGCCACGTATGTCGCGTCGTAGTGCTGGAGCAGCACCTGGAAAGCGCCGCGCAGATCCGACGCCCAATACTGCGCCTGCCCGTTCGGGCCCATCACTCTGTCGTAGCCGCCGATGCCGAAGTTGTCCTCGGCGGAGACGCCGCCGGAGTAGTCCAACGACTGCTTGCCCGTGAGCACCATGGCCGAATCCGGCGTCATCACCAGGATGCCCTTGGTGTGCATGAGCATCGTCGCCTCCGCCGCCCAGTACGGCTGCGCCCCGACGGTGATGCCCGCCACCACAATGTTGATCTCGCCGCCGGCCTGTGTGAACTCGACGATGCGCTTCAGCGCCGCTGCCACCCAGTCCATGTTCTCCGTGCCCGACCGCATCGAGATGAGCGCACCCGAGCTGAGCGCGAACCACTCGACCGGCACGCCGAGCTCGTCGGCGAGGTTGAGCGCAGCGATAATGCGCCTGCACTCCGGCTCCGCCACAGCGCCGAGCCCCTTCGTCGGATCGCCCGCCAGCACAATGCGGGTGATGCCCTCTGGGTGCAGCGCCGTCGGGGTGGCAACCTTCGCGCAAATAATGCCCGCCCGGTTCTGCCCGTACGGGCGCTCCACCTCGACGAGTTCGTCGCCGTCAAGATCCAGTTCGACGAGCGTCCCTCCGCTCGCGAGGGTGTCTGCCAGCTCATACGGGTACACGAGCCCCCGACGCTTCGCACGCAGCACCTTGCTCTGGTACTCGTCGACGGGCTCCAGCTCCTTGGTGGGCGGGGCTTGCATCTCAGTAATCACCTCGCCCGACGGGCGCTGGTGGAACCGCAGCGCAAGCGGGCGGGTGTCGCCGTCGAAGGAGAAGGTGCCCTGAATCACGACCTCCTCGATGCCCGCCGAATCCGACAGCGGGGTGATCTTCGACTTCAGCTGGTCGGCCTCGCGCGGGTCGAGCTCGCAGGTGGGCCAGATGTGCACCCAGACGTGGTTCATGTCGAGGTGCCCCGCCTTCGCGCCCATCGACGCGCGCTGGCGCCGGATCGCCTCCAGGCAACGCTCGATGGCGCGCTCCACATGCGGAACCCCGACGAGCTGGCCGGCATTGTCGCGTACCAGCGCGAACTGCCGCACCTGCGCCATGGCGATGAGCCGCCGGTCCGACGGGTTCTCGCTCGCCACCGCATCGACGAGCAGCACGTCGTCGGGCGCCGGTACGCGCTCGACGTGGAACTGTTGCAGGCGCCACAGGTCGAGACGGCGCGCCACCATCGGGTGATGCCCCCGGATGATCTCATCCTCCACCAACACCTCGCCGTCCCAGCGCAGCGTGACGTACGTGATCGCACCCTGCGGCGTGCACACGCCCACCACGATGCGGCGCACCCGACGAGGCAGCCACGCCGCGATCGCCGCGCGTAGCGGCTCACTCGACTCGTCGTGGCTCACCTCCGCGCCGTGCGACGCATACACCTCGACGACGGTGTCGCCGCCAGCGTCGTGCTCGCTGATGAGCTGCGCAAGCGCGCCTTCTTCTTGCAGCTCGGTGAGCGCCCCCACCGTCGAGATCAGTTTCGTGGGTTCGGCGTGCAGCTCATAGGTGCCCGTCACGACCGGGCGCGTGCCTGCGAAGAACGAGCGAACGTCGCACAGACCCGCGCTGGCGTAGTGCTTGCGGGCGAGCACCTCCAACATCGGCTCCGGGCCCGTGACCCCGGCGGCGAGCCGGGCTGCGAGGGTCACGTCGTTTTTCTCCGGGACGGCGACGAGTTTCGCGATGCCCCCGGCGTAGTCGGGGGCATCCGGGTTCGCCGCCAGGGCGGCCACGTCGTCGAGCATCTCTTGCCAGATGGGTGCGCGCTCGGCGTCGACGAGCGGCTGGTCGAACCAGCGGAACCGCACGGAGCGGGCGAGGTCGCCGAGCGTCGCGTGGCGCAGCTGCGTGGCGAGCTTGACCCGCTCGAGCTGCTCGCGCGCGTGCTGGGCGAGGGCGCCGTCGGGGGCGGGCTCTTGGAGCCAGCGTTCCAGGATGCCGACGATGATCTTCACCAGCTGCGCGCCTCGCTGTTGTGTGAGGAAGACGCGGAAGATGGCGCACTCGAGGGCCGGGGTGTGGGTGAGGGTGTCGACGCCGTAGTGCGCGAGGGCCGCGGTGAGGCGCGCCACGAATGACTCCGGCAGGCTTGCGCGTTCGACGTCGAAGGTGGTGAGGAAGGTGTGGAGGTGCTCGCGGTCCGAGTGGATGCGCAGCTCCTGGTTGATGTGCTCGTCGGCCGGGCGGTTGCGACCGAGCACGGCGAGGCTCGCGAACGCGTCGAACAGCGCGCACTCCGCGCGCAGGATGTCGCCGGCTGGGGTTTCGGTGCCGACGGCGTCGCGGGCGGCCAGGTAGCGGGTGAGCGCGTCGTCATCGGTGTCATAGCCGAGCACGGCCGCGCGGAGATCGTCGAGGGCCTGACGCCACGCCTCTGTTGGGGGCAGCGTGCGCTGGGCGGGCAGAGCGACGGGGGTGTCGTCGTTGGTCTGCTCCTCCCCCGCCTCGCCCAGCGGCTCGAGCTTGATGAGCGGGGCGAGGCCGTCCACCTGCGTGCCGGCGCTCGCCACAATCTCCTTCACCCGCGCCGGGAACGTGGCCGGGATCACCGTCTCCATCTTCATCGACTCCAGCACGACGAGGGGCTGGCCGGGCTGCACCTCGTCGCCCGCCGCCACCGGCGTCGCCACGACGAGCGCCGGCGCGGGAGCGCGCAGCACGCCACCTTCGTCGCGCGAGATCCGGTGCGACACGCCGTCGACCTCGACGAAGTGCACCGGCCCATGCGTGGCCACGACGAGCTTGTGCCGCTGGCCCTCGACCGCGATGCGCGCGCGGGCGTCGTCGAGGCGGTCCAGCTGCACGCGCACGTGGTGGTCGTGCATGCTGATGCGGAACGTGTGCTCGCCGATGCGGGCGCAGGTGAGCTTGTAGACGGCGCCGCGCAGCTTCAGCTCGCACTGCGTGACCGGTTTGTGCGCCGTGAGGGGGCGGCCGCCGCGGGCGCTCTCGAGCAGGTGCGCGATCTCGGTGCGTTCCTGCTCCTCGCAAGCCTCGATGGCGGCGGCGATGAGTGCGATCTCGGCGTGCTGGTCGGCGACGAGGTCGCCCGCGTCGCGCGTGCGGTCGATCCATGCGGTGTCGGCCCAGCGCTGCACGTTGTGGCCGGTGACTTCGGGGCGATCCAGCAGCGCGAGCAGGAACGACTTGTTGCTGGCGCCGCCTTCGATCACGACGGTGGTGTCGCTGAGCGCGCGACGCAGGCGGGCGAGGGCCTCGTCGCGGGTGCGGCCGTAGGCGATGATCTTGGCGATCATGGAGTCGAAGTCGGCGGGGATCTCGTCGCCCTGGGCCACGCCGGTGTCGACGCGGATGCCGGGGCCGACGGGGAACGAGAGGTGCGCGATGCGGCCGGGGGCGGGGGCAAAATCGCGGTCGGGGTCTTCGGCGTTCAGCCGCGCCTCGATGGCGTGACCGAACTCGCGCGGGCGCTCGTCGAGGGCCTCGCCGGCGGCGACGCGCAGCTGGGCGCGGACGAGGTCGAAGTCGTTGGTGAGCTCGGTGACGGAGTGCTCCACCTGCAACCTGGTGTTGACTTCGAGGAACGCAAACGTGCGCTCGTCGGGCTGGTACAGGAACTCGACGGTGCCCGCGCCCTCGTAGCCGACGGCGAGCGCAAGGCGTTCCGAGGCCTCCTTGAGCTCGTCGGACTGCTCCTGGCTGAGCAGCGGCGACGCGGACTCCTCGAGCACCTTCTGGTTGCGGCGCTGGACCGAGCAGTCGCGCACGCCGAGCGCCCAGGCGTTGCCGTGGGAGTCGGCGATGAGCTGCACCTCGACGTGGCGCGCGTTCGTGACGAGGCGCTCCAGGAAGACCGTGCCGGAGCCAAACGCGCGTTCCGCCTCGTCGCGGGTGCGCTGGTAGGCGTCCTCGAGTTCTGCGGCGGAGTTGACGCGACGGATCCCGCGCCCGCCGCCGCCAGCCGTGGCCTTGAGCATGAGCGGATAGCCGATGTGTTCCGCGGCGGCAAGGGCGTCGTCGAGGGTATCGACGCCGCCACCCGACCACGGCGCCACCGGCACGCCCACCTCCTCGGCGAGGAGCTTAGAGCCGATCTTGTCGCCCAGCTTGCGCATGGCCTCCGGGGACGGGCCGATGAAGGTGATGCCGAGCTCGCGCATGCGTTCCGCGAATGCCGCATCCTCCGCGACGAACCCCCACCCCGGCCAGACCGCGTCCGCCCGCGCCTCGACAAGCACCTTCGCGAGGAGGTCGTGGTTCAGGTACGGGCGGTCCGCAGCCGCGCCGAGCGAAAAGGCCTCGTCGGCCTCGCGCACGAACATCGCCGAGCGTTCACCGTCGGTGTGAAGGGCGATGGTGGTGATGGGTTCGACGATGCCCTCGGCGTTGAGGTCGCGAACGGCGTGGATGAGGCGCATGGCGGCCTCGCCGCGGTTCACAATGGCGATTCGTTGAAACAAAACGTCTCCTTCCGGTGCTGACGAAGAATGTGGCACCTCAGAAGGCCAAACGGAAGCAACACCCGCGTTTCTTGCAGACTTCCGACGAAAAAACACGGCCAAATCTGAATATCAGCCAGAAACCTTGTGGCGGAGCTACAAAGTGGGTGGTGCGGGGTGGGCGGCGCCTTCCTCCGATCGTCGAGTAGCGGCGAAGCCGCGTATCGAGACGCAGGGGAAAACTTCACACAGTACGCGAGAAGGGACTTGAACCCTCACGCCCGAAGGCACAGGAACCTAAATCCTGCGTGTCTACCAATTCCACCACTCGCGCGTACTGGGCAAGTGTAGGGCCTTCACCCGCGAAGCTCGAAACGCTCCACCACTTCGTAGCGCTTTCCTACCTGATGCGACTGCACCAACGCCACCTCATGTACCGGCACGTCCCAGCCTGGGAATGAGTCCAGCACGCCCAGCCACTTCGTCGCCTGGATGCCCCGGTTGGCGCGCGCCAAGGTGAGATGCCCGACGAAACGCGCACCGTCCGGCGCGGCTCCAGCGACGTTGGCAGCGCCTCGGCACTTCGTCGAGAGCGCTTTCAGCTCCTCTGCACCACCCGTAACCCCGAGCCCCAGAATGCGGGCCTGCACCGGATGCGGGAAAGTTAGCCCCGAGGCTACGCGGATGCGAAACGGGGCCGTATCCGTGAGAACCTCGTCGAGCGCATCTTCCAGACGTTGCACGTCGGGCACATCGGCCATGAACGCGAGCGTCAGGTGCCAGCCGTCTGGTTTCGTCCAGCGCAGACGGGGGTCGTGGCTGCGCCGAGGGCGCAGCAGCTCATCCAATTCCTCCACCAAAGATTCGGGCGGCAGCACAGCCGCAAACATTCGATTCGCCATCGCGGCGATCCTACCCACCCTCCACCGGCTTCGATAGCTACCCAAGAACCACGGTCTAGAGCCGGACCTAACCCGATATCCACATTCGTTTGTCGAAATGCCCATTTTTTGCCCGATTTCAGAAACGCGTGTGGATATCGGGTTAGTTCTCGCGAGTGCCACTCGCCGCGGCCCGTTGTAAGGGCTCGGGCTCCGCGAGATGCAGCGCCGCGTCGTCGAGGGGCAGTGTGCGAACTGGCCCAGGCGTGCCTCCACGTCGTTCAAACCGCACGGTGATCAGACCCCGACCGCTCCCCCACACCCAACCACGCCCGAACTCGTCGTGCTCGACGTCGGCGCCTGTGTGCAACCCACGCCCGCGCACGCCGGCGAGCTCTTCCTCAGCGAGATCCACCGTCGACGACGACTCGCCGGCAGGCGGTTCGTCGCCGAACAGGCGGTCTTGGGCCGCGCCCGCGAAGTTGCTCACGCCAATACCCAATAGCCGGATGCCCCGTCGCGGGTCGACTTCGTCGAGCAGGCTCAACCCGGCGGCGGTGATGACGTCGACGTCGTCCGTCGCCCCACCGAGTGATGCGGCGCGGGTGATGGTCTCGAAATCCGCGTATCGCACCTTGATGGTGACGGTGCGCGCAAACAGCGCCTTGCCACGGAGCCTCTTGGCGACGGCGGCAGCGTCGCGGCGGAGAATCGTCTGGAGGTGAGCGCTGTCGGTGAGGTCTTGTTGGAAGGTGTCCTCGGTTGAAATCGACTTGGCTTCGGAGTTTGCCGCCACCGGGCGGTTGTCCTCGCCGTGGGCGAGCCGCGCGAGTGAGGTGCCCGAGGCCTGGCCGAGCTCGCGGATGAGCTCTCCCGGATCGGCGGCTCGGAGGTCATCCACCGTGTACATGCCGATGGCGAGCAGGCGCTGCTCCGTCGTCGGCCCGACACCTGGAATCGCCCTGACTGGCAGTGGCCCCAAAAACGCTGATTCCTCATCGGGCGCGAGAATACGAAAACCGTCCGGCTTCGCCGCCTCGGAAGCTAGCTTCGCCACGAGCTTCGACGATCCGACTCCCACCGAGGCAGTCAACCCAGCCGTGCGATGTGTCAGCTCAGCTCTGAGCCACGCCACCTTCTCCTGCAGTTGCGACTCCTCCCATCCCGACGGCGCCAGGTCCACGTAGGCTTCGTCCAGGCTGAGTGGCTCCACCAGCGGCGATACCTCCCTCAACAGCCCCATGACTACTTGCGACGACTCCTTGTACGCACGCCAGCGCCCGCCCAGAAAAGCCACTTTGCCTCGTGCCCGACGGCGGGCTTCCGCCCCAGACATAGCCGACCGGATTCCAAACACCCGCGCCTCGTAGCTCGCGGTGGCCACCACGCCGCGAATCCCGGTACCGCCCACGACGACGGGCTTTCCCCGCAAACTCGGTTTGTCGCGCTGCTCCACCGACGCGAAAAACGCGTCGAGGTCGAGGTGCAGGATGCGAGTGGTCATCCCGATCGATACTAGTTGCGACGGGCAGGCGAGGGCATCTCGATACGGCGACTACGTCGCCTACTCGATGACCGGGAGAAGGAGGACGACGCCCTCAGATGGTTGAGCCGGCCCGAAGGGCCGAGTCGAAACCACGCCCGGCATCTCGATACGCCCGCTACGCGGGCTACTCGATGACCGGGGAGAAGGAGGACGACGCGGTCCTACTCGATGACAGGCAAAGGAGGACGCCCTCAGATGGTTGAGCCGGCCCGAAGGGCCGAGTCGAAACCATCGGCCGCAGGCGTCGGGCGGTACTGGACGAAATCGAATTGGTCTCCTACTTCGCGGGAGATCTCCGTCCACTCGCGCGGCGAAATGTGCGGGAAGGTGGCCTCGCCTTCGGGCGCGAGATGCACTTGCGTGATGTCGAGCTCAGTGAGGTACGGCCAGGCCGCCTCATAAATCTGCGACCCGCCGCCGATATAACACACCTTGTCAGGGGTCTGTTCTGCCAGGCTCAGTGCTTCCTCGACGCTATGCGCCACCTCGACACCGTCGTCGCTCCAATCAAGGTTGCGGGTCACGACGATGGTGCGTCGCCCGGGCAGGGGCCGCCCGATCTGCTCGTGGGTCTTCCTCCCCATGACTAGCGTGTTCCCCGTCGTCACGTTCTTGAACCGACGAAAATCCTCCGGCAGGTGCCACACCATGTCATCGCCAGACCCGATGACTCCATTTTCCGCGACCGCAGCGATCGCCACAATTCTCATCGTCACGGTCACACCGCCACCGGAGCTTTGATGGCCGGGTGAGGGTCGTAGCCCTCCACTGAAATATCGGCGAGTTCGAACGCGTCGAGCTCGTGCACGTCGGGGTTCAGTCGCAGAGTCGGCAGCGCGCGCGGCTCGCGAGTGCGCTGCAGGGCAACCTGCTCCATGTGGTTCAAGTAGACGTGCGCGTCGCCGAGCGTGTGCACGAAGTCGCCCACCTGCAGACCAGTCACCTGCGCCACCATGTGCGTCAGCAGCGCGTAGCTGGCGATGTTGAACGGCACGCCTAAGAACACGTCGCCCGAACGCTGGTACAGCTGGCAGCTCAGCCTGCTGTCGGCGACGTAGAACTGAAACATGGTGTGACAAGGCGGTAAGGCCATGTCGTCGACATCCGCAACGTTCCAGGCGGAGACGATGTGGCGCCTCGAATCCGGGTTGGTGCGCAACCCGTCGACGAGTCTTGCGATCTGATCTACGTGCTCCCCCGACGGCGTCGGCCAGCTGCGCCACTGGTGGCCGTAAATTGGCCCCAACTCGCCCTGCTCGTCGGCCCACTCGTCCCAAATCGAGATGTCGTGCTCGTGCAGCCAACGGACGTTGGTGTCGCCGCGCAGGAACCACAGCAGCTCACCGAACACCGAGCGGGTGTGCACCTTCTTGGTGGTGAGCAGCGGGAATCCCTCTGCGAGGTTGAAGCGCATCTGGTGTCCGAAGATGCTGCGCGTTCCGGTGCCGGTGCGGTCAGACTTGACCACGCCGTCGGCGAGGATCCGATCCAACAACTCCAGGTACTGTTTCACGCCTGCTCCCCTAGCCATCCCACGAACGCGCGTACGGCCTCACCGCGGTGGCTCACAGCATCCTTCTCTTCCGGGCTCATCTCCGCCGACGTGCGCTTCTCACCTTGCGGGATGAACAGGGGGTCGTAGCCGAAACCGTTGTCCCCGACGGGCGCCTCACCGATGCGCCCCTCCATCGTTCCGTGCCAGATCAGCGGTTCGCCGTCGGGCGCCACGAGCGCCAGCGCGCACCGGAACCTCGCGGTGCGACGCTCGGGCGGCACTCCGTGCAGCTGGGCGAGCAGTAGCTCGTTGTTCTCGTCGTCGTCACACATCGGGCCCGCCCAACGCGACGAACGCACACCGGGCATACCGTTCAGTTCATCCACTTCCAGCCCGGAATCATCCGCGACGGCGGCGAGACCCGAGTGCTCAGCAGCAGCCCGAGCTTTGATCAGCGCATTGCCTTCAAAGGTGCGCTCGGTTTCTTCCGGCTCGGGGTACGACTCGACGTCGGCCAGGCTCAGCACCTCCAGATCGAGGCCTGCCTGCTCCACCACGCGTCGCAGCTCAACGAGCTTCTTGGGATTATTCGTGGCGAGAACGACGCGCGACGGACGGTTCATGCGAGTGCCTCCCGCTGAAGCTTGGTGAGCTGTTCACAGCCGAGCGCACCCAGGTCCAAGAGCTGCCCCAGCTGGGCGCGAGAAAATGGCTCGCCCTCGGCCGTGCCCTGCACCTCGATGAACTTGCCGGACCCTGTCATGACGACGTTCAGGTCAGTGTCGGCCTTCGAATCCTCTTCGTAGGCCAAGTCGAGCAGGGCCTCGTCGCCGAGGAAACCGACGGAGATTGCCGCGACGGAGTCCGTTAACGGGTTGCCATCCAAAGCTCCTTGTGAGCGCAGCGTTTCGATGGCGTCGACGAGCGCCACGTACGCGCCGGTGATGGATGCGGTGCGGGTGCCACCGTCGGCTTGGAGCACGTCGCAGTCCAGCACGATGGTGTTTTCTCCAAGCTTCGCCATATCGACGACGGCGCGAAGTGAGCGCCCGATCAGCCGGGAAATCTCGTGGGTGCGTCCACCCACCTTGCCGCGGCGGGATTCGCGGTCGGAGCGGGTGTGGGTGGCGCGCGGCAGCATCTCGTACTCGGCGGTCACCCAACCGAGCCCGGAGTCTTTCCTCCAGCGCGGCACCCCGACGGTGGCGCTCGCCGCGACCAGCACACGAGTCTTACCGAATTCCACCAGCACCGACCCTTCTGCGTGGTCGAGCCAATGCCTGGTGATCGTCACCTGTCGCAACTCGTCTTGGCGGCGTCCATCAAATCGCGAAAAGCTCATGGGCACACACTAGTGCTTGAACGGGCCCTCGCTTCAAGCACCCGTAACCTGTGCGGCTCAGTTGCGGCACGATGTTCCACTGCCCGACGGTGGGTCAGGCTGGCAGCGTCAGCGCGGGCAGGCGCAGCGCTCAGCGACGGGGACCCCGTCGAGTGCTTGCTCGATGTGCTCGCCGCAGCCTTTCCAAGTGGGCTTGCCGCAGTGCTGGCAGGTGACTCGTACGCACATGGGGGTTCCTTTCTGGGCGTCAGCCCAATTCGACGGGGGTGGCGTTCGCGACGAAGCCCCCCACCAGGCGTCGGCCGATGCCTTGGAAGTCGGTGGGGTCGCCTGTCGTGAAAAAGCTTCGAGTCGCTTCGCGAGGATTGTGGCGCAAAAGCGACATCTGCGCGAGCCTGGAGTAGGTTGCCGCCGCGCAGGCGTCGGAGCTGGAGACGAGCGTTACGCCGTCGCCCAGCGCGAACGAGATCACGCCCTGGAGCAGTGGGTAGTGGGTGCAGCCGAGAATCAGGGTGTCGCACTGCGCCTGCTGAATGGGCGCGAGGTATTCGCGTGCCACGTCGAGCAGTTCAGGGCCGCCCGTGATGCCGGCCTCCACGAACTCCACGAAGCGTGGCGCGGCCTGCTTCGTGAGGTGCACCTGTTGGGCGACGGCGACCGCCTCGTCGTAGGAGCCTGACGCCACCGTCGATTGCGTGGCGATGACGCCGACCTGGCCATTTCGGGTGGTGGCGACGGCGCGAGCTGCGGCGGGGAGCACCACGTCAATGATGGGCACGTCGTAGCGTTCGCGGGCATCGCGGATGGCGGCAGACGACGCCGAATTACAGGCGATGACCAGGGCCTTCACGCCCTGCTCGACGAGGAAGTCGAGCCCCTGCAGCGCATACTCGCGCACCTGGGCGATGGGGCGGGGTCCGTAGGGA
Source organism: Propionibacteriaceae bacterium (assembly GCA_032576855.1). Lineage (GTDB taxonomy): Bacteria > Actinomycetota > Actinomycetes > Propionibacteriales > Propionibacteriaceae > Arachnia. The sequence goes on from JAWFWL010000009.1 coordinate 58,439, forward strand.
GCTCGGGCTGTGTCGCCCAAGTAGATGAGGTCTTCGTTCGGCAGCTGCTCGACGAGCGAGCGCACGACGGTGAGCCCACCGAAGCCGGAATCGAAGATGCCGATGGGTTGGCTGACGCTCATTCCCATTCCTCAAGCTCGGTGATGTCCAGGCCGGTGCCGGTGCTCATGCACAGCTCCCTCGTGGTCAGCAGATCTTCGATGTTGTAGGCCAGCCAGTCCAGTAGCGCAGCAAGCGCGGGGAAGGCGTCGATCTGCTCCTGCGACGGTTCCGCATCCGGCTTCTCCGATTGGGCAAGCTCCGCGTGCAGCGACGCCCGCAAGGCGCTGAACGTTTGTAACCACGCGGTGACCGATATCTCCAGCACCGGCACCAGATCACCATCGTCGTTCAGCTCGGCGAGCACCGTCTTCGCGTGCGAGTGCAGCGTCGCAGCGCGGCCACGAACCATGCCCTCCCACACGCCGTCGTCAGCCTCATCGTCACTCAGCGGTTTCGGGAACAGCCTGCGCATTCTCACGCCCTCAATGCGGTCGAGCGCCTTGAACTGCTCGTCAGCTGCCATTGCCGAGAAGGGGTCGTCGAAGGCTTGCAGCGCGCTCGGCGGCATCAGATTTTGCAAGGAAACAAGGTAGCCACCGACGAGTTCCGTCAGCATCGAGCGCACGCCATCGCGCCCGTCGAATACCCAAACGACGTCATCGGGTTGCAGGATCATGCTGGCTCCATCGTCGCCCACAGCGAGTAGTTCTGCATGGCCATGACGTCTCGCTCCATCTCTTCGCGGTTCCCCGTGGAGACGACGGCGCGGCCCTCGTTGTGCACCTTCAGCATCAGGCGCTCAGCCTCGGCTTTCGGGTAGCGGAAATACTCCTGAAATACATGCGTGACGTAGCTCATCAGGTTCACCGGATCATCCCACACGATGGTGACCCATTGCCGCTGATGGGTGGCTTCGACGGCTTCCTCGGGGCGCGCTACGGTCTCAGTCACGCGTCCAAGCTTGCCACCGATCCCAAAGAAGGTCACGGGCGTGGCAGTACAGTGTCCGTATGACCACAGCACTGCTGACCGACCATTACGAACTCACGATGGTCCAGGCCGCCCGCGCAGCAGGCACGGCCAACCGCCGCAGCCTCTTCGATCTCTTCTCCCGCCGCCTCCCTGAAGGCCGACGCTACGGCGTCGTGGCCGGCGTCGGTCGTGCGCTCGACGCCGTCGAGAATTTCCGTTTCGGGGATGAGGAAGTCGAGTTCCTGACGCGCAACAAGATTGTCGACGACGACACCGCGCAGTGGCTGGCCAACTATCGCTTCTCCGGCAACATCTGGGGCTACCCCGAGGGCGAGATGTATTTCCCAGGCTCCCCCGTGCTCTCCGTCGAGGGAACCTTCGCCGAGGCGGTCATCCTCGAGACCGTGCTGCTCAGCATCTACAATTACGACTCCGCCGTCGCCTCGGCTGCGTCTCGAATGACGTGGATGGCCGGCGACCGCCCCTGCGCAGAGATGGGCGCGCGTCGCATGAACGAGCAAGCCGCCGTCGCAGCTGCTCGCGCCGCATATATTGCCGGTTTCGCCTGGACATCAGACCTCGAGGCGGGGCGCCAATACGGCATCCCGACGGCCGGCACCGCCGCGCACTCCTTCACGCTCCTCCACGATTCAGAGGACGACGCATTCCGCGCGCAGCTTGACACATTCGGCAACGGTACGACGCTCCTCGTCGACACCTATGACATCCCGACGGCTATCCGCAAGGCAGTGGAGATGACGGACGGGAAACTTGGCTCCATCCGCCTCGACTCCGGCGACCTCGCCCTCGTCGCCCGCGAGGCACGCGACCTCCTCGATGACTTAGGCGCCACCGAGACGAAAATCATCGTCACCTCCGACCTCGACGAGTGGCAGATCGCACTACTCCAGGGCGCCCCCGTCGACGGATATGGCGTCGGCACCAACCTCGTCACCGGGTCCGGGCATCCCACTGCGTCGTTCGTCTACAAGCTTGTGGCACGCGCCACGTCCGACGAGCCCGACGCGCCGCTGCAGCCCGTCGCGAAAAAGTCGTCTGGCAAGGGGTCGCTGGGCGGAAGAAAGTTCGCCATGCGCCGCCTGGACGAGGATGGCACCGCCGAGGCGGAGGTGATCGGGCTCGGCACTACGCCGGACAACGACGGCAACGACCGCGACCTCCTCGTCGACATGTTCAACGACGGGGTACGCATCCACGACGAAAACCTCGCAGCCGCACGCGAGCGCCACACTCGTTCACGCAAGGAACTCCCCCGCTCCGCGCGCCGCATCTCCAAGGGCGACCCGGTGATCGAGACATTGGTGGTTGACGAACGCGGCCACGAACGGCTGAGCCCATATTCGGCGTGACGGCCGCGAGAATTCAACACATATGTTGAGGCGCCCGGAAAAACCGGGCGCCTCAATTTTATGCGGTTAACTCAGACAGGATGAACGCTTTGGACAAACGCCTGAAAGTCTTCCAGGTAATCCTGGAGAGTATCACTCTCTGCCGTCAGCATGAGACACAGGAGCAAACGGTGTTCGTCGTCGACGAGCGGCAGGATCGCGAATACCTGCGCTTGGGAAATTCGACGATATACACCATCGGCCACCTGGATAGTGACTTCCACCTGCTGCAGTCCGCCACCGGTCTCTTCATCAATACTACGCTGCGACACGGTGAAATCGGTGCCCAGTTTGCGCATCCGATCCGCCGTCGCATCCAGGGAAGCTTCGAGAGTTCCGTCTTGACTCAGCTCCGCAAGATCCGCAGAGATATTTGGACAAAAGTACTCGAACACCCCTGTGTGCAAGGCGAGAAAGGCTTGACCTGCCTCAGGCTGAACAGCCTTCCATTGGTCGTTTGGCAGCCGAAAATCCAGATTAGTGCCCATATTTCTCAACCTTAATTAGTGGAACTTATCCACCAGACTACCACCGATGCGCTTGACGGTGTCGACGGACTTATTCACATCAATGTCAATATTGACGCCAACCTTGCCACCGACGCCAAGAGCGGCACCTACCTCACCGCCTACACGGAAGTGACCATCTTTTACGCCGACGTTCAAATCTGCGGATGCACCAGCACCAGCCCATGCTTCAGCACTTCCGCCAACACCGAGGCCGCCAACGTTCACGCCGCCATCGACACTTGCCTTGCCGCCGACGAACGCTTCGCCGCCTACGTCGAGTCCATTTTTACCGAGGCTGCCCTTCGCTTTGGCTTCTCCGCCGAGCATTGCATCTGCGTTACCTTCAGCGGAAACCATGCCATCTGCGCTGGTTAGGCTGCCTTTCGCAGATGCCCTGAGACCCGAGGAAACCCCGGCTTCGCCGCCAATACCATCTTTATCAGCGTATACTTTCCCATCCGCTTTAACCCCAAATTCAACACCAACATCCCCTTCAGCCTTGGTGCCATTATCGAATTCATGCTCACCTTTCTTATGACCCTCCAGATATCCGTCCAGCTTGCGCTCACCTTTCCAAATGTCCGCCTTGACATTCGGCTTCAAACCCTTTGAGTCCTTGCCCTCGGCCTTTTCCCGCTCCTCCTTTTCATGCTTTTCCTTGAGGGTTCCCCAGCGCCCGGTCTTTCCGTCTTGATCTGGGTTGTCTTTATCCTCGCCGAAGCGGTTGCCCTTCTTGCGTTCAGCCTTACCCTCACCCTTCAGGCTCTCCCACGCATCATTCGCACGATCTTTCAAGAATCCGAGAACATTGTCTTTAAGTTCGACGGCCTTTCCCGGCAGACCCAGTTTCTCACAGAGAGAGCTGAGCCCCTTCGCGATTGATTCCGCGAGGTGCTTGGCCGCATCAACCGCCCCAGAGATGGCCTGGAGGAGCGACGCTGCCGCGCGCGCAATCTTCATGACAAGCGCCCCCAGCTGGGACGCCTTCCCCACGGCCCACGCAGTAAAGGCCGCCATGGACGCACCCAGCGTCTTGAGGGCAGCCGCCTTCGCCGTTCGGTACGCACTAGTAATAGCCGTAACGACAGCCCGCACAGTGTTCGCAATAGAATTAGCTGTCTGAATGCTAGTATTCGCTGCCTGCACCAGTGTCTTGGCCAGCTCGGAGAACACCGGGTCCAGCTGTTTCAATTGTTTGGCTACATTACGCACCTTTGAATCAAAGGCAGTACGAGCAGGCCCGTCCCAGCCACTAATCCCCGACGCCTCTGAGTTAGCACGCTCAGCTAGGCCTTTCACCTGCGAACCGATACTCGTGAACTGGGGGGCTGCAGCCTTTAGCTTTTCTGGCTCTCCGACAATACTTCTAGTGGTGAGTTCCACACCTGCGCGCACGGGCGCCAAAATGGCTTGCACCGGCACGGGGGCTGTAAAAGCGGAAGATACTTTCTGTGTATATGCGGACATCAGACCCTCGAAAAGTACTTGTCGATAGAATTAATTGCCTTGTTTTCCATATCCGCATAATCTTTCGAGGTTACCGTGAGACCATGGGAAACTGAATTGAAAGACGATGCCGCTTCTTTCAACGTGTCTTTACATTTGGTCACGTTGCCCCGGTAAGCGGCGTACATCCCGCCCTGGCCCGGGAGCCTCCCGAAGTCGGTCGGGCCAAGAGCGATACCGGAGAGGCTGCCGATGAGCCCCGTCGCTGATGAGCTTAGGTCCTTGAACTGTCCAGCCGCCGAGTCCAGCTCGTTGGCCACTACCTTGAAATCCGTCACAAACCTGACTCTAGAGCCTGAAGGGTGCAACAGAGCTCGTCGAGCCCTCCCCTTGTGCTTGAATTCATGTCATGGAAGAGGAATGGGACGCAACTTTCAATAGCCCGGATGTCTCGGGAATGCTGAAGCTGGCAGAAGCACAGTACGACGGCGCCGGGGCTCATGGCGCAGTCGTGACGGTTGACGCCGCGGGCGACATCGTGGAGCTCACCCCGGGGAACGAAGATCTACCGGCTACAGCCGCCATGGACATCGTGGCCGCTATCAATCAAGCATTAGACGCCTGGGAAACCGCCACCAATCTCTTTGCGAAGGAACACGGGCTGCTTCCCGACGAAGACGCCCCACAGGCTGACTCGACGCCGGATATCGATGACCGCCCCCGGTCCTTCCGCGTCGAAAACACAGAGAGCACCGTCGTCGCGACGGTGGACGCAGAGGCTATGAGGGTCGAGTCCCTTTACCTCGAGGATCTCTCCGAACAGACGGTCGCAGCGATTGCGCCCACTGTGGCACATGCGATGGCTGAGGCACGCGGCGGAGAAGAGATTTCGAGCCTTGACGAGAATCTTCAAGCCAACATGGATCAATTTTCTGAAGCGCTCGAGGAGATCGAATCCGAGCTTGAACTCGTCCACGATCGTCTCCGTCAAGCCGAGCAGGACTTGCCGGTCAAGGAATAACTTCTACGTATCTCCGACGCAGGTGGGTTTTGCGTGGTTGAATCACTTGCATGACGGAACCGCGTGAGCAGACCCCGTCGGATCACCTCGCTGGCTTCGGTGGTCGTCGTTTCGAAGGCGTCTGCGGACATGCCACCGCGACGGTGGATGGAGCCCTCGCGCTCGTCGCTGTAGATGTGGACGGCCCTTTTCACGAAAACACGTCTGCATGCATTCGTAAGGCGATCAACTACGCACTTATCACCGCGCGGGAGGCACTCGCGCGATACCTTGCTAGGGATTCAGGCATCGACCTCCCCGCAGGCGTACGGAGAGTGCTCGACGGTGCTTCCGCGCCCGAATCGCGCGTCCCGCACAGCCCTCGCGATTACGAGGCCAAACGCGCTGGCGTTTTGGTGAAGATCGACGGAGAGAAGTGCCTCGTCACGTGGATGGACGTGCCCACGAACCAGCATCTTCTCCTGCTCCCCGACGTCGTCAATGCAGCCATCCAGGCTGCCGAATCGGGGCTTGATGCACCGCCGCTCGCAGGAGGTTTTGCCGCTGCCTGGCGCGACATCATCGGCGAGCTTGAGGACCTCGACGGACGCCTGGAGGCAATCGTCGCCGACCACCAGGAACGAGACTCCTAGCCCTGACCAACGGCTCACCGCGACTGAGCGCACGCCAGAGGGCGATTTTCACCGCAAATGGGCCAACTTCTTACACTGGAGTGCGCCCAGTCGCGCAGCTGGAAGTATCCGCTAACGCAGCTCCCGCCCATTCATCACTGCGGCGAGGCGCTCTGGGAGTTCGGCTTCGAAGATGCGCTCCAACGGTATGGGTGTCCCCGACGAATCCCCGAGCGGCACGCGCCAGTTCGGGTATTCGTCGACGGTGCCCGGCTGATTCTGCATCCGCCGCTCCCCCACCGCGTCGACGAGGTTCGCTAGCAGCACCTTCGACGGCGTCGCCGTGAGGAATCGGTGCAGCGCCAGCATGACTTCCTCGGGATCATCGCGGTGAGCCGCGTCGAGGAACCCACGCTCCACAAGGACGTTGATCCATCCATCCTGTTCTGCAGCCGCGTGGGCGAGCTCTTCGTCGAGTGGTTCGGTCAGGAGCCCGAGCTGGTGCCGGAGGCGCACGTGATCGCCGCTCAGATATCCGAGCGTCGGGGGAAGGTCATGTGTCGTGACGCTCGCCATGCAGTACTCGCGCCAGTGCTCGGCACCCAAGGGGCCACCATTCGCGTCGTACTCGAACCACAGCACCGACGTTCCCAGGATGCCGCGCTGCGCAAGGTACTCGCGCACCCACGGCTCGACAGTGCCTAGATCCTCGCCGACGACGAGCGCCTGCGCGCGTTGCGCCTCTAGCGCGAGGATGCCCACCATCGCCTCGTGGTCGTAGCGAACGTAGGTGCCGAGCTGCGGGCCGAGCCCCTCAGGCACCCACCACAGGCGGAAGAGTCCGAGGATGTGATCGATTCGTGCGCCGCCCACCCGCCTGAGGGCCGCGCGCACCATCTCACGGTACGGCTTGAACGCCAGTGCGGCGAGCCGATCCGGGCGCCACGGGGGCTGTCCCCAGTCTTGCCCTGCCTGGTTGTATGCATCCGGCGGGGCGCCCACGTTCATGCCCTGCGCGAAAACGTCGGGCATCATCCAGGTTTCTGCCGACGCTTTGTGGACCCCGACGGCGAGGTCGTTGATGACGCCGACGGACATGCCTGCGTCCTCAGCAGCGCGCTGGGCTTCGCTCACCTGCTCCTGGGCGATCCACTGCAACCACTGGTGGAAACGCACCTCGTCGGGGTGCTCGTCGGCGAAGGCCGCCACCTCGGGAGATGCGACGTCGTGGAATTCCTCAGGCCATTGGCGCCAAGAAGGGCCATACTCCACGGACAGCGCACCCCACAGGCCGTACAGGCGCGCGCCCTCGCCCTCGCGGCGCAGGAACTCGTCGAAGGCGATCTGACGCGCCGGGCGAAGCCCCAAATCGTAGATGCCCCGCAAGGCTTTCAGCTTGCGCACCCATACGTCGGCGCGCTCGACTGCGCCCGATGCTTCGCCGGCCAGGCGCGCGTCGAGACGCAGTTCCTCGATTGCACGTCGGGCTTTGCCTCGGAGCGTTACGTATTCCGGCACCAGCTCGGGGCGGATGTACATGGGGTTGATGAATCGCCTACTCATGGGAAGGTACGGCGATGGCTCCAGCGGCGGCACCACTTGAGACGCGTGGAGAGGGTTGATGAGGATGTAGTCCGCCTGCTGCTTAGCACCTGACCACGTCGCGAGATCCGCCAGATCCGCGAAATCGCCGATGCCCCAAGAGCGCTCGGAAGTAACGGAATACAGCTGCGTGCCATAGCCCCAAACGCGCTTGTTGTGCATCTTTTGCGGGAACCCGACGAAGCGCGGCGTCACGATCAACGACGCGACGTGTCGCTCGCCGTCGGTGGTGGCGACGAGCTGGTGGTAGCCCGTCGGCAAGTCACCGGGCACCCAGAACGTCGCTTCGCCGCGCCACTCGCCTTCCACCTCGCGGTCGGGGACGAAGTTGTCCACCTGCCATGTGTCTCGCGTGCCGCCCTGCTCCAGCTCGATGATGAGTTCGACATCGCGCCCAGACGCGACGTGCACGTCGACGTTGCGCCCTCGCCCCTCCTCAAGCACGGTGCATGGCGTCAGCACCGTGTTCCAGCGCTGTGCCTCGATGCGTTGCAGGGCCTCGTCGCAGCGTTCCGGAGTGCTGGCGTCGACGTCGAGTGCCGCGAGCACGGCGACGATGGTCTCGGCCGGGATGTCGACGTGCCGGCCCTTCCAGTCCCAGAAGTCGCGCGCGATGCCGAAATGATCAGCGAGGGCGATGAGCGAAGGATGCGTGGTGCTCACTTAGACAGCCTCTCGAGTGTTGACGACGACAGTCTTCGACAGCAGATCAGGCAGCGTCTGCTTGCGGTCCAGGAATAGTACGGTGATCTGCGCCAGAAAACCGACAATCTGGTAGATGATGGCACCCACGCCACCGCGGATGAGGGCGGCCGTCCACCCGACGGACTGCAGCTGCTCGTCGCCGAGCTTCGCAACCCTGAGGCCACAGATCTTCTGGCCCAGCGTCGCGTTCATCGTGCCGATCAAAATGGTGCGATAGGCCACCCACATGACGGTGGTGATGAGGACCATCGTACCGAGCGCCTGCATGAGGCCGAGGGGGGCATCAGGCGGCGGGACCGTCGGGTCAGCGAGCGAGTCTAAGAGTTCCAGCAGGTAGCGTTCGAGCTGGCTGTTAATGCCGGCGTTCAGCCCGGCGGTGAGGATGCCGTTGACGACGCCGACGATGATGCTGTCGATGATGTAGCCCAGGACGCGCCACCAAAAGCCAGCCAGCGCGTACCCGCCTTGTACCGGGATCTGCTTGCCGTAGCGCTGGGAGGAGACACCATAGCCAGCGCCGGGCGTGCCGTACCCGCCAGGTGCTGCGCCCTGACCAGGCGCGGCACCGTAGCCGCTGGAGTGCGCACGCAGACGCGGGTCGACGTGCGGTGGCTGCTGCCCGTCGACACCTGGAGCGCCAGCCTGCGTCGGCTCTTGCTTCTCACGGGTGGCTTGTGACCACGCCTGTCCATCCCAGAAGCGTTCGCCGGGTCCTCCTGCAGGGTCGGGGTACCACCCAGATGGGGGCTGCTGTGGCATCTCAGTCATGCGTCCAAGCATGCCAGACAATGCCGTCGGCTTCCCTTTCGGAACCATCTGGTCCGATAATGGATGCGAGATGGAGATGATCGACCGATATCGCATCACCGGACGTATCGGGTCCGGCTCATTTGCGACGGTGTACCAGGGGCAAGACGACACGCTTGACGTGCCCGTCGCCGTGAAGGTACTGGCAGAAAACTGGGCGGGCAACGACGACGTCCGCGCCCGGTTTTTAGCGGAGGCCCGGTTGCTGCGTCGACTCTCCGACGAGCGCATCGTGCGTGTCTACGACATCGGCACGACGGACCGAGGCCAGCCCTACTACGTCATGGACGTGGCCAACGGCGGCTCCCTCGAACAACTCCGGAAGCGCCGAGTACAGCCCGGCCTCGCGCTCAGGCTGTGCGCGGAGGCCACGCGTGCGCTCGAGGTACTACACAAACACCAGCTCGTGCACCGCGACGTCACGCCCGGCAACGTGCTGCTCAACAACACCAAATCCGGGGTGCGTGTGCTACTGGCTGACCTGGGCGTCGCCAAGTCGCTCCTCGACGAGTACCGCGACACCATGACCGCCGGCACGCCTGCGTACATGGCGCTCGAGCAAGCCAAATCGACGCAGCTCGACCAACGCTCCGACCTCTATTCCATGGGTTGCGTGGCCTACGCCCTCCTCACCGGGCACCCACCGTTCCCCATCAAGACGCTGCAAGACTTGCTCTCGCGAAACTCCGCCATCGGGCCCGTGCCGATTGCCGAGCAGATCGGCGCATCCGACAGCTTGGACGCTTTCTTCGCGTCGGTGCTTTCTGCCGACCCGAACCGACGCCCGCAGACCGCGTCGCAACTGGCGAGGACCTTCGACCATTTCGCAGCCCAGCTGCCAGGCGGGGACCTCTACACGCCGATGACGAGGTCGACGGGGCTGCCGTCGGGGAGCATCTCGATGCCGTCGGCTCCCGTCGCGCCCGTCTCGTTCGTCGGCTCCTCGCCCGGCAGCCTCTCGCCGCGCAGCGAGACGCCCGTGAGCGTCCTCGGCAGCTACCTGGGGGAAGGCAAATACCAGCCCAAGAAAACGAAAGAATCACACAATCTGTGGTTCTGGGCATGGGTATTGGGCAGTGCAGTGTTGCTCGGCGGCCTGGTGCTATGGCTGACCGTATCGCTGCTCTCCTGATGCAGTGACGAGCACCGTCGTAGAATGATGGGCATGAGTGACATGGCCCCCGGATCACAGACGGTGCTCGACGAACGCACGGAGATGTTCGAAGACGGCGACCAAGACCGCTTCTCGCACTACGTGCCGAAAGACAAGCTGACCGCGGCGATGGTGAACGGCACCCCCGTCGTGGCGCTGTGCGGGAAAGTATGGGTGCCCTCCAGAAATCCCGACCGCTACCCCGTCTGCCCCGAGTGCAAAGAGATCTGGGAGTCGCTGAAGTCGAACGAGTGAGCGGCACTCACTCCTAAGACAAAGATGGTGTGAGATCTATTGCGGTTTTCCGTAACAGATCTCACACCATCTTTGTTGTTAAAGCCCGACGGGCTCAGTAGCGGTATGCGTCCGGCTTGAAGGGTCCGTCGACGGGGACGCCAATGTAGTCGGCCTGCGCCTGGGTGAGTGTGCTGAGCTCGGCGCCCAGCGCGTCGAGGTGCAGTCGGGCGACTTCCTCGTCGAGATGCTTCGGCAGCACGTAGACGCCGACGGGGTACTCGTCGCGCTTCGTGAATAGTTCGATTTGCCCGAGCACCTGGTTGGTGAACGAGTTGCTCATCACGAACGACGGGTGCCCCGTGGCGTTGCCGAGGTTCAGCAGGCGGCCTTCGGAGAGCACGATGATGCTGTGGCCGTCGTCGAAGCGCCACTCGTGCACCTGCGGTTTGATCTCGACCTTCGTGACGTCGGTGCGGGCTTCGAGACCGGCCATGTCGAGTTCGTTGTCGAAGTGGCCGATGTTGCCGACGATGGCCTGGTGCTTCATGCGGGCCATCTGGTCAGCCATGATGATGTCGCGGTTGCCGGTGCAGGTGACGAAGATGTCGGCCTGGTCCAGGACGGAGTCGAGGCGCGCCACCTGGTAGCCGTCCATGGCGGCTTGGAGTGCGCAGATGGGGTCGACTTCCGTGACGATCACGCGAGCGCCCTGCCCGCGCAACGATTCCGCGCAGCCCTTGCCGACGTCGCCGTAGCCGCACACGACGGCGACCTTGCCGCCAATCAGTACGTCGGTGGCGCGATTGATGCCGTCGATGAGCGAGTGGCGACAGCCGTACTTGTTGTCGAACTTGCTCTTGGTGACGGAGTCGTTGACGTTGATGGCCGGGAAGAGCAGCTCCTTGTTGCGGTGCATTTCGTGCAGACGGTGCACGCCCGTCGTGGTTTCTTCCGTGACGCCGCGCACCGACTCGGCGATGGCCTTCCAGTCGAGGGTGCTATTGCGCAGCGTGTCCAGGAAGACGCGGAACTCGTGCGAGTCGTCGTCGGTGGCCTCGCGGACTGAGCCGGATTCCTGCGCTCGCACGCCCTCATGGACGAGCATCGAGGCGTCGCCGCCGTCGTCGAGGATCATGTTGGGCAGCTCGTCGCCCCAGTCGAAGATGCGCGAGGTGCACTGCCAGTACTCCTCGAGCGTCTCGCCCTTCCACGCGAACACGGGCACGCCGCGGGGGTCGTCGGGGGTGCCGTCCTTGCCGACGACGATCGCCGCCGCCGCGTGGTCCTGCGTCGAGAAAATGTTGCACGACGCCCAGCGCACCTCCGCGCCCAGCGCGGTGAGGGTTTCGATGAGCACGGCGGTTTGGATGGTCATGTGAATCGAGCCGGCGATGCGCGCGCCCTTGAGCGGCTGCTCCGCCGCGTAGCGTTCGCGCATGGCCATGAGGCCCGGCATTTCGTGTTCAGCGAGCGCGATCTCCTTGCGCCCAAACTCGGCCAACGACAGGTCTGCAACTTGGTATTCCACGGTCACCAAGCCTACGCGCTTTACCTCGACGATGCCCGTCGGCAGCGGGGGTCGTCGGCGCGCTTCTTCCGCCGGGCAGGTAACGCCGCTACGCCAGCGACGCGAGGTGCGCGAGTGCGAGGTCGTAGCCGCCGACTCCACAGCCGACGATGACCCCCGCCGCGCCGGCGCTCAGCACCGAATGATGCCGGAACTCCTCGCGCGCGAACACGTTGGAGATGTGTACCTCGACGTAGCGCGCGACGAGGGCGGCGGCGTCGGCGATGGCGTACGAGTAGTGCGTCCACGCTCCGGCATTGATCACGACGGGGTGCCCGCCGTCGGCGGCCTCGTGCAGCCACTCGATCATCTGGCCCTCGTGCTCGGTCTGCCGCACATCGACGTCGAAACCGAGTGGCTTCCCCGTCTCGACGAGGTGCTCCACCAGACCCTCGTAGGTGAGCGCGCCGTATACGTCGGGCTGCCTCGAACCCAGCCTGCCCAGATTCGGACCGTTCAGCACCAGCACCTTCGTCGTCATCGGCACAATCCAATCTTCAGATATTCGACGGCGTACAGCCCGCGTGCGAGCAGCGTCACGTAGCGCTCGACGGGGGCGAGCGGGTAGTCAGCGGCACCCGATGCGATGCGCACCACGCGCACCGACGCAGCGTCGGCTAGGTTCTCGATCTCGCTCACGCGCGCCTGCACCGCCGGCGGCACCTCGTCGACGTCGAGCAGAAGCACCATCGGTGTGCGGGGTTGGTCATCTGGGTCGGCGAACGGGTCTCGTCGCTCCGTGCTGCGCAGCACCGCCGAGAGCTCCGTGGCGTCGGCGGCCAGCGCGGGCACACCGCTGGCGTGCCGAAGCGCCTCACCGATCCGCCGCCCCGCACGATTGGCCAGCACCGAGCCGCCCCAGATCAGCGGCACGTGATCCGCGAACGCGATGGCAAGTTCCTTGCCCGGATTCGACGACAAATCCTTCAGCGGCGAGCAGCTCTCCGCGACGAGATCCAGCGCGTCGGCGACACCCTCAAGGTTCACCTGCGGGCCCAACCCAAGCTGCCCAAACAACGTCAGCAGCGCCGCCGCGGCTGCCGTCGGATCATGCTCCTCGACGGGCACGAGCGTGGTTGCCGAACCCGAAGTCCTGTCAGCGAGCGGCGAGCGCTCTCCTGCCGCGACGAGCACCGTCGCTCCCCTGCGTGCGGCTTCGGCACTTGCGTCGAGGAGGCCCGACGTCGGATCTTGATCGTCGACGATGGCAACCAGGTCGAGCGGACCAACCCACGCGGGCAGCGTCGCGCCCGACCAAGCCATGAGCGGCACCGGGCACACCGGCTCCAGCACCGCGCGCATCAGCCGAGCCTCGGCACCCATGAGCAGCACCCCGCGTGGGCGATTCAAGCGGTCCATCTGCTGCAGCGCGGACTCCGGCTGCATGCGGCGGATGCGCGCACCTGCCGACGCGAGCCAGCGCAGGCCCTCGTGTTCCGCGAGCTGCGGCGCCTCCAGTCGGGCGTCGTCGAACCGAATCACTGTGTGGACCGCGCCTCGTCGATGAGTAGCACGGGAATGTTGTTGCGCACCGGGTAGGCCAGCGCACACGACTGATTCGTGCAAACGAGTTCGTTCGAGTCGTAATCAACCGCGAACTTCGCGTGGCACGACGGGCACGCGAGGATCGCCAACAATTCCGGGGAAAGCTCCATGGTTTCAGCCATGGCCCAAGCCTACTGCGTACATTCTGGAGCTGGGGTGCATGAGGCGGCTCGACTATTCCGGCGGCGGGGTTTCGATACGCCCGCTACTGCGGGCTACTCAACCACCGAAGGCCGCGGGCTCGGTTGCCCCGGAACAGGAAAACTCGCATATCTCGATGATTGAGCCGCCGCTGAAAGCGGCGAGTCGAAATCATCCATGCATGTGGTTTCGATACGCCACCTTCGGTGGCTACTCAACCACCGGAGGCGGCGGGGTTTCGACACGCGGCTCGGCCGCTCCTCAACGGCCGGGGCCCGGCGTTACTCAACCACCGACGCGCCGCGCACAAGCGCGAGGACCTCGTCGCGGAGGGCCGCCACCGTCGCGGCGTCCCTGGCCTCAACGTTCAGGCGCAGCAGTGGCTCAGTGTTTGAGGGGCGCAGGTTCACCCACCAGCCGGCGTCGGCGTCGCGGACGGTGAGGCCGTCGCCTCGCTCATGCTCGCCCCGCCCCTCAAATGCCGCAGCCACCTTGTCGAGCACGGCATCAGCGTCGTCGACGGTCGAGTTGATCTCGCCCGAACGCTCGTACCCATCAAAGGCGCTAGCCAGCTGCGACAACGCACCGCCCGCACGCACCGTTTCGAGCACATGCAGGGCGGCAAGCATGCCGGTATCTGCAGACCAGAAATCGCGGAAGTAGTAGTGGGCAGAGTGCTCGCCGCCAAAAATTCCGTTGTTCTCTGCCATGAGCGCCTTCACGTACGTGTGCCCGACGCGGGAGCGCACCAGCGTTCCCCTATCCTCGACGGCTTCCGCCACGCACTGCGACGTGATGGTGTTGATCACAACCACCGCCCCCGGTTCACGTTCCAGCTCAGAACGCGCGATCATCGCGGTGATCACCGACGGGTCCACCACCTCGCCGCGCTCGTCGATGATGAAGCAACGATCGGCGTCACCGTCGAACACCAGCCCCAGATCCGCCCCGTGCTCCACGACAGCGCGACGCGCGTCGACGAGGTTCTCCGGCTCCAACGGGTTGGCCGGGTGATTCGGGAAGGATCCGTCCAGCTCCAAGTAGAGCCCGACGAGATCTACGTTGCGTTCTGCCAGCACTGCTTCGACGGTGTGCCCGGCCATGCCATTGCCGGCATCCACCACCACCTTGAGCTGACGATCGCTGCGCATAGGCACGAGCGAAGTCAACTTGTCGACGTAGCCAGGCAGCGAGTCCCAGCGTCGCACCGCGCCCGTCACCGGACGCGTCATGTCGATGCGCGGAGCGAGATCGCGGAGCTGGGTCATGAAATCGGCGGGAACTGGACGCGCGTCGGCCAGGCAAAACTTCACGCCGTTGTATTGGACCGGGTTGTGGCTCGCGGTGAACTGCACGCCTGGCAGGTGCGTCGCTCCGGATGCGTACCACAGCTGGTCGGTGCTGGTGAGCCCCAGCAAGCAGACATTCGCCCCCGCGCGCCTAGCGCCTTCGGCGAAAGCGGTAGAGAGTTCCTCCCCCATTCGACGCATGTCCCGCCCGAGCACAAATTCCTCGGCCCCCGTGAGCTCGACGAAAGCGGCCCCCAGCCTGGCTGCACCCTCCACATCCCATTCCGGATCGTCTCCGAAGACGACTCCGCGGATGTCATTAGCCTTAAAAATTACGTCTTTCAGCACCTGCCAAGCCTATCGCTGAGCAGACGCCAATGGGTATCTCAGTCCCGAACGATGCGCAGGTGGGGCGCGGCCTCCTGTGCCGGCGCATCTGGCGCCGAGGGCAGCGGCACATCGTCATGGCGCAACCCGATCCTGCGGACGGCATCTGCGAGCGCCATGAGCTCGTCGTCGGCGGTGCGCTCGCGGTGTTCTGCGACGGGGTCCGACTGCGGCAGCCTGATCACTTCCCAGTTCTTCGGCACGGACAACGACTCCGCATGTTTCGAACAGAGATCGTAGGCGCCGGGCTCATGCGTGAGCGCCAAGGGGCCGAGCACCGCCGTCGACTCCGCATACACATACGTGAGTGTGGCGACGGCAGTGGCTTCACAAGAGGTTCTGGAACAACGACGCACGAACGAGAGACTAACCGTGATCGGGCTAGAGTTGCCCCATGCCACGCAGGAGAGACCGACATGCGCGAGGAATCCGAGGCCCGATCGCTGGGCCCGGCTCACCCGCGCGCCTGCGAAGAGACAGGTCGCGACAGGACTGCTTTGCGCAGTGCGTGCGCGACGCCATCGCCGCCGTGCTGGCGCACGACCCGCTGGCATTGGATGACGTCGTAGTAGGCGTCGAGGAGGTGCCCTACCTCAGCAGCCGGTGGTCAGGAGACCGCGTGCCGCTCTCAGCGGGGCTCGAGGCCAACCAGCATCAGCGTGCGCGGGTCGTGCTGTATGAGCGCCCAATCGAGCACCGCGCCAACTCGCAAACCGCGCTCCGGGAACTGGTGCATCGCACGCTCGTCGAACAACTCGCCACGCTCACAGGCCACAGCATCGAGAGCCTGGGCGGTCGAGACGACTGGGGGTAAGCGCTGGTCAGTGCAGGTTCGGGGCGGGCTGCACGTCGATCGGCTTCGCATCCTCGACGGTGTCCGCGCGAAGTGGCACCACTGCCGCACCCTTGTCGGTGACGGCGGCACCAACCACAGGCTGATTACTCTTCACACGCACCCGCGCCGGCTGTGCCCCCTGCGGCACCGGCACGCTGGATGTGGTGCCGGGCTGCACCTTGATCTGCTGCGACGCCCCATCGATCTCGACGGTGGCTTCCGCAATCTGCTCGCCTGGGTTGGTGACTTGGAGCGCAGCGCCGGCAGGCACCACGCCGCCGAGCGACGTGTCCGCGGCTTGGGCTCCGCTGGTGCCCTTCACCTCACCCGAGCCGGAGAAGAGCACGGTGGTGATGGGCTGATCGCTCTCGACGGTGAACGCGCCGGGATCGCCGTTCGTGCCGGCATCCAGAGGAACCGCCACGACGGAGTGAGGCGCGACGGTGACATCCTCACCCCCTGCTGGGGTAAAGGTGCTGGTGGGCGAATGGAAGACGATGCTCGCGCTCGCCCGGCTCTCGCCGGGGTTAGCGAGCACCACGACGGGCTTCCCATCCTTGCCCTGACCAGGCAAAATGTGCTGCGTATCGGGCATCGTCGAAGCCTCGGCGAAATGGGGCGTGCCAGCAGTCACCCCGACGGCGACCGCTCGGCCCCGACTCGTGGTCCAGGTGGCAGACACCGGGCCCTGCACGCCCTCGGTGAGCACCGACACCGCCACCTGACGAGTCTCTCCCGGCGACAATGTGATGTCGCGAGAACCGAGCGCTTGAATTTCGCCGTCGGGACCAGTCAGCACAAGGTCGACAGCGGCGTCCCGCGCGTCGGGGTTGGTGAGCCTAAGCTCCGCCTTGGACGCGTCGGGCCACACCACCTGGCCGCTCGTGGCAGGGGCCTGGCAGGATGCCCACACGCCGTCGGGATGCAGCACGCCACCAGTGGGCAAGACGCCACGCAGCGTCGTCAATCCTTTCGCGGGCTGAGTGAGCACCTCCACAGCGTTGCCCGGTTCGCCACCGAACGGTGCGGCGGTGATCTTCCCGCGGCCTGCCGCTATGAGTTGCCCGTCACCCAGCGGCTGGCAGGCGACGCGCGATTCTTGCGGGGGTGTCACCTGCGTCTGGCGGGCAATGGATGCGGGCGTAATCATGCTGATCCCGAGCGCAGCCGCCGCGCCGATGGCCACAAGAACCGTGGGCAATACGCGAATCCTCATCGTTCGTCCTCCCCCGCTCGGCGGGCGCCCGCGCGCGTCTGCATCGTCGGGAGCATCAACAGCCCGAGCCCAAGGAGCACGAATGCCATCCATCCGACGGCCACGCTGCGGCTGGGCTTCGCATATTGCAACTCGCCCCGGAGCTCGCCCAGTTTGAAGGTGGGAAGTTCGCCGGCGACGCGCTCCAGCTTCGTGTGGGCCACACGAACTTCGGAGATCTGCGGGTCTGCGACGACGAGCATCCTCGACGCGTCGCCGGATGGGATCTTGCCCCCGGCGACGGGCGTGAGCGTCTTGCCCGACACGATGCTGGCGCGGCTCACCAGGCCAGTGACGGTAAAGACCGTAGCCCCGTCGTCGGCGGCGGCGCTCGTCAAGCCCTCGGCGTTCGCGAGGGCCAGTACCTCGTCGGGGTTGAAGCCACGCAGCCACACGTGCGAGACGGCGACGTGCTGGAGGCGCTGGGCGAGGTCGTCTGGCACCTGGCCGCCAGAGAATGCCTGCACGAGCGCGTCGAACTCGTCATCCAGCGAGCCAGCGAGGTGATGCTCCGCGCTGCCCCACCGCGGGCGATTCGCTTCAACAATGTTCCATTCCAACACGTCGCCGGAGCGCTGAATCAGCAAGGCGCGGCTCTGACGCGGCGATTCCAGAACGCTGCGGACATAGCTCGGCAGCGCTTCGCCTTCAGTGTGCACCGGCCCGCGCAGACCGACGAACGGCCAAGCCACTACGGACATTGCGGCAAGAAGACTAACGCCCACGACGGCGAACGAACGCCCGTGCATCGCATCGCGAGGGCGTTCAGCCAGCAGGGCAGCCGCGATCATGCCTGCGACGGTGAGCAGCGCCCAGGGCGAGAGCAGCGCCCTGGCCGAACCGCCGTCAACGGGGAGAGCCAGGCGGGACAGGCCGGCTCCAACAACGAGCGGCATGATGATGGCCACGGCCACACCCCACCTGCGTGCAGCCTGCGGGATTCGCAGAAGGCCCCAAACCGCGATGCTCGCGAGCCCGACGAAGAAGACCACGCTCAGCCACACCGGCACTCCGGTTGGCATCAGGCGCCCGGCCAGCAGCGCCCACTGTGCGGGCGGCACGTCCGGCCAGGTCAGCGGGTCGACGCCGGTCAGCAGCCGGCCCGGGAACCGCGCCAAGTGAGCGACCTGGGGAAGCATCAGCAACCACACGGGTACGACCAACGTGCACCACGGCAAAATGCGGGTGCGACGCCAAGCGCACATCACCGCGACGGCGACCGTCGCCAGCACCAGCGCCGGCGGCCAGAACGCGGTGAGCACGAAGAGCCAGAAAGAGCCCATGGCGGGCGCCCGGAGACGCTCAGCCCGCGTCGATTCATCGACCAGCACTCGGTGCGCGTACTTCACCAGGAGTGGCCCGGCGATGGCGAAAACTATCCCGCTGATGTCACCGCCCGACGGCAGCCCGAGCGCCAGCACCGTCGACGCCCACGCGGCCGCAGCTGCAGCGCTGAGGCCGGGGCGCACGCCCAGCTGGCGGCCCAGCGAATTCGCCGCCAGCGCTGCGAACAGCGGCCCGAGGAGTACAGCGACGAAGCTAGCGAGCCACGGCTGCCCTGCCAGTAGCGTGCTGACGAGCGCGCCAATGCCCAGCGACGGGTTTGCCCCCTGCAAAAAGGCTTGCCATGCGCCGGAGAGCGAATCAGGCGCTGGCAGCATGCCGCCACCAGCCAGTTTGGCGTCCCCCCACAGCCGCCAACCGGCGCCGACGCCAGCCAATAGGAAGGCCAGCACCAACAGCAGGCCGGGCGCGATCATCGGGCGAGGGCCCGCGTCGTGGGCATTAAATTCGTCGGAGGTCAGCTCGTCAAGGGAGGTATCGGATGTGAAGTCTCGGTAGCGATCGGAGATGGCTGTGCCGACCGCGTCGAATGCCCTTCTGATCCCCCAGGTGCGTTGAGGGAGCAGGTCTTCGATGGCGGCTTGGTCGCCGTCGGGGAGGCGTTCCTGGAGTGCCCGCACTTCGTCCTTGGTCGACGCGAACCGGCGGTGGGCGCGCAGTTCGGCACGGGCGTGATCGGGCGACTTCGCGAGCAGGAAACCGACGGCGCGCGCCCAGCTGCCCAACCGCAGGCGAAGTCCACCTGCGCCATGCGCGCTGGCGATACGCAACGCGGCCAGCCGATCGTCCAGGTGCGGGTGGTGGTCAAGCTCACGCTCACCGGAGAACGACGCCTGGCGGTGCACCAGCGTCGCCGACGGTGCCGTCACGACACGCCAGCCGGCAAGGTTGGCTCGCCATCCAAGCTCCAGACCGTCGCGGTGCCCCGGCAATTCGGGCGCCAGGCCGCCGAGCTCCCGCCAGAGATCCCCACGCACGAGCATGCCCGCGGCGGAGCCGCCGAGCGTGGCACCGGGTTCGAGCTGCCGCTGGTCAATGTCCCCTTCTTCGGGGATACCGACGCGGCGCCCGCCCTTGGTGATGGACTGCCCACACTCCGAGATGATGTCTGGGTAGTTACGCCTGCGGGGCTCGATCAGTTTCGGGAAGAGTAAGTCCGCGGTGGGTGCCACTGCCAGTAATTCGGCCAGCGCATCCGGATCAGGGTGCGCATCGTCGTGAAGGATCCACAGCCAGGCTGGTTGCGTGTCCCCAATTCCCTGCTGAACCGCCTCGGCGAATGAGGATGCTCGCTGAGCGGCGACTACCTCGTCGAGGATGCCCTCGGCGACGGCATCCTGCAGCAGTTTCGCCGAATCATCCACGGATTCGACGTCGACGGCGACGATGCGGCCCGGGCGCAGCGTGCTGGAGCGGAAGGCCGCAAGCTGATCGGGTAACCACGACGATGCGTCGCGGACCACCATCACTGCAACGACATCGTTGGGATCGATGGGTTCAGGGACAAGCTCCACCGAGTCCTCGTCGGCCCATGCCCACAAGTCTTTGAAGCGCTGCCCCTCTTCGGCTTCGCTCACACGCGCCCTCCGGTCAGACTGCTGTTCGCTTCAGCTTACGTCGTTCCCGTTCGGAGAGTCCGCCCCAAATTCCGAACCGCTCGTCGTGCGCGAGGGCATACTCGAGACACTGCTCTTTCACATTGCACTTCTGACATACGCTCTTGGCTTCGCGTGTGGAGCCACCCTTTTCGGGGAAGAACGCTTCAGGATCAGTCTGAGCGCATAGCGCCTCCGCCTGCCAACCGAAAGCGCCTTCGTCGTCATCAAAGAGCATCAGTTCTTCGTTCACCGGGCCCTCCTTTCCCCATGAATTACACACGTGTTATTCGAACACGTCAAGCGGGCGAAACAAAGTGATCATCGAATGCGCAATAGGACACGCCGAGAAGTTCACGCTGCACTCGATGCGCCGACCGCGGGCTTAGGCGCGTCGCCTGGGTGGACGGAGCAATGTGCCGTCTGGGTCATCCTCGACGGCGGTCGGCCACGGCGACGATACCTGGAACCACTCGTCCTTCCCCGACGCACTCTGCGCCGCCTGCGCACGTTCAGGCCCCACCGGGGTCAGCATGGAATCCGGGCTGTCGGAGCGGGCAGCAAACGGCTGGACAGGGGCGTCGGGAGAGGCCACAGACCCATTCGATGCCGACGGTGAACCGGCAGGCTTAGGCAGCGAGGGGGGTGTGGGAGAGGATGCCGACCTCACTCGCCGAGAGCTCTGGGCGTCCCGCCTGGCGCGGAACACGTCCCACCCTGCCCACGTCGTGAGCACAGCCGGAATCACCACCGAAACCACCAGCTCAATCATCAACCCCGCATCTGACCTACCCAGGACATCATTGATGCCGGGCCACGCGAACCACACCAGCACCCCGCGAAACGCGAGACCAGCGACGGAAAACAGCACCATCGCCACACGGGCCCACATCGCCACGTACCGCGTCGAAACGGACAGCACAACAGCTAGCCATAGCGCCCACATCGGCAACCCATCCGCCTGCTGCAATAGCGCAGCCCCCTCTGGGGTGCGGATGTGCAGCATCAGCGCCAATCCCTGCGCCAACCCCGCGAATGCAAGGATCAGCACCAGCAGGGACGGAAGAAGGCTCGTCTGCGTGCGGCCACGTTGCGTCATGCCAAATCGGCTCCATACTCCTCAGCCACCTTGGCCACGAGGCTTTTCACGTTCTGTACATCATCAAGGTCCGCGACGAGCGTCGCTTGCGGGGTTGCCACCACAAGTTTGTGCTCCAACCCGAGCGTTGCGACGACGTGATCGCGGCCAATCATGTTGAGGACGATACAGCCCGAGGAGTCCATAGTGACCGTCGCTCCGCGCACGACATTGCCGTCGTCGTCTTTCGGCAACAGTTCCGCGTAGCTGACATAGCCACCGACGTCGCTCCATTCCACCTCGAGCGGGACGCTGAGCACCTGGGCTCCCGTCTTTCCGGTGGACGCGGGCTCCATAATCGCGTAATCCACCGACGTCTTGGTGAGCGTCGGGAACAGCTCGCCCAGGCTTTCGGGCTCACGGGCGATCCGCCGGATGATCTCGGCGTTCTCCGGAACGAGCTGGTCCAGCTGCGAGAGCAGTGTGGCGGCCCGCCACACGAACATGCCCGCGTTCCACCAATACTCGCCCGACGCCAGATACGTCTTCGCTACATCCGCGCTCGGCTTCTCCTTGAATTCGCGGATGCGATACACCCCCGGGGCCACTTCGTCGCTGCGATGCAGGTAGCCGTAGCCGGTGTGCGGCGAGGTGGGAACGACGCCGAGGGTGACCAACGCGTCGGCACATTCTTCCGCAGCCTCGAACGCCCGGTTGAGTGCCGCCTGGTAGCGCTCCGTCGGCCGAATAATTTGGTCCGCGGTCACCATGGCGACGACGGCGTCGGCGTCGCGTTGCTCCAGCACAGCTGCCGACCAGGCCACGGCGTTCAGCGAATCTCTGCCTACTGGCTCGCCCAGCAGGTTCTCGGGAAGTAGCTCGGGGATCTGAGCGCGCACATCTTGCTCGTATGCCTGGCCCGTACACACCAAGATCTGTTCCGACGGCACCAGCCCCTGCAGGCGCTCCCATGCCAGCCGCAACAACGACTTACCCTCGAACATTGCAAGCAACTGCTTCGGACGTCCCTTGCGCGACAACGGCCACAAACGCGTGCCCGATCCCCCAGCCATAATCACCACATAACGCATGGCACAACCGTAGTGGAAACCAATACCGGTGCCCTCATCGAGAGATGCTTTCCGAGTGTGGATTGACCAGCAGCACCCGCACAACCGCCCCACTACGATGGCCGACATGTTCCCCGACGTGTTTTCTCGCCCGAGCCCGGCACCGCTGATCACCTACTACGAGGGCGACGCCCGCATCGAGCTGTCGGGCGTCACCTTCGCGAATTGGGTGATGAAAACGGCGAATCTGCTCGAGGATCTGGAGGGCGATCTCGACGAACCGGTCGCGCTCGGATTAGCGCAGACGCACCCAGGCCACTGGGTGGCCCTCGTCTGGACCGCAGCCATCTGGTTTGCGGGCGGGCACGTCGTCGCAGGTGTGCCCGACGACGCAGCCTTCGCCGTCGTAGGCCCCGGGGACGAGCGCCGCGGCGAGGTCACCGTCGCGTGTTCGCTGCACCCGATGGGCCTCGGGTTCGACGCTCCGCCAGCGGGCTGCGTCGACTACGCCGACGTGTTCGCCCAGCCCGACGCCGCCGTCGATGGAATGCCGGCTCCCACCGACCCGGCGTGGGGCGACCACTCGTACGCCGACCTCGACAGCGTCGATGGCCGCGACGATCGCAGGCTCTTCACCCGGCCGGAAAACAGCTGGGAGTTTGTACGCGACGTGCTCGTCGCCCCGCTGCTGGGCAGCGGTTCCAGCGTGATAGTGGTCGGTTTCGACGACGCCCGCGCCGGCGAGATTGCACTCAGCGAGAAGGCGGCAGCAGGCGGGGCGTGAGCCCGACGTGGGCTGCGGCGAAGGCGAGCTGATCGGTGTATTCGCGCAGCTGGGCGTGCTTCGGTTTGCCCGTGCCGTGGCCGGCGCGCGTATCGACGCTGAGCCAGAACGGCCCGCCCTCTCCCGTGTGTTGGAGCTCAGCGGCGAACTTGTAGGAGTGCGCCGGAACCACGCGGTCGTCGTGGTCGGCGGTCGTAATCAGCGTCGGCGGATATTCCACGGCGCGCACGTTGTGGAGCGGCGAATACCGCAACAGGTATTCGGCGACGCCGGGTTCGTCGGGGTTGCCGTAGTCCCTCGCCCAGGCCCAGCCGATGGTGAAGCGGTGGTATCGCAACATGTCGAGCACGCCGACGCTCGGCAGCACGGCCGCCCACAGATCGGGGCGCTGCGTGAGCCCGGCGGCAGCTAGGAGCCCGCCGTTGGATCGCCCGTGCAAGGCGAGCTGCGACGGCGTGGTCACCCCGTCGGCGATGATTCGCTCGGCTACCGCGAAGAGGTCGTCGAACACCTGTTGTTTGTGGGCTTTCGTGCCTTGCTCGTGCCACTGTTCACCGAATTCTCCGCCGCCGCGCAGGTTCGGGATGACGAGCGTGCCGCCCGCGGCAATCCACGCCGCGAAGATAGGTGCGTGATCCGGCATGACGGGGAGGTTGAACCCGCCGTAGCCCCACATGAGCGTCGGGCGCGGGCCGTCGGTGAGCCCGTCGGGTTCGATGACGAAAGCCGGCACCTCGACGCCATCGCTCGACGTCACGCGGATGCGGCGCGTGCGGCTAAGGACGGTGATCTGCCCATCTGGCCTTGTGGTGTGCCAGTCGACGAGTGTGGCCCCGTCGACGACGGCGTGCGCCCGCTGCCCTCGGTCGGTGAACGTGGATGTGGCGAGGAACACGTCGTCGGAGTCTTCGTGTGTTGCGAGCCCCGCGATGCTGACGCCGTCGCCGATCGGCAGCGCATCACCGGGTACGCCGTCGAGGTCGAGCAGCTCGACGAACGACTGCGCGTCCACCATCCAATGCGCGACGTAGCCGGTGCGGGTGGCGTCGAAGGCGAGCAGCGTCTGGTCTGGCCGCTCGGCCACGAGCTCGCGCCTGGTCCCGTCGAGGAGGTCGACGGCGACCACCCGGCCACGCGATGCGTTTTCGTCGGTGCCGCAGAGGAGCTCCCGCCCGCGCACCGCGACCGGCCACCATTGGCCCTCGCCATCGACGAGGAGCCGCAGGTCTGCGTCGTCGTGTCGCCGCACGAATACTTGGGTGCGCGATTCCATGCCTCGCCGCGCGAACAGCAGGCACCACTCGTCGTCGGGGAATCGGTACGGCATCGTCCGCGGGTCGTCGGGCTGCCAGTACAGCTCGCTGCGACGTGAATCCATGTCGAAGGCGTACATGGCGCCGGCGGCGTTCTCGTCGGTGAGCGCGTTGCCGGTGGGCTCCGGGTAGGCCCAGTAGGTGAAGCGGCGGCCGCCTGGCAGCCAGGTGGGCATGTTCCATTTCGCCCAGCGGATCTCGACGCCGGCGTCTTCGAGCGACGCGAGATCGAGCACGCGGATGGTGTGCCAGTCGGAGCCGGCCTCTGAGACGGCATAGGCCAAGAGCGAGGCGTCGTCGTTGGGCTCGAACTGCACGATGGCGGTGGTGCCGTCGCCGCCGTTGGGGTCGAGGATGGTCTGGGCATCTTTCAGCTCGTCGAAGCTGCGGGCGCGCACGACGCGGGGCTGATCGTCGCCGTCGTTGTGCCACGCGAACAGCCACCCGCCGCGCTGCACCGGGCAGTTGCGGGTGGGCTCCGACAGCACGCGGTGCAGGATGCGCTCGAACGCGTCGCGGTTTGGCAGCGCGTCGAGTTTGGGGCGCGACAACGCATTTTGAGCCTCGACGAAGGCTTCCGTGTCCGGTGATGCGTTCTCGAGCCACCGGTATGGATCTGCGACGGTGTGCCCGCCGATGTCGTCAACTACCGTCTCGTCGCGTCTTGCGGCTGGGTACATGATTCACTCCTCACGCGGGGGTTGAGCGCATGAAACCGGCGCCCCAGCACCCGTGCATGACGGCGAGGACGAGCGGTAGGCGAAGTTTCGCCTCGAGGTCTGCGTCGATGCGAAGCGTTGCCACGAGCAAGAACAGCGTGTACACCGCTGGCGCGAGAAGCAGGAAGCTGAGGTATCGGTTGCGGGCAAGCAAACCGACGAGCCCACCCAGCAGGCCACCGCTAAACCCGGCGAGCGCGATGGGCGGGGCGAGGTAGCGCGCCGACGCAGTTTCCGGATACCGACGAATCACCTCGCGCCGCCAGCTGCCGGTGCGATAAAACTGTTGCGCCAACGACGCATATGTGGAGCGCGGGCGATAGATCACGCGCAGTTCCGGCGAGAACCAGATTCGGAACCCGGCCTTGCGCAGGCGGTAATTCAGCTCCCAATCCTGCGCGCGGTGCAACGACTCGTCGAAGCCGCCCACCGACTCCAACGCGTCACGGCGAAACACCCCGAGGAACACAGTTTGGGCGGGGCCAGCCGGGGTGTCCTTCACGTGGAAGCCGCCGCCTCCGAGCCCATACGGCGAGTTATACGCAGCCGCGATGGCGCGCTCCAGCGGCGTACGTCCGCGTGCATCCATGAGCCCGCCGACGTTGGCTGCCCCCGTTTCTTCCAGGAGCTGCACCGCTCGAACGATGTAGCCGTCGCTCAGCTCGCCGTGTCCGTCGACACGGACGATGACGTCGTACTGCGACGCTGCGATGGCGATGTTGAGCCCAGCGGGCGTGTACCCCGTCGGGTTATCGACGACGATCACTTCCGGGTGCTGCTCGGCCAGAGCCTCGGCAATCTGTGCTGTGCGATCGCTCGACGGGCCCACCGCGATGACAATCTCCAGTTCGCCATCTCGATCTTGCTCTAACACTCGCTCGACGGCGGCTACGAGGTGCGCTTCCTCATTGCGCACCGGCATCACGACGCTGACATCCATGTCCTTCACCCTAGCCGCAACGTTCGCGCACATTGTTCCAGGCACGGAAGAAGGCTTCGATGATTCAGCAAGCGAGTAGGCATCTTCTGACACCGTGCTCAGGTATTTTCGGCAACTATCCAGAAGGTCCAGTTGCAGCTTCTGGACATCGTAGGCACCGACGCCAACGAAAGAGAGGTTTCAACGATGACATCGACGCAACCCCCATCAGCCCCTCGCCGTCTGCTGCGCGGCATCGCCGCGACTGGGCTGGCCACTGCCCTGCTCGCAGCAGGAGCAGTCGGCTTACCAGCGGCCACCGCCTCCCCCGGCTCCTCTGAAGAACTAGTCGACTTAGTCAATCCCTTCATAGGCACAAAGGGGGACGGCAATACCTTCCCCGGAGTTTCGATGCCGTTCGGGATGGTGCAGGTATCGCCTGACACCGGCCACTACGCGGGATATCGCTGGGATGACAACAAGATCCGCGGTTTTTCTCTGACGCACGTCTCCGGCGTGGGTTGTGGGCTTGCCGGCGACCAACCCATGCTTCCGATGATTGGACGTCCGGCGTCAACAAACAACGTCGACTACGCACTCCCTTTCTCGCACGAGACTGAGCAGGCCTCACCGGGGAATTACCGAGTGCGACTGGATGATCCTGATGGCGCCATCGACGTCGAGCTCACGGCTACGCAGCGCACGGCAAAGCAACGCTGGACGTTCAGTCCCGCAAAGCAGGCAGGCGTGATGATCAACACAGGTCAAGCGCTCCACGATGTAACCCGCTCGTCAGTGAAGGTGATCGACTCACACACCATTGAGACGACGGTGGAGGGTGCAAGCTTTTGCCAAGCGACCGAAGGGTACAAGCTGCACCTACGCACCACATTTGATCGCGCAATGGATTCCTTCTCAACTTGGGAAGGAACCCGGTTCTCGGACGACAAGGAATCGTCCGGGCCGGGGCGGCGCGGAGTCTGGGTGGGGTTCGATACGACGAGCGATCGAGATGTCGAAGCAACCACTGCGATTTCCTGGGTCGATTCTGCCGGCGCTGAACGCAACCTCCAGAGCGAGGGGACGAAGAGCTTTGAGGCCACCCATGCTGCAGCACGAGATGTGTGGAACGCGCGTCTAGAACGAATCGAAATCACCGGCGGTACGCGGACTCAGCGCCGCACGTTCTACTCAAGCCTCTACAGGTCACTGCTCGGCCCCAACCGTGGCGATGACGTGGATGGACGCTACCGAGGCTGGGACAACAAGATCCACAAGACCGAAGGCCATGGCTACTACCAGACCAGTTCTTTGTGGGATACCTATCGCACGCAGATTCAGCTCCTTGCACTCGTCGCGCCCGAAGAGGCACGGGACCAAACCATTTCGCTCATTTTGCAGGGGGAACAAAGCGGCTGGCTACCGAAATGGGGCTACGCCACCGTGGAAACCAACATCATGACTGGCGACAACGTCACGCCCCAGATCGTGACGGCCCACCAGTTCGGGCTGTTGCAAGGCTGGGAAGATCGAGCGTGGGAACAGCTGAAACGCAATGCCGACGGCGAACCTCCGGCGGAGCATCCTGCTGTCGGGCGGGCCGGCAACGACTTTTACCTTCGTCACGGCTTCGTACCTCAGGAAGGCAAGACCTGCAACCAGCCCGGTGACTGCGACATGCAGCATGCTGGTTCCGCAACGCTTGAGTACGCGCTGGCGGACGCCGCTATGGCTACGTTCGCAAAATCTACCGGCCGCAACTCTGAGTACAAACGGTACGCCCAACGTTCCCGCAACTGGCTGAATGTCTTTACCCCGGACACCAACTTCCCACGGGCCCGCAACGCCCAGGGGGTATTCGTGAGCAGTGCTGACCCTGCACAATCTCGTGGATTCCACGAAGGCACGGCATGGCAATATCAGTGGCTCGTTCCCCACGATCTTCCAAGCCTCATCCAACGTTTGGGCGGTGAGGCAGCCACCAATGAGCGCCTCGATGAGTTCTTCGCTTACGAGCAGCTCATGGAAAACCCTGAAGAAACCGCACGCAAGGTGTGGGTGAACAGCGCGTACGACTACTACGGCCAAACGCATTACAACCCGCAAAATGAACCAGATCTGCATTCGCCCTACGTGTACTTGTGGACCGGACAGCCGTGGAAGACTGCCGACGTCGTACGGGCAGCAATGCTGCTTTTCCGAGACGGCCCCGATGGGATCACAGGTAACGACGACGTGGGCACCATGTCCGCATGGCACGTGCTCTCTTCACTCGGCATCTACCCAGCCACGGCTGGCACGCAGCAGCTGGTCATTGGATCGCCGGTATTTGAAACCGCGACGGTGCACCTCGCCGAACCATTCGGTACAGGTGACGTCGTAATCAACGCCAAGGGCACGTCGTCGAAGAATCGATACGTGCAGTCGGTGCAGATGGACGGGAAACGCCACAAAGCCAGCTGGTTCACCGCTTCTGACCTGCGTGCAGGCGCGACGCTCGATCTGGAGATGGGAGCGACGCCATCAACATGGGCGGTAAAGGGGAATACCCGCGCCCCGGCTCCGGTGCCTGGCCACGGACCGCTGCGTAGCCACGATCTTTTCATCGGCGTCACTCCAGTAGATGCAACCGGCGGCATGGCTGGCACAGCCCGAACTGTCAAGGCGACTGCGACCATCACCGTCGCACGACCAGGCACCACCCGCGGGACAATCGTTGCCCATTCGCCCGCCGGTGTGGATATTTCGCTCGACAGACATTCGTTCAAGGTCCATGGGGATGGTTCGCCGCAGGTTGTAACGGTGCCAATCACAGTGAAGCTCGCCGCTGATGCCCCGGCTGGCGTGCACGATGTCACATTCACAGTCGAAGCGAAAGGAATGACCGCGACCGACACTTTACGTCTCAACGTGGTGGATGCGAACTGTGATGCTCCTGGCAGCCAGTGCCCGCTGGATATCGCTGCAGCCTACGATCTGGACGGAGTAGCGCCGTCGACGGGCGAGAACGGCCAAGGGAACTTCGATGGCCTCGGTTGGTCGTTTCCGCACGAGCTACTGCCCGATGAGGGTGTACGTCTTGTCGCCGACACCGCAATGCGGATTCCTAACACCAAGGGCACGGCGAAAAACTTCGTCAAGGGACCGGCGTCCTTCCCCGTCGGCAAGCGAGTTTCTGTGCTCACTATGCTCGCGAGCGCCAGCGGTGGCGACGCCAAGGACGTGGAGTTCACGTTGCACTATGACGACGGCGAAGAAAGCACTGCGAAGGTGTCCGTCACGGATTGGTGTTCCAGCACACCACGTTTCGGGAACCGCATCGGCATCCGCGCGGATCAACGTGTGGAAAACGGCAAGGGGCTTGTAGCACCGGCTTGCACCCTTTGGCTGGCCGATATCGAAGTGAATCCGAAAAAGACACTCACCAAGGTGACGTGGGAGGGAGATTCTCGGCTCCGCATTATGGCCTTGACAGCCAAGCTTGGGTAGCTGCTAGGGGACTGTCTCCGCCAATCAGCCGGCGGAGCAGACGGCGTGCAGATCGTCCGTCGTCTGACCTGCGGTGTAAGCCTCGTCGTCGCTCTCGGTCTTCGCGGAGGGCGACGACGAGGTCGCCGGCTTGGCGGGGGAACTCGTTGTCGCAGCCGGGGAAGTCGTGGGCTTTGAGGCTGGTGTCGACGCAGGTACGGAGGCCTTGGGCTCTGCCTCATCCGCCTGTTCGGCAGCTTTGATGGATTTCTGGACCGTCTTGCGAATGAGCCCGAAATCCGGGTGCGCCGTGTCCTTGACGAGTGGTGGCATGAAGTTCACCGACGCAATCTTTGTGTCGCGTGACTTCAGAGCCAACCCCGTCAGCTTGACGATCTGGTCGCGCGGCACGTCGGTGAGCAAGAGATCTTTACCGGCCTCGGAGAGTTCGACGAACCGAGTGGCCACCACCTGCGGATCCAGCTGGGCCACCATCGCACTCATCACGCACTTTTGGCGCTGCATCCGCTCGTAGTCGCTGGACCCGTGCCTGGACCGCGCGAACCAGAGCGCGTGCTGGCCGTCGAGGTGCACATTCTTTCCTGGCTCGATGTAGTCGTACACGCGCGAGCTGCCGCCACCGACGGGGATGCGCTTCATCACGTCCATCTCGATGCCGCCCATCGCGTCGATGATGGAGGAAAATCCGTGCATGTCGACCAGCGCGTAGTAGTTGATGTCGAGGCCGAGCGTCGTGGCCACCGCATCCTTGGTGGCTGCTAGGCCGGCGTTGGCACCTTCCGGGAACTGATCTGCATGCTCCTCCGCGTCCGTCCAGACAGCGTTGAGCATGCACTCGTTGTCTTCACACCTAAAGCCATCGGGGTAGAGCGCGTGCATCGGGGATCCTTTCGAAAAGGGCACCCCCTGCATGTTTCTGGGCAGGCCAAAGATGACTGTTCGCCCGGTTTCTGCGTCGATGGACGCGACGTTGATGGAGTCGGCACGCACACCGACGCGTTCGTTCGACGCATCCACGCCGAGCAACAAGATGTTGTAGCGCCCAGCCTTTTTCTCGGTGTCGCCGCCGCCAGGCAGCACGGTCCCGACGTTGCCCGCCGCTGTGAACGCTCCCGCAACAAAGTTCGTGAATAGCCCCACCAGGATCACCAACACCACCACGGTGCCGGTCATCAATAGCCTGGTGCGTTGCGGCAGCGACATAGGGCGCGAAAGCCGCCAGGCGTCCACCAACAATCCGATCCAAGCGATGAACAGCAGCCACACGAGCACCTTGCACAGCACCGTCACCCAGGGGGTCAGGAAGAACCCGACGGTTGGCCCCGGCGCCACGAGCAGCGCCAACCCAGTGAGCAGCAGCAAGCCGAGCAGTCCGGCCAGCACCCGCGTCGCGATAACACCCACGAGGCGATTGCCTGCGTAGCGCTGCACCGAGCCAGGCAGCACAGCCGACATCAGAAGGAAACCGACGGAGCGACGGAGATGAAGGCGTTCAACCTGCGACTGAGCATCCGGCACGGCTGTCCTCCTGAAAATGATGGGTGCGTCAAGTATCGCCCGCACGCAGGAGCTCGCCTGCGCATGGCGCGCCGAGTCGCCCAGGATTCGCCACGACGTATCATCGATGCTGTGAGTAATAGGGATGATCTCCGTTGGCTGTACCCGGAGAAGGACTCCGAACAGACCCGGGTCATGCCCCAAAGCGAGATTCCCGACGATGCCGCCGCGCCCGAGTGGGTGACCCCGTCGAGCGAGCCAGGGCCGGATCAGCGTCCTACTGCCCCGCCTAACGCGTATCCCCCGAGCACCTACCCGCAGCAGCAGTACATGCAGCCCGGCTACGCGCCAATTGGTCCCTACCAGCAGCCGGCGCCGCCACAGCCGCGTCAGCGCCGCAGGCGCAAGAAGCGCCGCATCCTGAAATTGTTCGTGTTGTTGTTCGTCTTGTGGGTGCTGTACCTGGCGACGGTGCCCGTCATCGCATACCTGACCACGAGCACCGTCGCCGGCGCCTCGAGTTCGCTTGAAGACCAGCCGGGCACCGCGGTGCTGCTCGTCGGCTCCGACGGGCGGGAAGACCTGTCGCCGGAGGACCGACGGCGCCTCGGCACCGGTTCCGCGCAAGGTGGCCGCACCGACACCATGATGCTGCTCTACACCGCACCCAACGGAAAATCGGTCCTCATGGGGTTCCCCCGGGACTCGTACGTGAAGATTCCAGGCCACGGCAAAAACAAGCTGAACGCGGCCTACGCTTTTGGCGGGGCTCCCCTCCTCATCGAAACCATCGAGAGCAACACCGGCATCAAAGTAGATGGATATCTCGAGGTCGGCATGCTCGGCCTGGTGGACGTCGTGGACGCTGTCGGCGGCATTGAAATCTGCCCGAAGAAGGCCATCAAAGACCGCGATTCGCATCTAGATATCCCCGGCGGCTGCCAGAATGCCGACGGGGTCACGGCCTTGAACTACGCCCGGATGCGCAAGGCTGACAAGCGGGGTGACCTCGGGCGCATGGAGCGCCAGCGCGAAGTTATCGGCCAAATCATGAAGGAAGCAACGAGCCCCCTGACCTTCATCAATCCCGTTAGGTACTGGAACATCAACATGGGTGCCGCGCATTCAATCACGCGCACGGACGAGACGGGCATGGGCACCGCTGCCGCCGCCGGAATTGGGCTGGTGTCTGGAAGATTAGGAAACGGTGTGACACTCACTGTCCCCATTGCCGACGCAGGCGCACGCACCTCGGCCGGGTCGTCCGTGCTGTGGGATAAGAAGAAGTCGTCCGCGGTATTCGATGCCATCGCGCGCGGCGACGTCGACGCAGTAGCCGAGTACCAGTAGAGCTCCCCCGCTGCTACTCGCCGACGGCGTATCCAGCCAAAACGAACAGCGTTGGTGTGAAGAATGACCTCGGTTCCCCCTACCCTAGAAGGAGACTGCACACATGAAGGAGAGACATCGTGAGCCAGCAGCCATGGAATAACGGCCAACCCTCGGGTGGACCGCAAGGTGGATTCCAGCCGCCGCAGGGCGGCCCGCAGCAGGGCCCCAGCGGCTACGGTGCCCCCCAGCCCAATCAGGGAGCCTCGCAACAAGGCGGCTACCCCAACCAGCCCGGTGGCTACCCTCAGGGTGGGCCTGGCGCGCAAGGTGGCTACCAGCAGGGTGCCCCGGGTGGTCCAGGCGGCCCCGTAGGCACGAAGAAGAAGTCGAAGGTGCCGGTCATCGTGGCCGGCGTTGTCGGGGCGGCCGTGCTTGCTGGTGGCGGCTACTTCGCATACAACTTCTTCACGGGCACCTCCCCCTCAGCTGCCACGGCGGGCATCCCGCAAGACGCCATGGCAGTGGTTGAGGTGTCACTCAACCCCTCCGATTCGGACAAGCTCGCGCTGAAGAACATCGTCGAGAAGTTCCCCGACACCGGAGACGCTACGAAGAGCGACGACTACAAGGAAATCCTCTGGGAGCTCGTCACCAACGAAGATACGAGCGACGTCGACTACCAGGAAGATATAAAGCCCTGGCTTGGCAATTCCATCTCCCTCGGCGTGCTCGAGAGTGAAGAGAAGGGAGCCAGTCCGGTGGTCTCGATCGAGGTCACAGACAAGGGCAAGGCCGACGAGTACTTCAAGGATGAGCTGAAGGACACGGAGCTCAAGTACTTCTTCCATGACAAGCTCGTGGTAGTCGAGGACAAGTCTTCGAACGTTGAGGAGAGCCTGAAGAAGGGCTCCGTGAAGGACGACGAAACCTACAAGTCCGACATGGATGCTCTGGAAGGCAGCAACCTGGCGAGCGCCTGGATCAGCCCGAAGGCCGTCGATTGGCTACTGAAGAACGCCGACTTGGGTGGGCCTAACCGCGAAGCCGTGGAAGGGCTTGAGACGCTGAAGACGCTGCACGGTGCGGCCGGTCTCCACGTCGAGGATAATCAGCTTTCTTTGTTCACTTCTTTCGAAAGTGACACCGACAACGGCAAGGGTGACGACGTGCGCGAGCTCGCCGGCTCCCTGCCTGGAGACGCGCCCATCGCGTTCGGCGTGACCATGAACGATCAGATGTTTGGCCAGCTGTGGGAGCAGCTCGCGAAGACCGAGGGTGTGAAAGACCAGCTCGCCCAGATGGGACTCGAGTCTCAGGATGATCTCAAGGCTCTACTCGGAAAGCAGATCGCAGGCGCCATCGATGGCTTCATCGATGGTGGCGACGGCGAAGCCGGCCTCAAGGTCAAGACCGACGACATCAAGCGTCACAATGAAATCATCGACCCGTTGTTCGAGCAGATGTCGCAAGGCGGGCAGCTCCCCGTCGAGCGTGAAGCCGACGGTGACACCGCCATCTACGCGTACGGGTACTCGATCGACGACGTCAAGAACGGCGCATTGAAGGACAACGACCTCTACAAGAAGGTCATCACGGATGATGCACAGAGCCTCGTGTTCGTCAACGTCGGCACCCTGGTGAAGGACTACGGCAACACCATGCCGGATGATCTCAAGAAGAACATCGAGCCCATCGCGGCTATCGGCATCACTGGTACTTCCGAAGGTAAGCGTGGCAACGCCGTCGTCAAGGTTGTGTTCAACGACTAACTCGACGTAATAGGAAGTGGGGCCCGGCGACAGCGCCGGGCCCCACTTCCTATGTTCATCAGACCCGGGCGCGGATTTTCTCACCCTTTGCGCGGGCGAGCCCGCGCAGTTCGTCTTGGAACTTCAGCATCTTCTCCTGCAGTGCAGGATCCGCGACGGACAGCATCCGCACCGCCAGCAGACCGGCGTTTCGCGCATTGCCGATTGCCACCGTCGCCACCGGCACGCCTGCCGGCATCTGAACAATGGACAGCAACGAATCCATGCCCTCGAGGTGCTTCAAGGCCACCGGGACTCCGATCACGGGCAGCGGGGTCAATGAGGCCAACATTCCAGGCAGGTGTGCCGCACCGCCTGCGCCCGCGATAATCACTTTGATACCTCGACGGTGCGCCTCGCGCCCGAAGGTCACCATGTCTTCTGGCATGCGGTGGGCGGACACCACGTCGGCTTCATACGCGACGTCGAACTCCTCGAGCGCCTTTGCGGCTGGCTCCATCGTCGGCCAGTCGGAATCCGAGCCCATCACGATGCTCACCAACGGTTCACTCATCGCGTACTCCCATCATGTAGTTTGCTGCGTGCCGGGCGCGTCGGCGGACGTCGTCTGCGTCATCGCCCAAGCAAGTAACGTGCCCCACCTTCCGGCCTGGCCGGACATCCTTGCCATACAGGTGGACGTGCGCCTGGCGATCGCGTGCATAGACGTGCTGCAGCGAGCCGGTGAGATCGTCCTCGGAGCCTCCGAGCACATTGGCCATCACCACCACAGGGGCTATCTGGTTCGGGGCCCCCAACGGGAGGTCGAGTACCGCGCGGATGTGGTTGTCGAACTGACTCGTCTCTGCCCCGTCGATGGTCCAATGCCCCGTGTTGTGTGGCCGCATGGCGAGCTCATTCACGACGACGCGCCCGTCGGGGGCCTCCATGAGTTCCACGGCCAGTACACCCACGACGCCTAGCTGCTCAGCAATCCTGATCGCCATCGCCTGCAGCTCGGATGCGCGGTCCTCGTCGAGGCCGGGCGCGGGCGTCGTCGTCTCGACACAGATGCCATCTCGCTGCACCGTCTCGGATATCGGGTA
The DNA here is from genome assembly GCA_032576855.1 of Propionibacteriaceae bacterium. Classification (GTDB taxonomy): domain Bacteria; phylum Actinomycetota; class Actinomycetes; order Propionibacteriales; family Propionibacteriaceae; genus Arachnia. Next base: position 93,966 of record JAWFWL010000009.1, read on the forward strand.
CGCCACCACCTGATTGGACGGAGATCGCACCACGATGGCGGACAGCTCGCGGGTGAAATCGATGAATTCCTCGGCGACGATGCGAACCTGCTCTCCCGCGGATGTTTCAGGCTTGTTCGCGAACACGTCGGCCACCTCGTCGGGGCTCTCGATCTTCCACACACCCTTGCCGTCGTAGCCGCCGCGGGAGGTTTTCAAGATGATGGGCCAGCCCTGGCGCTCCCCAAACGCGACGGCGTCGTCGGCCGAACCGCACACGACGTAGGCCGGGCACGGCACGCCGAGCTCCCCCATGCGCTGCCGCATCGCGGCCTTGTCTTGGGCGTACTGGAGCGCGTCGGGGCCGGGACGGGCTTCGATGTCAAGTGCGCGCAGGTGCTTCGTCGGGACGTGCTCGTGGTCGAATGTGATCACCTGGCAGCGCTTCGTGAAGCGCTGGAGGTCGGCAAGATCGGTGTAATCACCGACGAATGCGTCCGGCACCACTTGGGCGGCGGATACTCCGTCGCCTTCTGCGAAGAGCTGCACGTCGATGCCCAGGCTGATAGCTGCCTGATGCATCATTCGGGCCAACTGCCCGCCGCCAATGATTCCGACTGAGTAACGCACGGCCTTGACTCTACCGCCAGCCCAGCGGCGTCTGGGTGTGGACTACTCGCCGCGGGGATCTCCGTCGGGGCCATCCTCGTTGAAGAGGAGGTCGTTGATGATCATCTGGCTGCGCTCCACGTCGGGAATGTCGTGCAGCTCGAGCGGGTTGCCGGCGGCCGTCTCCAGCGTGAGCGTGCCGCAGCCGAAGATGCGGTCGATGATGTCGCGGTCGTAGTTGACGTTGTTGATGCGACGCAGCGGCAGGTCGTGACCCTTGCGGTTGATGATGCCGTGGCGCGTGATGATGCGACGATCCGTGACGGCGATCGTCGAGGTGTACCACCTGAGCCAAGGCAGGAACACCAGCCAAATGAACAGCACGAGCACCACCGCGACGAGCGCCCAGATTCCTACAGGCTTCCAACTTTCGGGCATAAACGCGATGGCGACGCCGGTGGCTGCGCCCAGCAAAATCAGGATGATGATGGGCCAGGCCAGCTTCTTGGGGTGTTCGCGGAGGCGAAGCACCATGGTTTCGCCGGCGCCGAGGTACTTCTCGTTGAATGCCATGGCGTCATACTCTCACGCCAGGCGCGCATGCACCACGTCGCCGACGGCGAATGCCTCAACGCCGCGGCTGGTGCGGACCTCGAGACGCCCGTCGTGGTCGACGTCGTGGCCCACGCCCGGAATCGGGTCTGTGCCATGCACGGCGATGGTGAGCTCTGCGCCGATAGATCCGCACGCCGCGCGGTACTCGTCGCGAAGTGTGCCCGTGCGCTCCCACTGCCGGTAGTAGCGTTCGAAATGTCGGAGTACCCCTGAGACGACGTCGGTGGCGCTGGTCTCGAAGCCCGCCAACAACAGCGAGTTCGCCGTCGGCACTGGCAGCTGCTCCTTCTGAAGTGTGAGGTTGATACCAAGCCCGACGACGGCGCGAGCGCCATCCGTGCCCTCGACGCGCTCGGAGAGGATGCCGCAGACCTTGCCGCCGTCCACGAGAACATCATTCGGCCATTTCAACATCACGTCTACATTCTTTGGCGCGAGCTCAGCGAGCGCTTCTGCTACGGCGAGCCCCGCCAGTAGCGAAAGCCAGCCCCAGCGTTCCATGGGTTGCGTCGGAGCCAGCAGCATCGACATCGCCACCGCAGAGTCCGGGGGCGTCACCCAGGTTCTAGCCAGGCGCCCTCGCCCGGCGGTCTGCTCCCCCGCCAGCAACACGTGGCCGGGAGCCCCTCCGGCATGGGCTTCAGCGGAGAGGTCTGCGTTAGTGGAGCCGGTGCATCCGACGTAGTCCACCGGCCCCCACATGCTGTCAGGCTGGAGTTTCGCACAGATGGCTGCCGTATCGGGCTGCGTTTCGATCACGATGTAGCAGTCTATGCCGAAGCTGTTCTTGTAAGTCAGTCCCCTGACCACACCTGCGGCGCTATGGTTGCGACATGGAGATCGACACCCAGACCACTGCGGGTCGGATCGCTGAGCTGGGAGAACGCATCGACGCGGCAATCCACGCTGGCTCAGCCCAGGCCGTCGCGAAACAACACGCCAAGGGGAAGCAGACCGCACGCGAGCGCATACTGGCGCTGCTGGATGAGGGCACCTTCCAAGAGTTCGACCAATTTTCCCGGCACCGCACGTCGGCGTTCGGCATGGATGCCAAGCGTCCATTCGGCGACGGCGTCATCACGGGAACCGGAGAAATCCACGGGCGCCCGGTGTGCGTATTCAGCCAGGACGTCACCATCTTCGGCGGCGCCTTGGGGCAGGTATATGGCGAGAAGATCGTCAAGATCCAGGACTTCGCGCTGAAAACCGGCGTGCCGCTGATTGGTATCAACGAAGGCGGCGGTGCGCGCATCCAAGAGGGTGTCGTGTCACTCGGTCTCTACGGCGAGATTTTCCGCCGCAACACGCTGGCGTCGGGCGTCATCCCGCAGATCTCCCTCATCATGGGCGCAGCTGCGGGCGGCCACGTCTACGGTCCAGCGCTCACCGACTTCGTGGTGATGGTGGACCAGACGTCGCAGATGTTCATCACCGGTCCGCAAGTGATCAAGACAGTCACCGGCGAGGACGTGTCGATGGAGGATCTGGGCGGCGGGCGCACCCACAACACCAAGTCCGGCAACGCGCACTATCTGGCCGCCGACGAGGATGATGCCATCGAGTACGTGCGGGAGCTCATCTCCTACCTGCCGCAGAACAACCTGGAGGATCCACCCATCTTCGACGACGAGGAAGTGGACCTCACCATCACCGACCACGATCGCAAACTGGACACTCTCATCCCCGATTCCCCGAACCAGCCCTACGACATGCTGGAGATCATCCGCAACGTGTTGGATGACGACGAGTTCCTCGAAGTCATGCCGCTGTTCGGGCGTTCACTACTGTCCGGCTTTGGACGCATCGAAGGACGCACGATCGGCATCATCGCCAACCAGCCGACGGTGTTCGCCGGCTGCTTGGACATCGACTCAGCGGAGAAGGCCGCCCGATTCGTGCGCACCTGCGATGCGTTCAACATCCCTGTGCTGACGTTCGTCGACGTGCCCGGATTCCTGCCTGGCGTCGATCAGGAGCACCGCGGCATCATCCGTCGCGGCGCGAAGCTCATCTACGCTTATGCCGAGGCCACCGTGCCGCTGCTGACAGTGATCACACGGAAGGCGTACGGCGGCGCCTATGTGGTGATGGGGTCGAAGCACCTCGGCGCAGACATCAACTTCTCCTGGCCGACGGGGCAGATCGCCGTCATGGGCGCGTCGGGCGCGGTCGAAATCCTCTACCGCAAGCAACTTGCGGAAGCGGACGACCCAGAGGCCGAGCGAAACCGGCTGGTACGTGAATACGACGAGGAACTCACCAACCCGTACGTGGCGGCCGACCGCGGATACATTGACCAGGTGATTTACCCGCACGAGACACGAGCCCAGGTGATTCGGGCGCTGCGCCTGCTGCGCACGAAACGCGAGACGCTCCCGCCTAAGAAGCATGGGAACATACCGCTATGAGTGAGCCCAGCAGGAGCGTACGAGGCACGCCGCTCACAGACGAAGAGCTGGCGGCGCTGGCCGTCGTGCTGGCGAAAAAGCGGCAATCCGGCACCTTACACGCGGGCGACGACCGCCCTCTGGCAGGTGGCTGGAATTCGTATTACCGCATCATGCGCCCTCCGCTGGTCCCCGGGCGCGAAGCATGGCGGCGGCGTTGATGCGCGTCGTCTTAGCATCGCAATCCGAGGCCAGGCTTCGGGTACTGCGCGACGCGGGCATCACGGCCGACGTTGTCGTCTCCGGATTCGACGAGTCCACCGTCCGCGACCCTTCGCCCACGGCGTTGTGTACACGCTTGGCTGAGGCTAAGGGGCTCACCGTGGCGGAACAGCTCACCGACGACAACGTCGTCGTGCTTGCTGCGGACACCGTGATGGAGATCGAGGGCAAAGCGCGTGGCAAGCCGCGCACACGCGAGGCTGCCACCCAGCTGTGGCAGCGTATGCGAGGGCATACGGCGGTCATCCATACGGGGCATTTCGTGCTGGTTCGCCGCGACGGGCGCGACGAGCACAGCACCCAGATTCGGTCGACTACCGTGAACTTCGCCGACCTCTCCGACGAGGAGGTCGAGGCCTACGTCGCCACCGGCGAACCCGTCAATGTGGCCGGTGGCTTCTCCATCAACCGTCTCGGCGGGGCATTCGTCACCGCGCTGAACGGCGACCCCTTCAACGTCGTCGGCATCTCCCTGCCGCTCATCCGGCAGATGCTCATGGACCTCGACGTCCCCTGGCACACGCTCTGGCAGGCATAGGTAACCTGTGCGGCAACTGAGCGGAACAGGTGTCACTTGCCTCCCGACGACGCCTCGTCGCGGCTAGGCAGGTGACACTTGATCCGGAAGTGAGCCGCACAGGTTGCACGTGCCCGGGCGGGCGGAGCGCCGCCGACGGCGACCCGCCGGGCTCAGCGCTCCCAGTCGGTGCGGAAGGTAATGGCGCAGGTCTGGCCCGACGCGGTAAAGGCGCCCTGCCAGTGCTCGTTCTCGAACAGCAGCGAGTTGTTCTTGTCGGCCGTGATGGTAAAGCCCATCTGAGGCAGCGCGGCGCGGTAATACGCGGCCAGTTCGGCGCCCGTCGGGGCAGCGAACACCAGGGTGACGTTGTTGACCTGGTCGATCTCCTGCTCGACGATGGCGTCGCCCGGCACGCTCAACCCCGTCGGTGCGTACTCGAGCTGCACCGGCCGGCCCCCGTCCGGCACCGCCGCCGTGACCGAAGCACTCGGCGCGGGCTGCATCGTCGGCTCCTCTGCGGCGCAGCCGACGACGGCAAGCGTCGCTGCTACAACCACGGCCAGACGCTTCACAGGTCCAAGGATGCCACGACCTCCGACGGTGCGCCCAGCGCCACCTGCACGCTCGCCGGGAGCCGCGGATGCTGCGGCATGGGCAGATCGTCGACGGGGAACCAGCCCACGTCAGTGGTCTCGTCGTGGTCGGGCCGAAGCTCACCGCCGGTGACCCGCCCCAGGTAGCCGTGGTCGAGGTACTGCGTTTGGTCGCCGTTCGCGTACGTGGCCGGCGGCGTGACGACGCACCAGAGCATGCGCCCGACGCTGACGTCGGCCCCCACTTCCTCGCGGGCCTCGCGCTCCAGGCACTGGATGGGGTGCTCGCCAGGTTCGACGATGCCGCTAATCAGCGCCCACAGCCCGTTGTCAGCGCGCCGTTGCAGCAGCACTTCCGGCCCGTCGCGGCCGTCCCGGAGGCACACGAGCGTCGCTCCGGTCAGCCACAGCGGGGCGGTGCCGATGTGTCGTCGCAATTCCAAGATGAACTCAGGTGTTGGCATGGTTCCTAGGCTCTCACCCATTCTCGCTTCTCAAGGACTAGACTCCCTGGTAGAACCAAACCTGAAGAAGGGGGCACCGTGGCCATCTCGAAGGTACTCGTCGCAAACCGTAGCGAGATCGCTGTACGCATCATCCGCGCGGCCCGCGACTCGGGGATCCAGTCCGTCGCTATCTATGCAGATTCTGACCAACAGGCGCTGTTCGCCGGACTGGCCGACGAAGCGTACGCCCTGCACGGCGCGACGCCGGCCGACACCTACCTCAACATCCCCAAGATTCTCGACATCGCGAACCGCAGCGGCGCCGACGCAGTGCACCCCGGGTACGGATTCCTCGCCGAGAATGCCGAGTTCGCGCAGGCTGTGATCGACGCAGGGCTCACCTGGATCGGCCCCTCCCCCGAGGCCATCGACGCGCTCGGTGACAAGGTCAAGGCCCGCCACATCGCGAACAAGGTGGGCGCCCCGCTCGTGCCTGGCACGAAAGACCCGGTGGCCGACGCCGACGAGGTGGTGCGCTTCGCGGAGGAGCACGGCGTGCCCATCGCCATCAAGGCAGCCTTCGGTGGCGGCGGACGCGGCCTCAAGGTGGCCCGCACGATGGAAGAGATCCCCGACCTCTACGAATCGGCCACCCGCGAGGCCGTCACGGCGTTCGGTCGCGGCGAGTGCTTCGTCGAGCGGTACCTCGACAAGCCCCGCCACGTTGAGACGCAGTGCCTGGCGGATCAGCACGGCAACGTCGTGGTGGTGTCGACGCGCGACTGCTCGCTGCAGCGTCGCCACCAAAAGCTCGTCGAGGAGGCGCCCGCGCCGTTCCTCGACGACGCGCAACTCGAGCGTCTCTACGAGTCGTCCAAGGCCATCTTGAAGGAGGCCGGCTACGTCGGTGCGGGAACGTGCGAGTTCCTCGTCGGCCTCGACGGCACCATCTCGTTCCTCGAAGTCAACACCCGTTTGCAGGTGGAGCACCCCGTCTCCGAGGAGGTCACCGGACTCGACTTGGTGCGCGAGCAATTCCGCATCGCCAACGGCGAAGCACTCGGTTACGACGATCCGCCGACGCGCGGCCACTCCTTCGAGTTTCGCATCAACGCCGAGGATGCGGGCCGCAACTTCATGCCCGCGCCGGGAACGCTCACCAAGTGGCACGCCCCCAGCGGGCCGGGAGTGCGCGTCGACGAGGGGTACCACGCCGGCATGACCATCCCGGGTGCGTTCGATTCGCTCGTCGCGAAGGTGATCGTCACCGGCGCGACGCGTGAGCAGGCCATCGAGCGTTCCCGGCGCGCGTTGGACGAGCTCGTCGTTGAAGGAATGCCTACGGTGCTGCCGTTCCACCAGGCGGTATTGCGCGATCCGGCGTTCGTGGATGATTTCGCTGTCCATACCCGCTGGATCGAGACGGAGTTCACGGGTGACATCGCCGCGTACAACGGGGTCCTTGGCGAGAGCGACGACCAGGAAGAACCGGAAGTCATCACCGTCGAGGTGAACGGCAAACGAGTTGAGATCAAACTGCCCGGCGGACTCGGCACTGCTTCCGCACCCAAGAAGAAGCGCAAGCCGACGAAGCGCGACCGCGGCGGCGCGAAGGTGTCGGCGCCCACCGGGAACGCATTCCCGGCGCCCATGCAGGGCACCATCGTCAAGGTGAATGTTGCCGACGGCGACACCGTCGAAGAGGGGCAGACCGTCGCCGTAATCGAAGCCATGAAGATGGAGCAGCCGCTCGACGCACACCGCGGCGGCGTGGTGCAAAACCTCAAGGTGGAACAGGGACAAACGGTAACAGCCGGCGAAGTGCTACTCGAGATCGTGGATCCCGAGTAGGGCGTCCGCTCGTCGAGCGGCTCTCCCCCGGTCGCCGAGCGCTGCATACCCCGATCGTCGAGTAGGGCCGAAGGCCCGTATCGAGACGCAGCGTGGTTTCGATACGCCCGCTCCGCGGGCTACTCAACCACCGGGGCTCGGCGCTACTCAACCACCAGGCGCGCCCCCTCCCCCGATCGCCGAGCGCTGCATACCCCGATCGTCGAGTAGCGGGCGCAGCCCGCGTATCGAGACGCAGGATGGTTTCGATACGCCCGCTCCGCGGGCTACTCAACCACCGGGTGCGCCGCTCCTTCCGATCGTCGAGTAGGGCCGAAGGCCCGTATCGAGACGCCGTACTCGTCGCGCGCTCAGTCGCCGAACATGCCGAACAGCAGGCCGAGCCCGCCGAACACGAGGGCGCTGGACGCGAGGCTGCGCATCGTCGGGTCCATGTCGTAGCGTCCGTAGTATCCCTGCGCGTAGGGCACGAATGCCTGGTTTTCCCAGTAGGGCAGCATTTGCCCTTGATAGTTGACCATTCGGATGGAGGGGTCGGCGCCCAGGCTGACGCGTTGCGCGTCGCGGGCACACGCGGGCACCTTTCGCGGCGCGCCGCCTGCGGGAGCCCACATCACGTCCTCCACTGACGGGCCGTGCGCCGGGTCGAAGAAGCACGGCGGGCGGCGCTCGGGCAGCGGATCGCCATTCACGCGTGCTTTCACGCACGACACCGAGAAGCGCCCTTCCTCCAGGATCTCGGCGACGCGCTTCAGATCGTCGACGAACTGGGCGCGCTCCAGCGTCGTCTTCGCGCCGTCGTAGGCGTCGAGCGCGCGGGTGTAGTCGGCGTGGGCTTCGGCGTCGAGTTCACGCCCGACGACGTCGAGGTCGAGGTCGCGAAGCTCCGTGCCGAACGACGTGATGTCGTCGGCCAGCGCATCCTTGGACTGGTTGAACTCCTCGGCGGAAATGATGCGCTGCTGACCAAAGCCCGACGCGGGCGCGCCGTATGCCGGCTGCGCCTGCGGCTGAAATGGGCCGGGTCCGTAGAGTTCCTGCGGCGGCTGCTGCGCGATGCGGCGCCGGCTACTGTACCGCTGAGCTCCATAGGCAGGGGCGCCGAAGATCACGAACAGCACGAACATGAGCAGTAAGAAATCCACGGCATTCCTTCAATCGAGGGTGACTTCCAGCGTACAACCCTCAACCCAACGGCGCCCGGCCGCGAGAATTAGCTGGTGAGCAGGCCGTCGTCGCGGGTGTGCAGGCGTCGCGCAGCTTCCGCCACGGAGCCCGACATCGACGGGTACACGGTGAAGGTGTTGCTGAATTGGTCGACGGTGATGCGCTGGCGCACGGCGAGCGTGACGGCGTGGATGAGCTCCGATGCGCGCGGCGCGACGACGACGCCGCCCACGATGATGCCCGTAGTGGGAAGGCAGAACAGCTTGACGAATCCGTCGCGGAATGACTGCATCTTCGAGCGGGCATTGCCGTCGAGCGTGAGCATCACGGAGGCGACGTTGATCTTCCCGGAGTCGGCTTGTTCCTGGGTGACGCCCACCGTCGCGACCTCCGGCGAGGTGAACACGTTCGACGACACCTGGCGCACATCGAGCGGGGTGACGGCATCGCCCAGCGAGTGCTGCATGGCGATGCGGCCCTGCATAGCGGCCACGGATGCGAGCGGGAACACGCCCGTCACGTCGCCGGCTGCGTAGACGTTGGCGACGTTGGTGCGGGATACCTTGTCGACGGGGATATGGCCGCGCTCGGTGGTGACCACGCCGGCGGTGTCGAGGCCGAGGTCAGCGGTGTTGGGCGTGGCACCGACGGCGAACAGCGCGTGCGACCCGACGATCTCCTCACCCGTAGCCAGCGTGACGACGACCTCGTCGCCCTCCCTGCGGGCGGCGAGCGCGCGCGACTCGGCCATGATCTCCATGCCGCGCTCGGTGAACACCTTCTGCAGCGCGTGGGCAGCGTCGGCGTCCTGACCAGGCAGCACCTGGGAGCGCGACGACACCAAGACGACGTCGCAGCCCAGGCCGCGGTATGCGTTGGCGAACTCCATGCCGGTCACGCCGGAGCCGACGACGATGAGGCGCTCGGGTAGCTCGTCGAGCTCGTAGAGCTGCTTCCAGTTCAGGATGCGCTCGCCGTCGGTCTTGGCGTCGGGAAGCTCGCGCGGGGTGGTGCCGGTGGCGAGGAGGACGACGTCGGCGTCGAGAGCGGTTTCGCCGGCGTCGGAGTTCACGACCACCCTCTTGGCGCCGTCGAGGCGCCCGGTGCCGTCGATGATGGTGATGCCGTCGGCCTCCAGGCGTGCACGGATGTCGTATGACTGCGCCTTCGCGAGCGCCATGATGCGACGGTTCACCTCGGCGAAGTCGACGCTCACCGCGTCGGAGCCGCCCTCGATGCGCAGACCGAGCTCCTTCGCGTGTTCGATGCGGACGAGCACCTCGGCTGTGGCGATGAGGGTTTTGGAGGGGACGCAGTCGGTGAGCACCGCTGCTCCGCCGAGGCCCGTGCGCTCCACGAGCGTCACCTCTCCCCCGAGCTGGCGCCCCACGAGCGCCGCTTCGTATCCGCCTGGTCCGCCGCCGATGATCACAACCTTGGTCACGTCCCCATCCTTGCACACCAGCGTCTGGGGCGTGCTCGTACCTCACCAAGGCAGGTGCAACCTGTGCGGCAACTAAGCGGAACAAGTGTCACCTGCCTCCCGACGACGCCTCGCCGCTGCCAGGCAAGTGACACATGTTCCGGAACAGAGCCGCACAGGTTGCCTCTGCCGGCGCGGCGACGATGAGCGCGCGGCTGCGGATCCTCGCACGCCCTCGTAGACTGGCGGGCATGACGCAAACCCCTGAAGAACTTGCCCGCGCGGCGGCGCAGCACCTCAGCGCACTTGCCCCGACGATCGACCTCGCCCTGGTGCTGGGGTCAGGCTGGTCGAGCGGTGCCGACCAGCTGGGCGAAACCGTCGCCGAAGTAGAACTCGCGACGGTGCCCGGCTTCGCAAAGCCCGTAGTCAGCGGGCACGGCGGCGCGCTGCGCGTCGTGCGTACCGCCGGCGGGAAGACCGCCGCAGTGTTCACCGGGCGCACCCACTACTACGAAGGCCGCGGCGTCGCCCCCGTCGTGCACGGCGTGCGCACCGCCGCGAGCTGGGGCGCCAAGCAGATCGTCCTCACGAACGGATGCGGCGGCCTCAACCCCGACTGGGCGCCGGGCACCGTCGTGCTGATCAAGGACCACATCAACTTAACCGGCGACACCCCGCTCGTCGGCGCCAACTTCGTCGACATGACCGAGGCCTATTCCAAGCGCCTGCGCGACGTGGCACACAGCGTCGACGATTCCCTCCCCGAAGGCGTGTACGTGCAGTTCCGCGGCCCGCAGTACGAAACCCCCGCCGAGGTGAAAATGGCCGGCATCCTGGGCGGCGACCTCGTCGGCATGTCGACGACGCTCGAAACCCTCGCGGCCCGCGAGGCCGGGCTCGAAGTGCTTGGGCTGTCGCTGGTCACCAATGCCGCGGCGGGGCTGAGCGGCGACAACCTCGACCATGCCGAGGTTCTGCAGGCTGGCAAGGACGCGGGTCCCCGCCTGGCGTCACTACTCAGCGGCATCGTCGCCGCGCTCTAGGAGGAATCATGGCCATCATCGACGAAGCAATCGCCTGGCGCGACGCCGACTTCGACCCCGATACTAAGGCACAGCTTGCTGAGCTCATCAGCAGCAGCGAGTCCAGCAACTCCGACGTGTCCCGCCCGGCCATCGAGGCCATCGAGAGCGCATTCGCCGGCACGCTCCAATTCGGCACCGCCGGACTGAGAGGCCAGCTCGGCCCTGGGCCTGCGCGCATGAACCGCGTCGTCGTCACGCGCGCTGCCGCCGGCTTCGCCCGCTGGCTGCAGGGTCAGGGCACCACGTCGGGGAAGGTCATCGTCGGGTACGACGCGCGGTACAAGTCGGCGGATTTCGCCCTCGACACCGCCCAGATCTTCGCCGGAGCGGGCTTCGACGTGCTGCTCACCGACGAGCCCACCCCCACCCCGCTCATCGCCTTCGGCATCCAGCACTACGGCTGCGTCGCCGGCATCGTCGTCACGGCATCGCACAACCCTCCGCAGGACAACGGCTACAAGGTCTACCTGGGCGACGGGTCGCAGATCGTGCCGCCCGTCGATGGCCAAATCGCCGCCCGGATCGCCGAGGTTGCGACGGAAGACCTCGCCGCGCTGCCCCGCAGCGACGAACGCACAATCATCGGGGATGACCTGCGCGACGCCTATGTCGCCCGCTTGCAGCAACTCGTCGGGGCAGACGCGCCGACGGACGTCAGCTGGGTACACACCTCGATGCACGGTGTGGGAGCGCGCGTGGTTCGCCAGGCCGCGCGCACGTTGGGTTTCCCGAAGCCGGTGGAAGTATCGGAGCAGTCCGCACCCGACCCGGACTTCCCGACGGTCTCCTTCCCCAACCCGGAGGAGCCGGGCGCCATCGACTTGGCGCTCTCCCTGGCACGTCACACCGAGGCCGACGTCGTCGTCGCCAATGATCCCGACGCAGACCGCTGCGCGGTGGCGGCGCGCATGGACGGCGACTGGCGCATGCTGACCGGCGACGAGTTGGGCGCACTCCTTGGCGACGACGCGATCCGTCGCGGGGTCCCCGGCGTGCTCGCGAACTCCGTAGTCAGCTCCACGCTGCTGCGCGCCATGGCACGCGACGCCGGGCGCGAGCACCAGACCACGCTCACGGGCTTCAAGTGGATTGGCCGCGTACCCAACCTGGGATTCGGGTATGAGGAGGCCATCGGCTACTGCTGCGACCCGCAGGCGGTGCCGGATAAGGACGGTATCTCCGCTGCCATGACGGTGCTGCGCATCACTGCTGAGCTGAAGGCCGAGGGCAAGACCATCCAAAATCGCCTCGACGAAATCGCTCGCTACTACGGCGTACACGCCACGAGCCAGTTGGCGGTGCGCGTCGCCGACTTGTCGATCATCACTCAAGCCATGGCCAGACTTCGCGGCAACCCGCCGTCGATGCTGCTCGACGAGCCCGTCACCGTCGCGGATCTCCTTCCCGGCTCGCCGGAGCTCCCGCCCACCGACGCCATCGAGCTCACGGGGCCGCGCGTGCATGTCGTCGCACGCCCGAGCGGCACCGAGCCCAAGCTGAAGTGCTACCTGGAAGTGCGGATGGATCCCAGCGAGGACGTGAGCCGCTCGCGCGAAGCTGCCGCCGATCTGCTCCGGCAGCTTCGTCAGGAGATGGCCGCGGCGCTTGGCGTCGACGACTGATCTCGCACTTGCGCGACTGAGCGCACACCAGATGCAAATTTTGCCCTTCCAGGGCATGTTTTCGGTATCTGGCGTGCGCTCAGTCGCGCTCCGGGCTCAATCCCCACCCCGGGCCGTCAGTACACTTGGCCGTATGACCACCCGGCGCATCTTCGCACTCTTGGCAGGCCTGTTCATTTTCATCGTGGCGGCGCTTCCGGCGCAGGCTGCTCCAGGCGCTCCCTACCAGGACATCAACGTCGATGTGCGCCTGGACGAGCAAGGCACGGCCCACGTCACCTTGGACTTCACCATGGATTTCAGCGAGCGCTCGGGTCGTGGCCCCGTCTTGCGGTTCTTCACCACTCAGAAGGACGGCAAGAACCCGGAGGAGGAGTACGTCTTCGACTACTCCAAGCCGAAGGTCTCTTCCCCCAGCGGCGCCCGCACGGATCTCCACGAGGATCGCGGGATGCACGCGCTGGAATGGAAGATCGGCGATGAGGACGTGACCTACCGCGATCCCCAGCAGTACAAGCTCGAGTTCACAGTGAAAGGCATCGCTTGGGACGATCACCCCGAGTCCGGACTCGCGGAGTTCAGCTGGCAGATGTTCTCGGATCTCAATTCGCAATTCACCGGCTTCAACGCGACGATGTCCGGCCCGGTGAGCGTGGAGAAGACCGCCTGCTTCACCGGCCCCACAAACCGCACCAAGTGCGGAGCTAACGTCGACAACGGCAAGGCATATCTCCACGTCGACGAGATCCCCGTCGGCCAGGGCGTGCAGCTCGTGGCGGGCTTCCCGAAGGGCACGTTCAACGGCGCAACCCCGAGTAAGCGACGGGTACCCACCCTCGGCTCCAACCTCAATCCCGGCGTCGTTCCCGGCGCGGCAGCAGGTGGACTTGCTGCCATCGCCGCCATCGGCACCTGGGTGATGAACCGACGCGCGAAGCGCGACCTCGTGTACCTCGGGCTCACGCCCGGTCTCGCACCAGCGGAGGGCGAGGACGCTCCCGTCGGGCTGAAGAACACGAGCAAGATTCCCGTCGCGGTGCAGTTCCAGCCGCCCGCGGGCGCCACGCCTGGTGAGATCGGCACGCTCATCGACGCGACGGCGGACGGCATCGACGTGTCCGCCACGATCATCGACCTCGCCGTACGCGGCTATCTCCAGATCATCCCCGACCCGAACGGCAAGGACTTCACGCTGCGCGCGCTGGGCAAGAACACTGACGGGCTGCAATCGTTCGAAAACACCCTGCTCAGCCTTATCTTCCAGGGCCAGCCGACGCGCTCCACCCAGGAGTTGCGTGATGAGCGCTTCCACGACGTCGTGGATGAGGCGCGTGCGGGGCTCTACCGCAGGATGACGAATAACAAGTGGTTCGTGAAGGATCCACGGACGAGCGGTGCGGCAAAGTCTACGATCGGCGTCGTCATCGCCCTCGCTGGGGCAGGGCTCGCATGGCTGCTATTTCAGCATTCCCTGGCGCTGCTCGGGCTACCGCTGATTGTGCTGGGCATCGGCCTCATTGTTGTGGGCATGAACAGCAAGCGCCGCACCGCGCGTGGCTCGGCGATGCTGCAGCAGGCGCGCGGCTTCGAGCTCTACCTGCGCACCGCCGAGGCCGATCAGATTAAGTTCGAGGAAGGCATCGATGTTTTCAGCCGATACCTCCCCTTCGCCATGATCTTCGGGACGGCGGACCGCTGGGCGAAAGTGTTCGAGCAGCTCGAGCGCGAAGGTCGCTACCGCGCTGACCGAAGCTGGATTGCCAGTGACGCCACCTACGACGCCTGGTTCTACAACTCAATGGCCAATAGCTTCGCCGATTCGTTCTCCGACTCGGTGAGCGCCGCCTCCGCAGCCCACGCGAGCACCACCTCGTCGGGCGGCTCCGGATTCAGTGGTGGCGGTGGCTTCGGCGGCGGTAGCGCCGGATCCTGGTAGCCCAGGACCCGGGCTAGTCAACGACAAGTTGTTACTTCGGCATGAGGCTCACAGCTGCGAGCACACTCAACACGATGATGAGCGAGCTCATGTATTGCATCGGTACCCAAAACAAACGGTGCTGGTTGTAGCCGCGGTTCAGGCGTGCCCGTTCCTGTTGCAAAAACGTATATGCCTGTTGTTCGGCATCCTGCTGCGACGTAGGTCGCGGCCATCTACCGCCGAGAAAGAATTGCCCGCGCGCCAGCGACTCTCGAACGCTGTGGTTCAGCGACTCCCAGTGCGGCTCAATTTGTCTAGCCGGACGGGTTTTGTTGAAGTACACGCCGAGAAACCAATTGCCCACGGCGGCGAGCAACCCCGTGACGAGTACAAGCCACCACAGTTCCCCGTTCGTGCTGCTTTCTGCAACGCCGCCTCCGATACCCAGAGCAACAATCGTGAGGGCAGCAGTGATCCAACCGGATCCATTCCAAACAATCACGGGCAAAACTTACCGGTTTAGTAGCTCACACTGTGATGGGTGCCCACTCGGGGCCAGTCTCGCCGAGCTTTTCGTCGAGCTTTTGGAACAGCGGGCTGGGCTTTGCCAGTGGCGTTCCAGGCACGATCGCGCGATGCTCCCACGCCGCCAGCTGCGACTGGTAATCGCCCTGCAGCGTCGGGTAGGTCATGTCGCCGTCGGTCACTTCGACGATCTCCGGCTGCGCCGCCCAGACGCCCTCGCCGCCCAGCGCCTCGAAGATCTTCTGCGCTGAGTGGGGCAGGTAGGGGGTGAGCAGTGTGTTGCAGTCAGCGACGGCCTGGAGCGCGACGTGCAAAATCGTGTCGCGACGCTCGGGGTCGTCCTTCTTCTTCCACGGCTCCTGGTCTGAGATGTACTTGTTCGCCAGCCCGACGATGCGCATCGCCTCGGTGATGCCGGCCTTAAAGCGCCGCGCTTCGATGTGTTCCCCGACGGTCACGAACGCCCGCTCGCATTCCGCCAGCAGCACGCGGTCGTCGTCGGTGAACTCCCCGGCCTCGGGGATGGCACCGACGTTCTTGTGCGCCATCGAGATGGAGCGGTTGACGAGGTTGCCCCATTCGTTGGCGAGCTCGTAGTTGATGCGACGCACGAACTCTTCCCACGTGAAGTCGGTGTCGTTGTTTTCTGGACCAGCGACGGCGATGAAGTAGCGCAATGCGTCAGGGCCGAACTCGGCGAGGAAGTCTTTCACGAAGATACTGGCGCCGCGCGAGCTGGATACCTTGGAACCCTTCATCGTCATGAACTCGGAGCTCACCACCTCGGTAGGCAGCTGCAGCTTCCCGAGCGACGGGCGAATCTCGCCGCCGACGTCGCCCTCACCGTCGCAGCCCAGCAGGATGGCGGGCCAGATGACGGAGTGGAAGACGATGTTGTCTTTGCCCATGAAGTAGTACGACTTCGTCTGGGGCTCATTCCAGAAGGTGCGCCAGGCGTCCTCGTCGCCGGAGCGCTTGGCCCATTCCTTCGTCGCAGAAAGGTACCCGATCACCGCGTCGAACCAGACGTAGATCGACTTCATCGGGTTGTCTTCCCAGCCTTCGACGGGCACCTGGATGCCCCAGTCGAGGTCGCGCGTGATGGCGCGCGGGTGGAGGTCCTCCAGCAGGTTGTGGGAGAACTTCAACACATTCGGGCGCCATTCCTGACGGGTGTCGAGCCATTCGCCGAGCTTCTTCGCGAGCTTCGGCAGGTCAAGGAAAAAGTGCTCCGTCTCGACGAACTTGGGCGTCTCGCCATTGGTGCGGGAGCGCGGGTTGATGAGATCAGCCGGGTCGAGCTGCTTGCCGCACTTGTCACATTGGTCGCCGCGGGCACCGTCGTAGCCACACAGCGGGCAGGTGCCCTCGATGAAGCGGTCGGGCAGCGTGCGCCCGGTCGACGGGGAGATCGCACCCATCTGCGACTCCTTGGTGAGATAGCCGTTCTCGAGCAGCGCGAGGAAGACGTCTTGTACGACGGCGGCGTGGTTGGGCGTCGTGGTGCGGGTGTAGAGGTCGTAGCTGAGCCCGAGGCCCTGCAGGTCTTGCACGATTTGTGCGTGGTACTTGTCGGCGGTCTCGCGGGCGGTGAGCCCCTCCTGGTCGGCCTTCACCTGAATCGCCGTGCCGTGCTCGTCGGAGCCAGACACCATGAGCACGTTGTGGCCGCGCATTCGCATGAACCTGGAGAACACGTCGGAGGGCACTCCGAAACCGGAGACGTGACCAATGTGGCGGGGGCCGTTTGCGTACGGCCAAGCGACGGCGTTCAAGATGTCGGACATGGCTGACAGTGTATCGTCGCTCGACGATGCGCGCTCACCGCGCATCAGTGGTCTCGACGCGGCGCGGGCCTGCCCAGCGAACCGCTGCTCCTCTACCCTTGGCGCATGCGACACGTGCTGCGACTGCCAATACTGCTCGTCGTGATCTGGGCGGGCATGGCGTGCTCGCTGCTGTTTGGCGTCGACTGGGGGCTGGAGCAGCTCATGTCGACGAGACACATCGTCGGCACGCTCGCCGCGGCCGGCATCGTCTGGGCCGCCGGGCTGCTCACGCTGATCGAGCGGCCTGAAATCGATCGCCGCTTCGGCACCATGTGGACCATCGTGATGTTCATCATTGGCCTCGTGGGCGGCAGCGTGGTCTACAACGTGATCTACGCGATGAGCGCTGCAACATTCGATGAGGCGCTGACGACTGCACAGGTGATGGCCCGCATGTTCCTCATTCCTGGGGCGATGACGGTGTGGATCAGCATCGTCGCGGCCGTCGACCTGTCACGCGTCGTGGCCGCGAATTCGCGCAGGCGGCTCACATCCAGCGCAGGCCGATATCGGTATCCCGCTCCGGGGCGAGCGCCCCACCCATCTGGAAGCAATCCTCGCGAGTATGGGTCTGCCCCTCGACGGTGACGGTGAGACGCTGGACTCCTCGCTCACATCTGCCATTGCCGAGCCACTCCACCTCGATCAGCGCATCTTCATTCGGCGCGAGCGTCTTGGGCTCCAGCTTGGAAGAGGTGAGTGCGCGCTCGCGCATCATCGAGTCGAGGCCGGCGAAAGAGAGCTCGTCGACGACGACCTCTCCATCGCTGCAGTTGCGTAGGGATAGCCCGAGCAGCCGGTGCCCCGCCGCACCATCCACCAGGCCGAAGGCGATCGCCAGCGGCTCCTCGCCACACTGCAGCTCCTCTGCGGTGGTCTGCGCCTCTGCAATAAACTTCGCCGGTACGCCTTCCTCCGCGTTCGGCTCGACGTCCTCGTCGGGAAGCTCAGCGGTAGGGCTGGACGTCTGATCGGGGGGTGGCCAGGGATCGCGCTCCGGTTCCGCGGCCACGCCTCCCCCGCAACCGCTCAGTATCAGCAGGAGGATGAGCGCGCAGGCCCACTTGCGGCGCATCATCGCTTCGTCACCTGAGCGAACCGGAGCTTCCAGCCGTCGGCGGTCTTTTGCCACAGGTTGAACCGCAGCCTGGTGGGTTGCTGCCAGCGGATCCCGACGACGCCGTCGGCGTATTGATCGATGCCCAGCACCTCGAAGAGCTTGTCGTCGAGCGGTTTCCACGCCCCGTGCGACGCGTCCACCACCTGCCCGTCGATGGCGTGCGAGATGACGTCGGGGTGCAACAGTGCGCTGAGTTTGGCCTGGTTGGTGCGCACGTCGTCGGTGAGGAGCTTCTTCGTGAGCGCGAGGATCTCACCCTTCACCCTGGGTGACGCGGTGCCCGGCGCGGGCTGCGTCGGCTCCGTTTCTGCGGCCACGCTCAGGAGGTCTGGCTCTTCCTCTTGTTGCCCCACCTCGAAGGCCGACTCCGACGAGCGCGCGGGAGCGCCGTCGAAGCCGGGGCCGACGTCTGGGTGGCGGCCTGCTTGGAAGGCTTCTGCGGCCGCCCGGGCGCGGGCGTCAGCTGCCTCGTTCAGACGGTGTCCGGCGTGCCCTTTCACCCACTCAAACCGCACGGTGCGCCCGCGCATGGCCTCGTCGATGGCTTTCATGAGCTCGACGTTTTGGACGGGCTTGCCGTCGGCTTTCTTCCAGCCCTTGCGCTTCCATCCGGCCATCCATTTGGTGATGGAATTGATGACGTACTGCGAGTCGCACAGCACCCTCAGCGGGCGCGGCACGTTGGCCGTCGACTCCAGAAGTTGCAGCACCGCCATGAGCTCGCCCATGTTGTTCGTGCCGCGTTCCCATCCGCCGGCCGCCCAGCAACCGTCGTCGACGTACCAGGCCCAGCCAGCCGGACCCGGATTGCTCAGCGACGACCCGTCGGCCGCCGCCACCAGCTCAGTGGCCATACCCCGGCAGGATGACGCCTTCGAGCAGGCTGAGCTTCTCGTCGTGGTGCAGGAACGACGCCTGCAACGCGTCGACGGTGATGCGTTCAAAATCCTCCATGCCCCAGCCGAATGCTTCTGACACGCGAGCAAACTCCTGGGTCATCGATGTGCCCGACATGAGACGGTTGTCGCAGTTGATGGAGATGTTAAAGCCCAAGTCGAAGAGAGATCCGACGGGGTGCTCGGCGATGGTATCTGCGATGCCAGTCTGGAGGTTCGACGTCGGGCAGACTTCCAACATGATCTGCTGATCCAAGACGTACTGCGCCAGTTCGCCGAGCTTCGGTTCCTCGCCGGTGAGATCGATGTCCTCGATCAGCCTGACGCCATGCCCGATACGCCTGGCCCCACAGAGCTGAATGGCCTCGAACACCGACTTCGGGCCGAGAGCCTCGCCCGCGTGGATGGTGTAGGGGAAGTTGTTGCGACGCAGGTGCTCGAATGCCTTCGCGAACCGCGTGCAGGGGAAGCCGTCTTCTGCACCCGCGATGTCGAAGCCCGCGACGGAATCGTTGCGGAAATCCAGCGCGAGCTGCGCGATGTCGCACGTCGGATCCCCGTGGCGCATCGAGGTGAGGATCTGGCGCGCGACGATGGTGTGCCCGTCGGCCTGTGCGGCTGCGACGCCGTCGGCGATGCCGTCGCGGACTGCTTCGACGGCTTGCTCTACCGTGAGATCGCGCGTGACGTGCTGCTCCGGAGCCCACCGGAGCTCAGCGTAGGCGACGCCGTCGCCAGCCAGGTCTTCGACAGCCTCCTTCGCGACGCGGACGAGGTGCTCGCGGTTGCGCATGGCCGCGACGGTGTAGTCGAAGGTCTGCAGGTAGGACGGCAGCGAGCCCGAGTCGGCCTGCTCAAAGAACCAGTCCTCGAGGGTGTCGGCGTCCATGCAGGGCACCTCGTGGCCGATGTCGCCGAGGTGGTCGATGACGGTCTGCCCGCGCAGGCCACCGTCGAGGTGTTCGTGCAGGGCCACCTTGGGCAGCGCCTTCAGCTGTTCCATGTCCATGCGCGTCAGCCTAGCCCCGAGCACCGACAACGTCGATATGAGCACTGTCAGCGTGCTCGCTTGACCGTTGGGTGGGTGTGGTTTCGATACGCGCCCTCCGGGCGCTACTCAACCACCGGTGCTGAGGCGATTGAGCCCCGACCGCCGAATGGGCCCGCCCGCCCCCGATCGTCGAGTAGGCCTGCCCACCCCCGACCGTCGAGTAGGCGCGAAGCGCCGTATCGAGACGCAGCGACGGGGTTTCGATACGCCGCCTTCGGCGGCTACTCAACCACCGAGGCGGCCGGCGCCCCTGTGTTCCACGACCGTCGAGTAGGCGCGAAGCGCCGTATCGAGACGCAGCGTGGTTTCGATACGCCCGCTACGCGGGCTCAACCACCCGGGACTGCTCACTCGTCGGCGGAGCCGCCGGCGAGCCGGTAGCCCATCCCCGGCTCGGTGATGATGACGCTGGGATGCGACGGATCGTCCTCCAACTTGCGGCGCAAGGCCGCAGCGTACACGCGCAAATACTGCGTCTCTTCGACGTACGCACTCCCCCACACTTCCTCCAGGAGCACGCGCTGCGAAACCAGCACCCCCTGATGGCGGGTGAGGACTTCCAAAAACCGCCACTCCGTGGGTGTCAGGTGGACGAGCTCCCCAGCCCTGGTCACGGTGCAGTCGGCAAGATTGATCGCGAGGTCACCGACGCGCACCACGGGGTCTCCGGGCGCGGGAGACCCCCGTCGCAGCAGGGCGCGCAGCCGGGCGAGAAGCTCCCGCATCTCGAACGGTTTGGTGACGTAATCATCAGCTCCAGCGTCGAGCGCGTCGACCTTGTCATCAGACGTGTGTCGAGCAGACAGCACGAGGATCGGCACCTCACTCCACCCCCGGATGCCTGCAATCACTTCGTGGCCGTCCATGTCTGGCAATCCCAGATCGAGGACGATGACATCGACGTGCGCGTCCGTCATCGCCTGCAGTGCTGCTCTGCCCGAGTTTGCGGTCAGCGGCACGAACCCACGCACCCGAAGATTGATCTCCAACGCCCGCGCGAGGCTCGGCTCGTCGTCGACCACCAACACGGTTCGCCCCAGCGCCTCACTTCCGGTCATGGTCACCATTGTGCTCGTGTTCCATAGGCAAGCGAAGCTCCATCGTCAAACCGCCGCCTGGAGTATCACGGGCGACGATGTTTGCCCCGATGGCGTGAGCGAATCCCTGGGCTACCGCGAGGCCGAGGCCAACGCCAGTCCCCTTATCTCCGAGCTGCTGGAATGGTTTGAATATCTGCTCACGCCGCGCGGCTGGAACGCCCGGACCGCGATCGATAACACGAAACACCACTTCGTCGGGCTCAGACTGCACGTCCAATACCACTGCTGAACCTTCCGGTTGGTGTCGCGCCGCATTGTCGACGAGGTTGCCGAGAATACGCTCGACGAGCCCCTGGTCAGTTCGGACCAACTGTGCGCCCGGATCGAGACGCACTTCTAGCGACGGATGGTCTCTTCGCATGATGGCGGCCAGCTCCGTCGGGCTCATCGGCTCCAACACCACGCTCAGATGCCCCGTCCTCAGTCGGGTCATGTCCAGGAGGTTGGCGATCAGGCGCTCCAGTCGCTCGGCGTTGTCGTCCACCATCTGCACCAACTCAAGCCGATATTGCGCCGGTAGCTCCACCTCGGGGTCAAGCAAGCTCGACGATGCCGCCTTGATGGCTGCGAGCGGAGTTCGGAGATCGTGCGACACCGCCGCCAGGAGCGCGGTCTGCAGCCCATCACGAGCCTCCAGCTCAACAACCTGACGTGCCTGCGCCCGAAGTGAATCCCTTTCGAGCCGCGCCTGGAACTGATGCCCAAACGCAGTGAGCACACGCTCATCAGATGCCCGCAACGGCTCTCCCCAGCAGGCGATCTGCACGTGTTCGTCAATACGCACCACGCTGGCGGGTGTGCCGTCGCATTCCCCACTGGTGCCCACGTTCTCCCAAGGGGACATCACGGATGACCGTCGCTGGAGTGCCGCACCCAACTGCCTGAAGGTTTCGCGCACCACATCGAGCGCGCTTTCGACGGTGAGGTCAGCTGCGAGCGTCTGCTCGGTGAGCAAGAAGAGCGTGTCTGCCTCGCTGCGCGCATGGGCAGCGGCGCGGGCACGGACGACGGCTTGGTCGACGACACCCGCCACCGCCACGCCAAGCAGTACTGAGACGATGAGCGAAATCACAGATTTCGGATCCGCGATGGTGAAGGTGCCAATCGGCGGAGTGAAGAACCAGTTGAGTAGCGCTCCCCCTTCGAAAGCGCTGGCCAGCGCGGGAATAATCCCTCCGACCAACGCCACGACGACGGTCACGGCAAGGAAGAGCATCGTCGACAGCGCTTCATTCGCTTGGTGCCAGGTGCTGAGCCCGCAGGTCAAGGCGACGGGAAGCGCAAGGGCCAGCCCCAGTCCCAATGCCCTGCGCCTTCTGCTGAGGCGCGGAGCACCTCGGTGCCCTCCTCCGGATGCCCATTGATGGGTGACGACGTGCACGTCGATGTCCCCTGCACCGGCAATGATCTGGCGGTCTACCGGCGTGCGAAACAGCCGTTGCCAGCGCGAGGCGCGTGTATTGCCGATGACGATGCTGGTGGCGTTCATCTTGCGGGCATATTCGAGAATCACTTCGGCAGGGTCATCACCAGCGAGGGTGAGAAAGGTCCCGTCGAGATCCTCGACGAGGCGCCGCTGCTCGGCCAGCGCCCGTCGGTCAGAGTGCACGAGCCCGTCTTGCCTCGCGACGTAGACCGCCAGCAGATCGCCACCGGCACCCTTGTGTGCGATACGTGCGCCTCTGCGCAACAGCATCGCCCCTTCTGGGCCGCCGGATAGGGCCACGACGACTCTGTCTCGGGTCTGCCAGGTGTCTGCGATGGAGTTGGAATCGCGGTACCGAAAGAGTCCCTCGTCCACCCGATCCGCAACCCACAGCAGCGCCAGCTCGCGTAAGGCAGCCAGATTTCCTGGCCGGAAGTAGTTCTTGAGCGCCGATTCGACCTTTTCGAGGGCATAGACATTGCCATGGGCAATCCGCCGCCTGAGCGCGTCGGGATCCATGTCGACCAGCTCGATCTGGTCTGCCGAGCGAACCGTCACGTCTGGCACGGTTTCTCGCTGCGTGATACCCGTAATCTGGGCGACGACGTCGTTCAGCGATTCGAGGTGTTGGACGTTCACCGTCGTGATGACGTCAATCCCCGCCGCGAGCAGCGCCTCAACGTCGTCGGCGCGACGCTCATGCAGCGAGCCTTGTACGTTGGTGTGGGCGAGTTCGTCAACGAGCGCCACTTCGGGGTCCCGACGCAGTACCGCCTCGACGTCCATCTCCTTGAACTTGGTACCCCGGTATTCGATCTCTCGCAGCGGCACTTGTTCCAGCCCAGCAAGTTGGGCAGCTGTCTGCGGTCGGCCGTGCGTCTCCACGACGGCAACCACGACGTCGGTGCCACGCGCCTTTCGACGCTGCCCTTCGTTGAGCATCGCATACGTTTTGCCGACGCCGGGGGCGGCCCCGAGTAGAACTCGGAGCCGCCCGCGTGCTCGCGTCCGAAGTGCTTCGGTCATGTGACTATCATTGCGCCGCTTAGGCGTCCCCGGCGAGACACAGGTTCGTCTTCAAGACGTTGACCGTCGGTTCGCCGAGGAAGCCGAGCATCCGATCCGATGTCGCTGCACTGACACAGTGCTTCACCGTTCCGGCGTCGATTCCACGTGCCTTCGCAATGCGGTCCACTTGCTGGGCGGCCCACTCGGGCGAGATGTCCGGGTCGAGGCCCGACGACGACGCCGTCAGCGCATCGGCTGGAGCGTCCTTACCGAACTGGGCGCGACGCTCCTTGACCTGCTGCAGGAGTTCAGGCGAGTTCGGGCCAAGGTTCGAGCCAGCGGATGCCGCACCGTCGTAGTTGGCAGCCGAAGGGCGCGGCCACAGCCACTCATCGCCCTCAAACTGCTGGGCGATCAGTGCGGAGCCGACGGGGTGCCCGTCGTGGGAGAGGATGGACCCGTCGGCCTTGTCCTTCGCAATGACCTGGCCCGTGGCCCAGACCGCCACCGGATACATGATGCCGAGAATGATGGTCAACAGGACCATCGACCGAAGTCCGGTGAGTGCATTGGTGAAGAAGTGCTTCATGGGTTTCACATCCCTGGGATGAGGCTGACGAGGAGGTCGAGGACCTTGATACCGATGAACGGGGCGATGACGCCGCCCAGTCCGTAGATGAGCAGGTTTCTACGCAGCAGCGCCGCAGCAGAGATTGCCCTGTGGCGCACGCCCTTCAACGCCAGCGGCACGAGTGCCACGATGATGAGCGCGTTGAAGATCACGGCCGACAAGATGGCGGAGTTTGGCGAGTGCAGGTGCATGATGTTCAGCGCTGCCAGCTGCGGGAACAGTCCGACGAACAACGCGGGGATAATCGCGAAGTACTTCGCTACGTCGTTGGCAATCGAGAACGTCGTAAGTGCACCACGCGTCATGAGCAGCTGCTTACCGATCTGCACAATCTCGATGAGCTTCGTCGGGTCGGAGTCGAGGTCAACCATGTTGCCCGCTTCCTTCGCCGCCATCGTGCCCGTGTTCATGGCCACGCCGACGTCGGCCGCCGCGAGCGCGGGAGCATCATTGGTGCCGTCACCGGCCATGGCTACGAGGGCACCCTTGGCTTGTTCACGTTTGATGAGCGCTACTTTGTCGTCGGGTTTCGCTTCGGCGAGGAAATCGTCGACGCCAGCTTCCTTCGCGATTGCCGAAGCGGTGATCGGGTTATCGCCCGTGATCATGACCGTGCGGATGCCCATGGCGCGCAGCTGGTCGAAGCGCTCCCGGATACCCGTCTTGACCACATCCTTCAAGTAGATGATTCCCAGAATGCGCGGGGCGCTATCAGCTGTTCTCGAGGCGACGACGAGCGGCGTGCCACCAGCGCCAGCGACGTCTGCGACGAGCTGTTCTGCCATCGAGCATGCACTGCCGCCGTGTGCTTCGACCCAAGCGAAACACGCGCTCGGCGCACCCTTTCGGATTTGTTCGCCGTTCGCCAGATCGATGCCGGACATGCGAGTTTCCGCGCTGAACGGAACAACCTCACACTGCTTTGCTGAAGCCTCCCACTCATTGGACAGCTCTGCTTCATCCAGCTGCACGTGCTTGACGATCGACCGGCCTTCGGGTGTCTCGTCGGCCAAGGATGCGAGCAGCGCAGCGCGGGCGAGCTCAATTTCAAGCACCCCTCCGACGGGCAAGAGCTGGTCTGCCTGCCGGTTGCCGTAGGTAATGGTGCCGGTCTTGTCGAGCAGGAGTGTGGTGCAGTCGCCAGCGGCCTCGACGGCACGTCCAGACATGGCGAGGACGTTGCGCTGCACCAATCGGTCCATGCCGGCGATACCGATGGCAGAGAGCAGGGCGCCAATCGTCGTCGGGATGAGGCAGACCAGTAGCGCGACGAGAACGACGGGCGAGATGGCTGCGCCGGAGTGGATCGCGAACGGCTGTAGTGTGCCGACGGCAAGCACGAACACGAGCGTCAGCGCGGAGAGCAGGATGCCGAGCGCAAGCTCGTTCGGAGTCTTTTTCCGTTCCGCGCCTTCGACGAGGGCGATCATGCGGTCCAAGAACGAACGTCCAGGTTCCTGCGTGATTTTCACGACAATACGGTCGGAGAGCACGCGAGTACCACCCGTAACTGCCGAGCGGTCACCACCGGATTCGCGAATCACCGGTGCAGATTCACCCGTGATTGCGGATTCGTCGACGGATGCGACGCCCTCGATGACCTCGCCGTCGCCGGGGATGAGCTCCCCGGCGGTGACTTCAACCACGTCACCCTTCATAAGCTCGGAGCTCGGTACTTCGGTGATATTGCCGTCGACGATGCGGCGAGCCGTCGTCGTCTGCTTCGCTGCACGCAGATGTGCGGCCTGCGCTTTCCCTCGACCTTCGGCGACTGCCTCAGCGAGGTTGGCGAATATCAGCGTCAGCCACAGCCACACGACGATGAGCACCGCATACGCAGATGGGCGTAGCACCGCGAACACTGTGGCGACGACCGTGCCGACGAGCACGACGAACATCACGGGGTTACGCATCATCGTGCGAGGGTGGAGACGCTGGAGCGCCAGCGGGATGGCGTCCACCATCATCTTCCCCAGGCTCGGCCTGGAGGTTCGGTTGGGCTGCTCGACGTCGGAAGTAGGCGTCGAAGGTGCAATAGTGCTGGTCACAGGAGTGCCTCCGCTATCGGGCCGAGCGCGAGCGCTGGGAAGAACGTGAGCGCGGCGACGATGAGAATGATGCCGATGATGAGAGTGATGAACAGGGGTCCGTGGGTGGGGAAGGTGCCAGAGTTCTCCTCGGCGTGGCCTTGCTTCGCAAGTGCGCCCGCGAGGGATAGCGCCAGCACGATGGGCACGAATCGCCCGATGAGCATGGCCAACCCGGTGCCCACGGTGTGCAAGATGGATGCTGCTCCGAAGCCCGCGAACGCGGAACCGTTGTTGTTCGAAGCCGACGTGTAGGCGTACAGGATCTCGCTGAGGCCGTGTGGCCCGGCATCTTGCAGCGTCTGTGCGCCCCCTGGCAGGAGCAGGGTGATGGCCGCGCCGCAGAGCAGCGCGAACGGCATCGCCAAGATGTAGAGCGCCACGGGGGTGATTTCGCGTCGGCCGATGGATTTGCCGAGGTATTCGGGGGTACGCCCCACCATCAGCCCGGCGAGGAACACCGTCAGCACGGCAACCACGAGAATGCCGTAGAGGCCAGTGCCAACGCCGCCAGGAGAAACCTCGCCCAGCATCATGTTGAGCATGAGCGTGCCGCCACCTGCTGCGGTGTACGAGTCGTGCATCGAGTTCACAGCGCCTGTAGACGTGCCCGTCGATGCGGAGCCGTAGAGCACCGATCCCCAGATACCGAAGCGCTGTTCTTTACCCTCCATGGCGGCGCCAGCAGCCATCAGTGCGGAGCCTCGGTGGGCCAGCTCGGACGAGAGCGTGATGGCCATCGCACCAAACTGCAGGATTGCCATCACGAGGACGATGGCGATGCCCTGGCGACGATCACCGATCATCTTGCCGAAGGTGTAGGGCAGTGAGAAGGGGATGACCGTCATAGCCCAAATGGCCAGCACGCTCGTCAGCGCGTTCGGATTCTCGAAGGGATGGGAGCCGTTGGCGTTGAAGAATCCGCCGCCGTTCGTGCCGAGTTGCTTGATGGCTTCCTGGCTCGCAACCGGGCCGAGCGGCACGTGTTGGCTGCCGCCAGCGAACGTTGTCACATCCAGACCCGCAGCCCAGCTCTGCACCGCACCGCCCAGGATGAGCAGGACAGCGACGACGAACGCCATGGGCAGCAGAAGACGGAGGGACACACGGGTCACGTCGACGAAGAAGTTGCCGAGCTGGTCGGTGCGAGAGCGAGCGAAGCCACGAATGAGCGCGAACGCCACGCAGATGCCGACGGCGCCCGAGACGAAGTTCTGCACAGTGAGGCCCAGCATCTGGGGCACGTGCCCGAGGATTTCACCGGAGTACCACTGCCAGTTCGTATTGGTCACGAACGAGATGGCGGTGTTGAAAGCACCGTCGGCGGGGAACGCATCACGGCCATAGGACAGCGGCAGAAGAGGGCCCAGGCGCAGCAACAGGTACAGCAACAGGATGCCAGCCAGGCTGAAACCAATGAGCCCGCGGGCATAGTGCCGCCAGGACTGTTCGCGGTCGGGGTCCACACCGCAGACGCGGTAAATGGCGCGCTCGACCCGATTGTGGTGCTCCGACGTGGCAATCCACGCCATGTATCGGCCAAGGGGCACGTGCGCGATGGCCAAGAGCGCGATGAGGAAACCGGCCTGGAGAAGGCCGGCGGCGATAGGCGACATCAGAACTTCTCCGGACTTAACAAGGTGACGATCAGATAGGCGACTACGGCGAGCGCAATCACGAGCATGACTACGTTCTCCATATCAATCCCGCCAGGCAAAGGTCATGGCGTGCATCGCGGCGAAGAACACCACCAGCACGACTACGAAGATGAAATCCATGCCTCCAGTGAAGGCGTAAACGACCTCACCAGCCCCGCATCTTTACGCCGTCTTCACACGCCAGCCCCGACGCAAGCGAAACTTTTACGCCATCCCGTGGGCGTGGCCAACCGTCGAATGGGGCACGCTTGCCCCTCCTCCCCGACCGTCGAGTAGGCGCGAAGTCGCCATATCGAGAGGCAGCGGGGTTTCGATACGCGCCTTCGGCGCTACTCAACCACCGGGCCGGGCGGGCTCAACCACCGGGGCTGGGGCGCACCCCCGCCGATGATTGAGCCGCGGGCGCAGCCCGCGAGTCGAAATCATCCCAAGCGGAGCTCCAGCGGCAGATCTGCGCCCAAACATGGACCACAATCTGCCACCTAGCGGACGTGGTTTCGATACGCGCCCTCGGCGCTACTCAACCACCGGGGCGGCCGGGGCCCCTGTGTTCCACGACCGTCGAGTAGGCGCGAAGCGCCGTATCGAGACGCAGCGGGGTTTCGATACGCCGCCTTCGGCGGCTACTCAACCACCGGGGCGGCCGGGGCCGACCGTCGAGTAGGCGCGAAGCGCCGTATCGAGACGCAGTGACGGGTCCCTACGGACGCACGTGCTCCAGGTCGTCCGGGCCGAATCCTTGCGGCAGCACCTGTTCCCACGGGAGATCCCCCTCCGGGGTGCGCACGACGAGCCCCTCCCCCGCGTGCTCATGCAACAGCTGCCGGCAGCGCCCGCACGGCATGATGAGCTCACCCAACTTGTTGACGCACAGGAAGGCGACGAGCTTGCCTCCACCTGACTTCCACAGCTCGGAAATCAGTCCACATTCAGCGCAGAGCGTCATGCCCAGGCTGGCATTTTCCACGTTGCATCCCGAGACCATGCGGCCATCGTCGACGAATGCCGCCGCACCCACCGGGTACTGGGAGTACGGCACATACGCGAACGCCGTCATGCGCTTGGCCTCGTCGAGGAGGGCATCCCAGTCGATCATCAGTGGCTCTTCTCGTAGTGCTGACCGTCGGCGGCAGGCGGGCGAACCCGGCCAATCAGTCCGGCGACGGCGACGATGGTGATGATGTATGGCAGGGCAGACAGGAAGTCGCCCGGCATGGGCGTATTCAACGGGCTCAGTGTTTGCGCGAGCTGCCTCGAGAAACCGAAGAACAGCGCCATGCAGGCGGCAAGCACCGGGTGCCAGCGCCCCATGATGACCGCGGCGAGCGCGATGAAGCCGTTACCGGCGGTGACGCCCGTTGTTTGGAACGCACCCGAGCTGCCGATGGTGAAGAACGCGCCACCGAAGCCCGCAAACACGCCGCCCAACACCACCGACTGGAATTTGGTGCGCACGACGTCGATGCCGACGGTGTCCGCCGCATGCGGATGCTCACCCACCGCGCGCACGCGCAGCCCCCACTTCGTCTTGTAGAGCAGGAACCACACGAGCACCACCGCGACCACCGCGATGTATGTGAGCGGACGCTGCACGAACAAGATGGGGCCGAGGAACGGGATCTTGCTGACCACCGGGATCTCCACCGGCGCCACGACGGAGACTGCGTTGAGCTTCGACGAGCCCTTCACCAGCTGCTCGAACATGAAGCCGGTGAAGCCCGTCGCAAGCAAGTTCACGACGACGCCAAGCACCACGTGGTCCACCAGGTACTTCAAGGTGAACACCGCCAGCAGCAGCGCAGACAGTACGCCGGCGAGCACCGCGGCGAACATCGCTGCCCAAAGGTTCTGCGTGAGGCCGGCGACGACGCTCGCGGTGAACGCGGCCGTGAGCATCTGGCCCTCAATGGCAACATTCACGACGCCGGCACGCTCGGACAGTACGCCACACAGCGCGCCGAGCACGATGGGCGTGGCGTACTGCAGCGTGCCGTTGAGCTGGTTCGTGAGCGTGAACGGCAGCGGAGCATCCGCAGCCGACCAGACAATAAACCCGACGAACAACGCCACACCAGCCAGGGTGCCGAGCAACGTCGACCACGGCTTGGGGATCTTCCGCACCAAGAAGAACGCGCCGACGAACAACATCACCACGGCGCAAACCACCGTGACAGGCAGTGCCGGGACGGACAGCGTCGGCAGCTGCACCTCGTCGAGCACATCAGACAGCGCGATCTGCGAGACGCCACGCGAGGTGACGCCGCCGATCAGCAACAGCAGCCCGACGATGGCGATGAGCGCGCCGGATGACATCCGGTGGCGCCGCTTCTCCGCCGATTCGACGTTGGTCTCTGCGTCGACCGGATTCGGGGTAACCGACGTGGTGGTCATGCCGTCACCGCCTTTTCCTTCGCAACCTTCACTTTGCGCTCACGCAGGAACGGCAGCAGCCATTTCACGAACGCGGGCGCCGCGACGAACAGCACGATGAGCGCCTGGAGCAGATCCACCAAGTCCGACGGCGTGTTGGCGTGGATCTGCATGTGCACGCTGCCTTCCTTGAGCGCACCGAACAGCAATCCGGCGAACAGCACGCCCAGCGGGCGCGAGCGCCCCAGCAGCGCGACGGTGATGGCGTCGAAGCCGATGGCCCCGACGATGCCCGCCGACAGCTGGGTGGGATAACTGGTGAGCATCTCGGGGGCAGTCACCGCGTTCACGCCCGCCATTCCGGCCAGCGCGCCGGCGAGCGCCATCGTCACGATGGTCACCTGCGACACGTTCATGCCCGCCGTCGCGGCGGCGTGCGGGTTGAGCCCGACGGCCTGAATCCGCAGGCCAAGCGTGGTGCGTTCAAGCAGCCACCAGACGAGCCCAACGCACACCAACGCCAGGAAAAAGCCCAGGTGGAGGCGGGTGCCGTCGATGCGCGGAAGCGTGGCCGACCATGGCAACTGCGGGCCGATGGGGTCGTTACGCCCCGGCGCCATGAACGCGCGCTGCTGCATGAGGTACTGCATCATGAACACCGCGACGTAGTTGAGCATGATCGTGACGATCACCTCGTGGCTACCGGTTTTGGCTTTCAAGAAACCGACGATGCCGCCCCACAGCATGCCGCAGGATACGCCGACGAGGATGACGAGCGGCAGATGCAGCACCAGCGGAAGCCCCTTCACGGTGAAGCCGATGAACGCTCCCCAGACGGCTCCCATGATGGCCTGGCCCTGACCGCCGATGTTGAACAGCCCGGCGCGGAACGCCAACGCGACGCCCAGGCCAGCGAAGATCAGCGGCGCTGCTTGCGCCGTCGTTTTCGTGAAGGCCACCCACGATCCGAACGCGCCCTGCACCAGCGCAGCGTACGTCGTCGCGACCTTCTCCCACGATGCGCCGAGCGCGTCGCCGGGACGTCCGAAGAAGTACGACCACTTGGAGGCAACCTCCGGATCGAGCACGATCATCACGATGGAGCCGACGACGAACGCCAGCACCAAGGCCCAGAACGTGACGGCGGCGGAGTTAAGCCATGCGGCCCACGGCGCCTTTGGCTTGGGATTGTTCGCTGCGCGTGGCTCGCGAGTTTCGTTGTCACTCACTGGCTTCCGCCCCTCTCGCTGCAGTGGCTTCGTCGCCTTGTCCGGCGATGGCATCGTCGTAACTCACACCCGCCATCATCAAACCCAACACTTCGCGCGGCGTGTTCGAGGGCACTACTCCTACGATCTTGCCGCGATACATCACCGCGATCCGGTCGGCGAGCGACTCCACCTCTTCCAGCTCGGTCGAGACGATCAGCACCGCGGTGCCCTTGTCGCGTTCTTCGACGATGCGCTTGTGCAGGAACTCGATGGCGCCGACGTCGACGCCTCGGGTGGGCTGGCTCGCCAGTAGCAGGCTGAGATCGCGTGACAGTTCGCGGGCGAGCACCACCTTCTGCTGGTTACCACCCGAGAGCGAGTTCACCGGCGACGACGTCGACGTCGTGCGGATATCGAACTCTTCGACGCGCTGGGTGGCGTTATCGGCGATCTTCCCCAGCTGCAGGTTGCCGCGCTTGGAAAACGCCTCGAGATTATTGATGACGAGGTTCTGCGCGACGGAAAACTCTCCGACGAATCCGTCGCGGCGGCGGTCTTCCGGCACGAAGCCCAGGCCCGCGTCGATCGTTTGGCGAGGCTTCGCGTGCGTGACGTCGACCCCATCGAGGGTGATGGTCCCCGTCGCGATAGGCAGTGTGCCGAGCAGCCCCGCAGCGAGCTCAGACTGGCCGTTCCCCTGCACGCCGGCGAGGCAGACGATCTCCCCGCCGCGCACGGTGAGGGACAAGTCGTCGACGGCGACGGCACCCGACGGTGCGGCGATCGAGACGTGCTCGAGGACGAGGCGGTCCTCCCCCGGCTTGGCAGGTTCTTTTTCCACCTGGAGCGTGACGGGGCGGCCGACCATCATCGACGCCAACTCTGCTTCGGACGCGCTGGGATCGGCGGAGCCGACCACCTTTCCCCGGCGGATGACGGTGATGTCGTCGGCTACTTCACGCACCTCGCGCAGCTTGTGAGTGATGAACACGATGGCGCGCCCTTCGTCGCGCAGCGCCCGCATCACATCCATGAGCTCGTCGATTTCCTGCGGGGTCAGCACCGCGGTGGGTTCGTCGAAGATGAGGTACTGCGCTCCCCCGGCCAGCGCTTTGAGGATCTCGACGCGCTGCTGGATACCGACGGGGAGGTCTTCCACGAGGGCGTCCGGGTCGACGTGAAGGTGGTATCGCTCGGAGAGCTCTTTCACCTGCTGACGAGCGTGTTTGAGGTTCAGCATGCCGGCAGATCCGGTTTCGCGCCCCAGCACCATGTTCTCCGCGACGGTGAACACCGGGACGAGCATGAAGTGCTGGTGCACCATGCCGATGCCGGCGTCCATCGCTTCCTTGGGCCCGTTGACGCGCAGAGGTTCATCACCGATGCGCACCTCACCACCGTCGGCTTCGAGGAGACCGAAGAGCACGTTCATCAGCGTCGATTTGCCGGCTCCGTTCTCCCCCAGCAGGCAGTGAATTCGTCCGGGAACGATGTCGAGCGTGATGGAGTCGTTTGCGACGAACTTGCCGAATCGCTTCGTAATGCCGTCGAGGTGCAGCACCTGGGCGGTGTCTGTGGCGGTGCTCAAGGTTCCTCCTCGCCGTCGTTGGCGCCGTCAGTGTTCGTAGCGGACGGCACTGCATGGCGCATAGGCGCCGACATGACTGGGAAGGGCACCCAAGGCAGGTGCCCCTCCCGAGTCATTACTGCATTGTCACTGGTTGCTGAGCGGAGATGCAACCTTGATCTCACCAGCGACGATCTTGCCCTGGATTTCCTTGAGCTCGTCAGCGAGACCCTCGGGCATCTTCGACTCGAAGTCGTGGAACGATGCGAGCTTCGCGCCCTCGTTTTCGAGCGTGCCGACGTACTCGTCGGAGGTGAATTCGCCCTTCATCGACTGCTGGATCACGTCGAACACGGCCACGTCCATCGCCTTCTCTACCGAGGTGACGATGACGTCCTTGTATTCGGGGGCGGAGACGTAACCGTCGGTGTCAACCCAGACCACACTGACCTTGCCCTTGGTTTCCTGGGCAGCCTGCAGCGCGCCCTGGCCGGCGGGGCCTGCGACGGGCATGATGATGTCGGCGCCCTGCGAGATGAGGGTGTTCGCAGTGTTCTTGCCAGCGGGGATGTCGCCGAACGGGTCGTTGCCGCCGATGAACGTGCCGTCCTGCTTGTCATCCTGCCAGCCGAGCACCTGGACCTTGGTGCCCTTCTGCTCATTGTGGTACTTCACGCCCTGGGCGAAGCCGGTCATGAAGATGGTGACCGTGGGGTACGGCGCGCCGCCGTAGGTGCCAACCTTGCCGGACTTGGTCATCGCCGCTGCGGAGTATCCGGCGAGGAAGCCTGGCTGGGCCGCGTCGAAGAGGAGACCCTTGGCATTCTTCACTCCCTCAAAGGAACCGTAGTCGACGATGGCGAAGTCGATGTCTGGGTTCTGCTTCGCCGCGGCTTCCGTCGCATTCGCAAGCGCGAACCCGACGGTGATGATCATGTTGCAGCCAGCGCTGATCTGCGACTGGATATTGCCTGCGTACTCGCCCTCGGCGTTCGATTCAATCTGCCCTGTCTCGATGCCGAGCTCATCCTTGGCCTTCATGAGCCCGTTGTAGGAGGTCTCGTTGAAGGACTTGTCCTCGAATCCGCCGAAGTCAGAGACCATGCAGGCCTTGAACTTCTTGGAGTCACCCTTATCCCCGGAGTCCTTGGAAGCGGAGCTGGCGTCGCCAGAAGCAGCGGTCGAAGAACCAGGGCTAGAAGTTTCGGACGGGGGTTCGGCGCATGCAGAGAGCGCGAGGAGCGACGCTACTGCGAGCGCGCCCAGCTGGGTGATCTTCTTCACGGGTTTCCTCCTGGGAGCGGGTCAAAGGGCGCCCTGAGCGTAATACTTTGCAGGACTGAGCGCACCATGCGACATCGAATCGTTACCCAAGCGTAACCTCTACGGCGCCTCGCCGCCGCGACGGGGTTTCGATACGCCCGCTTCGCGGGCTACTCAACCACCGGGGCTCGATGAGACTCAACCACCGGGGGGCGGCCCTACCCAACCACCGGAGCTCGGCCCTACCCAACCACCGGAGCTCGGCCCTACCCAACCACCGGAGCTCGGCCCTACCCAACCACCGGGCTTCGCCGGGCCTGCTTCCCGATCGTCGAGTAGGCGCGAAGCGCTGTATCGAGACGCAGCAGTTGAAGAACTTCATAATCCGTACGCAGTTTGACCTAACCCCCCGAAATCAGACCCTTCATCTCATCTGCGTACGGATTTTGAAGTTTCGTAGTGGGTGATTGGCAACCCCAACCACCGGCGCTCCTCGGCTTGGTTAGGTCACCTGGCGCACGAGATCGGAGGCAGAGCGCACCATCTGGCGAGTCTGGCTCTCCCAGTCAGGTTCTTGGCTTCGGTAGGGCCCCGTAGCGAGCGAGAGGATCACCGCTGCGGCGCGCAGCCGCAGCTCCACCGGGTCGACGCGCTTGTCGAATACCCGAACCCAGCGAGTCAGGATGTCTTGCACCTTCGCGGTTTGTTCCGCATTCATGCGTTGGATGGTCATGAGATGGCCGATGAGACAGGCGAGGTCGTCGGCTCTCCGCCCGGGCCCGACGGTGTCGACATCGAGAATCCCGACGACGCGGCCGCCGTCGACGCGGACTTGCCCCTCATGGAAGTCGCCGTGGGTGGGCTCGTCGCCCGGGGGATAGTGTGCGAGCCCGCGCTCGATGTTGCGCACCGTCCACAGCACCTCGTCGGTCACGGCAGGCAGTGGGGCCACGACGAGTCGGCCGTAGTGTTCCACTGCATCAGACCACGGTGGCCGACGGCTCAGCTGCGCAACG
The DNA here is from genome assembly GCA_032576855.1 of Propionibacteriaceae bacterium. Classification (GTDB taxonomy): domain Bacteria; phylum Actinomycetota; class Actinomycetes; order Propionibacteriales; family Propionibacteriaceae; genus Arachnia. Next base: position 129,224 of record JAWFWL010000009.1, read on the forward strand.
GCTGGCGGCATGGAGTCGAGTGTCTCGATAAGGTCTTCGGCTCGGCATGGGTCGCCTGGCTCGAACAATGCCCTGGCCAACGACGTGCCCGGCAGCTCACGGGTGACCAACAGATAATCGGGTGTGGTCGTCGCCACCTCAGGTGCTGGGACACCGGCGTCGAGCAGCAGCTGGTGCTTCCGGTACACGTCAGGAAACAGCCGTTCACGCAGCACCTTCACGTAAAACACCTGGGTCTCAGCAACCACTTTGACTACGGCGCGGCGCCGGGGACGGTAGCCAATCATCGCCAGCGAAAGCTGCTCGCCCGTGATGGGGCGGCTGAAGATATTGCCGGAGTTCAGCACGTCAGCCATGCGGTCGGGAAATGCCGCGCGCGCAAGCCCCGGCAGATCGGGATCGTTCGGGTACAGCCACACGGCGACACGACGGTTGCCATCATTGAAAATCTGCGCGTTGGAATCTGATGCAATGGTTTGTCCGCCCGAACGCGCCGATACCCCGAGGAGCTCATCGCGCTGACCGTGAGGCCAGCGGATGGATGCCATGTAGGTGGCGGTGGTGTACTGATCAGGCGCCTGGTCCACGTGGTCCAGGCTCCAACTCACGAGCTCACCACCCGCGTGCCGCACGGCGGCCTTTAGCAGGTCGCCGACGCCCGGGCCCGTGAGCAGCTCCGACCCGTCGTCAAGCATGCGTCTCCTCTCTACGCACACGGAACCAGGATGCTCGGCGGCCGTCCATCTCTGTGACCTCAAACGAGAATTCGACGGTGACCGGCTCGGTGGGCGTTTCCCGGGGTTCCAAACCGACACTGATGCGCGAGCCAACTTCGGGTATGGCACCGAGTACGAACATAAAGTATCCCGCGACGGTGTCGTAGGGCCCCTCTGGGATCACGAACCCGGTGGCGTCCGCAAACTCCTCGATGGTGGTGAGCCCATCGAACTGGTTCACCTGCAGGTGCGCTTGGGTTTGCGGCACGTCGTACTCATCCGTGATGTCACCGATGAGTTCCTCCATGAGGTCTTCCATGGTGATGATGCCTGCGGTACCGCCGTATTCGTCGCGCACGACAGCAATGTGCATGCTTTCCTTGCGCAGCATGGTCATTGCAGGAAGGATCCGCAGCGTCTCGGGAAGGTGCAGGATCGGGCGGACAATCCGACGCACATCCCCGCCACGCGCGGACCCTTCGACATCCATGAGGTCGCGCACGTGTAGGAAGCCGATCACCTTGTCGGTGGACCCGTCGGTGACGGGATACCGCGAGCGTGGCGCACCGCGCACCTCGCGGTAAGCCTTCTGGATGGGCATGTCTGCTGGCAGAAAGTCCACCTCAGTGCGTGGCACCATCACCTCGCGCAGGCTGAGCTCGCCTGCCTGGAACACTTCGTCGACGATGCGTCGCTCCTCATCGCCCAAGGTTTCGGAACTGGAGACCATCTGGCGGATTTCCTCGTCGGTGACCACTTCCCTGGCCTGCTCCGGGTTACCGCCTAGCACCCTGACCAGGGCGTTCGTTGACACGTCGAGGAGCCAGATCACCGGGCGCACCAGCATCGCGATCCCAGCCACCATCGGAGCCAGCATGAGCGAGAACGACTCGGCGCGCTGCATGGCGAGACGCTTCGCGGTCAACTCACCGATGACGATGGAGAAATACGCAATCACCAGCGTCAAACCGATGAGGGCAAGGGTGCCAGCCAGACCGCTCGGCACACCCCAACCTTCAAGATACGGGCTGACTCTCGGCGCAATTGACGAGGCGCCGAAGGATGCCGAGAGGAAGCCGGACACCGTCACGCCGATCTGGACCGCAGACAGGAAGTTATTCGGATTTTCCGTGAGTTTTTCGATGGCTTGCCCACGCTTGCCGCGCGTGCTGAGCTGGCGAACCTGGGCGTCACGGAGAGATACGAGCGCCATCTCGGCCGCAGCAAACGTGCCACCGACGACGATGAAGAGCGCGATGAGCGCGATGTCTAAGGCCATTGGTGTTACCGGAAAATCACGGTCCGGTCGCCGTCGAGCAGGATTCGGTGTTCAGCGAAAAGACGCACGGCTTCGGCGAGGGTCTGGGATTCCTGCGTCTGCCCTTTACCGACGAGTTTAGCGACGCTCATCGAGTGATCGACGCGCGTCACGTTCTGTTCGATGATGGGCCCCTCGTCCAAGTCACTAGTGACGAAGTGCGCCGTGGCACCGATCAGCTTGACCCCACGGTTATGGGCCTGGCGATACGGGTTTGCACCCTTGAAGCCCGGCAGGAACGAGTGATGGATGTTGATGGCGCGACCTTGCAGGAACTGGCACAGCTCCGGGCTCAAAATCTGCATGTAGCGGGCGAGCACGACGAGCTCCACGTCGTGTTCCGTCACGAAGCGCCGCACTGCAGCCTCGAATGCGGGCTTCGTTTCCGGTGACACGTGTTGATACTGAAAGGGCACGCCATAGAAGTCGGCGAGGGGCGAGAGCACGTCGTGGTTCGCCATGACGGACAGAACCTCGATGGGGAGCGTCCCCGAACGGGCACGAAAGAGCAGATCATTCATGGCGTGGCCGGCCTTCGATGCCAGAACGAGCGTGCGTAGTTTCCTGCCTGCCACGTCTACCTTGAACGTCGCCTGGAATCGGTCCATCTGTTCGTGAATGGCATGTTCGAGCTCAGCCTTTTCCACGCCCTGCACCTCGACCCTGGCGAAGAACTGCCCGGAATCTGGGGATGCGAATTGCTGCATCTCGACGATGTTGCCGCCCACCGCGACCACCCCCGCGGTCATAGCGTGGACAAGCCCAGAGCGATCTGGGCATCGAAGCGAGACAACCAATTCAGACATGGGGGTAAGCCTATTGCATCTGCCAATTCGGGCCAGCACGCGACGGTGCCCGGACGCGTCGAACGCCCCACAACGAAGCGATTGCGGGGCGTTCGACGTCGGTGGTAGGGGGGGCTCAGATGAGGCCGAGCTCCTTGACTGCCTGACGCTCGCCCTCGAGCTCGGCGACGGATGCGTCGATCTTGGCGCGCGAGAACTCGTTGATCTCGAGGCCCTGGACGATCTCCGCCTTGCCGTCCTTCACGGTGCAGGGGAACGACGAGATGAGGCCCTCGGGAACGCCGTAGGAGCCGTCGGACGGGATCGACATGGACACCCAGTCGCCCTCAGGCGTACCCAGGGCCCAGTCGCGCATGTGCTCGACGGTGGCGTTCGCGGCGGATGCCGCCGACGACAGACCGCGTGCCTCGATGATGGCAGCGCCGCGCTTGGCGACCGTCGGGATGAAGGTGTTTTCAATCCACTCCTGGTCGTTCACCTCGTCGGCTGCGCACTTGCCGCCGACCTTCGCGTTGAACAGGTCCGGGTACTGAGTGGCGGAGTGGTTGCCCCAGATGGTCATGTTGCTGATCTCGGTAACCGGCACGTCGAGCTTGGCGGCGAGCTGGGAGATGGCGCGGTTGTGATCCAGGCGGGTGAGCGCGTTGAAGCGGTCGTTCGGGATGTCGGGGGCGTTCGTCATGGCGATGAGCGCGTTCGTGTTGGCGGGGTTGCCGGTGACCAGCACGCGCACGTCGTCGGCAGCCACCTTGTTGAGCGCCTTGCCCTGCGCGGTGAAGATGGCGCCATTGGCGGAGAGGAGGTCTGAGCGCTCCATGCCCTGCTTGCGTGGCATGGCGCCGACGAGCATGGCCATGTTGACACCGTCGAAGACCTTCTCCGGGTCGTCGCCGATCTCAATGTTGACCAGGTTCGGGAAGGCGCAGTCGTCGAGTTCCATGACGACGCCTTCGAGCGCCTTCAGCGCGGGGGTGATTTCGAGCAGACGAAGCTCGATGGGGCGGTCACCGAGCAGCGAGCCGCTGGCGATACGGAACAGGAGGCTGTAGCAAATCTGGCCGGCTGCGCCGGTAACGGCGATTTTGACGGGAGCTTCAGTGCTCATTTCGATGTCCTCTCAGAGGTTGGCTTCGAAGTACATAGCTGACTCTAGCGCGCCCGGATTTTGGCGGTACCACCCACTAGAGATAGCGGGGCAGCCAGTGCATGAGCTCGACGCCGAACACGATGGCGAACCATGCGATCAATGCGATGACGAACCATCCGCCGCGCACCCAGCCCACCGCTCGCTTGTGCCAGATGCCCGACGGGAACAGACGCCCTTCGAGAATGTTCCACTGCGTCATGGAGTAGAACACGAACGTCGTGGAGACGGTAACGGTGAGGCACCATGGGCACAGCGCACCGATGACGAATGTCGACTGATACAGCAGCCAGTAGGCGAAAATCACGCCCAGGAGGTACACGAAGTTGGCGGTGAGCATGAACCATCGCGGGAACTTCACTTTGCACAGCGACGCAACGGCGATCGTCATGACCACGGGTTCGGAGATCATGCCAAGGAATGCGTTCGGGAAGCCGAACACCGACGCCTGCCAGGACTTGCCCACCTCAGCACAGTCGAGCACTGCGTTGATTGAGCAGTTCAGTGCGGTATTAGGGTCCTGCGCCAGCAAGATGGCGTCGTAGGAAAGCACCCAACTGGCGATGAGCGAAATGATGGAGAACACCAGCATCTCGCCAAATAACACGTACCTATCTTTCGGACGCGGCCCGTCCTCGAATTCAATCTCGGGTACGGCCTCTTCTCTCTCCACTTCGGCCATGCAATCATCCTAACGGTGGGCGCGACTGTGGGGCTCAGGTCATCTCGCGGGTGGGACGACAAAGGCGACAACAGCGATCGCCACGGCAGCACCGAGGTACACGATGACGTCGAAGGTTCGCCGTCTCACGACGAGCAGCCCTGCGGTTTGCCGGGGCAGTATCAGGCGAAGGGCTCCCGCAACCCCCATGGCGAGCGCCACCGTCATGGAGGCCCGTCGCCAGTGCTCCAGGAACCCGAATGCCACGGCGACGAGCACGATGGCGAGGCACAGGGCCAGCGGCCACAGGGTCATGGGCGCACTCTCGGCGGGTTTGTCGGGTTTATCCCGAAGCGAGTCCTTCTCAGGCATGGAGCAGTTCGGCCCGATCGACAACGTTGCTGAGCAGCATCGCGCGGGTCATCGGCCCGACGCCGCCTGGGTTCGGGGTTACCCAACTCGCTTTCTCCCACACGTCGGGCGCGAGGTCGCCGGTGGTTTTCCCGTCGACGCGGCTGACGCCTACGTCGATACAGACCGCGCCTTCCTTGATCATGCTGGCATCCACCATGCCGGGAACGCCGGCCGCTGCGACGACGACGTCAGCGCTAGCAGTGTGGCTGGCGACGTCGCGGGTGCCGGTGTGGCAGAGCGTCACCGTCGCGTTCTCGCTACGACGGGTCAGGATCAGCCCGAGCGGCCTGCCGACGGTGATACCTCGCCCGACGACGCACACTTCCTTGCCCTGCCACTCGATGCCGTGGCGGCGCACCAGCTCGACGATTCCGCGCGGCGTGCACGGCAGCGTCGCGGGCTCGTTCAGTACGAGGCGCCCCAGGTTGATCGGGTGGAGTCCGTCGGCATCCTTGTCCGGATCAATGAGTGAGAGCGCCCAGTTCTCGTCGAGGTGTTTCGGAATGGGCAATTGGACGATGTAGCCGGTGCAAGCATCGCTTCGATTGAGCTCGCCGATGGCGTCTTCGAGCTGGGTGGCGGTGGCGTCTGCGGGCAGCTCGACGCGGATGGACTCGATGCCCACCTGCTCGCAGTCGCGGTGCTTCATCCGCACGTAGTTCTGGCTAGCCGGATCCTCCCCCACCAGCACCGTCGCGAGGCCCGGGACGATGCCGCGGGCTCGGAGTTTCGCCACGCGCTCGGTGAGTTCGTTTTTAATGGCCTTCGCGGTGGCCTTGCCGTCGAGAGTTTGGGCAGTCATGGGTCCTCGTTCAGTGGAAGAAGTGGCGGGTGCCGGTGAAGTACATCGTGATGCCCGCCTTCGAGACGGCCTCGATCACTTCCTGATCGCGCACCGAACCGCCCGGCTGGACGATGGCGCGCACGCCTGCATCCAGCAGCACCTGCGGCCCGTCCGCGAACGGGAAGAACGCATCAGACGCGGCGACGGAGCCAGCCGCCCGATCGCCTGCGCGGTCCACGGCGAGGTGGCAGGAGTCGACGCGGTTCACCTGCCCCATGCCCACGCCGACGGAGGCACCGTCGGAAGCGAGCAGGATGGCGTTGGACTTCACTGCGCGCACGCAGCGCCATGCGAACTCGAGGTCGCGAAGCGTTGCTTCGTCGACGGCGTCGCCGCATGCCAGCGTCCAGTGTGCGGGATTATCGCCCTCGGCGTCGATGGCGTCGATGTCCTGCCTGAGCAAACCGCCGCTAATCTCTCGCGACGTGGTTCCCTCCCGACGGGGAGCCTCGGCCACCAGGATGCGGATGTTCTTCTTCTTACTGAGAACTTCGACTGCGCCTTGCTCGTAGCCGGGCGCGACGATCACCTCGGTGAAGATTTCCGCTACTTGTTCGGCCATCGCGAGCGATACCGGGCGGTTGCAGGCGATGACGCCACCGAAGGCGGAGACGGGGTCGCAGGCGTGTGCCTTGCGGTGCGCCTCGGCAACATCTTCCCCGACGGCGATACCGCACGGGTTCGCGTGCTTGATGATGGCGACGGCGGGCTCGCTATGGTCATATGCAGCGCGGTAGGCGGCGTCGGCGTCGACGTAGTTGTTGTAGCTCATTGCCTTGCCGTGGAGCTGTTCTGCTCCCGCGAGCCCCCCGCCGTGCGCGTCGCGGTACAGCGCAGCGTTCTGGTGGGAGTTTTCGCCGTAGCGCAGGTCTGCCATCTTCTCGTACGTCGCGCCATACCATTGGGGTGCCCCGCCCGATGGGCTTTGCGCGCCCAGCCACGAGGCAACCGCGACGTCGTAGTTAGCGGTGTGCCGAAACGCTTCGACGGCGAGCTGCTGGCGTTCCTCGGCGGTGTAACCGCCGTTGGCGAGCGCCTCGCGCAACCCGGGGTACTGGGACGCGTTTGTCACGATGGCGACCGATGCGTGGTTCTTGGCGGCGGCGCGCACCATCGTCGGCCCGCCGATATCGATCTGTTCGATGGTCTCGTCGAAGCTAGCCCCGGATGCAACCGTCTCTACGAACGGGTACAGATTGGTGATGACGACGTCGAACGGCCGCACGTCGAGCTCGTCGAGCTGCGCCCGATGAGCGTCGAGGCGAAGATCAGCGAGGATGCCAGCGTGAATCTTCGGGTGCAGGGTCTTCACACGCCCATCAAGGCACTCCGGAAACCCCGTAACGTCCTCGACTGGCACCACGGGTACGCCTGCGTCGGCCAGCACCCGCGCAGTAGATCCGGTGGAGACGATCTCGACACCCGCTTCGGCCAGGTCCTTGCCGAGCTCGACGAGCCCCGTCTTGTCATACACGCTCACGAGAGCGCGCTGCAAAGATTTGCGTCCGGTCATTGTTTCCTCCAGTTGCGTACGACATCGACCAGCAATCGCCGCTCCACTACTTTGATGCGTTCGTGGAGCGATTCGACCGAGTCGTCGTCGAGCACGTCGACGGCGCCTTGGGCCAAGATCCTACCGGTATCCACTCCCTGATCGACGACGAAGACCGTCGCCCCGGTGACTTTGACGCCAGCCCGCAACGCGTCACGGGGGCCGTGCATGCCGGGGAAACTTGGCAGGAGTGCTGGGTGGGTATTGATGGTGTTGCCCTCGAAGCGGGCGAGAAATGCCGGTCCGAGCAGCTTCATAAATCCTGCCGAGGCCACCAGGTCAGGCTGGTAACGCTCCACGATGGCGGTGAGCTCGCGATCCCAATCTGCCCGGTCCTGGCCCTTCGCCAGCGGGTGAGCGTGAACGTCGATGCCGTGGGTTCGTGCGCGCTCCAGCACTCCTGCATCGGGCTGGTCGGAGATAACAGCGACGATCCGCGCATCCACCTCGCCAGCTTCCACGGCGTCGATCAATGCCTGCGTCAACGTGCCAGATCCCGATGCCAGCACCACAACGTCGATCATGCGTCCTCCTGGACAATGCCGGTGGTCTCCTCCACCAGCGACATTCGTTTTCGCTGCCGCGGTTCTCCGTCGACGGGGCCCCCGCCTGGCCTGCGCACAAGGCCGAGCACAAGACCTGCCATCAGCCCGGCAAGCCCCAACAGCACGGGGGCAAAGACAATCAGCTGATCGACGCGGGCGCCGATGTGTGCGAGCCTATCAACGCCCAGCCCGCCACTTCCGAGCGATGCGAGGAGCACGAGCAGCAGCCCCGCCAGCACACCCGAGAGCCCGCCCACGATGGCCGTTTCGTCGAATCGTGCGCGCGGCCTCGCCCACGTGACCACTAATCCCGCCAACACTCCGGCGACGACACCTACCGCGAGCCACCACAGCATCGCCCCCGGCAGCAGACCTTCGGCAGGCACTGCACCGAAGATTGGCAACGCCGGCAGCACGCCCACGTCGGTGATGTGCGGGGAGAGCAGCGACCCGTCGCCAAGCGTGATCCCCGCGCCCAGCACCCACGAGCACGCCCACAGCACCAGGTTGGGCAGGTAGAGCAGATGCATCACGCACAAAGCGACGACGCCCACGCCGTCGACGCCGAGTCCGGTAGCAATATCGACGATGCGCCCCCGTCCGGAAAACACCGCCAACGCCAGAGCCACGCATCCCCCGGCTACGACGGTGAGCAGGGCCGCACCCATAGCGCGCGGCACCACCTGCAACCAGGTGGGCCAGTGCCGCGTCGGGTCGTGCTCCAGGCCGCTCCCGGCGCCCCAGAGCCCCGCTATGAGCCCGACGATTCCCGCCCCCAGCAGCGAGCGCGCACCTGCTGGCCCGCCGAGCAAGGCACCGTCGAGTATGGCAACGACAAGGCAATACGTGATCGCGTGCACGCCAGCCACCTTCCACAGCACGCGTTCGACGTCGACGTGCAGGGAACCCTCGTCATCTTCCGCACCCTCGGCAACCGCCGCGCGTCTGGCCGAGAACGCAACCACCTGCACCTGCAAAAACAACAACAACCCGGTGAGCCCCAGCGGCATGAGCGATATGTGCTGGCCGGCGACGTCGATGGGCACTGCGTGAGCTAGGGCGAACACCGAGGTTGCGAGACGGAGCGCTGCCATGTAGCCCGCGTCACCGTCGCCCATCCAGACCAGCGTTGCGACGCCTGCCAAGATCACCCATCCTGCGAGCGCCACACCAACTGCACCGACGATGACCGTCACGGGCCACGGCCAGGAGAACCCCTCCCCTTGCGGTTCTTCCCGCTCGTCGACGTCGACCGCCACCGTGCGTGTCACGTCGGCCACGGGATACCTCCTGCACATGTAGGACAGCTGCCTTTCGCCCGGTAACCTAGGATCTCATGGAGGAATCCAGGAAGGACGGCCAAGCACATGTCTGACGACGACGTGCGTCCGCGCCGGGCGCTCGCACCCGACGATAGCGCGGACCAACAGCCCGAGGCCGAACGACTCGACGAGAACCCGTTCGCGCGCCCTGGCAGTAATGCGGGCAGCCCCACGCGAGCACGTCGCTCCTTGCCGGCTGAAGAGCCAGAGGCTCCGGCACTCACCGTCCCTGGCCCGGTGCTTCCCGCCCGCGGCGAGGGGGTCTACGACGGCCCCGGCCCTGTCCCCCGGCGCTCTGCCATGAGTTCTGTCACGCCACCCGAGGCGCCGGAATGGGTCCTTGAATCCCCCGCGTCCCCCGACACCACCCAGTCGCCGGCCCCCGTCCCTTCACCTACCACCGACGCTGAACCGCCCAGCGACGCCGCGTCTGACACCACGGTTGCCCCTGCTCACCCGGACGAGCGCCCATGGCACGTCGCCCACCTGCGGGGGCTGATCGCGGCTGCCGTCGCAGTCGCCGTGCTCGCCCTCGGCGCAGGCGTTCTGGGCTACAACCAGGCGAAGCCAGGCACCCCTACCGCTACCCCGACGCCGTCGGCAAGCAACAGCCCATCCGTCAATGTTCCTAGGGTCGGCCAAAACGACCTGATCACCGAGGCAGACGCGAAAGCAGCATCCGCCAACGCGGACTGGGCTATCACCGGTACCACCACGTCGCTGAACGATCACGCTGCCCGTCCCGCCTGCCTCAGCACGGAGGCGAGCGACGTCGACCGGATCGATTCACTCCAACGCACGCTCGGCACGACGGGGAAGAACAAGCTGGCTGCCCTCCACCAGTTGGACGCATTTCCGACCAAGGAAGCTGCTCAACAGGTGTTTTCCGCGCGCGCGGCAGCACTCGCTCAATGCAACGAGGTGCAGACGCTCATTCTTTCAGCGACCAAGGTGAGTGGTATCGCAGAGGACGCGATCCAGATTTCCGTCGTCGAGGAGGCAAATCCGCGCAAGTATCACGCGCTACTCCTCACTCGGGCCGGCAACGTGCTGAGCATCATCGACGCAGCCTCCGCCGACGGGAGCGTGAAGCCCGAGCAGCTGGTAGACATGCTCAAGCGCTCAGCTACGCAGCTGTGCCAGAAGGCTGGCAACTGCGACCCCGCCAGCGCCACCGTCGAGGACGCCACGGTGCCCGCAGTGGATCCGAAGGGTTGGCTGATCCCCTCCGATCTCCCCCGTATCCGCGCCGGGGCAGGCCTGTGGACTGCGCAACCGCCGGCAGATATCTCCAGCAAGGGCACAGGTTGCGAGAATCTGAATCTCGCATCGGAATCAGGGCCGACGAAGCGCCAGCAGGCGACGTACCTCGTCGCGCAAGATGACAAAGCGCCCGAGCAATTCGGTCTCGACGAGTTCGTGTTCCGCTTCAACGACGAGAAGAGCGCGGCGCAGTTTGCCTCCAAGCTGGGCAAGGGCATCGCCGACTGTAAGGAGCGCGTCCTGGGCACGAAGATTTCCTCCATCAACGGCCCCAAGGATGCGCAGGCGTTCACTATCGAACGCGAAACCAGCAACGGAAACATCCTCTACCAGGTAGCACTCGCACAGCGGGGCAACGCCGTCGTCTACCTCATGGCGAACGTGACGAAGGATTTCCAGTTCTCCGAGCAGAATCTGGGCTCAGTCATCACGCGTGCGGGAGTCCGGGTGCAGCAAGGTGAATAAACCCGCTCCTGCCCCGCAGTAATTGTTGTGGCGCCCCTTCCCAACGCGGGAAGGAGCGCCACAACAGTTATATATAGGAGGCTCGTCGTTACTTGCCGAGCTTCGCCACTGCCTCGCGAACGAGGTCTGCAGCCTGCGACGGAGTCTCGCCCACGCGCACGCCTGCGGCCTCGAGGGCTTCCTTCTTCGCACGAGCGGTACCAGCCGAGCCGGTGATGATGGCGCCGGCGTGGCCCATCGTCTTGCCGGGGGGTGCGGTGAAACCGGCGATGTAGCCAATAACCGGCTTCGTGATGTTCTCCTTGATGTAGGCCGCGGCGCGCTCTTCCGCGTCGCCGCCAATCTCGCCGATCATCACGATGGCGTCCGTCTCCGGGTCATCTTCGAATGCCTGGAGGCAGTCGATGTGCATGGTGCCGACGACCGGGTCGCCGCCAATGCCGACGGCGGTGGTGAAGCCCAGGTCACGAAGCTCGTACATCATCTGGTAGGTGAGCGTTCCGGACTTCGAAACAAGACCCAGCCTGCCCGCACCCGTGATGGATGCCGGAATGATGCCGGCGTTGGATTGTCCAGGAGAGATGAGGCCGGGGCAGTTCGGGCCAATGAGGCGCGTCTTGCCGGACTTCTTGGCGGCGGAGTAGAACTCGACGGTGTCGTGCACGGGGATGCCCTCGGTGATCACGACGACGAGCTCCATCTCGGCCTCGATGGCCTCGAGCACCGCAGCCTTCGCGAACTTCGGGGGCACGAAGACGACGGAGACGTTCGCGCCGGTGGCTTCCTTGGCCTCTCCGACGTGGTTGAACACCGGAACCGGATCTTCCTCGAAGAGCACCGACTCGCCGCCCTTGCCCGGGGTGACGCCACCGACGATGCGGGTGCCGGACATGATCATCCGCTGCGTGTGCTTGCGGCCTTCCTTGCCCGTCATGCCCTGGACGATGACGCGGCTGTTCTTGTCAATAAAGATGGACATGGGTTTCAGTTCCCTTCGCTCGCGAGTTCGGCTGCCTTGCGGGCAGCGCCGTCCATGGTGTCGACGACGGTGATCAGCGGATGGTTCCGATCAGCAAGGATCTGGAGACCGACTTCCACCGCGTTGCCGTCGAGACGCACGACGATGGGCAGCTTGGCTTCGTCGCCCAGGATGTCGAGGGCGTTCACGATGCCGTTGGCTACGTCATTGCATGCGGTGATGCCGCCGAACACGTTGACGAACACCGACTTCACCTGCGGGTCGGACATGATGATGCGCAGGCCGTTGGCCATCACCTCGGCCGACGCACCGCCGCCGATGTCGAGGAAGTTGGCTGGCTTGGGCTGGCCGGGGAGATCTTCGCCTGCGCCGGCCACGACGTCGAGTGTGCTCATCACGAGTCCCGCGCCGTTACCAATGATGCCGACGGTGCCGTCGAGCTTAACGTACTGGAGGCCGTATTCCTTGGCCTGCTTCTCTAGATCCACCGCGCCAGAAGACTTCTGATACTCAGCGCGATCTGCATGGCGGAAGTCTGCGTTGTCGTCGAGCGTGACCTTGCCGTCGAGCGCGAGCACCATGCCGGATGCGGTGCGCACCAGGGGGTTCACCTCGACGAGCGTGGCGTCGGACTCCTTGAAGGTGGCCCAGAGCTTCTGGAGGACTGCGCCGATACGTTCAAAGTCTTCTTCCTTGAAACCGGCTTCCTTCAGGATCTCCGCCGCCTTGGCCTCGTCGATACCGACGATGGGGTCGATCTCAACCTTGGCGAGTGCTTCGGGGCGCTCCTTGGCCAGGGTCTCGATGTCCATGCCGCCTTCGAGGCTGCACATGGCGAGGAATCGACGCTGCGCGCGGTCGAGCAGGATCGAGAAGTAGAACTCCTCAGCGATCTCAGCGCCAGGGCTCAGCATCACGGTCTCGACCGTGTGGCCCTTGATGTCGAGGCCGAGGATCTGCTCAGCAACCTGGGAAACTTCCTCTTTTGACTTAGCGAGCTTGACGCCACCGGCCTTGCCACGCCCGCCGGTGCGCACCTGCGCCTTGACGACGACAGTGCCACCGCCGAGGGCTTCGTGGGCTTCGAGTGCTTCGTTGACAGTAGTAGCAGTGCGGCCGGGCAGTACGGGGACGCCGAAGCGTTCGAACAGGGCACGCGCCTGGTATTCCAGGAGGTCCACTATGACTCCTCAGGGAGGGGATTTGGATTCTTGCGTGCCCAGCCTACTAGCTAGCAACGAATCCTTCTTATCGGACCCGGCTCTTGGCGCCCACCGCACCCCGGGGTAGTATTTTCGGCCTGCCTGACGCTCTCTGACACCCGGGGTTTTAGATATCCACAACAATTTGGCCCCGTAGTTTGAGAACAACCTGAGAAATGCTAAGGTTCCCATCGGTTCAACAAGACACTAAGGAGAAACGTGAGCGTAGTTCCGGGCAGCACACCCCGACGCGGCATGGCTGACGATGCCTTCGAAGACGGTATCGAGGACATCACGTCATCTCCTACCCGCGCGAAGCGCGGCCGTGCAGCACGCAGGTTCGGCAAGGGCGCCGTCGCGGGGCTCGTCGCCGGAACACTTGCGGCCGGAACCCTATTCGCTTTTGCCTTCACCTCTCGTGGCGGCCAGGACTCGTCGCTCGAATCCGTCAGTGCAGATAATGCTGTGCCAGCCGCAGCGGTAGAGGCTGCTCGCGGCGGCTTCGCAGACCGCTCGCAGGATGCTTCGCGAAATGCCCTACGCAAGGGCATTTCGGATGCAGCCACCAGCGAGAATGCCCGCGAGCGTACGGCACTCATCGATAAAGCAGCCAGCGACGCGCTCGCCGCCGAGTCTAAGGAAAGCGCCGCCGAGCGCGTGCGCCTCATGGACGAAGACCTGAAGCTCGTCGAAAAGCAGGCAGCCAAGCTGAAAAAGGAAGCAGAGGAAGCAGCAGAAGTGCTTGCCGCTGCGCAGAACGCGAACGGCGGTAGCACGAGTGGCCTGAACGCCGATGACGTGGCCGCACTCAGCGCCAGCGGTGGCTCCATGCCTGTGAAGCAGAACTTTCGTATCGGAGCCGGCTTCGGGCAGCGTGGGCTGTGGGCTCGCTACCACACGGGGCAAGACTTCCCCGCCCCCGTCGGCACGCCCGTCTACGCCGTCGCACCCGGCGTCGTCATCAGCTCCACCGCGGGATCCTGGGCCGGCACCAACGTCGTCATCCAGCACAAGACCGGCGCCACGCTGTCGGCGCATCTGTCGCGTCGAGTTGTCTCGCCCGGCGAAGCCGTCAAGCCCGGGCAGCTGATCGGCTACGTGGGTGCCACCGGTCGCGCATTCGGCCCGCACCTGCACTTCGAGTACTACCCCAATGGCACCACGCCTGGTGACGTGTACTCCGCACAAGACCCGATGAGCTTCCTGCGAAGCCTGGGCGTGCGCTGACCCGACACCTCCGACAGACGCAGGATCCACTTGCCTCGATGATCCCTGAGGCGGGGTTTCGATACGCGCCTTCGGCGCTACTCAACCACCGTCGATATGCGGGTTTCGCGGGCTACTCAACCACCATCGATACGCGCGTTTCGCGGGCTACTCAACCACCGTCGATACGCGCCTTCGGCGCTACTCAACCACCGGTCGGGGGTGCAGGGTCTTCCCCCGATCGTCGAGTAAGCCCGCCTGCCCTCACCCGATCGTCGAATAGGCCCGCCTGCCCTCACCCGATCGTCGAGTAGCGACGAAGCCGCGTATCGAGACGCAGCCATTGAAAAACTTCAAAATCCGTACGCAGATTGAACAAACACCCCTATATCGGGCCCTTAGTCTCATCTGCGTACGGATTTTGAAGTTGGGCGACGGGTGATCACTTGACGAACCCCACAGAAGCGCCGAGGCGCAGCGACGGGCAGACCCCCGGGGCGCCTACAACTTCTCCATCGGGGAATGCTTGAGGCTCATTCGTTTCATCCCTGCGGAGCCGAAGTCGATCTCGGCTTTCGCATCTGCCCCGAATCCGATCACCGTCAGCACGGTGCCGAGCCCGAACTTGGCGTGCAGCACCTTGTCACCAGACCTGACCTCCAGCACGGGTTTCGCCGCGCTGCTCTTGCCGAATCCCGACGTGGGTTCCTGCATCCTGGAGCGCGACTGCTTGGCGCGGGTGGCCGACGATGCCGCCCACGTGGTGGATGACTCGCCGGTGCGACGCCAATCAAGCACGTGCGGTGGGATCTCGTCGAGAAACCTAGATGCATGGTTGTACATCGGTTGTCCGAACACCACCCGCACCGTGGCGCGCGAGAGGTACAGCCGCTTGCGCGCGCGGGTGATTCCCACATAGGCCAAGCGTCGTTCTTCCTCCAGCTCGTCGTTCGAGGTCATAGCACGCTGGTGGGGGAAGATGCTCTCCTCCATGCCGGTCAGGAACACGGTGTCGAATTCCAGACCCTTCGCTGTGTGCAGCGTCATGAGCGTGACGACGCCGGAGCCGTCGTCGGGCACCTGATCGGAATCCGCGACGAGCGCCACCCTCTCGAGGAATGCCTCAATCGAGTCGTCCGGTTCGGGCATGCCCACCATGAGGTCGGACTCTTCCTCTTCTTCGAGATCGACGGTATTCGCCGCCGCGACGAACTCCGATGCGACGTTCACAAGCTCTTCTAGGTTCTCAAGCCGAGTGGCGTCTTGGGGATCCGTCGATGCCTGCAGCTCCGGTACGTAGCTGGAATCCTTGAGCAGCCCGAGCAGTACTTCGTCGGCGCTCTCCCCCGACGCAGCCTTGTCGCGCCAGCGCTCGATGATCTCCACGAACGCCTTGATCTGGTTCAAGCTACGCGTGGCCAGCTGGGCCTCCTCGGCGCGCCGTAGGGCCTCGTAGAACGTAATTCGTTCCCGGGCGGCCAGGTTCGCAATAGCGGACTCGGCGCGGTCGCCGATCCCTCGCTTCGGCACGTTCAGGATGCGACGCACGGAGACGTCGTCGGCTGGGTTCACCACCGTGCGCAGGTATGCGATGGCGTCCTTGACCTCCTTGCGCTCGTAGAAGCGGACGCCCCCCACCACCTTGTACGGCAGACCCACGCGAATGAATACTTCCTCGAGCGCCCTCGATTGCGCGTTCGTGCGGTAGAACACCGCGGTATCGGAGTACTTCGATATGCCTTCGTCTGCGAGGCGGTCGATCTCCGTCGCAATGAACTGCGCCTCGTCGTGCTCCGTATCCGCAACCCATCCGACGATGAGCTCGCCGTCACCCAAATCGCTCCACAGCTGCTTGTCACGACGGCCCTTGTTCCTGGAGATCACGGCGTTGGCAGCGGTAAGCACGTTTCCCGTCGAGCGGTAGTTCTGGTCCAGCACGATAGTTTCTGCGCCGGGGAAGTCCGCCTCGAAGTCGAGAATGTTGCGGATGGTCGCGCCGCGGAACGCGTAGATGGACTGATCGGAGTCGCCCACCACCATGAGCTCGGCGGGGTCCACCGTCGGGGTACCTTCGACGAGGCCTGTCGTCGCCTCCCCACAGAGCTCCCGCACAAGGGCATACTGCGCGTGGTTGGTGTCTTGATACTCGTCCACCAGCACGTGCCGGAAGCGTCGACGGTAACGCTCACGCACGTCGGGAAAGGCCTGCAGGAGGTTCACCGTCGTCACGATCAAATCATCGAAGTCAAGGGCACCAGCGGCGTGGAGCCGCATCTGGTAGTCAGCGTAGGCCTGGGCGTACACCTTCTGCTGCGGCGTGACTGCCTCCGCGACGGCAGTCTCGTGGTCGATCAGTTCGTTCTTGAAGTTACCTACCGCGTTCAGCACCTGGCGTACGGGGAAGCGCTTCGGATCTGCCTCCAAGTCACGCAGCACGAGCGACATCAGGCGTTTCGAATCCGCGTCGTCGTAGATGGAGAAACTCTTCGGCATGCCGAAACGGTCGATGTCAGCGCGCAGAATCCGCACGCACGCCGAGTGGAACGTCGACACCCACATGAGCTTCGCCCTGTTGCCGACGAGCTCCATGACGCGCTCACGCATCTCGGCCGCCGCCTTGTTGGTGAAGGTGATGGCCAAAATAGAGCCAGGGTGCACGTTGCGGTGCCCGACGAGGTAAGCGATACGGCGCGTCAGCACCCTGGTTTTTCCCGATCCCGCGCCTGCGACGACGAGCACCGGCCCGCCGTCGTGCGTCACGGCCTGGCGCTGGGGATCATTGAGGCCCTCGAGCAGCTCTGCTTCCGAAACCTCCCGGAAACTCCCTGAACGTTCACTGGTGGGCGCTTCGGGCGCACGCGAATCAGGCTCGAACACAGCGGCAAAATCAGGCAAGAACGAATCAGTCATGGCACCCCCAAGCCTAGTAGTGAGCACCGACAATTCGTCTCGCCAGTGGACTAGGCTTTGGGGCATGTCTTCGAAGCCTCGTTCTGCCTGGCGCCAGCGTGTGAGCACCTTCGTTACCCGCGGGGCGGTGGTGCTCGTCGTCGCACAGATCCTCTTGATGGCAGCACTCACGATGTTCGAATCGCTGCGCAAGAAACACCGGAAGACGTCGAAATTTCCCACCAGCGAACCGAAATCGACGGTGATCGACGACAACGAGCTGCGCGTCTACACGTATGGCGAGGACCTGTATGAGGACATGATCAAGGCCATCGACGAGGCCGAAGACCATATCTACTTCGAGACCTACATCTGGAAGTCCGACGCGTGGGGACGCAGGCTGAAACAGTCGCTGATCGCCGCCGCGCAGCGTGGCGTCGACGTCTACATCATCTGGGACACGTTCGCGAACCTGGTGGTGCCCCGAAGCTTCTTCCGATTCCCAGACGCCATCCATCAGCTCCGCTTCCCCTTGATCCGTGGCATCTTCGGGCCCAGGCATTGGGGCCTGGACCACCGCAAGATGCTCGTCGTGGACGGCACTGTCGGCTTCATCGGTGGCTACAACATCGGTTCGCTCTACGCCACGGGTTGGCGCGATACCCACGCCCGCATCGTCGGCCCCGGCACGGCAGAGATAGAAAATGCCTTTATCGACTTCTGGAACCAGCATCGACGGGCCCACAACCCCATCATCGACGCCAACCCCGCGCGCAGTTGGCACAGCGCGATGCGCATCCACCGCAACTCGCCGCGTATCGCGGTCTACCCCATCCGCAACATGTACTTGGAGGCGATCGATCGCGCCACCGACCGCATCTGGATGACCCACGCCTACCTCATCCCCGACGACGACCTCGTCAGCGCGCTACGCCAGGCAGCCCGTCGGGGCGTAGATGTGAGGATCATCGTGCCCGAGCGCTCCAACCACGTCGTCGCCGACTGGCTCTCCCGCGGCTGGTACACCAGACTGTTGAGGGCAGGCATTCGCCTGTTCCTCTACGAAGACGCCATGGTGCACGCGAAGACCGCGACCATGGACGGGGTCTGGGTGACCATCGGTACCGCAAACCTCGACCGCCTTAGCCTCTGGGGCAACTACGAGGCCAACCTCGAAATCACCGACGAGCACCTCGCGAAGCGTATGGAAGAGATCTTCCACATGGACCTCAGCAACTCCTACGAGCTCACCTTGGATGCGTGGGAGCAGCGCTCCTGGGTTGCGAAGCTGACCGAGGCATTCCTCAGCCCCTGGCGGCCGATGTTCTGATCAGACGAACACGGCGATAGCAGCATTGGCGAACGTCAGCCCGAAGATGGTGAAAAATACGCCATTAGACACGTGCTCCTTGCTGCGCTGGGTCAGTATGCAGCCGAAGATTGCGAGCAGCACAACGAGCTTGATGCCAAGCTTCATGTGATTGAGGTCGGTATCGCCCATTTCGAGCAGCGCGACGAGCAGCAGACCGCTGACCAACATGGTGAGCGCACCGTGCCACATCGCGGGGTTGATTTGACGCTTAGGCCCCTTGATCTGCACGAAGGCGCCACCGAACAGCGCCGCGAACCCGATCAGGTGAAACAAAAAGACCACATGACGCACAATTTCCATGGTGATGGACCCTAACAGTTTGTTCGCGCGTGGAGGAATCCGCCGACGACATCGGCGAATCTCTTGGATCTGACCCTAGCCTGTGCGAGAGTTAACGCATGTTCACATTGATTGCATATGTCATCGTCGGTGTCGTTGCCGGAGCCATTGCTAAGGCACTCGTGCCGGGGAAGCAGGGTGGCGGATTCATCATGACCGCGCTGCTCGGCATCGTCGGCGCGTTCGTCGGCGGGCTGCTCGGCCAGTTCCTCTTCGGCGATAAGTTCGACAAAATCTGGTCCTTCAGCGGCCTGATCACCGCCATCGTCGGTGCCGTCATCGTACTGCTCATCTACGGCTTCGTTACCAAGAAGAAGGACGCCTGATCCTTCCTCCCCTCAAACCACTGCGGGCGGCCACTTCGGTGGCCGCCCGCAGTGCATATGTGGAGTTTTCCCTCGCATCCCGCGCGGGAATCACTCCCACTCGATCGTGCCCGGGGGCTTGCTGGTGACGTCCAGCACAACGCGGTTGATGTCCTTGCACTCGTTCGTGATGCGCGTCGAAATTTTCTCCACCAGCTCGTAGGGCAGCCTCGACCAGTCAGCCGTCATCGCGTCCTCGCTGCTCACCGGGCGCAGCACAATCGGGTGTCCGTAGCTACGGCCGTCGCCCTGAACGCCGACGGAGTGCACGTCGGCTAAGAGCACGACGGGGAACTGCCAGATCTCGCGTTCCAGCTTCGATGC
This sequence comes from Propionibacteriaceae bacterium, assembly GCA_032576855.1. Classification (GTDB taxonomy): domain Bacteria; phylum Actinomycetota; class Actinomycetes; order Propionibacteriales; family Propionibacteriaceae; genus Arachnia. Next base: position 148,950 of record JAWFWL010000009.1, read on the forward strand.
GGCCAGCTCCTCTCGCGCAATGAGGTCGGCCTGACGCAGGATGTCGAGCCGCTCCCCGGTAACCTCTCCGACGATTCGAATGGCCAAGCCGGGGCCTGGGAACGGGTGACGCCACACCATCTCGTCGGGAAGCCCAAGCTGACTTCCGACGGCGCGGACCTCGTCCTTAAACATGTTGCGCAGCGGCTCGATGAGCGTGAATTGGAGGTCGTCGGGAAGGCCGCCCACGTTGTGGTGGCTCTTGATGTTGGCGGTACCTTCGCCTCCACCGGACTCAACGACGTCGGGGTACAGCGTGCCCTGCACGAGGAAGTCGATGCCTCGCTCACCAGCAAGCTCAGCAGCGATGGACTCGAACGTGCGGATGAACTCCCGGCCGATGATCTTGCGCTTCTGCTCAGGGTCGCTGACGCCAGCCAGCGCGTCGAGGAAGCGTTTGCGCTCGTCAGCGACGACGAGGTCGACACCGGTGACGCGCACAAAGTCTTCCTTCACCTGCTGGGCTTCGCCGGACCGCAGCAGGCCGTGGTCGACGAAGACGCAGGTGAGCTGGGAGCCGATGGCACGCTGCACGAGTGCCGCCGCGACGGCGGAGTCGACGCCGCCGGAGAGCGCGCAGAGCACGCGCCTGTCCCCCACCTTCTCCTGAATGGCGGCGATCGCGTCGGACACCATGGTTTCCGCAGTCCAGGATGGCTGGATCTCGGCGATCTTGTACAGGAAGTGCTCAATCACCTGTTGGCCCCACTGCGAGTGCATCACCTCTGGGTGCCACTGCACGCCGGCCAAGCGTCGCGCCTTGCTCTCGAACGCCGCGACGGGTGCGCCCGCCGTGCGCGCCAGCACCGTGAAGCCTTTCGGGGCTTTGGAGACCGCGTCACCGTGACTCATCCACACATTGATGGTGTTGGGGATGGAATCCAGCAGGCAGCCATTGTTTTGAATGGCGAGCGCTGATCGGCCGTACTCGCGTGAACCAGTTTGCGCGACGGTGCCTCCCATCGCCTGCGCCATAGCCTGGAAGCCGTAGCAGATGCCGAGCACCGGGATGCCCGCATCGAAGAGCGCAGGATCCACCTGGGGCGCACCGTCGGCATACACCGACGATGGCCCGCCCGACAGGATGATGGCGGCCGGCTTCTTCGCGACGATCTCGGCGACGGAGAGCTTTGAACTCACGATCTCTGAGTAGACGTGGGCTTCTCGCACTCGGCGCGCGATGAGCTGCGCATACTGGGCTCCGTAATCAACGACCAGCACACGTTCGTGATTGACGATCATGCGATGGAGTCTAGTGCCCCAAGCGCGCTGGGAATAACCGTGGGGCTGGGAGCGTTGTGAGCAGTATGAACATCTACTCCGACGTGACTGCACTCGCTGGCCGCACACCGCTAGTCAAGCTCAATCGAATCGCCGGTGACAACGCCACCGTCGCCGCCAAGCTGGAGTTCTACAACCCAGCCAATTCCGTGAAAGACCGCATCGCCGTCGCCATCCTCGACGCTGCCGCCACCTCCGGGCAGCTCAAGCCGGGAGGCACCATTGTGGAGGCCACGTCGGGCAACACCGGCATCGGCCTTGCCTTCGCCGCTGCCGCGCGGGGCTACAAGGTAGTCCTCACCATGCCGGAAACCATGAGCAAGGAGCGCCGCGCCCTGCTGCGCGCATACGGTGCTGAGCTCGTGCTCACCCCGGGTTCCGAGGGCATGAAGGGCGCAGTGGCGAAGGCCGACGAGATCGCCGCCGAGCGCGGCGCGGTGCTCGCCCGCCAGTTCGCCAACGAGGCCAATCTCCAGATCCACCGCAAGACCACTGCGGAAGAGATCTGGAACGACACCGAGGGCAAGGTCGACATCTTCGTAGCCGGCGTCGGCACCGGCGGCACCATCTCCGGCGTCGGCCAGGTGTTGAAGGAGCGCAACCCTGAGGTGCAGGTCGTCGCGGTAGAGCCCGAGGAGTCGCCGTTGCTGCGCGAGGGCAAGCCCGGCCCCCACAAGCTGCAGGGCCTCGGCACCAACTTCGTGCCCGAGATCCTCGACCAGAATGTGTACGACGAGGTCATCGGGCGCACGCTCGACCAGTCCATCGAGTTCGGGCGCCGCGCTGCCAAGGAGGAGGGCATCCTCGTGGGCATTTCCGGTGGTGCAGCGCTTTCCGCTGCAGCCGAGGTGGCCGCTCGTCCCGAGAACGCCGGCAAGACCATCGTCGTGATCGTCCCCGACTTCGGCGAACGCTACCTGTCCACTGCCTTGTTCGAGGGCCTCGTCGACTGAACCGTCGGCTAGGTTTAGCACTATGACACACACCAAAGGTTTGTTGCGCTCGGTCTGGGCGCGGATGCAAGAGGACCTCGACGCCGCCATGCGCGACGACCCGGCCGCGCGCAGCAAGCTCGAGGTGGCGCTGGTCTACCCGGGGGTTCACGCAGTGTGGGCGCACCGGGTGGCCAACAAAATTTGGCATACCTCGCCCGCGCTGCAGCCGCTAGCGCGGGGCATCTCGCAGGTCGCGCGGTTCCTGACCGGCGTGGAAATCCATCCGGGCGCGACGATCGGGCGTCGGCTGTTCATCGACCACGGCATGGGCGTAGTGATTGGCGAGACCGCCGAAATCGGCGACGACGTGCTGATGTATCACCAGGTCACCCTCGGGGGGCGCGCCCGCGGCCGGTTCAAGCGCCACCCAACGGTGGGCGACCGAGTGCTCATCGGGGCCGGCGCCAAAGTTATCGGCGCGATCACCGTCGGTGACGACGCCAAGATCGGCGCCAATGCGCTGGTGGTGAAGGACGTCGCACCCGGCGCGGTGGTCGTCGGGCACCCGAGCAAGGTGCACGACGGCGATGTCGTGGCGTAGGTTCTGGCATTACCCCCGGCTGTGGGGGTTACTGCTGGGGGGATAGGGTAGTCGGGCACTGATTGGAGGCCCGACGTGGCCTCGTCGCCTGATGCCGGAGAACCTTATGACCATTCCCGTTTGGGGCTTGATTCCTTTTGTCCTGATGCTGCTGAGCATCGCTGTGTTTCCGCTCGTGCCGCCGCTGGCGTCGTGGTGGGAGCATCCGCGGCATCAGCTCCTCATCGCGGTGGCGTTGGGTGTGCCCGTAGCGGTGTGGATGATTCTCGAGGGAGCACCGGGGCTGGTGGCTCATGCGGGTTTTGAGTACTTCCAGTTCATTTCGCTGTTGCTGGCGCTGTTCGTCGTTTCCGGCGGCATCCATCTACGCGGAGACATCGAGGCGAGCCCCCAGAACAACACGCTGTTTCTCGCAATCGGGGGCGTGATCGCGTCGTTCATTGGCACGACGGGTGCCGCGATGCTGCTGATCCGCCCCCTTCTGAAGACCAACTCCGAGCGCCGGCACGTGGCTCACACGGTGATCTTCGCGATCTTCATCGTCGCGAACTGCGGCGGGTTGTTGACGCCGCTTGGGGATCCGCCGTTGTTTTTGGGCATGCTTCGGGGCGTGCCGTTCACTTGGACGTTTGGGCTGTTCGTCGAGTGGTTCACGGTGCTGGCCGTGCTGCTGCTCACCTACAACACGCTTGACCACAAGATGCGCCGGCTGGAGGATCCGGCGGCCGTGGAGCTGGACAAGACGCAGCAGGAACCCATCCGGATTGACGGGGGGCTGAACTTCGTGTTCTTCGGCGTGATCATCGTCGCGGTGGCGATTGCGCCGTCGATGGATCTACAGGCGATCGAAGCCGGCACGGCGGGCTGGCTCGACTATGTTCCGGTGCGGGAGCTGCTGATGTATGCGGCGGCGGGGTGTTCGCTGGTGTTCGGGTCGAAGCGCGTGCGGTACGAGCTCAATATGTTTGTGTGGGATCCGATTCTGGAGGTGGCGGCCATCTTCATCGGCATCTTCCTCACGATGATTCCGGCACTGCAGTACCTGGAGGGCTTGGCGCCGAAGCTGCCACTCAATGAGATCACGTTCTTCTGGGTGACCGGCGGGCTCTCGAGCTTCCTGGACAATGCGCCGACGTACGCGACGTTTTATTCGATCGCGGGCCAGCTACCGGGTGAGCCCCGGATTGGCTTCGATCCGGGAGTACCGGAGCTGTATCTCGTCGCGATCTCGCTGGGTGCGGTGTTCTTCGGCGCGATGACGTACATCGGCAACGGACCAAACTTCATGGTGAAATCCGTCGCTGAGTCGACGGGCATCGACATGCCCAGCTTCGGCGGCTACATCAAGTGGTCGTGCATCTACCTGCTTCCGGTGCTGGTGGCGGTGTGCGGCATCTTCGTTGCGCAGTCGCTGGCTTGGCACATCGTGGGCTGGGCGGTGCTTGTGGTACTCGTGGCGCGGGCGTTCCTCGTCGGACGCCAAGTGAAGCGAGCGGGATACTCAGAAAACCGACCGTTATCCTCCACGAGAAGCAAATGACCCCCGGTTTTCGGGAGATTTTTGCAGGCGTGGAGGAAAACGGTCATTTCGTCCCCCAACCCGCAGCTTGAGTAGCCACGCCCGCCGCTACCCGATGATTGAGTAGCCGCCGAAGGCGGCGTATCGAAATCATCCCACCCCGACCGTTATCCTCCACGCC
>JAWFWL010000010.1:0-140491 GCA_032576855.1 Propionibacteriaceae bacterium
TAGCCCCCGAATAAAACTTCAAAATCCGTACCCAGATGCGAACAACCCCTCAAAAACAGGGGGTTCAAGCAATCTGCGTACGGATTATGAAGTTTCTCTAGCCGGGCTGGGCGCGAGCAGCTAACCCACCGGCGTTGCACTCACTTTTTGATGAGGAAGACGAGCCCCAGGGACAAGACGACAACCACGCCTACGATCACGCAGATGAGCACCAGATGCTCCCCGACCCACGCGGAAAGGGAGGATGACTCCGTTTCCGACTGGTCGTTGGCCGACGGGCTCGATGACGGCGAACTATCCGAACTTGGGGTCTCGCTGGCCGACGCACCGTGCTCATCCCAGTGCTTGGCTTCCGGCGCGGCCCCGACGAACTCCTTCTTCGATTCGGGAACCCACTTGAGCACTGCGGGGTTGGGCCCGGCGAGCTCCTTGTAGTCCTTCAAATCATCACCAGGGTTCGGGTGCATGCCCATCAGGATGTCCTCCGCGCCTTGCCAGTCGTCGGCGCCTGCGTAGTCTTCCTTGTGCGCGAAGGGCGGCTCGTTGGGGTACCGCGTCGGGTCGGCGTCCATGAACTTGATGGGGTCGATGGCCCCGTAGCCTTCGTGATCACTGATGCGTTTTAGGTCGGCATTGCCCGCCACTGTGTTGCGCGCCAGCGACTGCACCAGCTGGTGGCCCGTCGCGTCGGGATACTTCTGCTTGCCCAGGGCCAACGTCGCAGCGGCGATGGGCGCCGCGAAGCTCGTGCCGTCGGATTTCTCCAGCGGCGCGTTTGCGCCTCCTGGGCGCATGTACAGCCCGACGCCGGGGGCGATGAGTGAGACGTTGGGCCCCTCCGCGCTCCACTCGGGTACCTTGCGCTGCGCGTCGTGCGCGCCCACCGCAACCGATCCCGGCGCAAAGGACGACATCACCTCGCCCAGGTTACCGCCGGACTCGAAGACGGGAAGATCGCGCATCGTGAGATAAGCCACCGCCGTGTCATCCAGGGTGTTGAACGACAGGCTGATCACGTCGGCACCGGCCTCTGCTGCGTGAAACATGCGCCCGGATACGTCGGCGCTGGTGGGGGAACACTCGGGATCATCCTTGCCCGGGCCCTTGCCCGTGCCGGCCTGGTACACGATCAGCTTCGCATCGGGCGCGATGCCCTGCACGCCCCCATCCCCGCCTTGCCCAACGATGGTCTCGGCCATCATGGTCCCGTGGTTGATGAACTTCTTGGGTAGCTGTGGATCGACGCACTGTTCCGGCAGCGGAACATACTCGATGTCGGCGCCTTGGAGATCGCTCGCGCTCAGGTCGATGCCCGCTTCCGAGATGGCAATCGTCACGCCCTTACCGGTGAACCCCTGCGCGTGCAGCTTGTCGTAGCCGAATGCGCTGATGTGCCAGTTGGGCGTGTCCGACGGCGCTGCGTGCGCGGTTCCGCCGGCAACCGCCGACGCCGCCACCACCGCACTCAGCACGACGGACGCTCCTACCCGTCGAAGCACTCCCGTTGCCGCGTCATCTCGACCCACGATCGGCCCTCCTCTAGCGACCTAATAGTCCCGCGAAACCACCGACAGCGTACATACCGATAGAGGTCACTGCACTGCGAGTAGGTACCCAGCACACGACAATCTATTTCGGCTCCCGCGCGCGCAAGCGTGCGGGCTTTCTATGATGTCACCCATGTCCGAGCTGTCATTCGTCGCCCAAGCGGCCGTGGTCCTCGCTGCGATCGTCGCAGGCGTTCGCACCGGCGGCGTGGGCATTGGTCTGTGGGGTGCGGTCGGCGCCGCCATATTGACCTTCGGCTTCGGGCTACCGCTAGGTTCCCCGCCAGTCGATGCGTTACTGATCATCGTGGCAGTCATCGTCACCACATCCACCATGCAGGCTGCCGGCGGCACGGATTGGATGGTCTACATAGCGGCACGCATCATTGCCCGCCGACCGCGCATGATCACCGTCGTCGCTCCTGTGACCTCTCTGGCTCTGGCCGCATTGGCGGGGACCTCGAATATCGTGTTCTCCCTGCTGCCAGTGATCGAGGAGACCGCGCGGCGTACCGGGATACGCCCTGTACGTGCGCTAGCGATGTCTGTGGTCGCGACGAGTATCGCCTTGGCTGCCTCCCCAGTCTCGGCTGCGATGGCTGCAATGATCACCGTGATGGAGGCTTCACCGACGAATTGGTCGCTGGTGCAGATTCTCGCAATCACCTGCCCTACCGCACTCATCGGAACAATCATCGCTGCGGTCATCGTTGATCTCATCCACCGCTTGGGCGAGCACAAGCACACCCCAGCGATCGAAGATGACCACGATTCAACGACACCGCATACGTTGCTCGAATCACTCCGCATCCGGATCACGCGCCGCGGCCGAAACACTGCGCTCATCTACCTTGCGGGTGTAGCAGCGACCGTCGCATTGGCGCTGTCGCCCACGCTGCGCCCTTCGGGTCACGATGGTGAGCCAATATCGGTGGCGAGCCTCATCCAGCTCGCCATGCTGGCGACTGGGGCCGTGATCGCTGTTGTGGGCCGCCCCACGATGAAGGAGATTCCGGGCACATCAGTGTTCCAGGGAGGAATGGTGGCGGCGATCGCGTTCATGGGACTCGCATGGATGATTGACACCTTCCTGCAAGCTCATGCGCAGACCATCGGTGATGTCTTAGCCGACTCTGTCGGACGCTGGCCCTGGGTCCTGACGCTCGCAGTGTTTGGCGTTGCCTTCCTCACCACATCTCAATCCACCGCAACACGCATGATCATGCCCTTCGGTTTCACCGCCGGCATCCCCGCGCCTCTCGTCGTGGGACTCTGGACGGGCTCGCTAGGCGGTATCTACCTGCTACCAACCAATGGGTTACAGATCACCGCCGTGGAACTCGATTCCACAGGGAGCACCAAGCTCGGCACGAAACTCGTCGATAACTCCTTCTTTGTCCCGTCACTCATTTTGACAGTGGTGACGAGCCTTGTCGGCGCCGGCATCGCCATGTCTGTGATTGCACTGTCATAGCGCGCTCATGCAGCCCTTGCGAGCTCGACGGGCTCACCGCAGCCGTGGCCGCACGTGCAGACCGACGTCGGGGTCGACGAGCGCCTCCTGCGCGGCCTCGACGCCGTCGGCTTCGAGTTGCACGCTCACATCAACGCTGCGCTTCACGAGCGCCAACGCCATCGGGCCCTGCTCATAGTGGAGCGCCGACGACCCCACTCGCCCCACCACCTTCTCGCCAAGCTTCAGCTCCGATCCGAGCCCAGGCAGCGTCGAGCGGGATCCGTCGAGATGCAGCTGCACCAAGCGCCTCGGCGGCCGCCCCAGCGTGTGAATCTTCGCGACGGTCTCCTGCCCCGGGTAACACCCCTTGTCAAGATGCGTTCCGAAGAGGCCGATTTCGTTGGGGATGGTGCGTTCATCGGTGTCGACGAACACCCTGGGCTGTCCGGCAGCGATGCGCATGGCCTCAAACGCCCAGGTGCCTACCGTCTCGGGCATCGCATCAGCGACAAACACCTCGGAGCCACCCAGCTCGGAGTGACGCGTCCTCGCATCCTCCGGCACTGGCACCTTGTGCCCCACCCAGTACAGCGAGAGGTCGTCACGCACCGCGGCTTCCACACGCATGGCGAACCGCATCCGCAGCACGTGCTCGACGAGCGCCGCCCCTCGTCCGGGCTCTGTCCAGCCCAGCAGGCTCTCGCCGTCGTCGACGAACTGCAGCGAGTGCTGAATGTGGCCCTGCGCGCCCAGGATAAGCAGCGCGCCGGACTCGCCAGGCTGCAACGCCTCCATGTGTTGCGTCGAGATCAGATGCAGCAGCGTGAGCCTGTCCTCGCCGGAGATCTCGACGACGTCACGGTTGCTGAGTGCAACCACGCCCTCGCCACTCTCCAGCGCACGCGCCTCAGCCACCGGGTTGCCGTGATGCCACACCAGCCCCTCGTCGGGGCCGGACTCCACCAGAACCGTGAGCTCAGACACGCTTCAGCCTCGCCCACATGTGCGGACGCAGATCGTGCTCGGTCGTCGCGCGATCCAGCGCGTACATCAAGTCGCCCTCCACCTTGCCGTAGAGGCGTTGTCCGGCGGTGTGCTCCACCGCGGCAGACTCGGTGCGCACGACGGCGTCGGTGCGCAGGTCAATGCGCGTCACCTGAATTTTCCCGACGAGCACCTCGGCCCAGCCGTTCGCGTTGGTGAGCGTCACTTCGAGCGACGCGTCGGGCTTCGGGCGCCAGAACCCCGTCTCCATGTCGATCATCTCGCCCGGCTTGCCGTCGTCATCCAGCAGGTACGCCTGCGCCAGGTAGTACATCGACGCGTCCCCGCCAGGCCAGAACTGGATGCGCTGCTCGTAGGCGAAGTCGTTGCCTTCGTGGTCGGTGCCGTTGCCGTTGCCCTCCCACTGGCCGACGAGCCAGCCGAGCGCGGTGAGCTTGGGGTCCAACCCCTCTGGTACTTCGATGTCAATGTTCATTTCTCAGTCCTCAGCCTGGCCACGAGATCGATGAGCAAACGGGCGAGCGTCACCAGCGCCAGCAACGCGCCAAGCGCGGCGGCGACGATGAGCACCCAGGGAAGGATCGTGACCATGCAGGTCAGTCTACAAGCGCTTTCGACGGGGCCTGTCGCTCACTTCGTGCGCAGGAACTGGACGGCCCCGACGGTGACTCGGTCCTCGTCTGCATCGAGCGGCGCGGTGGTCTCCAACACTTCGAGCGTCACCGAATCTGCCCTGGTTTCGGGGAAACCCACCTGCTGCACAGCACCGTTACTGCCTGAGAGCCCCTGCTCAAACCAGGATCCGTCCGAGAACCTCCATCGCACGCTGACCACTTGTCGCTGTTTCGCCGTTGCTTTGGAATCAGCCGCATTGCCGCTGGCGATTTTGACGCCGACGATCGGCTCGTTAGACGAAAACTGAAACACGATGCGCTCCCCGACGCCGCTGCCCTCGCATTCCCAGCCCGTCGCATCGCTCGCATCCACCAGCGCGTTCGGATCCACATCGTCGCACGTCGTCGCCACGGTCGTGGGCATCAACCAGGTGGTTTCACCGTCGTAAGCTGACGGGTCCTCGCTCGGGATGGGGCTCGACGATGCTGTGGTCACACTGGCGGCAGGTGTCGGCGTGCGCACTGATTGCTGGCCAGAATCAGAGCGGCGCACGAGCCCCTGCCCCAGGAAGAACCCCGCAACCGCCGCCACCAGAATCAGCACCGCTGCTATACGCACGGGAACCAGGACGGGACGGGCACCGCGCACAGGCAGTTCTGGAACGGCGTCGGAGTCTTGGTCAGTGGCATGTTGCTCGGGCGCCTCGTCGACCTCGGCCGGCTCGGGGCGCCGGCGGAAGAACTCGTCGGGCAGTCTCGACACCACGAAGGCAATCGTAGAGGGTTCTCCCGCGGGCGACTAAGATATCCCTTCAACAATGACTGGAGGAGCGCCATGGGTTCAGTGTTCGACGAGGCGGCAGCCGCCGACGGCGTCGCACCCATCAATGAATCCGGCGAGCTCGTCTTGCAGGGGCTGCGCCCCGGCAAGCTCTATGAAAACGAGGCAGCTGCAGCCGTCGTCGATCTCCGCGACGGCACCATCATGTTGGCGGTGCGCCCTGACCAGCGACGCCTGGGGCACGGCCGCGCGCTCCTGAACCAGGTGCTTGAAACGCACCCCGGCCTGGGCGTATGGGCGTTCGGCACGCTGCCTGGAGCCGAGCCTCTCGCCCGCTCGGCTGGCCTCCAGCCGCAGCGCACGTTGCTGCGCATGACTCGCGCGCTGGAGGGCATCGCACCCGACGAGCCCACCGCCTGCATCAGCGCATTTCGCGACGACGACGCCGACGCGGTGGTGCGCATCAATGCGGAGGCGTTCGCGCACCACCCGGAGCAGGGCAAGCTCACCAGGTCAGAGTTCGACGACCTCCGTAGCCAGCCCTGGTTCAGCGCCGACGGGCTGCTCGTCGCCCGTGACGGCGACACCCCCGTCGGGTTCCACTGGACGAAGCGCCACGGTGACGGCCTCGGCGAGGTGTACGTTATCGGCGTTGCTCCCGGGCACGAGGGCAAGGGCATTGGCCGCGCTCTACTCACCGCCGGGTTGCGGCACCTGGCAGAGATGGGTGACCACACCGTGGAGTTATATGTTGAAGCATCTGAGCAACGCGTGGTTCGCATGTACGAGGCGGCAGGGTTTGATGTTGCCGCGCGCGACACGCTGTTTGGGAGGGACGCATGACGAAATACGTTGACAAGAGCGATCTGCCCGCAGACCGCTTTTGGGATCGCGAGCTCAGCTGGCTCGAGTTCAACAAGCGGGTGTTGGACCAGGCCAGCGACGCGGTGCGCGTGCCTCTCATCGAGCGCGCCAAGTTCCTGGCAATTTTCTCCAGCAACCTGGACGAGTTCTTCATGGTGCGCATCGCGGGCCTGAAGCGCCGTATCGACGCAGGAGTCGCGCAGGCGAGCGCCAGCGGCATCCTGCCGCAAGACCTCCACGAACGGCTCCTGGCGCGCATTCATGAGCTGGTGGGCGAGCAGTCACGTATCTTCCAGGAGGTCGTCCGCCCGGAGCTCGCCCGCGAGGGCATCGAGTTCCTGCGCTGGGATGAGCTGAGCGCCGCGGAAAAAGACCGCATGCGCACCGTATTCGCGGAACGCATCTACCCCATCCTCACCCCGCTGGCGGTGGACTCGTCGCACCCATTCCCCTACATCTCCGGGCTCTCGCTGAACCTGGCCGTGATGCTGCGCAACCCGTCGACGGGTGCGAAACAGTTTGCCCGCATCAAGGTGCCTAGCCTCCTGCCGCGCTTCGTCGAGGTGGGTTCTGGAAGGTACCTCCCGCTAGAAGAGATCATCGCGCGACACCTGGGAACGCTGTTCACCGGGATGCAGATCCTCGCCCACACCACGTTTCGCGTCACCCGAAACGAGGACATCGAGGTGGAGGAAGATGACGCCGAGAACCTCCTCACCGCACTCGAGCAGGAGCTCCTGCGCCAGAAGGTGGGCCGCCCGCCGGTACGCCTCGAGGTGGCTGACGACATCGAGGATTCGTTGCTCTCCATGCTGCAAAACGAGGTGGATGTACGCGACGACGAGGTATTCCGCATCCCCGCTCCCCTTGACTTGAAGGGCCTCTTCCAGCTCGACCGCACGGACCGCGAGGACCTGAAGTACCCCAACTTCCTGCCCACCACGCACCCGGAGCTGAACGAAGCCGAGACGGCGACCCCCGTCGATATGTTCCGGGCGCTCAAGCGCCACGACGTGCTCCTCCAGCACCCCTACGACTCGTTCGCCACCAGCGTGCAGCGCTTCATCGAACAGGCAGCCAGGGATCCGCAGGTGCTCGCCATCAAGCAGACGCTGTACCGCACGTCGGGTGACTCCCCCATCATTGATGCCCTCATCGAGGCTGCGCAGGCAGGCAAGCAGGTGCTCGCGATCGTCGAGATCAAGGCCCGCTTTGATGAGCAAAACAACATCGGCTGGGCGAAGAAGCTCGAGCGCTCCGGCGTCCACGTGGTCTACGGGATGATCGGCCTCAAGACGCACTGCAAGCTATCCCTGGTAGTCCGCGACGAGCCCGAGGGGCTCAGGCGGTACTGTCACGTCGGCACCGGCAACTACAACCCGAAGACAGCCAGGCAGTACGAGGACATGGGTCTGCTCACGTCGAATCCGATTGTGACCGACGACGTGGCCCGCCTGTTTAACCACCTCTCCGGCATCACTCAGGAGCGCAATTACCGACGGCTCCTCGTCGCGCCTCACGGCATCCGCTCGGGGCTGATCGGCCAAATCGAGCGGGAAATCGCCAATCACAAGGCGGGGAAACCGTCGGGCATCCGCATCAAGGTGAACTCCGTCGTCGACGAGAAAGTCACCGACGCCCTCTACCGCGCATCGCAGGCCGGGGTTCCCGTCGACGTGTGGGTGCGCGGTATCTGCACAATCCGCCCGGGCGTGCCGGGGCTCAGTGAGAACATCCGGGTGCGCTCCATCCTGGGACGTTTCCTGGAGCACTCCCGCATCTACTGGTTCGCGGGCGGCGGCAAGCCCATCGTCGGCATCGGCTCGGCCGACCTCATGCACCGCAACTTGGACCGTCGGGTGGAGGCCATCGTCGGGCTCTCCCACCGCCGCCACATCGAGCAGATCACGAAGCTCTTCGACCTCGCGTTCGCCGAAGATACCGTGCACTGGTCGTTGAACGACCACACCTGGACGCCGCACCTACTCGACGCCGACGGCAAACCGCTGCGCGACTTGCAGTTCACCCTGATCGACGAGTTCTCTCACCGGCGGTCCAGGTGAGCCGCCGCATTCGGGCGGCGGGCGCCGTCGTCATTCGTTTCGATGGCGGGCGCCAAAGCGTCGCCCTCGTGCACAGACAGGCCTACGACGACTGGACGCTCCCCAAGGGCAAGGCTCTCCCCGACGAGCTCCGCCCCGCCACCGCGGTGCGAGAGGTACGGGAGGAAACAGGCTTGCTCATCACCCTCGGCGCGCGCCTGCAAAGCGTGCAGTACCCCGTCGGCAAGCACACGAAGACCGTGGATTACTGGCGCGCCACCCCGCGCGCACGGTTCTTCCATGTGCCGGACAAAGAGGTAGACAAGGTGCGCTGGGTACCCGTCGACGATGCACCCAAGGCGCTCTCCTACGAAACCGAAGTTGGGGTGCTCGAGCAGGCGCTCGATATGCCGCAGACGACGCCGCTGTTGCTCGTGCGCCACGCCAAGGCAATGCTGCGCAAGCACTGGTCTGGCAAAGATCAAGCTCGACGCCTCGACGGCCGTGGCCGACGTCAGGCAGCGGAGCTCATCCCCGCCTTCGAGGCCTTCGGCGTGGAGCGCCTAGTCAGCTCGCCCGCCGTGCGCTGCGCCGAAACTCTCGCCCCGTACGCGGACTACGCCGGGCTGTCGACCCAAACCATCGCGCTCCTCACGGAAGAAGAGGGCACAAAAGCCCCCGACGAGGTGGCGGCGAGGGTCCGCGAGCTCGCTGCATCTTCGACGTGCTCCACTGCGCTCTGCGGTCATCGGCCCGTGCTGCCCGCGATGCAGGCTGGACTCGGCTTGAAGACGCGCTCGATGTCTGTTGGCGAATTCACGGTGTTGCACCGCGACCAGAAGGGCAACACCGTCGTGGTAGAGCACCACAAATCCACTGCGTGAGGGATGATTCCTGTTACAGGAAGGTAACGATTCTGCCGCTAGCCAGAGGGATTTGTGGCGGGGACGCACTTGTTTACCCGCTGTTCATCTTCATTGCTGGGACGCGTAACTTCACAGGCCTAGGTTCCCACTGAGAACAAACGTTCTGCCGCCCAAACGGTCGGCAAATGATGATCCTTTGAGAGGAATTTCATGAAGCTCCGCGCTTTTGCAGCTCTCGGCTTGACCGCCGCACTCGCCCTCACCGCCTGTGGTGGCGACGACAAGGCTAAGGACACCGAGTCCGCCTCGACCGACGCCTCCGCCAGCAAGTCGGCTCCGGCTGACAACGGCAAAGACGACGGCAACAAGGACGGCGCCAAGCTCTCCGGCACCATCGCTGGCATGGGCGCTTCTTCGATGAAGGCTGCCCAGGCTGCCTGGACCGCCAAGTTCATGGAGGACAACCCCGACGTCAAGATCTCCTACGCTCCCGAGGGTTCCGGCCCCGGTCGCGAAGGTATCCAGCAGGGCAAGGTGCAGTTCGCTGGCTCCGACTCCCCGTTCAAGGCTGACGAGAACAAGGCGGGCGCGTTCAAGTCCTGCGCCGCTGACTCCACCGTGTACGACATCCCCGTCTACATCTCCCCCGTCGCGATTGTCTTCAACGTCCCCGGCGTTGACTCCATCAACATGACCGGTGAGGTTGCCGCCAAGATCTTCAAGGGCGACATCTCCAAGTGGAACGACAAGGCCATCGCTGACCTCAACGAGGGCGTCGAGCTGCCCGACGAGTTCATCAACGTCGTGTACCGCGGCGACAAGTCCGGCACCACCGAGAACTTCACCGACTACCTCAAGGCTGTCGCTCCGGACGTGTGGGACGCCGAGCCCGACAAGACCTTCCCCTACACCGATGGCGGCCAGCCCGCTGAGAAGACCGACGGCGTGAAGAACGCTGTGTCGCAGGGTGAGTTCACCATCGGCTACGTCGACGCTTCCGCTGCTGAGGGCCTGGGCGTTGCCCACATTGGTAAGGACGGCAAGTTCGCCGCTCCCGACCCGGAGCAGGCTGCCGCTGTTGTTGACAACTCCAAGCTCGACACCGAAGGCCGTGAGAAGAACGACATCGTCGTGAACCTCGACCGTGAGGCTGAGGGTTACCCGATCGTCCTCATCTCCTACGGTGTGGCTTGCGCCAAGTACGAGGATGAGAAGGTTGCTGAGCTCGTGAAGGGCTACCTCACCTACATCACCTCCGAGGAAGGCCAGAAGCTGGCCGCCGAGCAGGCTGGCAGCGCCCCGCTGTCCGCTGACATGACCTCCAAGGTCAAGGCTGCTATCGACTCGATTAACGCCTGATCTTCGAACCACTTTCGGTTGATCGCGTGAACCGCGCTCGTCTCGCCACGCGAGGCGGGCGCGGTTCACGCTCCGTCACCCCCGACCTCACTGGTGCCTCAATCCTGCTTGTCAGGCACCGCTAAGGAGCATCATGTCCACGCAGACCCCCTCCACCGAACAGGTGGGCACGGAGTCCGACGGCCCCCATTCGCTGGTTCGCAGTAAAGCGCGCTATGGAGACGCGCTCTTCAAAGGAATCTCTCTCGCGTCGGCGCTGATGATCTTCGTGATCCTCGCGGCCGTCGCCACGTTCTTAACCTCGCAGGCACTTCCGGCCTTCTCCTCCGACCCCGAAGATCTCAGCGGTCTGAGCGCTGTCGAGGCTGCTGGAGGCTTCTGGCAGTGGGTACTCCCGCTTGCCTTCGGCAGCGTCTGGTCTGCCATCTTGGCCATGTGCATGGCCGTGCCGCTCGCCGTCGGCATCGCATTGTTCTTGTCGCACTACGCACCCAAGCGTGTGGCCCGCATCTTCGGCTACATCATCGACCTCCTGGCTGCCGTGCCCTCCGTGGTGTTCGGCCTGTGGGGCGTGACGGTGCTCGCACCTGCGCTGCACCCCTTCTTCAAGTGGCTGAACGACCACATGGCGTGGTTCCCGCTGTTCAATGCCTGGGAGCTGCACGAGCGCTCCGGCCAGATGCGCCCCATCCTCGCATCCGGCGGCCAGAACATGCTCACAGCAGCAATCGTGCTGGCGCTCATGGCCACCCCAATCATCACCGCGCTCACCCGCGAAGTCTTCCTACAGACCCCTCGTCTGCACGAAGAAGCCTCGCTGGCGCTGGGCGCCACGCGCTGGGAGATGGTTCGCCAAGCGGTGTTCCCCTTCAGCGCACCGGGTGTTGTTTCGTCGTGCATGCTCGGCCTTGGCCGCGCGCTCGGCGAGACCATGGCCGTGGCCATGATCCTGCCCGGCAAGGTGCTCATTTCCTTCCAGCTGCTGACGCGCAACAACCCCAACACCATCGCCGCATACATCGCGCAGAACTTCCCCGAATCGGAGGGCACAGGTAAGGCGCAGCTGGTTGCTGCTGGCCTGGTGCTGTTCGTGATCACCCTCGCGGTGAACATGGTGGCCCGCGCGATCATTGCACGTCGTGCCGAGTTCTCTGGAGCAAACTGATGATGACTGACGCACAAGTTTCTGAAGCCACGCCCAAGCGCGGCAAGTCGCCAGAGAAGGAAGCGATCACGGGTGGGCAGCTGCCCAAGTTCTCGTGGATCCTCTTCCTCGCCTTGGGATGGGGCATCGCCGCTGGAATCCTGTCGCTGACCGGGGCGTTCTCCTGGGCCGGCACAGCCGCATTCGGCACGCTGATTTTCTTCGCCCTGGTGTTCATCGTCTCCCTCGCGGTGGAAGGCAAGCGTCGCGCCGTGGACCGCCTGGTTCGCTACGTGCTCACGAGCTTCTTCCTCCTGGCGCTCCTGCCGCTTGGTTCGCTCATCTTCGAGGTGGTGTCCCGAGGCGCTCCCCGCTTCGACCTCGCCTACTTCACTGAGACCGAGGCGAAGGCCTACGACGCCAGCGCCAACCTGGGCGCCGCGCACGCACTCGTCGGCACCTTGATGACCACCGCGATCGCGTTCCTAATCTCGGTCCCCATCGGCTTGTTCACGGCAATCTACCTCGTCGAGTACGGCAACAAGACGAAGCTTGCGGCCGGTATCCGATTCCTGGTGGACGTGATGACGGGTATCCCGTCGATCGTCGCAGGTCTGTTCGCCTACGCACTGTTCTCGATGATCTTCGGCGCGGGCAGCTCCCTGACCCGTACGGCGTTCCTCGGATCGATTGCGCTGTCGGTATTGATGATCCCGACGGTGGTTCGCTCCACTGAGGAAATGCTCAAGCTGGTGCCAAACGAGCTGCGCGAAGCGTCGTACGCACTCGGCGTGCCGAAGTGGCGCACCATCGTCCGGATTGTGCTGCCGACGTCGCTGGCTGGCATCGTCACCGGCGTCATCCTGGGTGTCGCCCGTATCATCGGTGAGACGGCACCGCTCTTGGTGACCGCTGGATACTTCCAGCTCACGAACTCGAACCCGTTCAACGGCCCCACCGCCACCTTGCCGGTGATGGTGTACCAGTCGTTGAAGACCATCGGCCCCACCGCGGAGCAGCTGCATGCGCTCGGTTGGACTGGCGCCTTGGTGCTCATCATTATCGTCATGGGCCTGAACTTGATAGGCCGCCTCATCGCATGGAAGTTCGCCCCCAAGCAGGGCCGCTGACCGCACACACGAAAAGGATTCATTGCAATGGCCAAGCGCATTGAGATCAAGGATCTCGACATTTACTACGGCAAGTTCCACGCGGTGCGGAACGTCAACATGACCATCGAGCCCCGCGCGGTCACCGCCTTCATCGGCTCGTCGGGCTGCGGTAAGTCCACGGTGCTGCGTTCCATCAACCGTATGCACGAGGTAATCCCCGGCGCGTACGTGGACGGGCAAATTCTTCTCGACGGCGTGGATCTCTACGCTCCGAATGTTGACCCGGTACGCGTGCGTCGCCAGATCGGCATGGTGTTCCAGCGGCCCAACCCGTTCCCCACCATGTCAATCCAGGAAAACGTGCTCGCCGGCGTCCGCCTCAACAAGAAGCGCATCAGCCGCTCCGAGGCCGACGACATCACCGAGAAGTGCCTGCGTGGCGCGAACCTCTGGGACGAGGTGAAGGACCGCCTGGACAAGCCTGGTTCTGGCCTCTCTGGCGGCCAGCAGCAGCGTCTGTGCATCGCCCGCGCGACGGCGGTGGAGCCCGACGTGCTGCTGATGGACGAGCCTTGCTCGGCACTCGACCCGATCTCCACCCTCGCCATTGAGGACCTGATCAAGGAGCTGAAGGAGGAATACACCGTCGTGATCGTGACGCACAACATGCAGCAGGCTGCGCGTGTGTCCGATACGACTGCCTTCTTCAACCTGAAGGAGCAGGGCAAGCCGGGTGAGCTGATCGAGGTCGGCCCCACAGAGAAGATCTTCCACAACCCGGATCAGAAGGCCACTGAGGACTACATCACCGGCCGCTTCGGCTAAGCCGCATCTGCCGATACGTGACGAGGGGGCTACCCATCTGGGTAGCCCCCTCGTCACGCGTTGTGAGGAGCGAATTGCCAGGTACCTGGATGCGCCGCTTAATCGCATTCCATGGTGCCGATGGATTCCTTCATCGCCATCACTCGTGCAGCCGAGTCGGTAACGGAGCTAGCGAGCTCGGCGTCCTTCTCCATCGCACCCAGGATGGCGTCGGCCATATCTGGGGTGATGCTGGCGTCGGCGTTGATAATGAGGTCGCCACCCGCCTTGAGGAACTGCACAGCCCGCTCCCCCGCAGGCACCTTGGCGACGGAACCGGCGGCGCCCAGATCGTCGGAGATGACGACGCCGTCGAAGCCGAGATCCTCGCGCAAAATCTCCGTGATGATCTTGCGGCTGAACACGGCCTGGTGGTCAGCGTCGATCTTTTGGAACGTGGCTGACGAGATCATGACCGACGATGCGCCAGCCTCGATACCGTCGATGAACGGTTTCCAGGAGGGATCATTCACGACGGTTTCCGTATCCGTAGCCGCCTTCTGATCCGTGTTGTCCTGCACCCGTCCGAGCCCCGGGAAGTGCTTCAAGCTGGTGGCCACGTCGGATTTGGACATGGATTGCACAAACCCGACGACGTGCTCCGCCACTTGCGCGGGATCGCTGCCGTACTGGCGCTTCAGTTTCCCGACGGGGGCGTTCTTGCTTGCGTCCGCCTCGGCGACCACGTCGGCGACGGGAGCGAGGTTGAACCGCACTCCGGCTCGCGCTAATTCCTCGCCCCAGGTTTCGGCCTGGGCGTGGAAGGCCGTCGGATTCATTTGCCCTTGCGCGAGCGCGTCGGGGATCTTGGTGAATCCCTGGCCTTGCAGGCGCTGAACGTTGCCGCCTTCTTGGTCCGTTGCCACCAGGATGGGAAGCTCCGCGGTGCCCAATGCACCAACTTGCGCAGATATCGCCGCGACGTTGGACCGGCTCACGTTCGATTTCCCTAGCAACACGACGGAACCCGCTTTGGAGCTGCGGATCACTTCGGTGGTGTCGCTATCCAGACCCGACGTCGCTACCCCCACCATGAGGAGCTGCCCCACCTGCTCTTCTTTGGGAAGTGCCTTCGCCTTCGCGAGACAAGCCTGCGGAGCGGGCGGTGTCGACGGTGCCTCCGAGGTGCCCTCGTCCCCGCCGTTGCCGTTGGTGGCCTGCGATCCGTTCGCGTTGGGCTCGGCAGGTTGGGGAATCGGGTTCGGGGCACACGCGCTCAGCGCGACGACCGCCGCGCACGCAAGCGATGCTGCAACGCGCCTAGCCACGGGCCAGCTCCGCAGGAAGCTTGGCTTCGAGCAGCCCGAGCAGCGCATTCTCGACCACCTCGGTCAGGGCCGGGTGGATCCAGTATTGCCCCCTGACCACCTGATCGACCGGCACGCCGAACGACATGGTCTGAATCAGCGGCTGAATCAGCGTCGACGCCTCGGGCCCCATGATGTGCGCCCCCAACAGGTGCCAGTTCGTCGGATCCGCCAGCAGTTTCACGAAGTGCCCTTCGTCCTCCATCGCCCACCCGAACGCGACGTCACCGTAGGCCTGCACCTTCTTCACATACGGGTGCCCCCACTCGCGTAGCTGCTGCTCTGTGGCACCGACGTAGGCGATTTGCGGCTTGGAGAACACGGCAGCGGGCACGTAGCGATGATCAGAGGAGATGAGCTGGTCCGGGTGCAGCAGGTTGTGCTGCACCGTGCGCATCTCGTGGTTCGCGACGTGCTTCAGCAGGTGGTCCGACGACACGTCGCCGAGCGCCCAGATGTGGGGCACGCTGGTTCGCTGGTGCCCGTCGACGCGAATCCCGCCGTCTGTGCGGCGCTCGACACCCGCGGCTTCAAGGTTCAGGGCGTCGACGTTGCGCTCACGCCCAATCGCGACGAGCACCATGTCCGTCAGGTATTCGTACTCGACGCCGTTGACGTCGGTGGCAACGACGGCGACGTCGTCGGCAGGTCCTTCTTCGAAGCTCGCCACCTTCTGGTTCAGACGGAGATTGACGCGGTTCGCCAGGGCCTCCCCGAATGCTGCGGAGACGTCTTCGTCAGTGCCACGAAGCAGCACGTCGGAGCGATGCAGCATGGTGACCTCCACACCAAACGACGTGAAGATGTGTGCAAATTCCGCCGCGATGTATCCGCCGCCGACGATGACCAGCCTCTCGGGCAGCTCGTCGATGCGCATGATGGTGTCCGACGTGTGGATCCGCTCCTGCGCCCCCTCCGCGCACGGCACATCCAGCATCCTGGGCCTAGAGCCCGTTGCCAGCACGATCTGATCGGCTTCTATCTCTCGATCGCCAATGCGCAGGGTGTGCTGATCCACGAACGCTGCTTCGCCGTCGAAGACCGTCACATTCGCGTTCTGCCGACGCCACCTCGAACCGCCCTCAGAGATGGCGTCGATCTTGGTGAAGATGCGGTCGCGGATCGCAGACCAGTCCGCGCGGCCTGGTGGCAGGTCAATACCGATCTTTTCCGCATCCTCGAAGGCGCTCGCCACGTCTGCGGGGTAGACGTACATCTTTGTCGGGATGCATCCGCGGTTGAGGCACGTACCGCCGAAGACCGGGTCCCGTTCCACCAACGCAACGTCCAGCCCGTCGAATCGCTCGTCGATGAGGGAGTTGCCAGTGCCGGAACCGATGACCGCCAGATCGAAATGTTGCATACCTCCATCCTGCCATCTGGGGAGAAAGCACCCTTCAACGACGGGCGGCGATAGGCTGTTTCACATGACGCAGGAATGGGCAGTAGTGACCGGCGCGTCGGCGGGCCTCGGCATCGCCTTCGCAGAGCACCTAGCGAAGCAGGGATCGAACGTCATCCTCGCCGCTCGCAGGAAAGACAAACTGACCGAAGTATCACAACGCCTCGAACGCAGCTACGGCGTCAGGACGCGCGTCGCACCGGTGGATCTCTCGACGGAGGCGGGCCGCGCGGATTTCGTCGACGAGGTGCGTAACACCCATGTGCACACGCTGGTAAACAATGCGGGCTTTGGGTCGGTGGGAAAGTTCGCCGAGCTGGACCCGTCGCGTATTTCCCAGGAGACGTCACTCGACGTCGGCGCGCTCACAGACCTCTCTCGCGCCGTGGTGGAAGGCATGATGGGACGCAGGCGCGGCGCCATCATCAACGTAGCCAGCACCGCAGCCTTCCAGCCCATCCCAGAGATGGCCGTCTACGCAGCCGCGAAGGGCTACGTGCTGCAGTTCACCATCGCACTGTGGCAAGAGCTCTACGACACCGGCGTGCGCGCGGTTGCGATCTGCCCCGGACCAACGGACACCGAGTTCTTCTCCAACGCGGGCGACGACTCCGTACTCACTGAGCGCCGCACACCCGAACAGGTGGTGGCGACCGCGTTCAAGGCACTCGAAGAGCACCGGCCATTCGCGGTCGACGGCATCGGCAACCGCGCGCTGGCGCTGGCGAACCGCGTCGCGCCCCGCGGGCTTCAGGCGCGCATCGCCAAGCTCGTGCTGCGCAACTCCTGACGTCGGCTACTCGGTGACCCGCACCATTTTCGTTTCGGAGACGGTGGTGGGCTGCCCTGCGACGGCTCCACTAGTCGACGCGCTGGCGCTCACCTCATAGCTGCCCTCGTCGGTGAGCGGTAGCGACACCGACCACAGCAGCCACCCCTCCTCGTTCTTGGTGAGCCCGGTTTGCGCGATGCTCTTCGCCACCACCCGCTGCGTCTGCGCGTCCTTAATAGTCACCGTTGGAGCGCCAAACTCGGGCTTCACGGTGCCTTCGATGGTGAGCGTTCCCGGCGGCGCTGCCCCCTGATTAGTCGGACTGGTGATCCACAAGCCGGGCATGGCTTCCAGCCCGCGACGACGGAATCCTGCAGCGTCGTTGAAAGGCGCGGGCGCGGGGCCACCGTCGGCAAGGAACCGCACTGCGAGTCCAGGAGATCCCAGCAGTTCGGTCATGGTGTACACCATTTGTGCCGCGGCCGCGTGGCTGCGGGCGGGGTCGATGTTTTGGTAGGTGTCAGCCCCCATATCAACGGTGAGGACTCCGTCGCTCAGCTTCACGGAGTGCACCTTGCCAGTCCATAGCGAGATGTAGTCCGGATCTCGCGGCGCCAACACGATGAGGGACTCCGCACCAGAGCGCACAAGGCTCGCAGTCGAAGGGATGTCACGGAATTCGCGGTAGAGCTTTCCGTCACTTCGCCCGACGAAGTACATGGGTGCATCCCTAATGACGGCCTGCAGCGCCACGTCGGTCGATGGCGACGGACTGGCCACTACCGTGGGGTCGCTGACTTGCGGTGCGGCGAGAGGCTCGCGCTGTGTTGCAACAGCAACGATCGCTCCGAGCGCGAGCGCCACAATACTTGCGACGGCGACGAGCTGAGCCCGGACAGTGCCGCGTTCCGGCTTCGACTCGGCGTCGCGCAGCGCCGGTTCGATGGAGGTGCTCGGCGGCACCTTGATCTGTTCCGCGGCGGAGCGCAGCGCAGCAGCTAGGTCCGTCGACAATGCATCCACTTGCTCATCGCCATCACCGCTGAGCGCCAATGCGTGAAGCGCTGCTTCGAGCCGCTGATTGCTGCGATGCACCGACATGCGCATGATGCGCGATAGCTCAGGGCCGAACATTGCGAGGAAGTGGCTCACGACGAGTACCTCGCCGTTGGGAAAATCCTGCTTTCGCAAGTTGTCGATCAACGCGACGTAGCGGCCATCTGCGGGGCTGGGAATGCTCAGCCCCTCACTCGCGGCGCGCGCAAGGTGCACCACCTGCTCGCGCAGATACTCGATGCGCTCCTGGGGGTCGATGATGCGGTGGATACGTCGGTGCAGCGAGATGAATGCCAGACGCACGATGGAGGGTGATTCGTCGCCCGCGCCAAGGAGTATCGCGAGCCTGTAGAGGTGCCCGCGTTGCTCCTCGTAGAGGTCAAGGAACCCGTCATCCACGGCCACGGCTCAGATCCCTGCGTAGGAGTGGAGCCCGCTGAACAACAGGTTCACGCCGATAAAGTTGAACCAGAATGTGGCTACGCCGATGAGGCACAGCACCGCGGCGGGGCGTCCGCGCCAGCCCGCTGTGACAGAGGCGTGCAGGTAGGCGGCGTAGACCACCCACGTGATGAAGCTCCAGGTTTCCTTCGGATCCCAGTTCCAAAACGTCGACCAGGCGTACTGCGCCCAGATGGCCCCGGCGACGATGGTGAACGTCCAGATGGGGAACGAGAACGCGTTCATCCGGTGCGAGAACGTCTCCAGCTTTTTCTGCGACGGGATCCGCGCCAGGTAGCCGGTGAGCTCGGTCTCATCTCGCTCAGCTTTCGCATCGGCGCGTTGCCGAACAAGGTAGAGGACGCTCGCCACGGCGGCGAGGTTGAACCCTGCGGCTGCGATCACTGCCGCGACGATGTGGATCACGAACCATACCGAGTGCAGCGCCGGCATGAGCGGCGCCACGTCGACGTAGAAGACGGTGACGGCGAGGCCGAGCATCAACGCTGCGAGGAACGTCACGCCAATGCCGAGCCAGCGAGCGCCCCAGCGCCACAACGAGAGCAAGTAGCCCAGCCCCACAATGACCATGGCGGCTGTCACGAACTCGTACATGTTGCCCCAGGGGGCTCGGGATGCGGCGATCCCCCGCAATACCACGCCGACGGTGTTGAGCAGCCAGGCGATCACCGTCGCGCCAATCGCTAGCCGCCCGTAGAAGTCCACGTTGATGCGCTTGGAATCCTCGGAGCCGTCTTCTGCGCGGACCCCCGCGAGACCTCGCGCGAACACCCATTCAGCCGTGTGCAGGAAGAACGCAACCACGTACACCACAGTGGCGGCCACCATCGCCATGTCCGAGTACTGCGACACCGTTATTCCTTCCCATCCCGCAACACTTCAGCCAGTTCCGAGATTTCGTCCTCCAAGCCCGTCGCCTGGTTGCTTCGGTCGAGCCCACCGACGGTGACCTCGTCGTCGCCTAGGCGCACGAACATGCGTCTGGGTTTCACGAACAGGCTGAGCGTGAGCCCCACGATGCCGATTAATACCGAAGTCAGCGCCAAAGGGTTGCCTGGGGTTTGGCTGATTTGGAGCTTCACCCACCGAGAGTACCCATCGAACTGCACCGTCCCCAAGTTGTCCGGCAGCGTGAAACCGGAGCCCGGCTTCATCCTTGCCCGGAGGCGTTCGCCGTTGTCGCCCTCCACAGGCTCCAAACCGGCAGTGTTCAGCGTGTAGATGGATTCGGGCGTACCGGTTTCCTCTGCTGGGTCGCCTGCCCAGGCGTTGATCCAGATCTCTGGGTCTAGCGCGTCGGGGAATACCGAGTGCGGACCGTCCTGGTTGAGCACTGCCGTCGGGAGGAAGATTCCTTCGAAGGCGAGACGCTTCGGCCGCGCATCCGGGGCCTTGATCACGCCAGACGACGAGAAGTTACCGTCCTGCGGCAGGAACACCTGGGGGCCTGAGAATGCGACGTTGCCCTCACCGTCGGTGACGGTCACGTGGGCCGCATAGCCGTGGCCGAGCAGGTTCACCTGCGTCCCGCCTTCGGTGATGTACGGGGAGTTCACGGTCATGAGTTCCTTGTGCTGCTGACCGTTCTCGCTTACCGTCACCGTGGCGTCGAATACCCGTGCGGCACCACGCTGTACACGTCCGGTTTCAAACTTGGCGCGGAAGCTGTCCACCTTCAGGCTGAATTCTTCGAGATCATCGGTGTTGACCCACGCGCCGGCGGTGAAATCGTCGTACTGGGTGATGACGTTCGCGAAGCCTCGTCCTTCCACCACCACCACACTGCCGCGGAAGCCTCCGAGGTTGGACCATGCCACGCCTGCGAGCACGCCGACGAGGGAGACGTGGAACAACAGGTTGCCGAATTCGCGCAGGTAGCCGCGCTCGGCGCTCACGCCCTCGTCGGTTCTCAGCACGCGGTAACGGTGCTGCTTCAGCCAGCCCTCAGCTGCGTCGAGCACACCCTCCTCCAGCGGGTTCTCCACGACGGCGTGCTCGGGCATTTTGCGCAGGTGCCTGGGCAACTTGGGTGGTGGCTTGCGCAGGTCGCGCGCGTACTTCACGATGCGCGGAATGATGCAGCCGATCAGCGAGATGAACAGCAGCAGGTAGATGGCGGAGAACCAGGGCGACGAGTACACGTCGTACATGTGGAGCGCTTCCCACACCTTGTTCAGCTTGGGGTGGGCGCGCTGGTATTCCAGCACCTCGATGGGTGAGTTGGGGCGCTGGGGAATGATGGAGCCAGGGATGGCTGCGATAGCGAGCAGGAATAGCAGGATCAGGGCCGTGCGCATGCTCGTGAGCTGGTTCCAACCCCACCGTATCCACTGCATGATCACAACACCGTCCCAAAGTTGGAAGCCCATTCACGAAGGCTAGACATCAACGCATCCCACCAGCCGACGAGCATGGCCACCCCGACCACCACCATGACCGCGCCGCCCGTGCGCTGCAGTAGCACTTGGTGACGCTGCAACCATTGCAGCCTGGGCGCGAGCTTCGTGAATGCTAACGCGAAGGCAAGGAACGGCAGCCCGAGGCCGAGCGCGTACACGAACGCCAGCACCCCGCCGCGCAGCGCGGATCCTTCGTTGAATGCCAGCGTGAGCACGACGGAGAGCGCCGGCCCGATGCATGGCGTGAAGGTGAGTCCGAACACCAGCCCCAGCACCGGGCTCGCGACGACGCCCAGCGTCGGTGTGTAGGAAGGGCGCCAAAGGTTGGGCAGCGGGAGCAGCCCCATAAATGCGATGCCCAGCACGATGATGAGCACGCCGACGCCGATGGTGATGGCCCGCTGGTGTTCTATGAGTAGCGAGCCGATGCCTCCGGCGAGGGCGCCCGTCGTGACGAAAACGAGGGAAAAACCGAGGATGAATCCGATGGTGCCAAGGACGAGCGGCTGTCTGTTTGCCTCGCCATCCGTGATTTGACTCGCACCGATGCCAGAAGCGTACGAAAGGTATCCGGGCAGCAGCGGCAACACACACGGCGACGCGAAACTCACC
Source organism: Propionibacteriaceae bacterium (assembly GCA_032576855.1). Taxonomy (GTDB): domain Bacteria; phylum Actinomycetota; class Actinomycetes; order Propionibacteriales; family Propionibacteriaceae; genus Arachnia. Next base: position 21,665 of record JAWFWL010000010.1, read on the forward strand.
AGCCCGGCGAGGAGCGCCACCGGAATTGCGAGCAGCATCGACGAGGTGAGCGCAGAAGCCACCCACCCTTCCAAGGCGATCACTGCACATCACCCACGATGCCGACGAGTGTCTTCGCGTCCACCTCACCGATCACCCGGGCTGCCACTTTGCCGTCGGCGTCAATCACGATTGTCGACGGAATCGCCTTCGGCGGGAGCTGCCCGAAGCCCAGCAGCAAGGTGCCGTCGGGATCGAAGATGTTGGGGTACTTGATGCCAGAGCTGCGTACGAAGGCCTGGGCGGGCGCCGTCGTCAGGTCGCGGGTGTTGAGGCCCAAGAACTCGACGTTGTCCCCCAGCTGCTCGTACGCGTCGACAAGTTCCGGGGCCTCGTGTCTGCACGGCGCACACCAGGAACCCCACACGTTGATGACCAGCACTTTGCCCGCAAAATCCTTGCTGGAGATGCGTTTGCTGTCGTCGAGCAGCGATGGCCCTTCCAGCGTCGGCGCTGGTTTCCTCGACTCTGGCGGCACGATGGTGACCGTGCCGTCACCGACGGCGAACCCGATGCTGCTGTCGTCTTGTTCCGCCCCCGTCTCAGCCGACGAACACCCGCCGAGCAGAAACAGTGCCGCGACGGCCGCCGCCAGCGCGCGTTTCACGTGCCCACCCTAAACTTCGTCGCCGACGTGCTCTCTGGCAGCAGGTCTGGGATGTGCTCTCCATAGTCAACGCGCACGACGCGGCCGTCGACGAATCGAAACGAGGTCACGGAGCACAAGGTAGTACGACGTCGTCTCGGGTCATGCGGGAAAGGCTTGCCCTCCACCGCCCGCCGCGCGATGTAGATGGGCAGCTGGTGGGAGACCACCAAGGCTGTTCCGCCATCGCCGGCGGCCTCGGCCGCGTCGCCGATGGCTGCGAGCATGCGGGCAGCGATGTCGACGTAGGGTTCGCCCCAGCTGGGACGCAGGGGGTTACGCACATGCCACATCATGCGCGGATCAAACAACGCCCGGTTGTTGGCGCCAAATACTTTGCCCTCGAACTTGTTTTCGGCTTCGATCAGGCGGTCGTCGATAACGACGTCGAGTTCCGGGTGCTTCGCTGCCGACGGGACCATGGTCTCGCGGGCCCGCTGCAGCGGGGAGCAGCGCAGGTGGGTGAGGGGTGCGTCGGCGAAGTGGCTGGCCATGCGTTCGGCCATGCGGTGTCCGAGTTCCGAGAGCCCGAAGCCGGGCAGGCGCCCGTACAGTAGACCGTCCGGGTTATACACCTGACCATGGCGCATAACGTGCACCGTCGTCGAAGTCGTCATGGTCTCCAGACTATGACTCCTTGGCAACTGTCTTTCGACGACGGCGGCGCTTGCGCTCCGAAGGCTTCTTCACCGGATCGCCCTGCGCAAGCTGCTGCTCGCGACGGCGATCTGCGAAGCGGGCCAGCCCGTCCGCGATGGAGGCGAACGTGGGCGAACTCGCGATGACGTCGACGCGCAGCCCGTGCTCCTCGCAGGCAGCGGCGGTGGCTTCACCGGCGGCGACGATGATGGACGCCGCGTGAGGCTTCCCTGCGATGCCGATCATGTTGCGCACCGAAGAGGCCGAGTTGAATACCACGGCGTCGAACATGCCGGTCTTGATGTCGTCGCGGATCTCGGCCGGCGGTGGCGCGGCGCGCACGGTGCGGTACGCCGTCACGCCTTCGACCTCCCAGCCGAGGTGCGTCAGCCCCTCTACCAGTGGATCGATGGCGACGTCAGCGCTTGGCACCAGCACGCGATTGATCGGGTCCATCAACTCGTCGAAGGCAGGGAACTCGGCGGCGAGCCCGGCGACAGTATTCGTGCCGTCTGGGGTGAAGTCGGCGGTGACACCGCGTTTGGCTAGCGCTTCCTTGGTGCCGCGTCCCACTGCTGCGATGGAGATGCCAGACATTGCACGCGAGTCGAGCCCGTATTCGGACAGTCGTTCCCACACCGCCACGACGGCGTGGGGTGACGTGAACACGCACCAGAAGTAGCGCCCGTCGACGAGGCCACGCATGGCGCGCTCCATGCCCTGCTCGGTGCGGGGAGGCTCGATGGACATCGTCGGGATGGTCTCGAAGCTGGCGCCGTATTGGGCGAGCTCTTCGCCAAGGTCGTCGAGCGGATCCTTCGTCCGTGGGCTCAGAATGCGCCAGTCAAACAGTGGCTTCGACTCGAACCAGCCCTCACGCCGATCGCCCTTGGAGTCGACGCCTGGGCCAGCAACGAGGTAGCAGTCGTCGGATTCGACATCGGGGATGGTGCCCCACGTGACAACCTTGCTGCACTGCGACGTCGTGCCGACGCGCTCCAGGATGCAGACTTTGTCCGTGGGCTCGAACTTGCCGAGCGCGGTCTTCTGAAGTTCCTTCAGCAGGTGGGGGCGCGCATGAATGGAGAGCGTCTTCGCCGTCGGCCATTCCTCGATAGCCGGAACCTCGCTCGTTGCATCGAGGAATGCGGCGCTTCCCCGCACGGGGATGGCTCCGTAGTTCAACATGGTGGCCCAGTGATCGAGGCCCGGGATGATGTTGATGCGTACGCCAGCGGCGTCGATCTCCAGCAGCGATTGGGAGACGTCGGCGTCGAGGAAGTGGTCGGCGCGTTCTAGGCGCACTACCTTGAGCCCGTCGCGGGCCGCGTTCAGCAGTTGCGCGGTCTCGTCGTCGGACACGTGCTCGATTCGGGCGTGCCCGACACCGATGCGACGCACCTCATCGAGGTCCGCGTCGGCATCCACTACGACGAGGTCTGCGAAGCGAAGCGTGCGGGCGCCCAACAGGGTGAGGAGTGCGAACTCACCCGGGCCAGATCCGACGAATGTGACAGACCCCAGACCTACTTCACTCACTGCCTTCTCCTATAACCAGTTCGACAGCGCAACTTCATCAACAAACCAGTAGCTGCGCACCTCACCGTCGACGATCAGTACCGGGACGTGGTCGGAATACTTACCCTTAAGACCCGCGTCCGAATCCACATCTACCAGTGCGTACGTCGCTCCACGGGCGGCGCAGGTGCGCTCCACGATGCGCTCGGCGTCCTCACATAGGTGACAGCCTGAACGAGTGAGCAGCTGAACCCGCGCCGCTTCGGCCACTGGCGTTACTTGCCCGCGCGACGACGCTGGATACGGGTGCGCTTCAGCAGCTTGCGGTGCTTCTTCTTCGCCATACGCTTGCGACGCTTCTTAATGACAGAACCCACGTTCAGCCTTTCTGGACAGCTTCTAATACCGCGCGTGTGCGCGATGGGACTCCCTATGGTAACGCGCTCAGCACCGTTAGGCATAATGCCGAGAACCCGCCCGACGGCGTACCGGGCGCGTCAGTCTTCTTGCGCCAGCGCGTTCGCCCGCGCTGCGCAGGCATCGATAGCGTCCATGACCGCAGCGCGGACACCGTGATCGTCAAGCGCACGCAGCGCCGCTGCCGTCGTTCCCCCAGGTGAGGTGACCTGCTCCCGGAGTTCGACGGCGGTCTTGCCCGATTGCGCCAGTAGCTCGGCCGCTGCGCGGAAGGTTTGCGTGGTGAGCGTCGTGGCATCCGCCCTGGTCAGCCCCTGGTGCACACCGGCCTCGATCATCGCGTCGGCGATGTAGAACAGGTAGGCCGGCCCGGAGCCGGACAGCGCGGTGAGTGCGTCGAGGTGTTGTTCGTCGGTGATGAGCGTCTCCCCCACCGCGTTGAAGAGTTCCTGGACGCGCTGGACGTGCCCATCCGTCGCGTTGGCGCCGGGCACGATGCCGCTCATACAGGCGCCCACGAGCGCGCCGGTGTTGGGCATGACTCGCACCGACGGCGTCCCGTCGGGCAGTGCAGCCCTCAGGCGGTCGACGGTGACACCCGCCGCCACGGAGACCACAAGTGCGCCTGGCTTGGGGTTCAGCGCGGCGAGAACGTCGTCGAATTGATAGGGCTTCACCGCTACGACGATGGTGTCGGCCTGCGCGGCCTCGTCGAGGCTGACGCACCGGACACCGAACTGCTGCTCGAGCTGTTCCGCGCGCCCCGTCGAGCGCTGCACCACGACGATGTCGTCGGCGCTCCAGCCCGCCGCCAGCCAGCCGGACAGCAGCGCGCCGCCCATGTTGCCAGCGCCGATCAGCGCGAGCGTCATACGAGCAGCTCCGCGATTTGCACCGTGTTGAGCGCGGCGCCCTTGCGCAGGTTGTCGCCGGAGAGGAACAACACCAGGCCAGTGCCGTCGGCGAGGGATTGGTCGAAGCGGATGCGCCCGACGAGGGTGTCGTCGCCGCCTGCCGCCGCGAGCGGAGTAGGCACGTCAGCGAGCTGCACGCCCGGTGCGCCTTGCAGCACGGCGCGGGCCTCGTCGGGTGACAGCACGCGGGAGAAGCGCGCATGAACGACGAGCGAGTGCCCGGTGAAGACGGGGATGCGCACGCACGTGCCTGCGACGGCGAGCTCGGGGATGTGCAGAATCTTGCGCGACTCGTTGCGCAGCTTCTTCTCCTCGTCGGTCTCACCGAGCCCGTCGTCGACGATGCTGCCGGCGATGGGCACCGCGTTGAACGCGATCGGCGCGACGTAGGGGCCGAGGTCGCCCGGCTGCATGAGCGAACCGTCGTGGGTGAGCCCGCGGGGATCGTCGACGGTGGCTACCTGCTGCGCGAGGGTGTTCACGCCAGCCAGCCCCGAGCCGGAGACTGCCTGGAACGTGGTGACCTGCATAGCCACGAGCCCAGCCGCGTCGTGGAGGGGCTTCATCACGGGCATGGCCGCCATCGTCGTGCAGTTGGGGTTGGCGATGATGCCGATCTCGTCGCGGTGCACGTCGTCGGGGTTCACCTCGGAGACGACGAGCGGCACGCGGTCGTCGAGCCGCCAGGCGGAAGAGTTGTCGACGACGGTCGCTCCCGCCGCCGCCACTTTCGGCGCCCACTGCTTCGACGTGCCACCGCCTGCGGAGAACAGGGCGATGTCGAGACCAGCGAAATCGGCCTCGGCGATGTCCTCTACGACGACGTCGGCACCGTCGTAGTGCACCGTCTTGCCCGCCGAGCGGTGCGACGCGAACGCGCGCAGCTCGTTGACGGGGAAATTGCGCTCAGCGAGCACGCTCAGCATGACGCTGCCTACCTGGCCTGTGGCTCCAAATACTCCAACACGCATGCCCGCCAGTCTACGCGGGGACGCGGCCCGAAGCGGCCGCCTGCCCGAAGGGCGCGACGAGGTTCACGCGAACGGGAGGTACACGAGCAGCCCGGCGCCGAGGAACGCGAACAGGTCGAGCAGCACGTGGACAATGACGAGCGGCATCACGCGTTTCAGCTTGAGGTACAGCCAACCAAACGCGAGTCCCATCACCAGGTTGCCGAAGAACCCGCCGAAACCCTGGTAGAGGTGGTAGCCGCCGCGGATCAGAGCCGAGATGACGACGATCACCGACATCCGGCCGCCGCGCTGCGCCCAGCGCGTGAAGAGGTACCCGATCATGACGACCTCCTCGAGGATGCCGTTCATAAACGCCCGTCCGACGAGGATCGGCACCGTCCACCACTGTGCCGTGAGGTTTGCGGGGCTGACTTGGGTGTTGATGCCGATCTGCACCGCGAACAGGTAGAACGCGAGCCCCGCCACGCCGATGACTGCGAAAATCCCGAATCCCTGCGCGAGGTCACGTCCGGGTCTCCGCCAGTCGAATCCCATCGCCTTGCCGGGGCCGCCGTCGGGCGGGTTGTAGGCCCATAAGAGATAGAGCACCAACACCGCCGGCATCAGCGGGAAGAGGGTTCCCGCGAGCTGATAGGCGAAATCTAGCCACGGCCGCTCCGGCGTGCGCGACGTATTCATCGTCGTCACCTGCTGATTCAGCACCACTTCGCGGGTGAGCTTGTCCCAGATGGACAAGACGGCGTAAACCGCAGATTGCCCGAGCGACAGCAGCATGACGACGGCGATCTCCACGCTCAGACGCCGACGGACGTCCGGGGCCACGACGGGCTGGCTCGTCATCGCTTGTCGAACACCGCTCTGAGGTAGCCCCACGCTGTCTGCGGCCTACGGGCGACGCGCGTCAGCAGGTATTCGTACCAGCCGGGGCCGTACGGCAGGAGGACACGGGAACGCTGCCCGATGTCGGCCAGACGACGCTGCTCCAGTGGGCGCACGCCGTAGAACATCTGGAACTCGATATCCGCGACAGGGTTTCGTCGACCCAGTTCTTGCGTAATAGCGATGATTCTGGGGTCGTGGGATGCGAGCATGACCCTCGCGCCGCCCTCGACGCCAGTGCGCAGGCAGCGCACCAGCGCCTTCGATTTCTGGTGCTCGCTGCCGTATCCCAACGCGCGCGGCACCGGGTAGGAGCCGATGCACAGCCGCAGCCGCGGAGCATCGTCGAGGATGCGCTGCACATCGCGCTCGGAGCGTCGGATATCGGCCGGCAGGGTGAGGCCGAGGTCCGGGTGCTCGTCGTGCACCTCACGCCACAGCCGGATGGTATCCGCGTATTGTTCAGCGCCCTGCATTTCAAGGGTGATCATCGCGCCCGACGCCCCCGCGTCGTCGGCGAGCGAGCGCAGCGTGGCACGGGCATCTCGCGTGGACCTGCGAATACCCAGCTGCGATGGCTTTACGGAGAGTTCCACGCCGCGGGCATCGTCGCCGAGATTAATGAGCAGCTCTTCGAGCGCGGCTGGCGATTCGGACTCGGATTCACTCGTCGGCAAATAAGTGTAGCCAAGTTCCAGACCTTTCGAACGCAGTTCTCGCCCGGTATCGGCGGCGGTCGTCGGCAACACCCCGGCAACGTAGGGGCGGGCAATCTCCTCAAGAGCCCCCGACGCGAGCGCCGCGCGCTGCACCCGTTTGGAGCGGATCAGGCGTCGCAGCATTCCTTGGATCATCTGAGCCCCTTCCCAATCTCGAGATGCTTCCGGGTGTTCTCCAACACGTCTTCCAGCATGGCTGCGCGTTCATGGCGGGAGCGGGCGCGACGGGTGGACACTTCCACGACGATGTGCCCGTCGAAACCGATCCTGGCAAGCTCTTCCACAACGCCCCAGGCATTCTGATCCCCCTCGCCAGGGAGCCAATGTTCGTCTTTGAACGAGCCCCTGCCGTCGGTGAGATGGACGTGCTTGAGCCTGCTCCCCCACGCGTGAAGGAGATCCATCGCCTGCATTTGCGCCGTCGATGCGTGCGAGAGATCCAGGGTGAGGTGGTCATAGTCGCGGTCGGTGGGGTCCCACGTCGGCAGATACATGGGCAGCTTCCCCGCTGGCGAGCGCCAAGGGAACATGTTTTCGACGGCGAACGTCACCCCCGACGTTTCGTTCAGCCGACGGATGCCCTCCTCAAACTTGGCTCCGTAGGCCCGCTGCCAACGAAACGGGGGATGCACGACGACCACGTCGGCCCCCAACTGCTTCGCGGCCTCCGCCGATTTCTCGAGCTTCCCCCACGGATCATTCCCCCACACCTGCGGGGTGATGATAAGCGTCGGGGCGTGGACCGAGAGTACGGGGACCTCGTGGTACTCGCTCAATTTTGCGATGGCGTCGACGTCGGTGCTGAGCGGATCGATGCCCACCATGAGTTCGACGCCGTCGTAGCCCAGCTGCGATGCGAGCTCGAATGCGCTCGCAGAACTTTCTGGGTACACCGTCGTGCTGGACAGCGTCACGGTAGGCATAGGCACGCATCTAACCCTACAAGGATCACCACACCCCCTGGCCACCGTGGTTCAGCCGGTTTCATCAGGATGTCGAAGATTGGTTGACCCCGATTCGGAGGATCCGCGCCTCGTCGTGTTCAATGGAGCCATGATGCACGTCGACCACTTGATCTTCGCAGCAGGACCCGATGGCCTCAAAGCCGATGCCGCCCGTCTTGCAGATGTACTTGGCACCGAATACAAGGACGGCGGCGTCCACCCCCGGTTCGGCACCCGCAACCACATCATCCCGTTGGCGGATGCCCGCTACATCGAGGTCGTCGAGGTGCTCGACCACCCGGCAGCCGACAAGGCGCCCTTCGGTCAGGCAGTGCGTGCCCGCTCCAACATGGGCGGCGGCTGGATGGCTTGGGTGGTCAGCGTCGACGACATCACCCCGGTCGAAGAGCGCCTCGGCCGCAAGTCCGTCGATGGCTCCCGTGTATTCCCCGATGGCCGACGTCTGGAGTGGCAGCAGATCGGCATCCGCGGGCTCATCGCAGACCCCCAGCTCCCCTACTTCATCCAGTGGAAGTCCGATCCCGAAGTGCGCCCGAGCGCACTGCACGGCGACGTGAAGCTGAAGGGCTTCGAAATTTCCGGTTCCGCTGACAGGCTCCACGACTGGCTGCAGCTGGAAATCTCCGACACGCTCGACGGCGTCGAGTTCCACCTGGTTGCACCCAATGGCATGCCAGGCATCAACCGTGTGCGGTTTGAATCGCCCACCGAAGGCGAGGTCAGCTTCTGAGCCTGGTCGTCGTCATCGACGGCTTTGGTGCAAGCGGGAAGTCGTCGCTCGCTAAGCGGCTGGCGCAGCAATGCGACGGCCAGGTGGTGGCCCTCGACGACTTCGCACGCCCCGGCACCCCCACCTGGGAGCATGACCGATTCATCGACGAGGTACTGCTCCCCCTGCGCGCTGGGCGCCCCGCCACGTACCGACGCTGGCCCCACGACGCCGACGCACCCGTCGGCGCGCATACCGTCGACCCCGGGCGGACGGTGATCGTCGAAGGGGTGTCCGCGCTGGCGCTCGCGGTGGTGGAACGCGTCGGGCAATGGTGGGACCTGTCGCTGTGGGTGGACGTCGACGAGGATGAGCGCCGGCGACGCATCACCGCGCGCGACGGCGAAGCGCTAGCGGAGCGCTGGCAGCAGGAATGGTGGCCATCCGAACGCCGCTATTTCACCACCGAACACCCACTCCAGCGCGTGGACTTCACCGTCCGCGGCTAAACGGTCCATCCGGCAGGTGCCGGCGCGGTCCCCGTCGGGCAGGTGCAACCTGTGCGGCTCAGTCCCGGCATAAGTGTCCAAAGCTTACTGCTGGCGGGCCGCCCGCTGGAGGCATTGGAACGTTGTGCCGCTCTGTTGCCGCACAGGTTGCACCTGCCTACCGAAAAACCGACGGCGGCCCGCCAGCAGCGAAAATTGTCAGACGTGGCGGGTAGGTTGCTCGTATGGCGAAGAAGCAGGACACCTATCAATGCACGGAGTGCGGTTGGACGTCGACGCGCTGGGTCGGCCGGTGTGGGGAATGCCAGGCGTGGGGCTCCATCGTGGAGCGCGGGGCCCCGAAGCTACGGGAAGTGGCCGCGCACACGCCCGCCGCGAAGGCGCTGCCCATCTCGCAGGTGCCCATGGAATCAGCCAAGCGTTACCCGACGATGATCGGCGAACTCGACCGCGTTTTGGGCGACGGGCTCGTCCCGGGCGCGGTCATCTTGCTCGCCGGCGAGCCGGGCGTCGGAAAATCGACGCTGCTGCTCGACGTCGCGGCCAAGTGGGCGTCGGCAGAGCGCGCCACCTTGTACATCTCTGGCGAAGAGTCGGCGTCGCAGGTGAAGCTGCGCGCCGAGCGCACGGGCACCGTCGTCGACAGCCTCTATCTCGCCTCTGAATCCGACCTCGGCACCGTACTCGGCCACATCGAAGAGGTATCCCCTAGTCTCGTCGTCATCGACTCGGTGCAAACCATCACCACCGCCGAAGCCGACGGCGTACCCGGCGGCCCGTCGCAGGTGCGTGAAGTCACCGGCGCTCTCGCGCGCGTCGCCAAGCGCGAGAACATCGCGGTGATCATCGTCGGCCACGTCACCAAAGACGGCTCCATCGCCGGCCCGCGCACCATGGAGCACCTCGTCGACGTGGTGTTGTCGTTTGAAGGCGATCGCCACTCCGGTTTCCGCATGGTCCGCGCCACGAAGAACCGTTTCGGGCCCGCCGACGAGGTGGGCTGCTTTGAGATGGACGAGTCGGGCATCGTCGAGGTACCAGACCCGTCAGGGCTGTTCACCACCCGCCATGAGGAGCCCACGCCCGGCACGTGCGTGACGGTCACGATGGAGGGCCGCCGCCCGCTACTGGCAGAGGTGCAGGCCCTCGTCGCACAATCCACCAACGAGAAAAACCCGCGCCGCACCACGCACGGGCTCGACGGATCCCGCATGGCGATGGTGCTCGCGGTACTCGAACGCAAAGCCCGCTTGCCGCTGTTCGGCAACGACGTGTACGTCTCGACGGTGGGAGGGGCCCGCGTCACCGACCCATCCGTCGATCTCGCCGTCGCCATAGCCGTCGCTTCTGCGGCATTGGACCGCCAGCACCCGCGACGCGTGATTGCACTCGGCGAGGTGGGCCTGGCAGGAGATCTCCGACGGGTTCCTGGCACCGAGCGGCGGCTCGCCGAAGCAGCCAGGCTGGGCTTCGAACTCGCGCTCGTCCCGAAAGGCTCCCGCGACGTCACGGCCCGCGTGCCCAAGCTCGGCAACCTCAAGGTGGTGGAAGTGCCCACCCTGCACGACGCACTCGGCGTGCTCGACCTTCGCCGCGCTGCGCGCGAGTAGCGACTTCATGCCCCGACGCGCTCAGCCCAGCGTCGACATCGCAATCACGGCTGCGACGATGCCCACCAATGCGACGAGAGCCCACCACAACGCTCCCTTCCCCATCAGCACGCGTCCTGCTTGACGGGGCTGGGTGTGACCTTAAGTTCAACGTGTAAATCGCCTTTGCAGGGGCCACGGGCGACGGGGTCGGTATGAGCCACGGTACGAGACGAACGAACACGACCATAACTACGAGTTCGACTAGCGTCTGAGTGACAATCACCAGCGGTGCCAAGTCATATGCTGTAGGAAGGGCGAGGGGAGTACCACCAGCGAGTTCCGCGTCACTCCGCTCAATGCGATTGCTCGCCTCCCGGCCGTGTCAACGCCAGCGACTTTCCTGCCAGCATCCCCGTCGGCAGCATCACGGCGGCGAAGAGGGTGTACACGGGCACCACCAGCAGAAGTGGCCCGAGTTTCGCCTGGATTCCCGCAATCTGTGAGGTGACCACTACAGTGAGCGTGGCAACCATGAGCGGCACCATTGTGCCCATAACAGTTTCTTGGAACTTCCGCCCACGAGCGGAACTGACCGCGTGCATGGCTGAAGAACTGCGAGACGGTGGCATGCGCCTGAAACCGACCACTTCCGATGGAGAGGTCACAGAGACATAACTGGGTGGGCATTTGTCCGATGAGGTGAGAAGCGATACTGAGCGGCGCTTCCGGGAAGTTATGGAGGGATGATCGATTGGCTGAGCATCACACGGCTATCGTCGTCGGTGGTGGCCAGTCCGGCCTAGCCACGTCGTACTACCTGCGGCGCTTCAAAGTGGACTTCCTGGTCCTAGACAACCAAGAGGAACCTGGTGGAGCGTGGTTGCACACGTGGCCTTCACTGACACTTTTCTCCGCCGCGGAGTTCTCCAACCTGCCCGGCTGGCCTATGCCGCGGTACCCGGGGTACCCGCCGGCAAGTCATGTCATCGACTATCTGGAAAGCTACGAAAAACGCTATGCCCTCCCGGTTATGCGCCCAGTGCACGTTCACAGCGTGTCCCATGAGGGAGGGATGTTCTACCTAGACACGAGCGTCGGTCAATTCACAGCGGAACACGTTATCGCGGCCACAGGAACGTGGTCCGCGCCCTTCGTGCCCCACTATCCCGGTACCTTCCAGGGACGCCAGTGGCACTCGTCGACCTACCCCGGTCCCGAACCATTCCGCGGGGCGAAGGTCGCGGTGGTCGGTGGGGCGAACTCGGGTGCCCAGATCGCCGCAGACCTCATCGGGACGTCGGAGGTCACATGGTTCACGCGTGAGCAACCGCGCTGGATGCCTGACGACATCGATGGCCGCGATCTCTTTCTCAACAGCCGCCGCCGGATTCTCGGCGGCGATTCCGGCCCGAACCTCGGGGACATTGTTGCGCTTCCTCATCTACGTGAGCTCCGCAACTCCGGTCAGCTCACCGCTACCCCCATCTTCGATAGCTTGAGCGAGCTCGACCACGACCACCTGATCTGGTGTACCGGTTTCCGTCCGGCCCTCGGCCCATTCCGCCACCTCATGCGCGGCCGCGAACCCGAAGTGGAGAATCTGCATCTAGTCGGTTACGGCAACTGGACCGGCGACGGATCGGCAACGCTGATGGGTGTGGGGCGCTTTGCCAAACACACCGCCCAGGTAGTCGCGGGCCGTGTCGATGAAGCTCGGCAGCACTCCGAATGAATGTCCGCGGTATCAAGGCCGCTGAACTATTCAAGTTGCGGGACGGAAAGAGTTTTGCAACGACGCTTGGTCCCTGAGCAGTTCGATCCTTCCAAGATCCGCGTTGGAGCCCCGGAGCGCTCGGAGGCCTTTGAGCGGCTGGGGGACGTGCCGTGTGGCGGCTCGCCCACAGCTCCCGTGCCCGCACGCATCGAGAAGGGACAGGTAGCCGAGTGCGATCGCGGTTCCACGGAGGCGGTCCGTGAACTCGAATGACGTGCCTGGTCCAAGGTGTGTCCGCTCGGCGTGTGGTTCAGCCCTTATAAGACTTGCCGATCACAGCCTCAGCGCTTCGCTTGCGCAGCCCGCAGGCCGTTCAAGATCACGATAACTTCAGCGACCTCGTGAACCAATACGACGGCGGCCAGGCCCAACACGCCGCTGATCGCTAGCGGCATCAACACGATGATGATGGCCAGAGACAGCACGATGTTTTGGTTGATGATCCTGCTGCCTCGGCGGGCGTGCTGCAGCGCCTGCGGGATTAGCCGGAGGTCGTGGCCGGTGAAGGCGACGTCAGCGGACTCGATCGCGGCGTCAGAGCCGGTCGCTCCCATCGCGATGCCCACCGTAGCGCCCGCCAGTGCCGGCGCGTCGTTGATGCCGTCGCCGATCATCGCCGTCGGCGTCTTGGAGGAGAGTTCGGCGACGATGCTTGCCTTGTCCTCCGGGCGCAGCTCGGCGCGCACGTCGTCGATTCCGGCGATTTCAGCCAGTGCCCGGGCGGTGCGAGTGTTGTCACCGGTGAGCATGCTCACTTCCACGTCGTTGGCGTGCAGGGTCTGCACAGCTTCGGGCACCTCGGGCCGCAGCTCGTCGCGGACCCCGATCGCCCCGGCAAGGGCGTCATCGACGGTGACCAGGACGCAGGTCTGCCCCTCGGACTCCATGCGCTCAACATCGGCCTTCAGTGGCCCGGCGTCGATCCACCGGGGGCTGCCCACCAGCACCCGTCGACCTTCGACAGTGCCGCCGATGCCATGCCCGGCTTCCTCGCTGATGTCCAGGGCAGCGGGCGCTTCGGGCCCCGCCGCCGCGATCGCCGCGGCGAGGGGGTGCGTCGATTGCTGCTCAACTGCCGCCGCGAAAGCAAGCACCTGCCTCCGATTGAATCCGTCTGCCTGGACCACGCCGGTAACCTCGGGCTGGTTGCCGGTGAGGGTTCCGGTCTTGTCCACCGCCAGGTGACGGATGCCGCCGAGTCGCTCGAACGCCGCGCCGGACTTGATGATCACTCCGAACTGGCTGGCCGCGCCGATCGCGGCCACGACTGTCAGCGGCACGGAGATTGCCAGCGCGCACGGCGACGCTGCGACCAGGACCACCAGCGCTCGGGTGATCCACGTCTCGGGGTCGCCCAGCAGCGAGCCGATCACGCCGACCAGCACCGCCAGGATCATCACCCCGGGCACTAGGGGTCGGGCAATCCGGTCGGCGATCCGGGCGCGGTCGCCCTTTTCCGCCTGCGCCTGCTCGACCAGGTCCACGAGTGTGGTCAGCGAGTTGTCCGTTCCAGCTGCGGTCGTTTCGACCTCCAGCACGCCAGCGGAGTTGATTGCTCCCGCGGGCACCTCGTCGCCGGGCGCAACCTCCTCCGGAATGGATTCTCCGGTGATCGCTGAGGTGTCAAGGCTGGAGCGCCCAGACCGAATGATGCCGTCCGTGGCGATCCGCTCTCCGGGGCGCACGAGCATAAGCTCGCCAGCCACGAGGTCCTTCGCTACGACCTCGACCGCCGTACCGTCGCGCAGCACCGTCGCGGTCTGCGGTACCAATTTCAGCAGTGCCCGCAGTCCGCCCTGGGCCCGGTCCATCGCCTTGTCTTCCAGTGCCTCGGCGATCGAGTACAGGAACGCTAGCGCCGCGGCCTCTCCGACGTAACCGAGGATCACCGCGCCGACCGCGCTGATTGTCATCAGCAAGCCAATGCCGAGCTTGCGCTTCGTGACAAGGTTCCGGATCGCGCCGGGCGCGAACGTATACGCCCCTAGCAGCAGGCCGACCCAGAACAGTACTGTCGCGGGCGTCTCTAGCCCGGACCAGCCCAGCGCCAGGCCTATGCAGAGGGCTACGCCGGAGAAGATCGGCAGTAGCAACTCGGGGTCCTTCCACCATGGCCGATCGAGATCTTCGATCTCCGTGGCGGGTTCGTGTTCGCATCCACATGCTGAACTCATGCGTCCGCTCCTTTCTCGTCGCAGCCGAGCACCGAGCACTCAGGATCGATGCACGGGGCGTTTTCGTCGACAGCCAACGTCGCGTTCACCAGCGCGTTGAGCGCTGTCGCGAGGTGAGGATCGGCGATTTCGTAGCGTGTCTTGCGGCCCTCCGGCTCGGCGACGACGATGCCGCAGTCACGCAAGCAGGTCAGGTGGTTCGAGACGTTCGAGCGGGTCAGGTCCAGGTCGCGCGAAAGCACGGCCGGGTAGCTCGGGCCGTCGAGTAGGGTGATCAGGATTCTGGAGCGCGTCGGATCCGCCATGGCCCGGCCGAGCCGGTTCATGACGTCGAGGCGTGAAGCAATAGTCAGCATGTACTGAACTATACAGCACTTGCTGAACTGTTCAACACACACTGAACTGGCATTGAAGCGAAGAGGTTGCGACCTGCAGGAATTACTCGATGGGATAGCCGGTAACTGGGCCTTCAGTATTCGGCCGCCAACCCAACGCGGGGGCGACATGGGTGGCGAAGTTGTCCAGAATCTTCACGTTGACGTCCACGCCCATGCCGGTGGGGATGGTGATGAGCAGGGTGTCGGCGGACATGACGGCGGCGTCGGCTTTGAGCTGCTCAATGAGTTTGTCCGGCTCGGCGGCGTAGGTGCGGCCGAAGGTGGAGGCGCCGACGTCGGGAAGCATGCCCACCTGATCGGAACCGGAGGCCTGCATGCCGAACAACTGCATGTCCGCGCCGTCGACGATGGGGAAAACGGAGCGGGACACTGATCGCGTGGCGTCCAAGCGCGGCCCGCCTCCTTCCATGTGGCGCGGTATCGGCTGATCTGATCGCCTGGATTTCACCCAGGGGCGCGGCGGTGGTCTCGGAGGCCAGGGTGGACGACAGTAGGTTCAGCCCGTCCGTGGCGATCTTTTCCGCAGATGGCCCACGCTGGCCACCGAAGACATAATGCCGAAGCTTAATAATCCGAGCGCTTTCATGGGATAACACTCCTTGTGATGACATATCAACAGCCGGGTAGAGCTTCGATTTGAGTTGTCACGGGTCGTAGCGAGGCTAACGCCCTGGTCAAGAGCCTGCTGCAGGTGCTTCTCAACGCTGGATTGTGTCAGCACGTTTTTACCACCCAGGGTGGTACCAAAGGGCTCACACCGGTTCACAGAGCTCGACGACGCGACCGTCTCGCTGTACGCAGGTGGGATGACAGCGCACGATATTCAGCATCATCTTGGGGCCATTCTGGGCGTGGATATGAGCCCGCATGGTCGACAAGACCAACACCAGAGCGCAATAAGTACGACCACACCGGGCTACTTTTAAAGAGCGCCGGTGGGCTGCATTCGGGGAGCACTCGCATTCGGGCGTTAACTTACTCGCTGCCACTGTGTGCGTGCTGCTGTGCCGGACAGTATTGCTTCACGCCGAAAGGGGAGACATACATTGGCTCTTGGGAAATACATATGGGTTATGCTGATTCTACGGTGCTATGCAGAAACAATAGGAGTTGCGGAGCCGGGTAGAGGGACCGAATCCCTCCTAGGCTCAGAGTTTTATAGAGGCCTAGAGCCCACTCCGTATTTTCCGCGCGCATCGTATACTCTTTGCGTACAGACGTAATTACTGTTTTCTGATTGTTGCGTTCTAACGAGAAAGTAACGTTGCAACGACATTCCTGAGCGTCGTCTCTCGCCAAACTCCGGCCAGGCACCACCATCCCCAAGCAGTTAAGAGTAGCCCTCCTCCGGCGATCCAAAACTGCCAATGCTCCGTCACGAACGCCGTCACGAACTGGAGCGCGGCCAGACAGGCGAAGAGTACGGCGATGACACGTCCCGCGATCAGCATCCCGCGTCACCCCTGACTGCGGCGGAACTCAACGTCGAGCCTCGCATCCAGGCCTAGTTCTCCCCACTGTTCAGGAGAAACCGCTTCGCCAGCGCCGCGAGCACCGGGTCGTCGCCCGCTGCGACGCGTTCCAGCGCCGGCACGGCCGCCTCGCCCAGCTGCCCCAACGCCGACACCGCCGTCAACCGCACGGGCTCGTGCTCATCGGCCACGCGCTCCTCGACGGCATCCGTCGCCCCGGCAGCGTGCTCACCCAGGTATCCAAGGGCTTCGACGGCGTGGTCGCGCACGTCGGGATCGTCGCTGCCGAGCGCCTCGACCAGCACCGGAACACCAGCCTCACCGAGCTTCCGGAACGCGTCTGACAAGGCGTCGCGCTGCCATCCGTCGCCATCACCCAGCCGCTTGCCCAGCACCGACGCCGCCCGCGCACCGCCGGTGTTCGCCGCCGCCCGGTAGGCCTTGAGCGCCACGTCGGGGTGCTCGTCGAGCACGAGCGGGGCTACGTGCTCGAAGTGCGCCGGGTTGCCAATCTTGCTGAGCACGTGCGCTCCGGAGAAGCGGTCGTGCGGGACGTCGCTGACGAGCAGTTCCAGCAGCTGAGCCTCGGCCTCGTCGGCGTGCTGCACGAGCGCCCAAGTGATGTCTTCGCGCACGTGCCCGTCGGGCTCCGCGCGCAGCCGCTCGATCAACACGTCCACCACTCCATCAGCGTGGGTGGTGCCGAGTTCGAGCGCTGCGTGGCGACGCGCGGTCACCGTTTCGCCTTCCCGCAGCGCGGTGATGGGGTCTGACATGGTTGTCCTTTCGCACGTACCTAGCGCCATCGTATTGTCCGACCGGAGCGAAACCACGGTGCGTTCGCTACGGGCAAATGGGGCGCGTGTCAGTATTCTGGTGCGTATCCCATGAGGAGGGCCCGTGACTCGAACCATGTTGCAGCGCTACCTGAAGCAGCTCGCTCCAGGCACGCCGCTGCGCGAAGGCATTGACCGTATTCTGCACGGCCGCACCGGCGCGCTCATCGTGATGGGCAACAATCGCCAGGTGCAGAAGGTCTCCTCGGGCGGTTTCAGGATCGACGTCGATTTCTCGGCCCAGGCGCTGCGTGAGCTTGCGAAGCTCGACGGCGCCATCATCCTGAGCAATGACCTCAGCCGCATCGTCGCGGCGGGTGTGCACATGGTGCCGCCCGGAGATCTCCCCACAGCCGAGACGGGCACCCGCCACCGCTCCGCTGATCGCACCGCCCAGGCTGCCGGCGTGCCCGTGATCAGCGTCTCTGCGTCGATGGGCACCGTCTCGTTGTTCATCAACGGGCGCCGACACGTCGTCGAAAAGGCATCCGACGTGATTAGTCGCGGCACGCAGACCCTCGGCGCGCTCAACAGCGTCGTGCAGCGTCTTGCTGAGTCGCTCGATCAGCTCACCGCGATGGAGGTGGCGAACCAGGTGAGCGTCCGGGATCTGACCGCCGTCGCGCACCGCTACGAGCTTGCACGGCGCCTCAGCGCCGAGATGGATTTCCACATCACCATCTTGGGCGTGGAGGGCAGGCTGCTCGCCATGCAGCTCGCGGAGCTGGCCGCCCCACTGCGAGACCTCGAAGAACTCCTCACCAAGGACTACGCGCACAACCTCGAACAGCCGTCGGACTTCTCTCTCGACAACCTGCAAAATTTCAGCCCCGAGGAGCTGCTGGGCCAGCACCTTATCGCGGAGCGAATGGGATTTGGCGCGTCGGTGCACCTCGAACAGACGCTCACCGCGTACGGCTACCGCACGCTCACCACCATCGGACGCCTCCCCCACAGCATCGTGGAGCTGCTCCTCCCTGAGCACACGCTGCAAGAACTCCTGGTAGCCAGCCGGGCGCAGCTCATGGAAATCGACGGCGTGGGAGAACAACGCGCCAGGCTCATCCGCGACGCGCTGCTGCGCATCGGAGAGGCCGCGTTCGCCCGCTCAGATGCGTCCTGATACTGTTCTATGCACCACAGGGGAGCGCCGCCGGGGCGCTGAGAGTGCAGGAGGCTGCAGACCCTCAAACCTGATCCGGTTCGGACCGGCGTAGGGAGTGAGTCATTCTCCTTGGCTTCCGCCAAGCCCGAAAGACAAGGAGGAACGATGAAATTCCGCATCTTGGCCGCCGGCCTCACCGTCTTGGCGCTCGCTGCGTGCAGCGGCGGCGGGGGGACCACCGAGTCCATCACGGACCCGCCCCAAAGTGAGGCGGCCAAGGCGACGAAGCTCACCGTCGTCTCCCACGCGTCCTTCAATCTCCCCGACGAGCTGAAGGCGAAGTTCGAGAAGGAGTCCGGGCTCGAAGTCACCTACTCCCCCATGGATGACGCGGGCGCGATGGTGAATCAGTTGCTGCTCACCAAGGACTCTCCGCTGGGCGACGTCGTCTTCGGCATCGACAACACCTTCGCCTCCCGCGCCGAGAATGAGGGCGTCATTGATCCCTACATTTCCGACAAGCTCGACGAGCGCGGCAAGTCGATGGCGACGGAGCAAATGTCGCCCATCGACTTCGGCGATGTGTGCGTGAACGCAGACCGCGTCTGGTTCGAGAACAAGGGCCTAGAGATCCCCAAGACCCTCGACGACCTCACCAAGCCCGAATACAAGGACCTCTTCGTCGTGCCGAGCCCCGCATCCTCCTCGCCTGGCCTGGCGTTCATGTTTGCCACCATCGGCGCGAAGGGCGATGGCTGGCTGGACTACTGGAAGAAACTCGACGCCAACGGCACGAGCGTGGTCGCTGGCTGGACCGAGGCCTACAACGTCGAGTTCTCACAGGGTGAGGGCAAGGGCAAGCGCCCGCTCGTGCTCAGCTACGCGTCCTCTCCCGCGTGGACGATTGGCGACGACGGCGAGTCCACGACGGTCAACCTTCCCGAAACCTGCTTCCGCCAGGTGGAATACGCAGCAGTGCTGAAGGGCGCGGCAAACCCGGAAGGCGCCAAGAAGTTCGTCGACTTCCTGCTCTCCCCCGAGGTGCAGTCCTCTATCCCGGACAACATGTACATGTACCCGGCGCTGGAAGACACCAAGCTTCCCGAAGACTGGGCGAAATTCGCGCCGCTGGCTGACAAGCCGATTGAGCTGTCTGCCGACAAGATCACCGAAGGCCGCGAGAAGTGGCTGAACGAATGGACCGAGGCCATCGGTCAGTGACGAGGCACCTTCCTCGAGCTGGCACCGTCGCATGGATCGCCATCGCGGCGGTGCCAGCTGTATTTTTGACCCTCTTCTTCGCCTGGCCGGCGGCGACGCTGGTGGCGCGAGGGTTCCACGACGAGACAGGCTGGACACTCGACGGCTTCACCAAGGTGGCCACGTCACAACGCACCTGGCGGGCCTTGTGGTTCACACTCGGCACCGCGTCGGTGGCGACGGCGCTGTGCGTTGCTGCGGGTATCGTCGGCGCTTACGTGCTGTACCGGCTCCGATTTCCCGGGCAGGCGTTCCTGCGCGGACTGGTGACGGTACCGTTCGTGCTCCCGACGGTGGTGGTGGGCATCGCCTTCAGCGGACCGCCGCCGCTCGTCGGCATCGTGTTGGCGATGGTGTTCTTCAACTATTCGGTGGTGGTGCGCACGGTGGGTGCGCTCTGGGCCAGGCTTGACCCACGCCAAGCCCAAGCGGCGCAGGCGCTGGGCGCGTCGCCGCTTCGCGCCGGGCTCACCGTCACTCTGCCAGCGCTGGTGCCTGCCATCGTCTCTGCCGCATCGCTGGTGTTTCTGTTCTGCGCCTCGGGCTTCGGCATCGTGATGACGCTCGGGCGCGGCAAGTTCCAAACCATCGAGACCGAGATCTGGTTCCAGACCACGCAGGTATTCAATCTGTCTGCCGCCGCCGCGCTGTCCATCGCACAGGTGGTGGTGGTCACGATTTGTCTGTGGATCACGAGCGCGTGGCAGCGACGGGCGCAGGCCTCACTGCGGCTCCTGCCTGAGAGCACGAGCAGCGACGACGTTGTCTGGCGTCGCGACTGGGCCGCAGTCACGTTCACCGCCGGGGTGTGCTTCTTCCTGCTGGTGGTGCCGCTGGCCGGACTCGTCGTACGATCGCTGCGCGTGAACGGCGCCTGGAGCTTGGCAGGCTATCAGGGGCTGCTGTCTGGCCAGCTGGCGTCCGCCATTCGCGCCACGCTGACGACGGCGGTGGCCGCAGCCCTGCTTGCGCTCGTCATGGGTGTGCTGGTCGCGCTCGTGGTGTCGCGTCGCCCCCACTCTAGTTCCGGGCGCTGGTGGCTGGGCGCGGTCGAGAATGTCTTCATGCTGCCGCTGGGTGTGTCCGCGGTCACCGTCGGATTCGGGTACCTAATTACGCTGAACCGCCCGCCGCTGGATCTGCGCTCGTCGCTCGTACTCGTTCCCATCGCGCAGGCGGTCGTCGCGCTCCCGATGGTGGTGCGAACGCTGCTGCCTACACTGCGCGCCATCGACCCGCGCCAGCTGCAGGCTGCGCAGGTGCTGGGCGCATCACCGCTTCGGGTGTTGACGACGATTGAGCTGCCGGCCTTGGGCCGCGGGCTGGGGCTCGCCGTCGGGTTCGCGCTGGCCACGAGCCTGGGCGAGTTTGGGGCAACGAGCTTCCTCGTCCGCCCCGCCGAACCCACCCTGCCCGTGCTGATATTCCGACTGTTCAGCCGCCCGACGGGCGGCAACTACGTCATGGCGATGGCCGCGTCGGTGGTGCTGGCAGTATTGACTGCAACGGTGATGGTCGTCGCGGAGCGCGCGCGGCCAAAGGAGGTTGATTCCTGGTGAGCGACGGGTTGCGCGTCGAGAACGCATCCGTGAAGTACGGCGACACTGTGGCTGTCGACGATGTCTCATTCGAGGTGGCACCAGGGCACGTGCTTGCGCTGCTCGGCCCGTCGGGGTGCGGAAAGTCGTCGCTGCTTCGTGCCGTCATCGGATTGGAGCCGCTGGCGGGCGGCCGCGTGATGTGGGATGACGAGGACCTCGCGCGCGTCAAGGTGCACAAGCGCAAGTTCGGCCTGGTGTTTCAAGACGGCCAGCTATTCCCGACGATGACCATCGCCAAGAACGTCGCCTACGGCCTGAGCGCCTTCGACAAGCTGGCGAAGCGCCGCCGGGTGGAGGAGCTGCTCGATCTCGTCGGGCTGCCTGGCTACGGGGATCGCAAACCCAACGAGCTGTCCGGCGGGCAGGCGCAGCGCGTGGCGCTGGCCCGTTCGCTTGCGCCTAGCCCGCGCATGCTGCTGCTCGACGAGCCCCTCTCTGCGCTCGATACCGGCCTTCGACGGCGCCTCGCCGACGACCTGCGCCGCATCCTGACGCAGACGAACACCACCGCCATCTACGTCACCCACGACCAGGAGGAGGCATTCACCGTCGCCGATACCGTGGCCGTGATGGACGAGGGCAAGGTGTTGCAGCGTGCCGAGCCCGACGTGCTGTGGTCGAGGCCGACGAGCAAGCAGGTGGCGGGCTTCCTTGGGTTCCAGACCTTCGTGGATGCTTCGACTGCGCGCGCGCTCGGCTGGGATGGAACGCTCGAAGACGGGTACGCACTCGGCGTCGGCCCCCGCAGCCTCGGCCTCGACGACCACGGCGTCGCGGTGCCCGTCGTCGACCAATCCATGACCGTCGACCACTTCGTGCTCACCGTGCAGCTTCCCGACGGGCAACGCGCCACCGTCGAAGCTCCGCAGCGCATCACCGACGAGCAGGTGCGCGTGCGGCTGCGTTCCGGGGCGATCACGCCGGCTTGAACAACCTGTAATACTCCGCTCACAGCAGTAGCGGCCTTTCGACGCTCACCACCTACTACCTACTCGCCAGCCACGTATGGATGTGCGCGAGGCCGCTATCGATCAGTGGATTGTTGTTCCGTCTCGATACGGGCCTTCGGCCCTACTCGACGACCGGGAGGGGGGGGAAGGGATCGGCGGGCGTGTCGAAACCCCGCCACCCCGGTGATTGAGTAGCGCCCGAAGGGCGCGTATCGAAATCACCCACCACGAAACTTCACAATCCGTACGCAGATGGGATGAAGGGCCCGATTTGGGGGTGTTGGGTCAATCTGCGTACGGATTGTGAAGTTTTTCTGTCGGCACGTCTCGATACGCGGCTTCGCCGCTACTCGACGATCGGGGGAGGGAAGAGTCCCTCTACTGCGGCCGCTACTCAACCGCGTTGTTGCATTTCGATACCGCTGGGGAACGGTTTGGCCATTCTGTGAATACCGCACTAATGTCCTCGGTGGCCGCACTCACTTGGGGCGATGGCCGCTACTTATTCACCCTTCCAGGTTAGGACTTTCATGAACCGAATTTCGAAGCGCTCTGCCTGCGTGATGGCGGCAGCAGCAGTATTCGCGGCGGGGCTCAGCGCATCTCCGGCTTCTGCATTGTTGAGCGACAACGTGCATTACCTGACGGGCGGCGGAGCCGTCAACTGCAACGGCGGCGACGTCTGTGTAGAGAAAATCGGCGACACAGCACATGTCACCTACCAGGTACAAACCAGCGCGCTGGCCATGTCCTCCGACCACGGGCAGACATCTCGCGGCACCGCAGTCTATGTGCCCAAGGTGCTCGAGAACGTGAAAATCACCCTCACGAACATCCCCGACCACAGCACCGAGGTGGATTCGTATACCGGCAACACCGTACCTGGTAAAGCCGTCAACCAAAACGTGCCCATCTACGACTACACCCTCGATGGCGACGGCCATGCCGCGAAGGCTCCTGCCAAGGGCGGCATGCTCGTGGAAGACTTCAACAGCGAGGACTTCGGCATCTGGCGCGCTGACCTCAAGGAAAGCGATGACAAACACGCCTATACCCCGAACTCCGTCCTCGCATCTCGCACCACTGCGCAGTATGATGAGTACTCGTTCGGCGTTGAGAAGCCTGGTGTTTACACCTTCACCATCGAAGGTGATGTCAAGGTCGAATCCGAAACCACCGTGCTCCCCATCCGCGTCATGAACAAACTGTGGAAGTGCTCCCAGGAGGGTGGCGGCCCCGGCTCCTACGAGGAGGGCTGCCAGAGCCTCCAGGAGTACGCCTGGGGACGCACTGGCGAGTTGCCTGAATACTCCCTCACCGACGCTGACGTGAACAATCGCCTGCTCAAGTTCAACTCCGAACACGGACTCGGCGGCAGCCCGCAGTGCGCAGTCACCCAGGAAACCTATAAGGCGAACAGCATCGGTTCAGACCTCACTGCCTCACAGGCCGTCTTCGAACGGTACTCCCAGACCTTCACCCTGCACGCCAACCGAGCAGTCACCTACATCGTCAACGGCTACAACGAGGACGGCTGTGACCAGGCAGCGGCAGTCATCACCATCTGCGACGACGACACCCCCGATACGCCTGATACCCCCGGCAAGGATGAAACCCCCGGCAAGGATGAAACCCCCGCCGTCGGTAACGGCGAGGGCCACGACAACGGTAGCGGCGGCAACACCGAAGATAACGGTGGCAACACCGGCCAGAACGTGAACCACCCCACCCGCGTCGGCCTGCCCAAGACAGGCATCAACGCCTGACATTCAACACATAAACCCCAAAGCGGGTGGCCATCGAACAGATGGCCACCCGCTTTACGCATCCAGCTGAACCCACACCAGGAAACGCTGAGGCCTCGGGATCAGGCACGGCATCCTGATCCCGAGGCCCTAAGCCGTTGTCAGAAGAAAGGAACTACTCCCCTGCACCTTCGTCGGTGGACGGTGCTGCTTCCAGCTCGCCGACGTCGGACTTCTTCACGCCGGTGAACTTGAACGGTAGGTCGGAGCCTTCGTCGGCGACGTCCACCTGGACGATCTCGCCTGCCCCGACCTCGCCGAAGAGAATCTTCTCCGCCAGGACGTCCTCGATGTCGCGCTGGATGGCACGACGCAGTGGCCGCGCGCCCAACACCGGATCGAAGCCACGCTTGGCGATGAGCTTCTTCGCGTCCTGGGTGAGTTCGATGCCCATGTCCTTGTCTCCGAGGCGGCCTTCGATCTCGCCCACCATGAGGTCGACGATGCGCTCGATGTCGTGCTCAGAGAGCTGGTGGAAGACGACGATCTCGTCGACGCGGTTCAAGAACTCGGGACGGAAGTGCGTCTTCAGTTCCTCAGACACCTTGGACTTCATCCGCTCGTAGCTGGATTCCTCGTCGCCGGCGCGGCTGAAGCCGAGCGACGCGCCGCGCGAGATGTCGCGCGAGCCCAGGTTGGTGGTCATCACAATCACGGTGTTCTTGAAATCCACCACGCGGCCCTGCGCGTCGGTGAGACGCCCCTCGTCGAGGATCTGCAGCAGGGAGTTGAAGATGTCCGGGTGCGCCTTCTCGATCTCGTCGAACAGCACGACGGAGAACGGCTTGCGTCGCACCTTCTCGGTGAGCTGGCCGCCCTCCTCGTAGCCGACGTAGCCGGGAGGGGAACCGAACATCCGCGACGCGGTGTGCTTCTCGGAGTATTCCGACATGTCGAGCGTGATGAGCGCGTCCTCGTCGCCAAACAGGAATTCAGTGAGCGCCTTGGTGAGCTCGGTCTTACCGACGCCGGACGGCCCAGCGAAGATGAACGAGCCCGACGGACGCTTCGGATCCTTCAAACCAGCGCGGGTGCGGCGGATGGAGCGCGACAGCGCCTTCACGGCGTCGTCTTGACCGATGTAGCGCTTGCCAATCTCCTCCTCCATGCGGAGCAGACGCTGCGACTCTTCCTCCGTCAGCTTGAACACTGGAATGCCCGTGGTGCCAGACAGCACGACGGCGATCTCTTCCTCGCCGACGACAGCCGGGATGTCGGAATCTCCCTGCTTCCAGGCCTCTTCCTTCTCGGCACGCTGGGCGCGGAGCTTCTGCTCCTCATCCCTGAGCCGGGCAGCCTTCTCGAAGTCCTGCGCATCAATGGCGGCGTCTTTTTCCACCTTGTTCTGCGCGAGGGCATCGTCGAATTCACGAAGATCCGGCGGCGCGGTCATGCGCTGGATACGCAGGCGGGCGCCCGCCTCGTCGATCAGGTCGATGGCCTTATCCGGGAGGAAGCGATCCTGGATGTAGCGGTCAGCCATCGTGGCTGCTGCGGTGAGGGCCTCGTCGGTGATGGTGATGCGATGGTGAGCCTCGTAGCGGTCTCGCAGGCCCTTCAGGATGTCGATGGTGAGCGCGACGGACGGCTCCGCCACCTGGATGGGCTGGAAGCGGCGCTCCAGCGCGGCGTCCTTCTCGATGTGCTTGCGATACTCGTCGAGCGTCGTGGCACCGATGGTCTGCAGCTCACCGCGAGCGAGCATGGGCTTCAGAATGGACGCCGCATCGATGGCGCCCTCCGCAGCTCCGGCACCGACGAGTGTGTGGATCTCGTCGATGAAGAGCATGACGTCGCCGCGGGTCTTGATCTCCTTGAGCACCTTCTTCAGGCGCTCCTCGAAATCACCGCGGTAGCGGGAGCCTGCGACGAGTGCACCCAGGTCCAGAGTGTAAATCTGCTTATCCCTGAGCGTTTCCGGGACGTCTCCGCGCACGATGGCTTGGCTCAGCCCCTCTACGACGGCGGTCTTACCGACACCAGGCTCACCGATCAGCACCGGGTTGTTCTTGGTGCGACGGCTGAGCACCGTCATAACCCGCTCGATTTCGTGGGTTCGCCCAATCACCGGGTCAAGCTGGTTTTCGCGCGCCGCCTGCGTGAGGTTGCGACCGAACTGGTCAAGAATCTGCGAGCTGGACTTCTCGGGCCCAGCTTCGGGGGCGCCGGCCATCGACGCTTCTCGCCCCTGGTAGCCAGACAGCAGCTGCAGCACCGTCGTGCGGACACGATTCAGGTCCGCACCCAGCTTGATCAGCACGGACGCTGCCACGCCCTCACCCTCGCGGATGAGGCCGAGCAGCATGTGTTCCGTGCCGATGTAGTTGTGGTTCATCTGCAGCGCTTCACGCAGCGAAAGCTCAAGCACCTTCTTGGCTCGCGGCGTGAACGGCACATGCCCCGACGGGGGCTGCTGCCCAGTGCCGATGATCTCTTCGACCTGTTCGCGCACTTGCTCAAGTGAGATACCCAGGGATTCCAGCGCCTTTGCAGCGACGCCTTCACCCTCGTGAATGAGGCCGAGCAGAATGTGCTCCGTGCCGATGTAGCTGTGGTTCAGCAGCTTCGCCTCATCCTGGGCAAGCACGATCACGCGCCTCGCGCGATCAGTAAAGCGTTCGAACATCCGTCCCTCCATGTTGAGTGCATCCCAGCTTACCCATGGATGCACTAAACCTGGATTCTCTTACTGCGAACAGGGCCTCTCGTAGCCCCCCCCTGACCTCAGTGGGCCGCGAGGTAGGCGTCCATGACTTCGCCGGGGATACGCCCGCGCGAGGACACCTCGATGCCATTGCTTGCAGCCCAAGCGCGCACATCACCGGGGGCAACCTTCTGGCTCGACGCGGCTGTCTTGCGGGCACGCCGCTGCGGTTGCACCTTGCGGGCATTCTCGACGAAGGGGGCGAGAGCCTTCTCTAGCTTCGCGGTATTGTCGTCGTTGAGATCAATCTCGTACTGCACACCGCCGAACCCGAATTGCACGGTAGCGGTAGCAGGACCGCCGGCGATGTCATCAATGAGGGTTACTTCAACCTTGCGAGCCATTGTCATCCTTTCAGAATTGAATATCCGCGTATCAGCGTACACGAGCCTAATTCAAGAAAGGGGCATGGCGGAAATGCGGCGCAAATATTGCATCGGGGCGATGTCGCTCCCCGGATACGAGCACATTGCACTTGGTGATCGCCACCCTACCAACGTCGGATTTATTGCCGCCGACGCGGATATCGTCGACGGATTGTGGCGAGACGTACAAATCCAGCCAGGATATGGGCATCGCGGCGCGGAAAAATTATTTGAGGTTCGCGAATGGCGTTCTGGGATCATGCTCGCCGATCGCCACGATTGGCTCTCCGCTTTCTCCGGCGAGCTCTGCGCAACGTTGGCAATTGAACAAGCGATGCGAATCATGGTGCCGCCACGAGCCGCCTGGCTGCGCACGCTGCTGGCCGAAACCGCCCGTATGCACAGCCATCTCTCATTCCTCTCCGTTTTGCTCGACGGGGAACCCGCGGCCAGGCTGTGGAGCGCCGTCGATGCACTGCGCGAGGCCGTCCTCTCTTGGTCTGGCAACCGCGTCCACCCCATGCTGAACCGCGTCGGCGGCCTCGCCGCTGACCTGCCAGAAGGCTGGGCACTTCCCCTCGACGATGTCCGCCGCGTCGCCGACGAGTGCGCCGACGCGCTCGCCGCCACCAGCCGCTACCGCGGACTCGCACCTTTGAACCAAGACGCTTGCCTTCGCTATGGCCTCTCCGGCCCCATGGCGCACGCAGCTGGGCTCGACCTCGACCGCCGGGCCAGCGGATACCTCGCCTACGACGAGGTCTACCGCCCAGTCCAACCCCGCACCGACGGCGACGGCCACGCCCGGCTGGGCGTGCTCGTCGACGAGCTGCGTGCATCCGCAGACATGGCGCAGGCACTGCTGGCTGACGCCCCCAACCACCCAGGCGATGTGTCGGTCCGCCTCGCCCGACGCCTCAAGGTGCCCGAAGGCGAACACTGGGCAGAGCTCGACGCACCGTGGGGCATCGCGGGCTGCCTGCTCGTCTCCAGAGGAGGGCCGGCCCCGTGGCGCTTGGCGCTCAGGACCCCGTCGTTCGCGAACCTGTCCGCGCTCGGCAACGCGCTCGAAGGTACCCCAGAAACGCAAATCGCCGACGCTATAGCCACGGTGGGCTACAGCGTCGGCGATGCCGACAAATAGCGGGACTCAGGCGCGCTTGCGGACGTCTAGATCCAGCACTTCATCGATGTGCAGCTTCGAGAGATCAATGATGGTGGGGTGCTCTTCCTCGCCCCACACGTCATCAACCTGCGGGTACAGCGCCTGACGCTCGGGAAGTTCGACGATGGAGTCCTCCGGCGCTTCCTCGTCGCGCTGGGCTTCCAACTCAGCAATCCGAGCGGTCAATTCGTCAATACGAGCCTGCCGCTCAGCAACCTCAGCACGCAACCACGCTGCATTACCACGCATTGAGCTCAGCTCGGATTTTGCAGCACCCAACTGCGAACGCAGCTTCACAATAATTTGGTTGAGGTTCTCGGCACGAGCATTAAAACGGTCGATCATTGCCACGGAGTCGGCGTGATGCTTATCCGAAAGCTTCATGCGGATTTCAGATTCACGACGCAACGCCGCGCTGTGCTCTTCGCGAATGCGTTTTACTTCATGGAAGGAGACATAGAGGGCAATCGTCGCCATGACGACGGCCACCAACACACCTGCTCTGACCACCCAGACGTTGCCGAGCATGGATGCAAATGCAGCGACGGCACCAATGCCGAGAATGAGGAGCGCAGTAGTGCGCTCATTTTTTGAAGATGCAACGTGACGACCAGCCATGGCTGCATTGTACCTGTTTACACGCGGTTATGCGACGCTCGGATCCGCCTGGTCGACGCCTGCATCGTCCGGCGGTTCCTGGATTCGCAGCCGGCGCTCAATCATGGAGCCCGCAACCGCCATGACGAGGCTCGCAACCAGCGTTCCCCCGCCACGGAGCACTCGTTGCAGAGGATTGGCAGCGTCGATGGAAGGAAGAAACTTCATCACGTAGACGGTGTGCGCGCCAGCCAGCACAGCGCCACAAATCACCAAGGCCTTACCCGTCACCACAGCAACCATGCCTTCTTGCGGTCCGATCCGTCGCTCCTCCAGCCGCTTCGGAATGGTCAGTGCGTAGAGGATGCCCGCCACCCCGAGGATGCCGAGCAACACCGGCACGGTCCACGGCACCACGGGCGGGAATGCGGAGACGCGCTCATACAGCGCGAGCACGCCCCACGAGACCACCGCCCCCGCCAGCACCGAGACGACGGCTTGGCGCGGGGTAGTGAGGGCGAGCTTGCTCAAAAGCCCGTTGCCGCCGAGATCTGGATGTCTTCGCGCAGCGTGACGCCGTCGGTGTCCAAATCCTCGACGAGGTCCGCGATGGCGCCATGACCCTCAAGCTCGCCGTCGGGATCCACATCCAGCCAGGGCACCAACACGAAGGCGCGCTCGTGCGCGTGCGGGTGGGGCAGCTCGATGTCGTCTTCCGAGACGCGCTTGCCCACCATAACAATGTCGATATCGAGGGTGCGCGGGCCGCCCGGGACATGACGTTCGCGGTCAAAGTTCTCTTCAATAGCGTGGGCGCGGTCGAGAAGAGTGAGCGGTTCCAGCGTCGATTCCGCAACCACCACCATGTTGAGGAAGTTCGGCTGATCCTGCACCGCACCCCAAGGCTTCGTTTCATAGACCGGGGAGACCTCGACGAGCATCAGGTCCGGGGTCTCCGCAAGCAGATCGACGGCGTCCTGCAGGATCTCTGCGGAATCGCCCAGGTTCGAGCCGAGGCTGAACACAACTTTGGAAATGGGACGCAGATTGCCGAGGGTGTCGACATCCAGGTCAAAGGGACCATTACTCATGTCTGTCTACTCCTAGTGATGGTGACCGCCACGTCGGTGAACGCCTGTGGAAGCGGGGCGCTCGGCTTGTGCACAGTGACCTGTACCGATGAGGCAAGCAACTGCTGCTCCAAGATAGCCTGTGCGATCACCTCGGCTAGCGTCTCGATCAGTTGGAAGGGGCCGGACTGGATTACAGACACCACCAGTTCGGCAACCTTCGAGTAATCGATCGTCGACGCAAGGTCATCGTCGCAAGGCCACGAAGCTACATCCAGCACCACGTCGACCACGAAGTCCTGCCCCTCAGCACGTTCCTCAGGGAATACCCCGTGAAACCCTCGGGCGCGCAGGCCTGTGAGCGAAATGGTGTCGATGGTTACTTACCTTGTTCGTTGGTCACTGTGATGCTTCGGATACTACCCGAGTGCGGATAACTCGGCAGCGTCCGGGTGGAGCTGCTCCCCGACGAGGATTGCGTCGCGCTGCATCGCCACCTCATGCGTGCGCACCGCCCAGATGCCGTGGGCGGCGCACCAGGCTGACACTGCCGCGGTAGCCACGTCGCGGTTCTGGGCCTGTTGCAGGAACCGTTTGCGCGATGCGCCGATCAGGATGCGGTGCCCCGTCGCCTGCCAGGAGAAGAGGTCTCTCAGGATCTCCCAGTTGTCTGCGGCTTCCTTGGCGAACCCAAGCCCCGGGTCCAAGATGATGCGTTGCGCCGAAATTCCGGCAGCGACGGCAGCGTCGCGCCGGGTGAGCGTCTCCCCCAGCACCTCGGCGCGGACATCGTCGTAGTTCGCGAGCGAGTTCATCACGTCGGAGTGGCCGCGCCAGTGCTGCAAGATGTAGTCGCCGTTCGACGCGGCAACCGTCTCAAACATGGCGGGGTCAGCGAGGCCGCCCGACACGTCGTTGATGATGCTGGCGCCCGCATCCAGCGCCGCGCGTGCGGTGGCGGCGCGCATGGTGTCGACGGAAACCCGCACCTCTCGAGCTACAAGCTGCTCGACTACGGGGACGACACGTCGGATCTCTTCATCCTCGCTCACGCGGGCGGCACCCGGGCGGGTTGATTCTCCGCCCACGTCGACGATGGCTGCGCCCTGCTCGACGAGCTCCAGCGCGTGCGCGAGCGCCGCCTCCGGCGTGTTCCATTGGCCGCCGTCCGAAAAAGAATCGGGCGTCACGTTCAACACGCCCATCACTAGCGTCGCCATGCTCACCGCCCCATGATGAGGCCCATCGCCTCAGCCCTCGTTGCGCCGTCGCGCAGCACCCCGCGCACGGCACTGGTAACAGTCTTCGACCCTGGCTTGCGCACTCCACGCAACGTCATGCACTGGTGTTCAGCCTCCACCACGACGATGACCCCGCGCGCCTGCAGATGTTCCACCATCGCCTCCGCGATCTGCGTCGTGAGGCGCTCTTGCACCTGCGGGCGGCGAGCGTACACGTCGACGAGTCTGGCGATCTTGGAAAGCCCAGCCACCTGGCCGCCCTTGCGGGGAATGTACCCGACGTGTGCGACCCCAGTGAACGGCAAAAGGTGATGCTCGCAGCAGCTCGCCACCTCGATGTCCTTCACGAGCACCATCTCATCGTGGGCGACGTCGAACGTTCTGCCAATCACCTCAGCCGGATCCTGACTCAGCCCGGCGAACAGCTCCGCGTAGGAGCGAGCAACCCGCTTGGGTGTGTCGACGAGCCCGTCGCGGTCTGGATCCTCCCCGATGGCCAGCAGGATCTCGCGGACCGCTGCCTCAATCCGGGGCTGATCTACACTCATCCGCGCCTCGGACCCTGCGGAGGCAGCCACTCAGGCGGTGCCTGCCAGCCCGGGACGTCGCCACCCGGCTGCGGTGTGGCCGGCGGCCCCCAGTCCGGGCGGCCAAGCTCCGGCTTCGGCGAGGATGCACCGTCGGGAGTGTCCTGGCTGGTGGAAGATTTGGGTGGCTCGACCGGCGGGATGTCCGACGGCACTCGATCCGGGGAACCTGTCCACGCTGGGCGCTTGTCACGTCGGCGCAACGGCTCGAAGATCTTCGCAACCTCGGCCTTGCCGAGCGTCTCCTTTTCGAACAGCTGGCGCACGAGCTCGTCGAGCACGTCGCGGTTCTCAACCAGGACGTCGAAGGCCTCCTGGTGCGCGGTGTGGATGAGCTTCGCCACTTCCTCGTCGACGACGCCGGCCAGCTCGTCGGAGTACTCCTTGCTGGAATCCGTGCCCTTCATACCCATGAATGGCTCGGAGTCACCGCCGCCGACCTTCACCGCGCCGATGCGCTCGCTCATGCCATACTGCGTAACCATCGCGCGCGCCACCTTCGTGGCCTTCTGGATATCGTTGCTCGCACCCGTCGTCGGGTCGTGGAACACCATTTCCTCAGCAGCGCGCCCGCCCATCATGTAGGCCATCTGATCCAGCAATTCACCGCGAGTCTGCGAGTACTTGTCCTGATCAGGGAGCACCATCGTGTACCCCAGCGCCTTACCTCGCGGCAAGATGGTGACCTTCTGCACCGGGTCATTGCCAGGCATGGCGGCTGCGACGAGCGCGTGCCCGCCCTCGTGATACGCCGTAATCAGGCGCTCGCGGTCATCCATGAGGCGCGTCTTCTTCTGCGGGCCGGCGATCACGCGGTCAATGGCCTCGTCGAGTTCCTTCTGACCAATCATGTCCATGCCCAACCGCGCCGCCAACAGAGCGCCCTCGTTCAGCACGTTCGCCAGATCCGCGCCCGAGAACCCCGGGGTGCGGCGAGCGATGGAGGCAAGGTCCACATTCGACGCGAGCGGCTTGCCCTTCGCGTGTACCTGGAGGATCGCCTCGCGGCCAGCTGCGTCGGGGGCCTCGACGGAGATCTGGCGGTCGAAGCGTCCTGGGCGAAGCAGCGCCGGGTCGAGCACGTCGGGGCGGTTCGTCGCAGCGATCAAAATGATGCCCCCGCGTGAATCGAAACCGTCCATCTCGACGAGCAGCTGGTTCAGTGTTTGCTCGCGCTCGTCGTGTCCGCCACCCATGCCGGCGCCGCGGTGGCGACCCACGGCGTCGATCTCGTCGATGAAGATGATGGCTGGCGCGTTGTCCTTCGCCTGCGAGAACAGGTCACGCACGCGGGATGCGCCGACACCGACGAACATCTCCACGAAGTCCGAACCGGAGATGGAGAAGAACGGCACCCCGGCCTCGCCTGCGACGGCGCGGGCCAGCAGCGTCTTACCCGTTCCGGGCGGACCGTACAGCAGCACACCCTTGGGGATCTTGGCGCCCAGCTCAGCGAACTTGTCCGGCTTCTCCAAGAATTCCTTGATCTCGACGAGCTCCTCCACCGCCTCGTCCGCGCCCGCCACGTCGGCGAAATTGGTCTGCGGAGTGTCCTTGCTGGCGAGCTTGGCTCGCGATTTCCCAAACGACATGGGGTTACCGGAGCCGCCCTGACTCATGGAGCGGAAGATGAAGATTGCCAGACCAAGGAAGAGGAGGAAGGGAAGGAAGCTGAAAATGAACGTGGAGAGGAACCCCGGCTGCGGGTTCTCGCCGTTCCAGCGTTCCAGCGTTCCTTTCGCCTTGCGCTCGTTCAGGATTTTGACGATGTCATTCGCCTGCTGATCCCCCACCCAGGTGCTCTTCGTGCGTTTGCCGTCTTTGTCAACGATTTGGATCTGTTGTTCGCCATCGACGAGCACCACTTCGCGGAGCTTGTCGTCACCCTCGAGCACCTTGATGGCTTGGCTCGTCGGCACATTCTCGTAGCCGGTGAAGGAGCTGAACAGCTGCCAGCCGAGCATGAGCACGATAACGATGATGAGGATCCACGCCACCGGGGACTTGAAGAATTTCTGCAAGGGTGCCACCACTCATTGAAGACGAAAACAGCAAGCCGAAGCCTACCAGCGTGCCACAAAGATGCATCCCGGAGACTGCGGGGCGGCACTACCATCTCGTACCTAACCCGATATCCACACTCGTTTGTCGAAATGGGCCATTTTGGGCCTGAAACGCAAACGCGTGTGGATATCGGGTTAGCCCGGCGTTGATCAGCTGTAGATTTCGGGCTTCAGCGTGGCGACGTCGCGCAGGTTGCGGTACTTCTCCGCGAAGTCCAGGCCAAAGCCGACGACAAACTCGCTCGGGATGTCGAAGCCGACGTACTTCACGGGCACGTCAATCTTCGCCGCCTCCGGCTTGCGGAACATCGTCATGATCTCGATACTCGCAGGCCCTCGGGATGCGAGGTACTTGATGAGGTAGCTGAGGGTTAGGCCGGTGTCGATGATGTCCTCCACCACGATGACGTGGCGGCCCTCAAGGTCTTGCGAGAGGTCTTTCAAAATGCGTACTACGCCACTGGATTGCGTACCCGCACCGTAGGAAGACACCGCCATCCAGTCCATCTGGACGTGGCTCTTCATCGCCCGCTGCAGGTCCGACATCACCATGACCGCACCATTCAGCACGCCGACGAGCAAGATTTCCTTGCCTTCGTAGTCGGCGTCGATTTGGGCGGCCACCTCTTCGATGCGGTCAGCAATCTGGCTAGAGGTGTAGAGCACGTGCTCGAGGTCTTCTTGAATGTCCGAAGCGTCCACGCGCTTACCCTAGCAACCGCAGCTCGCCACCGCTGCGCAGCACCTTCCCGCCAGGCACGTCGATCGGCCCCTGCCCTCGCCACGCAGTGACCAATGCGTCGACGGCGAACACGTGCTGCATGCCAGGTTCCGCGTCGTGAGCTTCGAGCCACTGCTTGATTAGTCGCCAGCGCAACGCGTCGGGTAGTTCGACGAGGTCTCTCACCGCCAGTGCGACGGCGTCCGTCCCTCCCTCGAGTAGCGAATCGAGCAGGTCCGCGTCGGCCCGCGCGAGTCGGGCGGTGCGGGCAAGGTTGGGCGCGAGGTCTCGCCCGACGGAATCCTCCAGCGCCGCGAGTGCCCTGCGCACGCGCACGCGCATGAATGCGGGGTCGTCGTTCATCGGGTCATGCCAGGGCGCGACGCCCCACTCCGCGCAGGCCTGTACCGTCGTCGCGCGACGAACGCCAAGCAGCGGGCGCAGAAACGGGCCGCGCCGCGCCGGCATCCCTGCGACGGTGCGCGTCCCTGAGCCGCGGATGAGACCGAGAAACACCTGCTCGGCTTGATCGTCGAGGGTGTGGCCGAGCAGCACCGGACGCCGGAAAGCCTCCAGCGCGGCGTACCGAGCGTCGCGGGCAGCAGCCTCCACACCGCCCCGGCCAGATTCGACGGTAACCCTCACCGTGCGCGCGGGGACGCCGTGGCGGGAGAGCTGCTCGTGCACCTGGTTGGCGACCTCGTCGGAACCAGGCTGTAACTGATGATCGACGACGACGGCCAGCACGCCGCCGCCCTCGCGGCGGGCGGCCCAATCAGCACCGAGCGCCAGGGCCAGGGAGTCCGCACCGCCGGAACATGCCACGACGATCTCCCCGCCAGGCCAGTGCTCGGCGACGGCGTGCGCCACCTCCAGCGAGGCAGGCCCCAGCTCGCGCTTAGCCATGCACCCTCCGAACCCAGGCCTCGGGATGCGCCAGCTCGTCGCGCGTCGGCAGATTGTCCGGGGCGTCGAGCGCGGCGTTGAGGGGGCACGTCGAGCCGGGCGCATCGCCGGCGTACAGCTCCCGCACCTTGAGGCAAAAGGCCAGGCCATTGGCGTATTGCGCACCCTTGTTGAAGAGGCCACCACCCCGCCCTGATCGGCTTCGACGGAAGGTGTTGCGCATGTGCTTCACACCGGGAATCTCCGGGGCGTGGTCTGCGATGAAGTCGGCGTGGCCTTCCAGAAAGGTCATGGTGGCGATGATCCGGTTCATGGCACCGCGGTTGCCGGATTCGGCGACGAGCGCCGCGAGGTGGTCGGTGAGCCAGGCTGCCCGCTCGAACTGCAGCGCGTGCGCTTGCTCGTGCGTAGAAACCCACAGTTGGAATGCCGCCTCGTCGAAACCGTGCATGCGTTGCACCCGCCACATATTGGGCGCGACGAGGTACAGCGTGCGGCTGCCGGTGAACGCGTCGAACTGCCCAAGCATCCACCTCTGGCCCACGCCGAGCCCTACGGCGAATCCCGCTCCGAGTCCGCTCGCGGCGAGTGCGCGTCGGAAACCAGGCGCGCGACGGGGCCAGCCCAGGGTGTCGATCGCGGCCTGGGCGATGCGCGTCGCGGCGCGCACCCAGCCGTCGCGATCCACCACCTGGATACTCGTCGCGCCTAGCGACGCCATCCCCATTGTCTGCGCGGCCAACGCGCCCGCCTGCCTGCCGCGCTGCCGAAGTCCTACCACGAAACGATGCGCCTGCGGGCGTGAGGCTTCCGGGAGACTACCCGCGCCCATGCCGGCAATGCTCCTTGCCAAGCGCCAATTCACCTCGGGTGAGAAGTCCATCAGCATCCGCACCCGGTGAGCACGCCGATCATCTGGTCCTCCAGCGCCTTGGCTGCCCCGCCGTCGACTTGCCCGTTCAGCATCACAGCAAATACGACGAGCGATCCGTCGGCAGTAATGGTGTGGCCGCCGAAGGTGGAGACCGCGCTGAGCGAGCCCGTCTTCGCTCGGGCGACGCCGCGGGCGGGGTGGGAGATCTCGTCGCCGAATCGACGGTGGAGCGTGCCGGTGACCCCGGCGACGGGGAGCCCGTCGAGGACTGCGTTCAGGCGCGCGTCGGTGATGAAGTGGTGGTTAGCGTGGGTGAGCATCGACGTCGAGACCCGGTTGCTACGCGACAGGCCCGAGGCGTCGTCGAGGTGCGCGCCCTGTTCCCAGATGCCGAGTTTAGTGAGCTGCTCCTGGATGGCCGCGGTGGAGCCAGCGAAGGTGGTGGGGTGGCCGGTTTTCTTTGCCAGCTGGAAGCCGAGTGTTTCGGTGAAGGAGTTATTGGAGCGGAGCATGGCCTGTTGGGCAAGCACTCGGATGGGGAGCGATTGGACGGCAGCAATCTGCTTGCCTGCACCTTTCGCCACGGCCGGCGCTCCGGTCACCGTGATGCCTTCCTCGCCCAGCTGTCGGGCAAAGATCGCCGCGGCGGCGGCTGCAGGATCTGGTTGGCGTGCCCCGTCGACCTTCCCCTCGTCGGCCCAGAGCGCGGCGATGGGCGTCACCTGATCCCGATACTTTGACGGCCACGTGGAGGCCCAGCCGGGAGACTCGAAGTACGACGCGTCGTAGCCGAGCGCGACGCTGTGGGTGCCCTCCGCGCGCAATGCCTTCGCGGTGGACCGGGCTAGGGCCCGAAGCGACGGCGGCTGAGGGTAGCTGTCCGGCTTGGCTGGTTCGCTCGCCAGGAGCGGGTCGCCACCTCCGACGAGCACGATCTCGCCGGGTTTGGGCTGGGTGACCTTCGTCGTGAAGGTGTCTTCGCTGTCGAATACGTTGAAGACCGATGCCACGGTGAGCGACTTCGTGTTCGACGCCGGGATCAGCATCTGCTGCGCGTTGCGGGACGCGATCACGTCCCCGGTGGCAGCGTCGAGGAATTCCCAGGCGATCGTCGCGGGCTTGCCGTTCGCATCCAACAATTTGGAGGTATCCAGCTTCGAAATGCGCCGGACGAGCTCCTCCTTCGACGGGGCCTTGCCCGGTGTTGCGACGGGCGCGGGAGGTTCGAGATTCGCTTCGGCGGAAGGGGTGGGTTGCTCGTCGGGCACTTCGAAGACGGTGGGGTCGACCGTCGGGGCGGCAGCGGGGCGGTCGAGCCCGACGGCGCCCGCGAGCCGACCGCTCAGGGCAAATCCGACGACGGCGAGGCTCAGGCAGGTGGCGAGCACCACGCCGGTAACGACCCACTGCGTAGCACGAGACTTCGGCACTCCCACCTCCGACAGGGTATTGTGACGCGAAAGAACACCGAACATCTTAGGAGCCCAGGCCGTGAGCCAAGACATTCACGCCTCCCTCGAGCCCATCGAGCCCGGAGACCAGGTCCTCTTCGACGTGACGGTGGAGATCCCGAAGGGTACGAAACACAAGTACGAGATGGACCACAACACGGGCCGCATCCGTCTCGACCGCACCCTATTCACCTCCACCCAGTACCCCTACGACTACGGCTTCGTGGAAGGCACGCTGGGTGAAGACGGCGACCCGCTGGACGCAATGGTTGTCGGAGGCGACCCGACGTTCCCCGGCTGCCTCATCGAGTGCCGAGCCATCGCGATGTTCCGCATGACCGACGAGATGGGCGGCGACGACAAGGTGCTGTGCGTGCCGACGGCGGACACGCGCCGCAAGCACCTCGTCGACCTGGATTCCGTGCCGGAGTACATGCTGCTGGAGATCGAGCACTTCTTCTCCGTGTACAAGGATCTTGAGCCCGGCAAATCCGTCGAAGGCGCCACCTGGACCGGTCGCCAGGAAGCGGAGCAGGAAGTCATCAAGTCGACCGAGCGCGCCAAGGGCACGCCCTTCGAGCACCACCACGTCAACCTGGCCTGACGCTCCACGGG
This sequence comes from Propionibacteriaceae bacterium, assembly GCA_032576855.1. Classification (GTDB taxonomy): domain Bacteria; phylum Actinomycetota; class Actinomycetes; order Propionibacteriales; family Propionibacteriaceae; genus Arachnia. The sequence goes on from JAWFWL010000010.1 coordinate 59,919, forward strand.
GTTTCGATACGCCACTTCGTGGCTACTCAACCACCGGAGGCGCGGCACCCAACCACCGGCGCCAACGACCCCTGCCCACCCGACCGTCGAGCCCCCGCTCACCCGACCGTCGAGTAGGCCCGAAGGGCCGTATCGAGACGCAGCGATGGGGTTTCGATACGCCGCCTACGACGGCTACTCAACCACCGGAGGCGCGGCGCCCAACCACCGGGCACAGCGCGGTTTCGATACGCCACTTCGTGGCTACTCAACCACCGTTGCCCAGATCAGACCGGGGTCTGATGCAACGTCTCGGCTCGCCTCGTAGGCTGACACCATGCTGAGCCGTGTCCGTACCGTCGACGTGGTACTCGCGCTCTGCCAAGTCGCGCTGGGATTCGCCACCTGGGTATCGGTGCCGTGGTATGACCGCACCTGGTTGCTGCCACTCTTCGCGGTGCTCTACGCAGGCCTCATCCTCCTCCGCCGCGCCGCACCTGCACCGTCGGCTGCCGCAATCTACGCGCTCTCACTCGCCCAGGTGCTGCTCGGCATCGAGCCGGGCCCGATGAATCTCGTCGTGCTCCTCTCCCTATACTCCGTCACCGCCCACGGCCCCACCTGGGCCAACCGGGTGGGGCTCGCGGGCGGCGGCGTCGGCGCCTTTGTATTTGCTGTACTCGTCGCCGGCCCGACCCCCACCGGCCCGACCCCCAGCGACGTGCTGATCTACTTCGTCCCCACGCTGTTCGCTGTCGGCGTGGCGTGGGCACTGGGGCTCGCGCGTCGCAGCCGCATCACGCAACGGCACGCCGACGAGGCACGCATCGCTGCGCTGGAAGCCGCCAGAAGCACCGATGCCGAACTCGCCGTCGCCGCGGAACGCTCGCGGATCGCACGCGAGATGCACGACGTCGTCGCCCACTCGCTGGCCGTCATCATCGCGCAAGCCGACGGCGGCCGCTACGCAGCAGCGACCAACCCGGAGCAGGCCACCAAATCACTGGAGACGATCGCCGAGATCGGGCGCGACGCACTCGCCGACATCCGTCGCATCCTCGGCGTGCTCCGCACCGCCGACGCCGACGTCGCCATCGTCACACCCCAACCCACAGCCGACGACCTCGCCGACGTGATCGCGCGCGTGCGGGACACCGGCGTCGACGTGGCGTACACCACGATGGGCACGCCGCGCCCGCTGCTGCCCGGCATGAACGTCACCCTGCAGCGCGTCTGCCAAGAAGCCCTCACCAACGCGCTCAAACACGCCGGACCAGGCGCGAAGATGTCCGTCCTGCTGCGCTACAGCGACACCGACGTCACCCTCCAGGTGGACGACAACGGTCGCGGTGCAGCGGCCTTCTCCGACGGCGCTGGCAGTGGGATCGTCGGGATGCGCGAACGCGCTGCCCTGTTCGGCGGCACCCTGCACGCCGGCCCCAAAGCCACCGGCGGATTCCGCGTCAAACTCACCCTCCCCCTCTCCCCCGATCACGCTCAGGAGACCGCATGATCCGCGTCGCACTCGTCGATGACCAACAGCTCGTCCGCGCCGGGTTCGCCATGGTGATCGACTCCCAACCCGACCTCGAAGTGGTGCTGCAATGCGGCGACGGCGCCGAGGCCGTCGCGCAGATCCCGACGGCGAACGTCGACGTCGTACTCATGGACGTGCGCATGCCCGGAGTCGACGGCATCACCGCCACCGAACAGCTCACCGCCCACCCCGATGCGACGCCGAAGGTCATCATGCTCACCACGTTCGACCTCGACGAGTACGTGCTGCGCGCCATCAAGGCGGGCGCGTCGGGGTTCCTCCTGAAAGACACCCCGCCCGAAGCCATGCTGGACGCCATCCGCACCGTCCACGCGGGCGACGCAGTGATGGCGCCGTCGTCAACGAAGCGTCTGCTCGACCACCTCGTCGGCATGCTCCCCAACGAGGAACGCACCACTCCCGCTGCCCTCGACGTGCTCACCGACCGCGAGCGCGAAGTGCTCGTGCTGATGGCCCGTGGGCTCAGCAATCAAGAGATCGCCGCCGAGCTGTACGTCGCAGAGGCCACGGTGAAGACGCACGTGGGGCGGATTTTGATGAAGCTCGACGCCCGCGACCGTGTGCAGGCCGTCGTCGTGGCGTACGAAACCGGGCTGGTCACTCCGGGGCATTAGCGCGTTGCGCGACTGAGCGCACAACAGACGCCGATTTTGGCCGTTTTGGGGCGGTTTTTGCCTTCTGGCGTGCGCTCAGTCGCGCAAACGCCATCAGCCCCCAGGATGACGCGCGAGACCATCCTCCGGGTTGATGCTTTCGAAGCGGCGGATGCGTAGCGTTCGTGACGTCAACCAACGTGGAAAGAGAGCGATTATGCAAGTGCCGGGCGAAGGAAACCAAGGCGTCGCAACGGCGGCGCGCGAATTGAAGAAGATCTACGGTGAGGGCAACACCCAGGTTGAGGCGCTGGCAGGCGTCGATGTCGAGTTTCGACGCGGGGAGTTTGCTGCCATCATGGGGCCGTCGGGCTCTGGTAAGTCGACGCTCATGCACATGCTCGCTGGCCTCGACCGCCCCACTTCCGGCCAGGTCTGGTTAGCCGGTCAGTGGATCACTAGCTTGAACGACAAGGAAGTCACCCTCCTTCGCCGCGACCGCGTCGGCTTCGTCTTCCAGGGGTTCAACCTGTTGCCGATGTACACCGCGAAACAGAACATCTTGCTGCCCTTCGAGCTCGCGGGTACCAAGCCCGACGACGCATGGTTCACCACCATCGTCGAGCTATTGCATCTCGGCGACCGCCTGGATCACCTGCCCTCTGAACTCTCCGGCGGCCAGCAGCAGCGCGTCGCCGTGGCGCGCGCGCTCATCACCAAGCCAGACGTGATTTTCGCCGACGAACCCACCGGCAACCTGGACTCGCGCGCGGGCGGTCAGGTGCTCTCCTTCCTGCGCACGAGCGTGCGTGAGCTGGGGCAGACCGTCATCATGGTGACCCACGACGCCGTCGCCGCCGCGCACGCGAACCGCGTCCTCCTACTCGCCGACGGCCGCATCGCCGGCGAGATCCAGGACCCGACGCCCGAAGCGGTATCCACCAGCCTCGATCTCCTCCGTACCGACGAGGTGGCATGATGTGGCATTTTGCAATCACGCAGATGCGTTCGTCGGTCGGCAAGCTCGTGCTGGCGGGCATCGCCATTGTGCTCGGCACGGGCTTCGTCTCGGCTACGCTGCTCGGCACCAGCATCATGAAAGCGTCCGCGGAAGCCGTAGCCACGGCTGATTTGAACGGGGCAGACGTCGTCGCCAAGCATGTCAATGTCAGCGACGAGCAACTCGCCGCCGTGCGCAAAACCTCTGGCATCAAGGCCATCGATTACCGGCTCAGCGAAGGCGTTCCCGTGGGGAATGCTACATCGACGTACTTCCTGCAGCTGCAGTCGCTGCCGACGGTCGCCGACGCGCCGACACCCGCGGAAGGCACGACGCCGAAGGCTGCCGGCGAGCTGATGATCGCTCATGATCTCGCCAAATCGCTGCACGTGAAGGTAGGCGACACGCTCCAATGGTCCGCGACGGAAGACAAGGGCGGGGACTTCAAGATCGTCGGAGTCACCAAGCCAGGCATGTCGTTGTTCAGTAGTGCGCCGTCGTGGGCCACTGAGGAAACGGTGCGTCAGGTACGTGCCACGTCCGGAGAACCATCGGAGGGGCGGGACATGCTCCTCGTCTACACCGACGGTTCCCGTAACCCGAGCGATGTGGCGGCAGACGTTGCGAACGCGATTCCGTACCCCGTGCTCACCGCGCAGGAGGTCGTCGACCAGCAGGTTGAGAACATGGCCGGTAATGCGAACTTCTTCGTCTTCCTGGGGCTCGCGTTCGCAGCCGTTGCGGTGGGTGTGGCCGCCATGGTGATCGCCAACACGTTCGAAGTGCTCGTCGCGCAGCGCACGAAAGCTCTTGCACTACTGCGCTGCGGTGGCGCGACGAAGGCGCAGATCCGTCGCTCGGTGCTGATCGAGGCCGCGGTACTGGGCGTCGTCGCGTCGGTCGTCGGTGTTGCGCTCGGCCACGCGCTGGGCTACGCCGGATTCTGGTGGGTGTCGACGCAGTCCGCCGGCACCGCAAAGCTCGGAAGTATGGAGGTGAACTTCCCCGCGATCCTCGTGCCACTCGTGGTGGGCCTGGTGGTAACCGTGCTCGCCGCACTCGGCCCGGCTCGGGCCGCCACGCGGGTGAGCCCCATCGCGGCGCTGCGCCCGACGACGGTCGACCCGGTCCGCACGAAGGGCGTGCTACGCAAGGTGGTAGGGCTCACGCTGCTCATCCTCGGCGCCGTGATGCTGTTCTTCCCCACCGCCATGGTGTACGGCTACCGTGCCGACGGTGATCTCAGTGGACTCATCGACCTGCTCGGCGTTCTGCTGCTCATGGGCGTGGCCGGCGGGCTGCTGCTCGTCGCAGGGTTCCTCGTGATGGCCGTGTACATGGTGCCGCAGATGGTGGCGGTGCTCGGTTGGCTGGCGGCGCTCGTCGTGCCGAAGAAATCGAAGGCGACGGTGCGGCTGGCCACCGCGAACGCCACGCGGAACCCTCGTCGCACGGCGGCTACCACGTCGGCGCTGGTGATTGGCGTGGGCCTGGTGACGCTCATGGCGACGGGGGCGGCCTCGGGGCGAGCCACGATCGAGAACTCGCTCGACGGGTTCTTCCCTACTGAAGTGGTGGTCGGTGTCAACGGCACCGAGGCGTTCTCTAATGACCTGGTGAAGGCCGTCGAGGGCGTGGACGGCGTCGAGCATGTCGCCCGCGCGTGGACGGCCTTCGACGCCGACGGGAACACTGTGCTGATCGCGAAGCGCGACGATGTATTGGCCACGGTGAAGACCTCGGACTACACGTTGCAGCCTGGGCACGTCGGCGTCGACCCGAGGCCGTTCCACGAGGGAGGCGTTCCCGGCAAGCTGAAGTTCAGCATCCAGACGCCGTCGGGAGAGGAATCGAAGCCCATCACGCTACCCACTCAGACCGTGAAGAATCTCTCGGTGGCGATGGTGGTGGAGCCCGAGACCATCGAGCAGTCCGGCGTGCAGCTCGGCCAGCCGACGATGCTCCTGCTGAACGTCGACGACGAGCGGGCGGACGACGTCGTGCCCGACGTGCAGCGGGTGGTCTCGGAGCATGCCGGCGACTCGGCGCCCTCCGTAGCGGCGCCGCTGCAGGAGCGTCAGAGCATGACTCGAGTAATCGACGCAGTGGTTGCCGTGATGATCGGCTTGCTTGCGGTGGCCGTGGTGATTGCCCTTGTCGGCGTGGCAAATACGCTCACGCTGTCGGTGATTGAGCGGCGACGCGAGCACGGCATGCTGCGTTCCGTCGGCGTCACTGGACGTCAGCTGCGCGGCATGCTGGCCGCCGAGGGCGTGCTCATCTCGGTGGCCGGTGCGGTGATCGGCATCCTGCTCGGGGGGCTGACAGGCTTCGCGGGGGCGACGATCCTGCTCGGCAGTGCGGACAGCTTTGTGTTCGCCCTCGACTGGCGCGTGTTGCTCGGCACGTTGGCCGTCGCGGTGGTGGCTGGGCTCATCGCCTCCGTCATGCCGTCGCGCTCGGCGGCGCGGGTGCCCGTCGTAGTGGCGCTGGCCGCGGAGTAGCGACGATGAAGCGCCGCTCAGCGGGCGACGAGGTTACGGAACTCGCCGCCCGCTGATAGCGCGCGCAGCTGGTGGGTGACCAACTCGTCGGCGCCGATCGGGCGGCCACCCGCAGCGTGCGGGGAGATCAGCAGGTTCGGCGCCTCCCACAGTGGCGAGTCCTCCGGCAGCGGCTCGCGCCACATCACGTCGATGGCCGCGCCCGCGATCGTCCCGCCCTCCAGCGCCTGCACCAGCGTGTCCTCGTCCACAGTGCGCCCACGCCCGACATTCACGACGTAGGCGTGCTCGGGTAGCTTCGCCAAACGCTCGGCGTTCAGTGCGTTCGTGGTGTGCTCGGTGTCGGGGAGGATCATGATGAGCACGTCCGCGCGGGCGAGTTCGTCGTCGAGATGCGCCTCGTCGACGACGGGGAACCCGCCGCGCTCCCCCGCCGAGCGGGCGGCGCCGACGACGTTGGCGCCCAACGCATCCAGCACCGGGGCGAGACGTTGCGCGATCGACCCGAACCCCCAGATGAGCACGTTGGCCCCAATCAGCGTGGTGGCGGGCTTCGTCGCGAGCTCTTGGCGGCCGCTGATCTCCCACGTCCATGCGTGTTTGGCCTTGTTAGCGACGAGTGTGGGCACCTTGCGCACGAGCGCCAGCGTAAGCGCGACGGTGTGCTCGGTCACGGTGCGATCGTGCAGGCCCGCGCCACCGCAGAGCACCGCGTCGTCGCTGAAGCCCGCCGCGACGATGGCGTCGGTACCGGCCATGAGCGTCTGTACTAGCCGCAGTTTCGGCAGCTGCGGCGCGATCTCCTTGAGCTTGGCAGGCTTGTTGCCCCACACGACAAGCACCTCGGCGTCGCGGTGCTCATCGGGGATGTCTTCCTTGATGTCGTAGACCACCTGCTCGTCGTCGGTGTCGAGGGTCAGGGGGAACGAGTTTGGCACGAGGATCTTCATGCATCCACAGTAGTCCGCGCTACCCTTCCTCCATGCCCGGATACCTCATGTTGCTCGCGCCCTCCGCCAACCGCGTCTACGCCGGATCCGCACCCCAACTCGCCGTCGCAGAGCTCAAGGCCACCTGCCCAGGCGCATCCGACGTCGAGCCCGTCGAGCTGGCCGGCGTGCCCTACCTCGCGTTCACCGCCGACGAAGGGGCACTCGACGCGGTGGCCCGCCAGTCGGGATGCTTCGCGCTGTTCGAGCACCTGGACGGGCTGCTCCGCCCTGTCGAGCTGCCTGAGGTGTTCCAGTTGCCCGACGACCTCGTCACTATTCCGAAGTATCAGGGCAAGACGAACGAGCAGTTCACGCAGCTGTTGTTGAACGTCACACTGGGCGCCGTGACGCGCGAGGCCGACGGCCGTCGCCAGGTGCTCGACCCAATGGCCGGGCGCGGCACCACGCTGTCCACCGCGCTTCGGCAAGGCCACGACGCGTACGGCGTCGAGCTGGATGACAAGGCGTTCGATGCGGCCGCGTCGTTTTGGAAGACCTACTTCCGCCGCAAGCACATGAAGCACACGGCCGACGTCACGCCCGTGAAGCGCGACGGCCGCGCGGTGGGGCGTCGGCTGGACCTCCGCGTCGACGGACTCACCGCCACCATGTTCACCGGCGACGCCCGCGACTCCGCGCAGCTCTTCGGCAAGAAGCGCTTCGACGCGGTGGTCACCGATGCGCCCTACGGCGTGGCGCACGGCGCGACGAGCGACTCCGGCCGCCATCGCTCCCCCGCCGAGTTGCTCGCCGAGGCCATCCCCGTGTGGGCGGGCCAGCTGAAGCACGGCGGCGCGCTCGGCGTCGCATGGAACACGTTCGGGCTCTCCCGCGACGATCTCTCGGCCCTGTGCGAACGCGCCGGCCTGCGTGTCGTCGACGGCGAGTTCACCCACCGCGTCGACGCGTCCATCAAGCGCGACGTGCTCGTCGCCCACAAGCCCTGACGGCTGAGCGGACGGGGTTCGACCGGGGTGGCGAGGCACGCCCACCCCCGCCGATGATTGAGCCGCCGCTGCAAGCGGCGTGTCGAAATCATCCCCTCCTCATGCTGTGGTTTCGATACGCCCACTTCGTGGGCTACTCAACCACCGGGGGCGACGTCCCACTCCGACCGTCGAGTAGGCCCGAAGGGCCGTATCGAGACGCGGTGTGGTTTCGATACGCGCCTTCGGCGCTACTCAACCACCGGCCAGGCGAGGCACGCCCACACCCACCGATGATTGAGCCGCGCCCGCAGGGCGCGTGTCGAAATCATTTCCGTGGCTTCCCCCTCACATAGGCTTTCTGGCATGCGATGCATCTTCATGCGGCACGCTCAGGCCGAAGATTTCTCAGCCACAGGCGACCACGGGCGGCGCCTCACCGCACACGGGCGCGAGCAGGCAACAGCTGCTGGCGAGTTACTGAGGCCCCTCGATATAACACACGCGTACGTCTCGACGGCGGCGCGCACCCGTGAGACGTTCGAGCTCCTCGGCCTGGACTGCACAGTCGAGTATCTTCCCGACCTCTACAACACGCACCACGACGGCGTGCTCGAGGCGCTCGTCGCCGCAGAGACCACACCGTCGGGCGCGGCGCTCATCGTCGGCCACAACCCCTCGATGCATAGTTGGGCCGCCGAACTCGCCGGGCTCAGCAAAGCCCCGGCCGCAACTGGCATCGCGTCGTCATTCCCGACGGCGGCCTTCGCTGCATTCAACCTTCCGGGCAGTACGTGGGAGGGCTTCCTCGCTGGACATCTTCCAGTAGAAGTCCAGCTCGAGGAAGCCCACCTACGCTAGATCAGGCGCTTGCGGAATCATTCCCCGTCGTCCGCAGACGGGCCACCCACTGCTCGATGAGCTCGGTGTTGCTCACCTGCTTCGATTCGGGAACGCCTGGCTGCAAATCGTCGTAGGTCATGTCCGCATTCATCTCTTCCTCCGCGACGTCGTATCGAAGCACGATGCGCGTGGGCAATTCCTCGCCAGCGGCAGTTACCTTGTCATCCAACTCGGATGTGAGCTCGAGCAGCGGAGTCAGGAGATACTCGAGCTGGGCCTCGGTCGAGCAATCGAGTTCCGGGATGGCTTGATCCAGTTCGTGTGGTCGTAACACTTTGCCAGCAGCCGAATACACCACTGAGGGGGTCACGGTCTCCCCCAGATACGCAACAACCCAGAAACGCTCCACCGCGTCGTGCCCCTCAGCGTAGCTGTAGGCCACTTGCAAGGCTTGCGGAACCCATTCTTCGAACGCTGCGCGGAACACTTCCTGCCTCACCACGGCGACAGCCTACGCATCCAAGAGGTCACCGCGACAAGCGACAACCGAGCACCGGCTCATGCTTGCACGAACGGGTACTCCGCGAACCGTCGTCGAACCCCGGCCTCAGCGCGTTTGGGGATGCCCGCAAGCTCCGTAAGTTCCAGGCTCCGACGCCCTACACGGCCACCGCGCGTCCAGAATGCCCGCACCACACCGTCGACGACCACCGCCTTGCGAAACACGCCATTGTTCCCGGGTACGAGCGCGTCGTGTGTGGCCTGATCCATCGCGAAAAGACGGTCGGGGTATCCCAGGATGTACTCGTCGAAGCCGGGGAGCAAGAGCGGCTTCGACACTTGGTGCTCGAGCCTTGAAAGCGAATCTGGCAACTGCGCCGACGCGTAGGTCTCGTCGCCGAGGGGCTCAACGTCGTCGGGGAGCAGCGGCAGCGCCGCCCGGATCTTCGTGAGCGGCAGCTTGCACCACCACGCAAAGTCGCGCACCGTGGCGGGGCCGTGGGTACGGAAGTAGCTGGCCGCGAGTTGCGCCGTCGCGGCCACTTCGTCGCCGTTGTACTGCTCCTCAATGCCTCCGCCCAGCACCTCGTCGGCGAGCATGAGCTGTTGATCGACGCCGTTCCAGCGCCCGTAGCAGAGCACGCCTTCGGCGATGAGATGGAAGATGCAGTGGTACCCACGCCCGTCTCGGGGGCTCAATCCTTCCTGCGTCATCAACTCCATGAAGCCCTGCCTGCTGATGCCTTCACCTGAAGCCACTTCGCGAACGCGCTCCTCGAGCCTGCGGATGTCTGCCGGCGTCAGCCCATCGTGACGTTCCAGGCGACGCTTCGCATCGGCCAACGACCGCCCCACGCACAGCTCGGTGATCCAGCGCAGGTCCCGGGCGGTACTCAAGAACACAGTGCCGCGCATGGGGTACCCACGTACCAACGCGTCCGCATTCATGGCTTCGATCACATCAGCGACGGACCCCGTCGAACGAAGCGCAGCGGACGCCATGACCCCCGGGAGGTCCTGCCCTTGCATAACCCCGAAGGCGCGCACGGCCTCGACTGGAGACGCCCAGGTTGCGTCGACGAGGCCCCCAGCGACCAACCTGGCGCGAGCGAGTTTCCGATCAGGCACAACGCGAGGCTACCGCAGCCGCAGCAGCCTGCCCAGAGCGCAGCGCGCCTTCCATGTACCCGTTGAACCGGGTGGAGTACTCGGCGCCCGCCCAGTAGAGCACGCCTTCGGGCTTCGCGAGTCCCGGCCCGACAGCACTCCAGATACCCGGCGCAAAATGCGCACCGTGGCAGCCTTGTGTGAAGTGCTCAGCCGCCCAGTCGCGTTCGACGTAGCCGCAGGGCTGCGGCACATCGTCACCGAAGGAAGCCCGCACGGATTCAAGAAAAGCCCGCTCCCGCATCTGCGGCGTGCGCTCGGCCAGCGACGCAGCCTCCGATCCGGTAAAGAACCCCATGAGGTGCCCCTGCGACGCGCTGGCAGGCGTCGTATCGAACGTCACGCGCACGGGTCCGGCGTCGGCGCTGGACTGACCCGAGAGCCCGGCAGCACGCCAGAATGGCTCGTCGAACAGCAGGTACGCCTTGATGACGTTGCCGGGATTGATTTTGTCGGCAGCTTCCGCACGCCATGCGGGCAGCGCGGGTTCATGCTTGAGCGACGTGGCCAGTCGCGGTGGCAGTGTCGAGATGACGAACCTCGCCCCGATTTCTTCCCCATCGGCCAACACGACGGTGGCATCGGATGCGCTGTGGCGAACGGCGACGACCTCTGCGCCAAGCCGGACGGCGTCGCCCAGCTCCTCGGCCATGCGTCCAGCCAACCCTTGCGTTCCACCCACCAAGCGCAACTGCTGCAGTTGGCCGTTCACCGCGAGCATCGATTCCAAGTCGGGGCCTTCGAGGATCAGGCCCAGCGCATCAGAAAGCGACGTGGTGGAGGCGTCCACCTCGAACGCGGATGCGAAGACTTCGGAAAGCCGGGTACGGGAAGTCTCAGTACGAATATTCGCAGCTGCCCAGCGTTGAAGCGTCTGCCCTAGCCAAACCTCATTAGCCTGCGCCCAGGCGCCGTCGTCGCGCAGCCTGCGAGACAGGCGTCGAAGCCGAAGCAGCCCCTGCCCTAGATCTGCGACCTCGAACGGGTTCAAGACTGTGGTGTGGCCGTCGGTGGGCACGTGGTGCGCTTTGCCACGGGCACGGACGATGAATTTTCCATCGGGATGAGGGATGCCCACCGTTTCTAGGCCAAAATGTTCGATCAGCTCGCGCATGGCGTCGAAGCCTGCACCAATCCACTGACCGCCCATCTCTAGATATGACCCATCAGGAAGCGTAATGTTTTCGACGCGCCCTCCGATCCTGTCACGGGCCTCCAGAACGACGACGCGCAGCCCACGAGCGCTCAGGTCGCGGGCTGCCTCAAGCCCTGCCAGACCGGCTCCGATAATGGCTGCGTCAAACACGACCCGGCCTCCTATACTTGGATCTTTTTGAACAGGCACCAGCCTACAAAGCGGGCCTCAGACACTTGTCGGCACCCCCCAGCTAGGCAATGCAATGCGCTTCTCACCAGCGGTAATGTCGCTTTGGATGCGTATGACCTCAACGAACACAGCACCAACGTGCTGACTACCAGAGCCGTCCACGGGAATCGAACCCGTGACCTACGCTTTACGAGAGCGGCGGGCCTCGTTATATGTCGCATAACGTGCCGCATGCGGTCACGGGGCACCACTTTGGGGATGCGACAGCGGTGGCCGCGAGCGTCGAGAGCCTGCATGAGCAACCCTCTGGAGAGACCTCAGGGGACCGTGACATCCTCACTGTGGGGCCGGGGGTGCTCTCTGTCGGGCATCGGAGTGCGCCGGGCTCGGGCACACCCTCCGGCGGCGGTACACGGGGCACGATATCCGGGTGGTCTAGGCAGTCGCGGGCACGGATGGTGCGCACGCTGGCAGAGTTGGACTACACACCCATGCTGGCGATGGGCGTGCCTGCGATGGTGACCCTCACCTTGCCGGGTGACTGGCGCACCGTGTGTCCCGACGGCGCCCGGTTCAAGGAGCTGGTCAACGCGTTTCGGAAGCGCTGGAAGCGTCGGTGGGGTGACCTCGTGGGCGTGTGGAAACTCGAGTACCAGCGCAGAGGGGCCCCGCACCTGCATATCTATACGGCGCCGCCACTGGACGCTGACTTTCCGGGCTGGCTCTCGACCACATGGGCTGATGTCGTTGCCCACCCGGACCCTGCCGAGCGTGAGCGCCACCGCCGGGCCGGTACAGGCATTGACTATGCAGAGGGCATCAGGAGCAGGGACCCTAGACGGCTGGCTGTGTATTTCTCCAAGCATGGGGTTTACGGCGACAAAAGCTATCAAGATGAGCCACCCGAGGGCTGGGGTGATCCTGGGCGCGTGTGGGGAAGATGGGGGCTCAAAAAAGCAGTGGTGGAGGTCGAGCTGCGGGATGAGCGCGAGCGTGTCGAGGTGGCACGTCTGCTGCGCCGGTATTCGCGATATCACCAGCAGGTGCGGGTGCAGCGGGGTGAGCGCATAGACCCTGAGACTGGCGAGGTCACTCCGCGCTATCGCACCACGCACCGCCGGGGGTCACGACTCACGGGCTCGGCTGGGTACTCGGTGGTTAACGATGGGCCGGGTCTCGCGCGGTCACTGGGTCGCTATTTGTCGTTGCGTCGTGCGGGGAGGCTTTGAGTCCTCACCTGCCTCGGAGCCACCGTCGGCGGAAGCGCCACAGCACGCCGAACAGAGCCCGCGCGCAACCCGTAGGGCTCGGGTTCATCCTTGCGCGCGGGCGGCGGCGTGCTAGCTTCCGCGAGACGACGGGGGCGACAGGTGAGGACGACCCCCTCACCTGCCTTGGTGAACCTGAGGTATCAGAACTCCTCATCTCCGGGCCCCTTTGGCGGTATGGCGGTAGGAGCAGCCAGCCATCGCGTGACAGTCGACGGAGCTACGCGCAGTGCGATTGCCATCTGCCGCCCACTGACCTCGCTCGGCCCCAGACAGGCCCGCTCCGCCAGTAGCCGCTCCCGCGCCTCCAGCTCCTGCCGCAGTACCGCGATGATTTCCGCTCCCCTCAGGGCATATCTATCCGGAGCTAGCTCATACGCGGCCCCAAATCGCTGGATTTCCTGCTCCGCTGCCCGTAGCTGGTGCAGTAGACCCTCCATTATCTGCCGTTCGTCTGTCTTCTCATAGTGATGCATATTCAGCAGACTACAGTGCATCACTGACATATGTGTTGCATTGCGCACTAGTTGTGCTATCGTGTGCGTAGATAGTGCAGAGTGCACTACACATATGAAAGGTTGCATCATGCAGACGCTCCCAATCGATGCCACTCGACTCGGCACACTGACTTATCTCAGCTCGACCCCCGTCATGCGCGACGGCTCCCCCGCCATCGACCGCACTACCGGGCTCCCTCGTCATGAGGTTCAGCTCCTCCAGCAGCTCCCGTCCTCCGGCGATATCACCCCGCGCCCCGAGGTCATGCTCGTGAAGATCCCCGCAACGGAGGCCCCAGCCATCGCGCCTATGACCCCCGTCGCACTCACCGACGTGACCGCGTTTATCTGGGAATCCGGGGGTCGCTCCGGAGTATCGCTTTCTGCTGCTGGCGTAGAGCCCGTGGGTGGTGGCCGCCGTGGTGAGTAAGAACCAAGACAAGCTCCGTCAGCTCTATGCTCTGCGCTGGGCAACCGCTCAAACCGGGGCCACATGGGCCAAAGCCGGCGTCGCTCTCATCGACCTTGTTGCCGATGTGGCCGTGGCCGATTTGGACCAGTCGGAGGCCCGAGCTGCCAAAAAACGCGGCATGCTCGAAGGCGCACGTGAGTTTGTGGTGAGTGATTCGTCCCCCGACACCGCACGGGTCCGGCATTCGCTCGGTTCAGCAGCAGACTGGGCCCTTAAGCAGGTGGACGATGCCTCAGCCAAATGACCTGCTCACCGTCTGGGCTCGATATGTAGTCGAGCTCAGACGGGGCCTCGTCGCCGAGAAAACCACGGCCACCGAGGTCTACCACGTCCAGCATGGCTTGCCTGCGATGCTCGGGTCTATGCCGCTTGAGGACATCACGGCGCTGCATATCACCGATGCCATGGCTGCGATGCTCCGGGCTGACCGCTCCCGCCGCACGGTGCAGCGCTCCCTCGTGGTGCTCCGGACGATTCTCGAGCGAGCCATTCTAGAGGGTGCGCTCACGGACTCCCCCACTCATGGTCTCCGTGTGCCGCGTGGTCTGGGCCGGCCCCCACGCACTGCCCGACCCCTCGACATCCACCAGCTCCGCAGAGTCCACCAACTCCAGCTCAGACACAGCCCATTAGCAGATGTGACATTGTTCCTCGGGCTTACCGGCCTGCGGTGGTCTGAGCTGCGAGAGTTGCGCTGGGGCGACATCACCGACGACCCCGACCATCCCCACATGTGGATTTCTCGGGCCATGCCTGACGCTGCCACCAGCCCCCGCACCACGAAATCGGGCGAACCCCGGTTTGTGCCCCTTGTCCCGGAGGCCCGCGCCCTGCTCGGTGACCCGGGCCACCCGGATGAACTCGTGTGGATGTCCGTCAACGGCCACCGACTCTATGGCCCGAATTTTCGCCGCTCGGTGCATTGGACCGAGACCATGCCCGGCCAGCGCATCCACGACCTTCGGCACTCGTTCGCAGTCATGTCCATCGCCGCTGGCCTCGATATCAAATCCGTGCAGGCATGGCTCGGCCACTCCGACATCCGCCTCACCACTGATTTGTATGGCCGCTTCCGGACTCTTGATGCCGATATGGCGGCACAGGACCGCCTTACCCACGCCCTGAGCGCTACTCATCCCTGAGAGGAGGCTAAGGGCCCGCTGACTACCAGAGCCGTCCACGGGATTCGAACCCGTGACCTACGCTTTACGAGAGCGTCGCTCTACCGACTGAGCTAGGACGGCAGCAAGGTGAAACTATAGCGGGAACTTTGCAAAACCTCACAACCCGCGCGAAATCACTTGCAGCGCTTCCCCTCCTCGGGGAGTGTCCCGTCAGCGAGGAAAGCGGCAACGGCCTTCGTGATGCATTCGCTCCCACCAGTCACAGCACCATGACCGGCACCCTCATGGGTGAGCAACCTCGCTGGCTCCAGCTGGGCGGCCATGCGTTCGGCTTGCTCGTACGGAGTCGCGGAATCCCCAGTCGAGCCGACTACCAGGATGGGATCCGCGCCCTTGGCATCAAGCTTGTAGGGCGGCAGTGGGTCAGTCGTCCAGAGCTCACACTCGTAGCCGTACCCCATGTGTCGTCCCAAGATGGGTGTTTTACCCCATGCCTTCTTCACCCGAGTGGGCACTGCAGCGACACCAAAATCGGGGGAATCAGCGCAGCTCATTGCAGGGAAGGCGTAGGCGATGGTCTGGTATTGGCCGCCTTCCCCGCGCCCGTTGAGCTCATCCGCTGCGCGCAACAGATTGGCGCCTTCGCCACGCATGGCGTCACGCAGGAACTCAGCCAAGGCCCTGTACCCGGAGTCGTCGGCGTATAAAAACATGGCGACGCCTATGGCGGCATGCGATTGCGTGAGCTTGCGTTTTCCGACGTCGAGCGGTGCCGCGTCGAGGCCCTGCAGCCATGTGGAGACCTGCTGCTGCAGTTCCTTGGATGACTTGCCGTGCAGCACGCAAACCTCTTGTTCTGCGCACCAATCCGCCCACGCGACGAAAGCCCGCTCAAAACCGACGATCTGCTCCACCGGCTCCTTGTCAGTGATCTCGACGGCCCCGTCGAGCACGAGTCGCCCCGACGTGTCCGGGAACAGCGTCGCATACATCGAGCCGATGAATGTGCCGTAGGAGACGCCTAGGAAGTTCAGTTTCTTCGCCCCGGAAAGGTGACGCAGCAAGTCCATGTCACGGGCCACATCGACACTCGAGATGTGATCGAGCAACTCACCCGAACTGTCCCGGCACTGCTTCGCGAAGGCCCGGTATCCATCCTGGAGGGCCTTGTCCTCGGCAGCGTCGTCGGGTGACTTGTCGAGGTCGAAGAGCTTATCGGTCTCCCGCGACGAGCCGCACTGCACGTGCGTGGATTGTCCCGTCCCACGCGGATCCCAACCGATGACATCCATGCCCTGGAAATAGTCCGGGGCGAACTGCGTCGCATACGACGTTCCGGCCGCGCCGGGCCCGCCCGGGTTCACAAATAGCGGGTCATGCTCAGGTTTGGCGCTCGGCACCTTCGTGACCGCCAATTCGACGGCAGCCTTCGTCGGGTTCTCCCAGTCCAGCGGGGCAAGCACCTTCGCACACAGCGCCTCGCCGCACGGCTCCCATGCGACGGGTTGCTCAGCGTACGCCTTCAAGTCACCCAGGCTGTCGGGCAGCTGCACCTTGGGCGACCCCTTCGCCTGATAGCTAGTTTGGCGATCAGGGTTCAGCGTCTTGTTGGTGTTGAAAACCTCGAGGTCCTTCAGCGGACGCGCCAGCTCCCCGGGTAGTCGTTGCCCCTGCTCTACTTTGCGCGGGGCCTGCTTCGTGGGCCGCACCGTCGGAGGGGGCTGATCAGGGGATGCGCCACCGCCGACCATCCCAAACGCAAAAAGAGAAAGGACTAAGGCCACACAGAGAAAACAGATAACAACCTGTGTGAGCCGTAGTCCTTTGTCCATGCCGGTCAGCCTATACGGCCGAGGCAATCAGTCGTTGGATTCCTCCTTCGAGGCTCGCCTCGCGGCGGAGATAGCGCCGTCGATAGACCAACGGCCAGCCCCGAAGGCCACGATCACGAGCGCCGCCACGAGGGTGAGCAGAGTGCGATCGCCCAGGAAACCCTCGCGTCCGTCCATGAAGATGCTGAACGATCCCCATCGGAATACGGCCAGCGACGCACCCGAGATGAGCACCAGCACCACGCCAAAGAAGCGCGCCCCCAGGCCAATCAGCAACAGCGCAGCCAGTGCGGCGAGCCCGTAGCCAAGAATCCACGCGACGAGACGCGGCTGCGGGACGACCGTGCCCGCGATGAACTCCTCCGCGCGGGTAACGTCTTGCAGCACTTGATAAGCCAGCACGCCGAGGATGGCGGCCAGCACTCCACGCAACAAGAACAGGGAGAACGCGCCAAAGAACTTATCCGCCTGCCGCTTGACGGGCTTCGTCACCACGCGCACGCCATCATTTTGTGCACTGCTGACCACGCCTAGTCGGGCGTCGCGGGCGTCACGCTGCTCCTGCAGCCGGGCCTGGCGCTCTCGCTCTTCGGCTTCCTCGGCAGCGAGACGTTCGTCGTCGATCACACGGGTGTTGTCGTCAGCCTCCGGCGTGAACGCCTGGGTGGTTTCCGCATCCGTTTCTGGGGACGTCATCGCGACGTCCTGGTCACCTTCGCGGTACAGCGACGCGTACTCGCCCTGCTCTTCCTCGGCAGCGCCGCTGCTCTCTGGAACCTCATCCTGCCCATAGTCTGGCGCCGGATCTTCCTCCGGTGCCGCAGCGACGGGCGCGGCCGCCGGCGGCTCGGAGAGCTTCTCGGAGCGCTGAGTTTCCACGTTGGATGGCTCCGGCGAGCGCGCGTCGTCAGCCACGACGTCGTGCACAGCGGTGGCTTCCGGATCCTCGTCGACGACAGGGGCAGCCGAACGCGGCCGGTCAGCCTCGTCGGTCAGGCTCGTCGGCTCAGCCGAAGCAGTTTCAGGGACGATCGGGCGGGGGCGCACCTCAGTGGGCTCGTCCTCGCTCGTCTGGTACTTGGAATCAAACTCATCGACGGGAGACACATCGGCGCGGGCGTCGTCCAAGGGTGTTTCGTCGGCGTGGGCATCGCCTTCTGGTGCCGCCTCTGCGCGGGCATCATCCAGGGCGTCTGCAGCCGGCTGTTCAGCGGCCTCCTGCTGGGGCTCCTGGGACTCTTCAGGCTCCGGCACAGCCTCCGCCTGCGGCGTGGTATCGGCGGGCTTCTCGTCGACGGGGTCCGTCACTGCCTCGGGCTGCGCTGGCTCCGGCTCAGCCTGCGGCGTCGGGGGCACGTAATCTCGTGCAGCCTCGGGGGTGCGCACGGGCACGGCCTGTTCCTCGGCGTAGTCATCCCACTCTGCGGGATCAACTTCGACGCCGTAGTCGGTGTCGGAATCCCAGTCCTCGCGGGGGGTTCCCTCACGAACCCACTCGTTGGAGTTGTTGGTCGACATTGCTGACCTCGCTTGGTGCCTAGACATTCTTCCAGCTCATTCTTTCAGCCAACTGACCGAAAGCGGAACGAGACACGCGCGCCGAGGATCAGCTTGCGACGATGCTCACCAGCAAGGCTTCGAGGGCAAGCTGCGGCGTCACGCTGCCCTCCAACCTCGTCCTGGTAGTGAGAATGTGATCAAGAATCTGCACCGTGCGCGCCGCCTTGCCGCGACGTGCTACCTGCTGCACCAGATCCGCAACATCCGAGTTGATGAGTGGCGCTCCCGCCGCCGTCTGTACGGTCAGCACGTCACGATAGAAGGCCGTGAACTCGGTGAGCACACGGTCGAGCGAGTCTCGGATGATGCGCTTGCGTCTGGTTTTATGCTCCTCTTCAAGCTCCCGGATAGCCGACTGTGCATGCCTGGACTTTCGGGTGCCCCGGCCCCCCACGCCCAGCGATTCCTTGAGCGCAGCCATCTCCCTTTCGTCCAGCGACGCGCAGATTTCGTCGGCATCCGCCGTGGCGTTGGCGACGAGGTTCTCTGCCGCAACCAGGCAATCGGACACAGACGCCAGCCTCGCGGGGATGGAAAGCACCTCATGTCTGCGGATACGCGCGTCCTCGGAGCGGGCCAGGCCACGAGCTCTGCCCACATGGCCTTGCGCGGCACGTGCGGCGTGGGCGGCGAGTGCCGGGTCAACGCCGTCGCGTTCGACGAGCAGCTGCGCGACTGCCTCGTCGGATGGGGTAGCGAGCTTCACCACTCGGCAGCGCGAGCGGATGGTGATGATGACGTCGTCGGGGCTCGGTGCGCAGAGCAGCCAGACGGTGCGGGGCGCGGGCTCTTCGAGCCCCTTGAGCAGCGCGTCGGCGCCCTGCTCAGTGACGCGGTCGGCGTCTTCCAGCACGACGATCTGGTAGCGGCCTTGCACGGGCGCGACGTTTGCCCGATAGACCATCTGGCGGGTCTCTTTCACCCCGATGGAGAGCTTCTCCGTGCGGACAAGCGTTACGTCGGGGTGAGCGCCGCTGAGGGTTGTGCGGCATTGCTCGCACTCACCGCAGCCGCCATTCGGGCACTGCAAAGCTGCGGCGAAGGCCCTTGCCGCATTGGATCTACCACTGCCGGGAGGGCCGACGAACAACCACGCGTGCGTCATCGCGTAGCGCGCGCCGGAGACGGCACGTCGGAGTGTCTGGGTGACACGCTCCTGCCCGATCAGCTCTGCGTACACGTCCGCCATGAGTCACATCCTGCCACGCCGCACTGACGAATTACTCGCGCGCGTCGAGCAGCGCATCGACGGCGGCAGCGACCTTCGCCGCAATAGCTTCGCGGGGCTCTCGTGCGTTCAAGACGAGATACTCGCTGGGACGCTTGGCCGCGAGATCAAGAAAATGCTGCCTTGCCCGTCGGTGGAAATCCGCACCGGCACCTTCCAGCCTGTCCTTCGTTTCCAGGCGATGCACCGCGTCGACGGGGTCCGCGTCGAGCAGCACGGTGAGATCTGGGCGCAGCGCACCTACCGACCACCAAGCGATGTCGGTGACTTCATCGAGATTCAGCGCCCTGCCCGCGCCTTGGTAGGCGATCATCGAGTCCACGTAGCGATCAGAGATCACCACCTTGCCACTGCCCAGCGCCGGAGCGATGAGCTCTCGAACATGTTGAGCCTTGTCGGCAGCGTAAATGAGCGCTTCGGCGCGGGGGTCGACGTCGCCTGACGCGGGGTCGAGGATGAGTCGTCGAAGCGTCTCGCCGAGTTTCGTGCCGCCTGGCTGGCGCGTCACCACCCGATCAATGTCGCGGGCGGCCAGGTGCGCGGCGAGATACTCCACTTGGGTGGATTTTCCGACGCTGTCGCCTCCCTCAAATACGACGAAAGCCCCAGTCATCCGATTTTCCTTCGCATTTTCTTGAGCGCTTTTCTGCTTCCCGCCACATGCTCCGGCCAGGTGTCGATGAGCTCTCGCCTGGCTTTCTCGACGCTCCAGCGCGCGTGTTCTACGTCGCGGCCGAGCTGGAAGGCCTCATGTGCACTCAGCCCGACGAGTTCAATGTCGTCTGGTGGGAGCACCGAGGATCGCAGCAGGGTCAGCACCCCGTCGATCTCCTTACCGAGCTTGCGCGCGGGCTTACCGAACAGCATCTCGAGTAGCCGGATGGTCGCTTGCAACTGCGTTGCAGACCTGAGTGCCGCTCCCCAGGCTTCATCTGGGCCATCGAGTTCGAGGGCGCGGCACCGGTCGAACAAGATGACGAGCGCCTGCTCCACGCGGCTAGAAAGCGCAACGCGCGCCTGCTCTACCGAGAGATCCCCCAACTTGGGCGCCCTGGCTGCACCCACCAGTGCGTCAAGTACCCGTAGCAGCGCTGGCTGACGCTCATTCGACGATGTGGTGCGAAGCGAGCGCACGTCCGCTTCCAGCATCTCGCGCCAGGCTGGCTCGAGCACGAGGGCCAGCCCACGCAGATCGAGTTGCAGCTCCTCGAGGATCCGCCGTTCACGATCCGGCCTCTGCTCAAGCTCCGCAATCACCAGTGCGTGCAGGTGCTTCAGGAAGATCTCGCAGACGAATTCCTCCAGGTTCATGTCGTCATGAACACCTGCTGGTTTCCTAAAACTTGTCAGCCCCGTGGCAGGAGGCCCAATTCTCTGCTGCAACGACGGCAGCACCCCCATCGGGCTCGCATCCACCGCCTCTAGGGCTGAGACGATGAACTCACGCTGCTGCGCTTGGAGCTTCACTTGGGGCGTCATGGTGATCTCGCGAGTTTTGGAGAGCGTAACCCCGCCGCGGGCAATGGTGATGACGTCGTCGCGAATGGCGACGAGGTCCGCGTCGCCTCCGCGCAGCATGTACTCGCGACGGTCGCACACCATGGCTGCGAAGGGCCCAATGGGCTGCTGCCGGAGGAAGAGTGACAGCTTGCTGCGTAGGCTCTCCGGCAGCTCCTCGACCTCGCTCACGTTGAAGCTGGCTTCGTCGGGAATGCCTGGCCAGCTCGGAGCAGCGATGTACCATTGCGCCTGCTCGTCGTTGCGGCGACGGTGAGCGACCACGATGCCTGCCCTCAGCAGGCGGGCATCGTGGGAGTCTAAGACGTCAACTTCCATGCGGTGGCTCTGCGCGGGGCGCGAGAGCAATCGGGTGAACCCCACCGTTTCAGAGATCAGTGGCGGCGCGTCAGCATCCGCCGGAACGCGGAACCACAACGTCTTCCGCTTGCCCATCAGGACTTCTTCTTCGCTGTGCTCTTGCGCCGGGTTGTCTTGCGCTTGGGCGCCGGCCCCTTCGCCCGCTTCGCTGCCAGCAGCTCGAAGGCACGAGCGGCGGTGAGCGTGGCGGGATCCTCCCCACGGGGTACCGTCACGTTGGTTTCGCCGTCGGTGATGTACGGTCCGAAGCGTCCGTCCTTGACGACGACTGGTTTGTCGTTCGTTGGATCAGCGCCGAGTTCGAGAAGTGGCGGCTTCGCGGCGGCACGCCCACGCTGCTTCGGCTGCGCATAGATGGCCTCTGCTTGCTCCATCGTGATGGAGAAAATCTCATCCTCGCTGGTGAGTGAACGCGAGTCTGTGCCCTTTTTCAGGTACGGGCCGTAGCGACCGTTTTGCGCAGTGATCTCCGTACCGTCTTCCGTTTTTCCCACTACGCGGGGAAGGCTCAGCAGTCGGAGCGCGTCGTCGAGCGTGACCGTGTCGAGCGACATGGACTTGAACAAGGATCCGGTGCGAGGCTTCTTCGATTTTGGCGCGTCGTCGGGAAGCAACTCGGTGACGTAGGGACCGAAGCGGCCATTCTTCGCGACGATGGTCAGGCCCGTCGATTCATCCACGCCCAGTTCGCGCTGCTCGTCGAGCGGCCTGCTCAGGAATTCCTCCGCTGCCTCGACCGTGAGCTGGTCAGGCGGGAGATCGTCGGGGACATTGGCACGTTTTCCTTCCGCATTCTCGACGTAGGTGCCGTAGCGACCGACGCGCACGTCGATGCCGGAATCACCGAGCGGGAACGTGGAGAGCGCTTTCGCGTCAATGTCGCCCAGCTCGGTGACGAGCGTCTCGAGACCTTGCGACGTCTTGCCCTCGGGACCGAAGTAGAAGTCGTTCAGCACGGCGAGGCGCTGAGCCCGCCCGGAAGCGATCTCGTCGAGCTGGTCTTCCAGTTGCGCGGTGAAGTCGTAGTCGACGAGTTCGGAGAAGTGCTTCTCCAAGAGCCTGGTGACCGCGAAGGCGAGCCACGTCGGCACCAGCGCGGATCCCTTCTTAAATACGTAGTCGCGCGCCGTGATGGTGCGGATGATCGAGGCATACGTCGACGGGCGTCCGATCTCCAGCTCTTCCAACTTTGCGACGAGCGACGGCTCGGTGTAGCGGGCGGGAGGCTTCGTCGTGTGCCCGGATGCGGCGACGGCGTAGGTGGTGAGGCTGTCGTCTTCCGCCAGCTCCGGAAGCCTCGATTGCTGATCGTCGGCCGTCCCTTCGTCGACGCTCACCACGTAGGCCTTCAGGAACCCCGGGAACGTGATGGTGCGCCCCGACGCAGCAAGCTCAACCTCCGCGTCACCAGCGGTGGCGCGCATGGAGACCGACATCTGCTCCCCGACGGCGTCAGCCATCTGGGAGGCCACTGTCCGCATCCAGATCAATTGGTAAAGGCGGTACTGATCACCGCTTAGCCCGGTCTTGTCTGGGTGCACGAATTCGTCGCCAGCTGGCCGGATGGCTTCGTGCGCTTCTTGGGCGTTCTTCACCTTCGACGCGTACACCCTGGGTTTCGGGGAAAGAAACTTCTCGCCGAAGAGTCCGGTGACCGCGTTGCGCGCGGCTTGGATGGCCTGCGCCGAGAGTGTGACGGAGTCGGTACGCATGTAGGTGATGAAGCCCTGTTCATACAGGTCTTGCGCCACCGACATGGTGCGCTGCGACGTGAAGTGCAGCTTGCGGCCTGCTTCCTGCTGCAGCGTCGTGGTGCGGAACGGTTCGTACGGCCTACGCGTGTACGGTTTGGCTTCAACCTTTGCGACGGTGATGGCTGCCTCGCGGAGCGCGTCGGCAAGCTGACCTGCGCGCTGTTCGTCAAGGACCATCACGTACGGGTCCTTCACTTGCCCTTCGGCATCGAAGTCACGCCCGACGGCCACCTTCTGCCCGTCGACGCTCACCAACCGAGCCGGGAACGTGCGCGGTTCGTGGCCGTCCCCCGCGTCAAGTGTGAGGTCTAAATCCCAGTACGAGGCCGGGACGAAGGCGATGCGTTCGCGCTCCCTATCGACGATCAACCTGGTGGCAACAGACTGCACCCGGCCTGCCGACAGCTTCGGCATGACCTTCTTCCATAGCACTGGAGACACTTCATAGCCGTAGAGCCTGTCGAGAATACGCCGAGTTTCCTGCGCATCGACGAGGTCTACGTCGAGTTCTCGTGGATGCTCAACCGCATCCACGATGGCCTGCTTGGTGATCTCGTGGAACACCATGCGCTTCACCGGCACCTTCGGTTTCAGCTCTTCGAGCAGGTGCCAGGCAATGGCTTCGCCCTCGCGGTCACCATCGGTTGCGAGCAGGAGCTCGTCGACATCCTTGAGCTGCGCCTTCAGTTCCTTGATGGTGGCCTTCTTATCCGCACCGACGACGTAGATGGGCGTGAAGTCGTCTTCCACATTCACGCCGGTGCGCGCCCATTTCTGCCCCTTGTACTTGGCGGGCACGTCAGATGCGCTGGTGGGGAGGTCGCGAACGTGGCCGCGGCTCGAGGTGACCTGGTAGCCGTTACCCAGGAAGCCTGCAATCTTGCTGGCTTTCGTCGGGGATTCGACGATCACGAGGCGCTGTGAAGTCATTAGTTCTTCCTGCTCGAAGGGTGGATTCCTAGACCATAGCCGACGTCAGCGGGAACGACAGCACCGCTGGCCTCAGTATCCCTCTGGCACAAGGTATTGCTCCTCCAGTGCTTGGCGTAGTTTGGGGATCATCTCTGCGACGAATTCCGCGGTATCCAGCTCCAGGATTTGCGCGACGGCAGCGAGCACCTGGCCGACGGTGAGGTCACCGTCGAGCGCACCCAATACCGCCGCGAGCCCAGTGTCTGCCGTCATGCCACGCAGCAATCCGGTGGTCTGACGAAACACGATGTGCTCGGGGTCTTCCGCGCCCGGAGCTCCGACGGTTTCCTGGCGTACGTCGGCGAGGCGAGGCTTCGATGCGAGCAGCGCGTCGTCGGAGACCGTGGCGGCGTCGACGGCGGCTCGATGCCGCGCGAAGACGTGCCCAACCGGCTGCTGCACGGCGTGTGGCCAGGATTCGACGCGTACGTGCGGGGTGGCCCTGCCTGCGTCGGTGATGAGGATCCACCCCATCCCCACTTCGGAGATGCCGAGTTGCTCAAAATATTCGAGCCACTTCGTGTAGGCCGGCATCCATTCAGGCGACCCCGCGAGGCCCGCGTCGGCGAGCCACATCTCGATGTAGGAGTACACGTCCAGACGCTCCCGCTCCACCACCCATGCGTCGAGGTGGAGCGGTTGGACCATCGCTCGGATGCGCTCGTCCCAACCCTGGCCGTCGAGAATCGCCCAGTTGGTGAGCAGCTGCAAGCTACCGCCGGGCGCGAGATGCGCCGGCGCCTCGCGCAGAATTGCTTGGAGGAGCCCGTCTCCGGAGAAGTTGGTTTCGCGGTAGGTGAGCGTCGCTCCTTCCTCTGCTGGTGGGCTCATCACATACGGCGGGTTCGACACAATGAGATCGAACCGCTCACCCGCTACGGGCTCGAAGAGCGAGCCGTCGCGGAAATCGATGTCGACGCCGGTGAGCTCCGCGCTCTGACGTGCCATCTCCAGCGCTCTGCGGTTCACGTCGGTAGCGACGACGTGGTCTGCGTGCTGGGCAAGATGCAGGGATTGCACACCACATCCGGTGCCTAGGTCTAATGCGGCGCCGACCTGTGTGCGCATGGTCAGCTGCGCGAGCGTCGTCGAGGCTGGGGATACGCCGAGGACGTAGTCGGGGCGCGTGCGAGAGGTGGCTAGGTTAAGGCCTGGAGTGAGATCGGACACGATCCATCCCGACGCGCCGTCGTCCGGCGACCCGTATGGGCGAACGTCGACGGCTGCTCGCGTCTCGCTTCCTTCCCGCAGCAGATAGGCGTCTGCGTCTCGTCCCATGAATTCGACGTCGGAGCTAGGAACGGTCTGCTGGAGGATGAATAGCTTGATCAGTGTGGCAAGAGGATCATGCGCGTCGCCGAGTGCTCGCAGCGCAGGCACGGTGACGTTACGACCAAGGCCAGCCTGCCCATGCTCTCCAATGCGTTCCAACACACCACCGGCTGTGTACTCAACTGCAGTGAACAGCTCGCGCAGTGTCATGGATGTTCCTTCCGTCGTTCGTGATGCGAGGCTAGCGCCCCGTGACGCTCATTGCACTCCTTCCTCATAGCGTGGCGGCGGTTGCCTGCCGCTCGACGGTGGCTGGCACAAGGCCCAGATTCGGTTCGAGGCGTGCGATTGTGCTCACCTCGACGACGACGTTCGCCCCGCTGCCACGCACGACGCAGCCTTGCAATGTGCCGCCATTTCGTTGCACGGCTTTCTTGGCAGCGCTGCACGGGTCCTGGCCTTGCACAGCCGCCGACGCGCCGGCCAGCGCCGCCACCTCCGCCACCCTTTCTGCTTGACGCACGGCTGAGAACCAGCCGATGCAGAGGCATGACGCGCCGGCTACCACCGTCATGCAGGCTGCGAGACCAGCGGTCAATACAGTGCCGACGCCGCGTTCTGAGCACCTCATTTGTGGGCCCCCGGTTCGTAGGCCATCCATGTGGTGGCACGGACTGGTACGTCGCCAAGTCCGATCACCAAGCTGGTGGCCGACACGGTGACTTCCACCCCAGCTTCGTCCCGCTCCACTTTCACTGACCCGGGCGCCCGTTGCTCGGCCTTCTTCGCGGCGGCTGCATCACCGCGTGCAAGCTGTCTGGCGATTTGCGCTGAGGACTCCCCCACCGCTGCCTGCGTCACCCCGAGCATGGTCAAGGTCACGAGCACCGCCGCCAAGAGCGCCGTCGTGACGAAGCCGATGGCGAGCTCGACGGTGACCATGCCGCGAGGTGACGGGCGGCGGCCTTTGCCGCCCCCCGTCATCCCGGCGAACATCAGATCCCAAACATGTTCTTGAAGATGTCGAAGATGCTGCCTCCGCCTCCATTGCCGGAGCTGATGTTGTTAAAGATGTTCACTACCCAGTCGAAGAGTGTCTGGAAAAAAGCGTTGTCGTTGAAGATACGCAAGAGGACGAGCGCTGCCGCAGCTGCGGCGAGCAAGCCAATGGCGTATTCGACGGTAGTGAGACCGCGTTCTGCGAGGTGCTTCGCGCGTTGGGTGGTGGTAGCAATATCCATTGGGGTTTCCTTCCCTCGATGTCGACCGGGGAATTCCCGGTACGCCATCGTTATGGCAGCGACACGCCCGAGATTCCCGCGAAGGAGGGGATCTGTGGAGAACTTTTTCTCCCCACAATCAAGCCTGTGGATTTTGGGCGCACGTCACGCGTCGAGCAAATGAGCCAACAGCGTCGTTGCGTTGCCCTTATCCAGCACCTGATTCGCGTTCCCGCACTTCGGAGAAACCACGCAGGCAGGGCAGCCGTCTTCACACGGGCACCCCCGAAGGCGCTCGAGGGTCGCACTGAGCCACGCGTCTGCCACCTCATAGCCTCGGTAGGCGAATCCGGAGCCTGCGGGGAGTCCGTCGTGGATGAAGATCGTCGCCAAGCCGGTGTCTGGGTGTAGCGGTGTCGAAACTCCACCGATGTCCCAGCGATCGCAGGGCGCGAAAGCAGGCAACAACCCGATGGCAGTGTGTTCGACGGCGTGCACGGCCTGTCCTACCTCGAGCGACCCCCAGTCGAGGAGCTGCACCAGCCGATCTGGCACCGTGAGCCAGCATGCCTGCGTGTTGAGCGTTCGACGCGGCATCGCGAGCGGCGTTTGATCCCACACCTCGTGAGTGAGCTCGTCGCGCCTCAAGTAGGCGTGCACCTGCGAGGTGAGGCGCACCTCACCGCGGTGGATCGTCGTAGTCCCGATGGGGCGTGCTCCGTGATCGGCGAGGATCTCGATCTCGGATGCCGTCTGCGGCTGAGTGTAAAACTTAGGACGGGCTTCGCGAACAAATACATGCTTGTCAACACGGTCGAGTTCTTCGACAAGAAAGCTCTCCCCCTGGTGGAGATACACCGCCCCCGGGTGCGCCGTTGCGTCGACCCGCCCCTCATCGACGGTGCCTACAATCCGTCCGGTAGCTTGCTCGATCAGTTCGTAGGGTTTCTGACCAGCGGATCTCAGTGCGATGAAATCTACGGCCCGCTCCGGCCTGGTCCAGAAGTACTTCCCCGCCCGATCACGAAGCACTCGTTGTCGAACGAGCTGGCTGATCACCTCCGACGCCGCGTCCCCGAACCAGCGCACGTCATCGGCAGTGAGCGGCAGCTCTTGCGCCGCTGCTGCAAGGTGCGGACCAAGCACGTGCGGGTTATCTGGGTGCAAGATTGGGCGCTCCACCGGCGCGCTGAAAAGGGCATCGGGGTGCTCGAAGAAGAACTCATCGAGTGGGTTCTCCCTTGCAAGCAGCACGACGAGCGCGTCGTCGCCTGTTCGTCCTGCCCGTCCAGCCTGCTGCCACATCGTGCTGAGCCTTCCGGGGTAGCCCGCAATCAGTACCGCATCCATGCCTGCGACGTCGATGCCGAGCTCGAGCGCGTTCGTCGTGGCGACGCCGCGTAGCCGACCAGTTTGGAGGTCCTGCTCGAGTTGGCGACGCTCACCGGGCAGAAAACCGCCTCGATAGCTCGCGATTGCCGCGCCCCCGATCTCCTGGGCATCCATCGCCACCAATTCAGCGCCGGCTCTGCTCGGTACGAAGGCGATGGTTTGAGCGCCTGAGCTCACCAACCGGCCGAGCAGGTTTGCCGTGTCCTGGTTGAGGGAGACAGATGGCCGCCAGAGCACAACCGTTCGCTTCGAGCGCGGCGAACCATCGTGGTCCACCACTGCGACAGCTTGCTCCCCGATGAGCGCACCGCCGAATGCCTCAACACCCGACGCGGTACCGGATGCCAGCAAGAACGTGGGGTTGGCCCCGTAGTGATGCGCAATCCGCCGCAGGCGCCGCAACACGTGGGCGATGTGCGCGCCAAAGACGCCCTGATAGCGATGTACTTCGTCGACGATGACGTACCGGAGCCCCGCCAGCAAGCGGGACCATCGCCGATGGTTGGGCAACACGGAATAGTGGAGCATGTCCGGATTCGTGAGGACGAAGCTGGCGTGATCCCTCGCGAATCGGCGTTCCGCCTCGTCCGAATCACCATCCACAGCCGAAACGCGCCACCCGTCGGGCCCCAGCTGCGTTGCTGCGCGCAGCTGGTCATGGGCGAGGGCTTTGGTAGGCGCCAGGTACAGCGCGGTGTGCTCGGTGCGACGGATACGTGCCTCGGCTACGTCGACGCCGAGGCTACCTTCAGCCGTGGCGGCGATCACCGGAAGCAAATACGCGAGCGACTTCCCCGATCCCGTCGACGTGGTGAGCGCGGCGTGCCGACCGTGATACGCAAGATCCGCGAACTCCGCCTGATGCGTCCACGGCAAGGCGATGCCCGCATCGGCCAAGCGCTGTTTGAGCTCGTCGGATACCCACGACGGCCACGCGCCGTGCTGCCCTGCTTCGGCGGGGCGCACGTCGACCGTGGAGACCTCGGGCGCATCCAACACCCACGACCAGCTGTGCATGGGCGCACTCTACTGCTGCTCATCACGTGAAGAAGTTCTTCAGCAAGCTGGCGATGATGGGCACCACACCGATGAGCACGAATGCGGGCAGGAAGCAGGCCATGAGTGGGACTACCGATTTCACCCCGACTTTCCGCGCTCGCTTCATGGCGGCGTCCCGGGCTTGGATACGCGCATCGTCGGCGTGTAGACGAAGCGAACCCGCGAGGCTGGTGCCCGATCTACTCGCCCTGACCATGTCTTTTGCGACGACGCCCCACACCGGGTGCGCAGCCAACTCCTGCCATGCCTGTTCCGGCGCCCGCCCGACGTGGAGGTGCGCCAGCACGCGTCGCAACAGGCTCTGTGTACGCGGCGGGGACACATCAGCGACGGTGGCGAGCGCCGTCGGGGTAGGTGCGCCAGATTCAAAACAGACGGCGAGAAAATCCAGTGCGTCGGGCATCTGCTCAAGCTCTTGCCGGTGCGACACGTGCCGTCGCAGCCATCCAGTGAGCGCGAACGCGACACCGCCGCACGCGAGGCCCACGAGCGGCATGTCCGGCAGCAGGAAGACGCACAGTGCCGCGACGCCGATGCCCGCCGCCGCGCGCCACAATCGTGGGTAAGGCTCGCCTGGCCTCGTGCGTGTCGCATTGTGTGTTCGTCTATCGTCGAGCCTCGCCAAACCAGCTCCTGGCACGACGAGCCACGTCGCGGCAGCGGCGAGCAGCATGAGCGCGGGCGCAATCATTTCGCCAGCCTTTCCGTCCACACCACGCCAACCGCTGTGAGCGCCACGGCCACCAACGCAAGCCACTGTCCGAGCGCCGCGCCGAAGATGAAATCGAGCGGGTTGCCCCCGGCCAGGAATCCCAGACCGACAGCACCAAACGGCAGCACCGCCATGATGTGGCCCGAGGCCCGCGCCGATGACAGCTCTGTCTCGACCACCTCGGCGAGCTGGTGTTCCTGACGCAGATTCTCCGCAACCTGCTCCAACACGCCGGCGATGGGCGCGCCACTTCGTTCGCTCACGTGCCAGGCCGCGGCAATAGCCCGCAGCCCACCGGCTCCAGGACGCGACGCGCTGCGTCTGAGCGCATCTGGCACATTCGCGCCCAGGGAAGATGCCGACGATGCCTCCGCGAGTAATGGGTGGTCTGCAGCGGCTTCCTGAAGCGCTGCCGTCGGAATCTGCCCAGAGCGCAGCAGCGATGCCAGCAACCGCGCGGCGTCCGCAACCTGGCGGGAGCGCCTTCTTGCGGCCTGAGCCTGTCGGCGCTCCAGAATCAGCCAGGTGGCCGTGCCCGCGGCAATGGCCCCGGCGATGGACCAACCTGCCCCTCCCGGGCCACACACCACGAACACGACGCAAAAGACGCCCAGTGCTGCAGCGGCAACGGGTGTCATCCGCCATGCCCGACGTCGCCTCCTGCGAGGCGACTCCAAACGGCGCAGCCTCCTATCCGGGTGGCTGGAAGCAAACAGCCACCCGGCAGCTCCCGCGAGGGCCGCCGTCAGCACAGCCACTCCTCGACGGTGGCAGCTCCCTCGCCGCGACGCCAGCCGTCCGGGGTGAATTGCAGCCCGGGCTGTACGACGACGGTGTCGCCGTCGCGACGGATCACGCCCAGCTCGTCCACCCGTCGCTTCCCGTCCGAATCTCGACGAACGTGGACCACGAGCCTGAGCGCGGCAGCAACTTGGGCACTGCATGCCGCGCGGCCAAGGCCGCCAAGCGCAGCCAAGGCTTCGAGCCGCGCTGGCACGTCGCGCACCGAGTTTGCATGGATGGTGGCGCACCCACCTTCGTGTCCGGTATTGAAGGCACGCAACAGGTCGGTGATCTCACCGCCGCGCACCTCACCCAGCACCACCCGATCCGGGCGCATACGCAACGCCTGTCGCACTAGATCCGTGAGCGTGATGGCTCCTGCACCCTCCGCGTTGGCTGGTCTCCCTTCCATACGCACGCAATGCGGATGGTTGGGCACGAGTTCCCGCGCATCTTCTACCAAGAGGATGCGTTCATCGTGCGGTACTTCGGCCAGCAGCGCGGCGAGCAGCGTCGTCTTGCCAGAACCAGTACCCCCGCTCACCAAGAACGGCAGTTTTCGGCGCACCATCGTGCGCAATAGTTCGGCGCTCGGTGCCGCAAGCGACCCGCTGGTAACCAAGTCGTCCAATGAGAATGAGCGCGACGCCGGCACGCGCAACGACAGGCACGTGCCCGGCATAGCAACTGGGGCCAGGACCGCGTGTAGTCGGGTGCCGTCGGGAAGTCTGCCGTCGACGAAGGGCTGCGCGTCGTCGAGCCGACGCCCCGCGGTGGCCGCCAACCGGATGGCCAATCGTCGGACCTGCTCGTCGTCGAGGAACGTGATGGAGGCACGCTGCAGCCCAGACCCTGCGTCGACGAAGACATCAGCGGGACCGTTGACGACGACGTCGCTCACTCCCGGCGTGGTGAGCAGCTCTTCCAGCGGGCCCGCCCCGACCGAGTCTCGTCGGAGCATGTCCATGACGGACAGCACTCTGGCGTCGGTGACCACCTCCCCAAGGCTGCGCATTACTGATGCAACGTCGTCCGGGCCATAGCTCCGTCCCAACGCGCCCAGCCGCTCCTGAATGCTCGCGAGTTCAGCCATGCGACATTCCCTCCCAGATCGAGGCGACATCACGCCGAAACCGTTTGGCCGGCCCACGCAGTGGCGGCTCCCCCATCTCGGCAAGCCGTGGCAATGCCCGGTCCTCACGCAATGCCCCGACGAGTGGCACGCCCAGCGCGCTCGAGACGGTGCCTTCGCTCAGCCGCCGCCCGGCACCTGTGCGCACCACTAAGCCCGACGGCGGTGACGAGGAGCCGGCAGCCTGCATCCTCGCAGCTGCAACGCTGCGGACATCTGCGCCTACCAGCAGCAGCTGCGATTCGCTCTCCAACCCCAGCTGGCTGCGGTCATCCAGCACCACCACATCCACCAAGCGCCGCAAGGCAGTGAGCACCGCTCGGGCAGCAGGGTGGTCAGGAAACACCGGGTCCTTCCGGTCCAGCGCCAACACGAGTAGCCCGTCCACGGTGGGAAGCGCGTCCTCAATGCCGCCTATTTCCCCTCGGGCCCTCGCAAGATCAGACCAGCGGATGCCTGCAGCCGTCTCCTTGCCCACCAGCAGGTCCAACCCACCGCCGCCGGGCGCCAGCTCCACGACGGCGGCGCGGAGGCCCCGTCGGATAGCTTCCTGCCCGATACCAACCGCGAGCGTGGACGCGCCAAGACCCCCGACGGCGCCCGTCACCGCGATCGTCGAGGCCTCAGGCACTGGGCCGCCTGCAGCCTCCGCCAGCAGGTTGGCGAGCTGCGCGGACGAATGCGGCAGCATGATGGCCGGACAGCCCAGTTCAGTCGAGGCACGGACCAGCTCTTCGGGATCTCTGCCGACGATGTACGTCGCCGTCGTCGTATCGAGCGGCCCAGCACGCCCTGCCATCTCTGGTGAGACAAGGCGTAGCCTCGCGGATTGCCAACGTCGTTGCAGGTCCTCAGTGCCCTGCGTGGTGTCCAACGCGACGTCGAGTGCGAGCGCCGACGCTTGGACGGCTTCTTTCACCGACGCATCACGTGCGAGAACCAATACGGGTGCGAAATCATTCATGTCCTGTAGTTATGGCAGCGACACGCCCGAAACTTGCACCGCGCGGCAAATCTGTGGATAACTCGCGGGCCGATAGGCTTTGGAGCAGGAGGTCGTTGTGAGCACTTTTCCCCCCGAAGCACTGGACTGGATGGTCGTCTGGAGCGGCATCCAGGGGCTCGTCGTCGGCGATGATCTAGCGTTGCCTGGCCGCCTCAGCAGGCGCGGCCACACCATCCACGCAGTGTCCCCTTCCAGACAGGTCGTGGAGCATCACCTAGGTCAGCCAGGGGTCGTGGCGTATCAGGGACGGGCGGAAGCTGTTCCCACCGCCCCGTTCCAATTCGACGTAGTGCTCATTCACCAGGGCTTTCACAAGCTCGACGCTGAGCAGGCGCTCCCCGAGATCGCCAGGGTGTTGCGGGAAGGCGGCTGCTTCTCCGCGTCGTATTTGATCCGCGACGATTCCGTGCCGTGGGTGCGCAGACTGGCGGCGTTGCTTCGTCGCTACGATCCGATGGCGATGCGCGGCGATTACGGGCACCAATCCCTGGAGCAACTACGCGAATCACATTATTTCCCGGAGATCGAGACCCGAGCGTTTCGCATCTGGCAGAAACTCTCACGCGACGCGATGGAGGCGATGGTGCGTAGGCAACCGCTCGCGCGTTCCCTCGGGGAACGGCAGCTGAATCACCTCGTTGATCAGGTGATGGAGCTCTACGACTCCGCCGCCCGCCCCGGCGAAGACCTCAAGCTGCCGTTCCAGCTGCTCTGCTGGCGTGCTTGGGTGGATCACGCAGAACTCACGAACCCCGTCCGTATCCCCGACGATGGTTTCGCGATCAAGGTCTGAAGTCGCCCCTGAAGCACATAGGCTTGAGGGGAACGGAAAGGAACGTTATGGCTGACAATGTGAAAAACATCCAGGAGAACCTGGGCGACTTCCTGTCGAAGGAAGCCGAACTCGCCAAGGCCGAGCTGGTGCCGTCGGCGAAGAAGGCCGGCATTGGTGCGGGCATGTTCGCCATCTCGCTCGGCTTTGCGCTGCACGCGGTGTGGATGATCGTCATCGCGCTTGCTGCGGTATTCACGTGGCTGCTCACGCTGACGGGCATGAGCCTGGCGCTGTCGCTCATCCTCGGTTTCTTGATCGCGGCGGTTGTCTCCTTGATTCTCGCAGGCATCTTTGCGTTGATCGGCATCGGAAACTTCAAGAAGGTGAAGGCGCCGTCGGCCACCATCGCCGAGTTCAAGGCAACGCTCAATGCGCTCTCCGACGGTTGGACGCGCAAGGAAGATCCCGCCATGCCGGTGAAGAAACCAGACCTCAACGTCGTGCCAGGGGAACGCGCCTAGTCACGCAGGTATTCAGCTGGGATCGGGACGACGTGTTCCCGGTCCCAGTTCTTTTCCCAGCCGCCGAGGCGCAGCACCCAATCGAGCAAATGGGCGGTGAGTCCCCAGATGAACACGTCCGGCAAGACGAACGCTGGGCCCTTGAATCCTTTGGGGTGGCGCGACGTGCACCGTACTTCGCTGGATGCGAGTAGCGATACGGGGAACTGATGGACCGACGCGGTCTCCGCGGGGTCCATAGCGTGGAGCTCCCCGCCAGGCCAGGTCACCACGACGGTGACCACGTCGAAATTGGATTTCGGCACCCAGACGGGCGGCAGCTGACCCAACACCTGGACGAGGTCGCGACGCAGCCCCACCTCCTCCGTGGCCTCCCGCAACGCTGCGTCGACGGGGCCGTCGTCGTCTTCATCCACGCCACCGCCTGGCAACGCCACTTGTCCTGCGTGGTGCCGCAATGTTGTCGCGCGTCGAACGAAGGTGATGCAGGGGTCGGGGTCGTCGCTCAGCAACATGAGCACGGCAGCCAGTCGTACCCCGCGAGGCGCACGGTTCATGTCAGTTGCACGCAGCGGCGCCGGGTTCCGCAATGCGTGGCGGAGGGCGTCGAAGGTCACAGATGCTCCTTGATCAGCTGCTCCAGTTGCGCCGCTGACTGAAGCACCCCGGGATGCTTGTACACAATTTTTCCCCTCTCGTCGACGAAGAGGGTCATGGGAATGCCTGGGATGTTCAGCGCGGAGCGCAACTCTTTATCCGCGTCCTGCACGTGGGGATAGTCCCACCCGGCTACGGAAGCGAACTCCAAAGCCCAATCGGGTTTCGGATCGTTGTAGTTGATTCCTAGAAACGCGATGTCGTCGTGCTTCTTGGATGCCTCACGAAGAAACGGCGACTCTTCCCTGCAGGGCGCGCACCATTGGGCCCACAGGTTCACCACCATCGGGGTCCGCGGCAAGCCAGCGAGATTCACGACTGCGTCAGAGCCCAGGCACGGCAGCGCCGTGCGCGGCAGACCACCGTCGACGGGATCCGCGTCGGCGTCCGTGGCCGGACAATCAGGCAGACCGTAGTGCTCTCTGAGCGCGACGAGGTCGGGGACCTCCGACGACGTTTCCGGCGCAGGTTTCGTCGACGCGCACCCGGTCACCGCGACAGCGGCTACGAGCGCTACGACGAAGCCACCTCGGAACCTTCGTCTTCCCCCACCTCTACGAGGCACGCCCGGCGTCAGCTTTCGAGGGGGCGCTTGAAGTAGCCGACGAGAGTGTCGGGGTTTGGTCCGGGCGCGAGGGTCACGAGTTCCCAGCCCTCGGCACCGAAGTTGTTCAAGATTTGCTGCGCGACGTGCGACAGGATAGGTGCGGTGAAGTACTCCCATTTAGTCATGGACCAAGCCTAGCCAGGCTGACCCACTACGAGGATCAGCGACAGAGGACTGACTGCCAATCTTTGATGTCTGGGCGGGCTCGCAGCAGAGCCCGACGCTCACGCTCGGTCATTCCTCCCCAGACGCCCCATTCGATGCGATTATCCAGCGCTTCTGCCAGGCACTCTGACCTAACCGGACAATCCCTGCACACCGCTCGTGCTCGCTTTTGGTCTTTCCCCTCCGGAAACAACGCGTCAGCCAAATCACGACAGTTAGCTCTAAGCGTCCATTCACTCACTTCGGCGAGAGACATGCTGCCCTCCTTCGCGCAGGTTGCCTGGTACCTCGCACATTATCAGGTCACGGCCAGGCCACGGAAGGGGCATGGGCTTCACTGCGAGCGCGCCGACAGCCGCGGGTGCATGGAATGTTTTCTCCGGTCACGTACACTGGCGCCATGAAATCGGCGAAACTAAGCGAGAAGGCGTATGCCATCTTCATGTTCCTGGCAATCAGCGTCCTCGCTGGCGTGCTGTTGTCCGGCGTCGCTGTGCCCTTCGTCGCGATGGCCAGTGGCGCCACCAAGGCCGCCAAACACTCCCTCGAGGATCTGCCCGCCGAGTTCGAAGCCCCGCCACAGTCACAGCGCTCGCGCATCCTGATGGCCAACGGCGAGGTACTCTCCACATTCTTCGAAGAGAACCGCATCTACAAGAGCCTCGATCAGATCTCGCCCTTGATGCAGCACGCCCAGGTCGCCATCGAAGACCACCGGTTCTACGAGCACGGTGCCGTTGACCCAGAAGGCATGGTGCGTGCGTTCTTCAAGACCATCTCGGGCGACACCCAGGGCGCTTCGACGCTTACCCAGCAGTACGTCAAACTCGTGCGCGTCGAACAAGCTAAGTACAACAACGACTCGGAGGCAGCGAAAGAGGCCGTCGAAGTCTCCATCGAGCGAAAGATCCAGGAGGCCAGATTCGCCTTCGCCGTCGAACAGAAGCTGTCCAAAGACCAGATTCTCGAGCGGTACCTGAACATCGCCTACTACGGCAACGGCGCCTACGGTGTTGAGGCAGCCGCCCAACAGTACTTCGGAGTGCCCGCGAAAGAGCTCAACCTCGAGCAGAGCGCGCTCCTCGCCGGCCTGGTACAAAACCCCGTCGGGTTGAACCCGGTGAAGAACGAAAAGAAGGCACTCGCCCGTCGCAACGTGGTCTTGCAGCGCATGGCCGACGAGGGCTACGCCACCCAAGCAGAGGTCGAGAAGGCGAAGAAAACCACCTTCGACAAAAAGAAGGTCAGCCGCACTCCTAACGGATGCATCACCGCGAAGTACCCGTTTCTGTGCGATTACGTGACGCACACGCTGCTCAGCGGTCAGGTAGAGGGGCTGGGCGACACCCGAGAAGAGCGGCGCAACACGTTGCGCCGCGGCGGCCTCACGATCCAGACGCTGATTAATCCTACCGCGCAGGATGCGGCTGAGAAGGCTGTGGCGGACATGATCGCCCCGACCGACCCCATCCTCGCGAACACCGTACTCTTGGAGCCGAAGACCGGCCTCATCGTCGCCATGGCGCAGAGCCGGCCCAAGATGGGTGGGGATAAGTCCAAGGGCGAGACCTACTACAACTACAACGTCACACGGAAGATGGGTGGAGCCGAAGGATTCCAGTCGGGCTCCACCATGAAGGTGTTCGCCGCGGCGGCAGCGCTGCAGGGCGGTATGTCGATGACACACACCATTAACTCCCCCGGGACGCTGACCGACCTCGCTGGTACACGATGGAAAGGCTGCGACGGCACGGCCATCGTCGACAAGAACTACGCGCCGAGCAACCTCGGGCGTCGAGGCTACGGCAGCATCACGATGGCCGAGGGCTTGAAGAACTCCGTCAACACGTACTTCCTGCGTCTCACGCAGGCGATGGGCAACTGCCCCGCCATCGAGATGGCGCAGAAGTCGGGCGTTGTGCGCGCCGATGGCGTCGATATGAAGGAGAAGGAGTCGTTCTACCCGTCGTGGGTGCTCGGTACGAGCTATGTCACTCCCCTGGCGATGGCCGAAGGGTACGCGACGCTCGCAAACCGCGGTGTCCATTGCAACCCGCGCATCTTGAAGTCCATCAAGGCCGAGAACGGCTCCGACATCCCGGTGCCCGACGGTAACTGCAAGCGCGTGATGGACGAAGGCGTGGCCGATGCCATGAGCAAAATGCTCTCCGGCGTGATGACGAACGGCACCGGCCGCCCAGCGGCGTTGAGAGACGGGCGCCCGCAAGCTGGCAAAACCGGTACGACGCAGAGTGCCGCAGCCGTGTGGTTCGCCGGATACACACCTGAGATGGCAGGCGTGGGCATGATCTCGGTGGACAGCGGCTTCCCGAAGGATAAGCGACGCGACTCCCTCACTGGCTTCAGGATGCATAATGGCCAGCGCCTGCGCGGTACCGGTGGTGGTGACGCCGGACAGATCTGGCGTACCGCCATGACTGCAGCGCTCAAGGGCAAGCCGAAGAGCAAGTTCCCAGAGCCAGGTGAGACTGTCAAGGAAGGCAAGAAGGCGCCTGTACCGGATGTATCCGGCATGGGCTACGACGAGGCGAAGAAGACCATCGAGGCAGCCGGCTTCAGCACGCAGCGTCTGGGCGTCTATTCCTCTCGCCAATCGGGCACATTCCTCGGCGCCTCGCCGTCGAAGGAGGCTCCCGTTTATTCGACGATTTCGCTGCGCGTGTCCATCGGACCCCGGCCGGCGCCGAAGCCAAAGAAGAAGGAAGAACCCCCTTCGCCCAAACCGGATCCCAAACCAAGCGCTCAGCCGAGTGGCAACGGGCAAGGCCAGCCCAAACCCGCGCCATCGCCTTCTTCCCCATCGGGCGGGGGCGGATAATGCACGCCGCCTTGCAATGCGCCGGTGCCGTTCTCGGTGCCGGCGCGGCTGCGTTTGGATGGGGGCTCGCGGAAGCGCACCTCTTTACGATTCGCGACGTTGCGCTTCCCGTCCTGCCTTCCGGCTCTCAGCCGATCAGGGTGCTGCACGTCTCTGATTTCCACCTCTTGCCCTCCCAGCGCGACAAGCTTCGGTTCGTCGAGGGCCTCGCGTCGCTGCAACCCGACCTCGTGATCGACACCGGTGACAACATCAGCTCCGCTGCAGCGATCGATCCGCTGAGAGAAGCACTCGACGGGCTCCGTCGCGTCCCCGGTGTGTTCATCTTTGGCTCAAACGACTACCAGGCCCCCCATTTCAAAAACCCCTTGCGTTACGTGACGCACGGTCGCTCAGAGGCCACATCCGACGATCTCGCTCCAACGCTCCCGACGGGGAAGCTCCGCGCGGCACTGGAGGACCTGGGTTGGGTGGATCTCACGCACAAGCGTCACGTGCTGCAGCTGCGGGGACTCACCGTCGAGTTTCGAGGCACCGACGACGCCCACCACTCCCGCGATCAGTACGTGCTCGTCGAAGGACCACCTTCACCTGACGTCGACCTCTCCGTCGGCGTTACCCACGCACCTTACCTGCGTCTCCTGGATGCCATGACTAGCGACGGCGTCGACGCCATCTTCGCAGGCCACACGCACGGCGGCCAGGTATGCGTGCCAGGATACGGCGCCCTCACCACGAACTGCGACATCGAGCCGGCGAGGGTCAAGGGTGCAAGCACGCACCGCGTCGGCACAAAGACGGCGCACATCCACGTCTCCGCAGGCCTCGGCACGTCGCCCTTCGCACCATTCCGCCTCGCGTGTCGGCCGGAGGTCAGTCTCGTGACGTTAATTCCTCGCGCCTGAACGCCTCTGCACGAACCGCGTTGGGGCTATTCGATCCTGGAGCTTCCCCGCATCAAACCCACCAGTTGGTACGCGGCGACGCCCGCGAACAACACAAATACGCCGAGCGGGAGCAGCTCCGGCCAAAACCCGATAACGAGAGCAACGGATGCGGCGAGAACGATAACCCACTTGATCAGCAGGAATCGGAATCTATTCGACGGTGACATAGACGCCTCCTTGCTTACTTGCCGACAAGATCATACCGCGATGACGTAACTGGGTGCTTCGTTTGGCGCCGCACCGGGACCCTGCGCTATGATGTCCGTCGGCTCATTTGCCACCGGGGTGTGGCGCAGTTTGGTAGCGCGCGTCGTTCGGGACGACGAGGCCGCAGGTTCAAATCCTGTCACCCCGACCATGTGACGATAGTGGCACGCCAACCACAGGTGGTTGAGTAGCCACCGCAGGCGGCGTAACGAAACCCAGCCACCGTCACCCACCGTCGAACTTCATAATCCGTACGCAGATGAGATGAAGGACCCGATTTTGGGGTGTTAGATCAATCTGCGTACGGATTATGAAGTTTTTCTGTCGGTGCGTCTCGATACGCGGCTTCGCCGCTACTCGACGACCGAGGGAACACAGACCAGGCCTACTCGACGACCGGGCGAGGCAGCGGGCCCACTCGACGACCAGGCGAGGCACGCCAGCCCCGGTGGTTGAGTAGCCGCCGCAGGCGGCGTATCGAAACCCCGCACCAGACCGGCTGATTTCCGGATGCGCGCTACGCTCGCCGCCATGGACGTGCTCGTACTACTCACCCCTCATAACCCCAGCGGCGTGCTGGTCGACGCCAATGCCCCGCACTTCTCACCGCGCGCGCAGGGGATCTCCCGTGGCGACGGAATCTTCGAGACGATGCTGTTCGCCGGCAACCGTGTGAAAAAGATGGACGAGCATCTGTGGAGACTGCGACGCTCGGCGGCGATCACCGATATCGAGGCCCCCTCCGACGAGCACTGGCGTCGTGCGGTGGAGACGGCCGTCGCGGCGTGGCGATACGAGCCGGGCGATGGGCTCATTCCGCACGAGGCCTTAGTGAAGCTCCTTGTACTTCGCGGCTACGCACCGGAAAACCCCGACGGCTACGCTTGGGTGCTCGTCACCCCAATGCGCGCGGCGCTGAGGCCCACCCAGCCCATCAAGGTGGCTTTGCTAGACCGAGGATTCACTTCCCGCACCGCCCAGTCCTCCCCATGGCTACTCCTGGGCGCGAAGACGCTCAGCTACGCCACCAACATGGCCGCGATGCGGGAGGCGCACCGTCGAGGGGCCGAGGACGTCATCTTCACCACCACCGACGGCTTCGTGCTGGAAGCCCCGACAGCAAGCGTGTTCATCAAACGTGGTCGCACGCTCATCACCACGCCCACCGAGTTGGGAGTGTTGCCAGGCACTACCCAGCGCGTGCTCTTTCGCGCCGCGGAGCAGGAGGGTTGGAGCACTGCAGTCGAGCGACTCACCCCGTCGGATCTACATTCGGCTGACGCCGTGTGGCTGAGTTCTTCAGGAAGGCTGATCTCCCAAGTGCGCTGGCTCGACGACGAGGAGATTGCCGTCGACGACGCCGCGCACGCGGAGCTCATGCAGCTGCTGCTGTCGACGCGTTGACGCGGCAGCTCACCACGCGCGGACGCTACCGTCGTTGTCGTTGCAGTGGAGCGGCTCGCCATTGAGGTACGGCACTCCAGTGGGCACGCCCGCCTCGGCGAGCTCCTGGCACGCGGGCGCTTCCGGCGACGTGAACACCGCGGGCACCCAACCGTCGCCTTCTTGAGCCACGACGCCAACGCTTTCCTCCGGCCCGCAGCCAGTGACGCTCACCATGGCGAACCCCGCAGGGTGATAACCGATGATCCTTGTTTCCACCGGGCAGTCTTCTGCGTCGCCTTCTTGGCCTCGGTTCTCTGTAACGACGTCCAGCACCGTCTCTTTCAAGTACGACTTCAAGTTCTCGGGTACCGGAGCCGCATCGATCTCCGCATCGGTGAGCAGTGGCTTCGCGTCGAGTTTCTTCCACGCACCCTTCACGCTCGGGGCTGAGGCAGGTTCGCTCGGCGTGGCGGGCGAGGAGGATGCCGCCGACGCACTGGAACTCGACGACGACTGCCCCGGGGTTTCTGGCGACGGTGTGGGCTGCGGGCCACCGCTGGCGCATCCCACCACAGCCAGGAGTGACGCTGCGGCAGCGACGACTCTCCGCATCAGTACTTCGTGGCCTTTCCACCTGATGAGCAAGCGAGTCCGTCTGG
The DNA here is from genome assembly GCA_032576855.1 of Propionibacteriaceae bacterium. GTDB lineage: Bacteria > Actinomycetota > Actinomycetes > Propionibacteriales > Propionibacteriaceae > Arachnia. The sequence goes on from JAWFWL010000010.1 coordinate 101,233, forward strand.
GAAGAGCTTCGACGTCGGCACGCCCTTTGGAACCCCGGCCTTCTCAAAAGCGCTGCATTCGGGCACCTGCGTGAACTCCACGAGCGCGTCGATCTCGTCACCGCGCGGCCCATAGACGAAGAGCGCCGAACCGTCGCAAATTCCGGTTTCATCTCCGACGACGAACCCGTCGGAGTGCGATGCGAATAGCGTCATCTGGAGATCACAGGGCTCACCCATGCGGCTCTTCAGATAGTGAGCAACCTCAGGAGTGACGGCAAGCCCGTCAACCTGATCTGCGCTCGTCAGCTTCGTGTCGAGCACCGTCCATCCGTCCGCGACGGGCGGGGTGGGTTTCATGGGGGCGGGCGCGGTCGAGGTGGGCGATGGTGACCGCTGCTCGGCTGGCGTCGGCGTGGGGCTTTCCTCAAGCTCTGAGGGCTCCGGGGTTGCTGAGGACTCCGGCACTACAGAAGGTTCGGCAGTGGGCTGGGCGTCCGTCGCATCGGGGCTCTGCGTGGCCGACGGTTCACCTCCCGGCGTCGGCGCGCACGCGACCAGCGCGCACACGGCGACGAACGCCGCTCCAAGACGCATTCTCATCGACGTTCCTCTCCCCCGATTCGGTCCAACACAATGCCTGGGACTTCCGGGGCCTCCGTTGCATACTCGAGCGAGCCCTCCAGCGCCGCGAGGGCTCGCTCGAAGCGCTCTGGGGTGGCTGTGTGCAGGGTCATGATCGGTTGACCGGCCTCAACGTGGTCTCCTGGCTTGGCGTGCAGCTCGACGCCCGCGACAGCCTGCACCGGGTCTTCTTTGCGGGCGCGCCCGGCACCCAACCGCCAGGCCGCGATGCCCACGTCCCAAGCATCCACCTTCGTGAGATAACCCGATTCTTGAGCCCGGATAGTTTCTTGGTGTTCCGCAACGGGGAGCGGCGCGTCCGGATCACCACCTTGCGCGGCGATCATGCGTCGCCACACGTCCATGGCGCGCCCGTCACTCAGCGCGGCCTCGACGTCGACGTCGGTCTTGCCGTGGGCGGCCAGCATTTCGCGGGCGAGGGTGCAAGTGAGTTGGACGACGTCGTCGGGCCCGCCACCGGCAAGTACCTCGACGGCTTCCCGCACCTCGAGCGCGTTACCGGCGGTCAGCCCCAGCGGAGTGCTCATGTTGGTGAGGAGCGCGACGGTGTGCACGCCGGCATCAGTACCCAGATCCACCATGGTGCGCGCGAGCTCACGGGCCTCGTCGAGCGTACGCATGAAGGCGCCGGAGCCCACCTTGACGTCGAGCACCAGCGCGCTGGTGCCTTCGGCGATTTTCTTGCTCATGATGGAGCTGGCGATGAGCGGAATCGTGTCGACGGTGCCGGTGATGTCGCGCAGTGCGTAGAGCTTCTTGTCGGCGGGAGCCAAACCTGAGCCCGCAGCGCAAATCACGGCGCCGACGTCGTCGAGTTGCCGGAGCATCTCGTCGTTGCTGAGGGATGCACGCCAGCCGGGGATGGCCTCAAGCTTGTCGAGGGTGCCGCCCGTGTGGCCGAGCCCGCGGCCTGACAGCTGCGGCACCGCCACGTCGAAGACCGCGACGAGTGGGGCGAGCGGCAGTGTGATCTTGTCTCCGACACCGCCCGTGGAGTGCTTATCTGACGTGGGGTTTGTGAGCGACGAGAAATCCATCCGCTCGCCGGATGCGATCATGGCCTGCGTCCACCGGGCGATCTCTTCCCGCGACATGCCGCGCAGGAAGATGGCCATGGCGAGCGCCGCCATCTGCTCATCGCCGACCGCGCCGCGCGTATACGCGTCAATCACCCAGTCAATTTCCTCGAGACCAAGCGCGCCACCGTCGCGCTTGGTTCGGATGAGATCCACCACGTCGAACTGCATATGCCAACCTTATCCGTGGCCACTGACAATTCTGCGCCACCGCGGCGTCATACCATCCAATTCTCGACGCTGAGCCCCGGCACGCGGCGGAAATCACGCTCGTTCGCGGTAACGACGGTCTGCCCATGCGCGAGGGCTTCCGCCGCGATCCAGGTGTCGTTCACACCGATCGGCGTACCTGCGCGGCGGAGCTGGGCACGCACGACACCACACTGGCGCGCTACGGCGTCCCCGAAGGCGTTCCGCGGGAAGGAGTGATACACCCACTCCAACATCTCCGCTTGCTCAGCGGACTGCGACAACTGCCGTCCCGTCTCCAGCTCCCCCTGGACGATCGGAGATAACCTGATCGCCCGAGGCGAGCAGCGCTGCATCCGCTGCACCACCGCTTCGTTTCCCCGTAGGAGTTCTATCCAGGTGCTCGTATCGAGCAGGTACGTCACCATTGCGGCACCGGCTCCTCATCGATCTCATCCTCGAAGTCTGGAAAGTTCTCGAAGGCACCTGGGTGCCGCGGCAGACCGTCGAGAAACTCCTGCATGGTGAGGGGCTTGGGGCGCAAGATGAGCGCGTCGCCATCGACTTCGATGGTGACCTTATCCGTCGAAAACGCCAGGTCTTTCGGGATGCGAACAGCTTGCGAATTGCCGGACTTAAAGACGGTGGTGGTGCGGGGCGTCATCATTCCTCCTCCATGTATATACAAGAAGTATATACTAGACGGGAACAGCCGCCAGCCCCTCAAGCTCCACGCCGAGCTGCAGCAGCGTCGACTCTTCTCCCGGCCGACCGATGAGCTGCACGCTCATAGAGAGCCCGTCGGCGAGCGGCAGCGTCGGCAACGAGAGCGACGGCAAACCCGCCACGTTCACCACAGCCCCGTGCGGCGAGTACTCGCACTGCCGACGGAAGTTGACCTCCGGGTCGTCGCCGAACCAGCCGACCGGGCGCGGGGTGAGGGCGGTCGTCGGGGTAAGGACTGCGTCGTAAGGCGCAAAAGCATCGACGATCACCTGTTCATGTTTGTACACCGTTTGCACCGCGTGCACGATGCGTTCGGCCGTGACGAGGCGTCCAGCCTCCACGAAGCTACGCGTGAGCGGTTCCAGTTGCGCCACCTGCTCGTCGGTGAGCCCCAGCCCCGCCGCGTTCGCGTGCCACAGCGTCTGAAATGCCTGCGCAAACCCTGGCAGCGCTGGCCCGGTCACCTCGTCGACGGCGTGACCCGCGTCGCTCAGCAGCGTTGCTGCACGCTCCGTTGCCGCGTTGGCTTCGCTGGACGCCGGCGTGGCGGCCACGCCATCCCATGGGGTGAGCCCGTGCAGCACCCCGACGCGTCGCCTGCAGCCCGGGCGGGTGGCCCCGAGAAGCGAGCCACCGTCGAGCTCCGGGCTACGCAGCGTGGTGTGGTGGACGGGGCGCCCATCGCGTCGCTCGATCATCGCATCCAGCAGCAGCGCGACGTCGGTGACGCTCCGAGCCAGCGCGCCCGCCACGGCCAGCTGGCCGAGCGAGCCTTGGCCTGACATGGCAGGCACCCTGCCCCTGGATGGTTTCAACCCGACGATGCCACACGCCGCCGCGGGGATTCGCACCGATCCTCCCGCGTCGGAACCTGGCGCGAACGGCAGCAGCCTGGCTTTCACAGCCGCCGCGGCCCCACCGCTGGAGCCGCCCGCACCCAACTCTGGATGCCCGGGGATAGTGGTGTGGCCATGTAATTGGCTGGATGTGTAACCCGCGAACCCGAACTCAGGCGTGGCGGTTTTGCCCAGCGATACTCCGCCGGCATGGTCGAGCTGGCGGGTCAGGGGGTCGCTGAGTGTGGCGACGAAATCCCGGAAGGCTCGCGAGCCGTAGGTGGTGACGGTCCCTGCTCGCTGATGCAGATCTTTGTCGGCGAGCGGCATGCCATGGATGGCACCCACTGGTTCACGGGCATCCAGTTCCCGGGCGCGAGCCAGCGCTAGCTCCGGGGTGACGAGGGAGAACGCATTGGTGCGATCGTCGGAGATGCGCTTCAAGCAGTCTCTCGTCACTTCCTCGCTGCTCAGGTCACGGCTGCGCAACGCGTCGCGCAGCTCCACTGCCGACAGCTCACTCACGTCCATGCGCCTACTCTAGGGCTGCGCTTGCAGGGCTTGGCGGAGCCAACGGCTAACCCGATATCCACACTCGTTTGCCCAAAAGGGCGATTTTGGCCGGTTTTAGCAAACGAGTGTGGATATCGGGTTAGCTTTGCCGTGCCCCTCGACGTTCTGCGACGATTGCTCAGGTGGCACGCTTCATGTGGTTGACCTGGCTCGCGGGCAGCGCAGTGCTCGTGTGGGCGCTCGCACAAACGGGATGGACGCCCGCTCTCGTTATGGTGACGGTTGGCCTGTTGCTCGTCACGTATTGGCTCTCCCCCTGGTACGGCGGCATCTCCCGCAAAGAACGCGACGTGCGCGCCCTCCCCTCCGACCAGCGCAAACTGATCATCTATTGGCGCCCGGCGGACATCTTCTCGACGAGGCTGCGCGGCGGGCTCGGGAAGCACGGCAAGCGATTCATGTGGATCAACATCTGGCAGGATCGCGAGGCCGAGGAGCGCGCCAAAGCCCTCGGCGACGGCGTCTACCCGGTGGTGCTCGTCGACGATGAGGTCTACGTCAATCCGGACCCGCGAAAGGTGATCTCTCTACTGTGAACACCGAGGTTCGGCGCGCCCGCTGGGGCGTCACCCTATGTTTTGTGCTGAACGGCGTCGCGTGGTCGACGCTGCTCCCGCGCTTCCCCGAGATCAAGGACTCCCTCGCGATTCGCGACTGGGTGTGGGGGTTCATCATCGCGCTGGGGCCGATCGCGGGTCTCTTGCTCGGCATGTTCACAGCGAAGCTGATGCGTCGCTTCCAGTCAGCCGGCGTCGCGGTGATGTTTCAGACCTTCGGCATTGTCTGCCTCAACGTTCTGGGCAACGCACCCAACGCCGCAGTGTTCGCGCTCGGGGTGGTGCTCATGATGTCCACCGACTCCGTGACGGACATCGCGATGAACGCCCATGGCTTGCGCGTTCAGCAGCGCTACGGGCGCTCGATCTTCAACGGATTCCACGCCTGGTGGTCGGTGGGCGCCGTCACAGGCGGTTTCATCGGGTCCGCCTGCGCGCAGGCACACGTCGCAATCTGGTTGCAGTGCCTCGTGGGCAGCCTCGTATTTGGTTCACTGGCGCTCCTCGCCAGGCGGTGGATGCTCGACGGCCCGGACCCAGTGCCGGAGCAAACTGAAGCAGAACAGCGGCGTCGCTTCATTCCGACGCCGCTCCTGCTGCGCCTCGTCGCATTGGGCCTGCTGGCTGGCTGCGCCGGCGTCCTCGAGGACGCGTCGGGTTCGTGGAGCCCGATCTACATGCAGCGAATGTTTCCTCACCTCGACCCATTCGTGTGGGGCATGGCGTTCGTCGCACTCCAGGGCGCCCAGATGGTGGCGCGCTTTGCTGGCGACGCCGTCGTGAATCGTTTCGGCCAGCGCTTCACCATCACGTTCGGGATGCTGCTCGCGACGGTGGGGCTGGGCGCCGCGGTGTGCTTCCCGTCGCCTGCGCTCGCCCTCATCGGATTTGCGCTTGCTGGGTGGGGTATCGCGACGACGTTCCCCGGCGCCATGCACGCAGGCGACCAAATGCCGGGACTTCCGCAGGGCACCGGGCTGACAATCGTCACCAGTGTCGCGAGGGTGGGGTTCCTCGTCGGGCCGCCACTCATTGGCACTGTGATTGAGCTTGTGGGAATGCGTTGGGGCATGATCGTGCTTCCCTTGGCTTCGCTGCTGGGGTTCGCGCTCACCCCTGCGCTGGGCTCCCCCAAGCGACGCTGAGCCGTCGCATCACAAACACCGCGATTTACCGCCAGTTCATCTACCTGTAACCGGCATACGGTTGGCTTGCGTGCCGAGGGGAACCCGCCTCGCGTACTACCAATGGAGTTCAGATGTCTCGATTGAGCCTGCGTGCCGTCGTCGCGGCTACCGCCTGCACCACCATGCTGCTGGGGGCAGCCGCCACGCCAACTGCCAGCGCCGAGAACACTATGTCGTTCAAACGTGCATCCACTACGCCCGCGTACCTGAATGCAGGCGGACCGGGCGAGACCGCCGTCGCAGAGATCAGCACCGTCTCTCCCGATGGCAACACCCTGTTCTACACCGACGCGGGGGGTAAGGCAGTCGGCAAGCTCGACATCACCGACCCGAGCAAGCCGAAGCCGCTGGGCAAGCTGGACGTCGGCGGCGAACCCACCAGCGTGTACGCCATCGACGGCTACGTCCTCGTCGTCGTGGATTCCAGCAAGAGCTTCAAGAACCCGACGGGGCACGTCTCGGTGCTGGACGCCAAGACGTTCCAGGAGGTGCAGCGGATCGACCTCGGCGGTCAGCCTGACTCGATCGACGTTCACGGCGACCTGGCAGTGATTGCCATCGAGAACGAGCGCGACGAAGAAGCCAAGAATGACAACGGCTCGGGCAAGAAGGGTGACCTCCCTCAGGCCCCCGCTGGCGAGCTGGCGTTCATCAGTCTGAAGGGTGAACCGTCGAACTGGGTCAAGACTTCCACCTCGCTCGCGGGGTTGGAAGGCCTTGTCGAACCCACTGACCCTGAGCCGGAGTACGTGAAGTTCTCACCCGACGGCTCGAAGGTTGCCGTGACGCTGCAGGAGAACAACGCCGTCGTCATCGTTGACGCCGCGACGCAGAAGGTGCTCTCGTCGTGGAGCGCCGGCGAAGCAACCATCGAGGGCGTCGACACGGAGAAGGACGGCCAAATCAAGCTCGACGGCTCCGTCACTGCCCCGCGGGAGCCGGACTCCATCGACTGGGTGGACGACGCGCACGTAGCAACCGCAAACGAGGGCGACTGGAAGGGCGGAAGTCGCGGCTGGACCATCTTCGAGGCGGATTCCGGCAAGGTCACCTGGGATGCCGGCAACTCCTTCGAGCACCAGGCCATCCGCAACGGCCACTGGCTCGACAAGCGCGCGAGCAAGAAGGGCACCGAGCCCGAGGGCTTGGCTGTGGCTACCTACAATGGCGTGCGCTACGCCTTCGTGGGCTCCGAGCGCGCCAACTTCGTCGCGGTCTACGACGTGACCGACCCGGCGAACCCGAAGTACCTCCAGATGCTGCCCACCACCAATGGCCCCGAGGGCATCCTGCCCATCCCCGGCCGCAACCTGCTGGCGGTGTCTTCCGAGGTCGACGAGCCGGACTCGCCACTGCGCGCCACCGTCGCTCTCTACGAATTGGGATCCGGCAAGGCGCTCTACCCGCAGATCACCTCCGACGACGTGGACGGCAAGCCGATTCCGTGGCTGGCGCTCGGCGCACTGGCCTCCTCCGACGAGGCCGGGCATCTCTACACGATCCCGGACAACGCGCTGCTACCGAACCGCATCCTGACTGTGGACGCCACCGGCGCCCCGGCCCGGATCACGTCGGCCATCGACGTAACCCTGGACGGCAAGCCCACCGAGTTCGACGTCGAGGGCCTCTACGCTGAGCCGTGCGGCAAGGGCTTCTGGCTGGGTGTGGAAGGCAACGGCAAGGATGGCGAAGAAGCCACCGCCAACCAGCTCGTCCAGACCGACGCGAACGGCGCTGTGCTGCGCACTATCCCGCTGCCGTCCGATGTAGCTGAAAACCTCGGCAAGTGGGGCATCGAGGGCATCACTGGCGACCCCGAAGGCAAGAAGTTGTACGTGGCGCTCCAGCGTGACAAGGACAAGGCCAAGCCCACCCGCATCCTGGAGTACGACCTTGCCACCGGCGAATTCCGCACCTTCATGTACGAGCTCGAAGCCACCGAGGTGAAGGGCGACTGGATGGGCCTTTCCGAGATCACCTTCGTCTCCGCCGACGACAAGGGCGTGCGCCTTGGCTTGATCGAACGCGACAAGGGCACCGGCCCGGATGCGAAGATCAAGCACATCACTGAGGTGACCATTGCACCCGACGCGAAGGACGGCGACACGCTGAGCAAGAAGCTCGTCCACGACGTGCTGCCCGACCTCCAGGCAACGAACGGCTGGACGCAGGAGAAGCTCGAAGGCATGACCATCGGCGCCGACGGCAACGTGTACGTGGTGACCGACAACGACGGCCTCGACGACATCAACGGCGAGACCGTGTTCTTGAACCTCGGCAAAATCTTCGGCGACGTGGAACGCCCCGATCAGTGTTCCCCCGCTGACGACGGCGAAGGCGACGACCAGGGCGACGGCGACGGCAACGGCAACGGTGACCAGGGCGACGACAACGGAACCGGCGACGGTGACCAGGGCGACGGAACCGGCGACGGAACCGGCGACGACCAGGGCGGCGACAACGGAACCGGCGATGGCGATGGCACCGGCGATGGCGATGGCACCGGCGACGGCAACCAGGGCATTGGCACGGGCGATGGCGCACGGCCAACGCCCGGGATGCCGCAGACCGGCCGCTGACGCAGCTGCGACGTGGGGGCTCGCCTGACATCACCGTCGGGCGAGCCCCCTCGTTTGTATGCCAGCGCTCGCATGCACGCCCCCAGATGAATTGTCGTTAGCCAACAAAACGGAGCCCCGTATGGGAGCGATACTCTGTGATGCATGAGCAGTGTGCATCCTTGGGTCAAGCACTACCAGGCCGGGGTTCCGGCGGAGATCGAGATGCCACGCACCTCGCTCGTCGAGATGTGTGAGGAGTCAGTGCGGCAGGCCGGTGACGCCGTCGCGCTGGAGTTCTTCGGCCATGAAACGACGTATGCACAGCTGGGCGACGAGATCGCTCGCGCGGCGGAAGGCCTCCGCAGACTCGGAGTGAAGCCCGGCGACCGCGTCGGGCTGGTGCTGCCTAACTGCCCCCAGCATGTCGTGGCGTTCTACGCCGTGCTGCGCGTGGGTGGCGTTGTCGTCGAGCACAATCCTCTGTACACCGCTCGCGAGCTGCGGCACATGTTCGAAGACCACCGGGCCGAGGTCATCATCGCGTGGGACGTCGCCGTCGAGAAGCTCGCGGATCTCCCGCGTGACCTTGGTGTTCGTCGGATCATCGCGGTGAACCTGCTCGACGAGATGCCGAGGCGCATGCGGTTCGCGCTGCTGTTGCCGCTCAAGAAGATCCGCGCCGCGCGTGCGGCACTGCACAAGTCCGCGCCCGAAGCGCTCGCATGGAACGACTTGCTGTCGGCTCCCCGCATCAACCCCGACCACGTGAAGCCGAACCTGGATGACCTCGCGGTGATCCAGTACACCTCGGGCACGACGGGAACCCCCAAGGGCGCCATGCTCACTCACCGCAACCTGTACAGCAACGCCTTGCAAGGCGCGGCTTGGATGCACGACGCGAAGGTGCGCCACGAGATCAGCTACGCACTCCTCCCCATGTTCCACGCCTTCGGCATGACGCTCTACCTCACCTTCGGCATCCTGAAACAGATGCGTCTCGTGCTCTTCCCCAAGTTCGACATCGACTTGGTGATGAAGGCTTGGAAGAAGTCGCCGGCCAGCGTGTATTGCGCCGTGCCGCCCATCTACCAGAAGACCGCAGCCACCGCGCGGGAACGCGGCGTCGACATCTCGTCGGCGAGGTTCTGCATCTCGGGCGCGATGGCGCTCACCGACGAAATCGTCGCCGACTGGGAATCTGTCTCGGGTGGGCGGCTCGTCGAGGGGTACGGCCTCACCGAGTCCTCGCCCGTCGCGCTCGGCAACCCCTTCGCCCCGACCAGACGCACCGGCACCATTGGCATCCCGTTCCCCTCCACCGAGATGAAGGTGGTAAGCCCAGACCATCTCGACGAAGAGGTCCCCGTCGGCAAGCCTGGCGAACTCCTCATTCGCGGCCCCCAAGTGTTCCAGGGCTACTGGGAGAACCCGGAGGAGACCGCGAAGATGCTGCTGCCGGGCGGGTGGCTGCGCACCGGCGATGTCGTCGTCCAAGATGAAGACCTATTCACCACCATCGTCGACCGAGTCAAGGAACTCATCATCACCGGCGGATTCAACGTCTCGCCCAGCGAGGTTGAGCGCGTGCTCCTCACGCACGAGGCAATCGCCGACGCGGCCGTCGTCGGGCGACGAAATGCCGGCGGCGGGGAGGACGTCGTCGCGATCATTTGCATCGCCGACGGGATGAAGGCACCGTCGCTCGAGGAGCTGCGAGCGTTCTGTAAGCAGTCGCTGGCTGCCTACAAGGTGCCGCGCGACATGCGCGTCGTCGACGAGCTCCCCCGCTCCATGCTCGGCAAGGTTCTACGTAAGCAGGTGCAGGAAGAGCTGCTCTGACTAGGGTGTTTCCTGCTCTTTTCGACTGAACAGCCGTGCGCCGAGCGACGTGAACAGCATCAGGAACAGCGTGCTAAAACCGACTTTCGGCATGAGGAGCCCCAGCACGAGGGCAATCCCAAAGAGCGCCACTGCCACGATGTCCGCGATAATGCCGTTCCACACTGTGATGCGCGACGCATCCACGAGGCTCAGGTGACGCAGCAAGTACAAGCGGCCACCCAGCGAGCTGAGATACAGCAGGATCAGGTTTACCACGTAGGCGATGAACAGAGCTGCGTCGGTGTGCAGAGCACCGACGAGGGCCGTCGTCACGGGTAAGCAGATCACCATGAACATCCACAAGATGTTCAACCACACCAGCGACGTGGTCACCTCCTGCACCGCCGCATACAGCCGATGATGCTTCGTCCACGCCAGCGCGATGAGCGCGAACGACATGATGAGCGCACCGACCTGCCCGCTGTGCTCGACGAAGAACTGCCCGGTGCCAAAATCTGGGTGCTCATGCTGAAACTTCGAAGCCTCCGACGCCGACTCCATGAGCGGCAAAATGAGTAGCGTCATCGCGATGGCCACGACGGCATCGACGAACGCCCTCAGGCGTTCAGCGGGAAACGTGTGTGCAGCGGTAGTGTCTGAATTCACCCGATATTTCTACCCACCGACGGGGTCAAACACCCGCTGCATGCAGCGCTGTTTCGGGCATTGCATGTGGGTTCACTTCTGCCCGTACACGTGTTGGTAGCGGTCGAAAAGCGAATCAACGAGCTCCTGCGGGATGTCGAGGGGATCACCCAGCTGGCGAGAGATATGCACCGTGCGGGCCACTTCCTCACACATCACCGCTGCCTTGACCGCGTCTCTAGCATCAGCGCCGATGGTGAAGGGGCCGTGGTTTTGCATCAACACTGCCCGGCTACGGGAATCACGCAGCGTCTCGACGATGCCGCGCCCGATGGAATCGTCGCCAATGAGCGCGAACGGGCCGACGGGAATAGCGCCGCCGAATTCATCGCCCATCATGGTCAGTACGCACGGAATGGCCTCACCGCGAGCCGCCCACGCCGTCGCGTAGGTGGAGTGCGTATGAACGACCCCTCCGACGTGATCCATGTGCGCGTACACATACGCGTGCGCGGCCGTGTCACTGGACGGTTTCAGGGTGTCGCCAGTGCCATCGTCGATCTTGACTCCGTCGAGAGTGCACACCACCATCTTTTCGGGCGCGAGTTCGTCGTAGGCCACGCCCGACGGTTTGATGACGAACAGATCTTCGCCGATAACATCGGCGCAGCGAACCCGCTGCGAGACATTTCCCGCGGTCCACACCACGAGCTCCCACCGAGGTAACTCCGCGTGCAGTTTCGCCACCGTCTCACGGGTGGACTGAATTTCTTCTCTGAGCGCTTCGGAGAACTCTTCGAGTTTGAGCATTCCATTCCTCTATCACTTGTTGACCCGCTTGGGATAACGCGGTTGGCTCGACACGTCGGGACTGGGAAGGGGGCTCCCGCTCACGATGCGTCGGGGAACATGGAGCGGCGCCCGGAGAAGGCCCTTCCGAGCGTGACCTGGTCTGCATATTCCAGGTCTCCTCCGACGGGCAGCCCGCTCGCTGGGCGGGTGACGCGGACGCCGAAGTCGCGCAGCATGCGGGAGAGATACGACGCGGTCGCCTCACCCTGTGTATCCGGGTCGGTGGCCAGGATCACCTCCTGGATCTCGCCGTCGGCGAGACGCGTGAACAGCTCTCGGGTGTGGAGGTCTCCGGGGCCGCGTCCGTCGATGGGCGAGATGGAACCGCCGAGCACGTGGTACAGACCGCGAAACTCGTTGGTGCGCTCGATGGCCACCACGTCTTTGGATTCCTCCACGACGCACAGCAGCGAGCGGTCACGTCGGGGATCCCTGCACACTCGGCAGCGGTCCTCCTGCGAGACGTTAAAACACACCTCGCAAAATCGAGCGTGCTGCTTCACCTGGCGAAGGGTATCGGCGAGCTTGATGACGTCCTCTTCAGGCGCATCCAGGAGGTGGAACGCGATGCGTTGCGCACTGCGCGGACCGACCCCTGGGAGCCTGCTGAGCTCGTCGATGAGGTTTTGTACCGGCCCTTCGTACAACTACATCCCCAGCCCGGGAACCTGCGGCATCGCCTGCATCATCGCTTGATCCGCATCGGCCTTCGCAGAGCGGAATGCTGCGACGATCAAGTCCTGGAGCGTCTCTACGTCCTCCGCTGCCTCAGGCTTGATTTCGATAGCGGTCATGCTGCCCTGTCCGTTCAAGGTCACGGAGACGAGGTCTCCCCCAGCCGACGCGGTGAAGCTGCGCGTCGCCATCTCTTCTTGCGCCTTGGCCATGTCTTCTTGCAGCTGCTGCGCCTGCTGCATGAGGGCGTTCATGTCGAAGCCTTCGCCGAACATGTGTCTTCCTTTCGTGGGCGTGTCTTCAGTGTATGAGCTGTTATTCCTGGGACTGGGTGCCATCGTCGACCGAGATGATCTCGGCGCCGAACTCCCGGCCGAGCAGTTCCGCGGCGTTGTGCGTGCCGTCGAACACCTCGTCGTCGGAGGAGAGCTGACCGTCGTCGGGTTCGGGCTCCGGGGCGGGCTGCTGCGGCTCAGGCCGAGGTGCTGGCTGGCGATCCACGACGGGTGCCCCCGCTTCCCGTTGGCCGCGCTCAGGCGCGGCGCCTTCGGCGACGACGCCCTGGATGCGCAGTTCAACGCCAAGCACCTCGATGATGGCGTGAGCGAGCAGGTCGCTCGAACCTCCTCGGCCAAAGTTGTCACGGGCGCCTGGATTCACGAAACCAAGCACCAGCATGCCGTCGCGTACCTCTTGCACCCGGGCGTTCTGGCTAAGCAGCATGTACGTGAACCGACGCCGACGCTTCACCTCGTCAAGCACGTTGGGCCACGCCCTGCGCAGCTCCTCCGTCGTGAGTTGCCCCGCCTTGCCCGTTGCCGCACCGCTTGGGGCTGATGCCGCGGGAGTCTGGCTCGGCACGGATGCTTGGGGCTGCGCCGTCGGGCGCTGAGCTGGAGCTTGGCCTGCCGGGCGCTGCGCCGGCGGCGCGCCCGAAGGACGCCCAGCGGGTGGTTCGCCGGCGGGGCGTTGCGTATTCGCGGGGCGCTGCCCGGCGGGACGCTGGCGCGACGGTTGCGATGGCGCGTCCTCGGCCATCTGCGATGGAGGGTTTGTGGCCCGACCAGGCACGTCAACCCAATCACGAGCCTCGGCGGGTTGCGTCGTGGGTGCTGCGGCTTCGCCCGAACCCATCATGCCCACGCGACGTTCGAGCCGATCCATGCGGGCGTGCAGTCCGCGCTCGTCGGTGTCTGCTTCTGGCAACAGCACCCGAGCGGCCATAAGTTCGAGGTGCAGCCTGGGCGCCGTCGTACCGCGCATCTCTGTGAGCCCGACGGCAATCACCTCGGCGGCGCGCGTGAGCTCGCCGGAGCCCATGGCGGCGGCCTGAGTCTTCAACCGCTCGGCCTGGTCTTCGGGCACTTGCAAAATGCCGTCTTCCGCGGCAGTGGGCACCGCCGCGAGGATCACCAAGTCGCGCAGACGTCGCAGCAGGTCCTCTGCGAACCGACGGGGATCCTGCCCAACCTCAATCACGCGGTCAATCGTCTTGAACACACCCGACGAGTCCCCCGCGGCGAACGCGTCGACGATGTCGTCGAGCAGCGACTCCGGCGTGTAGCCCAGCAGCGCAGCGGCCTGCGAGTATTCGACGCCATCCTCGCCGGCTCCTCCCAGGAGCTGGTCAAGGACGGAGAGGGAGTCACGCACCGATCCAGCGCCGGCGCGCACTACAAGGGGTAGCACCATCGGATCGATGTCGACGCCTTCGGCTTCGCAAATCTCTTGCAGGTAGGTGACGAGCGTCTTCGGAGGCACCAGCCGGAACGGATAGTGGTGAGTACGAGACCGGATGGTGCCGATCACCTTCTCAGGCTCCGTCGTCGCGAAGATAAACTTCGCGTGCGGCGGCGGCTCCTCGACGAGTTTCAGCAGGGCGTTGAACCCGGCAGGCGTCACCATGTGGGCCTCGTCGACGATGTAGATCTTGTAGCGGCTAGCCACAGGCGCAAAGAACGCTCGCTCACGGAGGTCTCGCGCATCGTCGACGCCGCCGTGACTGGCCGCGTCGATCTCGATGACGTCGATGGAGCCCGGGCCCCCGCGGGCCAAGTCGATGCAGGACTGGCACTCGCCGCAGGGCGTGGCGGTGGGGCCTTGCTCACAGTTCAGGCAGCGGGCGAGGATGCGCGCCGACGTGGTTTTGCCGCAGCCGCGAGGCCCGGAGAACAGGTACGCGTGCCCCACCTTGTTGTTCTCCAGGGCTCGCTGCAGCGGCACCGTGACGTGCTCCTGGCCGATGACGTCAGCGAAGGTGTCTGGCCGATAGCGACGGTAGAGCGCAAGCGGCGCGTCGGGGATGGCTGGGCGCGCGGGAGCCGAAGCGGGGCTCGACGACGCGCGCGCGACCTCTCCCCCGGCGGCCTCTACGTCCGGGGCCGCGGGTGCATCGTCGCCAAAAAGATCAGGGCCATCTTGCTGAATGGGCTCCTCATCCTCTTCTGCAAACAAGCCCGGACCATCTTGCTGGATGGGCTCGTCGAACAGCGAGTACTCGTCCTCGTCTTCCACGCCCCCCACCCTATTGCACCCCACTGACAATCTTCACCGCCGCTAGAAACCTGTGGAAACCTCACTCCCCACCAGCCGTCTCGGATCGCCTACCGCCAGGCAGGGGCAACCTGTGCGGCAACTGAGCGGCATAAGTGTCCAACGCTTCTGCGCGCCGAGGCACCGCCCAGAAGCAGAGGAACGTTGATCCGGAAGTGAGCCGCACAGGTTGCCCCTGCCCGACGAGGGCCCGCCGAGAAACGACTGGAAGGTCAGCCACCCGCTACGGCGACCAACCTTCCATCGGTTCCAGGGCTCTGGATCAGCACTCGCCTCCCACATCCCAGAGATATTTGGCGTCGTGATTGTGGATTGCCATCCCAGTCACTTTGCCGCCCTCGACGGAGAACGTCATCGCCTTGTTCTCGAATGCCAGGTAGTACGGATACGGGTCATCCCCGCGCCGAAGCTCTGCGCCATAGGCCTTCTCCAGCTCAGTGACGCTGGATCCCACGTGGATGCCCGACGGAGTGCGCGCAGTCTCCGTCGTGGCATTCACGAGAAACAGTACGTCATCTGGCTGGACCGCGAAATCAATGCCGTGTTTGCGCAACAGCGGCCCGGGCACGACGTATTCACACATCTCGTCGCCCTGAAGCTCGCCCCAGTTGCGGCGCAGGATTTCCTCGGCGCTCATGCCGAGCCCCAGCGGGCCGTAGCCCATCGAACTGAACTTGGCGCCGTCGAACGGATCCTTGCGCTTGTCGGCAATGAACTGCAGTTTCCCGCCAGGCGCGGTGAGGGTACCGGTGCGGGTCGAAGAGCCGAAGTTACCCTCGCGCACGTCGGCCGTGATCCGCAGCTTGTCGCCCTTCGGCTCGATCTTTTGCACGGATCCCTTGTCCGAACCAGCGAACAGTTCAGTCACCATGATCGAGTCCATCAACGACCCATCGGGCGCGACGAGCACCAACTGATCCGGCCAGCCCACGCCGCCAGCGTCGCACACGAACACCGTCAGAGCGTCGTTGGCGCCGTCGCCGTCGAAGTCGTGGAAGTAGGCGATGTCTGTCGCAACCTGCGCCCTCGCCCGGGTTGAGGCATCCTCGAGCTCGCCGCCCTGCAGCCGCTTGCCGCCGTTGTCGGGACACTCCTTCGGGATCTCCATCGTCAGCAGCGTGGCCTTCGTGGCGTGGCGGATCTCCTTGGTCGGGCTCGGGCTCGACGTCGGGCTGGCTGGGGGACTGGCCGGCGATGCGGGAGCGGAGGATGCCGACGACACCGACGACGCATCGTCGGCTGGCATGGAAGACGTTGGGCTGGCCGGTTCAGTCGAGGTTCCCGAGCAGGCGGTGAGCGCCAGCCCGGCTACCGCGAGGACCCCCAGAAAGCGACTGTGCATGGCCGTAGCCTAGCGGCTGCCCCACCCCGGATGTCCGCCAGGCAGGGGTAACCTGTGCGGCAACTGAGCGGCATAAGTGTCCAATGCTTCTGCGCGCCGAGACGCCGCCCAGAAGCAGAGGAACGTTGATCCGGGAGTGAGCCGCACAGGTTGCCCCTGCCCGACGAGGGCCCGCGACGGCCAGACAGACAGGGCAAGGCACAAAAAAGGGCTCCCCGCGCACCCGGAAGAGCTCACTTACCCTTGCTGCCTTCCGACCCTGGGGGAGTTGGGCGAGGTACCGCCGCGCGAGGAACCGAATTCCAGCCTAGCGCATCGGCTCAGGCTTCCCCAATGCGCAACCTCCGCACCACCTACCAACGGCACCCCTCCCCGTCGCTGCTTTGCCCGGGGCGCCGGTCGTCGGGTAGAGTCCCCCCTTGGAGGATTCGCCTAGAGGCCTATGGCGCTCGCTTGGAAAGCGGGTTGGGTTCACGCCCTCACGAGTTCGAATCTCGTATCCTCCGCTGCAACGCCCCGCAAGGGGCGTTTTGCTTTGCCCCTAGCGGCTATCCCGGGCTTCACCTCCTGGATTACGACGACGGGCTTGAGCCTCTCGAAGCTGATGACCGCATCCGACAGCGAAAGGATCCTGAACAAGGTGCCGCAAGACGACGACGCTCCCGAAACACTACGTTGAGCCCGAAACCCCACATGGCATGGCAGACGGTGACCTGCCGCGACACTGAATTCGACGTGTTCACCGCCACCCCACCGGGCCCGGCCGCGAAACGCCGACCGACGGTCCTCGTGCACGGCCTCGGCGTCTCCGGCTTCTACTTTCAGCCCCTGGTGGAGGAACTCGCCAACCACGCTCCCGTCGTCGTGTTCGATCTCCCAGGCGCTGGCCACACCGCGGAATCCGACGGTGTGCTCACCATCGCGTCGCTCGCCGACGTGCTACACGAGGTGATCGAGCAGCTCGGGCTCGGCAAGGTGGTGTTGGTCGGGCACTCCATGGGCACGCAGGTGGTGGTGGAAGCCCTGGCGCGCTACCCCGAGCTCGCCGACGCCGCAGCGCTGCTGGCGCCGGTGGTTCCACCGTCGGCGCGGAAACTCAGCCCACTCCTCGCTCACTTCATGCGAACCTCGTGGCACGAACCGTTCGCAGCGGTGTGGCGGGCATGCGTCGGATACATCCAAATGGCCCCGTCGTGGCTGTGGAAACAGACGCAGGCGATGTTGCGCTACCCGATGGAGGAGCGAATCCGCGACGTGCGCGCCGACCTCATCCTGATCCGCGCCACCCACGACTACGTCGCACCCCGCGACTTCCTCGCACAGCTGCGCGCCGCAGCCGGAGGACAGCGCACCATCATGCGCGAAATGCCCAACGCCGCGCACCACATGATGGCAACCCACGCCGACGCGCTCACCGCCGAGATCCTTCGCGTCGCCCACGTGCACGACCCCAAAGCCGAGGCCGACGCGGCCGAGAACCTGCACGAAATGGCGTAGTGGGAGACACTTGAGGTGATTTCGATACGCCGCTAACGCGGCTACTCAATCACCGGGAAGGGCCGTCACAGCGATGGTTGAGCCGGCCCGAAGGGCCGAGTCGAAACCCTCGCTGCAGTGATTTCGATACGCCACTTCGTGGCTACTCAATCACCGGAGGAGGGGAACCGTCGCTGCGTACTCAATCACCGAGGAGAGCCGTCGCGGGCTCTCCAATCACAGCCCGAAGGCGCCGCCTTCGACCAAGATGACGATGCCGAGAATAATCAGCACCAGCGGGAACAAAATCTGCTCCGACTTCTCCAGCGCTTCGTCAATACCGGGGCGCGTGGCGACGAACCTCGCCAGCCAGACGAGCCCAGCGACGAGCGCCAGGAAGATCGCACAAAACACAGCAATGCGGGCAGGGCTCATCCCCAAGAACACCGGCACATAGACACCGACGTTGTCGCCGCCGTTGGCGAATGTGACGGCCGCGACGGTACTGATCGCCACCTTCTTATCCCCGTCGAGCCCCTCCTCTTGCCCGCGCCAAGCCTCCCAGGCCGCCTTCAGGCCGATGCACAGCGGAATCAGGCCAAAGTACGGAATCCAGTCCGGGGAGAGCAGCGCGTCGGCACCCCAGGTGATCGCCACACTCACAGCGAGAATCCCCAGGAACCCGAGATACTGTCCGATCGCAATGTTGCGCGTCGAATTGCGCTTCCCAGCACCTCGAGCGAAGAACAACGACAAGATGATGACGTCGTCGATATTCGTCACGACGAATAACCCAACGGCTTGCGCGGCGGCCAACAACATGACCACCACCGTATCGCTCTTCGACGAGAACTCATCCCACGTTGTGAACTCCCCGACGATACCCCGGCCAGGCAGGATACCTTCACGGACATCAAAAACCCTGGAGGAACCTATGTCCGAAACCCCCGCAGTCAAGGCTGACCGCGGCGCCTTCTCCGGTCGCACGGCCTTCATCCTGGCCGCGATCGGCTCCGCCGTCGGCCTCGGAAACATCTGGCGCTTCCCGTACGTCGCGTACAGCAACGGCGGCGGCGCATTCATCATCCCCTACGTGATTGCGCTCCTCACTGCGGGCATTCCCCTGCTGCTACTCGACTACGCCATCGGCCACCGCTACCGCGCGTCAGCGCCGCTGTCGTTCCGGCGCCTGCACCGCCTCACCGAACCCATTGGCTGGTGGCAGGTGCTCATCTGCGTCATCATCGGCATCTACTACGCCGTGATCTTGGCATGGGCCGCGCAGTACTTCATCTTCTCCTTCAACCAGGCATGGGGCAGCGACCCGTCGACCTTCTTCATGGAGACCTACACGCAGTCGGTTGGCGCCGACACCGCCCACCTCGGCTTCGAGTTTGTCCCCGGCGTGCTGATCCCCCTCATCCTCGTCTGGGTGGCCGTCGTGGGCGTGCTCACCTTGGGCGTACAAAAGGGCATCGCGGGCACGTCGGTGATCTTCATGCCCATCCTCATGGTGATGTTCCTCGCCCTGGTGGTGATCGGCCCCTTCCTGCCCGGTGCGACGAGCGGCCTCGACGCACTCTTCACACCGAACTGGGGCGCGCTCACCGATTCCAGCGTCTGGGTAGCCGCCTACGGCCAGATCTTCTTCTCGCTCTCGGTGGCGTTCGGCATCATGCTCACCTACGCGTCGTACCTCAAGAAAGACACCGATCTCACCGGCTCCGGCCTCGTCGTCGGCTTCGCCAACTCCTCCTTCGAACTGCTCGCTGGCATCGGCGTGTTCGCCGCTCTCGGCTTCATGGCTCAGCAGGCGAATGTGCCCGTCGACGAGGTCGCAGGCTCCGGCATTGGCTTGGCCTTCATCGCATTCCCGACGATCATCAGCCAGGCCGGCGGACTCGGCGCCGTCATCGGCATCCTGTTCTTCGGATCGCTCACGTTCGCGGCGTTCACCTCGCTCATCTCGATCCTCGAGGTGATCATCGCCGCCATCCAGGACAAGTTCGGCCTCGCCCGCATCCCCGGCGTGCTCATCGTCGGCATCCCCATGGCGCTGCTCTCGCTGCTGCTCTTCCCCACCACGACCGGCCTCAACCTGCTCGACGTGATGGACGCGTTCGTGAACAACTTCGGCATCGTCGCGGCCGCACTCGTCAGCACCGTCACCCTCACCGCAGGTTTCGCCGCGCTGCCGACGCTGCGCAACCACCTCAACCGGTCGAGCTCCTTCAAAGTCGGCCGCGTCTGGCAGCTCCTCGTGGGCGGCATCGCCCCCGTCGTGCTCGGCTACATCCTGATCGGCGAACTCCAGAAGGTGCTTACCGAGGGCTACGGCGACATGCCGCGCAGCTTCGTGAACACCTTCGGCTGGGGCATGGCGCTCGGCCTCATCGTCGTCGCGGTTCTGCTCAGCCTGCTGCCGTGGCCTGCGAAATCAAACGCGCAGAAGGTGGATTCCGACGGCGACCTCATCCCGCCGCCCGTGCTCGACCGCCTCGTCGACGCCGGTCGCGTCGAAGAGGCTCGCGCCAACCCGATCATCGACAACACGTCGCTGCCACTCGAACCTCCCGTCGTACACCGTGAGGCCCAGCAGAAAGAAGTAGACCTATGAGCACCACCGCAATCGTGATGATGGTGGCCGCGATGATCGTCGTTTGGGGCGGCCTCGTGGGCGCCATCACCTTCCTACTCCAGCATCCAGAGGGCTCCGTCGAACTGCTTGATGACCACGGACGTCCCCTGGAATCGCAGCAGTAACCACACCCGGTGGGTACACCGCTCGGAGTACCCACCGCCTAAAGTTCAAAATCCGTACGCAGATTCACCTAACCCCTCAATTTCGGGGGCCTAAGTGAATCTGCGTACGGATTTTGAAGTTTTTTACCGATGCCTACTGCAGCGGGCCGGCCGCGGCGAGCACTTCGCCGCTCGCGAGGAGCTGGACGGCGGCCTCGATGTCGGGCGCGAGGAAGCGGTCCGGGCCGGGGCCGCCCACGTGCTCACGCAGCACCGCGATCACCCGCTGCGCCGGGTCCGACGGCGTGAGCGGCGCCCGCAGCTCGATGCCGCGCGCAGCGGCGACCAGCTCAATCGCGAGCACGCGACGCAACGCGTCGACGGACTTCCGCAGCTTCCGGGCCGCATGCCAGCCCAGCGAGACGTGGTCTTCCTGCATGGCCGAGCTCGGAATCGAATCCGCCGATGCCGGCACGGCAAGGCGCTTCATCTCCGCGACGAGCGCGGCCTGGGTGTACTGGGCGATCATCAGGCCCGAGTCGACGCCCGGGTCGTCGGCGAGGAACGGCGGCAGCCCGTTGGAGCGGTGCTTGTCGAGCAGCCGGTCGGTGCGGCGCTCTGCGATGCTCGCGAGGTCTGCCGCCACGACGGCGAGGAAGTCCAGCACATACGCCACCGGCGCACCGTGGAAGTTCCCGTTGCTGGTGATGGTGCCGTCGGCGAGTACGACGGGATTGTCGACGGCGGAGGCCAGCTCGCGCTCGGCAACTGTCTGGGCGTGGTCCAGGGTGTCGCGGAACCCGCCCGCCACCTGCGGCGCACAGCGCAGTGAGTAGGCATCTTGCACACGGGAGGCCTCGCGGGCCACGTCGGCGATGATGGCGGAGCCGTCCAGCAGCCGCAGAATGTTGGCGGCGGAGACTGCCTGGCCGGGGTGCGGGCGCAGCGGCATGTGCAGCTCGGGCGCGAAGACGGTGTCACGGCCGCGGATGGCCTGCACGGAGAGCGAGCACGTGAGGTCGGCGACCTTCGCGAGTTCACGCAGGTCGGCAAGCGCCATGATGAGCTGGCCGAGCATGCCGTCGGTGCCGTTGATGAGCGCCAGGCCCTCCTTCTCCGCGAGCTCGACGGGGTGCAGGCCGGCCTCGTTGAGCAGCTCCGGCACCGGGCGCTCGACGCCGTGCGCGTCGCGGGCGCGCCCCTCCCCCATGAGCACCAGCGCGCAATGCGCGAGCGGTGCGAGGTCGCCCGAGCAGCCGAGCGAGCCGTACTCGTGCACGATCGGCGTGATGCCGGCGTTCAGCAGGCCGAGATACGCATCGACGACCTCCGCGCGCACGCCCGTGTGGCCGCTCGCGAGCGTGCGGATGCGCAGAAACATGAGCGCACGAATCACCTCGCGCTCGACCTCCGGACCGCTACCCGCTGCGTGGCTGCGGATCAGCGAGCGCTGCAGTTGGGCGCGCATCGGCTGCGGAATCGCGGTGTCGGCGAGGGCGCCGAAGCCCGTCGAAAGCCCGTACACGGGGGTGTCGCCCTGCGCGAGTTCGTCGACGCCAGCGCGCACCTTGGCGATGAGCGCGCGGGCGTCGTCGGCGAGTTCGACGGGTGCGTCGTGCCGCGCGACGGCGATGACGTCGTCGAGGGAGACGGGGTGGGTGGACAAGATGACGGTCATAGCTCTCCTAGTCAGGTGGGTGAGACGATGCGCTCACCGGCGCGCCACACCTGGTGGGTGAGCGGCATGCCGGGGCGGTACGCGAGGTGGATGGCGGCGGGCGCGTCGAGGACGTGGATGTCAGCGCGGAAGCCCGGGGCGAGCTGCCCGACGTCGGTTCGGCGCAGTGCTTTCGCGCCGCCGATCGTGGCTGCGCGGATGGCTTCGTCGAGGGTGAGATGCTGCTGCAGCACGGCGGTGCCGACGCAGAAGTTCATGCTCGACGTGTAGCTGGTGCCGGGGTTGCAGTTGGAGGCGATCGCGACGGTGGCGCCGGCGTCGAGCAGACGCCGGACGGGAGCGAAGGGCATGCGGGTGGAGAGATCGCAGGCGGGCAACGCCGTCGCGACGGTGTCACTCGCGGCGAGCGCTTCCACGTCGTCGTCGGAGAGGAAGTTGACGTGGTCGACGCTGGCGGCGCCGAGCTCGACGGCGAGTTGCACGCCGCCGGACTCCCCCAGCTGGTTGCCGTGCACGCGCAGCCCGAGGCCCGCGGCCTGCCCAGCCTCGAGCACGCGACGCGACTGCTCCACGTCGAACGCGCCTTCCTCGCAGAACACGTCCATCCAGGCGACGTGCGGGCGGACGGCATCCAGCATCTCTCCGGTGACCAGCGCGACGTACTCCTCGGCGTCGAAGCCGTCGGGGACGAGGTGGGCGCCGAGGAAGGTGACCTCGTCGACGAACTCCCGCGCGATGCGGGCGGTGCGGGCCTCATCCTCGACGGTAAGCCCGTAGCCAGTCTTGGTTTCGAGGCAGGTGGTGCCGCCTCGCTGCGCCTCGCGAACGCGCTGCCCGACGAGCTGGCGGAGTCGCTCGTCAGAGGCGGCGCGGGTGGCGTCGGTGGTGACGGCGATGCCGCCCGCCGCGTAGCCACGCCCGGCCATGCGCGCCTCGAACTCGGCGGAGCGGTCGCCGTCGAAGACGAGGTGGGTGTGCGAATCCACCCAGCCGGGCAACACGGCCCGCCCGCCGACGTCGACGCGCTCGTCGGCGTCGGGCGCAGCGGCTGCGGGGCCCGTCCAGGCGACGGCGTCGCCGTCGACGACGAGCGCCGCGTCGTGCATCGGGCTGCCCTGGCCCGTCCAGAGCTCGGAAATGCCGGTGATGAGTGTGCTCATGCAGTTGCCTTCCTAACCCGATATCCACATTCGTTTGCCGAAATGCCGCGTTTTGGCGGTTTTTCGCAAACGAATGTGGATATCGGGTTACTTAGTCGCGGATCGTCGGTTCGAGCGGAATGCGGACGCCGCGCTCGGCGGCCACGTCGGCGGCGCGGCGGTAGCCCGCGTCGACGTGGCGGAACACGCCCATCGCAGGATCATTAGTGAGCAGCGCCTCGAGCTTCGCCGCGGCGAGCTCGGTACCGTCGGCCAGGCCAACCTGGCCCGCGTGAATCGACCGCCCGATGCCAACACCGCCGCCGTGGTGGATGGACACCCAGGTGGCGCCCGACGACACCGCGGTCATGGCGTTGAGCAGCGGCCAGTCGGCGACGGCGTCCGTGCCATCGAGCATGCCCTCGGTCTCGCGGTAGGGGGATGCGACGGAGCCGGAGTCGAGGTGGTCGCGGCCAATCACGATGGGGGCCTTGATCTTGCCTTCAGCCACCAGCTCATTGAAACGCAGCCCCGCCTTGTGGCGTTCGCCGTAGCCAAGCCAGCAAATGCGTGCCGGCAGGCCCTCGAACTCGACGAACTCCTCGGCCGCATCGAGCCAGCGGTGCAGGTGCTCGTTCTCGGGGAAAAGCTCCTTGAGCGCCTGATCGGTGACGCGGATGTCCTCCGGATCACCCGACAGCGCCGCCCAGCGGAAGGGGCCGAGCCCCTCGCAAAACAGCGGGCGGATGTATGCCGGCACGAACCCCGGGAACTCAAACGCCCGCTCGTAGCCGTGCTTGCGCGCCTCGTCGCGGATGGAGTTGCCGTAGTCGAACACCTCCGCGCCCGCATCCTGGAACTCCACCATGGCCTGCACGTGGGCGGCCATCGACGCGCGGGCCTTCGCGGTGAATCCCTCCGGATCGCGCTTCGCCTCATCGCGCCACTGCTCGACGGTGATGCCTTCTGGCAGGTAGCTGAGCGGGTCGTGCGCCGACGTCTGGTCGGTCACGACGTCGATCCGCAGCTCGCCTGCCTGCTGACGCCGCAGCAGCTCGGGGAACACCGTCGCCGCGTTACCGACCACGCCCACCGACAGCGCCCGCTTCTCCTGCGCCGCCTGGTTGGCGCGCTCGACGGCGTCGTCGAGGTCGTCGGCAATCTCATCCAGGTAGCGCTTGGCTTGGCGCCGCTCGAGCCTCGAGCGGTCCACTTCGACGATGATCACCACGCCACCGTTCAGCGTCACGGCCAGCGGCTGGGCGCCGCCCATGCCGCCGCAGCCGGCGGTGAGGGTGATGGTGCCGGCGAGCGACCCGTCGAAGCGCTTTTTCGCGACGGCCGCGAAGGTCTCGAACGTGCCCTGGAGGATGCCCTGCGTGGCGATGTAGATCCAGGAGCCGGCGGTCATCTGGCCGTACATCATGAGGCCCTCGGCCTCCAGCTTGCGGAAATGCTCCCAGGTGGCCCAGTCGCCGACGAGGTTGGAGTTCGCGATGAGCACGCGCGGCGCCCACTTGTTGGTGCGCACGACGCCCACCGGCTTGCCCGACTGCACGAGCAGCGTCTCGTCTTCCTCGAGATCCTTCAGCGTCGCGACGATGGCGTCGAATGCCTCCCAGCTTCGCGCCGCCCGTCCGGTGCCGCCGTAGACGACGAGGTCTTCGGGGCGCTCGGCCACTTCCGGGTCCAGGTTGTTCATGAGCATGCGCATGGGCGCTTCTGTGGACCACGATTTCGCGGTGATCTCGGTACCTCGTGATGCGCGGACGATGCGGGTCATCGGTGCCTCCTTCGTTGCTGCCACCATCTCAGCCCAGCCGACGGAACCGCGCCAGCGGGATGAGCCCACCGACGCCCCAACACACCGAATTCCGTCCGAAATACCGGACATTAGGCCAGGGCGCGCCTCAACTCCTCCGCGGCCTCGCGCAGCACCTCGACATCCCCCGTCGGCGCATCCTGAAACGTGATGGCCACCGCGGCAATCGGCCAACCCGCCCGGTTCACGACGGGCACCGCATGCGAGCGCAACCCCGTCGTGACTTCCCCATCTTCGACGGCGAACCCCCGGCGCGCGGTCTCCGCAGCTTCCGCCAACACCCGCGACGGCGAGTACTCCAGCGAGCCTTCCGCACCCATGCGCTCCAACGTCGACACACCCGCATACAGGGCGCGCAGCTGCGCTGGCGGCAGTGCGCCCAGCAAAGCCCGCCCCGTCGCAGTCAGATGCGCGGGCAGACGCACCCCGACGTCGGTCACCAACGACGGGCGCCCCGCCGCGCGCTGCTCCACGACGTAGAGCACGTCGCGGCCTTGGAGTACCGCGATGTGGCACGTTTCGCCCAGCTGGTCGACGACTCTGCGGGCCACCTTGCCGCCGACGATCGCGAGCGGCGCCTGACGTTGGTAGGCGAAACTGAGCTCGTAGGCGGCCGGCCCGAGCCCGTAGGCGCGTTCACCGTCGTAGCGAATCACGAACCCGGCGGCGACGAGCACGCCGAGCAGGTCGTAGGTGGTGGAACGCGGGATGTCGAGCGTCGTCGCAATCCGGCTGGCCGCCACCGGGCGTGACTGCCCCGCCAGAAAGGTGAGCACGGCGAGCGTCGATTCCGCCGCCGGCACCTTGCCCATGCGCACCTCCTTATTCGCTCGAAGCCTACGCGAACCCAGCCTTGGTTCCGGACGCCGCGCGCGAGACAATGGCCGCATGATCTGGACAGGCAGAACCGACGGCGACGGGCCCGAGCACGCCCGGTGGCACCAGCGCATCAGCACCGACGCCCCCACTGGCCAACACGTGTCGTTGCTCGGGTTCGCCTCCGACGAGGGCGTACGGCGCAATCACGGCCGGCAGGGCGCGGCGGCTGCCCCCGTGGAGCTGCGACGCGCACTCGCTTCGATGGCGCTGCACCGAAGCTTGGCCGGCGGCACCGTCGGGCTGCACGACCTGGGCGACGTGGCCGTCGAGGGCGAAGATCTTGAGGCCGGGCAAGCGGCGATGGGCGACCGCATCGGCGACGCGCTGGCCGCCGACGGCAACGTCCTCACCGTGGTGCTGGGCGGCGGGCACGAGACTGCCTGGGCGTCGTACCTGGGGCTCACGGCGTCGGAAGTGGTTTCCGGGCAGCGTTGGGGCGTACTGAACCTCGACGCCCACTTCGACCTGCGTAGCGCCGAACGCCCCACCTCGGGCACGCCCTTCCAGCAGATGGCTCTGGCTCAAAGCGCCGCTGGTGAGGCCTTTCGCTATGGCGTGATCGGCATCGCTGAGCCCTCGAACACCGGCGCCCTCTTCCGGCGCGCGGACGAGCTCGACGTCGATTATCTGTTCGACGTGGACTGCTCCACGCAGCGCGTCACCGAGTTCGCGGAGAATTTCATCGCCGGCCTCGACGCCGTGTATCTCACCATTGATTTGGACGTGCTCCCGGCGTCCGTGGCGCCCGGTGTCTCCGCGCCCGCGTCGCTGGGCGTGCCGGCGCGGGCCATCGTCGGCGCGGTCCGGGCCGTCGCGAGCTCCGGCAAGCTGCGCCTCATGGACGTCGTCGAGCTAAACCCGAAATTCGACGTGGACGGGCGCACGGCCAAGCTGGGCGCGCGCCTCATTTCGGAGGCGACGGCGTGCCTACCGCAAGTGCGCCCACCCAAGCTCGCAAGCCAACGCCACTAAACTCGCGGCATGCATTCTGGCCACCGGCACATTTTCTGGGATATGGGCGGCACGCTCGTCGATACCTATCCGGAACTCAACCGGGCGCTCGCCGATGCCGCGGGCCGCGGCGGGCAGCCCGTGCCCGTCGACGAGGTTGCCGCCCTCACCCGGGTGTCCACCAGCCACGCCATCACGGCGCTCGCTTCACGCACCGGCATCCCTGAAGAGGAGTTTGAGCACGCCAACGAGGAGTTGAAGCGTCGCTGGAAATCCGAGCCCGCACCGGTCATGGCGGGCGCCCGCGAGCTCATGGCCGACGTGCACGCCGCCGGCGGTCTGAACTTGGTAATCACACACCGCGACCGCGCGTCCGCCGAATCGCTCGTCGCGGCGCTCGGCCTGCAGATCGACGACATGGTCTGCGCACCCGACGGGTTCCCGCGCAAGCCGGACCCGACGATGGTGCAACTCTTACTGCAACGCCACGGGCTCGACGTCGACGAGTGCATTTTCGTCGGCGATCGCCCCATCGACGCTGAAGCGGCCCACGCGGCAGGCATGGCTTCGGCGCTGCTGAGTGAAGACATCCCCGACGGCGGGAGCACCTGGTACCAGCTACGCATCCTCGACGATCTCCGCCCCCTGCTGCATTTGGAGCCTCGATGAACGCACCCGATCCAGTCGACCGCATCCTCCTCGACGAGGCCCCCGAGAGCCTCAGCACCGTCGCGGTGTTCGACGCGCCGGCGCTCGTCGAGCCCCTCGCCACCCGCACGGGCGACATCCGCGTGTTCTGCGACGACATTCGCGACGCCCAGCAGGTGCCCGAGGAGTTCCTCGTCGACCACCCCGATGAGTTGGGCGGCGCGGCGCTCGCCATCGGGCGTCTGCCGAAGTCCCTCGGCGCCCTTGATGAGATTGCGGTCTCTTCACTCGGGCGAGACGATGTGCTGTTCCTCGCAGGCGGGCGCGATAAGCACATGAACAAGTCGATGAATTCGGTGCTCGCGAAGTATTTCACCGCCGTGAACGCGAGCCTCGGCCGCCAGAAGTCGCGCGCGCTGCGCGCCTGGGGGCCGGAGGTCGACGTCGAATCCGACTGGCCGAAGCTCAAACACCACGACGAGCTCGGGCTCACCGTCGCGGCGCACGGGGCGACGTTCGGCGGCACGAAGATCGACCCTGGCACGAAACTCCTGCTCGAGGTGCTCGACGTCGACGGCACCGATGTGCTGGATTTCGGCTGTGGCAACGGCTCCATCTCGTGCTGGCTCGCGCAGAGCGGCAAGCAGGTGACCGGCGTCGACGTGAGCTGGTCGGCGGTGGCTGCGACGCAGATCGCGGCTAGCGAGAACGACGTCGACGTCGACGCGTTCTGGGCCGACGGCACGCTCGACCTCCCGGAGGCCAGCTTCGACGCAATCGTCACCAATCCGCCGTTTCATCGCGGCACGGCGAAGGATTCCGACGCGACGCTCGCGCTGTTCGACGACGCCCGCCGCCTGCTGCGCCCGGGCGGCCAGCTGTGGTGCGTCTACAACTCGCATCTGCCGTGGCGCAAGGAGCTCAACGTGCGGCTTGGCCGCACGCGTGTCGTCGCGCAGAACCCGCACTACACCGTCGCCTGCTGCCAGGTGCGCTGAGACGAGGATTCGGCCTATGAACCTCGCAGTTCTACAGTAGTGGTGCAAATTTCATCGACTTACAGGGAGCGCTATGGGTAAGCATCGCGTCGTCATCATCGGCTCGGGCTTCGGAGGACTGTTCGCCGCGAAGGCCCTCAAACGTGACGATCTCGACGTGACCGTCATATCCCGCACCACCCACCACCTGTTCCAGCCGCTGCTGTACCAGATGGCCACTGGAATTCTCTCGCAAAACGAGATTGCGCCAACTATGCGCGAGATCCTCGCGAAGCAGAAGAACACTCACACGCTGCTGGGCGAAGTGAGCGACATCGATGTGGACGCCCGCGAAGTGATCTGGACGCAGGGCGACGAGGAACATCGCACCGGCTACGACTCCCTCATCGTCGCTGCCGGCGCCAAGCAGTCTTACTTCGGCAATGACCACTTCCAGGAGTTCGCGCCCGGCCTCAAGACCGTCGATGACGCCTTCGAGATCCGCGCGCGCATCGTGCATGCCTTCGAGCAGGCCGAGGTGGAAACCGACGAGGAGAAGCGGCGTCGCCTGCTGACCTTCGTCGTTGTGGGCGCCGGCCCGACCGGCGTCGAGATGGCCGGTCAGCTGCGCGAGCTGGCCACGCAGACCCTGCGCAAGCAGTACCGCAATATCGATACGAGCGTGGCTCGCGTGATTTTGGTCGACGGCGTGGATCACCCGCTGCCTCCGTTCGGCGAGAAGCTCGGTGGCCGCACGGCGCGCGATCTGGAGAACCTGGGCGTCGAGCTGCGCATGAATACGCTCGCCACCAACGTCGACGAGGATTCCATCACGTTGAAGGCGAAGGACGGCTCCGAGGAGGTCATCCAGAGCTATTGCAAGGTGTGGTCGGCCGGCGTGCAGGCATCCGCGCTGGGCAAGAAGCTCGCTGAGCACACCGGTGCGGAGACCGACCGCGCTGGCAGAATCAAGGTGCAGCCGGATCTGACGCTGCCCGGCCACCCCGAGATCTTCGTCGTAGGCGACATGATGGCCTACGACGGGGTGCCCGGCGTCGCGCAGGGCGCCATCCAGCCAGCGCAGTTCGCGGCGCGCACCATCCAGGCCCGCATCGACGGCGCGCCCGTCGAGCAGAAGTTCGTGTACAAGGACAAGGGCTCGATGGCGACGATCGCGAAGTGGAAGGCCGTCGTGAAGATCAGCAAGCTCCAACTCGGCGGCTTCGTCGCGTGGCTCGCCTGGTGCTTCCTACACCTGCTCACCATCGCCGGCTTCAAGAACCAGGTGGGTACGCTCGTCAGATGGCTCATCACGTTCATTTCAGGCAAGCGCTCAGCCATGACGGTCTCGGCGAAACAGCTCCGACGCCAAGACCCCGGCCACCCGAAGGCCTAGCAAGCTGGCAAACGCACAGGGAGTTCGGGAGCGGCTCACAGGAAGCGCACAGATTCACTGACGAGACTGATCTCAGATCGCTCAAGCAGGAGGAATCATGAGTACCACGCCGAATCCGTGGAGCCGACAAGGAACGAACCAGGCCACCGGCGGCGGAGCCTCGCGCGCCTCACACCCAGAGGCTCCGACGGGGTTCCCCCGCCCTCAGCAGCACGCCGGTATGCCTGGGCAACGCCCCGGGTATCCGTCTGGTCAGGTGTTTGCTCAGCCGCAGCCGCCGCAGCAGGCCGGCCCCCAGCCCTACGCTCCGCCCAGCGCGACGGGACTCGTCGAGCGTCCTCGAAAGCGGCGGGGCGCGGGCAAGGTTGTGGCTGGCGTCTTGGGCCTGACGATGCTCGCTGGCGGCGTCGGCGCGGGATCCGCCGCGCTCACCACGCAGCACATGCTTGACCAGCAGCCGGCTGCCTCCTCGTCGAATGCCTCTGAGGGCGGCAGCCAAACAGACGGGTCGGGTTCAGGCAACACGGTGAGCCAGGCTGATCCGAGCAACCCGAACTGGACGGCCGTCGCCGACGTCGCATCCAAGTCCGTCGTGGCCATTCAGGTGGCTTCAGAGAAAGGTGGCAGCCAGGGTTCAGGCGTGGTGATTGATAAGGCCGGGAACATCGTGACGAACAACCACGTCGTGAACGGTGCGCAGCGGATCCGGGTGACGCTTGGCGACCAAACCTACGACGCGGAGCTGGTCGGCACCGATCCGTCGACTGACCTTGCGGTGATTCGCCTGGTGAATCCACCGTCGGATCTGCAGCCGATGGCGTGGGGAGATTCCCAGAAGCTCAAGGTGGGTAACCCAGTGATGGCCATCGGCAACCCGCTCGGGCTGTCGAATACCGTCACCACCGGCATCGTGTCGGCGCTGGACAGGCCCGTGACCACCCAGGCCGTGGACTCTGAGCAGCCGACTACTGGGGACGGCTCCGACGCCGTCGTCACCGCCGCCATTCAGACCAACGCGGCCATCAACCCCGGCAACTCCGGCGGGGCGCTCGTAAATTCGTCGGGTGAACTCGTCGGCATCACCAGCTCCATCGCGTCGCTCTCTCGCGATCAGGAGGGCGGGGCGAAGTCCGGCAACATCGGCATCGGCTTCGCCATCGGCGCCTACCAAGCCAAACACGTCGTCGAGCAGCTCATCAAGGATGGCAAGGCGCAATATCCGCAGATCGGTATCCGGGCGCGCGACGTGCAGTCAACCGGCCAGATGGGCGCCGAGGTGGCGCAGGTAGTCGACGGGTCCCCCGCGGCCAAGGCGGGGCTACAGCCCGGCGACGTGGTGACCGCAATCGGTGGCCGCGACGTGTCTTCGGTGGCGCAGCTCGTCGGGCTCGTCCGAGCGCAGCAGGCAGGCCAGAGCGTGCCGGTGACGTATCTGCGCGACGGCAAGGAGCACACCGTGAAGGTGGCGCTGGTATCTTCCGGGCGCTGAAACCGCTGGTGCCCTAGGCTCGGAGCATGCAGATCCGCGTGACGTTCGCCTCCCCGGCCCCCATTCCCGACGAGTTGGTGGCGAGGTGTGAACCCACGCGGGTCATCGCATCCGAGGCGACGTTCGGGCACGTCGTCCATGCGTTCGGCGAGTGTGAAGATCCCGAGAGCATGCGGGCCGAGCTGAGAGACGCCGCGGGCGACGTCGCCGTCGGAGTGATCGATGGTGCGCTCGTGGAGGATGGCGCTGGTGTCGTGATGTGCGACGTCGATTCGACGTTCACGTTGACGGAGGCCGTCGATTTGCTGGCCGAGCACGCGGGACGTCGCGACGAGGTGGCTGCCATCACCGAGCAGGCGATGCGCGGCGAGCTGGATTTTGAGGAATCGCTGCGGCGTCGCGTCGCCACGTTGAAAGGCCTTCCGACGAGCATCTTCGACGAGGTGTACCCCATGATGACGCCGACGCCGGGCGCGAGGGAACTCGTCGACGCCGCACACGCCAAAGGGGCCTTCATCGGAGTCACCTCCGGCGGATTCACGCAGCTGGTTGCCCGCCTCGCCGACGACTTCGGGCTGGATTTCTTCTCCGCAAACCTGCTTGGCACCACGCGCCTCGACGGCGTCGAGTATCTGACAGGCGAGCTGGTTGGGCCAGTCGTCGACCGTCGCCAAAAATCACTCGACCTGCGCGCATTCGCGACGGCCAGGGACGTGCCGCTCTCCCACACCGCAGCGACCGGCGATGGCGCGAACGACCTCTCCATGCTCGCTACTGCGGGAGTCGGCGTCGCGTTCTGCGCAAAGCCCGTTACCGCCGCGCAGGCTGATGTAGCCGTCTCGTTCCGCAGGCTGGATGCCGTCGCGTCGTTCGCGTTCCCTGAGTGAGGCTTCGCGCCTTGTAGGCTGTTCGAGAAAGACTGAAGGAGACACCATGTCCGAGCTCGTTGAGCTACGCCGAAAGTTCCACCAGATCCCGGAGGTCGGTCTTCACCTGCCGCAGACCCAGGCGCTCGTGCTGGAGTCGCTCGAAGGGCTGCCGCTGGAGATTACGTTGGGCGAGTCGCTGAGCAGCGTCGTCGCGGTGCTACGCGGTACGAAACCCTCCGACGGCGACCGCCCCGTCGTGGCGCTTCGGGCCGACATGGATGGGCTCCCCGTCGAGGAGAAAACCGGGCTGGATTACGCGTCGACGAACGGGGCGATGCACGCCTGCGGTCACGACCTCCACATGAGCATCCTGATCGGCGCTGTGCGGGAGCTGTGCGCCCGCCGCGACGAGCTGGCCGGCGACGTGCTGTTCCTGTTCCAGCCAGGCGAAGAGATCCGAAACGGCATGAGCTACATGCTTCGCGAGGGTGCGCTGGATGCGGCGGGCCGCAAGATCGACGCAGCCTACGCACTGCACGTTTGGGCGGGCATGGAGCCCTACGGCACCTTCACCACGAAGCCCGGCACGACGATGGCCTCGCACGACTTCGTCCATGTGCGCTACATCGGCCAAGGCGGCCACGGTTCTGCGCCCCACAAGGCGAACGACCCGGTGCCGGCGCTGGCAGAACTCATCACGGCATCACACGCGATGGTGACAAGACAGTTCGACGTGTTTGACCCGGTGGTGCTCACCATCGGCACCATCTCCGCTGGCCAGTCCCCGAACGTCATCCCGGGATCTGCCGAACTCGAAGCCTCAGTTCGCGCGTTCTCTCGCGAGGCCCGCGACAAGGTGATCGAGCGCTTCGAGCGCCTCGCCAGAGGCATCGGCGACGCGCACGGGCTGGAGACGGAAATCACCTTGCCACAGCCTCCCTACCCGGTGACCGTCAACGACGAGGCAGAGACGCAGTATGTGGCTGACACCGTCGCGCGCGTCCTTGGCCCGGAGCGCCACGTGCGCTGGGAGCAGTCGCTCACTAGCTCGGAGGACTTCTCGCAGGTGCTCGAGGCCGCGCCCGGATGCTTCTTCGGGCTGAGCGCTTGCCCCCAAGACCTCGACCCCGCCACCGCCGCGTTCAACCACTCTGCCTTCGCCCAGTTTGACGACGGCGTGCTTGCGGACGGCGTGACAATCTCCACCGAGCTGGTGCTGGGCAAGCTGGGATGACGCAAACCGAGCCGAAAGAGATCGCGACGCTGCCTCCCATCGAGGAGCTTCGTGACGACGTCGCCTTGAGCCCACGCACCGGCGAGCCTCGACGCCCGGCGGTGCTCGTCGTCGCATCCGTGCTGATGTACCTGGCGGTGGCCGTCGTCGCGTGGAGCTACGGCTGGCATTGGTATCGGACCGCCTATCCAGAGACGTACCTCATCTCAGCCCACCTCACGGGTTGGGTAGAGCCCGAGCCTGGCAAGTGGTTTTCCCTCTTTCTCGAGTTCGTCTACGCCGGGTTGACGGCGCTTGCTGGGGGCGCCGCGGGCGTCGTCGGGTTCCAGGCGTGGAACGGGCATCGGTGGTCGCGGATTGGCGCCGGGGTGGCAGCGGTGCTGGCGGGCATCGTCGCGGTGCTCATGAACCTCTACGCGCTGATCGCGGTGGGTCTGGTGGTGGCAGGCGGTGTGCTGTTCTTGCTCCCGCCGGTAACCAGATACTTTCGGGAGTGGCGACGTGTGCGCAGCCACGAACCCTCGCGGTACTCCCGGCCGGAGCGGATTTTCTACGGCCGGCTGCCGCGCTTCCGCTAGCCTCGAAGCACCAACCCGCAGGAAGGCAGGCCAACGATGCAATGGAAGCGCCTCCTCAAGCGCCTCGTCTTGGACGGCGTCAAAGCAGCGACGCGGCAGGGCCGCCGATCGCTGGCGAAACGAGCGCCGAAAGACCTCCAGGAGCCGACCCCGTCGAAGCAGCACCGCAGCCCGGCGCCACCGTCGCAGAGCAGCGAATACCCGGGGGACTTCACCGGCCATCTTGATCCCGTGTACGACCCACACGTCGACGGAGTACCTGACCCAGGCGAGGTGGTGTGGACGTGGGTGCCCTACGAGGAAGACCACAGTCAGGGCAAAGACCGGCCGGTGTTGCTCGTCGGGCGCGACGGCGACTGGCTGCTCGGTCTGCAGGTGACCAGCAAGGATCACGACGTCGACGCAGCGCAGGAGGCGCGTGCCGGGCGCTATTGGGTGGATATCGGCAGCGGTGACTGGGACCGCAAACGTCGCCCGTCCGAGGTACGCGTGAACCGCTTCATCCGCATCAACCCGAACGAGGTGCGAAGGATCGGCGCGGTGCTCGATAAGCCTCGCTTCGACGAGGTGGTAGCCGGCATTCAGCGCTGGGCGTGACGGGCGCCGGGGGCTGTTTCTAGTTCAGCTATGGGTGAACCCTGGGAGCGGTGGACCACAGAAAGTTGGGGCTGCTACCTGCCTGCTGCTTGAATGGCCGGGTAAGGAAGGGCAGCAGTTGATCACCGTCACCGATCTCACCAAACAGTATGTGAGTGCCTCGCGCACCGTACTGGCGCTCGACGACGTCTCGCTCACCGTGGACGATGGTGAAGTCCACGGCGTGATCGGGCACTCGGGCGCCGGCAAATCCACCCTCGTGCGCTGCCTCGCCATGCTGGAGCGCCCCACGTCGGGCAGCATCATGGTGGACGGCCAGGAGCTCACCGTCGCCACAGACCGGAACCTGCGGCGGGCACGCCGTCGGATCGGGCTGGTGTTCCAGCAGGCCAACCTCTTCGACTCGCGCACGGTGATACACAACGTCGCCTACCCGCAGGAGATCGCCGGGGTACCCCGAAAGCGACGCCTCGAGCGGGCCATGGAGCTGCTCGACGAGGTTGGTCTGGCTGACGCGGCGCACCAATACCCGTCGCAACTCTCCGGCGGCATGCAGCAGCGCGTCGGCATCGCCCGGGCGCTCGCCACGCACCCAGACGTGTTGCTCTTCGACGAGCCCACGTCGGCGCTGGATCCCCGCACCACCGACGAGATCCTGGAACTCATCACCAGCCTCCGCAGTGCTGAGCGATCCGTCATCGTCATCACGCACGAGATGAACGTCGTCAAGCGAATCTGCGACTCGGTGTCGCTGCTCGATCACGGCAAGATCGTCGAATCCGGGCCTCTCACCGACGTCGTCTCGTCCCTGCAAGGCCGCCTCAGCCAGATGCTGCTTGGTATCCCCCACCACGATGATGTCTCCGGCACACTCGTCGACGTGCTCAGCCGCGGCTCGCAGGCTTCCGGGCCTGTGATCGCGCATACGTCCAACCTCGTCGGCGCCGAGCTGGCAATCATCGCAGGCAGCGTCGAACACCTCGCCGGCACCACGTTCTCGCACCTTCGGATCTCCGTGCCGGAAGGAGCCGACCCCCACCACGTCGTCCGGGCATTCAAGGAGCAGGGCGCCGACGCGTGCCTCACGTCCGAGCTGCAGGAGGTGCCCCTCTGATGGATTTCTCGAACATTACGCCGCAAATGTGGGACGCGATCTACGTCGGGTTTTGGGAGTCGATGCAGATGCTCGGCATCGCCGGCTTCTTCACCATCCTCGTCGGTCTGCCGCTCGGCGTTGCGCTGTTTAATTTCAACACGCTGGGCCGCTTGGGACGCATTGCGGGCGGCACGCTGGGCGTGCTGGTGAACGTCGTGCGTTCGTTCCCGTACGCCATTTTGATGGTGTCGCTCATTGGGTTCACGACGATGCTCGTCGGCAGCGCCGTCGGGCCGATCGCCGCGAGCGTGTCGCTCACCATCGCCGCCATCCCGTTCTTCGCCCGCCTGGTGGAGAGCGCACTGCGCGACGTGCCGTCGGGTAAAACCGATGCCGCCAAGGCGATGGGCTCGTCGAAAATCCAGATCATCTTGAAGGTGTGGCTGCCTGAGGCGTTGCCGTCACTCTTCGCGGCGATCACGACGACACTCGTCACCATCGTCGGCTACTCCGCGATGGCGGGGCTCATCGGTGGCGGCGGCCTCGGGCGTCTGGCCTACAACTACGGCTACCAGCGCTTCATCCCGGAGGTGATGGTGGTGACCATCGTCATCCTCATCATCGTGGTGCAGGTGATCCAGCTGGTTGGCGAGCTGTTTGCCAGGATGTCGGACCACCGGTAACTCCCAAGATTTCCCCACAGCCAGTGGGGCCGCCGGTGTCTCGCCGGCATCGAAGAAATGGCCAACTTGTTGTTGGCCCCGAGCAAAGGAGTCATTCCTATGCGAAAGCTTCTCACCGTAGTCGCTGCCTCGTTGGCAGCCGCCATGTCCCTGACCGCTTGCGGTGGTTCCGGTGACAACGGGTCCTCTGAATCGAGCGGCGCCGCTTCCAACGCTCAGTCTGGGGTGACGGAGGTCGTCGTCGGCGCAAGTCCCGTACCTCACGCAAAGATCCTCGAGTACGTGCGAGACAACCTCGCCAAGGAAGCCGGGATCAGCATCACCATCAAGGAGTTCGACGACTACGTCCTGCCCAACCAGACCCTGGACAGCGGCGAACTCGATGCCAACTACTTCCAGCACGTCCCCTACCTCGAAGCTGAGATGGCCAGCAAGGGCTACCAGTTCGAGCACGGCGAGGGCGTCCACATTGAGCCAATGCGCCTGTTCGCCCGCGAGGTGAAGTCCACGGATGAAGTGGCCGACGGCGCCAAGGTGGCCATCACCAACGACGTCTCCAACCAGGCCCGCGCGCTGCTGCTCCTGCAGGAAGGCGGCTTGCTGAAGGACATCACCCTGGAGTCCTCCGTACTGGACCTGAAGCCCGAGCAGAATCCGAAGGGCCTGAAGTTCGAGGAGCTGCAGCCTGAGGTTGTGGTGCAGATGGTGGACGACCCGGGCATCGACCTTGCTCTGGTAAACGCCAACTTCGTGCTCACCGCCGGGCTAGACCCGGCGAAGGCCATCCTCTCCGAAAAGGTGGAGGACAACCCCTACGCCAACGTGCTCACGTGGCGCAAGGACAACAAGAACGAGGGAGTGAAGAAGCTCGATGAGCTCCTCCACTCCGACAAGGTGAAGGAATTCATCAAGTCCGAGTGGAAGTCCGGCGACGTCATCCCCGGCTGACCCGCCTCTCCCCTGATTCGAGGGCCGCCCACCTAGGTGGGCGGCCCTCACTGCGTTTACGTGACTCTCGCGCGCGGAATCGTCCCCGGCTAGCACGGAAGGCTCCGTTGTAGCGCGTTCACACCTAACCGGGGACGATTCCGCGCGCATTGACTTCGATGGTCAAGTGGAATCCGAAGTGGTCGCATTGAAACACACGGGATGGTTTCGACTCGCGTCCTTCGGACGCGGCTCAACCATCTGGGGGCTTTGGGGAGCCCGACCTCCTGGAGCTGCGCGACCTTATCCCACTGTCATCAAACAGCGGCCCGCCCTCAAGGTCATCAAACAGCAGCCCACCCTCAAAGTCATCGGGCAGCGGCCCGCCCTCACGACCATCGAATAGCGGCGAAGCCGCGTATCGAGATGCCTCCGGGGTTTCGACACCCCCGCTTCGCGGGCGGCTCAACCACCGGGCCTGGCTTCCCTGGATCGACGAGTAGGCACGAAGGGCGGTGTCGAGACGCACCGGGCCAAGCGTTTCCCGAAGCGAAGCTACGGTGCTGCTACCACAATGTGCGGGTGTGGATGTGACAACGTGGGAACGCCGTACCGATGTGCCAATGACACTGCTAGCCCTGGCCTTCTTAGTGGCTTACGCCTGGCCCATCTTGCAAACCGGGCTATCCCCGTCGCTGATGATGTTTTGCCAAACGGTGTCCTGGTGCGTGTGGGGCGCGTTTGCTCTCGACCTCGTCGTCCGCCTCGTGCTCGCGGAACACCGTTGGGAGTACGCCAAGTCGAACTGGTACGACGTGGCGCTCGTCGTGCTCCCGATGCTCCGCCCACTACGCCTCCTGCGCGTGTTGGCGCTCGCGAGGTTCTTTGATCGCTCGGTTGCTGCGAACCTCGTTGGCCGCATGGCCATCTACGTGGCTGGCACTGCACTCATGGCGCTGGGGCTCGGCGCGCTGGCCGTACTCGATGCCGAACGCACTGCGCCCGGCGCCACCATCACGAACTTCGGCGATGCTCTGTGGTGGTCCGCTGCCACTGTGACCACTGTGGGCTATGGGGATTTCTATCCGGTCACATTCGAGGGAAGGCTGGTGGCATTGGTGCTGATGGTGGTCGGCATCGGGGTGGTGGGAACGGTGACCGCATCCATCGCTTCCTGGTTTGTGAGCCGCGTGGGCGCGCCTGCCGCTGGAGCCAACGTCGTCAAAAGTTCTCCACAGGAAGACGAAACTGACGCCACTTGACCCACTCGATCGACTAGGAATATCCCATGCGTGATGAACGAGGGCTCAGCGGATCAGTGCAGGTAACCCTGCTGCTGCCTCTGGTGTTCGGCATCTTTTTGCTCACACTGCAGTGGGCGATGACGTTTTGGGCTCAAACGACGGCCCACGCGGCAGCCGAGGACGCTGCCCGCGCAGCCGCCGCCTACGGGGCGACGGAAGGCGACGGGCTGCAGGTCGCCGTCGAAGGGACCGGCAACGGTTCGCTTCAAGACGTTTCTGCGACGGTGCACCGACGCGCA
This sequence comes from Propionibacteriaceae bacterium, assembly GCA_032576855.1. Classification (GTDB taxonomy): domain Bacteria; phylum Actinomycetota; class Actinomycetes; order Propionibacteriales; family Propionibacteriaceae; genus Arachnia. The sequence continues at coordinate 140,174 of JAWFWL010000010.1, forward strand.
ACCACCACATCAGCCGCAGTCTCGGGGCGAGCGCTCACCATCGTGCCGTTCTTCCCAACGCAAATCCACGCCGAGGCAACCGCCCCGACGGAGCGCATCACGGGAAGCTAGCGTTCATTGCTGGCATCCCCACGCTATTGGCAAAGATAGATCAAGTTCGTGGTGGGTAGACCCACCACGAACTTGATCTATCTTTGGGCGGTTTCCCATTGGAGCGGACGACGGTGTCCTGGTTCAAGACATCGGAATAGGGTGTCTCAAGACATCGGAATAGCATGTCTCACGACATCGGTATATCGCTCGGGTATGTCGACGCGT
>JAWFWL010000011.1:0-120964 GCA_032576855.1 Propionibacteriaceae bacterium
TAGCCCCCGAATAAAACTTCAAAATCCGTACCCAGATGCGAACAACCCCTCAAAAACAGGGGGTTCAAGCAATCTGCGTACGGATTATGAAGTTTCTCTCTAGGGCTGAGCCTGATCGCCGAGGTAGGCGAGGATGGCGCGGACCCGTCGGTTCTCTTCGGAGGGGCTGAGCCCTAGCTTCATAAAGATCGACGACACATGCTTCGCGACGGCGGCGCCGGAGATGACGAGCCGTTCCGCGATCTCGCTGTTCGCAAGGCCTCGCGCCATGAGTTCCAGCACCTCGAGTTCGCGCGACGTGAGCGTGCCGAGTCCGGATTTCGTCGCGCGCATCATCGCCCGAGCCACCTCGGGGTCGATGGCGACGCCTCCTGCGAGTACCACCTTCAGCTGCCCGAGGAAATCGGCCACCTCGGAGATGCGATCTTTCAACAGGTACCCCGTGCCGCCGCCGTCGGCTGGCCCGTCGAGGGCAAACAGCTGCTGGGCGTAGGCGGGCGACACATACTGGCTCAGCACCATCACCGAGAGCTTCGGGTGGCGCTGCTTTAGCTCCAGGGCCGCGGTGAGCCCGTCGTTAGTCATGGTGGGTGGCATTCGCACGTCGGTGATGACGCCGTCGGGCAGCTCGCCGGCGTCGGCGAGCGCGTCAACGCGCCTGACGAGGCCCTCGGCGTCTGCCTCGTGCGCGACGATCTCGAATCCCTGGCGTTCCAGGAGGCCCGCGAGCCCTTCGCGCAGCAGGGCGGAGTCGTCGGCGAGTACGAGTTTCGTCATGGGAGGTCCTTCTCGGGGTGGGCGGCGACGTGGGCGACGAGCCCGCCCTCGCCGCGCTGGAGGAGCAAGGGGATGGAGGCGGCCACCTGGGTGGGGCCGCCGTCGGGGCTCGAGAGGGTGAGCGAGCCGCCGAACGCGGCGAGGCGCTCGCGCATGCCGGCCAGGCCGTGCCCGTCGACGAACGTGGCGCCGCCTGGGCCTTGGTCGACGACGGAAATCCGCAGCGTGGATCCTGCCGTGAGGAGTACGTTAATTGGCCTGTCAGGTGCGTATTTCCGCGCGTTGGTGATGGCTTCGACGGCGAAGAAGTACGCGGCGGCGAGCACGCCTTCGGGCAGCTCCGGCAAGGGGTTGGGGCAGATGATGCGCACGTCGTCGTTGGTGGCATTCGCGACGTCGGTGAGCGCCGCCTCTAATCCGAGCTCGACGAGCGCCTGCGGGTGGATGCCGCGCACCGTGGCGCGGAGCGAGTCGAGGCCTTGCTGCAGCGTGTGCTGGGCGTCGCGAAGCAGCGCGGCGAGGGCGGGGTCGTCGGCGAGGGTGGGGGAGAGCTGCGCCTCGCCCAGCTGCATCTTGGCTGCGACGAGGTACTGCTGCGCGCCGTCATGGAGGTCGCGCTCGATCCGGCGGCGCTCCACCTCATAGGCATCGACGATGACCCGCCGCGACTCCGTCAGTTCCTGGATGGTGCGCGCGGCGTGTTCCTCGTGCGACTGGGCGCGACGCGTCCCTCGCGCCCGAAATGGCCAAACCACGTCCCCAATGTAGCCGCTGCATCGCGGGATGGGGGTAGTGCCAGCACTACCTCCAAGACGGAATCCCAGGCCATGGTGCGTGGGGCTTTGGCACGATGAACTGGTGAACATGAATCAACCACTGCTCACAACCACCGACATCGTCAAGCGTTTTGGTGAGGTGCAGGCGCTCGCCGGCATCAGCCTCGCCATCGGCGCGGGGGAAACCGTCGCCATCATGGGCCCGTCGGGCTCCGGAAAATCCACCCTGCTGCATTGCCTGTCCGGGGTGCTCGCCCCCGACGCGGGCGAGGTGCAGTTCGCGGGGAAGCCGCTGTCAGCGCTGGCTGACAAGGAGCGTTCCCACGTTCGCCTGCACGACTTCGGCTTCGTCTTCCAAGACGGCCAGCTCATCCCCGAGCTACCCGCCCGCGAGAACGTCGCGCTGCCGCTCATGCTCACCGGCACCCGCGCTGGCAAGGCGCTGCAAGCTGCCGACGAGGTGCTCAACCAGCTCGGCATGGGTGAGCTGCGCAACCGTCGACCGGCAGAAATGTCGGGCGGCCAGGCGCAGCGGGTCGCGATTGCCCGAGCCCTCGTCGGGAAACCCGCCGTGGTGTTCGCCGACGAGCCCTCCGGTGCGCTCGATCAAGCCACCGGACACGAAATGATGCAGCTCCTCACCGCCTCGGTGTCGATGAGTGGCGCCGCGTTGGTGCTTGTCACGCACGATCTCGGCGTCGCTCGCTGGTGCTCCAGGCTCGTCGAGATCCGCGACGGCTTGGTCCACGCCGACAGCCCGCTCAACGCCCAAAAGGAGGCCGTGTGATGTCTGTCGCTCCCGCTCAACCCACCGCCGCCCAGAGCAAGAATGAGCCAGCCACGGGGTTGGCGTCGCTCACCATCCAGCTCACCGCCGCTCGATTCCGTACGCGCGAGGGCGAGGGCCTGCTCTACCTCGCCGGCATCCTGGCGTACACCATTGCCGCGGCGCTGGCGCTCACGGTCGCGGGTGGCACGTGGGCGTTTTGGAATCGCTCGCAGCACCCGACGGGGCTCCACGCCGAGGTGCTGGCGGAGGATGCAACCTTCGGCCCTGTGCTCGGGTTCTACGTGGTCCTTGCCTGCATTGCGTGTGCCCTCCTGATTCCCGCGACGGTGAACCTCGCCGCCGGTGCGGCCGTGCTGGGCGCGCGTGGCCGGGAGCGTCGTCTCGCCGTGTTGCGCCTCATGGGGCTGAGCAGCGGTGAGGTGGTGAAGATGTCGCTGATGGACGCCACCATCCAGGCCATCATCGGCGGCGTGCTGGGCTCCGTGATCTACGTTGCGACGTTGCCGCTGTGGGGCAATCTGACGATGCAGGCCGTGCCGCTTTCGTTCGACGAGATGTTGCTGCCGGCGTGGCTGTTCGCGACGGTGCTCCTCGCCCTCTTGCTCGTCGGCCTGTTCGCTGCTTGGCGAGGGCTGCAGCAGGTGCGGATCTCCCCGCTGGGGGTGTCCCGTCGCGCGAATAAGCCTGCGCTGTCGTGGATTCGAGCCATCGTGTTCGTGGCGCTGCTGGGCGTCGGCGGCGCGGTGACGAGCACCTTCACCCCGAGCGGACAGGTGGGGCCGGCCATGATGTTCGCAGCGGCCATCCTCGCCGTCGTGCTGGGCATCAACCTCGTGGCGCCTTGGATTCTGCAGGTGGAAGCCAAGCTGTGGGCGAAGCTGCCGTGGCCGTCGTCGAAGTGGGCGGCCCGCCGCATCGCCGCAGACCCGCGCGCCACGTGGCGTCGCGTCTCCGGGGTGGCGCTGCTGTCGTTCATCGGTGGGTACATGGCTCTGATGCCATTCCAGCTTGACCCCGAGGGGGAGAAGGGCTCCGCGACCCGCACCTTCGTCGAGGAGTCGCAGCTCGACTTCACCAAGGGCGTCATCATCACGCTGGCCGTGGGGTTTGTGCTGACGGCCACGTCGATGCTCATCACGCAGGCCTCCGCGACGATCGAGCGCGCCGAGCAGTCACAGGCGCTGCGGCGGATGGGCGCCCCGTCGTCGTTCAGCCTCAAGACGATGTGGCTGGAGACGTTCGGACCGCTGGCGCTGGGCGTGGTGCTGGGTGCGGTGCTTGGCATGGTGATGGCGCTCCCGATGTACAACTTCGCGACGAAGATGGGCGTGGAAAACGACTCCGGCATGCTCCTCATCGGCACCGTGCTGATCGTCGGTCTGCTGCTGGCGGCCGCGTCGCTGCTGGCCAGTCACCCGCTGTACCACCGTCTGCTCGCGACGAGTGAGCGTCGCAACGACTGACGTAACCACAAACCGCGCGGAATCGTCCTCGGTTCGCTGTCAACGGCCCATGTTGGGGCCTCAGCGAGCAGCCGGGGACGATTCCGCGCGGTCTTGGGATCTATCCGTGCTCGACGGTGAGCGTCAGCAGGACGGAATGGCCGGCTGGTCTGCTCCGACCCGGATGTAGGCGCGGGATGCGTAGCCGGTCTGGCCGTTGTAGGTCACCTTGGCCCACCAGTCGGAGTTGTACGTGCCGCTGACGTTGTCGCCGCGCACCTGGCACTGGATGTCGAGGGTGACGCCACCGGGGATCGCGGTCAACACACCCGCGTCGAGGTTCGTCGCGGTGCGGAGGTTCACGAAGTCAGTGGTCACGCCCTTGGCCGCGCCAGGCTGAGGCTCCGGTGCTGGAGCGGGTGCGTCGCCGCCGGCGTACGCATCAAAGATGCGCTGGGCGTGAGCGATGCGGGTGTCCAGGTGGCAGTCGCCGCAGCGCTCAAACTTGTTGTTGAACGCGGTCGCAGCATCCGCGACGGTGCTCGTCGCCTTGAGCTGTCCGAATGCGTAGTTCTCGGTGGTTTCGAATTCGTGCCAGATGAAGTCCAGCTGCAGGTCAAGCGCCCAGGGGTCGCGGCCCTGGTTGGCTGCGAACTGCTGCAGGGTGGCCCAGCGCTCACCCACACTCCATTGCGCGATGCCACGGCCGGGACCGCCGGGCTGTACCGAGCGCGGGTTGATGGGATCCCCCGCTTCTTGGATGAGGTTGCCGACGATGCCCGCCGACTGTTCCTTCGTCAGGCCCTTGTTCACGAAGTAATCAAAGGCGACCTTGTTGTTGTTTGCGGCTTGCGCGACGCCGGGGAAAGCAAAGACGGAAGCGACGATGGCCAGTGCCGCCACGATGGCGGACGCCACTCGAGTACGTGTAGTTTTCATGCGGATTCCTTACTCAGAGGTGGTTGCAGAGTGCGGGGCGAGGCCCCAAATTCTGTTGTCCGGACGCGTGATTGATCCTAAGGAGCCAGTTGGGCCACGAACCTCGCGCGCGAGGAGAGCGGGGCGAATGTGCGGAGTTTTCGACTGACGACCGGCGCTTGACTAGGTCATTCAATCCCTTGTCTGGTTCCGGACAACATTGCTCTCGACGGAACCTCCGCAAAATTACATCCATGTGAGTTGTGCACATCTGGTGGATAACTCTGTGGAAAACTTGGGATCAGGTGTGGGAGTAGTGCGAATACAACCTCGCGGGGTACTATGCTGCAACTACAGCTAGTCAGCCAGACTTCGCGCAAGGAGTGGTCAGACGATGCAGCCCACCGTGAACCATCCCCCCGGGTACCGGAATGGACGCTTGTACTTCGACGAGTCGATGCGCGTCCTAACTACGGATTTCGACGTCGCTGCATACACAAAGCGCGCTAGACCGAAGATCAACGTCGACGTCGGTGAGCTGCGCCTGGATCCTGTCTTGCATCAGGACCTCGAGTATCTGTGGCGCGTCGAAGCCTCGGCGATCGGTGACATGCGCGCCATGCTCTCGTCGTGGACGGGACGCGAAGCCCGGATCACCGCATTCCTCGCCACCTGGGCATATGAGCGCTACTGGATTGCCAAGGCTCTATCCGATGTGCTCCAAGCCGACGGCTGCCCCGGCCCGGTCATGCCTGGATTCCAGCTGGTAGGCGCCGCGCACAGCCTCTACGTCGACTATCTGCTCCCCAGCGTCGCCAGCCTCTCGACGCTCCTCATCCGCGAACCGATGTCCGCCGGCCACATGGCCCGCATGGCCGTCCACGAAGGGGCCATGGCGGCGGCCTATCGTGCGCTCACCCCCCGCGTCGACGCACCCGTCGCGGCCGTCTTCCGCCAGATATTGCTGCGCCGCGCGGACTTCGTCGACTTCTTCCGGCAAGAAGCCGCGGCCCGCATCCGCCGCTCCACCCCGGAGCTGCGCAGCGCACAGGTGCACCTGTGGCGCTTCGTGCCCATGCGCCCCGACGGCGTGCCTGACCCCGACGAGCGCCGCGCCATCCGAAGCATCTTCCGCACCCCGGAATCCAGGCTCGACGTGCGGTCCTCCGACGAGGCCATCGGTCAGCTGCTGCCGGGCAATCCGCTCCCCATGACTCGCACCATTCGTCTGGTCCAATCCCGAGGCAAGTGACATGGCATTCGACTTCGAGAAGTTCACCGAGACATCCGTCGCCGTCCAATTCGACGACCTCGACTTCACGACGTTCCAGCGCCAACCCCTCGACGCGTCCATGCTGCGCGTCATCCGGTACATGTGCGACGTGGAGTACCACACGTCGTGCTACCTGAGAGATTTGCTGGTGTCACCGTCGAGGAAGAAACCCGAAGCCGCAGGGTTTATGACGATGTGGAACCGGGAGGAATTCTGGCACGGCGAAGCGCTGGCCGCGGTGTTACGCGAGCACGGCATCATCGTCGACTACGACGAGGTGAAGGCCAAGCGGGTGAAGCTTGGGTGGCAGGATGCGTTGGGCCCGCTGAAGCAGTCATGGCCAACTAGTTTGATTGGCGACGACTTCGTCGCGGTGCACATGTCCTGGGGCGCGACGAACGAGCTCTCCGCCGTCGCCGCGTATCGTCGGATGGCCGAGATGACCGATCACCCGACGCTCAGCCCGCTGCTCATGCGCATCGCGCAGCAGGAAACTCGCCACGTCGCCTTCTACACCACGCAGGCGATCAAGAAGATGGAGGAATCGGACCGGGCGAAACAGCTGGTCAAACTGACCCTCACGAAGGCGTGGAAGCCCGTGGGTACGAGCATCATGGGCGACGACGAAGTGCGCGCGGTGATGGGAACGCTGTTCGAAGCGCAGCGCAAGATCATCGAGAACCTGGATCACCGCGTCGCGAAGTTCCCGGGTTTGGAAGGCGTGACGGTGTTTCAAGACGCCTTCGAACGACTGGGCGTCAACCTGGACTGACCCTGCGCTACCCGATGGTGCTTCGGCGCGGTGCATCTCGATAAGCGCCTTCGGCGCTACTCGATGGTCGGGTGCACTGGACCGGCCAGCACCGGTGGTTGAGTAGCCGCCGAAGGCGGCGTATCGAAACCCGGCGACACATCTCGATACGCGCCTTCGGCGCTACTCGATGATCGACTGCACCGGATCGGCCAGGCGAGGTGGTTGAGTAGCGAGCGCAGCTCGCGTATCGAAACCCGGCACGAAACTTCAAAATCCGTACGCAGATTGACCAAACCCTCCGATTTTTGGGGGGTAACCGAATCTGCGTACGGATTTTGAAGTTTTTCACGCGGTGCGTCTCGATACGGGCCTTCGGGCCTACTCGACGATCGGGTGGCGACCCTACTCGACGATCGGGTGGCGACCCTACTCGACGATCGGGTGGCGGCGTTACTCGACGATCGGGTGGCGGCGTTACTCGACGGAGGGCTGTTCCGGCTCTGATGCTTCGAGGAGCGGGAGTTTCATGATGAATTGTGCGCCGCCGTCTGGGTTGTTGGATGCCTTGATGCTGCCGCCGTGTGCTTCGACGGTGTGTGCGACGATGGAAAGTCCGAGCCCGGTGCCGGGGGTGTTGCGTGAGCGGTCGGAGCGGTAGAAGCGGTCGAAGATGTGGGGCAGATCTTCTTCGGCAATGCCGGGGCCCTGGTCGGTGACGGTCAGCACGCCGTCGGCGAGCCGAACGCGCACCGTGCCTCCGTTGGGGGAGAACTTGACGGCGTTGTCGAGCAGGTTGGTGATGGCGCGCTCGAGCGTCGACGCGTCGCCCATGATCTCCGAATGGTCGGTGTCGACGTCGAATACCATGCCCGGCCCCCGACGCTGGGCGCGCTGCACGGAGGCGTGGACCACGTCGGCGAGCACGATGGGTTCGAACGGGCGCTGGTTCCCGTCGTCGCGGGTGAGTGCGACGAGGTCCCCCACCAGTGCGGTGAACTCGCCTAGCTGCGCGGCGACGTCGTTCAAGATCTGCCCGCGTGCGCCGGGTGGGAGCATGCCGGAGTGCTCGTCGGCGACGAGGAGCTCGACGTTGGTGCGCATGGATGTGAGAGGAGTACGCAGCTCGTGGCCAGCGTCGGCGATCAGCTGCCGCTGCTGCTCACGTGACTGCTGCAATGACTTCAGCATGGTGTTGAACGACTGGGTGAGCACGCCCAGGTCATCGCGGCCATAGATTCGGATGGGGTTCAGCTGGTCGGTTTGGGTGACGTTCGTGACCGCGGTGGACAATCGTCGAACCGGGGCCAGCACCGCGCGGGCAGCCCAGAGCGCGGTGAGCGTCGTGGCCAAAATGCCTAGTGAACCGGTGATGAGCATGACCACCCACAACGATCCGAGGGTATCGCGAACGGTCTCCGTGGGCCGCGCGTAGGTGACGGAGTGGTACTGCACGCCGCGTTCGGTCGTGACTGAAAACGGCACGGTGACGGCTCGATACTCGGTGCCGTTGATGTCGACGGTGCGCTCATGCGTGTCTGCCTGCAGCCGCGCGATGGCAATCTCTGCAGAGTCGCTCGGGATGTCGATGCTTTGCGACGACGGCTGTTGCAGGGTGCCGTTGGCAGACATCACGGACAGCAGGGATCCCGATGAGCCGAGCGCCTCGGGCGTGAGTGCGTCGAGGTTATCCATGTCGGAGCTCAGCACGTTCGCTGCCTGTCCGGCGGTGCGCGTCAGGTCCCGGTCGAGCTGATCAAACAGCGACCACCTGGTGATCATGAATCCTGTCGCGCCGACGAGCAGCACTGAGATCGCGACCGACGCGCCAGTCAGCGCGGCGAGGCGCCACTGCAACGACTGGCCCGAAACGAGCCTGCCGACGCTGCGACGAAACTGGATCCACCAGGTGCCGATCACGGGGCGGTTTCACGCAGGACGTACCCGATCCCGCGAACGGTGTGGATGAGGCGGGGTAGCCCTCCGGCTTCGGTCTTGCGACGGAGATAGCCAATGTAGACTTCAAGCGAGTTCGCCGTGGTTGGGAACTCGAAACCCCACACTTCGTTCAGCAGGGTGTTGCGCTCGAGCACCTTGCGGGGGTTCTCCATGAAGACGTTCAGCAGCGCAAATTCGGTGCGAGTGAGCGAGATGTGCTGCCCGGCGCGCGTCACCTCACGGTGCTGCGGGTCCAGCACCAGATCCTGGAATTGCAGTGCCACTACCTCGTTCTCGGGGTGGGGCTTGGCACGACGGGTAAGCGCGCGCAAGCGGGCCAGCAGCTCGTCGAGGGCGAAGGGCTTCACCATGTAGTCGTCGGCGCCGGCGTCCAGGCCGTCGACGCGATCCCCCACGGCGTCGCGGGCGGTGAGGATCAGGATGGGGACGTCGTTTCCAGAATCGCGCAGCATTTTCGTGGCCTCGAGGCCGTCGAGGCGCGGCATCATCACGTCCATGACGATGGCATCCGGGGTATACGACGCGAGCTTCGCGAGCGCCTCGATACCGTCGGACGCCGTCTGCACCTCGCTTCCCGTGTACGAAAGCGACCGCGCCAAGGAATCGCGGACGGCCTGATCGTCATCCACCACCAAGATCTGCATGGCGGAAGTCTACCGCGTCGTTTGCTGGCTTCTGGGAGACTGGCAAGCATGACCCTACTAGGCCGATCATTTCTGAAAGAACTCGACTTCACCCCCGACGAGTGGCGCCATCTGCTGGAACTTGCCGCCCAGTTGAAGGCAGAGCGACGAGGCGGCCGCGAGCAGCAGCGACTCGTCGGTAAGTCGATCGCGTTGCTGTTCGAGAAAACGTCGACGCGCACCCGCTGCGCATTTGAGTTGGCGGCCTTCGAGCAGGGTGCGCACACCACGTATCTTGACCCCGCCGGCTCGCAGATTGGCCATAAGGAATCTGTCGCGGATACTGCCCGTGTGCTGGGGCGTTGGTACGCGGGCATCGAGTATCGTGGCGCAGCCCAGGCCGACGTCGAGGCGCTCGCCGCGAACGCCGGCGTGCCCGTGTACAACGGCCTCACGGATGACTGGCACCCGACGCAGATGCTCGCCGACCAGCTCACCATGCTGGAGCACTCGTCGAAACCATTGGAGGAGATCACGTTCGCGTTCTTGGGTGACGCTCGCAACAACGTCGGGAATTCGCTGCTCATCTCCGGCGCGATGATGGGTATGGATGTGCGCATGGTGGCGCCATCGTCGCAGCAAAATCATCCTGACGTGGTCACTCGCGCCCGCGAGATCGCGGCACACACTGGCGCCCGCATCACGATCACCGACGATGTGACCGCCGGCGTAGCGGGTGCGGACTTCCTCTACACCGACGTGTGGGTTTCCCTCGGCGAACCGAAGGAAGTCTGGGCTGAACGTATCGAGCTATTGCGCCCGTACCAGGTGAACCGAACCATGCTGGAGACAACCGGGAACCCCGATGTGAAGTTTCTGCACTGCCTCCCAGCGTTCCACGACCTTGGCACCTCCGTCGGGCGCTCCATCTATGAGCAGTTCGGTCTCGAGGGGATTGAAGTCACCCACGACGTGTTCGAGTCTGAGGCGAGCATCGTCTTCGACCAGGCCGAGAACCGCATGCACACCATCAAAGCCGTACTCGTTGCGACGTTGGCTGGCGAGTAACCGGGGTCTCGATACGCCGCTTGCAGCGGCTACTCGACCACCGGGATTCGTAGTTCGATGGTCGAGTAGCCCGCGAAGCGGGTGTATCGAGACCACGACGGATGACATGAAACGACGGAGGGCCGGGCAGTTGCCCGACCCTCCGTCGTTATAGCTGCGTCAGCTGCGCTGCTCAGCGGCGCTTCAGCGTGACAGGCTTGCTGAACACGTAGCCGAGTTCAGGATCGCGAGTGCCCACACGGAAGGTGTAGGTACCGGGGGTGTTGCGCCCGTAGGTCAGCTCCAGCGCGTAGGTGCCGTCGGCCTTGGTGGTGCCCACCTGTGAGGTGGACCACTTTCCGTTGGGCAGCTTCACCTGGGTGAAGACCTGCTGCGGTCCCTTAGCGAGGGAAACCTGGCCCCAAGCGAAGCTGGTTGCGCCGAGCGCCTTCGTGCCGGCGGTGTTCGCCGTCGGGAGGGCGACGCGAACCTGCTTCATGGGCTTGGTGTACTCCACCTTGCCGTCTTCGCGGATGACGACCACACGCCACTCGTAGGTGCCGGCGGTGTTGTGGCCGTAGGTGAGCGGCACGGTGTAGAAGCCTTCAGCCTGACGGGTCTGCGAGGTGGACCAGCTGCCGTTGGGCAGCTTCACCTGCGTGCTTACCTTAGCCTTGCCATCAACGACGCCCCACACGTTGGCTTCGCGGCCGACGGGAGTCCGCGCAGCAACGCTCGCGGTGGTGGGCTTGTGCTCAGGCGCGGGCTGTTCTCCCTCGTTAGCAACGTTGACCTTGTAGAAGACCTCGGTGCCAGAAGGCTCGACGACGAAACGCACAGTCTGTTCGCCGGCCTTGGTGCCTGCAGGAACCGTGAGTTTCACGTTGGCAAGGCCCTTCGTTACGGTGCCCTGGCCGATCTCGGTGTCGCCGAGGAACGCCTTCACGGTCTTGTTCTCGAGCTGCGGGGAAACCATCGGGTTATCCGCGTCGAGCACCATGTCCAGAGTGCCCTTGTTGACCTTGGCGGGCGAACCCAGCGTGGCGGAGGAGGCACGGCCGGGGGTGAGCGACTTCGGGGCATCAACCACAGAGACACCGCGCTTGGTGTAGTCGGGCTTCAGCTCGCCCTGATCCTTCAGCCAATCAACCCATGCGGTGAGGTCGACGAGGCCGGCATCCTTAGCGTTCTTGCCTTCCTTGAAGGCGTGGAAGTTGTCGCCGCCGGCGATCAGGAAGGAGCCGGATCCGACGGTGTAGGTCTTCTTCTCGTCGATGGGCTTGCCGTTGATCCACACGCCGGTGATCCGCTTACCCTCGGGGAGGGACTCGTCGTAGGTGTAGGACACGTTCTTCGACAGGCCGAGGGCCAGGTAGGGGCGGCTCGGCACCGTGCCGTCGTCCTTGCGCTGCCACTGCTGGTTCAGCACCTCGATGAACTGCGCGCCGGTGAGTTCGGTGGTGAACAAAGAGTTGGCGAAGGGGAGGACAAGGGCTGCTTCCTCGTAGGTGATGTCGCCCTTGTTGAACGAGGTGCGGGTGCCGCCCGGGTTCTGGATGCCGATGAATTCGTCGTTGCCGTTGCTCATCTTGTCGTAGAACATCTGAGCAACCATGTTGTTCATCGGGGACTCTTGGTCGCGAGTGCCGGCGCTGCCATCGGCAGGAGTGGAGATGGCCTCAGTGGCCTTTCCGACGACTTCGCTGCCCTTTTCCTTCGCAACCTTTTCAGCGGCTTCGACAACCTTGTTGATGGCGTCGATGCGGGGGAGGCTGGCGTCGGCTTCCGCAGCTGCGTCGAGCTTCTTGGAGGCGATGGAGCACAGCGCGCCGTTGGAATCCACGTCGAGGTCAAGCTGCACGAGGTTCTTGGCGTACGCGTCGGCCTGGACGATGGGCTGGCCCTTCGCGGTCTTGGACAGGTACGGCATGTGGGTGTGGCCGTTCAGCACAGCGTCGACGGATGCGTCGAGGTCGTTGTACATCTTGCCGAAGTTGGGTGCGGACTTTGCGGTGGAAGCGTCGGCCTTGTTATCGGGGCCGCCCTCGTGGATGTTCGCGATGACAATGTCAGCCTCGCCGTTGGAGTCGTCGCCGTCTTTCAGCTTCTTGGCGACGGCGTTCACGGATTCAACAGGATCTTTGATGTCGACGGCGGAGATGCCGGCGGGAGAAACGAGGGAGGGTAGATCACCCGTGACAGCACCGACGACGGCGATCTTCGAGCCACCCTTTTCGAAGGTCTCGTACGCCTTCAGCGGAGCGGCAACCTCGTCGGTGCCCTTTTTCACCACGTTCGCGCCCAGGTAGGGGAACTTCGATGCGGATGCGACGCGGCCGGAGAGGTCGTCGAAACCCTTGTCGAATTCGTGGTTGCCGGCGGCAGATGCTTCGAGGCCCGCGGCGTTCATCACGTCGAGGGCGGGCTGGTCGTTGGAGACCGCCGAGACGAAGGTGGAGCCGCCGATGCTGTCGCCATTCGACACCAAGAGCACCTTGTCTTCGCCGGCGCTCTTGCGCAGCTGCTCGACGGGGGTGAACATCTTCGCGGCATCGGTGACACGGCCGTGGAAGTCGTTGAAGGAAATCAGGTGAACGGTGTTCGCCTTGGTGCACTCAGCGGGGGCGGCAGTAGCAACCTGGCCGGCACCACCGACGATAACGCCGGTCAAACCAACTGCGGCTGCTGCCAGCCCGGCGATCGGGCGGGACAACTTTGACATAGAAACTCTCTCCTGAAAGTTGATTCCAATGCCTGCGCGTGCGCAGGGTACAAATTGAGCGAACTACACAGTGGCTCTTGAAATCAAGCAGTTTGCCAAGAGTTCATCTCTGGGAAATCGGGTTGTCAGCTGGCGTGATTGCGACATCAGCATCCAACGCCTTCCGCCCGGTTTTGTGTGGTTCCACCATCCAGGTTGCCCCGCGCCGTTGCCTACGCTTGCGTAAGCTACGTATCCGTAACTTGAGGAAGAAGGCCCGCGTGCACAACTCGATGGTGCAGTTGCTGACCCCCGAGGGCACCCTGCTGGAACACCCCGACTTCGCCTGGGAAGGAACGCCCGACGATCTCCGCGCCAGCCTGCGCGACATGTGGTTGGGGCGCCGTTTCGACGCGGAAGCCACCGCCTTGCAGCGCCACGGCGAGCTCGGGTTGTGGCCGCCGCAGCTCGGCCAGGAAGCCGCCCAAATCGGCGCGGCAAGGGCACTTGCGCCGCGCGACCACGTCTTTCCTTCCTACCGAGAGCACGCGATGGCGCTCGCGCTCGGCTTCCCCATGCAGCAAATGCTCGCGTTCTTCCGAGGCTGCGACGCGGGCTACTGCGACATGCAGCACCGCTTCCGCACCTACACGCTCGTGATTGGCGCGCAGACACTACACGCCGTCGGGTACGCCATGGGGCTCCAATTCGACGGCGTGGTGGGCAACGCTGATCCCAGCGCTAACGAGGCCGTCATGGCGTTCCACGGGGACGGTGCCTCGTCGCAGGGAGACGTGAATGAGGCCTACGTCTTTGCCGCAAGCTACAACGCCCCGGTGGTGTTCTTCTGCCAAAACAATCAGTGGGCGATCTCGGAGCCGACGTCGCTGCAGTCGCGCATCCCGCTGTTCGAGCGGGCCCGTGGCTTCGGGTTTCCGGGCGTGCGCGTCGACGGCAACGATGTGCTTGCCGTCGAATCGGTCTCCCGCTGGGCGATGGAGCGCGCGAGGCGTGGCGAGGGGCCGACGCTCGTCGAGGCCTACACCTACCGCATGGGCGCGCACACCACCGCCGATGACCCGACGAAGTACCGCGGCAGCGACGAGGACTCGGCCTGGCGGGAGCGGGACCCGATCGACAGGGTCGTCGGGTACCTGCGGCGCATCGACGAAATCGACGACGCCTACCTCGCCGGCCTGGAGCGGGAGGCCGACGACCTGGGCGCAGACACGCGCGCTGCCGTTGCCCAGCTGTGCGACGTCACCATGGAGGAGCTGTTTGCTGGCGTGTATGCCGAACCCACCGTCGAACTGGCCGCGCAGCAACGCGAGCACTCCGACTTCGTCCGCAGTTTTGAGGAGGCCTGATGCCGAAGCTCACCATGGCGAAAGCCCTCAATGCGGGGCTCCGTCGCTCGCTCGAGGCTGACCCGAAAGTGCTGCTGGCAGGCGAAGATATCGGGAAGCTTGGAGGAGTGTTCCGCATCACCGAGGGCTTGCAGCGAGATTTCGGAGAGAATCGGGTGATCGATTCCCCGCTGGCCGAGTCCGGCATCGTCGGCACCGCGATTGGCCTAGCCATGCGCGGATACCGGCCGGTCGTCGAGATGCAATTCGACGGGTTCACCTACCCCGCCTTTTCGCAGATCGTCTCGCAACTGGCTCGCCTGCATGGCCGGACCGGCGGGCGGGTGCCGATGCCCGTCGTGATCCGCATCCCCTTCGGAGGGGGCATTGGTTCGGTGGAGCATCACAGCGAGTCGCCCGAGAGCTACTTCGTCCACACGCCCGGATTGAAGGTGGTCGCGCCGTCGAACCCGAGCGATGCCTACTGGATGATCCAGCAGGCTATCCGCTCCGACGACCCGGTGATCTTTCTGGAACCCAAACGGCGGTACCAGGGCAAAGGGGAGGTGGATTTCGACGCGCGCCCCACCCCACTGCACACCGCGCGCATCGTGCGCGACGGGGCAGACGCCACCCTCATCGGGTACGGGCCGACGGTGGCAACCTGCCTCTCGGCTGCGGAGATCGCGGCTGAGGAAGGCAACGACGTGGAGGTGCTGGACTTGCGCACGCTCAGTCCCGTCGACTGGGACACCGTCGTGGAATCCGTGGAGCGCACCAAGCGTGCCGTGGTCGTGCATGAGGCCCACCTGACGCTTGGGATGGGTGCAGAGCTGGCCGCCCGCTTGCATGAAGAGTTGTTCTACGTGATGGAGTCGCCGGCGCTGCGCGTCGCCGGCTACGACATTCCCTATCCACCGGCGCGGGCAGAGGAGCAATTCCTGCCGGGCGTCGACAGGATTCTCGACGCCATCGACCGCTCACTGGCCTACTGAGGAGTATCAATGCTGCAGAAATTTTTGCTACCCGACGTGGGGGAGGGCCTCACTGAAGCCGAGATCGTCCAGTGGCGCGTCGCGGTGGGAGACGTGTTGGAGATCAACGAGGCACTCGTCGATGTGGAGACGGCGAAGTCCATCGTCGAGCTGCCCTCGCCGTATGCCGGACGCGTCAGGGCGCTGCTCGTCGACGAGGGCGCGGAAGTGGAAGTGGGTACACCGATCGTCGAAATCGACGACGGTGCTGAGAGTGAGTTGGCTGGGGAAGCTGAGTCGGGTGAGGAAGCCCACGAGTCTGACGATGCCCCCAACCTCGTGGGCTACGGCGCGGTAGAGCAGGCGCCGCGCAGGCGTCGTCGGGAATCTTCAGGTGCAGCAACTGACGTGCTTGCCAAACCCCCGGTGCGCAAATACGCGCGTGATTTGGGCGTCGACCTCAAAACTGCCGACGGCACCGGCCCACACGGCAGCGTCACGCGGGCCGACGTCGATGCGACGCTGGAGCAGTCGAGCGCGGGTGCCGGCGAGCGTCGCGAACCCATCAAGGGAGTGCGCAAGGCGACGGCGGACAACCTGGTGCGCTCGGTGGAGCGACGCGTGCACGTCACCGAGTGGCTCACCATCGACGTCACTGCGACGATGAGCTTCGTCGAACGGCTGAAGAAGCGGCGGGATTTTGCCGATGTGCGTATCTCGCCGACGCTGCTGTTCGCGAAGGCGGTGTGCTTGGCGCTCGGGCACAACCCCAGCTTGAATGCGTCGGTGGACGAGGAGCGCCAGGAGATCGTGTATCACCGCGACGTGCACCTTGGCATCGCCGCCGCCACCCCGCGCGGGCTGCTGGTGCCCAACATCAAGTCGGCCAATCACATGACGCTCTTGGAACTCGCGCGAGCCATCAACGAGCTCGTCGAGGTGGCGAGGGATGGGAAACTCCAGCCGGCCAGCCAGCAAGGTGGCACGTTCACGCTCACGAATGTGGGCGTGTTCGGTGTCGACACCGGAACGCCCATCATGCACGGCGACGAATCCGGCATCCTCTGCATGGGTGCCATCAAGCGCCGCCCGTGGGTGGTGGGCGAGGGGGCCGACGAGCGCGTCGAGCCCCGCTGGGTGACCACCCTGGCGCTCTCGTTCGACCACCGCATCATCGACGGCGCCGAGGGCTCGAAGTTCCTCACCGACGTCGGCGACCTCCTCAGCGACCCGAGCACCGCACTGCTGTACTAGCGCTAGGTGGCGGTTGAGTCGCTGTTGTCCTCCGGTGGTTGAGTTCCGCATCAGTCCCGATGGTTGAGTAGCCCGCGCAGCGGGCGTATCGAAACCACGCTCGGTGATGATTTCGACACGCCGCTTTCAGCGGCGGCTCAATCATCGGGGCGGGGTGCCCGTGCCGCTCCCGGTGGTTGAGTAGCGAGCGAAGCTCGCGTATCGAAACCACTGCCAGAGCAATGGGTATCGTCGATAAGGAATGAGGGATTCCACCAAAAACGGTGAAATCCCTCATTCCTTCTGCGTCCGGGCGGGTCTGGTGAAGAGCGATGCATCTCGATACGGCGACTGCGTCGCCTACTCGATGATCGGGGTGGGCGAACCGGCTACTGCTTCGAGCTGTCGTCGGGGAACACGTCGGGTACCCCGTCGTGGTTGGCGTCGAGGTGTTCCTTCTCGTCGATCACCTTGTAACGACGATTGCGCGGCACCAGCACTACAGACCCCACGACGGTGGCCAGCACTGATGCGGTGAGCACGCCCACCTTTGCGTCGTCTTGTAGGACGCCGCCGCCGGGGAAGCTCAGCTCGCTAATCAGCAGCGAAACGGTGAAACCGATACCGGCGATGGCAGCGATGCCCATGAGGTCGATCCACTTGATATCTGGGTCCAAGTTGGCGTGCTTCAACCGCGTGACTAGCCACGTCGTACCCGAGATGCCGACGATCTTGCCCAGCACCAAACCGAGGACGACGCCTAGCGTCACGGGCTCACTCCAGGCTGCGACGAGACCACTCCAGCCACCGACGTTCACCCCCGCGGAGAAGAACGCGAACACCGGTACGGCGATGATGACGGAGATGGGGTTGAAGCGGTGCTCGAAAGTCTCTGAGAGCGAATACTCCGCTCCGTATTCCGACTTGGCATGTACCGGTACGAGGAAGGCGAGCACGACGCCGGCGATCGTCGCGTGGATGCCGGAATTGTAGAACAGCGCCCACGTCATCACACCTAGAGGGAATAGCAGCACCCAAGCCATCGTGTACGACTTCTTAAACCAGTGCTCGAAGCGGTTCGCGAGCACCGCGTAGAGCGCAGCCGGGATGATTGCGAACGCCAAGTACTGCAGCTGCAGGTTGGTGGAATAGAACACCGCGATGATGGTGATGGCGATGAGATCGTCTACGACGGCGAGCGTCAGCAGGAAGGTGCGTAGCGCGGCAGGCAGGTGTCGTCCGACGATGGCCAGCACTGCGACAGCGAATGCGATGTCGGTAGCGGCGGGGATGGCCCAGCCGTTCAGCTCGCCCTCAGTGCCGCTGAGGTTTACGAGCGTGAAGATGATCGCGGGCACGGCGACGCCTCCGAATGCGGCGGCGATTGGGACGAGTGCGCGGCCTGGATCGCGCAGGTCACCCAGCACGAACTGGCGCTTCAGCTCCAGCCCGACGAGAAAGAAGAAGATGGCGAGGAGCCCGTCGGCTGCCCAGTGCCCGACGGAGAGGTCCAGGTTCAGCCATCCGAGGTCCCACCCGACGTGGCTGTCGCGCAGCGCGAAATAGGCCTCGGATGCGCCGGAGTTGGCGAAGATGAGTGCGGCCACCGTCGCGAAGAGGAGCAAGACGCCCGCCATTTGGTTGCTGGTGAGCATCTTCTCGAGGCGAGAGTATTCGCGGTACGTGCCCCGGGACAGCACAAATTCTTCGCGGGTCTGCTTGGCCATCGGTGTACTCCTACGGGTTTGAGATCATCGTCGACCAGACTTCCCGACACACCGCGAGCCATTTTTTCATAGATACCGCGATCACCGAAAATACGTGTCGCTCCGCCAAGGGCGTTCGTACTTCCCAACTCAGCGCACCGCTCGTTAGAGGAACGAAACAGGGGAGCCCAGATGGGGCTCCCCTGTCGGATGCAGTGTGCGCTTGAAACTCAGTCAGACTTCTTGCCGTTTTCTGCGATCTTCACCAGCGCGCTCACACCTTCGATAGCGACGCGCAGGAGAAGTATCTTCAGGAATGCAGAGCCTAGACCACCAAAGAGTGAGCTCAGGACAAGCATCAGCTTCTGATCCTCGCCGTAGGCGGTGCCGTTGTAGACCATCGTGTCGCCGCCCGCGAGGACGGTGATGAAGTCCATCAGCCACAAAACGCCAATCACGATGATGCCGATGAGCCAGATCAGCTTGCCGCTTTGCGGAAGCGAGAACTTCGTGAAGTCCATGCTGAACAAACCGCCGCCATTAGACTGCGCGGGCGTCTGCCACTGCGGCTGCTGCTGGCCCTGCTGGTTCCACTGCTGCTGACCCTGTTGGCCCTGTTGGCCCTGCTGATCCCAGGTCTGACCCTGCTGTTGTGCCTGGCCGCTGTTCCACTCTGCGGCGGAAGGCTGCACCTGCTGGCCTTGCTGATCCCAGTTCTGCTGCTGATCCCACGACTGCGCCTGCTGGCCCTGCTGGTCCCAAGACTGTGCTTGCTGGTCTTGGCCAGCGTTCCAGTCGGTACCCGCAGCCTGTTGGCCCTGCTGATCCCAGTTCTGTGCTTGCTGGTCTTGCCCAGCGTTCCATTCGGTAGCCGACGGCTGTGCCTGCTGCTGGCCACCCCACTCGTTAGCAGAGGCTTGGCCCTGCTGGCTCCACTCGGTGCTGCTCTGCTGCGACTGCGGCTGCGCGTTCCAGTTACCGCCCTGGTCGGAGGGCCACTGGCCGCCCTGGCCCTGATTCCATTGGTCATTAGACATACGCCCAGTCTGCCATCGACGTGGTTCATGGCGCTAGCACTAGAGGTGGTTCGTGCGGTCTATGATGGAAAAATGCCGACCAATGAGTTCGTCGTCGACCTGCGAGCTATCTCCCGCAACCTCGAAACCGTGCGTACTCGTGGCGGTGGTCGTGCGGTTATTGCAGCCGTGAAAGGCGACGCGTACGGGCACGGACTGCTGCCCGTCGCCAAACACATCGAGCCGCAGGTGATGGGCTTCGGGGTGGCAACCGCGACCGAGGCCATAACGCTGCGCGAGGCAGGCATCAGCCGCCTGATCTTGAAGCTCACCCCGCCCTTTCCCGACGAACTCCCCACCCTCATCAGGCATGATGTCAGCCTTGCCATCGGCTCGCTGCGAAACATCGCCCCGGCAGCCGAGGCAGCTCGTCGGCTGGACACCGTGGCTAAGTTGCACCTGAACATTGATACCGGCATCCACCGCGTCGGCATCGCGCCCGAAGACGTGCGGCAGGCCGTCGAAGACATCTCCGCGGATCCGCACCTGCACCTGGAGGGCGTCATGACGCACTTCGCGGTGGCCGACGTCGAGGAGGGCCGCGAGTTCACCGCACTCCAACGTGAGCGATTTGTCGAGGCGGTCGCCCGAGTGCGGGAAGTGTGCGATGTGCAGTGGGTGCATTCGGGCAACTCTGCCGGCGCCCTCAACCATGATCTGGGCGATGACAATGCCATTCGTCCGGGTATTGCGCTGTATGGCGCAGCCCCCGAAATGAATCGCGCGGAAACCGGGCTGCTGGAGCAGGTGGCGCGTTGGACGTCGCGCATCACACTGGTGAAAACGGTTCGAGCAGGCGAGGGCGTCTCGTATGGCCTCACTTGGAGGGCACCGCAAGACACCAGAATCGCGACGGTCACCGTCGGCTATGGCGATGGATTCTCGCGGTTGAATTCCTCGAAGGGCCGGGTACTTATCGACGGGCGCTCGTATCCCGTCGTGGGTCGAGTGTGCATGGATCAGATCCTCGTGGATCTGGGGCCGGACTCGAACGTGCAGGAGGACGCGGAAGTAGTGCTGCTCGGCGCTTCTGGGGACCAACGCATCACGCCGCAAGACATGGCCGACCTCATGGGAACCATTCCCTACGAGGTGACCTGCCTCGTCACCTCGCGCGTGCGCCGTCGGTATCTGTCAGGAAGCTGAGGCGTTCGCTTTCGGCCGCCTATTGGGTAGCTCGGCGAGGGCATGGTTCGCAATGTGCCGCGTGCTCCAAGCATCGACGGCAGCCCCCACACCGCCGCCGACGAGCGGGATTCCCTTGAGCACCATGAGGCCCAGGCGCTTGCCGCCCACAGCGCTGAGCGCTCGCTCAAGTAGAGCCTTCGCGACGGCGCCGTCCAGGTTGTCGTCGAAAACCGGCGCGGTAGCGACGACGAGAGGGGAGCTGGGCAGCACACCTTTGGAGACGAGGGCCTGACCGGCCTTGGGGCCAAGCATGCACATCAAGATGGCGGTGCGCACCCTCGGGTCGGAGAGTTCGTAGCCGCGAAGATGCGCGACGGCCGCCACCATACGTGCCTGCACAAAGGACGATGCCGCCACATTTGCTGGGATCGTCACCACAGAGACGAGGAACCCGCCCCAGTTAGTAGCGAATCCCTGACCGCCGGCGAGTGCTAGGTGCTGTGTGACGATGGCTTGCACCGCCGCCTCGTGGTCGCCGGCTTTCTCGAGCTGCTGTTTCGCGATGGTTTTGGCGCCCGCGAGCGCGCCCTTGCCATTGATGGCAAGTTCGAGGATCTGGTGGAACACGTCGGCGGACATGTCCTCGGCCTTGGCAATTTGCTTATTCTCCATGACGCTCCTTCACCCACAAGGTTCCCACACTGAACCAAGCATGCCGCGCATAGCGATGGATCTTGGGCAGTGGAACACTGGACGGCATGCTCAGCACCATCTTCGGCGAGGCTTCGACATGGCCCAACCAGGACCTTATCGGCATCTCGGAAGAGTTCGACGCGCACATCACCGTCGAGGCGTATGCGGCGGGCGTCTTCCCCATGCCAGTCGACGACGTCATGGGCTGGTGGTCTCCGATGGAGCGCGGGGTGCTTCCGCTGGATGCATTGCGCGTAAGGCGAAGCCTCCGAAAATCTGCAAAACGCTATGTGACAACGGTAGATGCCGCATTCTCCGACGTGCTAGCGCGCTGCGCTGACCCGTCGCGGGAAGGCGCTTGGATCGACGAACGAATCGCCACTTGTTACCTGCAGCTGCACGCGGCAGGTATCGCGCACAGCGTTGAGGTCTGGACCCCTGACGGCGTCCTGGCAGGCGGGCTCTACGGTGTCCACATCCGGGGGCTGTTTGCCGGGGAATCGATGTTTCATGATCCGGTGGTGGGTAGAGACGCGTCGAAAGTGGCGCTGGTCAGGCTCGTCGAGGTGCTGCGCGGCATCGACGTCGCCTTGCTCGACGTGCAGTGGCTGACTGGTCACCTGGCTTCGCTCGGTGCCGTCGAGATTCCTCGTGATGAGTACCTCCGGCGTCTCTCCGACTCGATCGACCAGGGCTCGAGGCCATGGCCAGACCTCGACGTGGGTTAGAGGTTGAAGACGCGTGTCGCCCCCATCGATACGGCACGGTATGAGTAACAAAGAGAAAGGGCCCGGCCGAAGCCGGACCCTTTCGGGGTTGGTCTGAAGATCAGGCCCAACGAGACTGGTTCGAGCGCTCGGTGGCGTCGTAGCCGTCGGAGATGTTGGTCAGGGTGCCAGCCATGCCGTTGATGATCTCACCCTGGCGAGCGGCGGAGCGGTCCCAGGAGTCCTGAACCTGCTGGTAGGTCTCGCGGGCGTTGTCTTCCCACTGACCGAGGGAGGTGCGGAGCTCACCCTTGAGGGTCTCCAGCTTCTCGACGAGTTCCTTGTTAGCGCGGGTGAGGGCGGAGATGCCGTCCTGCATGCCACCCTGGGTGTATACGGTTGCTTCGCTCATGATTGATTCTCCTTAAAAATTCTCTGTAGATGAGGCGACGATCAGATGGAGTTGAGGAACTTGTTAGCGGACTGCTCGTTCTCGTCCTCACGGGTGCTGTAGTCGCGGTGAGTCTGGGTGAGAGAGGAGTGGATCTGCTCGAGGCCGTTCTTAACCTTCTCGAACTCCTCGTCGAAGCGCTGGTAGCCGTTCTGGAAGGCGGTGGATGCACGGCCGGACCAGGTACCAGCGAGGGTGCCCATTTCGTTGCGGAGGCGAGTCTGGAGCTGCACGATCTCCTGGTGCTTGGTGTCGATCTGCTGTGCAGCCTTGTTCATTTCGGCGCGGTCTACGGACTTGTTGCCCATTTTTCATTCCCTTCGACTGTTGAGCCGGTAAGTGAACCGGCCATGGTGGCAACTTCGAATCCCTCGGGGCTGCCTTGCTGTCGAGAAAGACATTACGGATGACTCGGGTCACTTCCAAGGCATTTTGCGTCCGCAGCTTCGATTCGAGTAGGAGTACCTAGGCCTGCATGGGTGATGCCTAGTTACCTCCGGGGCTTGGCTGCTTATTCAGCGGCCGCACGTTCCCTAGCTTGAGGCTGCTGCCTTCAGCGAGCCCGTCGGGGATCTGCGAGAGTAAGCCGCCGGGCACCGGCACCGGCTTGAGGTCCTTGTATCCCAGCGCCGCACGGTCGGGCGTCGACGGTATGGCGTACTTTTTGCGATCCGTGATGAGGAAGGTGACGGTGTCGTCCTCCGCAGAGGAGGCGTTGCGCAGTAGGGCGCCGGTGAGCGTCGGCATTTCGATGAAATCGAATGCGTTGCCCACCGCGACGCGGAAGGTGGAGGGCAGCTTGGGTGTGGAGTCGCCGTAGCTGATCGTCGGAGTCTCCGGGTTGCTGGAGGTCCACGTCGCACACACAGACTTGGACTCGATGCTGGAATCCTGCGGCGGGCCTGCAGGGCGGTCCCACGGCACGTCGGCGCTTCGACGGTCTGGGAGGTTGAAGCGGTCGATGGATTTCCAGTCACGAGCGCCCAGGGTCCTGACCACGCCCGCGTTGCCCTGGTGGTACTTCTGAATCAGTGCGTCCGCGTCGAGGTAGGAAATGCGGACGATTCCCTCCTCGGTCTGCACGAAGTACTGATCCTGCGTCGAGTCATTATCCGACGGTGCCCGCCCGATGTCGCCCCTTGCCATGCCCGCAATCCAGCGACCGTTATCGTCGCCGAGCCCCTTGATGTCGAGAGGCTGAATGGGGAGCCCTTCGGGCATCGCGGCAATCCACGCGTTGCCGACGGGGATGCGAGGCAGGTCCGTGACCATCGCGAGGCCACTATTCGTCGGGTCGGTCCACAGGCGATGTTTCTTGCCGCCGAAGATCAGGTACTCGGAGCGGTCTGAATGTTGCGCGACGAACGCGAAGCTGGAGCTTGCGGGGCCAGCAGCGTCGAAGTCGAGCGTCACGAAGCGTTCGCCGCCCAGGTTGGGTGCCGTCGAACACATTTTCAGCGGATGCGCGGCCATATTTTTCGGAGCAGGCAGCTGGCGTGGGGCGCCCGGAATTCCCTCCATCGGAGCTTGGGTCATGCCGCTTAGCGCCTCGGTTTTCACGTTGGAGGTCTTCGGCATGTCGCCCCCCTCACCGCCGGCTGCCTTCAGGCGAGCAGACGCCACGTCGGCCATAGGGACGAGCATGTCGCCTTGCTCCTCGTAGACGAACAATGCGCCCGACTCAGTGTCGGAGATGACGATGCCAGTTGTCTTCCAGTTCGGGTTGGATCCGGGTTTGAGGAGGCCTAATAGCGTGTAACCAGCGACGAGTACGATGCCCAACAAGACCGAGACGAAGGTGGCCATGCCGACGCGTCGAAGCGGGGGGGTGGGATCGTCGGGGTCACGGTTGATGAACGATGCGATCATCCGACGCGACGTGAACGACTGCGCCTTGAGAAGATCTTTGCGTGTCGCCATTTCTGCCCTCACTGTTCGACGGTGCGGGGCCAGATTAGCCCCCAACCGGTGGCAGGTCGACGACAAAAGGGATGTTGGTGGGCCTGAAAGGCCCTAGAGTTACGCACGGACACGGTCTCGAAAGGACGCCATGTTGAAGTCTGCCCCGGCTGCGAAATCGCAACTTCCGCTGCGCGCACGCTCCACACGGCACATCCCGCTCGTGGTGCTCTGGGAGATCATCATCGTCATCGCGCTCGCGCTGGCTGCGCTGCAGCAGCCGTGGTCCTGGGCACTCGCTGGGGTGACGTTGCTCGTCGGGCTTCTCGTCACGGTGCCGGTAAACGGGCGAACCATCCCTCGCACCATCGCGCACCGTCGGGCATTCAGGCGACGACGCAAGCACTTCACTGAAAACCCAGATCAGCCGCAAGATCTGGTGCCGCTTGCCCAGTGGCTGCGCGAGCTGGAGATCACACAGATCAAAGATGCGCACGACGGGGAGATCGGCGTCGTTGCGGATGGGAAATCCTGGACCGGCATCGTCGAGCTCACCTCGGATCTCAACATGTTCTCCGACCGCGGCAACCTGCTGAACCTCACCGCACTAGATCAGTTGACGAGGCAAGACGACGTTACGTTCGCAGGTGTGCAGATGGTGACATTCACCGTCGGCGCCCCGACGCGGGCGATGCTGCCTGCCGACTCGCCGGCCATCGCGTCGTACTTGGAAATCTTGGGCGACGATTACCCGCCACCCGCAGTACGACGCACCTGGTTGGCGCTGCGCCTCGATCCGCGACTCTGCCTCGAAGCCGTCGGCCGACGCGGCTTGGGGCAAGACGGTGTGTTCGCGACTCTGCGGTTTGGGCTGCACCGCGCGCAGGCCATGCTGAAGCGACGCGGCGTGAGCACTGAGCCGCTGGACCCGAACGAGATCGCGGACGTGCTGGGCATGTGCACGGGGGTGAGCCCCGATCCTCTGGAGGAGCGCAGCCGCGAGGAATGGGATCAGTGGATTTGCGACGGGCTCACGCATGAGGCGCGCGAGGTGCAGCACTTTGGCAAGGACCCGAGCCAGGGGTATCAGGCGCTGCTCGACGCCGTCGCCGCTGCCCCCGCCATGATGGCGCTCACGTCGTACACCGTGTCCCCGGGCGAGCCTGCGCGCGGAGCCGTTCGACTGGTCACCAACAACGACGAACAAGCCCGTGATGCGGACGAGGCTGTGCAGACGGTGCTGCCGGCGTGGGTGAAGCTGGGACCGCGAGGCGGCTCCCAAGTGCCTGGACTGCTCGCCACCGTACCGCTGGGAAGGCAGGTCAACTGATGACGACGACCGAAATACATCAGGCACTCGCGCCCGGTCGTGAGGTTGTTGAGTCGGTTGTACACACCGGGCCGGCCGGTCTGCTGCTGGGCAGGGGGCCGGGGGGTCCCGTCGCACTCCGACTTTTTCGGGGAGAACCGACGCGGCTCTACCTCGCCGTTCCGGAGTACATGCGATGGCTCATCGCGTTTCGAGCCATGTGTCTGGGCGCGCACCTGACTGTGCTGGCGGCGGATCACCGCGAGTGGTTGGCTCTGGCTGACACCGTCCGCGCTTGCGGCGGTACCATCGACCTCCTGCGCGACACTGAGAACGTGCCCGGACAGGGTCGCCCTTTCCGGCCCAGCCTCATCATCGACGACATGGAAGCGATTCAGCCCACCCACCAGCTGGGCGCATGGCAGGCCGTCGCGAAAATCGGTGACCCGACGTCGAGCAAAGCGGTAGGCGAGCTGCGTAACAGCGACGTCGCCATCGTCACACCCGTTGACGGGAAGACCTCGGAGAATCTCCGACGCGCCTACGCGCTGCCCGCGTCGCAGGTGAAGGGCGCCTCGGACCTGGGCGAGACGGAAGTTGCGCTGGCCAGCGCCCGACGGTTTGCCCGCGTCGTCGTGCCACCCAGCCCGATGGAATACCGCATGCTCTTCGGCTCCTGACCGCTTCCCGTCGTTTGCGGAGGTTGAGTGGCAGGCGGAGGGCGGCGTATCGACTTGGGCTGAGTAGCGAGCGCAGCTCGCGTATCGAAACCCGGCCAGCTCGGTGGTTGAGTAGCGCCGAAGGCGCGTATCGACTTGGGTTGAGTAGCAGGCGAAGCCTGCGTATCGAAACCACCACTCGAATGACGACGTCGTCAATAAGGAATGTGGGATTCCACCGTTTTCGGTGGAATCCCACATTCCTTATCATGAGCGTGTCATCGCACGCCTCAGAAGTTAAAGAGGCCTCGGAACCAGATGTAGAAGTTCAGCACGCCGAGCATGAACGGCACGATGCCGATGATTGCTAGCCACTCGAAGATGTCGCCCCAACGGCCCCAAGTTGGGGATAGCACGCGCTTATGCCAGGCAGCAGAGTAGTGAGCAAAGAGGTAGCCGACCAGCAACGTGATGCCGAAGAGAATGCCAAGCCCGACGTACGTGGACGTGGTGCTGTAGGCGAGTGCGACGAGGCCAAGCCCCAGAATTACCGCGCCGCTCAGCACCAGCGACATGCGTTGAACCAACCCGACGAATGCACGGGCACGCAGCAAAAACGCTAGCCCAACGCAGAGGATGAGCGCGATCGCCCACCACGTGCCGTTGGTGATGGTAATCCAAGATGCGACGACCGCCGTCGCGCTGGTGCCCATCAGCATGCCGCCCAGCAGGCGGTCGGCGAAGAGAGCGCGGCTGACGATGTCTGATTGCACCGGGGTGTCGTCGGCAAGCATGGCCTCGGTGGTGACAGGGAGATTCGGTAGGGCAATGCCGGCGATCTTGTAGCTGAGCGACGGCATGAACGTCGTCACCAGTGCCATGAAGGCCATGGTGCCGGCGGCGACTTTGTCGTCGTTGCCGTAGTTGAGCGCCATGACGGAAGCTGCCGTGAGCATGAGTGCGCCGAAGAGTGCGGCGGCGAAGAGCGGCATCGCGTGCAGACGGGATGCGAGCGCATTCGCGGCGGCTGAGGTGAGGATCAGCGACGATGCCATGAGAATGTGGATGTGGATGGCTGCGTCGGTAGCGATGACGTACGGCAGGTCCCATCCGACGGCGGCCGCCAGCGCCACGCTCAGCCAGGCCAGCACGGTGGCCGTCGGTTTTTCCCTCGCCGCGCGTGCCAGCGACACCGAAGCGATAAACGCGCCGAACGAAAGCAGGGCCGTCGCGATGAGGACGAGCCCTTGCACGAGGCGCCGCTCGTCGGATGTCCCAAACATGATGAGCAGCGGCATACCGAGCAACACCGTCGCCATGCAAAGGAGACCGACGATGCGGGAGTGCTTGGGCTGCCATGAGGGGCGCGAGTTGGTAGCGCTGGCGACCGCGTCGACGACATCGTCGAAGGCAGCATCGGGGATGGCATTTTCGCGCTGACGGAGGTGGAGCGTCTCACCGTCGCGGATGCCGAGTTTGCTGATGGGCGAGTAGAGATCGAACGGGTCTTGGCCGAAGCGTTGCAGCACCCAGGCGTGGACCGCGTCGGTGGGGGCATTCGACTCGAGGCCAGCAAATTTGAGGATGCTCGGCAGCAGTTCGCTCAACGTCACGGAACCGGGGAGGGCCAAATCCACGCGACGTGACGACGAGATGATCGTGACGCGCGCGAGGTCTTCCTCTTGTACAGGAGTGCTCACAGTAGGTCACATTAGTTGCCCGACGGGTTCAGCACACCTCAACCGCGCCGGGCGGTCCAGGAGCTTGACCTGGGCAGGGCACATACGGGCGGGTGGTGCCGCGAACCGTAACTGGAAGGCCTTCTCCCAGTAAGCTGATCGGCATGGGTAGCGTGAATCTGAAGACCATCGCAGAGCAGGCGGGAGTCTCGCTGGCGACGGCGTCGCGAGTGCTCTCCGGCAGCGACTACCCCGTGAAGGACGAGCTTCGCGAGCGGGTGGAGAAGGTAGCGCAAGAGCTCGATTACGTTCCGAACGCCAATGCCCGCGGGTTGCTGCAGGGGCGCTCGCAGACCGTCGGGGTGCTCGTCGGTGACGTGTCTGACCCGTTCTTCTCGACGATGATCGGCGGCATCCATGAAGTGGCGGCCAAGGCCGGCTACATGGTGACCATCGTGAATACGTACCGCGACCCGGGTAACGAGCTCGACGTGTTGCGTCGGCTGCGGGCCCAACGCGTCGACGTGATGATCGTCGCCGCGTCGGGTTTGGACGACCCGATCCACGCCGACGCACTCGAGAAGAGCCTGGCGGCATTCGTGAAGGATGGCAATTCCGCTGTGATGATCGGGCCGCACGAGGTGAGCGCTGACTTGGGCGTGTCCAGGATCGACGTCAACAACCGCCTCGCCGCTCGGCAGGTGGCGGAGCATTTGCACGAGCTCGGGCATCGTCGGGTGGCTCTGCTCGCGGGCGAATCGAACCTGCTCTCCATGGCCGATCGCGTCGCCGGCTTCCGCGACGTGTTCGGCGACGAGTTGGTTGTCCGACGAGCCGCCCCCACCCGCGACGGCGGCCACGACGCATGCGTCGAGCTACTTGATTCCGACGCCGCCGCTGGGCTGACGGCGATCGCCACTACCGCCGATCAGATGGCCTTCGGCGTGCTGGCATGCTTGCGCGAGCGGGGCATCACGGTGCCCGAGCAGATGTCCGTCACCGGCTTCAACGACATCGAGTTCGCCCGCGACACCGTGCCCCCGCTCACGTCGGCGCATTTACCCCTCGACGAAGTGGGCCGCCTCGCCATGGACATGGGCATCAAAGCTCTCGACGGTGCGCCCAGCCGGGTGGAACTCACGCCCGAGCTGCGCGTACGCGAGTCTACGGCCGTGAGCGCGTAGCTGGAGGCCGCAAACCACGTCGTTCGCCTTGTCAGCGATGTGAAAGCAACGATGCGGTAACAAGTTTCAGAAATCGCTGGACAACTTTTTCTAGTACAGATAACCTTTTCTATCAGTGGCATCCGTTCAACCCAAAGGAGAGTTGCAATGGCTCGACGAGTTATGAAGACAATCGCCGCAATGGCTGTGGTGGGTCTTCTCGCCGCATGTTCAGGAGATGGGGACGCCCCGTCGGCTCCGCCGACAGGCGAAGAAGCGAAGTCGATCAGCGGTGAAGTGAAGTTCCGCACGTTCCCGATTAGCCCGGAAGTTCGTGCTAACGCGGATGAAGACTTCTGGAAGGGCATGATCCAGGAGTTCAATAAGGAATACCCCGACATCAAGTTGACCAACGAAGTGCTGCCGTGGGCAGACCGGGATACTGCATTGTCGTCGGCGATCGCCGGCGGCGTGGCGCCTGACGTGGTCTACATGATCCCGAACGAGCTTGTGCAGTACGAAGCACAGGAGGTGCTCGCCCCGCTGGACGATCTCCTCGTCACCGATGGTTACTTAGAAAATGCGTTGAAGTACACCAAGATCAACGATCACCAGGTAGCTGCTCCGATTCTGATGTCGGTTGTGCCCGTTACGTGCGACAAGCAGGTGCTCGACAAGATTGGCGGCGAGGTTCCCGAGACGTGGGATGACCTTCTCGAGCTTGGCAAGAAGGCGAAGGAGAAAGGCTTCTACGCCACGCAGCTCGGCTTCAAGCCTGACGATGCGATGGACATGGCGTTCCTGCCGTTCGTCCAGCAGGCCGGTGGCAGCACGTTTGACGATGAGGGTAAGCCGACGCTGAATACCCCCGAGGTGCTCGAAGCCATCAATTTCCTGAAGAAGCTCGTCGACGAGGGATACATCAATGTCGACGATTCGGTCACCGCAGTGCCTACTGAGCAGTCGGGTATCGCCCAGCGCAAGGTGGCCTGCGAAATGCACAGCGGCGCTAGCATTCTGGATCCCTACTGGGGCGAGGATCGCGTCGTCGGCATGCCCCTGAAGAACAAGGTGAGTGCCGGGTACGGAACCATCGGTTCGTTCACCTTGTTGGAAGGGTCGAAGAACAAGGAAGCTGCCGCGGTGTTCTTGAACTGGGTCACGAAGCCCGAGCAGCTGGCAAAGATTCATGAGTTCAGCCACTTCTACCCGCCTAAGGAAGAAGCGAAGCTCACCTTCGAGGAAGGAAGCCCGGAGAGTGAGGCAGCTGCCGCGCTCGACGTGGTGACCCCCGGTGTGCAAGACCCGAACGCGCGCGAGGTGAACGGCGTCATCCGCACTGAGATGCAGGCAGTGCTCCTCGGGCAGAAGACGCCAGAGCAGGCTTCGGCAGAGATGCAGAAGCAGGCCGAAAGCATCGTCAACAAGTAGATCCCATACCGATGACTGCTACGACTGCGAGTCCCCAGAAGGCCTCCCGGCGCCCACTCCTTCGGCGCCGGGAGGCCATCGCGGGCATCATCTTTGTCCTCCCAGCCACGCTGCTTTTCCTAGTGTGGCGAGTGTTCCCGGTCCTAGGCGGGTTCATCATCTCGCTTGGCGACTTCAAGATCTCTGGCAAGTTTGACTTCCTCGGCCTTGACAATTTCGGGCGAATGGCGAATTCCGGGGCATTCTGGCAGTCATTCTTCACGACGGTGATCTACACCGTCATCGTGGTCCCACTCCTTATGGCGGTGTCCATTTCACTTGCCTTGCTTGTCCGTCGTGTAGGGCCATTCATCAAGTTCTTCCGCGGAGCGTTCTTCATCCCATCCATCACGTCGCTGGTGCTCGCCGGTGCGGTGTTCGTGTGGGTGTTCAACAGTGGTGGCATCGTGCCAACCATCTGGAGTCTCTTTGGAGGCGACGAACGGTCATGGCTTGCGAAACCCGGCTTTGCCCTCGTCGCTGTCATTCTCGTGGCGGTGTGGGGCCGGTTTGGCTTCGACCTGCTCATCGTGCTGGCACGCCTCCAGGATCTGCCTCGCGAAGTCGATGAAGCAGCCCGCGTCGACGGCGTCAATGGGTGGCAGCATTTCTGGTTCATTACGTTTCCGCAGCTGCGCCCGATCCTGCTTTTCCTCTTGGTGATCGAGACCACATTCTCGTTCCAGGTGTTCGACGTCGTGTTCGTGATGACGGGCGGTGGGCCGTCGGGAAGCACCAAGGTGCTCGGCCTCTTGCTCTACGACGAGGCATTCCGACTCTTCCACTTCGGTTATGCCGCAGCGATTGGCGTCTCGATGGCAATCCTGCTCGTCGCCATAGCACTCATTCAACGCGCTGTTCTGGATAAGGGGGACTAGCAGATGACCACCGATGTTGTTGCTCTGGATGCAGTCGTTGACGTGGAACCAGGCAAACAGAAGAAACGCGGCCGTCGGCTCATTGCAGAACGCGATGCGCTAGCCCCGAAGGGATTCGGGATGGTGGCTCAGTACGTCGTTCTCGTGCTGGCCGGCATCGTGACGCTCTTCCCCTTCTACGCGATGATCGTCATGTCGATGCGCAAACCGGGTGTTCCGCTGACGTTCCCCGAGTCGTTGTTACCAGTCGATCTCACGCTCGACAACTACACAGAAATCCTTGCGACCGGAAAGATGCCGCAGTGGATTCTCAACACGACGATCTACTCCGTCGCTTCTGTCATTTTGGTGATGCTCTTTGCCTCAATGGCCGGGTACGGGTTCGCCAAGAAGAGGTTCCGAGGAAGGGATGGGCTTTTCTGGCTCTTCATCGCGATGGTCATGATTCCGTACCACGTGAGCCTCATTCCTCAGTTCATGATGGTCTCCAAGATGGGCGGGGTGAATACCTATTGGGGCCTCATCCTGCCTACGCTCGCCAATGTTCAGGCCACATTCCTGATGCGGCAGTTCATTCAGGGAATCCCCGACGAGTTGATTGAAGCTGCCAAGGTTGATGGTGCGAGCGAAGCAAGAATCTTCTTCACGTTGATTCTTCCGCTCTGTAAACCGATTCTGGCCACGCTTGGGCTGTTCGTGTTCCTGTGGCACTGGAACGACTTCCTGTGGCCGTTGATCGCCGCCCAGAGGGAGGACATGCAAGTGCTGACTACGGGTGTGGCACGGATGCTGCAAGAGAATGCGCCTCTGAGCTCCACGCTCGCTGGCTCAGCCATCGCGCTGGCCCCGATCCTGATCGCGTACCTCTTTGCGTCGAAGTACTTCACCGAGGGCGCGATGATGTCCGGTGTGAAGGGGTGACCAATGGGCTACGAAGAACGCCAAGCGGGCTACTCCATGGAGCTGGAGGATTACTTTCGCGCCCAGCTCGTGGATGGCTACGCGGAGCGCTCGAGAGCCCTATGGCATCGCGACTACACGTCCAAGGAGGCCTACCTAGAGAGCGTGTCGGATCGTCGCGAGGCTTGGCGTCAACTGCTCGCGCCGCCGGAGCTCTCCGCCCAAGGTGAAGCTCAAGTCAAAGAGAGCTTGATCCACGACGGACGCTGGATCACCGTGCCCCTCGACGAGCATCTCACGGCACAAGGGGCCCTGGTCGTTCCCGACGGCGCAACCAAGCTCGTGGTATTCGTGCACGGCTTGGGCTCGACGCCCGAGCGCGTGTTCGGCGTCGACGACGAGCGCGGCACATACGATGCCGTGGGCCGCAAGCTCGTCGACGCTGGCTACGCTGTGCTGGCTCCCATGAATCTGATCGGCATACCGGCTCGCAACCGAGCACAGCAGTTGTGCCGGCTAGCCGGAACAACGATGGAGGGCTTGGAATTCGCCCGCCTCCAGTGCCTGCTCCAGGCGACGTGGCAGCTCGCGCCCGAGCTTGACCAGTCAGGATATGCCCTGACCGGGATGAGCTGGGGCGGGCTCGCAACCCAGTACTGGGCGCCACTCGACGAACGAGTCGTGGTGGCTGGAAGCCTGGGGTTCTTTAATGACCGCTGCAACAAGATGGTCGTGCAGGACACTCGGTACGGAACGTTCTACGACACTGGTGAAGAGCACGCATTCATCCCGGGGCTTCTTCAAGGGTTCGGCGACGCCGACCTCGCGAGCCTCATTTGTCCTCGTCCCTTCTATATATCCCATGGCCGCGCCGACATGATCGGTTGGTGGCCGCAAATCGTCGACGAGTTTAACCGCGCAAAGCTGCACTGGGATGAACTCGGACTCGACGACCAAGCGAAACTGCATCTTCATGACGACGGTCATGAAGTGAAAGCTGAACCCCTCGTCAAGTGGTTGCAGCAGGTCTACTGACCTCTAGCAACGCCTTCACAAGCGTTCAACACGCCTGACTCTTAGGGGGAGACCTTTCAACGCATTTTCACGATGAATGAATTCATATGGATAAGGAGCAATGGTGCTATTTCCTAAGAGCCTGTATGTCGTCCTTGGCGCTGCCTTGATATTCGGAGCGACAGTTCAAGCAAGCGATCCTGCGGTGGCAGATGAGAATGGTCCTGCATGGAACGTCGATATGAAGAACCCCGTCCCGATGGATACCGTCACGGTTGGTAGTTCGGACACGGCCAAGATGCCTGACGGATCATATCGCACATGGCTGGTTTCTAATGCAAAACCAGCCATGTTGGTGGAAGTAGACACGCGTACTGGAAAGGCGCTACGCCACATCGACATGGTGCATCCGGATGCCAAACCCGACGCAATCGGTGCATGGGGTATCACTACTGCTGATGACGGGACGGTTTTCACCTCCTCGCACACGAGCGGAGCGGTTTTCTATCTGAAGCCAGGGGAATCGAAGATCCAAGCTAGTCCTCGTCCTACGTCCACAACATCATTCATCTGGCAAGTCGACACTGATGAGCAGGGGCGAGTATACGGAGGTACGTTCGAAGGGTGGGGAGAGCCAGTTCCTCAGGGTCGTTTGTTTAGATTTGATCCGCATTCTAATGAAATGAAGGTGTATGAACCCTTCGCGGAAGACGACATCTACGTCCGGGGAACAGCATATGTCGACGGTTTCGTATATGCCGGTACAGGGTCAGCGTCAGCCAAGCTCTATAAAGTCAATGCGGAGACTGGAGAATCTACAAGAATTGAGCTTCCCGATGGTCTTGAAGGTAAATGTGAGTTCGTGTATGAGCTGTCGAATGTAGACCGGTGGTTGAGCGTATATCTGAGTGGATGTCCATCTGGGAAGATTGGATACATTTACGATACGAAAGAGCGAACATGGAGTGCGCCTCTCGCGGACTTCAATAACGCCAATATAGACATTGATAGTGAAGGGAGGCTGTGGTTCACCCTTTCGAGTGTCCTTCATTCCTACGATCCGGAAAAGAAAGATCTCAAAAATTGGGGTGTCGTCATGGATGGCGGCAAGGCGACCCAGGTTTACATCGATGAACAAGGCCGAGAGACCGTTGTTGCCATGAACTACTCCGGGGCCATGGATCGATTTGTAATCGATACGGAGGAGTTTATTCCGGGTGCGGTACTTGATCTGAAGGGAGACCGTAATCTTCCCGTATTTACAGCTGAAGTTGGGCCTGATGACAAGCTATATGCAAGCGTTTCTTTTGGGGGAGGGCTAGCCATATATGACCCAAAGACAAATGAGTGGGAGTCGCATGGGGAATGGAAACGCGAGTCAGAAAGCATGCTTTCATTCAAGGGCAAGATGTATATCGGGACCTATCCGACCGCTCGCCTGTACGAATATGATCCAAAGTTGCCCTTTGGCCCGCAGAACCCCAAAGAGCTCTTTTCTCTCGGGGCAGATGAGCAGCAAGATCGCCCTTGGGTGTTAGCGGCTGTTGGTGATTGGATTGCCATTGGGACCGTCGCGAACTATGGGATGGTCCAGGGTGGGCTAACGCTCTATAACCCGGAAATCAGTGAGAGAGTCACCCTCAAGGAGGAGCTTCTCCCTGGGCGAGGCGCGACTGCATTGGCGGCTATCGGCGACGTCGTCTTTGTCGGGACTACTGAGAAGGGTGGGAATGGAACTCCGCCTCCGTCCAACCCGGGGACCGTGGTGGCGTACGACAGGGAAAAGCAGAGAAAGCTGTGGGAATCCACACCGGTGCCCGGTGAAACTAGTGTCACTAGTCTTGTGGCAACACCGTCAGGGCGGCTATTCGGAATTGCTTTCAATACCGCATTTGAGCTAGATCCCAATACCGGTAAGGTGTTGCGAACTCAGAAACTTGACGAGGTTGCACAACCGGCAAACGGATTTTGGCGTTCCGCGCATCTCAAGTATGACCGTTGTGAGGATAGGCTATACACGACGCTAAATAACCGTATTTATCAGATTGATCCCGACAGTCTTGAGGGCAAAGAGGTTAACTCTGGAAAAGGTACCGGCCGAGGTTCCAGAATGCTCATCACTTCCGACGGGACCAAATGGTGGTTCAATGGAAGGATTCTCGTTTCTGGGCGCACATACCCTGAGGGGGAATGCCCCAACCCTGCTGACACCTCACTCCCATCTGACCCGGATGATGCCGTGTCTGAGGATCCGGATGATGCCGTGTCTGAGGAACCCGACATTGAGATCTCGGAAGACGCGGCTGACGACGACAACCCAGACTCTTCTAACCGGCCGGGGAACTCTGGCTATCACCCGGGACAGGCGGTTAACCCAGGACTTCCAGCAACTGGCTTGTGAATCCACAGTGAAAGTCAGTACAACCGATCCGAAAGAAAATACGTATGGAGACCAAAGACTTATTCATTACAACCTCGGTGTCACGCCGCAGTATTCTCCTCGGTGGAGGCGTCGCTACGGCCGCACTTTTCGGCAGCGGATGGCTGCCTGATGCAGCGGGATCTGAACTGATTGACACTAGCGCGATTCGTGAGACGAACCTTGGTGTCGGCGTCGCTGACTTGAATTTTTATAACGGGATCCTCGTCGGGCGAGAGATCTGGATGGGGTCTGGGCTCATGGACCCGGCCCGCGTGGCAGCGTATGACCTCGATTTGGGAAAGGTAACGAAGACGGTCGAGCTGCCCGGAGTGAAGGGGGTTCGAGGCATTGCCCACATCGGAACTGATCTCTATGTGGGTACCTTCACCGCGGGCAAGATCGTCCGCGTCGACACCGTCGCTGCCAAGATCGTCGACGAAGTCGATGTCGGCGAGGAAGTCGTCTGGAACGTGAAGGCATCACCAGACGGAAAGATCTTTGCTGGGACGTACCCGAAGGCATCGTTGTGGGAATACGATCCAGAAAGCAAGAAAGCCAAGAATCTTGGCCGGATGTCCGATGAGACGTATGTCCGAGATCTAGCGGTGACGGAGTCAACGGTCTACTGCGGTATCGGTTCGCATATCGGGCTCGTTGCGTATGATCGCGCGTCAGGCGAAATCTCCGACGTGCTGCCCAAGGAACTCGCTGAAGAAGCTGGGCTCACGTTCGTCGGCGTGACTGAGATTGCGGGCGACTATCTTCTTGCAGGAACCACGCCCAAGGCTCGTGTGGCTGTGATCGACACCAGAGACCACAGCAAATATAAGATCATTCGGATTCCTAACGATGAACCGTATGTGGTTGGCCTGTACGGAAAAGGCGACGAAATCTACATCGGTTCGACCACATCGAACAACATCTGGAAGGGCCGCGTCGATTCTGAGGAGGTCGAGCTCGTCGCGACGGGCAGTAGCGGTTCCAACAGGATGGGGCATCTCGACGACTACACGCTGTGGCTTTCGCAGCAACAGGGGCCAGCACTCCTCGACCTTCGAACTGGCGAGATTACCTCGCTGCCGATGCTCTCCGAGAAGCTCGAAGCGGCGCCGCAGCCGCCGCAATCGATGCATTGGGCTGACGGGAAACTGTTCGTAGCCGGGATGCGGATTATGCACATTCACGATGATCGGGGCGGTGAACCCGTTGTTATCCCCGCTGCGGGAGAGGTGAAAGACCAGGCATCGTCCGACGGCAAGCTGTACACCGGCCACTACACACTCTCCAGATTCGGTGAGATGCCGACATCTGGTGAAGAGCTGAAGGTCGTTGCCCAGATCCCTGCGAGCGAGCAGCAGACGAGACCCTTGCAGATCAATGTCGATGAGCGCACTCGCAAGGTGCTCATGGCGTCTGAACCTGATTACGGTCAATGGGAGGGCGCGCTGGCGACGATGGACATGAATACTCACGAGGTTGAGACCTTCCGTGGGATTCTGAAAGATCAGAGCATCTCCGCAGTGTGCGCTGGGCCAGGCGGGGCGTTCGTCGGAGGCAGCGTCGTTAACGGGTACGGCACTACGCCAACTCGAACGACCGCGCAGCTCGGCCTGTTCTCTTATGACAAGAAGGCCATGGTCGGCTACGTAGACATCCCGGAGACTAAGCGAATTGTCGACCTGCGGTACTGGGAGGAGCTAGTGCTCGGCCAATCGGCAGAGGGAGTGCTCTTCGCCGTCGATCCGAACAGCCTTGGAGTGCTTTGGGAGCTGAAGGTAGCGGAGGTTGCGTGTCGACCAACGAGAATTGGTGACACGATGTTCGGCACGGATAAAAATGTCATTTGGGCTGTGACTATCGGTAGGACGAAGCCAGAGAAGCAAGTTATCGTGGAAGGTCTCGACAGCAAGTGGCGGGTGCAGCCAACAGTGTCGAGCGATGGGGAGTCCGCTCTGTTCACCCTTCGCGGTTTCGATTTGGTGCGCTTTGATTTACCCATGGCGCAATCTCAGCCTCCATCGTCGGATTCCCCACCAGGGGCAGGAAGCGGGTCCTCTCCTGCACCTGGCGGTGATTCGTCGGGGCAACCCTCGAAACCGGGACTGCCTGCAAGTGGCATGTAAAGATACGTTGCCCACTGGATTTGGTTCCAGGCAGTAAAGGCAATTGAGTGGCTGGTGCCCTCCCTAGGAAGGGCACCCGCCACTCAATGATTAGGAGGGAAGCGTGGGGCTCAGTCCACGTCGCGCTTCCACTCGTCGATGTGCTCTGCGATGAAGGTTTCGTCGAGCAGCTCGGGGTAGCGCTCGCGCATGAGTGCGATGCGGTCGGCTTGACCGTCGGCCAGCACCTCGGTGTCAGACAGACAGCGCGACGACGCGAGCAGCCCCTGCTGGCGCAGCAGCTCGTTGACGCCTGCGATCGACCCAGCGAAGCGGTGCTCCGGGTCGAACAGCGCCTGGTTGATGTCCACCATCGCGGTGGCCGTCGCGAGCATGTCCTGATCGACGGGGGAGCCGTTGCCGTCCCAGATGCGACGCGTGAGGTCGACGGCCGCCTTCGTGCCCACAGCCCACTGGCCCAGCAGGCCGCCGGAGAAGCGAAGTTCCTTGTCAGCCGTGCGGTAGGGGAGGAGGAGGTCGACGACGATGGCGTCGTCGTTACCGGTCAGCAGGAGCACGTCGTCGCGGCCGCTGCGCAGGATCTCCTCGGCCACGTCCTTCGTGCGGTAGCGGTCGAAGGGCGCCACCTTGATGGCGACGAGGTTCTCGATCTGCAGCAGCTCGTCCCAGAACTTACGTGAGAGGTAGAACCCACCGACGGCTTCCTGCATGTAGAACCCGACGACAGGTAGCTCCGCGGCGACGGCCTTCGCGCGGGCGAGCGTGCCGGCCTCGGTGCGGTCGGTGAGCCCATAGGGCGACAGCAGCGCGGCGACGTAGCCGAGGTCGCGGGCCATGGCGGCCTCCGTCGCTGCCTGCTCGGCATCTCCGGCAATGCCCGCGACGAGGCTCGTTTCGGGCCCGAACTGCTGGACGACGTCGGCGGCCTCCGCGAACACGCGACGCAGCACGTCGTGATCGTGGTGGATCTCGAACTGCGTGGTGTGCACAGCTACGCCGACGCCGCTCACCCCGCACGCGGCATAGTACCTAGTCAGGAGCCGTTGCGCGGCCCAGTCCGGGGTTCCTTCCGCCGTCACGGCAAGGGGGTGTGCCGGCATGACATACGGCGGTGTGCCAAAGAGATGCATCAGAATCCTCCGTCGCGTCGCTGGAATTTCGTGGGCTTGCCGAGTGCGCGGCCGCCGTCGGATACCCACTTCGCTACCCACTCGATGATCGTCGCGGGCGCGACGCTCGGGTAGCCGAAGAGCGCGTGGCATTTGGCGGCGTTGCTGAGCAGCGCGGTGTCGGCCTCCTCGCCGGTGATCTGCAGATCCCAACCGGCGTGGGCAGCGAGCTGCTCGGCGATGGCCCTCGTTGAGAGGGTCTCGGGGCCGGTGCCGTTGAGAATCTCCGCCGGCGTGCCGGCAAGCTTGAGCGCCTGCCATGACCACGCATTCGAATCACGTTGCCAAACCACATTCACAGCCGGCATCGTCACGTCGACGGGTTCCCCCGCGGCAATCGTCTGTGCGATGTCGGCGATCACCCCGTAGCGCAGCTCGCACGCGTAGTTGAGGCGGTAGATGGTCGTCGGCGTACCCCAGCGCTCGGCGGCCTGTGCGAACGCTTGCTCGCGGGCCGCGCACGACTGCGCGTACATGCCGACGGGCCCGATCGGGTCGAGCTCCGTCGCGCCACCGGTGCTGGTGGGGCGCAGGGGGTAGACGTTCCCTGTCGAGTACGCCACCGTCGGTACACCCCGATACCGCGAGGCGCAGAATCCGGGCACCACCGCGTTGATCCACCAGGTGATCGACGGGTTCGCCGTCGAGCCGAACTTGTGCCCGAGCAGGTACATCACGGCGCCGGCGTCGGGGAGTTGTTGCCACGCATCCGGGTCGCCGAGGTCGGCGGCGATGGTTTCGATGCCGAGATCATGGAGGCTCCGTGCCGCGTCCTTGTCTGACCACCGCGACACGCTGATGACCTTCGACGACGAGCCAGCCTCGTCGAGCGCCTTGCGCGCCATACGCGCCATCGTCGGCCC
Source organism: Propionibacteriaceae bacterium (assembly GCA_032576855.1). Taxonomy (GTDB): domain Bacteria; phylum Actinomycetota; class Actinomycetes; order Propionibacteriales; family Propionibacteriaceae; genus Arachnia. The sequence continues at coordinate 39,920 of JAWFWL010000011.1, forward strand.
AACCTTGCCGCCACCGCCGAGAATGACGATGTCGCCGTCGATCTTGCCGAGTGTGTCAATGACCCCGGGCGTGGGCTGCGAGAGGAGCTCGTCGAGCTCATTCTCGGAGCTGGGTGGTGCGTCGTGCATGGGCCCTCCTGAAGCTTCGTTGCTGCACATAATGGTAAAGCTTTTCTCGAGCGCCTGCAAGGAGTATTGCACGTTGCTTGCCCCGCGCGGGGTGACGAGGGTTATAGTGCTAGAAAAGGTTTCCTCAGGGAAGGGGCGCCGGTGCCTGGATTCTTTACCCAACTCGCCGAGGACACCCGTCGCATCACCCTCGATTGCGACGTCGTTGCAGGGCTGTGGACCTCGCGCCCGGACGTCGACGGGTCTCCCGCTGCCATCGAACGCATCCTCGCCCGTGGCGGAATCGACTCCGCGCTCGTCTCGTCGGCGCGTGGCTGCTGGTACGACGAGGACGGTGCGGTCGACGAACTGCGCGCCTGGGCAGAGCCGCGCGGCTGGCGTCGCTGCAACTCCGTCAACCTGCGCGACGCCATCGGCATCGGGGAACGCTTCGACGAGTGGATCGCCGACGGGGTCCGCGCCGTGCGTCTTCCCGGGGTCACCCAGGGCAAATCCCCCAGCAGCCCCGGCTACCTCCACGTCGTGCACGAAGCAGCCGCCCGCGGCCTGTTGATGCTCGTCGAAGGCGTATTCAGCGAGGTGCAAGCGGCATTTCGTGGCCTCGACGCCAAGGTCATCTTCCTCGACGCAGGCTTCTACGAACTAGCAGATTTCCTCATCGTCGCCCGCGAAGAGCCGGGCTTCGTCGCATCCACCCGAAAGATGCTCGGCCCCGACCCCATCGAGCGCGTCTGCGGCGAGCTCGGCGCAGCCCATCTCGCGTTCGGCTCAGGCAGCCCGCTGCAAGACCTCGAGCCCACCGTGTGGCGCCTCCGCGACGCCCGCATCAGCGACGAAGACTTCACCGCCGTCGCAGGTGGCAACTTGCAACGCATGCTGGAGGAGCGAACCCATGGCTGATCTCCACCCGATCGCGCACGCGAAACACATCATCGATGTCCACGCCCACATCGGCCCCTACTTCTTCCACGTCGGCGCCGACACCGCCGACGAGAACCGTCGCATGTGCGAACACTGGGGCATCACCCGCCAGCTCGTCTCGCACTCGCGCGGCGTCTTTCACGACGCGGTGACGGGCAACGAGGAGCTCGCGCGCATCCTCGAAACCCACGACGAGCTGCTCGGCTACGTCGTGATCAACCAGCGCGACATCGCCACCGCCCAGTGCGAAGTCGAGCGCTGGATCCAACCCGGCAGCCCCTTCGTCGGCGTGAAGATCCACACCCACTACCCGGCCGCCAGCATGGATTCACCCCAGATGCGCGACGCCCTCCAGATGCTCGACGAGCACAGCGCCGTCACGCTTGTGCACACGTGGGGGCCCGACGTCGTTCAGCTCGCCAACGCCATCGACGGGCTCGAGCGCATCCAGGTGATCGCCGGCCACATGGGCGCCGACCGCTGGGATCTCGCCTGCAAGGCCGCCAACCGCGTCGAGAATCTGTGGCTCGAGCCGTCGTGCTCTGTGGCGATGGCCGGGCAGATGCGGTACGTCATGGAACACGCGCCTGGCGAGCGGGTGCTGTTCGGCACAGATTCGTCGCTGCTCGACCCGGTGGTAGCGTTCGGGCAGATCGCCGCCGCCGACATGCCCGCCGACCAGCTCGAGGACGTACTCTGGCGCAACGCCGAGCGGCTGTTCGGCGACGCCCTGGGGTTGTGAGAGAGTGCGCCGCATGAAGATCGCCTACGTTGGGCTGGCCAACAGCCACCCCTTCTCCGACGCCGAACACGTCGCCCTGTTGCGCGACGACGTCGAGTTCCACATCTGGGACGCGGACGCGTCGCGGATGGGTCGCTTCGTCGCGGACTATCCCGGCGCCATCGCGCACGGGAGCTTCGACGAGCTGCTTGCCGCCCAGCCCGACGGGGCGCTGATCACGATGCCGCCGAGCCGCGTCGCGCCGCTTGCTGGCGCCCTGCTCACGGCGGGGTGCGCCGTCGCGATCACCAAGCCGGCGGCCACCTGCCACGATGAGCTCGCCGCGCTGGAGGCGGCGATGGCGGGGCGCGAGGAGCGCGTGCTTACCACCTCGATCCTGCGCTTCGCCCCAGACCTCGCGGCCGTGATGAGCCCCGTCGAGCAGGTGCACGTCGTAGCGGCCCACGACATCGCCTACTGGGCCGCACCCGAATCCCGCTGGCAAGACGAAGCCGGCGGACTCGTGCCCATGATGGGAGCCCACGCCTTCGAGCTGCTCGAAGTGGTGCTGGGCCCGACGATGCGCGTCACCGGATGTGTCGCCAGCAAGGCCAGCGACCTGCACCTGACAAGCCCCGACGTCGCCTCCGGCACCGCGAGCAACGCCGACGGGGTGCACGCGACGTTCGAGATCGACGGCACGGTCACTGGCCAGGCGTACCTCGTCGAATACACCGACGCCGACGGCCGGCGCGCCATCCGAATCGGCGCGAGCGGGGGAGCCGACCCATTCGGATCCGAAGCCATGACCCGCCACCTCCTCGCCATGGCCGACGGCGCCCCAAGCCCGCTGGCCTGGGACGACACCAAAGCGGTGCTGCGCGCCGTTGCCGACGCCCGCCGTTTCGCTGAAGCCGAGCACTGACACCGACGAAAGGAACACCTATGACCGCCCGAGTCCTCGTCGCTTTGAGCACCGCATTTCGAGAGCTGCTGTTCACCCCCGACGCATGGCGTCGGCTCGAGGAGCTCGCCGACGTCGATGTGCTGCCCGACGGCGCCACCGCGCTGCCCGACGAGGTGTGCAGCGAGTACGACGTGCTCATCACCGGGTGGGGAACGCCCCAGCTCCGGCGCGTCGACGGCGACCGGCTGCGCCTCGTGGTGCACACCGCCGGCTCGTGGCGGGAGGCGCTCGGGCCGGACGTGTTCTCGTCGGAGGTGGCTGTGAGCCAGGCCGGCAGCGACCCCATGGCCCGCGCCGTCGCCGAGTTCGCGCTCACCATGGAACTCGTGCTCCTGCGCGAGGTGCACTCCTACGACCGCGGCATGCAAACCACCCGCGACTACGCCGCGAGCCGCCACCCGGAGTTCGGCACCGCCATCCACACCGTGCGCCACGGGCTGGTTGGGCTGAGCCGGGTGGGTGTCTGGCACGCCCGGATGCTGCGAGGGCTCGGCTGCGAGGACATCGTCGCCTTCGACCCCTACTTCTCACCCGAGCGCGCCGCCGAACTCGGGGTACGCCTCGTACCACTCGACGACGCGTTGGCCTCGCCGGTCGTCGCCATGCACGCTCCCGTCACGCCCGAAACGCGCGGCATGCTCGGACGTGAGGAGTTCGCGCGCATCCCCGACGGCGGCATCTTCCTCAACACAGCGCGGGCGGCCGTCATCGACGGCGATGCCTTGGAGCGTGAACTCGTGGCCGGGCGCATCCGCGCCGGCCTCGACGTCTTCGACGAAGAGCCCCTGCCGGCAGACTCCGCGCTGTACGGGTTGCCGAACGTGCTGCTCACCCCGCACGTGGCAGGCGCGACCCGCCAAGCGCGCTGGGAGCAGGGATCATGTGCCGTTGACGAGGTTGAGCGATTCCTGGCAGGCGAGCGGTTGCTCTTCGAGATGGAGAGGGCAGCCGCCACGCATCTGAGTTGATCAGGCTGGGTACCTTGCCGCCCGTACGACGAGCACGTTGGCGACGCAGATGATCGCCAAGCCGGCAATCTCGAGCGCGCCGAACCGCTCGCCGAGGATGATCGCGCCCCACATCGACGCGGTCACCGGGTTGATGGACATCATCGTCGACGCGACGTTCATCGGCACGCGCCGGAGCGCCAGAAGATCGCAGGCGTATGGGATCGCCGACGAGAGCACTCCCGCCAGCACGGCGAGGAGGAGCACCGTCGGGCTGAGGTCTGTGGGCCTGGTGAACAGCAGGTTGAGCGGAATCAGGGCGCTCAGTCCGATCACGCTCGCCATCGCCGACGGCGTCAGGCCCTCCAACTGTTGGCCAGCCTTGCGCGTGGCGAGGAGGTAGAGCGCCCAGCTCGCGGCTGCGGCGAGCGACCACAGGACGCCGGGGACGTTGACGTCGCCGGTTGGGTCCGTCACCAACACCATCCCCACCGCCGCGAGCCCGGCGGCCATCCAGCCGGGGCGACTGCGGGCGGTCAGCACCGCGAGCGTGATGGGGCCCATGAGCTCGATGGTGACCGCCAGTCCAACGCCGATGTGGGAAAAGGCCAGGTAGATGGTGAGGTTCATCGCAAGCAGCGGCGCGGCCACGAGCGCGCCCCACCGCCAATCCGTGAGCCGCGTGCGACGCAGATGCTTCCAAGCCAGGGGGATGTGCACGCACGCCTGCAGCGTGTAGCGGGCGAGCACCACGCCCAACACCCCGACCGCGGGGATGATCGAGGTGCCGATTGACGCCCCCAACTGCACCGAGAGCGCACCGAAAATCAGTAGCAGAACCCCTGTGGCGAACGGTGAGAGGTTCGGGCGGGGCACTGTCTCAGCCTAGACCTAACCCGATATCCACATTCGTTTGCCGAAAAGGCCCGAAAACCCGGTTTTCGGGAAACGAAAGTGGATATCGGGTTAGCAGTGAGTTATCCACAGATTTGGATTCGCATGCAAGTTTCGGGCGTGTCGCTGCCATCACGTATATATGGACGAACTTCTTACCCACATCATCGCTGAACACGGCGCCATCGCGACGCGCCACCACCTCGACCTGCGGCAGCGCATCCGCACTGCCGCCAAGCACGGTGACCTGGTCCGAGTGCTTCCCGGAGTGTTCGCTCCAGACCACTCCGTCCAGTCTCGGGTGGCCGCCGCCACCGTTCACGATCCCGACTGCGTAATCGGCGGGGCCGCCGCCGCGCACCTCACCTGGTGGCCGGCCGTCGACGTGCACCATGTGTCAGTGCACTCCCAGCGTCAGTTAGAACCCGCAGCTGGGTTCTCATTTCACCGCGGCGTTGTGCCAGTGGAACTCATCCGCGAGCTGCACCCGGTACGGGTTGCGCACCCGGCGCTCTCCGTGATCCAGATGCTGCCGGAGCATGGGCCGAATGCCATCGATCAGGCGCTGCTCGCGCGCGCGATACGGGTCAGCGATCTGCGGGGCGCGCTGGAATTGATGCCGAACGTGCCGGGCAACGTGGAAGCCAGGCAATGGATCGAGGATTCGCGCGACGAACCGTGGTCTCACCTCGAACGTACCGGGCACCGAGCACTTCGCTCGGCTGGCATCACCGGATGGCAGACAAACCTAGCCATACAGCTCAGCTACGGCTGGATCTTCGCGGATATCGGGCTTGCCCGATACAAGATGGCTATCGAACTCGATGGCTGGCGCTATCACAACTCCTTCGACAGCTTCGTGAAGGATCGCAAGCGCGACGTCGAGCTCGTACGACGAGGGTGGACGGTGCTTCGCTTCACCGAATCGACGATCGACGATCTCGTACCCGCAGTCGCCGATGTGTTGCGTCGGCTGTCCTAACCCGATATCCACATTCGTTTGCCCAAAAGGCCCGAAAACCCGGTTTTCGGGAAACGAATGTGGATATCGGGTTAGGAGTCGCCTTGACCCCTTGCGCACACTAGGTTTAGTTGCGTACGTCTCAGGAGAGGGAGAGCGCAGATGGGTGTTGTCACCTTCCACCGCCCCAAGCGGGTTACCCCGCCGGCGATGCCCCGTGGCGACCTACTCCTCGAATCTCCCCCTGAAATCCCCCCGCCCTCCCCGTCCAAGCCCTTCGGCACCGTCTTGCGAATGCTGCCGATGGTGGCCGGCGCCCTCGCTATGGGGCTCATGCTCTTAGGCGGTGGCCTCGGCGGTGGAGGCGGCAACCCGCTTCGCGGCGTCGTGATGGGCCTGTACGGCGTGTCGATGATGGGCATGATGCTCTCCCAGACCGGCCGCCAAAACGACGACCAATCGGCCCAACTCGACGCCAACCGCCGCGACTATTTCCGCTACCTCGCGCAGACGCGCAAGAACTTCGCGAAGACCGCCGACGAGCAGCGAGCGTCGGTGGCCTACCGCCACCCCGCCCCCGATTCGTTGTGGACCGTCGTCGGTGGAATGCGCATGTGGGAGCGCCGCCCGGACGCGGAAGACTTCGGCTCCGTGCGCATCTCCGTCGGGCGTCAGCAGTCCGCAAAGCGCATCACCCCGCCAGAATCCCAGCCAATCGAAGACCTCGAGCCCCTCACCACCGGGGCGCTTAGACGCTTCATCCGCACCCACCGTGTGATTCAGTCCGTGCCGCTCGCCGTCGACCTCAGGGGTTTCCGGTCCATCCAGCTGATCGGCGACGAGGAAGCCTGCCGCAGCGCCGCGTTCTCGATGGTGGCGCAGCTTGTCACCTGGCATGCCCCCACCGACGTGTCCCTCATGGTGGCTGCGGCGAAGCCTGTGCAGCCCGACTGGCAGTGGGTGAAATGGCTGCCGCACCTGCAGCACCCGTCGGAAACCGACGGCGTGGGTAGTCTCCGCATGTTCGCCACTGGGGCGAGTGAGATTTCGCAGCTCGGAACCTCGGCGCAGGCCGCCGACACGCCGCCGTCGCTCATGGTGGTGGTCGCGGACGGCGTCGAGGGCGTCAACGCCCAGCAGTTCATTACGCCGCAGACGAAGGCCGTGAGCATCCACGTGACCGGGGAACGGAAGTTGCCGCGGTCGCTCGAGCTTGGCGTTGCGTACTTCGAGATCGAGGGCGACCGCATCATCTTGCACCGTCGGACTTCGAAGGTACAGCACGCGCAGACCCCGTTCGGTCGCCCCGATGCCGTGAAGTCCGTGTACGTCGAGATGCTCGCTCGCGCGATGGCTCCGTATCGCATGCCTGAGCTGGTCACGTCGGACGAGGGTGAATCCGAGGAAGTGGTGTTCGAGCCGCCAAAGGATTACCCGGCGATGCTGGGTATTGGCGATCCGTTGACGCTCGATCCCAGACAGGCCTGGCGCCCGAGACCGCTGCGTAATCACCTGCGTATCCCGTTCGGCACCGGCGAGGACGGCAAACCGGTGGAGCTGGACATCAAGGAATCGGCGCAGGGCGGCATGGGGCCGCACGGAATCTGTATCGGCGCTACGGGTTCTGGTAAGTCGGAGTTTTTGCGAACCCTGGTGCTTGGCCTTGCCGCGACGCACTCCACGGAACAGCTCAACTTCATTCTTGTCGACTTCAAAGGTGGCGCGACGTTCCTGGGCCTCGACGAGCTGCCCCACGTCTCGGCGGTTATCACCAACTTGGAAGGCGAGCTCAGCCTCGTGGACCGCATGCAGGACGCCATCGGCGGCGAGCTTGACCGTCGCATGGAGGTGCTGCGCGCTGCGGGTAACTTCAAGAACCGCGAAGATTACGAAAACGCTCGACAGGCGGGCGCGGACATCCCACCGATGCCGAGCCTCTTTATCGTCGTCGACGAGTTCTCGGAGCTCCTCACGGCCCGCCCGGAGTTCATTGACTTGTTCGTTCAGATCGGACGTGTGGGTCGATCTATCGCGGTGCACCAGCTGCTTGCTTCGCAGCGCCTGGAGGAGAACAAGCTGCGCGGCCTCGACACCTTCCTCTCGTACCGCATCGCGCTGCGTACGTTCTCGCCGGCGGAATCCCGCACTGTCATTGGTGTGCCCGACGCGTACGAGCTGCCCACGCCGCCCGGCAACGGATACTTGAAATTCGACACCACCGGCATGACGCGATTCAAAGCAGCGTACGTGTCTGGCCCGTGGCACGAGTCCCCGTCGGGTACCCCGAACCAGGCCCAGCCGATGGATGAATCGATGCTGGTGGAAACCAAGGCATGGACACCGCCGGTGCTGGAGTTCACCGTCGACTACGTGATTCCCGTCGAGCCGCCCGAGCCAGAGCCCGAACCGGTGGCCCCGCCCACGTCCGACGACGAAGCGGAGGCTGCGCCGAAACCCAAACCGACAGCCGATGATGAGGATGAAGAGGAAGAGACGCTGCTCTCCATCTGCGTGTCGCGGTTGAAGGGTCACGGTTGGCCGGCCCACCAGGTTTGGCTACCGCCCCTTGACGATCCGCCGACGATGGACCAGCTCCTCGACGGTGTCGCGGAGTCGCCAGACCGCGGCCTGCAGGCGAGTAACCCGGCATGGCACGGGAAGCTGCGTGCTCCTATCGGTCTGATTGACCGCCCGCGCCACCAGCGTCGAGACCCGTGGGTCATCGACTTCTCGGGCTCCGGCGGTAACTTGGGCGTCGCCGGTGGTCCCCAGTCGGGTAAGTCCATGGCACTGCGTGCGGCGCTTGCCGGTCTGGCCCTCACACACACGCCGCAGGAGGTGGGCTTCTACGTCCTCGACTTCGGTGGCGGTGGTCTCACGTCGATGCGAAACCTCGCGCACGTTGGTTCGGTGACGGGCCGTCTCGACGTCGACCGCGTTCGCCGCACCATCGCCGAGCTCACCAGCCTTCGCGGGCAACGAGAACTTCAGTTCGCGGAGCTCGGCATCGACTCCATGCAGACCTATCGACGAGGGCGCGCCGACGGCTCGATTCCCCCGGACCGATTCCCAACCGACGTGTTCCTCATCATCGACGGCTGGCTCACCCTGAAGACAGAATTCGAGACGCTGGAGCCGCAGGTGCAGGCCATCGCGGCAGGCGGCCTTGGCTTCGGCATTCACACCTGGGTTGGCGCTTCGAAGTGGTCCGAAATTCGCGCGGCGACGAAGGACATGCTGCAAAGCCACATCGAGCTGAAACTCGGTGACCCGTTCGACTCTGAGGTCGACCGCAAAGTGCAAGCCATCATCCCCGCCGGGCGTCCCGGTCGAGGCATCACGGAGGGCCCCCTGCACACGCTGATCGGTCTGCCCCGCGTCGACGGCGTGGAAAGCGCCGACGACGTCTCGGACGGCCAGCGTGACTTCATCGAGCGAGTGAATAACGCCTGGAAGGGCCCGCGTGCAGCCGAGGTGCGCATGCTCCCCGAGCGCTTCGACGTCAGCGAGCTGCCCGCCATCGAGCACGACGAGAACGACCATCGCATCCCTTGGGCTATCGACGAGCAGGAGCTCGCGCCCGTCTGGTTCGACCCAGAGCACGAGGCGCACCTTGCCATCGTCGGTGCCCCGGAGTGTGGCAAGTCGACGATCCTGCGCAACATCCTGCACGGCATCACCGCCCGGTACACACCGAAGGAAGCGAAGATCGTCATCGTCGACTACCGGCGTTCATTGCTGGGCGAGATCGAGTCGGAGCACCTCATCGGGTACTACCCATCGGCGTCCGCCGCGACGGACAACTTGCGCCAGCTCGCCGAGGCGGTGCGCATGAGGCTTCCCGGCCCCGACGTCACCCAGCAGCAGCTGCGTGATCGCTCGTGGTGGCAGGGCGGTGAGGTTTTCGTCGTCGTGGATGACTACGAGCTCGTAGCCACCATGTCTGGCAACCCGCTGGCTGCCTTCGCTGACCTGGTGAACCAGGCCGGTGACATCGGCCTGCACATCATCGTCGCGCGTTCGATGGGTGGTGCTGGTCGAGCGGTCTACGGCGACCCGATCATCGCGAAGATGCGCGAATCCATCAGCCCGGGCCTCGTCATGTCGGGTACGAAGGATGAGGGCGCCATGTTCGGCGAGGTGAAGGCATCGCCCATGCCGCCTGGTCGTGGCACGCTCGTCACGCGCACGTTCAAGGGCTTGGTGCAGGCCGCGTACCGCCCTGGGCCTGACGACGAGGAGGAGACCGAGTGAACCGACGGTGGACCCGCGGCCTCGCGGCGCTCGCCGCGGCGGTGATGCTGCTCACGCAATCGGCTCCGAATGCGTCGGCGAATGTGACCCCGTTCAACGCCAAGGAATGCCACGTTGCGGCCGAGGGCACGCCCAACCCAGTGCAGTCGTGGCACTTTGAGCGGTTGAAGATGGACCGCGTCTGGAAGATCGCGAAGGGCGAGGGTGTCACCGTCGCTGTGATTGATACGGGTATGGCAGCCGAGGGGTCGTTGTACTTGCAGCAAGCCGACGATAAGCGTTTCACGACGTACGACATGCTCGGTGGACTCAAGAGCAACGGGAACGAGCAACTCGAGGAGTTCGACTGTCTGCACGGCACCAGGGTGGCGTCGCTACTTGCGGGCGGGCGTGCCAAGGACGGGCGCCCGCTGGACGGGCGCGTCGAGTTCTCCGGGATCGCGCCGGCAGCCAAGGTGATTGCCTACCGGACGCTGTTCGAATCGCATGCCCCAAAGGAAGACGACGAGAAAAAAAACAACCCCCTGCAGCCCACCACTGACGCGGTATTAGACGCCGTGAAGCGCGACGTCGACATCATCAATCTCTCGCAGGTGGTGCCGGAAACCGTCGAAGGATTCGAGAACTTCCGCGATGCCATCCAGCTGGCCCTGAACCAGGGGATTGTCGTGGTTGCGGCTGCGGGGAACCGCGGGCAGATCGAGGGAGCTGCTGCGTATCCGGCTTCGTTTCCCGGTGTGATTTCGGTGGGTGCGACGACGCGAAACGACGCCGCGTCTGATGAGAGCGCAGACGGCGTCAAGGTGGATATCGGCGCGCCAGGCGACGGATTGCACGCGCTGGAACCGTCGAATTACAACTCGGTGCGCGGTATTGAGAGCCAGGTGTACTCCGGGCCCATCACCGGCACGAGCTATGCGACGCCCATCGTGAGCGGCATCGTCGCGCTGATGATTGAGAAACAGCGCAAGGATGGCCTCGCCGCGCTTACCCCCGCCGAAGTAATGCAGCGGCTTATCGAGACGGCCGACCCACCGCCCGCTGCCAACCCAGATTCGCGCATCGGCGCTGGCATCGTGAATCCGCTGCGCGTTCTTTCTGGCGAAGTGCCGCAGATTTATCCGAACGAAGGCGCCGAGACCGAGATCCCGGCGCAGCATTATCCGCCGCCGAAAGTCATCGATCAGACGCCCGTCGTCGTGGGGCTCGTCACTGGTGTTGTCGCCTTCATGCTCGTTGCGGGTGGCATCGTGGCGGCGATCGTCGTGCCCCGCGCGCGCAAGGTTGCCCGCGAGGACCGCGCAGCACGCTGATGATGGCGCTTCGCCAGTAGGCTGGGGGAATGCACGGTTATTTCGGCCCGGCGGGCACCTTCACGCACCAGGCATTGCTCAGCATCACGGATGCGGAGGCGAAACCCTATTCGTCGGTGGTTGGTGCGCTGGCGGGGGTGCGCTCTGGTGAAGTTGAGGCGGCAGTGGTGCCCATTGAGAACTCCGTCGAGGGCGGGGTGTCAGCCACGCTGGATGAGCTGATCAACGGCTCGCCGCTCATGATTCGTCGAGAGATCCTGGTGCCGGTGTCGTTCGGGCTCTATGCGCGCCCGGGGACCGCGCTCGCCGACGTGCGGCACGTGCTCACGCACGGCCACGCGGCGGCCCAGTGTCGTCGGTTCCTGAGCGGACTTGTCGACGCCACGGTCACGGAAGCGGGCTCGACGGCGGGCGCGGCGAAAGAAGTAGCCAGACAGGATTCCCGGCATGATGCTGCGGTCTGTGCGCGCGTCGCCGGGCAGATGTACGGGTTGGAAGAACTCGCTTGGCAAATCGAGGACAATTCGGGTGCGGTGACGCGGTTCGTCGAGATCTCCAAGGCCGGAGTCACGTCGCAGCGCACCGGCGCAGACAAGACGACGCTCGTCGCGTTCATGGACGAGGACCGCTCGGGTGCGCTGCTTGAGATTTTGGAGCAGTTCAAAGTGCGGGGTGTGAACTTGACTCGCATCGAGTCACGCCCGACGAAGACCTCGCTGGGCTCGTATTGTTTCTCGATCGACGCGGAGGGTCACGTCGCCGATCAGCGCGTGGCGGAGACGCTCGAAGGCCTCTCGCGCATCTGCCCACGCCTACACTTCTTGGGTTCCTACCCCAGAGCCGACGAGCGCGCGGCGAAAGTGGATGACCGATTCTCCGACGAATCCTTCACTAACGCCCAGCGCTGGCTGCAGTCGGTCGCCGGGTAGGACTGGTCTGTCTTCTGCCGGTCATCGAGTAGGCGACGCAGTCGCCGTATCGAGATGCTGCATTTGAAAAACTGCAAAACTCGCCAACAGTTGAGTGCCTCACGCTTGGTTGAGCGGGGAGGGTTGCGTCTGTTGGCGAGTTTTGCAGTTTGTCTGCTGGTTGGTTTCGATACGCGCCTTCGGCGCTACTCGACCATCGGGTTGGGGCGGCCGTTGCCTGCGGGTCGTCGAGTAGGCCGCGCTACGGCAGTACCAGCTGCACGGCCCGGGGGCGCACTTGGAACGTTGCGTCAGTGATATCCCCGACGACGTCACCGTCGATCTGGCAGGCGCCGCCGCCCGGCACTTCGAGGCGCAACCGCTCGCCCGTGTAGCGCGCGATGTTGCGACCGTCGTTGGCCTCGAGGAGCACGTCGGTGATCATCTGCGCCATATCGAGGCGCGTGCTGGGGGTTGCGACGAGCACGTCGAGCTTCCCGTCGCGGGCGCTGGCGTGGGGCATGATCGACACACCCTTCTCAATCTCGCCGACGTTCCCGATGGACACCAGCGACGCATTGACTTCCACCGGCTCTTCGTCATCGATGGTGATCCGTACCTGCATGGGGTTAGCGTCAAGGTGCCGAGCTCCAGCCACGACGTACGCGGCCGGCCCGATCGCCTTCTTCAACCCCTCGTCGGTGTCATCCATGATGTTGGCGTCGATACCCACCCCGGCCAGCACGGCGGCGAACTGCACGCCGTCAGGAAGGTCCACCTCGATGAGGTCAATAGCGGTGGGCTCTTTCTCCAGTCCGAGTCGGAGCGACTGTTCCACGTCCAGCGGAATGTCCAAGTTCTTCGCCAAAAGGTTCCCGGTGCCAGAGGGCAGGACTGCCACTTTCTGCCCGGTGTCAGCGAACTCGCCCAGCACTACGCGCACAGTGCCGTCGCCGCCCGCGACGAGCACCACGTCGACATCCGCTTCCAGCGCCCGACGGGCCATGGCGACGCCGGGATCGTCGGCCTCGGTAGGCAGCCATACGACGCGGTCGTAGCCGTACTCGTCGAGGGTTTGCTGCACGAGGCCGCGGAAGGTCTCGATGCCCACCACCTTCACCGGGTTGTAGATGACCGCGGCGGCCAGGTCGTCGCCGCGCACCGTCATGCGCACCACGTGTACATCAGCCAGCAGGTTCGCGAGCCCAGCCGCGAAACCGCCTAGCAACACGCCACCGACGACGTCGGTCACCTGATGCGCGCCCATCCAGAGCCTATTCACGGCGATGAACACCACCGCTACTGCGCCGGCTACGGCGTAGGGCCAGACTTTGCGGCGCATCGTCGACATCAACGTGGCCACCATCAGTGCACCCGCGCTCCACAAGGCGACATGCATCGACGGGTACCCGTACCCCTGCTGCGTGATGGCCTCGCCGAACGGCGACGCGGGGCGCGGCCTAGCGATAACGTGGCGCAGCACAGTCGTCATACTGAAGGTGAGCACAAACGCCAACAGCACCGCGCCTGATGCGGTGTAGAAACGGTGTCTCGACATCCACCACGCAACGCCACCAGTCACGACGAGCAACACCGGCCACGACGTCACCCCCGCCACGATGGCGAGCACCTGCCCGAGCCTCGACGTCGGGTCTGGAACACCTACTTGCCACCATTGATCCACGGATGCGGGCAGCCACCACGTCCAGAGTGTGAAGGCCAGAGCGAGAATCGCGGTGGTTCCTAAAGTGAAACCGTTGCGTCTAAGTGGATGCATGCGCACAGCGTAGCGGGGAGGGTTGGTCGTCGTAGAACCGCGTTTGGAAGTAGGGTGGGGCCATGATCGATCCCAAGCTGCTCCGCTCAGACCCCGACCGCATCCGTCGCTCCCAGGAAGCCCGTGGGGAGTCCGTGGGTGTGGTCGACGATCTCGTCGCTGCCGACGAGGCGCGCCGCGCGTCGATCGCGCACTTTGAGGAGCTCCGCGCCAGCCAGAAAGCTGCGGGCAAGGACGTCGCCAAGGCGAAAGGCGACGAAAAGGCAGCACTGCTGGCTAGCGTGAAGCAGCTCGCGGCCGACGTGAAGACCGCCGAGGCTGCAGTAAACGAGGCCGAGGAGCGCTTCACCGAGCTGCTGAAGAGCATCGGAAACATCGTCCTCGACGGGGTCCCCACAGGCGGCGAGGATGACGGCGAGGTCATCGACACCGTCGGAAGCCCCCGCGACTTCGCCGCGGAGGGATTCGAGCCGAAGGACCACCTAGAGATCGGCGAGGCGCTGGGTGCCATCGACATGGAGCGCGGTACCAAGATTTCTGGCTCGCGTTTCTACGTGCTGACCGGCATCGGCGCGCAGCTGGAGCTCGCGCTGCTGAACCTGGCCATGAGCAAGGCCCTCGAATGGGGCTTCACGCCGATTCTCCCGCCGGCCTTGGTGAAGCCGTCGGCGATGGACGGGACGGGCTTCCTCGGTCAGGCCGCTGACGATGTCTACCACCTCGAGCGCGACGACATGTACCTCGTGGGCACCTCCGAAGTAGCGCTCGCCGCCTTCCATTCGGGCGAGATCCTTGAGGACCTGCCCAAGCAGTACGCCGCCTATTCCCCGTGTTTCCGACGCGAGGCCGGCTCCTACGGCAAGGACACCCGCGGCATCTTCCGCGTTCACTGGTTCGACAAAGTGGAGATGTTCGTCCACTGCGACCCAGCCGACGCCGAAGCCTGGCATCAGAAGCTGCTCGGCTGGGAGCGCCAGTTCCTGGAGCTGCTCGAGATCCCATACCAGGTACTCGACGTGGCATCGGGAGACTTGGGCCTGTCCGCCGCCCGTAAGTACGACTGCTACGCCTGGCTCCCGACGCAGCAGCGGTACCGCGAGGTGACCTCGACCTCGAACTGCACCGACTTCCAGGCCAGACGGCTCGGCATTCGTGGGCGTTTCGACGACGGGGTGAAGCCCATCGCGACGCTCAACGGCACCCTATGCGCCATGACCCGCATCATCATCATGCTGCTAGAAAACCATCAGCTAGCCGACGGATCGGTGCGCGTTCCGGAAGCCCTGCAGCCCTACCTGGGTGGCAAACAGACGCTCGAGCCTCTCCGTAAATAAGCCCTGAGTAGGGTGTTTACCCCGTGTTCAGGTGACGAGCATGCGGTGTTTGCCCTGCGGTGGCAAGGTGGGTCGAACCGAACCTGAGAGGAACAAGGCAACGATGACCTTCGCGCCCAAGATGGTGGCACTCGATATCGACGGGACGCTCGTCGATTCCGCAGGCAACATGCCGCATGAGATTCACGACGCCGTGCAGAAGACCGCAGAGAAGGTTCCGGTGGTGCTCGCCACCGGTCGCGGATGGCTCGCCACACAGCCCATCTTTGACATGCTCGAGCTCCCTCGAGGCTGGGCCGTGTGTTCCAATGGCGCCGTGCTGGTGCACAACCCTCCGTTCGAGCTGGTGCATGAGGTGTTGTTCGACCCGACGGAAACCATCCGCCGCGTCTCCGAGTTGCTCCCCACCGCCCGCATCTGCGTGGAGCGCAACCTGGTGCGATACGCATCCCAGCCGTTCCCCGAAGGTGAGATCGAAGGCGACGTGCACATCGTCGGCATCGACGAGCTGGTAGCCGAGCCCGTATCTAGGCTCATCATCCGTGAGCCGGAAGCCGACGGCGATAGCATCTTTGGCGAGCTCATCTCTGAGCTCGGGATGCACGACGTCTCCTACTTCGTCGGGTGGTCCGCATGGCTGGACATCGCACCAAAGGGCATTCACAAGGCCACCGGCCTGCAGCGAGTGTGCGACGACCTGGGCATCGCCGCCGACGACGTGCTCGCGCTGGGGGATGGGTACAACGACGTCGAGATGCTCCAGTGGGCAGGCCGTGGCGTCGCAATGGGGCAGTCGCCCGTCGAGGTACGCGACGCCGCAGACGCGGTGACCGGACCGTTTGCCGAGCTCGGCACCGTCGAAGAGTTGGAGCGCTGGTTCGGTTCATGAATTTGACCGTTATCCTCCACAGGCGGCGCAGACCCGCCCACATTGGGGGCATCTTTGCCGCGCGTGGAGGATAACGGTCACTTTTTCGGGTATCCGCCGCTATGAACGCATGGGCTCGTCGCGCCCCGCTCCCAACAGCTCCGTCAGATACGTCCCATACCCAGACTTGGCTAGGCTCTCTGCACGCGCCCGCAAGTCGTCGTCATCGAGAAAGCCCATTCGCCAAGCTACCTCTTCAGGGCATCCCACCTGCAGGCCCTGTCTCGCCTGTAGGGTGCGGACGAAGTTATTGGCGTCATTGAGCGAATCGAATGTGCCGGTGTCGAGCCACGCAGTACCGCGTGAGAGCAACTCGACACGAAGTTTCCCTGCTGAAAGGTAGCGACGGTTCACATCGGTGATCTCATACTCGCCTCGCGCTGAGGGCTGGAGATCCCGGGCGATGTCCACCACGTCGTTGTCATAGAAGTACAGGCCAGGCACAGCGTAGTGGGATTTCGGCTGCGCTGGCTTCTCCTCAATGGAGCGCACTCGACCGTCGGCATGAAAGTCGACGACGCCGTAGGCTTCTGGGTTCGATACCCGGTAGCCAAAGATTGTGGCCCCATCTCGTTCGCCGAGTGAGCGAAGCGTCCTGCCTAGCCCCTGACCTGCGAAGATGTTGTCGCCCAGTATGAGGGTGACGTGGTCATCGCCAATAAAGTCAGCCCCAATAGTGAACGCCTGCGCCAATCCCTTCGGCTCCGGCTGCTGCGCGTAGGTCAGATGGATTCCAAACTGCGTACCGTCACCCAAGAGACGCTCGAATTGTGGAGCATCGTGCGGAGTGGTGATCACCAGCACATCTCTGATTCCCGAGGCGATCAGAGTGGATAGCGGGTAGTAGATCATTGGTTTGTCATAGACAGGGACCAGCTGCTTCGAGATTGCCTTAGTGATGGGATGCAGGCGCGTGCCCGAGCCCCCGGCCAGAATAATGCCACGCATGGGATGATCGTAACCTGTCTTGCATGTGAGCCGGCGCCGCTTTCCAAGAGCTGCCGCTTCGTCTGCACTCGGTGAGTGCAGCCATCCGGTCTATTGCCCGGTTTTTGCGTACTTCGCTTCGGTTTCAGCCTTCATGGGGCGCCACCAGTTTTCGTTGCTGCGATACCACTCGATGGTGTCTGCTAATCCAGACTCGAAGTCACGGAACTTTGGCTCCCAGCCCAACTCCGTGCGCAGCTTTGTGGCGTCGATGGCGTATCGCATGTCGTGGCCAGGGCGGTCATTCACATGCTCAAACGCTTGCTCGTCCCTGCCCATGAGGCGAAGGATCATCTGGATGACCGACTTGTTGTTCATCTCCCCGTCGGCGCCAATGAGGTACGTTTCACCGATGCGCCCCTCGTCGACGATGAGCTTGACGGCGGCGTTGTGATCGTCGACGTGGATCCAGTCGCGCACGTTGAGCCCCGCGCCGTAGAGCTTGGGTGAGACGCCGTCGATCAGGTTGGTGATCTGACGTGGGATGAATTTCTCAATGTGCTGGCGGGGGCCGTAGTTGTTGGAGCAGTTCGAGATAGTGGCCCGCACACCGAAGGACCGCACCCACGCACGTACCAGTAGGTCCGAGCCCGCCTTCGTGGACGAATACGGGCTCGACGGGTTATAGGGCGTCGTCTCGTGGAACTTCTCAGGGTCGTCCAGTTCCAGGTCGCCGTAGACCTCGTCGGTAGAGATGTGGTGGTACCGCACGTCGTGGCGACGCACCGCCTCCAGCAGGTTATAGGTGCCAACCAGGTTGGTCTGCACGAATGGTGACGGATCGAGCAGCGAGTTGTCGTTGTGCGATTCGGCCGCGAAGTGCACCACCACGTCGGCCTGGGAAACGAGGGAGTCGACGAGGTCCGCGTCGGCCACATCCCCCCGAACCAGCCGTACCCGATCCTCTGGCAGCCCGGCCAGCGACGCCTCGTTTGCGGCGTAGGTCATGGCGTCGAGGGCGATGACTTGGTCGTCGGAATTCTCGACGAGATGACGGACGTAATTACTCCCGATGAACCCGGCCCCACCGGTGACGACAGTCGTGCTCATACCGGAAGCCTACTGGGTATGAAGCAAACGGGCGGCCCCAGAGGGCAGAAAAGTGGGCCCCGCCGGTGCGAGGCCCACTTTCTTTTTTTGGGGGGGTGAGGGGGAAACGTCTACGTCGTTATGCTGCCTGCTGCGACGGCGCCGCGTTCAGAGCTTGCGCAGTGGCCAGCACCACGTCAGGGGATGGGAGCGATGAGCTCTTCTCCTGGCTGGGGAGGCCGCCTTCCTGCTCAATGCGACGCAGGTGGCGCTTGACCGTCGAGACGGAGCAGCCGACCTTTTGTGCAATGACGCTCAGCGGCTGGTCCGGGTTGGCGGTGCGCATGCGGTGGATCTCGTAGCGGTCAAACTGGCGGCCGGAGGTGACACCGGCGTACGCGTCGAGGTCATCGTTTTGCACCTGCACACCGAGCCGTGCGCGGATCTCTTGGCGCTGACGCTTTGTGGTGCCGGCGACGAAGCCTGCGACGTCGTGCTTGGTGACCGCATCTGCGAGACACTGGGCAAGCATCGGGCACTCGGCGCAGAGGCGTTCAGCCTGGGTGCGGAGCATGGCCTGTTCGCGACGCTCACCTCGGCTGGAAGGGACGGCGCCCTCTTCGAGCAGGGGGTGCAGGAACACGTTGGCGGCGGTTACACACGGTGTGAGCTGGTCAGTCATCATGTCTCCTTCTCTGCGATCTCGGCGTTGCGCTGATCACCTAGTAATTCAAGGTTCTCAGCTTGGGAGACGGTTTGGGAGCCAAAAGGATGGGGGGCATTACCCGTTCTGTGTGGGTACCAGACGGCGTCAATATGAGTAGCTCTACTCACCAGGATAGTTTCGCTGTTGCGTGCATTTCGGGCCTAAAAGCGGCTTGGCAAGGCATCTTTGCCTCTTCAGGCTAGGTTTCAACAACCACGGTGACACGACCCTAGTAGGTAAGGGGGTCACAATGCGCTTCAGACGCGATGCGTACTTATCTCGATTTCCAATACGCGTCGAAAGTGTCGTCGTGGAGGGCTTTGCCCAACGCCTTGACGCCGTCAGCGTCGAGACGCACATAGGCGGCGCCACCGGATGATTTCCCGTAGCCTGCCGTCGGAGCCATCATCGAGCGCAGATTCTTGGCGCCATCCAGCCCCACCTCTCTACCCACCTGCATGATGAGGTCATTGGTGAGGCCCTCGTCGACGGTGAAACTCGGGCCCACCGCGAGTACCGCGTCACGGAATTTCACCGGATTCGTCACCACACCAGCCGAGGCAAGTTTCTTCATCACGGCGATGGTGACGTCGCGTTGGCGTTCGTTGCGGTCGAAATCGCCGCCTTTCAGCCCGTAACGCTGGCCGACGTACCACCGGGCTTCTTCACCCGTCGCCAACGTGATATGCCCGGCTGGCCAGTTGTAGCCGTTGTTGCTGGACTCCTGCTTGTTGTAGACGTCGACGCCTCCGACGGCGTCGATGGCCTTCTTAAACCCTTCGAAATCGGTGATCGCCACATGATCGATGTGGATACCGAGGAGGTTCTGCACCGTCGTGACCGCGAGCGGGGCGCCACCCCACGAGTACGCAGCGTTGATTTTCGAGGTGCCGTGCCCTTCGATGGGCACCCACGAGTCTCGCGGGATGGAGATTAGGTTCACGCTCTTTCTGTTGCTCGGCACGTGCATCACCATGAGCGCGTCGGAGCGTCCCCGGTCTTTGCCCCGCGAGTCGCTGCCAATGATGAGGATGCTCATGGGCGGGGGAGTGTCATCGTCGGAGGGGGTTGGCTCGACGGCCTCCACCGACGGCAGCAGCCCCGGGTCGCGCTTGATGGAGCTGAGGCCGTCGTTCACTGCTTTGAGGTACCAGCCGATGACGCCCGCCACCACCAATCCGATGACGAGGAACAAGCTCAGGAGCACGATGAGGGCGCGCCGGTTGCCTTTGCGTGACGCCTTGTCGGACTCGGTCTCGCGTAAGCCGTCGTCGTCGAACAGACTGTCACTCATGGACGTTCTCCTTGCATACGCTGCCCGAGCACGGGAGCCAGAACATCAAGGCAGGCGTCGATGGTACGGGCGGTCTTCGCGGCCATCTCGTCGCCTCTACGGTATGGGTCGCGGATGGATTCGTCGCCGCTCATTCTGCGGTGCGCCCACAGGAACGGGGCGACGTCGTGGATGCGGGCGTCCTCCGGGAGAAGCGGGAGCGTGTTGGCAACGTGCTTCAGCAGGAATGTTTTCGACGCGGCTTGCGGCCACTCGTCGATGATGAAATCGAGGTGACGCTCCGACATTGCCAAGATGAGGTCGGCGTCGCGAACCATCTCGAGCGAGATCTGCCGCGCCTGATGGCGCGCAGCTGCATCCGGATCCGATAGATACTGCGCCATGCACGCATCGACCGGCTGACCAACGAGGGCATGCGTGCCTGCGGATGCCACGTCGAGTCCGGGTGTGGCCAGTTGGTGCATGCGGGCCTCCGCATAGGCGGAGCGGCAGATGTTGCCGGTGCAGACGAACAGCAGACGGTACGCCCGGTCCTGAGGTGCGGACGATGCGTCGTCGATGGGCTCGGGGTCGTCGGCCGTGGGTGCTTCAACGCGTTCCTGAACGCCAGGCTGAGGACGCTCGTCGACGAGGAGCACGCCTGTTTGTACGAGCGAGTCCAGAAAATGCTGGACGGAACTACGAATCTCGGCTTCTGGTGCATCCCATCGGTTGATGGACTCGACGATTGGGTCCTTGCCCTCCGCAACGTCGAGGAAGATCAGGCACCCTGTGCCGCCGATGGTCATGGCCTCCCCCGCGGGGAGCGGAACCACATGGATGGAGTCGTTGACTGGGTCATGCACCCACGCAGTCTCAGGGTGAACACGGTAAAACATCAGGATCTCTCCTTGTGTACATTTTCGTCGACTGCCCGACGGAACCTGTCGATCCAAGCCCGAAACATTTCCATCCGCGATGGCGCATGACCCAACTTGACGGCTAGATGGTCAGTGTTCACCAGCATCGAGCGCAGCGCAATTTTTGCCGCGTCGACGGGCGTCGACGCCGCTAGTAGCCGGGCGCGCCATTCCGCGCTGCGGGAGACGGGAGCATCGCTGGAGAATTGCGCCCAGAGCGCGTATCGACGGTTACCGCGGTAGCGATCGAGCTCACCGATTGCTGCAGCGAGCGGCAGCTCGGCATCGAACTGAGCGGCCACTTCACGAGTGCGGCGACGGTCCTCGTCGGAGGCATCCCTCCAAGCCACGTCGACATCCGGTTGCCCGCGTGCTGCCGAGCGTGCGGAGTGGAGGAGCAGAAGGAAACGCTGATGCTCGACGCTGGGCACGGGGCACACGCGGTGGCCGAGCGCGATGAATTGGCGATCCCTCCACATCGCGTCGAAGGCCGCACCGTCCGGGATGCCGATGCCCGGAAACTTGCGGTGAATATCGGCGTAGCCCAGTTGGTCGTGCCACACCGTAGCGGCGTGGCCGAAGGGAGAGCCGGTGGCGAACGTCGCGTAGCGATGCCACCCCACTTGCTGAAGCCGACGGAATACCGCGCGGGCATGCCGAGGGTCGATGAGCACGTCGGCGTCGGAAGAAATCCGGGGCTGAGGGTTGCCGTCGGCGTCACGGTGCAGCAGCGACGAATGCAGCGCCGGGCCCTTCACATGCAGCGCCCGCGCGCCGAGCTCGTCGGCGACGTACTGGATGGTGGCGTGTGCGAGGCGGAGCCGTTGCTCTGCAGGTATCACTGAACCTCCGCGAGAACCCCGGCATGCATGAGCTCGCGAATGCTCGCTCGCACTGCTTCGTCCAGCCCACGCTTAGTGGGCTCGCCAAACGCGTCCAAACAATGAGCCTTGAGCTCGTCGAACGTGCGTGGCTCCTGGCACAGCCACAGAATATCGACGGAGACGACGCTGCCTCGCACCAGTAGATCACCGATGAAGATCAGCGCATCCGTGCCGCACTCCAGCACATCGAGCAGCTCGCCGGTGGTTTGATACCTGCTCATTCCACATCTCCCAGCAGCTCATGCGCTAGTGGCAACAGTGATTCCCACTGCGAGTAATGCCAGCGACGTACGCCGTCCACGAGGTCAGTGATGCGCGCCATCTGCTGGAGTGGTTCTGGCACCTTATGCAGCGACGATGACTGCGCAGCCAGCGCTTCGATGCCATCCAGTAGGGACAGCTCCTCGACGCGCGCCTCGTCGCTGTCTTGCGAGTCGCGCTCCAGTAGCACCAGCGAACGTAGTGTTGGCTGCGTGCGCAACTCCACCAGGCCCGCGTCGTTAGGGGACTGCTCGCCTTTATGGCCGCTGCCTAGCCCGACGATGGAAAGCGGCTTGGGATACGGGGTGATGGTGCCAGACGCGTCGAGCGCCACCGATTCATCCGTGACGTATGCGTATTCGCGGGCGAGCCCACGAACCAGCGTGGTTTTACCCGTCCCTCCAGGAGCCACCATCACGAGCGCAGCCCCCGTCACTGGGTGCGCGACGCAGCCTGCATGGAGCAGGATCCTCTCGCCGATGCGTTGGCCCAGCAACTCGCGAGTCACCGCCTGCGTGATACGCGAGCAGAGCACATCCGCGTTGGGGTGCGCGGCATGCATCCCGTCGTCGCTTTCTGCGAGCGCAACTCGAACTGGGGCGCCTGGAACGTCGTCATCGACTAGGCAGCGGCGCCACAAGTGCTCCAATCGTGCGCGGAGTTCGGCGTCGGCTTCCGCTCCTTGCGTGCCAGGTTCGACGATGATGTCCGCACGGGCGCCGATGCCGTGGATACGCACGGGACTCGTCATGTCAGGTGCTCCACATATTCGACGAGACAGGTGTCGGCGTCGCGAGGGGTGAACCCTGTGGCGGCGAGCTTGTCCAGCGCGAATGCGCTGTGCGCGGGTCGCGGCGCAATACCCTCTTTACCCGCGTTGTACTCGGCTTCCGTGGTGGGCTGCACGTCGTCAGGGTTGCGGCCGCGCAGCGCGAACACGCGTCGTGCCACGTCGTACCAGGATTGGGCCTGGCCGCCGTTTGAGACGTTGAAGACCCCGCTGTGACCGCCGTCCAGGAGATGGCAGATAGCGTGGGCTAGCTCGTCGGTGAACGTGAGGCGGCCGTAGGCGTCGTTGATGACCGACGGGCTGACCCCGCGGTCGGCGAGCGAGGCCATGGTGCGCACGAAGTTCTTGCCCTCACCGACTACCCAGCTGGTGCGGCAGATGAGGTGCTCGGGGGCTGCCATCGCGGCGAGGTCGCCGGCGGCCTTGGTTTGGCCGTAGACGCCGAGCGGGGAGAAGGGCTCGTCCTCGACGTGCTGGGACGCGGTGCCGTCGAAGACGTAGTCAGAGGAGACGTGAACGAGTTTGAAGCCATCTCTTTGGGCTGCGGCAGCAAGCCTGGCGACGGCGTGGGCATTGACGGCCCAAGCCAGCCGGCGGCCTTCATCGCTCTCGCATCCGTCGACGTTCGTGTAGGCGGCGGCGTTGATGACAACGTCGTAGCTGGAAAAGTCGAAGGCATCGACGGCGCTCGGGTTCGAGAGATCGAGTTCGGCGCGCGTCGCGGTTGCCGCGTCGGGAAGTAATTGCTGCAAGGCGGTGCCGAGCTGCCCGTTCGCGCCGAGGATCAGGGTGCGACGGGCTCGTGCCGGCATGGGTGTGACGTCACGCAGCAGCGGGTGGGAACGGTCGGCGTCCGATATCTCCGCGTCGCGCTCGTCAATTGGCCAGGCGATGCCCAGGGCTGGATCGAACAAATTGACGTAGGTGTAGCTGGCTCGGGCTTCTGGAGACCAGTGATCGTTTACGAGGTAGGCGTAGACCGTGCCATCGTCGAGCGCCTGGTAGGCATTCGCCACACCGCGAGGGACGAAAACGGCTTCGTCGACGCCAACCTCGAAGCTTTCGACGGTGCCGAAACCGGGGCCCTCGCGAAGGTCCACCCAAGCACCGAAGACGCGCCCGGTGGCGACGCTCACCAACTTGTCCCAGGGCTCCGCGTGAATGCCACGGGTTGCGCCGGCCTTCGCGTTGAAGGACATGTTTTGCTGCACCGGCCCAAAGTCAGGAAGGCCGAGCTCAACCATCTTCTGGCGCTGCCAGTTTTCCTTGAACCAGCCGCGAGAATCGCCATGAACCTCAAGCTGAACGCGCAGAAGCCCGTCGATAGCAGTGCCTGCGACTGTGAGCTTTGACACCCCCGCCCCTTTCAACGTGCCGATCGACATCTCGTCACGGCCCATCTTATAGACAACGTCGTCGCTATGCGGGTACAGCCTCGGGGGAGGACGCCCGTAGACTGACCGGCATGGATTCCCTGGTGTTGGCGCCCTTGCTGATTGCGGCGGTATTGGCGCTGAGCGGTGTCGCGAAGCTACGTAGCCCAGAAGAATCAGCCGGGGCGTTCTCGTCGCTGCGAATCCCAGCATGGCTCGACCACCCCGTCGTGCACCGTGGGCTGCCCGTCGCTGAGTTGGTGCTTGCACTTGCGCTACTCCTTGTCCCTCGGCCGGCGTCGGTGGTTGCGGCTGCGGCGGCCTTCGCGCTGATGGTGACGTACACCGTCGTGATCGGCCGGGCGCTCACGTTCGGGTACCCAGTGACATGCGCCTGCTTCGGTGAGCTGGGAATGGGTGAGGTGACCCGTCGCACGTTGGTGCGCAACGTGTTGTTGTCCCTGGTGGGAGCTCTCTGCATTGTGTACGCGTGCTGGCAGGCGTCGGCGCCTGGCTTGGTGGTGCTCACCGGAGGTCCCGACGTGTGGGGCTGGGTGATCGGCGCTGTGGTGACTGGAGCGGTTGCGGTGCTCGTGCTCTCAGAAGGTGGCGCTGGGGGCCGGCATTCGTCGGAGGCTGAAGAACCCGACGGCGAACTCGCGGATTACATTCGCCAGCCCACCCCTCTGGTCTCGGTGCGCGACATTGCTGCGTCGCCGATTTCGCTTCGCGAATCTACGCGTTTCAAGCCCGTGCTGTTGCTGTCGGTGTCTCCAGGGTGTACGCCCTGTCGGCAAATTTTGGAGCAAATTGATGTGCTTCGGGAACGGCTCCATCCGGTGGTTGCGCTGCGCGAGCTCTACGAGATGAGCCCAGAACAGGGCCAGGAACTGTTTCAGCAAGAGTTCATTCCTGATCCGAGTTTCGCGTTGTTTGACCAAGACAGGATGGCCGCGACGGCGCTGGAACTTCACAGCACGCCCGCTGCTGTGTTGCTCGGCGCCGACGGGCTGCTGGCCGGTGGTCCCGTCTCGGGGCGAGATGATGTGCTGACGTTCATCGACGACGTCGTGGCGCAGGTGCATCCAGACGAGGAATAACCGAAATGCTGGGGGAAGGGCAAAAGATAGATCAAGTTCGTGGCTCGTCTACCCACCACGAATTTGATCCATCTTTCGCGTCGATCCGCGAGTGGGTCAGTACGCCCCGGATCCGGTGATGAGCACCTTGACTGTCCGCAGCGAAATCACCAGGTCTTGCAGCATTGACCAGTTGTCCACGTAGAAGAGGTCGAGCCGCACGGTCTCGTCCCAATCCAGATCGGAGCGTCCCGAAACCTGCCAGAGCCCGGTGATGCCGGGCCGAACATCCAGCCGACGCAACACGTGGCTCTTGTACGTCTGCACCTCGCTGGGCAATGCCGGGCGGGGTCCGACGACGCTCATGTCGCCCTTGAGCACGTTAATGAACTGAGGGAACTCGTCCAGACTGTAGCGGCGGATGAAGTGACCCACCCTCGTGATGCGCGGGTCCTTCTCCATCTTGAACAGCGCCCCGTCGGACTCGTTTTGCTCCATGAGCTGAGCCTTCAGCTCTTCAGCGTTCACCACCATCGAGCGGAACTTCAGGCAATTGAACGTCTTGCCGCCGCGCCCGACCCGCTGTTGCCGGAAGATGACGGGGCCGCCGTCGTCGAGCTTGATAGCGATAGCAACACCCAGCAAGATGGGCCACGTCAGCAGCAACGCCGCCGACGCGCCCAGGATGTCGAAGGCGCGCTTGCCGCCGCGCGTGGCCCTCGACGCCGTGGGACGTTCGACGTGCACCAACGGCATCCCAGCGACGGGGCGCACATGCATGCGGCCCGCGGAAACGTCCGCGAGTGCGGGGACGACGATGGTCTGCGCGTCGACGTCTTCGAGCGCAGCCGCGATGCGGTTGAAGTCATGCCCACGGCTGAACGAACCCTCTGCGAAGATCACGCCTTGTGCGTCCGAGCGCTTGATCATTTCGACGGAGTCACCTGGCCGCCCGACGACAGGCAGGCCGAGCAACGTACCGTCGGGAGGCGGCTGGCGCATGAGTAGGCCCACAGCCCGGTACCCCAGCCAGCGGTTACGCCTCAGCGCCTTGACGACGTCGGTGATGTGGCTCTCGTCGCCGGCAATCAACACTTCTGTGTTGTACCTGCCCACGCGCAGCGCGCGGTGGAGGAGGCGACGGGCAATCCATCGGTCGAGCAGCAGCAGCGGGATGCCGAGGGCGAAGAGCAGCACATAGAAGCTGCGTGAGAGGTCGAAGCGAATGAGATAGCACCCCACACCGAGCGCCGCACCCACCATGAGCGAGGCGTTCAGCACGCGGCGGAACTCGTCGGGCCCGGACCCGAGCACGCGCCGCTGGTACGCGCCCCACATGCCGAGCATGGCGAGCCACGTGGGCACGACGACGGCTGCGATGGGTACGAGCAGCGGGGAGACACTGGTCTTATCGACGGGGAGCCAGCCGGCTCGATCGCGGATCAGCACGGCAGTCACGGTGCTGAGCGTGATGACGAGCGCATCGGCGACGACGAGCGCGGCTGTGGGGAGCGCAAACGAGGAACTCCGTTTGCTCTTTGGCACCGCTTCCACCCCCTAGAAATCCTGATTCGAATCATAGGGTAAATGGTTCTTTCTCACACGTCCTAATGGCTTACCTGGGCTAAGAAGTGCTCGGAGCGACGGTGCGCTGCAGGTGTCGCGCGTGGTACCTGATTGGTGGGCAATGCTTCCCACATTTAGTATGAGTTCATCGGGTTACGCTGAAGGGGAGTCATGACACTCATTGAAGTGCTGCGGTTGCTGCGCAAATCATGGAAATTGATCGTCGCCACCACGGTGGTGGTTGTGCTTGCGGCAGCAGCATTCACGGCAATGCAGCCGGTGCGTTATGAGGCTTCTTCGACGGGGTACCTCCTGGTGGGCGAGGCGCAGGACACCCTCGATCCCCGCTCCGGAAACACCATCGCAGCAGAGCGCGTCACCCAGTACATGCCGCTCATTGGGACGAAGGCCGTCGCTGAGGAGATGGCGAAGGTGCTGGCCGATGGAGGAAAAAAGACGACGGCGTCCCCGTTCAAAGCCCGTATCCTCCCAGCTTCCAACATCATGGAAGTGACTGCGAATGGCGAGACGCCTAATGAGGCGCAAGATCGCGCCAATGCCGGGCTGCAGGCTATGGCAAACATCATTTTCAAGATGGAGAGCATCAATCCATCTGCGCAGCAGGCGAATGAGGCTGGGGACCTGGATTCGCTCCCGACGGGCGGGCAACCGTCGGTGGCGTTGGTGAACTTTGAGCCGGCAGAGCTGCCGAGCACGCTGTCTTCTCCCAACTGGAAGCGCAATCTCCTGTTCGGGTTTGCTGCTGGTCTGGCTTTGGGCATCGCGCTGGCTCTTGGCCGGAAGTACGTCGATACCAGGGTCCGCACCCAGCAGCAGGTGGAGAAACTGACCGGAGCGAGTGTGCTGGGCGTCATCCCGTTCACCGCGGAATTGAAGAAGCAGCGCGGCAAGGGTGAGGTGTCGTCGGCCACTGGCCTGGCCGACGAGCCGCTGCGCAAACTGCGCACGAACCTGCGATTTGCGAGCCTGGACAACCCCGCGCGGGTGGTCGTCGTGACATCGCCCAATCCGTCGGAGGGTAAGTCCACCGTGACCGCAAACCTGGCGCGGGTGCTCGCACAGTCGGGGCAACGCGTGGTGGTGGTGGATGCCGACCTCCGCAAACCAATGCAGGCAAAGGTCTTCCAAGTGGATAGCAAGGTGGGCCTCACGCAGGTGCTGACCGGCGACGTGCCGCTCAGCCAGGCGCTCCAGCCGACGGACACCCCCAACCTGCAAGTGCTGACCTCTGGACGCATCCCCCCGAACCCCAGTGAGGTCGTGGGCTCCCAGCACATGGCCAAGTTGCTGGCTGCGCTGAGTGAGCAGTACATGGTGCTGGTAGACGCGCCGCCGGTGCTGCCGGTGACCGACGCGGGCCTACTCACCGCGGTGTCTGATGGGGCGCTGCTGGTGGTGCGTCTGGGCAAGACCTACAAGGACCAGGTGGAGCTCGCCGTCAACAACTTGGAGCGGGTCAACGGGCACGTGCTGGGCGCCGTGCTGAACGGTGCCACAAGAAAGACGATGGGCGAGGCGCTCTACGGCTACGGCAAGGGATATGGCTACACGTCGGAGTACTACTACTCCTACGACGACGGGTCGAAGGTCCGCAAGAAGCGCGGCAAGGGTGGCCAATCGTCGACGGAGAACGAGCCGCTGGCGTCTGACACGCCCGTGCAGTTGAAGCCGTTTGACCCTAACGAGCTCGAGCGGCCAGCCGCACCCGCGCGTGGGAAAGCGCCACGTCGAGGCGAATGAGTTCCGTCACTACGCCAGCCCGACGAGTAGCTCCCGGGCGGCATCAGCTCCACGCCGACGGTGCAGCGTCGCTGTGGAAGTCAGTGCGGCCACTCGACGCGTTCCTGTTCTCGCTGTTCCTCTTTGACCGGTTGCCGGTGGCGGGAGTGCTGCCATTTGGCGTCGGCCTTTCGGCGCTGTTGGTCTTCGTCGGATTCCTCCGCAAGCCGCTCTACCAGGTGCGCTACCACGGGCTCGTGATGCTGCTGTGTGCCGCAACGGTGCTGTATTTGGGTGCTGTGTCGTGGATCAACGACGTCGATTTCGCGCAGCGACTTCTGCGTATCGCGTTGTTGTTCGCCCTTGCGCTGACAGTGATGCAGGGCCGTTTTCACTGGTTCTCGGCATGCGTCGGATTGATGATTTCGAGCATCCTCGTCAATATTCCGCTGTTTTATGCAGGCGTTGCTCCCGACCTCTATCACCCGTATCTGACGGGCTGGTTCTATGACAAGAACGTGTCGGGTATGTGGTACGCGTGTTTGGCGATCTTGGGATTGTTCGTGATCCGACGGGTCAAGTGGCAGCTGGTGTGGTCGCTGGGCATGATGGCGGTGCTGTTCTTAACCGGTAGTCGCACCTCAATGGCCGCGTACCTCGTCGGGTTGGCATGGTTCCTGTTGCGCAATCGGCTCGCCTGGATCGTGCGACTCGGGCTCGCGGGAATCTTGATCTGGACCTTGGATTTTGCAGAGGAACGTCTGGCGCGCATTGGCGTGTTCGCATCGCGTGGGTCTTCGGACGAATTCCGCCTGGAAATTGCCAGGCTCACGCACATGAAAGTGTCCGGATCGCCGTGGTACGGCAGCGGGCTGAGCACGGCCTTCGTCGATATGAAGGACCGAACATTCTGGTTCCATGATTCCTACGCGGCGCTGCGCGTAGAAGGCGGCATTCCGCTCGTCGTGGCGGTTGCGGGCGTGCTCTTCATCCTTCTGGGACTGCAGATTTTTTCGTCGCAGCGCAAGGTCAGTTTCCGTGCGCGCGTGGGCGAGGCCGCGTGCTTCGTCGTGTTGGTGTGTGCCTGGAAACTCGGTGAGGTGTTCTTCTCCAGCGTCGCCATGCTGGTGCTTGGGTTCACGCTGTGGGCGCATTTCGCGGAGCCATCCGAAGAGGTGCGAGACGGCCTTCTGCCACCGGAACTCAAAGCAGGGCTGGGGATGGACCAGGAGGACCCGCTGGCCGATGCCATCTCGACGGATCCAGCGCCAACCGACGCCGTTCCGGCCAGGCGGGCGCTGTAACCGTCGGAGAGCTTGCGACGAGGCTCCACTCTCTGGCTACCCCAGCAGTGCCTCGACCTCCTCATGGAGCGTGGCGGCGAACCGCTCCTCGTCGAAGCACTGCACGTGCTGGCGGATAGCCTCGGCATCCCAGGTTCGTTCCCGCGCGGCGCGCACCGCGTCGGCGATGGCCCCGACGGTCGGTTCTGCGAAGAAGGTGCCATTGACGCCGTCGGTCACGGTGTCGAGGTAACCGCCCGCGTGGAGCGCCAGCGTCGGCGTGCCGAGCGCCCCGGCCTCCAGCGGAGTGAGGCCATAGTCTTCGTGGCTAGGCGCAATGAGCGCTTTCGCGTTGGTGTAGCACCAGGCCAGCTCGCCGTCGGAGATCCCCTCCAACATGCGCACATTGCCAGGGAGCGTGCGGCGAAGTTCGTCGCGAAGCGGGCCTTTGCCCACCACGACGAGGCGTTCGTCGGGCAGCGTTCGGAAGGCGTCGATGGCGCGGTCGACGTGCTTGTAGGGCAGGAGTCGGCTCACGACGAGGTGGAAGCCCGGCCCCCAATCCTGCAACGCCTGGGCGGGTTGCAGCGGGACGTCTCGGTGCACGGCAGGCGGCGCCGGAACGACGGTGGCGTCGATGCCGTAGACATCCTTGATGCGTTCCTTCACGACGGTGGAGTTCGCCAAGTACTTATCCGCGGTGTGTGCGGCGCGCTGATCCCAGCGAATAAGGCCCGGCAGGAGTGCCTTCAAGGCCACACCGACGGGGCTCCTGCGTCCGCCCTCGCCAAGGTAGTCGTCCACCAGGTACAGGAATCGGGCGGGCGAGTGGCAGTACACCAACTTCTTGCCCGTCGTGCGGAAGCCGTGCGCGAAGCCGGTGGTGGAGACGAGCAGCACGTCGGCGTCGATGGGTGGCATCTGGTCGATGCCTCGCTGGTAGAGCGGGAGCCCGAAGCGGTGGTCTTTTCGCAGCAGGCTCATTCGGTTGAGCTTGGTGGTGAGAACCCGGTGCTCTTGAAATTCGGGAAAGGTGGTGGCGGGGTTGTACACCGTCGTATAAAGGCTGGCTTCGGGAAATGCGCGCAACATAGCGAGCGTCACCCGCTCCGCGCCGCCGCGTTGCGTGAGGTAATCGTGGGCGATAGCAACCTTTGGGCGCGGCATCAGAACTCCGTCGTTGTATCAGTTGGGCGGGCATATCCTGCCACACCGCCGGCTTCCACCAGCAGGGCAATGAGCTTGCGGGATAGTGGGGCTGGCAGCACCCGTGCCGCCCCGTCGACGACGCGGGCAGCACCGAGCAGCACCTTGCGCGAGGCGCGACGCCCCACCGCGAGCACCAGCTTGTTCCACCAGCTGTCGGGTGCTGGCTCGGCCGGAGCGAGGTTGGCGTCTGGGTGTTTATCCTCAAACGTGCGGCGCGCTGCGCCCGAGTGGTAGCTGCGCTGCACGCGGAGTTTGGTGGTGACCGCCGCGAGATAGTGTGGCGTTTCCAGCTCCGGCACGATGGCTACGGGGTGCCCGGCGGCGAACACGCGGTACCCGTAGTCGACGTCTTCCCAGCCGTAGGCGCGGTAGTCGGCGTCGTACGGGCCCACCTGCTCCCACACTTCGCGAGTGACTGAGACGTTTCCTCCCCAGTAGCGCCAGGCGCGGTTCGCGGGCACCTGGTACGCGTCGTGTTGGAAGATGCGGTCAGCCTGTTCCCCGTATGCCTTCGCATACGCGGTGCTCGGCAGCATGTTGATGCATAGACCTATGGCTCCGCCGTGCTTCTCGGCGGCGAGTCGGTGCTGCCGCACGTAGTCAGGATGGGGTACGAGGTCGTCGTCGCAGCGGATGAGTACGTCGCCCAGTGCTTCTGCGAATCCGGCGTTCAACGCGGCCACGCGTCCGCGGTTTTCCGGGAAGACGACGGCGCGAACGGGCAGGTGTGCATATTGGGCGACGACGTCGGCGGAGTTGTCCACGTCGCCGTCGATCACGACGATGGCCTCCCACTCGGCGTCGTCTTGCGCCGCGAGCGCAGCCAGCAGGCGGGGCAGCCGTCGGGCACCGCCTCGGCTGGGGATGACGATGGAGGCAAGGGTCATGCCCCGGCCCTCCGTAGATCCGTCAGCACGTCAGCGAGGCGCTGGGTTCCGGCGTCGGGGGAGTAGACGCCGCGCCAGCGGAAGTAGTTGTCGCGCACCAGTTCCGTGTCTTCGCGCGTGGTGGCCAGCTTGATGGCTCGCACCAGGTCGGTGGCGCTACCAGGCTTCGCCATCAGTGGGTAGCCGCCGCCCACAATCTCGGGAATCGCGCCCGAACGGGTGACCACGAGCGGCAGTTTCGAAGACATGGCCTCTGCGACCACAAGGCCAAAGGCTTCGTCAACTACCGAAGGAACCACGACGATGTCCACCTGCCCGTAGAACTCGTCTCGCTCCACCCAGCCGAGCCGATCCGTCACTGACGCTATCGGGCGCAGTGCGTTCTCCACCTCGTCGCGCCCGGCCTCGTCGACGAACCTGGGTTCACCGGCCAGCACCAGGCGGTAGTTGCCGCCGGTGGCGTTCAAGCGGGTGATGGCCTCCACGAGCTGCCCGATGCCTTTGTCCATCGCCAGGCGCCCGATGAAACCAAGACGAATGGGGCCATCGTCGGGGAGCGTGCGCTCCTGGACGCGCACACCGTCGCACCAGTTCCAGAGCACCTCGCTTCCCAGCCCGACGGCGCGTTCCATGAACCGCGACGGCACCAGCACCTTGCTTGCCCCCCGCGTGGCCGTCCAGGCCAGGGCGTGCTGGGCCTTGGTGGGCACCTGGTGCAGGTGCACCACGCGACGACGATGCCCGGCGGTGGCGACGGCGGGGCGAAGCCCGTTGCACCACAGCCAGCCGTCGCGTTGGTTATCAAAGCGGCGAAGCCCGAGGAGATACTGCGACGCCGAATCGGCATGAATTTCGACGGTGCGGAAGCCCTCATCCCGGGCTTGCTGCACCACATCGGAAGGGGAGGACGGGGCGACGATGGTGACGTCGTGCCCCAGGTGCCGGGCGGCGCTGGCAAGCTGCATGAGCATCACCTCGCCGCCACCAACCTCGCCATGATTGGCTGCAAACGTGATCTTCATCGCCACACCTCGTCGTAGATTGCCGCTATTTGTGTAGTCATCTCTTGCACTGTAGGCCAGTACGGGGGGAGCTGGGGACGGTTGCTGGGTTCTGCCTGCTCTCGCATCCTGGCCGCCACCTTCTCGACCGGGCTGGCATCCACGAGGCACTGTTCAGCCAGGATTTCCGGGTTCCCACCGACGGGGGTGGCGACGACGCCCAGCCCGTGCACGACGGCATCCAGGAGGGAGTACGACGCGTTCTCCCAGCGAGAGAGCTGCACCAAGACATCGTGGCTTGCGAGTGCATCCGTCGCGTCGAGGAAGCCGGGCATGGCGACGCGCTCTCGCAAGCCGAGCTCTTCGACCAGCGCTTTGAGTGCGTCGCGTTCCGGGCCATCGCCCGCGATGGTGAGTGTGGCGTCTTCATCCAGCAGCGCGAAGGCACGCACGAGCGCGTCGATGTTCTTCTCGTGCGACAGGCGAGCGAGCGAGAGATAGCGCTTGCCAGCACGCGGTTGCGGGGGAGAGCAAAGGGCATCGACGCCATTGAGCACCACATGGATGGGGGTGCGCGGGCGCCAGGCCCGACGCATCTCCCGCTCGGTGGAGGCGCTCACCGCCACCAGAGCGTCGAAGCGCGTACAGCGCAGGTGATGCGCTACCTGCTTCAGCTTGGCAGCAACAGCGTTGCGCTGGTAGAGCGACGGGTCCCCGGCGATGCCGTGCTCGGTGGAGACCATCTTCGTCGGAAGCCCCAGTGTGGCCCCCGCCACCAGGAAGTCAGCGCGCGCGAGGTGGGAGTGCACGATCTGCGGTTTGACTGCTTCGACGATGCCCCTCAGCGCCCGCACCCCGTGAGCGGGGTCAGCGTCGAGCGCGACGGGATGCACCGGCACGTCGAGTGCGCGCAGCTCATCGAGCAACGGCCCTTCCGGCGCCGCCACCTCCAAGCGCCATCCCGGAATACCGACGCGGGCCACGTCGAGAATATGGCGCGCAACGCCTGCGAGATTGCTGACCGGGGCCACCCAGAGAGCGGCGGAGGGGCCAGGCTGATTACGTCGTCTGGCGCGCTTGGTTGTCGTGCTGCCCGCCAGTTGGATGCGCTGTACTAGGTGGCCGGTGCGACGAACCGCCTCACGCCCGACCTTCTTCACTTGCGTACGATCTGGCGGCAGACCAATCCGCTTCGCGGCCACGACGGGGAGGGTAATCCAGGCCTGGAAGACATTCCCCAACGACGGCAACTTGGGCTCTCGTTTCCGCCAGATGAGCATCTCGCCTTTGCCATTTAGATACACTTTTCGGATCAGCGTGCGCAGCGTTGGGGATTCACGAAATAGAATCTTCATCTCTGGTGCTGATTGGATTCGAATTCCTGCGTCGCGCAGTGATAAGGAGAAATCCATATCTTCGGCCGCATACCGTGGAAGGTTGTGGTCAAAACCTCCCACGGTATTAAAGGTGTCGTGAAGAATAGCGAAGTTATTGCTCACGACATGGCTCGT
This sequence comes from Propionibacteriaceae bacterium, assembly GCA_032576855.1. GTDB lineage: Bacteria > Actinomycetota > Actinomycetes > Propionibacteriales > Propionibacteriaceae > Arachnia. The sequence goes on from JAWFWL010000011.1 coordinate 74,473, forward strand.
TTCGGAACCCGTGAGGACCTCGGGGTTGAGCGGTCCACGCTTCGACATCACCAGCCCGGCAGCCACGGGAGCTTCTCTCGTGTACTTCCAAGCGGCATTGAGCCAGCCTGGCTGCACCCAATCGTCGCAGTCGCAAAACGCCAAGACCTCACCGGTTGCGGCGCTGGCCCCCATATTGCGGGCATGAGCCGCGCCCGCAAGTTCGCTGGCATCGATGATGGTTACTGGCACAGGAAAGGACGCAGCAATGTCTCGCGCTATAGAAATGGATCCGTCTGTGGACCCATTATCTGCAATTACGAGTTCCCAGGAGTGGCTGGTCTCTTGTTTCGCCAGGGAATCCAGTTGTTCTGCTATGAATGCTTCGCCATTATAAACCGGGACGATTACGCTGATTGCTGTCATGCGTCAGTACCTCTCACCGAGGGTAGAATCGCTTAGAACCACGCCTCCAGACGGTCGAGGGCTTTCCAGAATCCTTCGCCATTGTTGGTGTGACCCATCCAGATTTCGGGAATGAAACCGACGCCTGGGCTTAGCCGGTCGAGTTGTTCGGCGAGCACGGGCCAATCCACCTCGCCCTCGCCGATCTGCGGGCCTTCCCCGTCGACGCCTTCCGCGTCGACGATGTGCAAGTGCTCCGAGAGCGGTGCCAGCTGCTCCACGTAGGTGCTGAATGACATCTTGTGGAAGTTCGCGGCCAGCTTCGAGTGGGAGATGTCAAGGGTGAGCTTGCGGCCATAGTTGTTGCAGAAGTCGACGGTGTCCTGCAGCCCCATGAACAGGTTGTGGTACTGCTGACCACCCATCAGCCACGGGTACGGCGGGAGGGTCTGCGCGGTGAGACGCACGTCGGATTCATCGACGCGTTCCAGCGCCTGCGCGATTCGTGCGTACATCGCGGGACGCGCCGACGGGTCGACGAAACCGTCGGCGGTGAATCCGCCCATGGTGGCAATCACGACGGGGGCCTCGTCGAGGGTGAAGTACTTGGTCATGTGACGCGTGAGGTCGATCACGCGCTGCAATTCGACGATGGAGCGCTCCCAGATGGCGTCGTCGTCGCTGGCGAGGTTCACAATGAAATCGCCCGCGTAGAGGTCTGGCAGATGGACGGTGAACCCAAACGGCAGCCGCTCGGTGAAGAAATCTTCCGGCATGAGGTCCACGTCCTTGTAAGAGAGGTGGAACTCGATGAAGTCCGGGTTGGTGCCCTGGATGAGTTTGGCGTAGTCGTGGTGCCGAACAGGCAGGCCCCACGGGCGACGGAAGTGGTAGTCGCGGCCCTGAGACACGGCGTCGGTGAGGTCCCCTGGGTAGAAGAAATCACCTGCGTCGATAGTGCGCTGCATGGTGCGTCCGACGAGTTCGTCCAGCTTGTTGGGTTGGAGGCCTCGGCCTGGTGACTTCACGTCGACGTCGTCGCGAGTGATGCGCTCGCCCACCTCGATACGACGTTTCGCCACCAACGATTTCGCCAGGTTCACCCGGTTCATGGACTCACCCGTCGACACTTGGCGGGGACCGCCGTCGCCCAGTGCTTCTTCGAGCTCTCGGATCTGTTGCACCATCTGCCGGAACTCACCGGGAAGCAATGAAACCTTGTGGTCGTTGCCTTCCAGCGAGCGGTCCGTGGTGAAGTGCTTCTCGATGATGCGCGCGCCCATCGTGACCGCGGCGAGCGGCACGTGGAATCCGCGTTCGTGACCGGAATACCCGACGACGCCGCCCGAGAGCTCCTGCAGCCGTGAGAGGTAGCGCAGATTGATGTCCTTGAAAGGCGCCGGGTAGGTGGACTGGCAGTGCAGCATGGCGAACGGCGAACCGGAGGTTTGCAGCAGCGCGATGGATTCCTTGATCTCCTCCTCGGTGCTCATGCCGGTGGAGACAATCATGGGCAGGCCGGTACCGAACATCTCGCGCAGCAGCGTGTGGTTCGTCATGTCCGCCGACGCCACCTTGAGCCCCTCGATACCGTAGTCGGTGAGCACCTTCACCGACGGCGCATCCCACGGGGTGCAAAGGATGTCGATGCCGCGGCTACGACAGTGGTCGAATACCTCCGTCATCTGCTCGGCGGTGAGCGAGTACTTGGCTAGGAGATTCAGCGTGTACTGCGCGCCCAGGTCCTCGCCCGCTGTGGCGGCACCTGACTGGCGGTAGAGGGCGTCCATGTCTCGTAGCTGGAACTTCACCAGGTCCGCGCCGGCGTCGACGGCGAGATCTACAAGTTCCTTCGCGAATGCGACGTCGCCTTGGTGGTTGTTGCCAATCTCGGCGATCACGAGCGTCGGATCTGCGGCGGAGACCCGACGGCTGCCGATGATGAACTCGTCGGATTTGCTGGTGGCAATACCGACGATGCGGCGCTGCTCGTCCAGCACGGGGACGTGCGTAATGACGCCCCGCAACAGCGTATCAATCTCAGTGGGGGTAGCGGACACTTGTGCTGTGACCGCTTGCCGATTGGCAAGCTGTTCTACAGGGGTGGCGAGGTTCGGCTGATCGGCGGAGACCAGCCAGCGGCGCACATCACCGTCGGAGAGGGAGCCGACGAAGTGCCCGTGCGAATCGGTGACAAACGCCACCCGTGACCGGTTGGCGTCGATCTTGCGCAGGGCCGTCACGACGTCGTCTCGGTCTTGAATGGTGAATCTGGTGACGTCTCGTTCGATGTGCATGGTTCCCCTAGAAGTGGTGTCGACGCTGCGAGCCAATCTACCAAGATTCGACGGTGCCCGGTTACTGCGTTGACCCCTCGGAGGCCAGCAGCCTGGCGAGCGTGTGCTCGGCCACTTCGAAGTCAGCGAGCGTGTCGATATCGATGCCTTCGACGGCGTCCATCACGAAGAGCCCGATGGTGCCGCCCAGACGGTTGTGCTCCTGCTCATACACCTCTGGTTTCGTGACATATACGGACCCGGTCTCGCGGTAGCGAAGCTCGGCCTGGGTCATGTCCTGGCGGCGCCTGCGGTGCTTGAAATCCCAGTGCGGAACCGCGAAATCGCCTTCACCGGCCCACAGGAACGGCGGGTTAGCTACCACCCCGACGAGCGAGTCGACGTTCGTGTCCTCGAACTGCTGAATCGCGCGTGCGAGCGTGGATCCTAGGCGCACGGGGGAGGTGGCTTGCAGCAGCATGACCGCGTCGGGGCGTTCGTCGCGCGCAGTCAGCACGTCGATCACGTGCTCTACGACGGGTTCCGTCGGCGTGGTGTCTTGGGCCAGCTCGTCGGGGCGCTCGATGACTTCCGCGCCGGCGTCGCGGGACACCGTCGCAATCTCCTCGTCCTCCGTGGATACGACGACGTGCAGTCCCTCCACGGCGAGGGCCTGCTCGATGGTCCACACGATGAGCGGCTTGCCGCCGAGGGGCTGGAGATTCTTCCGCGGGATACCTTTTGAGCCTCCACGGGCTGGGATGACGGCGGTGTAGTTGGGCAACGGATCTCCTCGAAGTTGCTTGTCAGAGCGGGTTTGTTCCGGTGAGGGTGGATGCGATTCGCGCAGCTGGATCAGCCACGATCTCCGGCGCGGGGGTAGGACGTCCGCCCCATCTGGCCATAGCGTAGCGGCTCCAAAACTCCTCCAGCCAGGACGGCGGACGCTGGTGGTACACCCAAGCCGGAATGCCACGCGCGGCGGCCTCCAGGATGCCGGTGGAGAAGGCCGCAACCACCGGACGGTTCAGCTGGGCGAGCGCCCCACCCGTCGAAATCTCCATGCCCATCCGCTGCCACAGCGCGTGTTGTGCGCGGGAAAGCTTGTCCTCCTCGCGGGGATGGGGCCGGTACGTCGCGCCCGTCTCCTTCCAGAAGGCCGTCACCGAACGGGTCATCGACGCCCGTGAGAGCTCCGCGCCGTGCAGTTGCCCCAGGAACACGGGCTTCGCGAAGCGGCTCACGTGCGGGGCAGGGTGCCGAGCCGCGTTGTACAGCAACGGTGACCCGACGGTGGTGCACTGCAAATCTGGCCGTCCCTCCCGCAAGAAGGCGGCGTCCGCGTCGCTCCAGGTGAGCACCGTCGCCCCTCGCGGCGGTGGCGGAGAGAAAGGGGTCAGCAACCCGTGCTGCACCACCCACTGCTGCCACCCGTGCGTGTTCGCCAAGCCATGTGCCCACGCGCCCACCGGCAGGTGGTCGCCGATAGAGGCCAGCGACGTGATGGCTGACCAGGGCACATCGTCGTGGTCGATTGGCCGCCAGATTGTCTGGTCGAGCGAGAGGTCCACGCCCGCAGGATGCGCCACGACGGCGGGCGCGCCGTCGCGCTCCAGGGGCGCAAGCAAGGAGAAATGGTTCGTCGGCGAATCTGAATCGCATGCGATGAGCAACGCGGGGTTGTCGCCTCGCGCCCAGAATCGGACGTCCGGGGCATCGGTGGGCGTGCTGGTGCGTCTAAGCAGCACGTCCTTGAGGACGTGGATGCGGCGCCTGGATGCCTGCCACTTCCTCCACTCGTCGATGGTTTGAAACGCTAGGCCCATAGCTTCGCCACCTCCTTGGCGCGATGCACGAACGTGTGCTCGGCTAGCGTCCGACGTTGCCCAGCGCGACGGATCGCGTCGCCCCAGCGGTCGTCGTCGATGCAGCGTTGTGCGAGTTCGACGAGCTCCTCTGCGGATTCGTAGACGAGCACCTCGGTACCGGGCTCGTAGTAGGCGTCGATGTCTGGGCGGTCGATGAGCTGCACTCCGCCCACGCCAGGCGCCTCGAAGGTCTTCATTGTGAAGCCGTCCTGATCGAAGTGAATGTTGAGCGCGGCGGGTGCGCCAGCGGTCATGGCGTAGCCCTCGGCGCGGGGCACGTCGCGCATGGCGTGCACGTCGGGGCGTTGCCATTGCCACGTGCGCAGCCGGTCAACGACGTGCTTGCTCCACGTGCGGCCAACCGCCGTGACTGGCACGCCGCCCAGCACGAGCTCCTGCACCAACGCTTCTCGACGTGGGTAGCGGGCCCCGACGAACAAGACATTGGAGGTGTGCCGCGGGTGGTCCGGCACCATCGTGTGGTCGAATGCGTTGGCGACGTGGATGCACTCGCGGCCATCCGCCAGGAAGGCTTCCGCATCGAGCGGTGAATACGTGATGAGCTGCGGGAAGCGGCTCAGGGATTCCTCGGTGTGGTTGGTGCGGCGCACCTCATCCCACAGCCACAAGATGCGCTTGGCGCCCACCTCGTCGATGGCATCGAAGACCTCTTCGCTGATGTTGTCTCCGCGCAAGATGAGCACGATTGCGGGCTTGTGCGCTCGGATGGCTGCCGCGGCTTCGGCGCCGGCGGCAACGCCCTTCTCCGGGCGCAGATGGAGTTTTGCGGGAAGCTCGACGGTGAGTTTGTGACGCACTTTCGCTGCCATCGCGTCGAGGCGGTCATATTCATGCACCGCAATCTCGTAGCCTGCGCATTCGAACCCACGGGCGATGGACTGGCCGTATCCATGAAAGGTAGGGGTGATGAGCATGAGTTTCGGAAGCAACGAGAGCCTCCCCTCGGCAAGTGGTTGAGTGTTCGCTCGAACACGAAGCGTTGCTGCACATAGCCTAACCTGTGTGCGCCCCGACGCGCCGATCAGCGGGCGGGCGCTGGCTACGATGGGGACGCGCTGTTGGTAGCCAACCTCCGTGTGCATGGGGCAAGGCCACGGCTCATAGCAGCGCGTTGCACCAGCGAGGGGAGCCTCTGATGACCGAAGAACGCACCGACTTCGAGCTGCTGTACCTGAGTGCAGCCGGCGAGGGCTGGTGGCCCGTGCACAGTCTCGCGGCGTTGGCGTCGAAGCTTCTTGGGGCGAGGCTGACGGTGGTGGAGGACACGGGAGTCGCGTCGCTGCCAAGGCGCCTAGCCTCCATGTTGCCCCGTCGACGCTCAAGTGGCCGACGCCTGCTGATACTCGCCGCAAATCCGGGGCTGCTCGCGCACGCTGCTCGGGTCTCGCACTGGTTCCCGGGCTACGACGAGGTTGCCGTGTGGGTGATCGACTCGTTTTGGGCCGAGCATCTTTCGCGAATTGGACGCACCGGGCGTCACTTTGACCGGTTCTTCATCACCGATAAGCAGCTCATCGGGCTGTGGAAAGACCTCACTGGAAAGCCGGTGCATTGGCTTCCCTGGGGCACTGACACGCTGGGCATTGAAGCGTCCGGCGACCGCCCCGTCGATCTGCTGCGGTTGGGGCGTCAGCCCGAGGCATGGAGCGATAACGCGGCCACCATCGCGGACGCCGCCCAGCTGGGGCTTCGGGTGCAAGGCGGGGCGCCGCGCGGCGCCACCAGCGAGGAAAACCAGCAGATCTTGCGAGACGCCATGCTGAGCTCGAAGTGCGTGCTGGCTTTCAACAACCTGGTGAGCCCCGCCAAATATACCCATCCCACTAGGGACTATGTGACTGCGCGGTGGACGGATTCGTTAGCTGCGGGTGCGACGGTGGTGGGAGCTGCGCCGTCGGGCGCCGCGGATCTGCTGTGGCCGGGCGCGACCGTCGAGATTGATCCGAAGGATCGGGCTGCGGGGCTTGCCACGTTGCAGGGGTATTTGAAGGAGTGGGAGCCCGCCGTCGCGCAATCGCATCAGGCTAAGGCCCGACGGCGCCTCGACTGGCGCTGGCGGCTCCAGGAGCTCTGCGAGGTGATGGGTTGGGCGCAGTCGGATGCCCTACGCCGCGACCTCGCGCAACTCGACGAGCACCCGGCCCACTAGTTTCGCGGCGACCTGCCCCGTCGGGCGGCCCAGCCGTCGCTGATGAGCTGGTGCTCAAACGCACGTGTGGCCTTGGCATCCACACCTTCGACGCGACGCGCCTGGCGCGTGAGGTTCCAAAGGAAGTTCAGCTCCGTCGCAATACGGAGCGCGACGAGCAACGCACGCTCGCCGCCCCACTTGTGGGCGTATTGGAAGCGCGAATCTGTCACCCATCCCCGGCGCTTCGCCGACGGGGACGAGCCACCGCCGACGTGCTCCACTGACACGTCGGGGAGGTAGGTAGAGGAGACACCGATTGCCGTGAGACGACGCTGCAAATCAACTTCCTCGCTGTTCATGAAGAAGCGCTCGTCGAACCCTCCGACGTGTTCGAAGGCCGAGTGCGGAATGAGCATGCACGCGCCCATGACCCAGTTGGTTGGCTGCGCGGAGTTGGCTGCATGGGCTTCGACGTCGTGGCCGACGTAGCGATGCCACAGGCGGGTAGTGCGAATCCTCGCCAGCGGCGTCAGCCATTCCCATGCGTGATGCGTTACCCGTGGCCACTTCCTCGCGGTGTAATTCGGTGTGCCGTGCTCCACCACTTGCGGGCTGCATACCGAAGGCTGATGGGGCCGGGCCGCGTCGATGAGCGCGCTCAGGAAATGGGGGTGCAGCGTGAGGTCGCTGTTCAGCACGAGCAGGTACTCGCCAGTGGCTTTCGACGCGGCCGTGTTCACGTTGGAGCCGAAACCGCCGTTGCAGGTGCGCCGCACCAGCGTGTAGCCATCCCCCGCGGGGAAGGGCTCTGGCGAGTGGTCGTCGCTCACGATGATCTCGAAGTCGACGTCGCCTTCTTGCTGCCCCAGTTGGGCAATGAGTGCGAGCGTGGGCGCCGGGTCGCCGTAGTGAGGGATCAGGATGCTGAGCGTGGGCGCTGCGTTCGTCATTTGAGGTTCCCCAATTCCACGAGGTGCCTGAACTCCTCGTTGCTTTCGGCCAGTTCGTGCATGGTGCCGCGCCCTGCAATCTTGCCCTTCGAGAAGAACAAAATCTGGTCCGCGTGCTTTACCGTCGAGAGCCGGTGTGCCACGACGACGATCGTCATCGTCCCTTGTAGGGCCTGAATGGTATCGGTGATCTTCGCCTCGGTCTCGTTGTCGAGGGCGGAGGTGGCCTCGTCGAGGATGAGCACCTGGGGATCACGGTACAAGGCTCTGGCGATGCCGACGCGCTGCCGCTGCCCGCCGGAGAGGCGCGTGCCGCGAGAGCCGACGATGGTGTCCAGGCCTTCTGGCGCGTCGTCGATGACCTGCTGCAGCTGCGCCATCTCGATGACCTGCTGTACGCGCTCCTCGTCCACGTCGTCGGCGTCCACGCCGAGCGTGATGTTGTCGCGGATACTCGCGTCAAGCAGGAATACATCTTGCACGACGACGCCGAGCTGCTCGCGCCACATCAGCGCATCGTCGTGGATGGATCTGCCGTCGACGGTGAATGTGCCAGAGGTCGGGGTGAAGAGTGTGAGGAGCAGCTCGACGAATGTGGTTTTGCCTGCGCCGGATGAACCCACGAGTGCGACGGTGTGGCCTCGCGGAATGCTGCCGCTCACGCCATCGAGCACGGGCTCGTCGCCGTCTGGGAACTGGAATACGACGTCGCGGAATTCGATGTCCGCATGCGGGAATGAATGGCTGCTGGCGGTGAGCGCTGGGCGCTCTTCGGCCCGCAACTCGCGGGTGATGTCGGCGAAGGTGTTCAGGTTGGGGATGTTCGACTGGATGATGCCAGCCGTCGCCAGCATGCGGTTCAACGACGGCACCATGCGCACCGCCGCGACGGCGAAGACGCCCAGGAAGGCGAACGCTTGCTCCTGGGGACGCGTCGCGAGGAGTGCTGCGCCGACGGCGAGCACCGCCAGCAGCATGATCACTTCCAGACTGGCTTTGGGTACTTCGAGGAGCACCGCGAGGGTGCGTCCTTGCAGCGCGGAAATCCGTCGTTCTTTGGAGAAGCGCTTGGAGAATTTTTCGGATGCGCCCGCCAGACGGATCTCCTTCAGTCCGTCGATGGCGGGGTTCAGGTACCGCCAGCTGCGCGCCTGGTGGCTTCGCATGGTTTCGCCCACTGATCGGAGCTTCTTCTTGAGGAGCGTTTGGATCAGCCAGGCGCTGCCGCCGAAGAAGACGACGGCGACGACGGTGGCGAGCGGTGAGATCACGAGCAGACCAACCATCAACATGATGGCGGTCAACGCGTCGACGGCCAGGTTCACTCCCGACGTCATCACGCTATTGAACGCGGCAGGCACGTAGAAGTTGAGCGTTTGATACACATCCGACGAGTCCCGTCGCCGGTGCTCTAGCCACGGTGAGGTGGTGTACAGGTCCATCGTCTGGTGCAGGGCGTCGGATTGGGCCCGCGCCATCACGCCGCCGCTCCACCACTTGAACGCCAGCGTCAGCAGGCTTTTCGCGCTGAACAGCGCGATGGCGATGAGGAGCAGGGAGATGAGCATGCCCTGCTGGGATGCAATCCCCATCGTGTCGCGAATCAACCGAAGGCTTGCCGAGGAACCTGGGTCAGTGCCCATGACGAGTTCCATCACGGGGACCATCACCAATACGCCCGCCAGATCCATGCAGGCGACAGCGAAGCTCCCGAGCCCCATGAGGATGAGCTTCGGACGCATACGCCAAGGCACGAGCGCAGCCACCACCCCCAGGTTTTCTCGCACGTGCCGAAGATCTCGCACCCCAAACTCCTCTTGTCGACGGTGACCTAGAGTTTACGGACCAGCGCCCATAGTGGCCACGTGGACACGGTCTACGGCCTTCTTCGAAGCGTTGGCGAGCATGGGTATCCGATAGGCTGCGCCTGTCGCAGGTTCTCTTCCAAACGTGGACGCACCTGCGGAGACGGTCGGTAGCGTGGTACCACGGGGACGGAGACGAATGATGAACGCTACATTCAATGTGAAAGCGTTTCTGCGACGGAGTCTTCCGCACTCAGTTCGGTGGCGGCTTTCGCACGTACGACTGGGATATATCCAAGCCCCAAATTTCGGCGATCTCTTGAGTCCGATCATCATCGAGCGTCTTTTTCAGGCCAGGGTGGTGGCAAGCACTATCGCGACTGCTGATCTCCTGGCAGTGGGGTCGTTGATGGAGAAACTCCGCGCCACGGAGAATGACCTTCGTCCCATGATCTGGGGCACAGGATTTATTGAAGAAGGAGGGCGCTGGGACGGGCTAGATATCAAGCCGCTGGCGGTTCGAGGAGAACTTTCACTCGAGCGGGTTCGGCATCTGGTTTCTCGTCCTGTGGCACTAGGAGACCCCGGGCTTCTAGTGAGCCGTGCACTGCCTCAGCAAAGTACGCATCATGGCCCGATCTCAATCGTTCCGCATTACGTGGACATCGACGCTTCGGAGGTGTCGCGAGCGACAGAGAATTCCGAGGTTCAGGTAATCGACGTTCGCGACGATCCGATCGATGTCGTTTCTCAGATCGCCAACAGTTCAATAGTGTTTTCGTCAAGTCTCCACGGGCTCATCGTCGCGGATGCATTTCGCGTGCCTAACTACTGGACACCGTTGTCGGATAATGTCATCGGCGGTTCCTATAAATTTAAGGACTATTACTCGGTGTATGACGCAGAACCCGTCGCAATTCCGCTGCATGATGCCATCGCGAAGGTCGATGCTCTACGCAGAGACTGGTCTCCTAGACCGCGCATTGAGGAGTTGCAAGACGGCCTCGTGGCCTCGTTCCCACTGCGCCAGCGCAACGCTGAGGGAACCCCGTCGGCGTCCACGCGTGATGCGCACTGAGCAAGCAGAAGGGCAGTGGCTATGAATGTTGTCGACATCCTGCGGAAGCTGAAGCACGCGGGCTTTGTTGCCTCCAAGCGCGTCAGATGGGCTGTTCGGGATAGGTCGTTGCCGCTGCTTCGTGCGTACTCAGATCGTCGCGGCTTCACCTACGAGAAAGAGAAATACGAGGCGAGAATAGGCCCCGGCGGAAACCAAGGAATTCCGACGAGCAGCACCTTCCCCGTCGACCACCTGTTCTTTCCTCCGAGGCTGCCCGTTGCAGACGGTGAGGCCGCCCCTCGTCGCCTGTTCCTGCTCTGGACCGGCGATAATGCAATGTCCAGCAATCGCGAGCAGTCTGTGGAGCGAATTCGTCGGCAGAACCCTGACACCGACGTAGTGGTGGTGACACCGGAGAACATTGACCAATTTGTCGTCGATGGGCATCCACTCCACCCAGCATATTCTCACCTTTCATTTGTGCATCGAGCCGACTACCTGCGCGCGTACCTGATGTATCACCACGGCGGCGCCTATCTGGACATCAAGCCATACAGCGGTTCCATTGACGCCTTTTTTGAACGGCTCGACTCCGACCCGAGTGTCTGGGCCGTTGGCACAGCGGAATCCACTGTCTCTATCGCATGGGCGAGGGGCGGCGCGCTCGGAAGAGACCAGAAGCTGCACGTCTCCAAGGTGCTGTGTCAGGCGATGTTCGCGTTCCGGCCCCATTCGCTGCTGGCGGCGCTGTGGCTCAGCGAGGTGGAGCGTCGACTCTCCTATTTCGCTGACCTTCTGGAGCTACACCCAGCGACGGATGCGTTCGGCGCAGAGGGCGACTATCCCGTTCCCTGGTTCTCGTTGCTGGGAGCGGTTCTTCCTCCGCTATGCCTCAAATATCATCGGCACATCGCAATCTGTGACGAGCCAACGATGCAGATCGACGGGTTCGACACCTATCGATAGGGTCAGAGGCCGTATCGAGCCAGCTCTTGGGCAGAGAGTTTTTGCAACGAGCGCATGAAGTGGTAGGCCCTGCGGAGTTTTCCTTGCCTGATGAATGTGCGAATAATTTTCGAGGGTCGCTCGCTCGCGCTCGCGGAATGAGCATCACCTAGTCGATAGAGCACCCTGGGCTCACCTGCCACGCGAGCAATGCTCTTCCCCGCCTCTTTCCAATCATTGAGAGCAGAGACGTGGCTACCGAAGTGCCGGGTGTGGCGCTGGGTACCCGAGGGCAGCGTTGCAGGATCCTCCAGAGCTGCCGATGCGAGTGCGATGCAGGAGCCACCGCAACCTGACCCGTCGGGGTTCATCGTCAACGGGCGAACTGTTCTGGGCGCATAAAACCCGAAACAGCGAGTGAAGGCCACCGCATCAGAATCGGCATGCTCCCTGATCGTGGCCACGACGTCCTCGCGCAGTAAGTCGTCGTAATCAACCACCATCGTGAACCGGTGGGACGGATTGAACCCTGCCGCTACGCGCAGTCCCTTGTCGTTGCGGATCAGACGCAAGCGTTCTTCGTTCTGCTCCTCAGGTAGCTGGGTTTCAGGCAAGTCGACGGAGACCGTGTGCACCTGCGCAGTAGCCATCTGAGCGATCTGCTCGTCTGGCGAATGCACCACGGTGCATTCCCAATCCGCGTCTGCTTGGCCTTGGAGGCTCGCCAACGTGCTTCGGAGATTCACGAGGGCGGCATCCCGTGCGTCAAAACGTCGGAGGTCACGAACCGGGATCACGAAATGTACAAGCGCCACGAATATTCCCTCTACTACACGGCATTGAGCCCTGTGGGCGGTAGTCCTAGCCAGAAGTATACGAATTATGCGCGATCCGAAGGGCGGCGGTGGCGCCACACGGCGAGGGCTGCCGTCGCGAGCAGGGCGCCGCCAGTGTTTGCCACGACGTCGAGCCAGTCTGCGTTGCGGGGGAGAAAGCGGCCCTGGGTGAGCTCAATTCCGGTGGATGCAACGAGTGCCAGCAATGTCCACGCCCACCACGGAACGCGCGGCCACACCATCGCGGCAAGCCAAGCTGGTACGGCAAACAGCACCATGTTCAGGAGAAACTCGTACCCCGGGATGCTGATGAAGGAGATGCCAATTCCTCGCCCCTGGTAATACACCCACACCACGAAGCGGTTGAGCTGCCAGCCAATGGGCAGAAACACCGTGGCCAACACGCCAACGCCAACGAGGACCAGCGCAAGGGCCGCCCACTTTCGCCGGGGAGTCCATGCGTTGGGAAGTGGGTCCTGGTGGCTTTCGTGCACACCACGCATTCTATGCCGGACGCGAATGCCGCGCGGAATCGTCCCCGGTCGCCGAAGAAAGCCTCAAAAAGGGCCGGGATATGCCAACCGCGGACGATTCCGCGCGCCCTAGGCCGCAGCCACCTGTTGCTTGTGCTCGGTTTCGTCGACGGGCCACGCGGACGTGAGCGCGACGAGCGCCCACCACCACAGGCTGATGCCAAAGTTTCGCAGCAGGTACGTATCGACGAGGAACGCCACTAAGCAAGCCACCACCGCGCTTGCGACAATGAGGCGCGGCAAGCTGGTGCGCGCCTGCCACCAGCCCATGACCAGCGCAATGCCCATCACGGCGCCCAAAATCACGCCGGGGATCCCGAATTCCACCAGGATCTGCAGTGGAGTGGAATGCGGTGTGAGTAGCACGTTGCCCATTTCCGTCGGCTGGTATCCGGCGTAGCCGGCCTCGGGCATGGGGTACAGCCCAGACTCATACGCCGGCCAAGGCCACACGCTGCCTGGGCCCACGCCGAACACTTGGTCCAAGGGGCGTCCGCCCCACAGCTCCAGCGCGTTGTCGATGTTCTTTGCCCGCTTCGGGTCCCAGAAATCCGTGATCCGGTCTATGCCCGGTATGAACGGCAACGCGACGAGCCCCGCAGCCGCGGCCGCGCCCAGCGGCCAGAGTCGCTTCGCGTCCTTAGGATGAGTGAGTAGCCAGCCCACCACGATCAGCCCAATCCAGGCGGCTATGTTGATGAACGCGCCCCGCGACTGCGTCGCGATCAGCGCGCCAAGACCGCCCACCACCAGCGCGATGCCCATTCTCGGACGAGAGCCGCGCGCAAACTGCGCGAGCCCCAACGACATGATGAGCAAGAACATCACGTGGATGATCGCTGCCCCGCCCTGGCCCGTGGCAAGGCGAATGTATCCACGGTGCGCCGACTGGAAGGGCCATCCCACGAACGCCACCGCCACCGACGCGGCCCCCGCTGCGGTCAGAATCCGAAGCCGCAGGCGTCGCTCAGCCGACAGCACCACACCTATCCCCGCCACGACGGTGAACCCTGCGCTGAGTAGCGGGATGAGCTCGTAATACCGGGGCATCACGCCGCCGCCAGGCGTAGTGACCACCGGGGGTGCGTGCAGGAACAACGAGATCAACCCGTACGCCACCAGCAGCAAGAACGAACCTACGGTGAAGAGCGCCGTCGCACTCAACTCGCGCCAGCGCCGCCTCCACCAGGGCGAAGTCACGCAGACAATCAGGAGCAGTGCAAAGAACTCGAACGTGAACCAGCGCATGCCAGGCACGGGGAACGCCAACTGGATGGCTTGGCACGCAGCCACGTAGGGAACGAATGCCCAGGCGACGAGATTGCCGCGTGAGCGGAATTCTTGAGTCTCGACGCGTGATTGCACCAGGTTATCGTCGCATCTTCCGGGTGCAGAGGCATGTGAGGAACGGACTCGGGTGCGGAACGTTATCGTTTTGGTATCCCTGAGGCTTACGGCATCTGCTGTTCGATGTCGGCGTTATAGGCCGCGATCACTTCCGGCATGTCCCCATCCATGCGTAGCCCACCGCCGCGCAAGTACAACCCACGCGTGCAGAATCGCCGTAAGTCGGGCTCGGAATGAGACACGAGGAACAGCGTCTTGCCGGTACTCAGCAGATCTTCCATGCGGCGGTAGCACTTCTCGCGGAAGGCTTTGTCACCGACGGCGAGCACCTCGTCGACCAGCACGATGGGCTGATCCAACTGCGTGATCACAGAGAATCCAAGGCGAATCTTCATGCCCGAGGAGAAGTGGCGGAAGGGGATGTCGAGTCCATCGCGAACCTGCGGGCCTGCAAAGTCGACGATCTCGTCGAACTTCTCGTCGATCTCCTCCTTGCTGAGCCCATGCAGCCCAGCGGTCAGGTAGACGTTCTCGCGAGCGGATAGATCAGCCATGAACCCACCCGTGAGCTCGATCATGGGCGCCACGCCGCCGTGCACCTCGACGGTGCCTTCGTCCGGGAGCAACACTCCCGCAATCATTTTGAGCAGCGTCGATTTTCCCTCGCCATTCGCCCCGACGAGCCCCACAGCCTCGCCGGCGGTGATGTCGAAACTCACATTACGAAGGGGCCAAAACGTCCGGGTGTCCCCGGTGACCTTGCGTTTGAAGATGAGCTCACGCCAGGAAAGTTGACGCTTCCTGGAACGTAGAAACTCGATGCCCGCATCCTTCGCGGAGATCACGACCTCGGCCATCAAATCTCCTTCAGTACCGCGCGTTCCATGCGCTTAAACGTCCACACACCGATGCCGAGCAGCAAGAGGGTGCCCAGCACGGAAACACCGACGACGTTCCAGCGCACGGGGTTTTGGAAGAAGCCTGCGCGGAACAGTTCGAGGATGCCCGCCAGCGGGTTCGTCTGGAACACCCACTGGAATCCCTTGAGCTTGTCCAGCTTCTCAAGGTTGAAAATGATGGGCGTGAAGTAGAAGTAGACGCGCAGGAAGATGCGGATCGTCGGCTGGATATCAAACATCATCACCGTGAGCGGCGCCAGAATCAGGCCGAATGCGGTGTTCAGCAGGAACAGCAACACGATGCCGAGCGGGAAGAGCAGTAGCCCGGAGTCGAGATGCGCCTCGCCACGAATCATGTAGAAGACGGTGAAAATCACCAACACAGGCAGGGAGAAAATGAACTCCACGCCCTTCGACGCCACCACCCGGATCACCCAAATCTCGCGGGGCAACTGCGTAGAACGCACCAGTTGTCGCTCCGTGATCAGCGCTCGCATCGTCTCGTTGACGGCCCCGTTGAACCACTGCCAAGGCAGCAGGCCCGCGAGCAGGAACAAGAAATAAGGTGAGTGGCCAGCGTCGCTGCGTTCGAAGATGATCACGAAGATCATGAAGTAGATCAGCGCCGTGGCCAGCGGGTCCAGCACGGTCCAGAGATAGCCGATCATGCTCTGCGAGTAGCGAACTCTGAGGTCGCGTTTCACGAGGAGACGCAATACCTTGCGCTCCTCCCAGAGACGTTTCACAGTCGACAAATCTGGCCTCTTCCAACACTTATCCAGTGGGCTTAGCGCCCGAAACCTTGCGATAGCCTACGCCCAAGTTCGGCCGCTGTAACGCTCGGCGCGGCGTATTGCCCCAGTAACGACCGCTGATTGGGGGCCATTTCGTAGTCGAGCCGACTGAGATCTTGGGTTCCTACCCTGAGCGCTGGGACGCCGTGAATGGCAGCCACATTGAGCATGGCCGTCGACGAAGCCCCGACGATCGCCTTCGCGCCCAGCACCAGCGGATTGCATTCGGCGAGGGTGGACGTCGAGGTTGTTTCGTAGCGTGCGTAGCGCCCGGCGGGCTCTCCGGGATGCGGCGCGACGACGAAGTCCAGCCCGGCGCTCTTCACGGCGCGGGCCACGTATTCGACATGTGCCGCGTAGCGTACCTCAGATATGACCCCCACCTCGGGCCAGGGCTGGGTGAGGAATACGACGCGGTCGCTCGAGCGGTCTGGCGCGGGGGCGATGCGACGAAACTCGTCGGCCACCGGCTTGTTGAGCGCCCACCGGCCGGGAGAGGTCTGGACGTGCAGCGGCCAGCGGATGTGGGTGAGGAGCCTCGTCGCGCCTTCCACGGCTGTCGTGCGCAGTGCCGCCTGGGGGTCTTTGCTGCCCTGGCGGAGTGTGGCGTCGTGGCGCGACTTCCAGTTGCCGTAGGTGCCGAGGCCCTCGTCGGTTACTACAACGGTGAGGCGCTTGAAGGGATGCTTGGCGGTGAGCCGGAGCCACGGCTTGATGCCCACCGCGCCCGTGCTGAGCAGCCAGTGGTTCGAACTGCGGGGAGCCTTGGCGCCGTCCCACCGGTCGACCGTGAGCCTGGGATCGTCGAGCGCTGCAGTGATGAGGCTCGTCGAAATCTCTTCAGAGGTGTGGAAGGAACGGGAAAGGAACATGTGCAGCGCTACCTCGCCTGGCTCGCGACGCAGCAGATCGCGCAGCCAGGCGACGCCGTACGTGATGTGGCTACGACTCATCACTCCGGCCCACCAGACGTCGTGTCTCACCACAGCGGGGGCCTTCCCAGTTTCGTCATCCGCCACACTGTATTCCATCGGATGGGCTCTCGCCGCACCGGCAGTGGCGTCGACCAGCCGTCCTTGAAGCCTTTGAAGACATTGCGTAGGCGCTCGCCGCTGCGGGCGCGCAGCGCTGTGACGGCCGTCCACAAGGCGAGGTAGAAGGGGAGGATCGGCCAGGGAAGGTCTCGCTTGGCTACCCAGACTCGGTTGCGCATGGTCGACCAGAAGTGGTGTGCATGGCGCGCGGCGGATGTGGCCGGATGGTTCACCTCGATGTCGGGCGCGTAAACGATGCGCCAGCCGCGGTCGATGAGACGCATAGCCATGTCCGTGCCTTCGTGACCGAAGAAAAGCTCACCGAACCAGCCGCCGACTTCGTCGAACGCGCTCCTGCGGAACAGCGCCATGGCCTCCCAGAACACGGCCACGTCGCCGCCGGTCAGCTCTGCGGACTTCCGCAGGCGGGGTACCCAACGGCGCGGGGAGGGCACACCGGTTGGGTCGACGCCGCGGGCTTGCACCACCGCGACGCCGGCGGTGCATCGTCGGACCATCTGGGCGAGAGTGTCCGGTGCTGGGAGGAGACCGTCGTCGTCGTAGAAGAACAGGAACTCGCCGTCGACGAGGGACGCGGCGAGGTTGCGTCCCGCCGGGCAACCGAGGTTCTCTTCCGAGTAGTGGGTGCGCACCCAACTCGGGACCCCTTCAGGGCGCCAGCCGTTGCCGACGAGCACCACGTCGAGCTCCACGCCCTCCTGCTTGCCGAGCGCATCGAGTGCGGCGGCCAGCTCCTCTGGGCGATTGCCCATGCTGAGTAGCGCAACGCCCACTGTGGGGAGGGATTGGCTCGTCATATGGGGCTCCTCTCGGCTCAGACCACCCTACTGTGGCTGGCCGCGTCAGGCGTGGCACCACGCAGGGCGGGGCAGGGAGTGGGGATATCGGGTTAGCTGGTGTGACCAAGGCAGGCGAGCGCGCCGTCGAGCTCGACGTATTCGATGCTGATGCCCAACGGCGGCGGGGCGCCGAGCTGCCCGCGCCCGACGAGGGTGAGCGCGGGCACATCGAGCAGCTTCGCAACCACTTCGAGCCTGGTCCACGCGCGCCAAAAGTCCTCGTCAGTGCGTAGTCGCCGCGCGAGTGCAGGGGGTGGCGCCACCTCCAACTCCACATCGACGGCATACCTCACCCGACGCTCTGGGCGGGCTGGGCGCCAGCACCAGCGGATCCCGTCGGCGGTATAGGAGTGGATATGCAGACAGCCGCCGGAGCAGGATGTGCCCCGGCGGCTGGTGATGATTGCGAAATCAGATGGAGCCGCCGCCATCCACAACCAGCGTCTGGCCGTTGATGTTGGTGTCCTCGAACAGGAGGGTGTTGAGCAACGGCACAACACTCTCCGGCTCCACCAGGCGGCCGGTGGGGGTGCGGCGGGTGATGGTGTCGAGCTGAGTCTGGCCCAGCACCGAGCTCATTTCCGATGCGAAGAACCCAGGCGCGATGGAGTTCGCAAGCACTCGGCCGTGCATCTCGCGCGCGATGGTGCGCATCGCGGAGTCGAGGCCGCCCTTCGTCGCGGAGTAGGCGACGAGACCCGCGTAGCCGCGCTGCGCGCAGATGGAGGTGATGAACACGACGCGGCCCGTGCCGCGTCCGGCCATGATCCGACGCAGCACCGTGCGCGTGAGGATGAGTGGCGCAGTCAGGTTGGTTTGGACGATCTGCTCAATGCGGTCGGGTGAAGTGTGAACGTGGAGCGAATCCTGCCCGACGGCCGCGTTGTTGACGAGGCCATCCACCGGGCCGAGCTTCTTCTCCGCGTCCTTCACGAACGCGTTGAGGGCCTTGTGGTCGGTGGCGTCGACGGATGCGACGTGCACGCGCTCGGGGAACTTCTCCGCCAGGGCTTCGAGTTCGGGCGTGATGGTGCGGGCGAACGTCGCCACCTTCGCGCCCCGGTCGAGGATGGCGTTCACCATGGCGAGGCCGAGCCCGCGGGAGCCGCCGGAGACGACGACGCAGGATGCTGGTTCGATGGGTGGGTTAGACATCGGACTTCAAGCTCTCTTTCAGGGGGATTTCGTCAAGGATGCGCACGCGACGGGGCACCTCGGTCTCGGCGAGGCGCTCGGTGCAGTAGCGGATGATGTCGTCTTGCGTGAGCGACGGGTCGTCGAGCACGACGGATGCCTGCACCATGTGCCCGACGATAGGGGCCTTGCGCGCCTTGATGGCGGCCCAGGCGATGCCGGGGTGTTCCAGCAGGACGCCGCGCACCTTGCCAGCAGACACTTTGGTGCCGCCGACGTTGATCTCGTCGGAGCCCAGTCGGCCGGTGATGTGCACGCGGCCGTCGCGGATTTCGACGCGGTCTCCGGTGCGCAGGGTCTCGGCGACGCCGTCGCCACGGTGGGGGGATGCGATGAGCAGCTCATCACCGTCGACGCTGAGCGCTGGGCGTCCTTCCTTGTGGTTGCTGAGCCACGCCTCGGGGAAGCCGGCCTTGCCGTCGTGGACGGCGATGGAGGCACCCGCCTCCGACGACGCGTAGATCCAGGAGACGCGCGCGTTCGGGAAGGCGTCTTTGAGGAGGTCGATCACGGCTTGGTCGACGGGTTCGCCGCCCAGCGTGATCTGTTTGAAGTCGACGCCGCGTAGCTCGTCGCGTTGCGTGAGGAGCGCCTGGCGCCAGAACGTCGGGGTACCCGATGCGGCGTCGACGCCGTGCTTCGCCGCCTGCTCTGCCCAGGGGTGGCCGCCGTCGACGCACACCATCGACGTGCCCGGGTGGGCAAGCGCCAGCGTGGTGACCTGCCACCATGCGTAGGCGCCCGGCGTGTACGGGTTCAGCCAGGTGCGCGCGGGCTGCTTGCCGCGCACGGTAAGGAGCGTGTCAAGCGTGTGGCCCACCTGCTTCGGGCGTCCGGTGGAGCCGGAAGTGAGCAGCCAAACCCGTCCGCGACGGGGGCGGCGCTGTTCGGCAGGTTCCGCGACGACCTCGCCGTCGGCGACGATGTTCAGCCCGAGGTCGAGGAGGTCTTGCTCGAGGCCGGGCTCGCGTCGGGAATCTGCTGCGACGAGCAACTCCCGCATGTGCTCCTGCTGATGCCATACCGCACGCAACGCCTCGAGGTCGTCGCGTACGAACACGGCGGCGCACTCGGGTAGCTGCATGGGCTCGAGGTCGGCCCAGGTGCCGTCGAAGTCTCCGGCGACGATGTGGTTCGTCGCCGTGAGCGGGGACTGAGGGGCGTCTGGATGCTCGGTGGTCATGCCTGCTGCTGCAGCTCGTCGATGAAGTCGAGCACGTCAGCGACGGTGCGGATGGAGCGCAGCCCTGGAGCGTCGAAGTTGAGTTCCTCGTCCAGCTCGTCTTCCACGCGGAGCGCGAGCTCCGAGAAGTCGAGGGAGCGGAATCCGATTTCGTCGAGCGCGGCGTCTTCGGTTTCCGGCATCGCCTTATCTTGGCGACGGAGCACCTCGGCCATCATTTCTTTGAGCTGGTCGCGGCTGAGTTGAGCCATCACTTCTCCTTCAGGACGATTGGGTCTCGGGCCAGCTTACCGCGAGCGGGCGAGGAAGATAGTTCGCGACGCCGTGCACCGCCAATGCAACCCGGCCACGACGAAAAAGGGTCAGCCAGACGAACTGGCTGACCCTTTACGGTGTGGTTCGCTCAGCGACCCGACCACTCGCAGGCGATGCCGTCGCCGTCACGGTCGAGGTGCTTCGCGTACCCCGGCTGACCCCGGTAGAGAGGGGCCTTACCTGCAGCACGCACTGCGGCGCAGTTCTTGTAGTACACCTTGGATGGCGCCTTCGGAGCTGGCTTCTTCACGGTGGGTGCGGGCTTCGCAGGCGCGGAGCGTTGTGCCTTCGCAGGCGCGACGCGAGTGAGAGTGAAAGGCCGCGAGTAGTAGACGCGGCCGGCCTTCTGCACTCCAACGCGGTAGACGGTGGGGCCCGCCTTGTGGACGTTGTAGGTGAGCGGGATCACGAACTTGCCATTTCGGTCTGTGGTGCGGGTTTGTGAGCGCGACCAGCCGGATGCCAGGCGCACCTCGGTCCACACTCGGGAATTCGGGGCGTTCTTGGCGGTTCCCCACGTGTTCGTGGCCTGATGGACGGGCTTCGTTCCGGCGCTGGATGCGTACACCGTCACGGATGGGGCAGTGCGAACCAGCTGGAACGGTTCGGAGTAGACCGTCCCACCAGGGGCGGCTACACCCACGCGGTACGTCGTTGTGCCAACAGTGTTGGTGCCGTAGGTGAGAGGAATAACAAAGCCGCCCCGAGCATCCGTCTGACGCGTCTGAGAGCGCGACCAACCGGTGGGTAGCAGCGCCTCGGTCCAGACTGTGGCCATGGGCGCTTCGGTAGCGGTTCCCCAAGTGTTGGTGGCCTGTCCGACGAGCTTCGTGCCGGCGGAGTGCGCCGTCACCTGGGTAGCGGCCGACGCGGGCATCGCCCACGCCGTGATGATGAGGAATAACGCGACGAGTAGCGACGTCGAGCGATGGAGCTTAGGCATGAGACCTCCGAAGAATGATCCTGAAGTGGACGCACGGCCTTCTCAGATCTGATTTAGGCTCGTCCCCCACAAACTGCGTCACATCGTAGCCAGGCGGGTTGTTACCACCATTTCCGGGGTCGCATAAGTGTTTCGACCTCGGCTGACCCCTCGAACCAGCGACACACCTGGGCACCTCCGCCACATCGGACGTCGGCCGGGAAAGTATGGAGTGACTCGCTCATCCAACTTCGAATGGAGCTCGCCGTCATGAGGAAACGCCTATCCACCGCAGCGCTTGCGTTGGCCCTTGGAGCAGGGGCCGGAGTTGGAGCTGCGCCCGCGAACGCCGTCGGCCCGAACTGCGCAGTGAATGTCAGCATCCCCGCCTACTACGCGCCTGAAGTGCAGCCCAAGGCAACGGTGACGTTGAAAAACTGCGGGTCAGGGGAAGGCAAGCTCGAGGTGAAGCGAAGCGGCGCCACCACCCCCGTCGTGCGCAGCCTAGGCCGAATCAGCGACGGCACGCACACGAGCTTCGTAGGTTCCGTCTCCGTCGGGTCATACACGGTGCGAGCGGTCGTCGACGGTGCCGCCTCGCGCTGGGTGCCGCTCAACATCGTAAACGTGCCGACGGTGGACGCCGTGCCGTGGAAACTCGTCGGTGAGGCAACCAACGCGTGGGGCAAGTTCGACACGAAGCAGCCGCTGAAGGTGTACTCCGAAGTGCGGATCGGGAACCGCTGGTCTCGCTCCCAGACCGTCACCACCGACGCCAGTGGCCGCTACGTCGTGCCGCTCACCTACGGTGCCGACACTCCCGGCGTCTACAACTTCCGCGTCACCGCGCAATATCCCGGTGGTCAGCCGGTGAGCACTCCGGACTTCTTCCTTGAGCGGGTTGCCGGCACGACCGCAGCGAGCGTCGGCGTCAAGGAATTGGGCGCCAAGACCGCTGTGTGGGGGAAGGTAGACGTGTTTGACTCAACGCAGGTCTGGACCGAGGTGTGGCTAGGGAATCGTTGGTCTCGCTCCCAGAGCGCCATGACGAAGGGCAACGGCGGATACGCAATCCCCCTCACCTACGGGGCGAATTCGCGGGGCACGACGAAGTGGCGCGTGGGCAGCATCATCGAGGGCCGAAAGGTGTACTCGAAGGAGTTCTTCCTGCAACGCGTCCGCCCAATCACCGCATCGACGGCCGGGCGCAAGCGCGTGGGTGAGCAGACGAATGTGTGGGGCACGGTAGATGTCAGCGCCCCCATCTCGGTGTGGACCGAGGTCTGGAACGGCAAGCGTTGGTCTCGCTCCCAGACCCGCACGACGAAGGCGAACGGCGGATACGCCATCCCTCTGACCTATGGTGCAGACAAGGCGGGCACGTACCGGTATCGAGTGGCGGCGCAGTACCCGCGTGGAGTGTTGCGCAGCGACGAGATCACCATCCAGCGTGTTCGCTGACCCCAGTTTCGACTCCCAGTAGGATGGGCTCCCCGACGACGAAAGGCCACCCATGCTCCGTGATGCCACCGACGACGATCTCGACGCCATGCGCCGCTGGCGAAACCACGACGAGGTGCGTCGGGTTTCGCTGACACAGCATGAAATCGGTGCCGACGAGCACGCGCTGTGGTGGGAAAGGATCAAGCAGGACCCAACCCGTCGAGTGCTCATCTATGAGCGCGACGGTGTTCCCTCCGGCGTGGTGACGTTCTTCGATATCGACGGTGACAAGGCCTGGTGGGGCTACTACCTGGATAACGACGGGCTCACCGAGCGCGGAGCGATGTTCCCCGCCTGGATCTCCATCCAGCGCGAGGCTGTGAAGTTCGCGCGCAAAGAAATGGGCCTCGCCCAGCTCGACGGTGAGACGCTCGTCGCGAACGAGTCCGCCGTCGACTTCAACACCAGGCAGGGCTTCACCGAGGTGGAGCGATACGCTCGCGAGGTGGGTGGCGAGACCATCGAGGTCATTCACTCGCGCAAGATTTTTGAAGGGAAGTAGTCATGGCCAAGCCCATCGAGATTGGCGGGGTGCCCGTCGGACCTGAGGCGGATCCGTTCATCATCGCTGAGATGAGCGGCAACCACAACGGCGACCTGCAGCGTGCGCTGGACATCGTCACGATGGCCGCTGAAGCGGGCGCGCACGCCATCAAGCTGCAGACGTACACGGCTGACACCATCACCATCGACGCGGATACCCCGAGCTTCCGGCTCTCTGAGGGGCACGAGCTGTGGGGAGGGCGCCGTCTCTACGACCTGTACGACGAGGCCCACACACCGTGGGAGTGGCACGAGAAGATCTTCGCGCACGCCGCTGACAAGGGCATTCTTGCGTTCTCGTCGCCGTTCGACCCGACTGCCGTGGACTTCCTGGAGTCGCTGCACGTACCTGCGTACAAGGTGGCGAGCTCGGAGATCGTCGACCTCCCGCTCATCCGCAAGATTGCTGAGCAAGGAAAGCCCGTCATCATCTCCACCGGCATGGCCTCGGTGTCGGAGATCGATGCCGCGGTCAAGGCCGCACGCTCTACCGGCAATGAGCAGATCGTCGTGCTGTCTTGTACCGCCGACTATCCGGCTGATCCCGCGTCGTCGAACCTGCGCTCCATTCCGGTGATGGCGAACGCCTTCGACGTGTTGGTTGGTCTGTCCGACCACACCATGGGCATCGGCGTCCCCGTCGCGTCCATCGCGTTCGGCGCGGTGCTCGTCGAGAAGCACGTCACGCTGGCCCGAAACGACGGCGGCGTGGATTCCGCGTTCTCCCTGGAACCCGACGAGCTTGCCGCACTCGTGCGCGAGACCGCCATCGCGCGTCAGGCGCTCGGCGAAGCGCGTATCGGAGCGAAGGAATCCGAGCGCGAGGGCCTGCGGTTCCGTCGCTCGCTGTTCGTGACCCGCGACGTGAAGGCAGGCGAAAAAGTGGCTCCTGACAACGTGCGATCCATCCGCCCCGCAGGCGGCCTGGCTCCTGACGAGTTCTCCCACGTCGAGGGTCGTGAGTTCCGCGTCGACGCTGTCAAGGGCACCCCGCTCACCTGGGACCTGCTTTAAATCTGCCGGTCGTCGACGTCGCCTCAGGTAGGGTCGAGGCGACGTTGACGCGGTTGGGTCCAAAGCCAGGTGGCTGCCCCAGGGGGTGCGTCACCACCGACGATGCACCCGCGACGCTGCGGTTCCACGTTCTTGACCAGCCGAAACTGCATGCCGCGCCTGACGCGGGATTTGCTGCGAGGACCTGGGCACGAGGAGCGCGCAAGGCTGGCCTCGTGCAGCGCCAACGTCAGCGAGCAGCTCGGCAGGGCAGCGCAGATTCCCCGGCGCTGCATCGCGCGTTTCCAGTCGTGGCGAAGCACCCCGACGGTAGTGACGCTGAGGTGCAGATGCAGCTAAGCAACGACGTGTTAGAGCTCACGTTCCCACCCTCGAAGGCTGGTCATCGCAAGGTGAGCATCTTCGACCTGCAGACAGATCCTGACGGGCTGCAGGAAATCGGGTTCATTGAGCGGGTGGCGTTCACCACTGAGGCTTGAGAATCGCGCGCACGTTGCGCTTCGCGAAGCGCAACACCTTGCGAGGCATCCGGAATGGGCCTTGGCTGCGAGCTTTCTCAAGGTCCATCTTGAGCAACGCTACCTGCGAGCGCAGGGAATTGATGGTCTCATTGTTGCGGTCGATGGCCGCAGTCATCGACTGCATATCTAGCGTCGTGAATCCCTCATATTTGTCCGGTGCTGCAGGGATTAGCGCTTGTGCGCGTGCCGGAGTCACGGTGTGCAGGCCGGCCATGATGCCCAAGTGGTTCAGGATTCGTTCGTCGGTGTAGTTCCCAGGCCACAGGTGCCTCCAGCTACGCCCGCGCATGGTGCCAACGAGCTCACCAAGCGCCTGCCACCGAAGCTGTTCCGACGCCCCACGTGGTGCTGCCGCCAGCGGCGTGAACACGAACTCGTCGTCCACCAGCTCGGCCACATTGAGGTGCAACGACGGGGCACCGTCCAGCTGCTCGTACCTGGTGCTCCAGGCCGCGATGAAGCGTCGGATGGCGGCCATGTCTTCCTTTGCGGCGAGCTCCGCGAACACGGAGGTTGCGGTGCGCGCGGAAGCAGGGAGCGGCTCGTTCAGTAGCGCCACTCCGCCGGGCGCTGCAACAACGATGGGAGTCTCGGATACAGCAGGCGTGTGCAGCGCGACGAGCCAGCCGCTCGCGAACTCCTCCAACCTGCCGGCGCGGGCTGCCGTCGTGAGGATATAGGCGGGATCTGGGCCATTCACGGGAGCTATCGCGGCATGTTCGGCGAGCGCCGCGTGCATCACCGGGTCTGCCTCCTCGGGATCGACCAGGAGGCTCCATTGGGCCGAAGGCCAGGTCAGGCGCACCATGACGTCGTTGCCGAATGCAGCCCTGACATCGCTCAACGTGAGCGGGCGGGTGGCGTCGAACGTGGCCAGCACGTTCCAGTCCGCATCCGAATTCGCAGCACGCGGGTTGTGGTTCTGGGTGAGACGGTGGATGCCGAGGTCATTCTCGACCCACATCACCGTCGGAGCATCGGGCTTGGCGAGTGCGAGCACGTCGTCGCGCATCTCCTGCCACGTGCGCTCCTCGCACTCCAGCGGCAGCACACGGCTCACATCGGCAAGGCAGAGCACCGAGTCGAACGGCTCAGTATGTTCCGCCAACGCTTGCGGGGCACCGCACCACACCGTCGCCGACGGCAGCAGCCTCCCCATCTCCGCAGCGTCGACGGCGCCACGCACCAAAACGTGTAGTTCGTCGCATTGCTGGGCGATGGCTTGCAGCGTGGTGTCGGGGGCCCACCCGATCACGAGCGTACGCCCGACGCTGATCCTGGTCAGCACATCAGACCAGTCGATATCGGCGGCCAGCTTCGGCTTATCCGACCAATACTGGGATGCGCCGCCAATCAAGCGGACGTTGTCGGGAATGTTGAGGGGAACGATCCTAGCCATTGGTCCATCCAAGTACGTGCTTGAGTTCTTCCGGGGGAAGGAGAATATCTGCGCCTAGCTCGCTGCGGGCAAGAGCCTGCGCAGCCTCGGTATCCGTCTGTTCGCCGAACATGTACGGCCACCATGCCTTGAACAACGGCTCGCCATTGAAACCATCTTTGACGCCCTGGAACTCCATCGGGTCGCCGTAGACGCCGGACTCACAGCCGACGAGAGATCCGTACATGATGGCGGTAGACAGCCTGTTCGAGGCAACCTTCTTGTGACGCCGAAGTTCCGCCAGCTGCTTGTGTAGGAACAGGCGGTCCGTGCCTTGCCAGAGCGTGCCCCGGTGCCCGTGGCAGATCACGCGGAATCCAGCGTCCTCGTAGAAGCGTCGAACCGTGGGGTTTTCATACTCGACGTAGTACAAGCACACCGTGACGTCGTCGCCCTCCACCTCGTGGATCTGTTTGACGAGCGCCTCGTGATCGCCCACCACTTGTTCGAAGTCTGCTGTGCCGTGGAAGGGATACCAGATGGTGCCGTGACGCTCCTGCGACGGCTCCGGTTCCTCCGCTGCCAGATAAGCGAACGGGGCACCGATGGTCATGTAGTTATCCCAGCCGACTACCTGCCCACGGCGACGGTTCACGTCGGACCAGATGAAGCGCGGGCGGCCGAGCGGGGGCTTATGTGCGGCACCAAAGCCGTGCACGAATGTCCACCCATGCTGGATGACGCCTTCGATAGGAGGGGGATTGGTTTCGTCTAGACCACACCACCGGGCCAGCACGTGGGCGTGGCCGTACCAATGGTTGCTGGAATCCATGCGGGCAAGTGTAGCGCCGCCTGCGCGCGTTCAGATGTAGCATCGTTGCTCGGCCGCGTCGCCGTCGAGGTCAGGCGTCGGCCTCACCGTCCGTACCGACGGAGGTAGACTTACGCGAGTCCCCACCTAAAGGAGATTCATGGCCGCGCTGCTGAGCGTCATCGTCCCCGCCTATGGCGTAGGGGAGTACCTACCCGCATGCCTCGATAGCATTCTGGCGCAGACCCTCACGGACCTCGAGGTGATCGTCGTTGATGATGGGTCCCCGGACGAGAGTGGCGAGATTGCCGACGACTTTGCGTCACGAGATTCGCGTGTGCGCGTGCTGCACAACGAGAACGAGGGCCTCGGCGGGGCACGCAACTCCGGAGCCCGCGTAGCGACGGGCAAGTACATCACGTTTGCTGACTCTGATGACCTGATCCCCCCGCGCGCATACGAGCTGCTCGTGAGCACATTGGAGCAGACAGGGTCAGACATCGCCGCCGGCAACACCTGGCGCTACATCGAAGGACGCGGCAACGTCCAGTCCTGGACGCACGCGGAGGCATTCGCAGAGACGAAGCTGCGCACGCACATCCGTGAGTTCCCACTGCTCATCCGAGACCGCATGGTGTGGAACAAGGTGTATCGGCACAGCTTCTGGAAGCAGGGCGGATACCAATTCCCGCACATTCGCTACGAGGATTACCCCGTGACCTTGCCGGCCCATCTCGCCGCGGGAAGCGTCGACGTGATCTCCGACAAGGTGTATCTCTGGCGCCAACGAATCGCCGAAGAATCCATTACCCAGCGCTCGCTGGAACTCGACAACCTGACAGACCGAGTGACCTCAGCACTGATGACCCTCGACGTTGCCGACGCGGAGGGCGGCGAGATCCAAACGCGTCTGCACAGCTACTTCACTGACATCGACGTGGTCACCGTCGCTACCGCACTGGCGGAGGGCGAAGAGTCTGACCGGCCCGCCGTCGAAGAACTCGCGGCCACACTGGCCGGGCGCCTGCACCCGTCCGACGAGCACACCACCCCGCTGGCGAGCCAAATTCATGCCGCATTCCTGCGCAAGGACTTCGACGCCGCCATCGCGCTGGCGGAGGTTCGGCGAGGCGGCAGCAAGGCCGATGTGCTGAAGCTATTCATGCAGCCTTCGCGGTGCATGAAACTGCCAGGGTTGCTGACCAGTCTGGCGCGGGGCGGAAAACCCAAAGGCAAAACCTTCGAGCGCCCGCTTCGTTCCAAGGTTTTGGGCGTCGTACGCATGGACGGCCAGACGGTGGTCCAGGTGGAATCCAGGCTTCGACGGTTGCTCCTCGAACGCGCAAACATTTCGGCCCATCTTGTGGCAGGTGATCGTCGCATTCCCGTCGAAACGCACGTCACCGCATTCAACGGGCAGCGAGCCACCACCGAAGTAGCTATTCCCGATGCGCTCGTCATTGAGAGTAGCGACGAAGCCCACCAGCTAGAAATGACCATCACCGTGGGGCCGCTCACCTGGCATGGTGCGGTGAACATCGGCAGTCGTGAAATCCCGGGTCCAGAGCAACTTTCCCCCGAAACGTGGGGAGTCGTTTCGCGCTGGGTAGCAGGTTCCTACCACCTTTGGGTACGGCGCGTACCGCATGACATCGTCGCCGACGTGTATGTGGACGATGAGTCATTGACGGTAACCACATCGAACTCTTCCCCGTATGCGGCGGTACTCCGCCCGGCCCCCAGTAGACCGCTGGTGGCCCCCCTCGTCGACGGCGTAGCCCGGTTCGCGCTCTCCGACGTGCTCGACGATCCCGCCGACGATCCAGTCACGTCGCGTGCCTACCGCGATGTCGTTGCGTTGACTCAAGCAGCTGTACAGCGTCTCAACGGGGGCGATCAGCTGGCTGCCCGACTCGTCGATGAAGCCACCGGAGACGGTGTCGGTGAAACCAATAGCGAGGTTATCGGCGAGCTGGAGTCAGACGTCGTACCTGAAGGCATTCAGCCCGAGACGGCCGACGACGAAGAACAGCGCGCGGAGACGATCAGCGCGGAACACCAGTTGACTAGGACGGGCATCTTCCCGCTCGTGCTTGACGACTACACAGAGGAACCCGTCGAATTCGAGGGGAAGCGCGTGATGGTTCGTCGTTCCCCGAGCGGTACCGCAGAAATCCACCACCAGCGGCTGGATCATCTGGGGCGCCGCTAAAGCACGAACGCATCAGCGTTTCGCGGGCTGCAACTTGATCAGTAGTTTTCGGCAAGGATCTTCGATGTAGCGGTGGGCGCCCTCGCCCACCATCATGCAGAGACCGACGAGTAGCACCAGCAGCACCCAGCCGTACCAGGAATCTGACTCGCGCACAGCGCTGCCACCGATCTGATCCAGGAACGGCCTGTGCGTCATATACATCGCGAAGCTGGAGATCCCGAGGGAGCGAAGCGGCGCCGTCGACAGCATGCGTGCGACGAGTCCAAGGTTTGAAGCGAGCGATAGCAGGAGCACCGCAAACGGCAACGTGTAAAGAGCCCCAAATGATGCGACGCGCCACAAGCCTGCCGACGGCCCATCCCACGGACGAATGATCGTCAGCGTGAACGTGAGTGCGATCATCGCCAACTGCACGACGGTGTGCGTGCGCGCCTGCATGCGTCGCAACCAGTCACCGTCGAGGAGCAGAGCAAGACACATGCCGACGCAGAACTCCACGAGTCTGGGAAGGGGGTGACGGTAGAGCCAGCGATGTCCGCTCAGGGGATCAGCAGCGGGTAGGTCGGCCCATCCCTGTTGCGCAAATATCACGCACAGCACCCACTGGGCGACGAACAATAGAGCCATCAACCCCGCGAGCCCTTGCCACCCGAACCGTCGCCAGAGTGCCATGACCAGCGGGATCAACAGTGGGAACAGTAGATAGAAAAACAATTCGACGTTGATCGACCACGCCGGCGGGTTGTAGCCCAGACCGATTTCAAGGTTCGGGTCCCACGTCTGAATGTTGAGGATGTGCTTCCACAAGCCGCCTTGTTCCTGCCGCGTCGCCCCTCGAAAGATAGCCAAGTACAGAAGAACGGCGTAGTAGATAGGGAGTACGCGAGCGATGCGGGCGATATAGAACCGTGCGACGTCGCGGCCCCGGCGCGGGTCCAGATTCTGGTAATTGTACGTCAGGACGATGCCGCTCAACACGAAAAATAAGGGAACGCCGACGTATCCCGTCGCAACCACGCGCTGCATCCACACGGGCGCATTCGACGGCAGCCCGATGTGGGAAAGCACCACCATCGCCGCAGCTACGGCGCGGATGCCCGTGAGGGCAGGCAGTTCAGGGCGCTTGAGGCTGCGGCGCGGCTGCGTCGTCGAAGGCTGGGGTTCTGGCATAGGAGCACCATTATGGGCTATGCCCGTGCCACCTGCCTGGCCGAGACGGAGAAATGTGTGCGAGTGCGGAAAGCGCACTGACTGCTTACGGCCGCCATCGCTCGGCGGCCACTGGAGTGAACACGACGTTGCCGTCGATGGTGCGGTTGGAGATGGTGCCGTTGCAACGGTAATCGTCGGCCTTGGCCTGCTGGGTACCGGCGACGGTTGTGGCGCCGAGGCCGAGGGCAAGTAGCGATGCGCTGAGGATAGCGTTCAGCTTCTTCATGATGGGCTCCTTCTTCGGGTTGCTTGATGACACCAACGTAGGGAGCCGGGGTGAGGACAGTGTGAGAGGTTGGTGAGAGATCTCTCATCTGCGAGGGCGACGAAGCCCCTGCCGGCTGGGTGCGGGCAGGGGCTTCGTCGAGGCTGAATCAGCTGGCCAGAACGTCGGCGAGCGTCTCGATCACCTGGGTTTGCTGGTCGTCGGTGAGGTCAGCGAACAGTGGCAGCGAGAGCTCTTCGGAGTAGAAGCGCTCCGCGTTAGGGCACATGCCCCGCTTGTAGCCCAGATCCTCGAACACCGGATGCCAGTACACCGGGATGTAGTTCACCTGCACCCCGATACCGCGCTCGCGCATCTTCTCGAACACCTCACGACGACGCCCGCCCAGGATGCGCGCGGGGTAGAGGTGCCAGATGGGGTCGACACCGTCGCGCACGACGTGGGTTTCCACGCCGTCGATGCCGGCGAGCTCTCGCTGGTAGCGCTCGAAGATCTCGCGTCGACGCTGCTTGAATTGCTCCAGGCGCTTGAGCTGCGACAAACCGAGAGCGGCGTGCACGTCGGAGAGGCGGTAGTTGAGGCCCCACTCGTGCACCTCCTGGTGCCACGGCCCCTCGTCGGGGTAACGCATCCGGGCCTTGTCTCGCACCAGACCGATGAAATGGAACTCGTGCGCACGCTGGCCGAGCGCTTCGTCCAGCGTTGCGACGGCGCCACCTTCAGCGGTGGTCATGTTCTTCGTCGGGAAGAACGAGAACGTGGTGATGTCCGCCATAGAGCCCACGGCGCGCTCACCCACGTGTGAACCGATGGAGTGAGCGGCGTCTTCGACGGTGATGGCACCGGCATCGTGCGCGATCTGGTTCAGGCTGTCAATTTCGACGGGCT
Source organism: Propionibacteriaceae bacterium (assembly GCA_032576855.1). GTDB lineage: Bacteria > Actinomycetota > Actinomycetes > Propionibacteriales > Propionibacteriaceae > Arachnia. Next base: position 106,141 of record JAWFWL010000011.1, read on the forward strand.
GGCCCGCGTAGTCGACGCCTGCCACCACCTTCGTGTTGCTGTTCACTAGGGACTCGACGGCGTCGGGCGCGATGTTGGCTGTCTCGTCGATGTCCGCGAACCGCACCGTCGCTCCGCACGCGAGTGCGCCGGAAGCGGTGGCGACGAACGTCATCGGTGTGGTGATGACCTCGTCGCCCTTACCGATGCCCGCAGCTGCGTACGCCATGTGCAGCGCGGCGGTGCCGGACGTGCAGCTGACGACGCGTTCTGCCCCGGTGTATTCCGCCAGGGCCTCTTCGAAGCGCGCGACGTAGGGGCCGGTGGTCAGCCAGTCACCGCGCAGTACCTCGGCGACAGCCTCGATGTCGGCGTCGTCGATGGATTGACGGCCGTAAGGAAGCATGGATCAGACCTCGGTTTCGAGGATCTTGATCATTTCTTCGCCAGAGAACCACAGGTCGTTGCGGTCCGAGGTGTAGTGGAAGCCCTCCGGCACGGGAGTGCCTTCGGGAGACTGGTAGCCCCAGGTGGCCAGGTCCGGCTGCATGACGTAGCGGGTATCGCTCACCTGAATGGTGCGACGGCCCTCTTCAGCGGAGATCATCTCCTCGTGCAGCTTCTCGCCAGGGCGAAGACCAACTTCGTGCATCTCGGCGCCGGGTGCAACCGCCTGCGCGAGATCGGTGATCTTCATCGACGGGATGCGCGGAACGAACAGCTCGCCGCCCTGCATTTCCTCGAACGAATCGACGACGAACTGCACCGCCTGCGGGAGGGTGATGAAGAAGCGCGTCATCCGGAAGTCCGTGATCGGCAGGGACTTGCCCTCGGCAGCAAGCTTGCGGAAGAACGGGATGACGGAGCCGCGGGAGCCCATCACGTTGCCGTAGCGCACGACGGAGAATCGCGTCGGGTACGCGGCGGCGTAGTGGTTGCCGGAGATGAAGAGCTTGTCTGCGGTGAGCTTCGTCGCGCCGTACAGATTGATGGGGGAGGAGGCCTTGTCGGTGGAGAGTGCGACGACCTTCTTCACGCCGGCATCGATGGACGTCTCGATCACGTTCTGCGAGCCCATCACGTTCGTCTTCACGAACTCGTACGGGTTGTATTCCGCGGTGTCTACCTGCTTGTAGGCGGCAGCATGCACGACGTAGTCGATGTCTTTCATAGCGCGGGCCAGACGGTGCTGGTCGCGGATATCGCCAAGGAACCAGCGCAGGCGCTCGTCGTTGTTGAACATCTGGCGGCACTCGTACTGCTTGAGTTCGTCGCGGCTGAAGATGACCACGCGGCGGGGGTTGAAATCCTTGAGAATGCGCGTGATGAACGCCTTACCGAAGGAACCGGTGCCACCGGTGATGAGGATGGACGAATTCTCGAGAAGGCTCACGAGTACTCCTAGTTTGTGGGACAGGGTTTGCGGAAGCGGGCACGCCACCACGCAGTTTTCGTTGGCACATCCTACCATTTGAGACATGGACCCCCGCCACACCACGCACATGCATATCGCCATCCGCTGCGACGCGCTCGCCAAGAGCGGCACGGGGCATCTCGTGCGACAAACTGCGTTCGTGCAAGAGCTCCAAGCCAGAGGCCACTCTGCCACCTTATTCGGTGCATGCGACGTGGCCTGGGTCAGGGAGCAAGCGGCGATGGTGGGGCTCGAATTTGTAGCCCCGGCTAGCGATTTCGTCGGTCAGTTGGAGGCCGCCGGCTGCGACACACTCATGATCGACGGCTATGACTTCCCCTCGTCCGTAGGCGCCCACGCTCGAGCCGCTGGCATCCCGGTTGCGACGATGGTCGACGGCGATTTCGGGCGCCATCAGGAGGCCGACGTCTACATCGACCAGAACTTGGGCTCCTACGATCCGGCTCTCCCGAACTGGCTAGTGGGGCCCAACTACGTGCTCCTGCGTGACGTCGTGTTGCACCGACGGGGCGCACCCCGCCCTGCGAACCAGCCCCCGAAAGTGCTCGTCGTATTCGGCGGGTCCGACCCCTTCGGCGGGTGCCCCGTCGCCGTGGAGCTGCTGCTTGCAACGGGACTGCCCGTGCACGTCGTCGCGGTGGGCCCGTCGCAGGCGCGTCGCGCCCAGCTCGAGGCGCTCGACACTCGTCCAGGTCAGACACTCGACGTCGTCGGCGCCCAGAACGATCTCCCGGGCCTGGCGATGACGTGTGACTTCGTGATTTCTGCTTCCGGTACCAGCGTGTGGGAGTTCGCCTGCCTCGGCATCCCCACGGGTCTGGTGTGCGTCACCGACAACCAGGTCACCGGCTACGAAGCCGCGACCGAGCAGCTGGCGGTGCCCGTCGGGCATCTCGAAGCCCTGCGTCAAAGCAGCGAGGCCCGCGACGCCAGCCGCACCCTGCTCGCACGCATGCTGGAGGACCGACACTGGCTGGAGCGCCTCAGTGTGCAAGGGCGTGCACTCGTCGACGGTGAGGGGCGTCGTCGGGTGGTAGACGCTGTGGAACGCATCGCGAAGCGCTGACACCCAGCTCAACAAACACCTGCGAAGGGCGAGCACGAGTAGGGTGGTGCGTATGCGTACCCGTGTGGTGATCCAGTCTCGTCTTTCTTCCTCCAGGCTGCCCGGCAAGGCATTGATGACGATCGGCGGCATGCCGCTCATCGAATTGGTTGCCCGACGCGCATCCCGCACCGGATTCGAGGTGGTTGTGGCCACGTCGGTGGAGGTGTACGACGACCGGATCGCAGCGACGCTCCAGCCCGCCGGTATCCGGGTGCTGCGCGGCTCACTCGACGACGTGCTGTCCCGGTTCCTCGACGCCACCTCAGACATGGCAGAAGACGACCGCGTGGTGCGGCTCACGGGCGACAACCCCGTCGCCGACGCTGATCTCGTCCAGGAACTCATCGACGAAATGGACCGCAGCGGGCGCGACTACGGACGCGTAGATATCGACGTCGTGCCGGAGGGGTTGGGCGTCGAGGTCTTCCCCGTCCGGCTCTTGCGCCAAGCTGGGCGAGAGGCCACCGACGCGTACGATCGCGAGCACGTCACACCCTGGATTCGACGGCACACCGAGGAGCTGCTCTTCGCGCCTAGGCGCAACCCCGGGATGCCAGCTGTCTACCGCGCCACCGTCGATTGCCTGCACGACTTCATTCGCGTATCCAGGCTCTTCGACGGGTACGCGGACCCTGTGACGGTGCCGTGGGCCGACATCATGGATGGTCTCGTCGGTCAAGTGCGGGCGCTCGGCCCGATCGCTAAGGAGATTCCCGACGCCAAGCCACGGCGGACGACGATGTTGCTTGGCGTGCAGAACCTCGGCTGGAACGGCAAGGAGCATGAGGCCGCCGTGATCCGCGAGGTATTCAACCGCGCAGTGGAAGCCGGCATGTCTGGCGTGGTGTGTACCGCGGACGCTGCGCACCTCGTCGCAACCGGATTGCTGCCCATGCTGAAACAGCGCATGTCGGTCTCCATCGTGTTGCCATCCGTGCAGGAGGGCACAGCGCCCGACGTGCAGCTGCGGTATCTCATCGAGCGAGCCCGGACTGAATCTGGGCACCCGGCGCTGCGCACCATCTTCATCCCCGAAGCTGATCTTGCCTCCGAGCACGGCCCTGCCCTGCTGGGTGTGCTGGCCGACTACCGCGACCGCAAGATCATCGTCGATTTCGGCGTTATCGTCTCCGACGGCGTGCTAGCCCCGTCGGATGAGGTGGGTGTCGCGGCTGTGTACTTGGGCGACGACGCGGCCCCCGAACGCCTCGCTGCCTGGAGCGAGGCGGGCGCGGACACCGTCGGGATTGCAGCGACGGCGACCCGCGCGAAGCAGATTGCTGGAGCGCTCGCGAGCGACGCGCTAGACGCCGTCGTGGTGCAACCAACGAATCGACGCGAGCTCACCAGCCTGCTTACCGCCGGATAAGACCTTGCTGCTCTAGTACCAGCGGTTACGCTGCCAGAACGCGTAGGCGGCTTTGTAGCCCCCGTAGCGAGACTTCACGTAGCTGTACTGCCACTTGAGCGCGTGCACCGGGTCTGCCCAGTTGGGTCCCAGCTTGCGGCACGGGTAGGCCTGCGGCAACCCGCACGCACCCGAGCTGCGGTTCACCGCGCGCGGGTTCCAGCCCGATTCCCGGGTCACGATCTTGTCTGCATACACCCAGTCGGAGGAGGGAATTCCGGCTTGACGCATCCAGGTGTATTTCATGCTCGAGCCGGCCGACGTGCCGCCGACCCGTCGCAACTGGACGACGTTCGTGCGGACGACGTGCCCGTCGGAGTAGCGGCCAGCCACGCGGAAGGACCGGGTACCCTCGCTCGACGCGCCGTACGTGAGCGGCAGCGTGTATCCGCCGGACTTGTTTGTCTTCCCACTGCGGGAGCGTGACCAGCGGCCGTCGGGGAGCTTCGCTTCCGTCCATACCTGGATGCCTTCGCCGTCGGCGAATCGGCCCCACGTGTTCGCGGTTGCGCCCACCATCGCGGTGGATGCGGCATTCGCCGTCGCGCTGCCGCCGAAGCGTGTGAAGCTGAAGGGCGATGAGTATGCGACGGTGCCATCGTCGTGGCGGGTTCCGACGCGGTACTGATATTTGCCGGGGGTGTTTTTGCCGTAGGTGAGCCTCAGCTGGTATTCGCCGTCGGCGTTCAGCGTGGCGCGTTGGGAGCGTGACCAGCGGCCGTCGGGGAGCTTTACCTCGGTCCACACAGGTTGCGTCTCAGCCTCGTCGACGCTGCCCCACACCCTGGACGGGACGCCGACGTGGCGTTCGCCCGTGTGGGCAGCCGTCGGATTGCCGAGGCGAGTGAGGGTGGCCGGGTCGGTGTAGACAACCCTGCCATCTGGGTACTTACCTCCGACGCGGAACGTGTATTCTCCCGCGCTGCCGTGACCGTAGGTGAGTGGAATCGCATAGGAACCATCCTGGCGGGTGGTGCGTTCCTGGGATTTCGACCAAGCTCCATCGACGCGGGCCTCAGTCCACACTTCGATGTTCTCGCCGTCGGGGAACGTGCCCCAGGCGTTCGTTGGGCTGTTGGCTGGCTTGGAATCGACGGTGCTGATCGACGGCTGAGGCGCCGCCTTGGCGTCGGATGCGGTGCTCGGGGTCAAGGTGATGCCTGCCGACACGGCAACGGCGCCAGCGATGAGGGAGCGCAGCGGATGCATGAATACAGTCCTTTTCTAAGGAAATCTCAGGGAATGCTCAGTATATTCTCATTATTCGGTGGCGTTGCAAAATCGTGGCCGCAGCAACGAAGAAGGAGGGCGCCCCATCTGGGACGCCCTCCTCGTGCAGCAGGTGTGTCAATTAGTACACGACGACCTTGTCACCGATGCGTGTCTGCTTGTAGATCCAGTCCAGGGTTTTGGAGTCGCGGATGTTGATGCAGCCGCCCGAACCCGGGTGGTTCCAGCCCACGCGAGCGAAGTTCGACGAGTAGTGCACGGCCTGGCCCCCGTCGAAGAACATTGCCCACGGCATCGCAGTGCCGTAGATGCCGGAGACGTGGTGACGCGACTTGCGGTACACGTAGTGCACGCCGTTTCGAGTGGGGAGGCGTTTCGAACCGAAGCGGGCGTCCAGCACCTTCACTACCCTGCCGTCCATCAAGTAGTAGAGCTTCCGGTTCTTCTTCGACGCGCACATCACGCGCGCACCGGAGTAGCAGCGCGAATCCAGGTTGTATTGCGGGTTGGTGCGGTTGAAGCGCACTGCCTGACTGCGGGCGATGGTGCCATTCGGGTAGCGCCCGGCCACGCGGAAGGTGTAAGAACCCGGCTTGGAAGAGCCGTACGTGAGGGGGAGCACGTAGGAACCGTCGGACTTTGCCTTGCCCGTCCGTGAGGTAGACCAGGTGCCGTTCGGCAGCTTGACCTCGGTCCACACTGTGATGCCCGCTCCGCCCTGGAACTGGCCCCAGGCGTTGGATGTGCGGTGTGCCGGGGCATTACCCGCGGTGTTGATCGTCGGCTTGCCCAGTCGTTTCAGCCACGCTGTGCCGGTGTGTACAACGTCGCCATTCGGGTACTTGGCTGCGACGCGGTAGGCGTAGCTGCCTGCTGAATTCTGGCCGTACGTGAGGGGCAGGGTGTATCCGCCCGATGCGTTGGTGGTGCCTGAACGGGACTGTGACCAGGTTCCATTCGGCAGACGTACCTCGGTCCACACCCGCGCGCGTGGCGCCTTGGGGAATGTGCCCCACGCGTTCGACTTCACACCGACGAGTGCGGAGCCGGCGGTATTCACCGTCGGGCGAGCAACGCGGACAACGTTGTGGGACTTGGAGCGAAGGATGGTGCCGTCGAGGGATCGAACGGCCACTCGGTACTTGTACGTGCCGGGCGTGTTCACGCCATACGACAACGGGATGACGTACCCGCCCCCGGCGTTGCTCTTGCGAGTCTGGGAGCGCGACCAACGCCCGCTCGACAGCAGCACCTCGGTCCACACTTCTGCCCGCGGCATACCCTCGACGCGCCCCCAGGCATTCGCCGTCGTGCCGACGAACGACCATTCGCCAGTATTGATGGTGGGCTTTGCGACGCGCTCCACGCGCACGGTGCGGGAGGTGGCGTTCTCTAGTTCGACACGCACGTCGTAGCTACCCGGGCGCTTTGCTAGGCCAGTAAGCGAGACGGTGAAGGCGCCGTCGCCCTTCACCTCAATGCTACCGACGGTGGTCCAACGCCCGTTCGACTTGGCACTGGCTACGAGCTTTCCAGCTTCGCAGCCAGACGTGGAGCCGGTGAGCGTGGCGGTTGCGTCGATGGTGGACGAGCGCGTCTGGTTCACATTCACAGTGCACCTGGTGGTGGGTGCGGCAGATGCAGTCAGTCCAGTGCCGAGCATCGAGAGTGCGAGCGTTGCGGCTGCGGTCACACGCCAAGCGCCCGGCAATGTTCCCTTGCGGTTGGTCTTCATGTCGTTCTCCCCGAGCTTGAGTCTGTGCCCATAGGGCAAGGTAAGCATGACACTGTGTAGGACATTCAACCAACTCTGGGGTTCACATACCCACCACTTTCCCGACGCCCAGCGTGTACCCCCTAGGGAATGGAGATATGGACGTGGTCGTAGTGGTCGGCAGTGGCACTACCTCTCCTAGACATGAGGCGCCAGCCTTCTGGGGAACGCTGCCTCGTCCACATCCGACGCTCGTAGATGATCTCCGTCACACCTAGCCGGTGCGCGTGTCGATGCATCATGTGCGCCAGCTGCCAGCCCTTGGGGCCAGTGACCATCACGTCGATGGCCCTTCCGGAGCGGTGGTACGACGCGTTGCCGCGGGAGCCAACGCCTAGATACCGGGTGAATTCGGGGAACTCGTGGCAGATCGCGCGCAGGGTCCGCTTCGCTCGATGCCTCAGCCCACGTTCCGCATGCGCGGCACGAGCGCAATAGGAGTAGTTGAAGTCTCGGCGTTTCAGGGTGAATGGCTGGGAACGCACAACTCGCCCCTGGAACACGCCGGCGACACGCCAGCGGTAGGTTCCGACGCTGTTCGCACCGTAGGTGAGGGGAATCGTAAACCCTCCGCCCGCTCGAGTGGTCGCATTCTGGGAGCGTGACCAGGAGCCATTCGCAAGCTGCACCTCGCTCCACACCTTGGTGCCGGCGGGGCCTGGGAATGAACCCCACATGTTCGTCGCTTCGAGAATGAGCTTGCTGCTGACCCCTCTCGCGACGGGGGTAGCCACGCGGGTGAGCGTCGTCGTTGAGGAGTGCATTACGCCCTGGGCGGTTTGTACTGCAACGCGCTAGCGTGTGGTGCCAGGCTTCGTTGCCGCGTAGGTGAGGGGGATGGCGTAGGCGCCGTGCGCGTCGCTCTGCCGTACCTGAGAGCGGGACCAGGCGCCGCTGGGCAGCTGCACCTCAGTCCAGACCTTGCGGTTCGGGGCCGTCGGCAACCAGCCCCACAAATTGGTGCTCTCGCCTGTCAATTTTGTGCCAGCCGTATTCGCGGTGGGTGCTTTCGGTGACGACTGCGCGGGTACTCCGAAGCAGAGCATCACAACGACGAGTGCCGTTGCCGTGAGGCTGCGAAGCATCGATGTGCTTCTACTTTGAGGCATGAGGACTCCCCCCAGGGTTGCGGTGCAAAATGATGAGCCAACATTACAGCACCCTGAGAAGATCTCAGCAAATTCCCAGTTTTCTCAAGAGAAGCGACGGGGTGAGGCCTGAGCCAAGGCCTCACCCCGTCGGAACTGTCTCGGTGGGTCAGTCGGTGCCGGTGTCGAACGACGAGCGCAGACCAGCCGCGTCGATCTCGTCGTCGGCCGAGGGAGCTCCCAGCTCCGCGATGGAGGCTGCGCCGCCGGACTCGATCTCGCCGAACAGGCTCGCCTGCTGCACGCCCAAGGTGCCCTGCGACGCATACAGCTCCAGCTTGTCGCGCGAGTCGGCGATATCCAGGTTGCGCATGGTCAGCTGGCCGATCCGATCCGTCGGGCCAAACGCCGCATCCTCGACGCGCTCCATCGAGAGCTTGTCACCGTCGTAGCTGAGGTTCGGGCCGGTGGTGTTCAAGATGGTGTAGTCGTCGCCTCGACGAAGCCGCAGCGTCACCTCGCCGGTCACCGCCGACGCCACCCAGCGCTGGATGGATTCGCGCAGCATGAGCGACTGCGGGTCCAGCCAGCGGCCTTCGTAGAGCAGGCGGCCCAGACGCAGACCCTGCTGGAAGTAGTTCGCGAGGGTGTCCTCATTGTGAATGGCGGAGAGGAGACGCTCGTACGCGATCCAGAGCAGTGCCATGCCAGGCGCCTCGTAGATGCCGCGCGACTTGGCCTCGATGATGCGGTTCTCGATCTGGTCGGCCATGCCGAGTCCGTGGCGGCCACCGATGGCGTTAGCCTCCATGACCAGTGCGACGGCGTCGTCGTAGCGCTTGCCGTTAATCGCGACGGGGCGGCCCTGCTCGAAGGCGATGCGCACGTCCTCCGTCTCGATCTTCACCGCCGGGTCCCAGAACTTCACGCCCATGATGGGCTCGACCGTCTCAAGCGACACGTCGAGCGCCTCGAGGGTCTTAGCCTCGTGCGTCGCGCCCCAGATGTTGGCGTCGGTGGAGTACGCCTTCTCCTTGGAATCGCGGTAGGGGAGGCCGCGCTCCGTGAGCCAGACGCTCATCTCGTCGCGGCCGCCAAGTTCGGTGACGAACTGCTCGTCCAGCCACGGCTTGTAGATGCGCAGCTGGGGGTTGGCCATGAGGCCGTAGCGGTAGAATCGTTCGATGTCGTTGCCCTTGTAGGTGGATCCGTCGCCCCAGATCATCACGTCGTCTTCAGCCATGGCACGCACCAGCATGGTGCCGGTGACGGCGCGCCCGATGGGTGTGGTATTGAAGTACGCGCGCCCGGCGGAGCGAATATGGAACGCGCCGCACGCCAGCGCGGAAAGGCCTTCTTCGACGAGGGGGCCACGGACGTCGACGAGACGCGAGATCTCTGCGCCATACTCCTTGGCGCGTCCGGGCACGGATTCGATGTCCGACTCGTCGTACTGGCCGATGTCTGCGGTGTAGGTGCATGGCACGGCGCCAGCCTCGCGCATCCAGGCGACGGCCACGGACGTGTCCAGGCCACCGGAGAAAGCGATGCCGACGCGCTCGCCAACGGGAAGAGAAGTCAATACTTTAGCCACAGCTCCACCCTATGCCATTGGCGCCCTACTGGCAGTTTCAGTCTTGCTGAGCCTTAGAGAGAGCGCGGGTCTCGTCGTCGGAGAGCTTGCCCTGAACGGCAATGAAGCTCACCTGCTGCTCCCTGCGAACCGACGATTCCGTCCACCACATTCCGTCGATGTTGCGGTGTCCCGACCAATAATCTGTCTCCGAGGCCACTTGCTTGACCGTGTCCGCGTCGCAGGCCTTCATTTGCTCGACCCAAGCAGACTGGAACCGCTTCGCCGCTTCCTCGTCGGTGAATCCGAAGGCAAGCGCTACGCCGGGGGTGCCGCCGCGCTCCAATAAGCCCTCGCGCGCATTGACCGGCGTGAGGTTCGCCATGTCAGGAGGCTCCGCACACCCGACGGCGAGCGTTGCGCTCGCCCGGTCTGCGACGTCGACGTCCGCCAGCCACTCGCCGGGGGCATGGCTCTCGTCCGACTTGGCCGTTTCCCAGCCAGCCGGCGCCTGCACCGTCGGGGTTGGAGTAGCCGACGATGACGGGGATTGAGAGGCTGAGACGGTGGCTGAACTCGAAGGAGTCGACGGTGCCTCGTCACCCGTGCAAGCCACGAGAACAAGTGGCAAGAGCAGCAGAGGAACGAGCGCGCGTCGCATCACTACCTCCGTTCGAAGTGGTGCCAGTCCCAGCCGCTGAACCACTTCCAGCCGCGCGAGGTGAGCGAGCGGACGGACGTGCTTCCTTGGTAGTGCATGCCCTTCACGCCGGCGGGGCGCTTGCGGGCGTAGGTGCTGTTTGGCCACCACTTGCCCTTCGGATCCAGGTAAGGGTTTTGCGCCGGGTTGATGTCGACGGCATACCCGTAGGCGTGTGGCGACCAGCGGTACGGGTTGCCTACCACCTTTCGGCAGTTGAATCCCGACGTGTTATTCGCCGCCATCATCGCGGTGTCACTGCCCTTCCAGACGCTGGGTAGGCGCATCTGCGCAATGTAGAAATGGTTGTTGAACATGTCGGTGAACGCGCCGGCTACGTCCTTCGCCCGGTCGGCGCGCACCACGATGGTGCCGCGCTGCACGCGGTTGTTGTAGTCCCAGTAGTTCACGTTGATGGTGCGAAGGCGAGACGGCCCCATCGGGCAGGAGCTGTTCCAGTAACCGGTGAGGTCCTTGGTGGTGGTCGCTCGGATGACGGGGTTGGCCCCAGCGATGCGTTGCAGCTTGAACTCTCTCGTGGCGACATTGCCCTCGGGATAGGTGCCCACCACTCGCCACGTCCATGTTCCCGTAGCGTTCAAACCGTAGGTGAGGGGGATGACGTAGTCACCGCGTGCCGTGGTGGTGCGAACCTGCGACGTGGACCAGTGGTCTCCGAGCCACACTTGGGTGTGCACTCGTATGGGGGAACTCACGTCGAATTTGCCCCAGGTGTTGGTGGCCTGCTTCACCATTTTGGTGCCAGCAGATGCTGCCGTCGGTGCGTGCACGCGCCGAAAATCGAACTGCTTACTGCGCAGTATCTGCCCGGACGTAAGCCTGGCAGAGACGCGCCATGCAGTGGTGCCGGAGCTAGTGGAGCCGTAGGTGAGCGGGATGACAAACCCGCCGCTCGCGTTCGTCGTGCGGGTTTGTGACTTGGACCAGCTGCCGTTAGGCAGCTTCGCTTCGGTCCAGACCTCGACGGGCTTCTTCGTGGGGACGGTGCCCCACGTGTTCGATGTGGCGTTGGTCACCTGGATGCCCGCTGAATGCGCGGTGAAGGTGGTGGGCCGGGCAGCTGCCGGGCGGGCGTTGCTCGTCGGTGTCGGTGACGGCCGCGCAGCCGGGCGGAGTTTGCGTGATGGTAGCACCGTCGGCGAGCTGGTCGTCGTGGCCTCAGGGCTTGGCGAAGCCGACGGAGTCGGTGACTCTGTAGCCGCGGGTGCGGTGGCGGACGGTGTCGGCGACGCGGTACCGGCGTCTGCGGGCTTGTCGGGTGTCGCATCCTCCGCGACAGCCGTGGTAACTCCACTCACCGTGGCCAGACACAGCGCGACAGCGAACGTCGCAAGCTTGCGAACCATGTGTTTCCCCTTGCATCAGATGGCTGCTGCTCATCCTACGCCGGAGCCACGCAATATCGGGCTTTAGAGCTCAAGTACGATCTTGCCGACGTTGTCTCCAGACTCCAGGAGCTCGTGGGCGCGACGTACCTCGTTGAACGGAATACGAGTTTCCGGGGAGAGCTTGATCTTGCCACTGCGCATGAGCGGCCAAACCTGACGCTCCACGTGCGCGCAGATCTCTGCCTTCTCGGCCTCCGGTCGGAACCGCAGCGACGTCGCCGTCACCGTGCCCTGCTTGCTGAGCAGGAGCCCGACGTTGAGCGTGCCCTTCACGCCGCCTTGGAGGCCGATCACGACCATGCGGCCCCGCTTTGCCAAGGCTTTCACGTTTGCCTCAAGGTACTTGGCGCCAATGATGTCGAGGATCACGTCGGCGCCATGGCCGTCGGTGGCTTCCTTCAGGTTTGCGACCCAATCGTCGTGGTAATCGAGGGCGATGTCCGCGCCGTGATTACGGCAGTGCTCCAGCTTCGTTTCCGTGCCGGCCGTCGCCGCCACGCGCGCGCCGAGCGCCTTGGCATACTGCGTCGCAAAGCTGCCGATGCCGCCAGCGCCACCGTGCACAAGGAAGGTTTCTCCTTCCTTGAGGCTGGTGTGATCCAGGTTGCTCACGACGGTGGCCGCAACCTCCAGCACGCCAGCGGCGCTCACGAGGTCGATGCCAGGCGGCGGCGAAATGAGCTGACCTTCCGGCGCCACGAAATATTCGGCGGCACCGCCGCCGGCCAGCAAAGCGACAACCTCGTCGCCCACCTTCCAACGCTCGCAGCCATCTCCGACGGCTTCCACGACGCCCGATGCTTCCAGCCCGAGCACGTCCGTGACGCCCTTCGGCGGCGGGTAGTGGCCTTGGCGCTGGAGAACGTCGGCGCGATTGACCCCAACCGCGGTAGTGCGGACAAGCACTTCGCCGGGCTTGGGGTAGGGCTTCTCGACCTCAGCGATGGTGAGCGCTGATGCGTCTCCAGGTTCAGGAACGATCACTGCCTTCATGCCTCCACCCTGCCACAGTCAGCAAGATTTCAAAGCGGCTGGGGGATCTTGCTCGGTGATTGAGTAGCGGGCGCAGCCCGCGTATCGAAATCCCGAGACGCAATGCCTCAAAAACTGCAAAACTTGCCAACAGCGACGTGCCTCACGCTTGGCTGAGCGTAGAGGGGTGCGTCTGTTGGCGAATTTTGCAGTTTTCCAGTTGTGAATCCCGAGGGTGTCGGGGTGCGATCACCTTCAATAATTCGAATCACACTGGTGTACCCGGTTGTCTGGTTTCCTTGACGGAGGCCCTGTTGTCAGGAATGATTGACAACCTGGAGGTCGGCATCGGCCGTACCGGAGCAATCGTCCACGCTATGTCCGCCCGCGCCAAGTACTGGCCCTGACAGAAGGTGACCGCCATGCACATCAACGACCAGGACGCCATCCGATTCGAGACCGCTCACGACGGGGCGGGCCCCGACATCATCGCCGAGATCGACGGGGATGCATACGACGAGATCGTTGCAGCTCGACGTGCAGCAGCTGCAGCTGATGAAGCGCTCGTTGCAGCGGTCACTCGCGCACGCGCCAAAGGACAGACATGGGAGGCCATCGGTGCCGCCCTCGGCGTCAGCCGTCAAGCGGCTCACGCCAAGTACGCTAAGGCCTGATGCCGCACATCGAGATGCGTGGGTGCGAGTCTCTTGGATGATTGAGCCGACGCCGAAGGCAGTGTGTCGTATTCATCCCCGGTGTGGTTTCGATACGCGAGCTTCGCTTGGTGGGTGATTTCGATACGCCCGCTACGCGGGCTACTCAATCACCGGGCAGGGGTGCTTGCGTCACTGATCGTCGAGTAGGCCCGGAGGGCCGTATCGAGACGTGGGGGCGGGGTTTCGATTCGCAGGCTTCGCCTGCTACTCAACCACCGGGTGCGAGGCGCGCGGGCTACTCAACCGCCGGAGCGCTCGGCGTCGGGCCAGGGGAGTCGTCGACGACTGCGGAAGACGCGCTCGGTGCCGTCGACGGGGTCGATGAAGCGGAGCTCCGCGGCGAGCAGTCCGAGCGGGTGGGTGAAATCGTCGATGCTCCAAGGCTGCACGCTGGGGTAGAGCGGGTCGTTCCACAGCGGGATTCCCAAATCCAGAAAGTGCATGCGGATCTGGTGGGTCTTGCCGGTGAGTGGCTTGGCTTCGTAGCGGCCCCAGCCGTTACGAGTCTCCAGCAGCCGCACGTCGGTGTGCGCGTTGGGCGGCAAATCCAGCTTCTCGGCCTGCAGCGTGCCGACGTGCTTCACCAAGTGCGACGAGACCCGTCGCGGAAACTCCAAGCGGGCATCGACGGGAGCCATGACCTCGTAGGTTTTGCGCGTCGTCGGGGCGCCGAAAATGGAATGGTACGGCGCACGCCAGCGCTTCGCCGTCGTCATCAGTAATACTCCTGCGGTTGCCCGGTCCAGGCGGTGCACCGCCGACAGCTCGGGTAGGTCGAGGGCCTGCCGCGCCTTCACCACCGCGGATTGCACCACGTGGCGGCCGCGGGGGATCGTCGAGAGAAAATGGGGTTTGTCGAGCACCACGATGCGCTCATCGCGGTGCAGCACTGTGAGTTCGCCAGGCACCTCCGGCTCATCACGCAGCTCGCGGTGAAACCACACGAACGTGTGCGGACGGTAGATCTCGTCGCCGGTCCAGGGTTTGCCTTTCTGGTCGACGAAGTCACCCCGGGCGAGCATGGCGTCGACGCGGTCACCGTCGGCGGCGAGTCTGTCGAGCAGGAAGGCGCGCATCGTCGGCCAGGGGAGTGCGTTGTTGGGATCGCGGTCAGGGGTCCGTACCCACGCCGCCTGCAGCCCATGCCGGGGTGGAAGGGGCGATTTTGGTGGCATCAGCGTTCCTCCTGCGACGGCGGTGGTGTTCCGGCGTGAGCATAGCGGGAAGGTGCGGTAGGCTCGGTGCTCTGGCGAGGTCGCATAGTGGACTAGTGCAGCCGCCTTGAAAGCGGCCGAGGTGCAAGCCTCCGTGGGTTCGAATCCCACCCTCGCCGCCATGTGATGTCTCAGGACATCGGAATAGCCTGAACCTACGTTTTGTGGGTTCAGGTTTTTTTGTTTTGGGTTTGGACTTGGGGTTGGTAGTCGCGGGT
>JAWFWL010000012.1:0-119577 GCA_032576855.1 Propionibacteriaceae bacterium
TGGGCTATCTCGCACCGGCCGACTACGCTCGGCAATGCACCCATCAAACGGAAACCAACGACTCGCACAACGTCCGGACCTAACCGTGGGGGCAGGTCACAGCTCAGTGCTACCGGGACGTCCATATCCGACGATCAGGTCAGGAGAGCGAGACTGTCACCTCCCCGTCATTGACGTTCACGGCGTCGAGCATTCCCGACGGGATCCGGAAGACGCGGCCGGGGGCTGCGGGCCAGGAGAGGCGTTTCTTGGCGATAACACGTCCCGCCTGCTTGACGGTCACCGTCGGGATGGTGCTGAACTTCGTGGTCCACGCGACGAGCCGGTCACGCGCGGGGCTCGGGCCGCCAGGTGCGAAGCTCGACGGCGCCAACCATTGCAGGCCCTCGCCGGCAACGAGCGGCACGTCGTCGAGACGATGTTGCATTCCAGCCAGATATTCGAGTACTCGCCGCGCCACGTATTGTCCTTCGAGCGCCACCACGTCGGCAGTTTCAACGGGATGGTTGAGGTTTCCAACGGTGAACACTCCCGGCACCGAGGTGTGCATGGATTGATCGGTTTTCGGTGAGAGGCTATTCGGATCGAGTTCGACACCGCGCATCCGTAGCAACTCGTTGTCAGGAATCCAGTCGCCAGTAAAGACGACGGTGTCGCAGGCGATCGTCGAGCGCTCGCCGGTGTCCAGATTCTCAATCTCGACGCCGCTCACACGCGGCCTGCCATGGATAGCTACCACTTTCGACCGTGTGACCACCTGCGTCTGGAAAGCCACTTTGCCGCCGAGGCGGAACGTCGCATAGGACTCGCCCTTCGCAAACTCAGAGATGAGCGCCTCGGTCTTACATCCCGCCTCCCGGAGCGTCATCACCGCAGACCAGCTGACGAGCTCAGCGCCGACGATGACGGCCCTCGTGCCCACCTTCTCGTGGTGCAGGTGGACGAGGTTTTGTAGCTGCCCGGTGGTGTAGATCCCGCTGGAGCGGTCGCCTGGGATCAACCGTGCAGGACGAGGGCGCTCCCTAGCGCCAGTGGCGAAGACGAACACTTCCGGGCGGATGCCGAAGCGTCCCTTCGGGCTGGTGGCCAGCAGCGTCTCGTCGTCTTGCCAACCCGTGATCATCGTCTGGGTCTGGAGCTTGACGCCCGCGTCGAGCGCATCGCGGACGAGGGCCTTCGCATACGAGGGGCCGTTCATGAACCGTTTGCGGTCACGGATGCCGTAGCCGGGATGGTTTGCGTGGCGAGGAATACCACCAGCATTCTTTTCTCGGTCGTAGACGACGACCTCGCCGCTGATCGCGGGGGCTAGCTTCGCCGCAGCACTCAACCCTGCAGGACCGCCACCAATGATGGCCACCTTGGGTTGGACAATGTTGAGTTCACTCATGGTTTCCTCCGCTGTACTGCTCGAAGAGACTCTGGACCTGGGCGCCGCAGAAGAAGCCCTGACAACGCCCATTCATGGCTCGGGTGCGACGCCGCAAACCCGAGAGGGTGCGTGCCGGGATGCGCGACGCGCAAGCATCCCTAATCTCACCTGCGGTGACACGCTCACAAAAACACGTGATCTCACCGTAGGCCGAGTCCTTCGCGATGAGCCCATCATCCTCGTAAGGCCTCGTGAGATGCTGCGCAATCGGTGGCATCTCCGGAGCGGGCGGCAGATCTGTGCGCTCCGTGAGGTCCAGGCCAGCCTCGACCAACAGCCCCATAATGTATTCCGCAACAGCCAGTGCTGAGGTGAGCCCCGTCGAACGGATGGCACCGGCGATCACGTAGCGCTGCGGCTGATCTACCTCGATGAGATAGTCCTGCTGGTTGTGCGCGGCACGCAACCCCGCGTATGCGGCAGTGACCTCCTCGTCGAGAAGATCGGGCATGATACGGGCGCCCTTCTCCTTGAGGAACGCGAACCCAGACTCGGTCGTGGACGTGTCAGTCTTGTCCTCCATGTCGTCGGCGGTGGGACCGAGCATGATGTTGCCGAAAATCGTCGGGCTAATCAGCACACCCTTGCCCACCTTCGACGGTGCGGCGAGCACGATCTTGTCGGCATAATCGCCTGCCAACTTGTCGAAGACGAGCAACTCGCCCTTGCGGGGATGAACTTCGAGACGGTTGTAGCCGAAGTAACCGTCAATCTTGTCTCCGCCGAGCCCAGCCGCGTTGATGACCCAGTGGGCCTTGACGTCGCCCTTGCTGGTTTTGATCGTGGTGACTTCCTCGCCCACCTCGATGCCGCGTACCGTATGCCCCAGCAGGAGGGTAGTGCCGCGGTTGACCGCATCGGTGGCGAAAGCCAGCGGCACTGACCACGCATCGACGACACTCTCGTCGGGGACGGTCAGCCCGCCACACACACCCGGGCCAAGCTTCGGCAGCGCCTCATACACCTTGTCCGGAGGGATGATCTCCGTCTTCGTGTACTCGTTTTTCACTGCCTTTTCCTGCAACGACGGCAACGAGGCAGCCTGGTCTTCGTCCCAGGCGACGAGGATCGCGCCCGTGCGGCGAAGCCCAATCTTCGCTTGTTCGCAGTACTCCTTGGTGAGGTGATACCCACGTCGGACGAGCTTCGCCTCGAGGGTGCCCGGCTTGGCGTCATAGCCGGTGTGAAGCAGCGACGTGTTCGCCTTCGACGTGCCTTCACAGACATCGTCTCGGGCATCGAGCAGCGCTACCTTGTAGTTGGTGCCAGAAAGTGATCGGGCGATGGCTGAGCCGACGACGCCCGCCCCGATCACCGCAAAATCATACGTGTCCATGTTCTCCTCTACTCCTGTGCAGGATCTTGCTTCACGGTTGCGGTGTCCGCAGCCTCGGCGACGTCACCGTCGGCACTCGTCACATAGGCCGGATAGCGTTTCTTGGCGATGAAATACGCGAGGACGAGGGCGAGCACAGCCGCCACAAACTTGCCGACGATCATCGGCACAATCATGTGCGATGCCACGCCGGCGGTGAACCCCAGGTGGTCACCGAGGATCGCCATCGCTGAAACAGACCAAGCCGTGTTGATGAAGATGCCTCGCTTATCCATCTTTCCCATGAGTCCGTAGGTAGGAATGGCGTTAGCGAGCGTCATCACGATGCCGCCGGAGGCCACCTCGTTCATCCCCAACGCCCGACCAAATGCGCCAAGGGGTTTCTTCGCTACCTTGGTAATCAGGTACATGAGCGGGAACGCGCCCATGAGGAACACACAGATGCCTGCGACGGTCATGAGGCCCTCGGTCACCGGCACCAACTCCCAGCCCTTCGGCATGATCTGCCAGCCGGTGAGGTACTCGAAGCAGCCGATGGCTAGCGCAATGGAGATGATGAACACGAGCACCTTGCCGAACACCAGGAAACCCCTGGTCATTCCTTCCGGTGCACGCCACAGCCCGATGGCAATGAGCGCGGCTGCAATGATGATCGGCACGAGGTTACGCAGGATCATGACGATGTTGAAGCCCGCCACGAGACCGCCTGCCAGCACACCGAACGGAATCGTCACTACACCGACGAGCACGCCGTTGGCGAAGTGACCTCGGTCTTCCTCCGCGACGATGCCCAGCCCGACGGGGATGGTGAACACCACGGTGCAGCCGAGCATGGCGGCAAGAATGGAGCCTGCCAGGAGGCCGGCTTCTTCGCTCTGGGCCATCTGCTGAGCCAGGTGGAAGCCGCCCATATCGTTGGCGAGCAGCGTGCCTGCGAACATCGACGGGTCCGCGCCAAGCAGACGGTAAATCGGCACAATCACCGGGTTCAGCACCTTCGCGAGAATGGGTGCGAGCGAGATCATGCCCACCATGGACAGCGCCAACGGCCCGAAGGTGTTGATGCCTTCCTCAAGCTGCTCACCCAGCTTGAACCGGTTGCCAATCGCCCGGTCACAGGCGGCGACGACGAGCGCCACCGCCATGATGACGACGATAATTTGGTTGAGACCCACGGTGCTCAGAGCTCCTGGGTGGCTTCCACAGCACGACGCCAATCGGCACGGTACTTGGCCACTTCGTCGGCATCACGTTTCGGCTCGTAGAACGCACCCGGTTCCCATGCGTAGGGGCCTTCTTCGACGCTGAGATCGGGGTTGAGCGCCAGCCGCATGCAAGCAGCGGTACCGAGTGCCGTCGCATGTGGCGACGGGTAGGTATCCAAAGGTGCGCCGAGGAAGTCGGCTTGTGACTGCATGAGAGTCTTGCAGCGGGTGAGTCCACCGTCGACACGGAGGCGACGAAGCGGGGCACCCAACTCAGGGAGTGTCAGATCAGCGAGCTCGGCAACCTGGCAGGCGATGCCGTCGAGCATGGCGCGCACGATCTCTGGCTTGCCCGTGGATAGCCGCATGCCAGTGAAGAATGCGCCAGCCTCAGGACGCCACCACGGCGCAGCGAGACCTGCGAAACTGGGCGCGATCATGACGCCGCCCGAGTCTTCTGCAGCAATCTCATCCATCTGGGCGGCCTCGGTGATGATGCCCATTTCCTGCATCCAGCGGACGGCGGAGGCAGCGGTGTAGACCTGCCCGTCGGAGCAGTAGTTGGTCTTGCCGCGCAGCGTCCATGCCACGGAGGTGGTGAGGCCGTTGTCGAAGCGGGGCGCCTTCTCGCCCATGTTGACCAGGATGAATGCGCCGGTCCCATAGGTGCATTTGCCTTCGCCGCGGTTAAAGCAGCTCTGCGCGAAGAGCGCGGCCTGTTGGTCGACGATGAGGCCGCCCACGGGGATGGGCTGGTCAGTAAAAAGCGTGGTCTGACCGACGATCTCGTCACAGGCCACGACACGCGGGAGTTTCTCGTCAGCGAGGCCAAAGATGCTGAGCAGTTCGTTGTCCCATTGGCAGGAGTCGACGTCGAGGACGAGAGAGCGCGACGCGGTGGAGACGTCGGTGACGAACTCGCCGGTGAGCTTGTACACGATCCAGGTGTCGGTGGTGGTGACCACGCCTTCCTTGGTGAGGTGTTCCCGCAGCCAGGTCATCTTCGGGGCGGTGAAGTAACAGTCGAGCACGAGTCCTGTCTTGTTGTGGACGACGTCGGTGTATTCGCGAAGCCGTTCCACGACGGATTCGGCACGGCGGTCCTGCCAGACGATGCAGCGGGAGAGTGGCTCGCCTGTGTCGGGGTTCCAAGCCAGGATGGTTTCGCCCTGGTTGGCGAGCGAGACACCGTCGATGGGTAGCCCCGCTTCAGCCACGGCCTCATGACCTGCATCGAACAGTGAGGCAAGGAGTTCTTCGGGGTCTTGTTCGACACCTCCATTTGGTAGATAGTCGGGGAAGATGGGCTTCTCTACGACGGCGTGTACCCCATTGTCATCAACAACGATGGCTTTGGAACCGGAGGTTCCTTGGTCCAGAGCAAGAATTGCCACGATGCAACCTTTCATCCGATTGTTCAACGTCCGCTGATGCTGCCCAGCGCACTTTCGGGCTGAGAAAGCAACAGCGAGGGAAGTCTCCCGGGATTGTTTTATTGTCTGGTCATGTGGGATTCCGTACAAGAGTTGTGGGATGATGTGGATCTATGTCTCATGCACTCGCCAGCGACCGACAGCGGTACATCTTGCAGAAGATCGCCGCCGAAGGGTCAGTGATCACACTTGACCTCAGCCGTGCCCTTCTGGTCTCCTCAGAAACGATCCGAAGAGACCTCATCGCCCTTGAGAAACGCGCGCTCGTGAAGCGGGTTTATGGCGGGGCGGTCGCACCCACAGCCCCTCGTGGCTCGGAGCCACCTTTCCGGCAGCGGCTTGATGCCAACGCCGCAGCTAAGCAGCACATCGGAAACCTCGCTGCTCAATTGGCTGAAGCATCACAATCAATTTTTCTAGATGTTGGCACGACAGCCAGCAGCGTTGCTCAAGCACTAGCCGCTCGTAGCAAAGCTACTGTCGCGACCCATTCACTGCTAGTGGCACAAGCACTTGCGGAGGCACCGCACTCGGAAACCCTGCTAGCCCCAGGACGCCTGCGTCCGGGAGAGTGGTCAGTAACAGGGTCGACAACACTAGACTTCCTGTCCCACATGCATTTCGACATAGCGTTTCTGTCATGCGGCGGAGTGGACGGAGCCAACGGCGCCACCGACTTCAATCTCGACGACGTGAGCATAAAGCAGACTGTCGCCCGCAACAGCAAGCAAGCCTTCATTCTCGCCGATGCTACGAAGCACCTTGTTGTTGGC
The DNA here is from genome assembly GCA_032576855.1 of Propionibacteriaceae bacterium. Classification (GTDB taxonomy): domain Bacteria; phylum Actinomycetota; class Actinomycetes; order Propionibacteriales; family Propionibacteriaceae; genus Arachnia. The sequence goes on from JAWFWL010000012.1 coordinate 6,180, forward strand.
ACCTACGATGTGGCGAACTGGTTCGACCTCTCTGGGCTGATCACCGACCAAAAGCCTCCCGAAGGGATTGTTACCGCTATTCGCAACTCAGGTGGTGTCATCCATTTTTGAACATGAAGGTTCGCATCGATCCCTCCACTGTGGGCGATCTGCGAGAGCAGGACGCCTACGAGGCGGGGTTTCAGCATGCGACCATAGCCATCGAGCCAGCAGACAACTAGAAACGCCAAAGATGCTCCACCAACGCTAGGTGGAGCGTTATTTCGACCCTCACCGCAAAGACAGGGTGTTTGTATCACAGCATCGCCGTCATGCCGAGCAGGCCACCCGCGTGACTCTCGGCGCATGACATCACAAATGGAAGCAGCACACAGCCCTCACCGCCGCCTAAACAACACCACCCGAAGGGACTTGACCCGAACCATCGCTCCGGATACCGCCTAAGCTTGGTCAACACTGCTCCTGAATCAACTTTAACCCCTTAAACTTGATTCAGCCGGGGTGATCATCAAGGATAAGCAGTATGGGTAGCTGGGTTGAGCAGCATTGGGAGTCGACGATTGAGTCAGGCACGCGACGGAGTGCCCGCCGCTCCGGACTGTACCTGGCGTACCTGCCCGATCCGCTCCTCGGGGCGCCGCTCGTGCTGTCCGCCGAGAACGATCACCTCGCAGCATCGGCCGAGCAGGCAGTTCGCGCGGTGGTGGGTGACGCTCACGATCTTGCGGGCATTGCCCGTTTCCTGCTCCGTTCTGAAGCCATCGCGTCATCGCGGATTGAAGGCATCGCCCCATCCGTGAAGCAGGTTGCGATGGCCGAGCTCGGGTCCGACGAACCCATGCCCGACGTCAAGGAGATGGCACAGCTCGTCGCGAACAACATCACCGTCGTCGAGCGCGCCCGAACTGAGCTCGTGCACACCAACCAGATAACGATCGCTCATCTGACAGCCCTGCAGACGGCACTCCTCAACGACGAGCCGCGAAAGCACGGCATCCGACAGGTGCAGAACTGGATCGGCATCTCGGATTCACCGATCGATGCCACGTTCGTTCCCCCGCCGCCAGATGCCGTGCCTGCGCTGATGGAAGATTTGGTGCAATATCTCGCAACCGCATCGCATGCACCGCTCATCCAGGCGGCCCTGGCGCATGCGCAGTTTGAGACTATCCACCCCTTCATCGACGGCAACGGCCGCGTGGGGCGTTCACTGATCCACACGGTGCTCACGCGACGAGGCCTCACTCCCGGCGCGGTACTTCCCGTGAGTATGGTGCTCTCCACACTGAGCGACGAATACATTCGCGGGCTGACAGCATACCGGCAGGTGACGGCCGTCGGCTCGCCTGAATTCCATGCGGGCAGAGCGGAGTGGATCTCCGTGTTCTTGCGCGCCGTCGAAGAGGCCGCCCAGCAGGCTTCGTCGCTTGGTTCTTCGTTGGCGGGCCTGCGTGAGGAATGGGACAACCGATTTCACGAGTGGCGAAGGAGCGAAGGCCGGACGCGAGCGCTCCGCTCCGACTCCGCCGCGTCCCTCATCCTCAAGGATCTCCCCTCTACCCCAGTACTCACTTCGACGAGCGTCCGTCGGATTCACGACGTGTCGGCCCAGGCCGCATCCACCGCCCTGGAAGAGCTGTGCAGCGCAGGCATACTGCAACGCTCCCGCCGGCAACGCATCGTGCTGTACCAATGCGACGATGTGCTCGACCTCGTCACCCGTGCCGAGCGACGCCTTGCCAGCACCCAGTTCGGCACGTGTGTAAGCCGTCCGACGAAGCCCGTGCCTGCGCCCCCGATGTGAGTGGTCTCTCCGCCTCACCAGCCAGCGCATCAAAATTGTCAGAGGTTCCTGTGATGCTGGGGGTGCGTCGGGAAAAGGAGAACGCGCATGTCCACGATGATGTTGAACCAGTCCATGATTGATGAGCTCACGCAGATTTTGGCGGTACCGGATCCGCAGCCGTCGGAGCCTTGGCGCTACGCTATTGCCAGCCAGACGTCGTCAGCGAAGCGCGACGGGGTGCTGCAGTCCGTCGGGCAGCTGCGAGACCTCCTCGCTTCGCTGGAGGACGATGCATTCATCATCGTCAGCAAGCCCTCGCAGCCTCGCGTGTTCACGCAGGCGCTGCGCATGGGCTCACGGTTCGTCACGGAGTGCAGCATCCCAAACGGAGCGGGCAACCTGCTGCATCAGTACCACGACGGCGACGGGCACCTTCCGCTCGAGCTCGCGCACCTCGTCATGGGCGCCTACATCATGCGTGGAGGTCGGCTCCCCGTCGATTGGCAAGGCAAGCCCCCGGCAACCAAACAGTTCTAGCGCCAAACGAAGGAGTCCACCCCCTCCACGGTGGAAGGGGTGGACTCCTTGCAGTTGCGCGGTCAGGCCGTCAGGACGTACCCAGTCTTCGGCATGCCTGGGTTCGGACGGATCGGCTGCGTGCCGTCCTCACCATCCGAGCCCCCATCGTCAGAGCCTCCGTGGTCCGAGCCACCCGTTGAGTCCTCGTCGGGATCCTCGTCTGGATGGGACCCGTCGGCAGGTGCCAGGTTGACGAAGGTCACGTCGAAGGCTGATGCGACGGCGCCGCCGGACGCGTTGCGCGCCACAGCCATCCATGCCACCTGCACGCCGTCTTCCAGCGGCAGCCCGTAGGCAGGATTGCTGAAGTCTACGTCGAGCGTGGCTGACTTGTTCACGTCGGCCTTCGCCGTACCCAGCACGTGCTCGGTGGGAGTGATCACCTGGAACGTGTCGGTGGCGAGCGACGTGGTGCGGCTGCTCAGCTGCAGCGGCACGCGGAGCTCGTCGGAACGACCGTCGTAGCGCTTCTCGAGGTCATACTGCTCAGCACCGAACTCGTTAAAGAACGGCGAGTACGCGTTGATCACGAGTTCGCCGCGCTGCACGTCGAACTGCAGGAGCCGGAAGAACGCGGCGCCAAAGCGGAGCGTCTTGTCGTCCTTGTAGTTCGCGCGCAGGTCAGCGAGCTTCGGATGCGTGACGGGAACCTCGTAGAACTGGTAGTCAGCCAGCATCTCGACGACGTGATTACCCACCTCGCCAGCATCGTTGCGCACGTTCAAGCCGACACCGTGGTGGTGGCCGCTCAGGGTCATCACGACGTTCGGGTTGGCGTCGACGATCTTGCGGGCCTGCTCGCGTCCCTGCGCGTTCGTGTACGGCGCGTTACGCCCGTCGGCGTCCTTCGACGTGGTCAGGTATGCGTGCGAGAACAGGAGTCCGTTGCGGTCTGGGTACTGCTGGAAGATCTTGTTCGCCCACGCGATCTCCTCGTCGTCCACGCCGTAGGACAGGTGCACAGCGACGAAGTCCAGGCCACCAGCGCTGAACAGGTCGTAGTGGTTCTGGTTGTCGCCCTCCTTCCACGGGCCGCCGTACTGAGCGTCTGCACGCCACTTCTTGCTGGCCTCCTTGTACCTGTCAGGGCCGAAGTTCTTGTTGTACAAGGTGCCGTCGGTGCCCATGCGGTTGTCGTGGTTACCAGCCAGCACGCCGTTCGGGATGCCGCTGTCATCGAGGGTCTTCTGGATGCCGGACGCCACCTCAAATTCGCGGTCTACCTGGGCAACCATGTTCGGATCCGTCTGCACGCGAATGTTGTTTTCGATGATGTCGCCCGTGTGCGCCGCGTAGGCAATCTTGCGCTCAGCCGCGTTATCAATGATCCACTGAATGGTGTCTGCGTACGCGTCGTGCCAGAGCTTCCGCTCCGCATCAGGGTGCAGATTCTTGTTGTCGTCGCGGTAGTCACCAGCAGCACCTTCGGAGAGGTACTGGGTATCAGTGAGGTGCGCGATGGAGAAGTCGTAGCTGTTCGGATCCTGGAACTTGCGGCTGACTTCCTTATTCATGTCGTCGGCGAACGGATCGGTGGCGGCCACCATCGCATTCACCACGCCATCCTTCACGTGGTCTGCAGAGACGTTGCCGCGAAGCGCCGTCTTCTGGTTGGCAGCGCCACGCTGAGATGCGAGCGTCTCCCACGCGTTCGACTTGTGGTTCCACACCAGCAGGTTCGCGGTGCGCTGCGGATCGATATCGCCCGCCCACTGCACGACGGAGCCGGCGGTGAGGTCGTCGCCCACCTTCACGTCGAAGCGCTGCCAGCTGGTGTTCTTCGCAGCAGGACTGCGATCGGCCTTGTCATCCGTGTACGCCACGTCGGCGAGGTTCACGTCGCCTTCCGACTTCGGGTTCAACTCAGTGGGAATCTCGACGCTCGTGCCCTCGGACCCGGAGGTCGGCTGATGCGCCTTGGCGAGATGGAAGGTGGTCTCGTACGTCCCTGCAGCATCGTCGTGCACCGTGGCGGAAAGCTGCTTCTTGGCCTTGCCGTCGTCGGCGGCCTCCGTGGAGACGTGACCGCCGGGGATGGCAGCGCTCTTGAAGGTCACCTTCGATTCGGACTCCAAGCCAAGCACGTCCTTCGCCTTCACGACGAGGGTGTGCTCCCCCTCGGCCAGCCCGGCGCCGATCTTGTCTCCAGCCTTGACGGCCGCACCGTCGAGGGTGATCGTCGTGGCGGATTCATCGATGGCCACCGCGTCGTCTAGTTGAATGGCAAGCGGGGTTGCCTCAGTGAGCGTGGCGCCTTCTGCAGGCGTGCTGCTAACCAGCTTCGGGCCCTCGTTGTTGATGATCACCGTACGGGTGATGCGCTTGCCACCCGTGGTGACAGCGGAGACGGTGTGCTCGCCGTCGGCGTACTGCGTGGTGTCGAGCGAGAGGGCCAAGCCGGTCTGGTTGGAGTCGACGTCGAACTCGAACACAGCCTCGCGGAGCTTCTTGGAGTTCACATCGCAGTTGCCGTCGCCCACGTCGTACTTGTCCTTGATGTCGACGGGGGTGGCGCTGCCTGCGGAGAATTCCAGGCCGACCTTGGTCATCTGGAAGTCGTCGTGGTTCATGCCGCAGCCAGTCTTGATCTGCCCGGCGGCCATCTTGATCTCGTTGCGCCCAGGCTTCAGGTACGCGTTCGGGATCTCGATTCGCACGTCTTCATTCACGTAGTCACGGTCAGTGAAGGGGTAGCGGATGCCGTTGAAGTACAGAGTGTTTCCGTAGCGGGCCTCGCTGGAGTTGGAGCCGATGTGGAACTTGAACACCGACTTCCCGTCACCCGTCGTCGTGATTGCCTGGGCGCGCTTGCCGTCCCATTCATAGTGGTCGACGGGCTCGCTGTTTTGCCTAGCGATGTCGTAGATGATCGACTGCCCGCTCAGCACATCGCGGTCCTTGGCATTCAGCTCCGGGGTACCGGGCTCGCCGTTGTTGACCGTGATGGTGTGCTGCGTCTTGCCACCCTGTGCTGTCTCGGCGAGCAGCGTGTGCTTGCCGTCGGGCAGCGTGGTGGTATCGAGCTCCTTCGTCATGCCGACGGTGTCGCCCGGGTTGTCACCCAACGTGAAGGAAGCGTCGAGCTCCTTCAGCAGCGTCTTGTTGGAGCCGCAGGAGCCGTCGCCCATGTTGTAGCTGATCTTGTTGCTCTCCGCAGGCTTCGACGGGCCGCCGGTGACGAGTTCCAAATCGAAAATCTCGAAGTCATCGAAGTTCATTCCGCAGCCGGTCTGGATGGCGCCCACCTTCAAGGTGACGGTGTTCTCTCCCTGCTTGAGCCAGGCGTTCGGCACCTCGACGTCGTACGTCGCGTCGACATACGCTGGATCGTCGAGATCAATGCGCTGATTGTCCTTGCCGTTAATCGTGAAGTAGCTGCCGTAACGCCCCTCGATGGAATTGCTGCCCACGCTGAAGCGCAGCTTCGACGAACCAATGTCGCTCTTCGCGCCAATGTCGTTGCCATCGACGGTGATCGACGTCACCTTGTCGCCCCGAGTGGTCGGGAACGCTTCGACGGGGACACTGCCGGAGACGGTGACGCCGTCTTTCGGGCTGAGGGTGGGGGCTGAGGCCGCACTGGCCGGCACCGGGGCGATCAACAGCGTGGTGGCTGCCAGCGCCGATGCGCTGACCACGCTGAGGAGTCTCTTCGTGGACATGCCATTCCTTCCGAGAACATCTGACGATAACCGGAAGCGAATTAACCAGGTCCTCGCCACGACTCGCTAGCTCAGATGGGACGGTTCGCTCAATGTTCACCAACATTTCACGCCCGGCCCGGAACAAGTGAAATGCCTCGTCGCGGGGTGAAAACCCTACGGCTGCGCGACGCCGTCGTGCTCAAGCGCGCACTCGCGGGCACGCTTCGGATCCTTGATGGGCACGAGCACGACGAGCCCCAGCCCCAGCACGACAACGATGCCCAAAATGCCCGCGTACTGCACCGATTCCTCATTGCCACCGCTCAGCATGACAGCGAGCGAAATGGACGCCGCCCACGCCGTCGACGAAAGGAAGCTCACCGCACGACCTGTCGTCGCATACAAGCCGAAGATCTCGCCCGTCTGCCCCTCAGGCACGAGCCGGGCGAGGTAGGAGCGCGACGCCGACTGCGCCGGCCCGACGAATAGCGTCAGCAGCAGCCCGCACACCCAGAACACGATCTTCCCCTGCGCGTGCAGGAAGAACACCAGCAACCCAAGCACCACCATCGACGACAGCGAGAACGTGATGACCGCCTTGGGGCCGAGTTTGTCGTCGAGCATGCCGAACAGCAACGTCGACAGCCCCGCGACGAGGTTGGCGGCCACGCCGAAGATCAGCACCTCGGTGAACTCGAACTGGAACGTGCCCTGAGCAAGGATGGCGCCGAAGGCGAACACGCCAGCCAAACCGTCGCGGAATACGGCGGATGCGACGAGGAAGTACAGCGTCTCCCTCGACCCACGCCACAACCGCATGATCGATCGGCCCAGCTCCACGTACGAACCAACCACACCGACACGCTCGTGCGGCGTGGCTGGTTTGCGGTCCTTCAGCATGACGAAGATCGGAATCGAAAACACCACTGTCCACAGGCCGCACAGCAGCATCGCGGTGCGGATCCCGTCGGGCTTAGTAACGGGCAGTGTGGCGACGATGAGCACCATGATGGTGATGCCGCCCAGGTAGCCCATCCCCCAGCCAAGCCCGGATACGCGCCCCACGTTCTCGGGCGTCGAGACCTGGTCGATCGCCGAATAGTAGTTGACGTTGGCGATCTCCGCGACGACGTTGCCCACCCCGAGCAGCGCCACGCCGAGCCAGAAATACTCAGGCGCCGGGGCGACGAACCACAGTGACGCGGAGATGAGCGCGAGGAGCACCGTCGTGATGAGGAGGTTGCGCATCCGGTGCCCGGAGCGGTCGGAACCTTGGCCCAACACCGGCGCGAGCAGCGCGATGACTACGCCGACGGCGGCCATCGCCCAGCCGTAGTCGATGGAGAGTTTGTCGGTGTCGGCGCCGAACACGGAGCTCGTGATGTAGACGCCGAACACGAAGGTGGTGATCACCGTCGCGAACGGCTGCGTGGCCCAATCCCACAGCGCCCACGAGACCACTTTCGCCTTGCCGACCTTCCGGGCTTGCAGAGCTTCGCCAGGAATCACGTCGGTTGTTCTCACATCCTCAGACACCCTGCACACGCTAATGCCCTCAAGTGAACTCGGGGTGAAGAACTACCCGTATGGCCTTGAGGCTCACCGCGTGCAAACTTCTCGTCTTCCTCGTGCTCGCTAGTGGCGCTAGTATCGAGACGAAATTACGCCCCCGCATGGCGCCATCGATGCTGCTGCGATCCAAGAAGGGAATAACAAATGACCGACGCGGTCCTGAAGATTGACGATACCGAGGTAGAGCTCCCGGTGGTAGAAGCCACCGACGGCAGCAGCGGCATGAACATCGGCAAGGTGCTGGCCCAAACCGGGTACACCACGCTCGACACCGGCTTCGTCAACACGGCCTCCTGCCAGTCTTCAATCACCTACATCGACGGCGCCAACGGCGTGCTGCGCTACCGCGGCTACCCCATCGAGCAGCTGGCGGAGAAGTCGAGCTTCCTCGAAGTCTCCTACCTCCTCATGTACGGCGAGCTGCCCACCAAGGAACAGTTCGACAAGTTCGCCGAAGAAGTGCACGACCGCATGATGCTCGACGAGCGCCTCCGCGAGCTGTACCGCTCGTTCCCTCGCGGCGCCCACCCAATGATGGTGCTCTCCGCCGGCATCATGGCGTTGGGTGCCTACAACCGTAAATACGTCGACCCGCACAATCCCGACCACGTGCACGAGGCCTCGATGCGTCTCCTCGGCTCGATGCCGGCACTGGCCGCGTCGGCCTACAAGTCGTCGGTGGGCGAACCCTTCCTCTACCCGAAGAAGAAGCTCGGCTACGTCGAGAACTACCTGCGGCTGTCGTTCGGTACCCCCATGGAGGAATACGAGATCGACCCGGCCATCGTGAGCGCGTTCGAGACGCTGTTCATCCTGCACGCCGACCACGAGCAGAACTGCTCCACCGCGACCGTGCGCATGGTGGGCTCTTCCGACGCGAACCTCTACGCTTCGATTTCTTCCGGCGTCAACGCGCTGTCCGGCCCGCTGCACGGCGGCGCCAACCAGGCGGTGCTCGAGATGCTCGCGCGCATCCGCGACAATGGCATGGACATCAAGGATTTCGTCGCCAAGGTGAAGGACAAGAAGTCGGGCGTGAAGCTGATGGGCTTCGGGCACCGCGTGTACAAGAACTACGACCCTCGCGCGAAGATCATCAAGGGCCACGCCGACCGCCTGCTGCGCGGCAACGGGCAGAACAACGCACTGCTCGACATGGCGCTCGAGCTCGAAGAGACCGCGCTGAAGGACGAGTACTTCATTGAGCGCAAGCTGTACCCGAACGTCGACTTCTACACCGGTCTGATCTACGAAGCCATGGGCTTCCCGGCACAGTACTTCACCGCGCTGTTCGCGCTCGGCCGCCTCCCCGGCTGGATTGCCCAGTGGCAAGAAGAGCACGCCGACCCGGCACGCAAGATCGGCCGCCCGCGACAGGTCTACATCGGCGAAAACGAACGCGACTACGTTCCCATGGAAGAGCGCTGAGCGTTCGCATCTCCCTCATCTGCCAGTAGCCCCGGGTTCAACACGAGCCCGGGGCTCTTTGGTTCAGCCCTGCAGTGCTTGGACGATGACTTCGCGTCCGCTGGCGGTGTTGTTGACGTTGAATCGACGCTGTGTTGGTGAGGCGGGGGTGAGGATGTCGTCGGTGAGTGGTGCGACGCACACCGCCAGCCCAGCCAGCGACAACATGCCTTTATCGTTTTCGCCATCGCCCATCGCGAGCACGTGATCCCAGTCCACGCCCAGGGCGCGTCGGATTCGGTCGCCGCCCTTGTCACGGTGCGCTTCGAGGGTGATGAGGTCCAGGTGGTGGGCGCCGGACATCACGAGCGTCGTGCCGGCGACGTCGATGCGTTCGCGAATCGAGCTCGCCACCGTCGGGTCAGGCAGAAGGAACAGCACCTTGGCGACGCTCTTCGCCTCCGCCCGCAGATCCGTCACGCGCGGCGTATCGCCGACGGCGCGAGTTTCGAGATCGGCGCCTTCCGTATCGGTGCCGATCAGCCACTCGTTTGCCGTGAAGCACCACCGCTCAACGCCGAGTTCGTCGGCCACGTCGAGCGCACGGTGCACCGCTGTTTCCGGAAGAGGAGTCTGCTCCATCACTTCCCAGTCGTCCGCCTGTCGACGAAGCACCGCCCCGCCCGAGCAGCTCGCAAGGTATTCGACGTCGGGATGGTCACGCAGGAGTTCCATCATGGATCCGGTGGGACGCCCCGAGCACAGCGCGACGTGGAGGCCGGCGTCGTGCAACTCTGCAATCAACTCGAGCGCGCCCGGGTTCCACCGATCGCGCGTCCGGAGGGTGCCGTCGACGTCGAGCAGGGCCAGTTCGTAAGACATCAGCAACTCCGAAAATGGTGGTGGTTGGGCGCGAATGGTGGAGGGCGGCGTAGCCACCCCAACTCGTCCTGAGTCTAGTCAAACGCACATCCAAGCGATGTCCGGTAAGCCGAAGAGCCCCGACCTCGAGACATGAGGTCGGGGCTCCCTGTGCTAGGTGCGCGGTCAGCGACGCGTCTGCGTCACGACGTCACTGCGCACTACGCCAACGCCGTCGTACTGTGCGGCCACACGCCACTGCAGCGAGCCGGCGGAGTTTCGTCCGTACGTGAGCGGAATCACGTATCGGCCCGAGCCATCAGACAGGCGCACCTGAGACTTCGACCAAGTTCCATCCGGGAGGCGAACCTCGGTCCAGACTCGCGTGTAAGTCTTGGCATCCACGCTGCCCCATGCGTTCGACGCCTGGCCGATGGGCGAGACGGCGGCGACATTCGCCGTCGGCTTCGCCAAACGCTGCTGCGTGACCGGCTTGGTGTATTCGACGATGCCGTTATCGTGGCGGATCACCGCTCGCCAGGTCAGCGTCGCTGCGGAGTGCTTCCCGTAGGTCAAGGGGATGACATAGCCACCGTCTACGGTGCGAGTCTGCGACGTGCTCCATCCCTTGCCAGGCAGTTTCACCTGGGTGCTCACCGTGGCCTTGCCGTCCACACTGCCCCACATGTTCGACGACCAGCCGACGATGCTGCGTTCGGCGACGTGCGACGTCGAGCGAGCGACGCGGGTGAGGGACACCTCGTCGGAGGCACCTTCCCCAATCACAGCTCGCAGCGAGTGAGCGCCGCGGCTGTTCACCTGCGCCAGCGACACCTTATAGAACCCGTTGTCGCCAACAACTGCGTCACCCACGGCAACCCAGGAGTCGCCGTCTCGGACCTCGACGGTGACCTTCTCGCCTGCGCACTCAGGCGCAGAACCCCACAGCCAGGTGGGATCATCCACGAGCTTCACGCCCGCCGTCTGAGCAGCGACTGCACACGCGGCCGGCTCGGGCTTGGGGGCAGCCTCGACGGTGATGGTGCGCGTCTGCGTATCGATCACGTTGCCATCAGCGTCGACGAGTTCGTACTTCACCTCGTACGTTCCTGCTTCTGCCTTCACCTCGTTGGAGACGCGAACTGTCGCGTTGGCGTTGTCGCAAGCCTGCATCTCGATGCCCTCGGTGGGGTCAAACTTCTCGACCTCGTCCTGGGTGAGGGTCGCGTCGCTAGGGATGATCATCGTCGGGGTACCAGGAATGTTGAGCTTGATCTCGTCGCGCAGGTCCATGTTGTCGGCACGGTAGGTGGAGACCGTGAGCGTGCACTCGTCGGCACTCACCTTCGAGAAGGTCGGTACACGGAGCTGCTCGGTGACGGACACGAAGTTGTAGCGCTCGTCGAAGGTGTAGCCATCCTCGCCAATGCGGTTCGGCTCAGCCCCAGGCTTGATGGTGTAGTGCTTGGAACCCGATGCAGAGTTCGCAGTGACGTACATCACTTCGCCCGACTTCGGGGTCACCTCGGAGGGGGTCCCGGACGTGACCGGGGTGGTGCCGTTCATCAGGTGGGTGCGCGTGTAGACGTGATCGTGCCCGTGCAGAACAAGATCAATGCCCAAGTCGGAGAAAATTGGCGCGAGGTTGTCACGCAGCTCAATCGTCGTTCCCGACATCGAGTGATTCGCAGTAGAGAACAGCGAACGGTGCATGACAACCACGTGGTACTTGTAGTTATCGCCCTGATCGGCCAGCACCTTCTCCATCCACTCGCGGTGCTTCGAATAGTCAACGCGGTACTCAGAGTTGACGTGCATGAAGAGCACGTTGCCGTATCCGTACCACGCGTTCTTCGTCGTCTGATCCTCGTTGCCGACGGGGTAGTGCTGCACGTAGTTCGCCATCGACATCGCGTCGTGGTTACCGATCGTAGGCGCGACGGCGAGCTCCTTCAGCTGCTTCGGCTTGAGGAACTCCTTGTACTCGGCCTCGCTACCACCAGCGTTCACCTGGTCACCACCGGAAACGAGAAGGTTGATCTCCGGGAACTGCTTCGTCATCACGTCCAGTGTGGTTTGCCAACCTTCGCCGTCGCGTACTCGGTCACCGCTGGAACCAATCTGGGGATCTCCGACGAAAAAGAAGTTCAGGTGATCCGGGTCCTCAGTACGGAACGTGAATGCCTCGGACCAGCCATGCTTGTCATTGCCCACACGCCAGGAGTACTCCGCATCCGCGTCCAGGCCTTCCACGTTCGCAAAGTTGTACTTGTTGAGCGGCGCGAGCGCGAGCGCAGACTTCGAGGGCTCGACGATCGTCGCCTTCTCGTTCCAGTCGCCACCGGCGACGTCAGCGGCCTTCGCGATCTGCAGCTTCGTATCACCTGCGCCAAGCGCCGAGTACCAGACAAAAGCGCGGTCCAGTGCTGTGGTGCCCGGAAGCATCATCTCGTTCGACGTCGAGGGGGTGCGTTCGGTGTTCTTCTGCAGACCAACGAAGTCGAAATACACGTCCGAGGATTCGGGGCGACCGTTGTGCACACGGACGGCGAACAGGTTTGTACCTGCCTTCAGCATCTCAGGCTGAATGTGCACCTCTGCCAGCTTTGGAGTGCCCGCATTCGACCCGCCGAAGGTCTTGTTCGGGTTCTCCGACGCCATCAGCTCAGCGTCATCACCGCCGCCAGCGTAAGAACCATTGACGAAGAGGCTGGCAGCATCGTCGTAGTACATGCGAGCCACGACGGTAACCGCGCCGTCCAGCAACTCCTGGTCCACATCCACATTCGCGCGGAAGAAGAACGTTTCCTTGTTCTCCGTGGTTCCTGGACGATACTGCTCAAGCAGGTTCACGGGGCTGAATCCGCCACCGAGTGAGCCCAGCTTGCCGCGCTTCGCGCCAAAGGAGCCAGCTGCAGACTTCCAAGCGGAGTCATCGAATCCCGGCTGGGCCCAGCCCTTCGGGTCTTCAGGAGACGGGTTGGTTCCGTCGTCGAGGTACTTCCAGGTCTGGCCGTCGAACGGCATCTCTTGCGGTGCAGCCTGAGCCTGTGACCCCATGCCGAGGCCCGCGACGGCCAACAGTCCGGCAAGAAGGATCACCAGTCCAGAGCGCATCCGTTTGGTGGCGGTGGTCACGTTTACTCCTAAGAGGCTAAAAGGGTATGCCGCCACTAAACTCCCAGTCAGAGCTAAATTCCCGAGGCGAAGCAGGTGAATTTGAGGTGACAATTAGATGCCCTCATGAAGCTGCTTCCCGCTACTGATATCCGGCGCAACCGCGACTGAGCGCACTCCAGATCGCAAAAACCCAGCTCTACACACCAAAATCTTCATCTGGTGTGCGCTCAGTCGACCTCGGTGCCGCATCCTCTTCGAGATTGGGAAGGTCCCTGCTCACGGCTGCCATGGTGCGAATGAACAGCACCATCCACACCAGCACTGTGCTTACGGCGAGCATCTCGAAACCCGTGGTGCCCAGGTATCGGATGCCCTTGAAGAGATACCCCAGTAGTGCAACAAACCCGACGATCAGCAACGACGCGAGACGAAAGCCCCACGGAATGTCCCGAAGGATGACCGGCGCCACCAGGGCCAGCGCAAAGAAGGCAGCAACTGCAACGTACGTGGTGAAGATGTGGCCTGCGTGCGAGACATGTACCGGGATGAGCCCAATACCGCCCAGCGCCACACCCATCACCATGAGCCCCACGCTCACCACGCGCGACTTCCACGGTCCCTGCCCCGTGGCGGCGAGCCACCGCCGCATGTCATAGGCAAGGAAATCCGCGATGGTGGCAATCACGACGCCAGTCAATATCAGCGTGTAGTTAAAGGTGAATCCCGACAGGCCTGGCGCCATGCCGAGGCTGGAGAAATGCACCTGCCACCAGTACTGGTCCGACGCGTTCACCGCACTCATGAGTGCGCCCATCACCAAAAACGCAGAAACCACCACCGACAGTGACTCCACGGTGATGCGAACCGCGATGCTCGCCGCAAAATACGCGCTGACACCGCACGTGAGCGCGATGAACGTCGCGCCGGACCATGCATCGAAGCGTAACCCGAAGAATGCTGCGTCGACGATGCTGTTGAACGCACGCATCATGAAGAAGGAGAGTGTTCCCATCAGCAACGTCAATCCGACGGTGTGTACCGCGCGTCGCACCACGCCGACGCCCTGGTACCAAGACGGATGCACGAAACGAAGCCAGGTGAGGAGGAACACCACGCCCGCAACGATCCCCGACGAGATGTCGGCGATGGAACCGACGCTGCGCCAGCGTCCGCCCTGAAACGGTGTGAAGTCTCTCAGTGTGATGATGCCGACGGTTGCCCCCACGGCAAGTCCGCCCGCGGCCAGGAACAATGCGACATTCTCCAAATGCCCGCTATCTTGCTTCGGCGGTGGCGCGCTACGGGTCTCGACTTCGGTCAAGGTCCGTCCCTCCTGCGTCGTGGTCCGGCGCCAATGCTAGTAAGCCAGCAGTGAACCTCAAACGGCGTGTCCCGAACCATGCAGCGAAGAGAGCTATGGTGGCTGCACGTGAAGAACATTGTGCGGATTGTGACGGGCGCCCGAGAGCTTTGGCCGCTCTACATGGGCATCATCATCGGCGCCATCGCTACGACGGCAACCACCTTGCTCATGCCGTTCCTGGTGGCCGACGCCACGCAAACCGTCGTCGACATGGCGACGGGGAAACGCGAGCCCTCCGCGACACCGCTCATCTGGATTGCGGTGCTGCTGCTCGTCGTAATGGCGACGAACTCCATCGTCACCAACCTCACTGGCTACATGGGCGACATGATGAGCACCCGGGTCCGCCGGATTCTCTCCCATAGTTACTTTGACAAGCTGCTTCGGATGCCGCAGCGCTACTTCGACACGGAGCTGACCGGCACCATCATCTCCAAGTTGGATCGCTCGATCACGACGATCTCGCAGTTTCTCCAGGTCTTCTCGAATAACTTCTTCACCACCATCCTCACGGTCATCGTGGTGCTCGTCGTCGCCGCCATCCACTCGCCGTGGCTCGCGCTGCTGCTGTTTGTCATCTACCCCACCTTCATTTGGTTGACGGCCCTCACGAGCCGCAAGTGGCAGACGTGGGAGAAAGAGAAGAACGAGCACTACGACGTCGCAGGCGGGCGCTTCGCCGAGGTCGTCGGGCAGCTGCGCGTGGTGAAGTCGTTCACCACCGAACGCGCCGAGCTGGATAGCTTCGACGATCACTACCGCGAAGCGGTCAGGCTCACGTCCACGCAGTCGCGCTTCTGGCACAAAATGGACGTGGCTAGGCGGGGAGCGCTCGACGTCGTGTTTTTCCTCGTGTATCTCATCATCTTCGTGGCAACGGCCGAGGGCACGTTCTCGATCGGCTCGATGGTGCTGCTCATCCAGCTGATCGAAATCGCGAAGGCCCCGGTTACGACGATGAGCTACTACGTCGACACTCTGCAGCGCGCCGTCACCGGCAGCGCCGAGTATTACAAGGTCATGGACGAGCCAGACGAGCCGTACAATCCGCTCGAAGATCACGGCGTCACCGAGCTCGAGTGGAGCTCGCAGGATCCGGTCATCGATTTCCGCGACATGAGCTTCGGCTACGACGAAGACCGCCTGGTGCTGCGCGACATCAATCTGGCGGTGAGCCGGGGCGAACGAATTGCGCTCGTCGGCGAGTCGGGTGGCGGCAAGTCCACCCTCGTCAACCTCCTCATGAAGCTATATTCACCCACGTCAGGGCAGGTTATGGTGCGCGGCCATGACGTAACCACGACTCCGACGAAGGCGCTGCGTGAACAGATCGGCGTCGTATTCCAAGACGCCAGCCTCTTCTCCGGCACTATCCGCGAAAACCTCCTGTACGGCGACCCGCAGGCCACCGACGAGCAACTCCACGACGCGGTTCGACGCTCCAACGCCAGCATGTTCGTGAGCAACCTTCCGGCGGGACTCGACACGCAGATCGGGGAACGCGGCGTGAAGCTCTCCGGTGGGCAGAAGCAACGCCTCGCCGTCGCGCGAGCCATGCTGAAAGACGCCCCCATCCTCGTACTCGACGAGGCCACATCAGCCCTGGATACCAAGGCCGAACGCCAGGTCCAGGCCGGGCTAGATGAGCTCATGACCGGCCGCACCGCCATCATCATCGCGCACCGCCTATCCACCATCTCTTCGGTAGACCGCATCGTCACGCTACGCGACGGCACCATCGACGAGGTGGGCTCCCCAGCCGAATTGGCGAAGACCAACGGCATCTATGCGCAACTCTTGGCGCTCCAAGCATCCGATTCCGCCACCGGAAGGAAGATCCTGAAGCGCTTTGGCCTCGTCGGTTGATGCTTCTCGCACGACCCGTCGAATCGAGCGGGAATGCGAAGGTCGCTGACAGTACGACCAGCGGTGCGCGGATTGGACACCACAAAGTGGCGGAAGTCTACGGCGCGACGGTCGTGGAGGAGGTGCTCGTCCGCTTCTTGCCCGATCTGTTGCGCGGCGCGGTGCACTCCGTCGGAGGTTCCGACGAGGACCACTCGGTCGCCTCGGTGTAACACCTGATCGGGACGGGCGACGGTCATCTCACCGCCACGCATCATGTATGAGATGCGCACCTCGCCCCCAATTTTTCCCGGGACCTCGGCGATGCCTGGTACGTCGTGCACGGCAATGTCGTCGTGCAGCTCGACGGTGATGGCTGGGTGAATACCAAGCAAAGCATCAGCGGCCACAACG
Organism: Propionibacteriaceae bacterium; assembly: GCA_032576855.1. Taxonomy (GTDB): domain Bacteria; phylum Actinomycetota; class Actinomycetes; order Propionibacteriales; family Propionibacteriaceae; genus Arachnia. The sequence goes on from JAWFWL010000012.1 coordinate 22,771, forward strand.
AGCCCTGCGTATCCCGCCAGTAGGAGCACACAGCCCAACATGAGAAACGCTTGCTTGGAGAAGTCACGGAAAAAGGACGCACCGGCTGCCAAACCGATGGTGTAGACGAACAGCCCCAAACCGATGGCTTGCACCAAACCAAGGCCCTGGCCCAGGGCGGGGTCCAATGCCCCCAGCGCCAATCCGACGAAGAGCGCCCCCGCCGGGCCAAACTTCAAGGGTCCGAAGGGGATGGCTCCGACGAGCGTGCCCAATGCCACTGCCAAGAACAACGTGAGCAGCGGCGCCCCCGCAAGGATCTCAACCTTTCCGACATCCTATGGTGGCCTGTTTAGGCGCCGGCGACTGCCTTCACCGTGGCGCCCTCGACCAGCCCCCACCCGTCGAGGCGGGTTACTGTCGGAGCTCCTGGAGTCGAGGGAACACTCCTGCGAGCGCATCGTACAGCTCCTCGTGCACCGACGAGATCTTTGCGTATTCCTCTACCAGCTCTGGATCTGGCTCGACGGTGTCCCCCGCCTTTGCCATTTGGGCAGCCATGTCGCTCACCGACTGTCCTGTCACGGCACTCGCCGCCATCGTCGCCGCTCCAAGTGCGGAGATTTCTTCAGTGGTGCACCGCTCCAGTGGGCGCGCAACACACGCGGCCATGATCTGGCACCAGAGTTCTGAGCGCTGCCCACCTCCCATGATTCTCAGTTTCCGCATGGGCGTTCCGGTCTCGCTGTCTAGGGCAGCGAGGTTGCGTCCGGTTTCGAGGCAAATACCTTCCAACAAGGAGCGATACATCGCCGCCCGGCTGTGGGACCCGGTGAAGCCCACCATGGCGCCGCGTGCCAGTGGATCCCAGTGAGGCGACTGCACCGCGTTCCAATAGGGCAGGGTGAGCAAACCGTCGGCGCCAGGCCGCACCGCTGCAGCGGCACGCTCCAGATCGGGATCGGGGGCGCCCTTGAGCGCTGTATCTCCCAGGGCAGTGCGGAACCACTGGGCCAGGTGAGCGCCAGAGTTCTGCACCACTTCCAACACGTAGCTACCCGGGATGCCAGCGACGTCAGTCCGATAGACACGGCTCCAGCGGTACTTGGGGGAATGGACGCCTGCCACCACCGCGGTTCCCATGTTGAGGTAGCCCTCGTCGGCAGCAATGGCGCCGGCACCCAGCGCAGCGGCCTGGCCATCGCCACATCCAGCAACAACAGGAATCGGGCCAGGAAGTCCGAGGGAAGATGCGACGTCGGGACGCATGGTGCCGATCACGCTCGCTGCCGGTGCGAGATCCGGCAGCTGATCTTTGCGTAGTCCACAAAGCTCAAGAAGCTCGTCCGACCATTCCAGCTTCGCGAGGTCGCAGATGCCGAGGCTGTCGGCCGTGGCGACGGAGTCCACCCACTGACCCGTGAGTTCATGCACGAGCCAGGAATGCACCCCAACCACGCGCTCCGCGCTGCGAAGCACATCACTCTCGTGCTCCGCTAGCCAAGCGATTTTGTAGATCGACGGGGTCACATCCGGCTCAAACCCCGAAATCTGGTGGACGCGGTCGTTGCCGATGCGCGCAACCTCAGCCGAGGCACGCCCGTCAAGCCACAAAATTGCGTTTCGACGAGGAGCGCCGTCCTCGTCGCAGAGCACGAAACTCTGGCGCTGTGGTGTGACGCAGCAGGCGGCGAGCCGTTTCCGATCATCGGGCTCCAGCTGTGCGACCGCATCGGCAATAGCTTGCATTGCAGCCGTGCCCCATGCGGTCGCGTCCTGCTCGTAATGATCCGGCGCCGGCTGGAGGATGTCGTAGGTTGCCCGGCCAAGAGCATGCATGTTGCCTTGCAGATCAGTAACGAGTGCTTTCGAGCCTGTCGTCGACGAGTCCAGCCCAAGCACGAGTGGCGAATCCGATTGTTGCGTCATGGTGACACCCTAGGGCAGGGCGTTGCTGTAGCTTCCGCAGGTAGCAACTAACGATCTCAGCTCACTATTCACACGCGTTCGGCACAGCGCGGCAAGTCGGGCGTCTAGACGAAACGCATCTGACTATTGGGCTGGTCAGCCCTGGGTAGGGTGGTTCCATGGCGAGTAACGAGCGCGCGGAGGCGGCCCGAATTCGGCTGGAGCTTGCTGAGCAGCAGGCCAGGGCAGAAGCGCAAGAGGCACAGGTGCTGATCGACGACTTCGTGCGCAAGGCGAGCGAGCAGGGCATCCGGCCCGTGCCGCTGCTGGCCACAACGTACAACGGCCACAAGGTGAAAACTGACAAGCGCGGCTGGTACCTGCGGCAGAACCACACCGTCGCCATTGACGAGGACGGCGGATTCCATCACCTCGTCGTAGGCGGCGGATTCATGGAACGAATTCGGGGCGTCAAGCTTCCTGGCACTCAACCGACACTCGTCGTCGGGCGCGGGGGTCGCGATGGTGAGACAGGCTTCCTTCGTGAGTTTCTCCAGTGGGTTCTCGAAGGCAAGGTCAACCAAAACGACTAGTGAGCCACCGGCAGACTGGACTTATCCACTTCTCCAAACTGTTTCCACAACCCCTGTGGAAAACTGGCGAATTTCCGGAAAATTCGGCCAAGTTTTCCACAGCTGACGAAATTCGGCCCGAAATGACCCCTTCCACCGCATAGCTTTCCCTTCACGGAGGTGCCAGCTATGGGTGCAACTACAGCTGACGCGGGGGCGACGAAGCTCCCTCGTCCCGAAACCGTGCAACTGCGCGCACGGCGGAGTCCAAAACTGATCGCAGGCGGCGTGCTCGCCGTCGTGTTAGGCGCGCTCGGGTTCGCCTACATCTACGAGTCCTCGACGAACCACGCCTCGGTGGTTACCGTCGCCAAACCCATCGCGCGAGGCTCCGTGGTGACGAAAGATGAGCTTCGCGTCGTGCAAGTGCCTGCCGGCTTCTCGTCGGAAACGCTCCCCTCGGATTCGCTCGACTCGTTGGTGGGCCAGACAGCGCTGACGGATCTCCCCGTCGGCTCATTCCCGCTGCGCTCACACGTCGGAGAAAATCCGTTGCCAGATGGCAAGGCTCTCGTCGGTCTGCGTCTCGCGCACGGGCAACTACCGTCGTCGCCGCTCCCGGCTGGCACCGCGGTGGAGTTGGTGGGCACCGGCGAGGGTACGGCCTTGTCGGAACCTGCTTCCGCCAGCGTCGCCACGGCACCGGTGCTCCTGGATGACGGCGCATCATTCGCAGTCGACGTGCTCCTCCCTCAAGCCGATGCCGCCATCGTGGCCCAGCTCGCGGCCAAGGGCGAAGTGGCGCTTGTGGCCGTCGGGGAGGGCTGAGGCATGGCCGTAGTGATCTGCACGTCCGCACCAGGCGGGCCAGGAGTCACGACGACGTCCCTCGCCCTAGCGCTGACCTGGCCCCGCGCAGTCCTCCTCGCTGACTGCGATCGGGACCCGTCGCAAGCTGTGCTCGCCGGTTACCTACGCGGCGTCGATACCGGAGGCCGCGGATTGCCGTCCATCGCACAGGCACACCGGGAAAACCGCAACATCGACGATGAGCTGTGGACACACACTTGCCCCCTTTCCGCTGAGGAGCAGCCTCCTAGGCGGTTTCTCGCCGGCTTTACACAGCCGGCTGCCGTGCGGCTCTTCGAGAGCGTGTGGAGCAAGGTGGGAGAGAGCTTCGCGGCGCTGGATACGCGGGGCGTCGACGTGGTGGTGGACGCTGGTCGGATCGGTGTTGCTGGTGTGCCGATGGGGTTGCTCGCAGCGGCGGACATCGTCGTGGTCATCACGCAAAGCCACCTTCGTTCGCTCGCGGCCCTCAGGCTCCACCTGCCGACGCTGCGTGACCAGCTCACGTCGCTCCCAGTGGACGTGCCGCTCGGTCTGGGCATCGTCGGGGCGAACCGGCCGTACGGCGTGAAAGAGATTGAGCAGCAGTTTGGCACGCCAGCGTGGTTCGAATTGCCATACGACGCCGGGGCTGCCGCCGTCTTCATGGACGGCAAGCCGGAACCAAAGCGATTCATGGAGCAGGGATTCGTGGCACGCGCACGCTCGACGGCGAAGCAGCTCACCGAGCGTATGCACGGTCTGCGTGCCAGTAGGGAGGCGTTGATTCGTGTCTGATTTAGCACAAAGCCTCAGCAAACTGGGCCCCGCGCCCCAGGTGGTCGTCGGCGAGGACGTCACCGTCGCCGCTTCACCCGCGCGGGCAGCGGTACATGACGCGGACATCGACTGGGACCTCGTCGTGACACTTCGACGGGAGGCCGCAGAACAGATTTCCGCTGCGGGAACGCAGTGGCAACACGATCATGGCAAGGCAATGCCCGACGAAGACCGTCGTGTGCGGGCACGCGCCATCATCCGCGCCATCGTGCGTGCACGAGCGCAGCAGCTGAGCGACGACGGCGAGGCGCTGTGGTCATTGGCGCAAGAAAACCGCTACGCCGACGCCGTGGAATCCGCCATCTTCGGCTACGGGCGCTTGCAGCCGCTGTTTGAGATTCCGGATGCGGAGAACATCGAGATCCACGGCCACGATTCGGTGATGGTGCAATTCGGCGACGGGCACCGCGTCGAGCACCCTCCCGTCGCGGATTCCGATGATGAGCTGGTTGAGGCCATTCGTTTCCTGGGGGAGACGACGAAGCCGCCCAGGCCCTTCGACGATGCACACCCGACGATGACCCTCGCGCTCGGCTCGAAGTTTCGTCTCCATGCCATTGGGTTCGGGTTGTCCTTTCGACCCTCGGTGGTGATCAGGCAGCATCGTCTGACGGAGGTGACGCTCGACGACTTGGCCAACACAGGCATGTTTCCAAGGGAGTTGGGTTCGCTGCTTCGGGCAGCAGTGTTGGGGAGGAAATCCATCGTGATTGCCGGCGACCAGGGTGCCGGGAAGACCACCTTGTTACGCGCGCTCATCGACGCGATCCCCGCCACGGAGCGCTTCGGCACCTTGGAAACCGACTACGAGCTGCTCACCCACCTGCACGAGCACCGTCGCAATATTTTGGCGCTGCAGGCGCGAATCGGACTCGGCGAATCCGCCGCTGGCAAGGCCGTTGGCGCCTACACCGTCGCGGATCTCATCCCCGAGGCGCTGCGACAAAACCTATCCAGGCTCGTCGTCGGCGAGGTTCGCGGTGAAGAGGCCGGAGCCATGTTCGAGGCGATGCAGTCGGGCGCCGGTTCGCTCTCCACCACACACTCGCACTCGGCTTCCTCCACGATCGACCGCCTCGCGTCGCGCGTGGCGCAAGGTGGAGTCTTGGGCGTCGACGAAGCGATGCGGCAAATCGCGCACCACATCAGTTTGATCGTCCACGTGGTGCTCCGCGACGACACCTGGCGCGGCGGGATACGCCGTCGGTTCGTGAGCGAGGTGCGGCAACTCACTGGGTCAATGGAGGCGGGCCGCCCCACCACCCACCTCCTCTACCAGGCGGCACCCGACGGCACGCCCACCCTGTTTGATCCAAGCGCCGAGCTCATGACTGAGCTGGCCGAGTTCCAGGAGCGACGATGACCGCCGCGGCCGCCGCGCTGGGCGGCCTGATTGCACTCGGCCTTGTCATGGTCGTGTTCGGCTGGTTTTCCCCACCGGCTCCACCACAATCAACATCCCTGTGGAAAACTCTGTGGAATCGGTGGGAATCTATCCCTGTTCGACGTCGTTGGTGGGTTGTGGCAGCCCTGATTGCCGGCGTTGCTACGGCCGCGGTCACCGGGTTCATTCCTGCCTTGGTGCTCGTCCCGGCGCTCATCATCGGTGTGCCATGGCTGCTGGCTGACCCACCGTCCAGAGAACTGGAGCTCTTAGCAGGCCTCGATCGTTGGGTGCGCCTGCTGTCGACGTCGATCGGCACGGGCAAATCCATCCGCGACGCCATCTTCACCACCAGAACCCAATCGCCCCCCATTTTGCGTGAGCCGGTCGACCGGCTCTGCGCCCGCTTGGATCAACGCACGACGACGAAAGACGCACTGCTGCGCTTCGCTGACGAACTCGATTCCGCGGATGCGGACGCCGTCGCAGCCGCTCTCGCCATCGCCTCATCGCGTGGCGGCGTAGGCACGAGGGCAACGCTAATGGGCTTATCTGACACCATCCAGGACCGGCTTCGGGCACTTCGGGAAGTTGCGACGGAGCGAGCCAAACCACGCACAGTGGTCCGCCAGGTCACGACGATCACCCTCGCCGTGATCGTGGGCGCGGTGGTGCTGAATGCCCGATTCTTCGAGCCCTACCTCACGCCGCTCGGCGGGGTCATCGCGCTCGTGCTCGCTGCCGCATACGCAGGTTGCTTGTGGATGCTGCGTCGCATGTCGACGCCCCCGCCCGCACCTCGGTTTCTGAAGGGGCCCTGATGGGAGTCGCAATCGTGTTGGGAATGCTCGTTGGCTTGGGCTGTTGCGCCATCGTCGTGGGTTCCATGCGCGCGCCGGTACGCCTAAGCGACGCACTCGCAGTACTCGACCGCCGTCCCGCCCGAGTACTGGAAAACACCTCCTCGACGGCGTCCACACGCCGCTGGCGCCTGCCGCTCACCGCCACCCAACAACGCCTGCTTGCCATGCAGGACCGCGACGTCGCCGACTTCTTCACCGAGAAGCTGATCTTGGGTGTCACCGGGCTCCTGCTTCCCGGGTTGTGGGTGGCGACGCAGTTCATGCTGGGTCACGCACCAAGCATGATGCCGCTGCTCGCTGCACCGCTGGGCGCGATCCTGGGGTTCTTCCTACCGGACTTGCGCCTTCGACGCGGCCAGGCCCAGCAACAGCGGGCGATGCACAACGCCCTGCACACGTTCTTTGATCTGGTCGCGCTCGAGCGTCTCGCGAATGCGTCGGCAACCCAGGCCACGTTGGCCGCTGCCGAGATCTCCGACGCTCCCCTCTTCCGGCGCATCACAGAGGGCATGGAGCGGGCCCGGATGGAACAGGTGGCGCCCTGGGACGAGCTTCGCGTCGTTGCCGATGAGTGGCAGGTGCCGGAGCTCTCAGACTTCGCAGACGTGATGCAACTCGAGGAGCAAGGCGCGGGTCTGGCGGAGGTTCTGCAGGCAAGGGTGAAGGAACTTCGCGACGCGCACCTCACGATGGTCAAGATCGAAGCTGGCGCTGCCAGCGAACGAATGACCTTGTGGATGACAATTCCAGCCATGTTGCTGGGGCTGGCGTTCCTCACGCCAGCCCTGCTGCGGATCACCATGATGTGATCACCCTGTGGATAACTTTCCACAGTTATCCACAACTTTGAGGAAACACGGGAATCAACCACCACTCACTGCCACAGTGCAGGACAGGAGAACCATCATGAAACTCATCCATCAACTCGTCGGCCTGAGCTTGCAGACCCGCATGCCCAAAGATGAGCGCGGCCTCTCTCAGTCGACGGAGAACGCCATCTTGCTTGCCGGGGCTGCAGCGATCGCGCTCATCATCATCACCGTCATCACCGAATACGTCCGCAACAACCTCCCCAGCTAAAGGAAACATCACCTATGAAGTGGCTGCGCGCCGTCGGCTCCCTCGCCCTGCTGCTGGGCGTGCTCGTCGGCGTGCCGTTCCTCCTACTCACCTTCACCAATCCCGGCGCGCTATTACAGGTGCAATGGAGCACGGCCCTGCTGCGCCCAGACGACGGCGGCATCCTGGTGGAGCTGCTCGGTCTGGTTGGCTGGCTCGCATGGTTGGTGCTTGCCGCCACCATCGTCGCCGAGGTGCTCGCCGTAGCTACGCGCAACCGGATCGACGTGCACCTCCCAGGCACCGAGTGGCTCCGCCCAGCGGTCACTGCCCTGGTTGCTGCCGTGATGCTCGTCCCGTCGACAGCAGCGTCGGCCGCTCCAGATGCCCCGGCTCCCCCAGTAACGTCGGGAATGTCATCGACGACGCAGCCCGGGCACGGGGGTTCGTCGGGCACTGCGAGCGGAGTCGCTACCTCTCATGAAGCGCAGGAAAAGCAACAACCGCGCACTGGACGCGAGTATGTGGTGCAACCGGGCGACGAACTGTGGACTGTGGCGCAGCACCAACTGGGCGCTGGCGAACGTTGGAGAGACCTGCTCACGGTCAACCCTGGGCTGGGCGCCAACAGCCGTCTCGCCCCTGGCACCACCTTGCAGCTGCCACCTGACGTGCAGGTACGTGAAGGCGACTCCCTGTGGAAGCTCGCCGAGCGCCACCTAGGCGACGGCGAGCGCTGGCCAGAGATCTACGAGCTCAACACCGATCTCATCTCCAACCCGGACCAGATCGACGTGGGCTGGCGCCTGCTCTTGCCAACACACCAGCAAGCACCGGATTCACCCAAGTCTGATCCTCCACCGCAGCCGCCGGCCAGAGGATCCACACCGGATTCTGCGCAGTCAGACCCGCAGCCCTCAACGCCCGAGCCGCGGCCGGCAACGCCGACGCCACAACCCACGGGTGGCCCGGCTCCATCTGTCACTCCATCGGCTAGCCCCTCCCCCGGGAATACTGCCGCCAGCGTGGACGTGCTCGATGATGACGCCGAAGAATCCGGCTTGGATGATCATTCGGCAGGGCTCGTCGGCGCCGTCGGAGGAATGCTCGCTAGCACCATCGTCGTCGGTGTTGCCGCGCGTAGGCGCCTACAGCTGGTGGGCAGGGCCGTCGGCCGGCGCCTCATCCCCATCAGCCCAGAAGCCAGCCGGTTCTGGACTGCCCTAGCCAGGCGCGCCGACGAACCCCCCACCCCGACGGAGCGCCTGGCGGCCACGAGTGTCGTGCTCGGTTGGCGTGACGATGCCACCGACGTCGTTTTGGATCTGGAAACCGCGAGGGGGACGGGCATCGTCGGGGCTAGCGAGCCGCAGGCCGTGATCGCGTCCATGCTCACCAGCCTGTTGTGCGCACCCTGGTCCACCGAGGTAGAAGTGGTGCTCGTCGGGGCTGACCAACCCTGGGCCGAAGCCATCGATGATCCCCGCCTCACCCAACTTTCCGCAGACGAGGCCTGCGCACACATCACCACGCTCTGCGCCACCCGCAGGCTGGAACTGGGAGCCAGGCTCCTTGACGACGTCCGGGCAGACCCCGACGAGGCCCCAGCCTGGCCGCCGGTCGTAGCCCTATTCGCATCGCCGCTCAATGCCGCGCAGGCCCAAACGCTCGACGAGGCGCTCGGCCTCGGCCGCGTCGGGGTCTCAGTGGTTGCTCCCGAGTGGTCCCGGCATACCGTCGTGCATTTCCATGACCAGGCTGCCTCCTTCGAAGGCGTCTCATTCCACCCGCAACTACTCACTACGCCAGCCCGGCGAGCTCTCGTCGAGCTCTTCGCCGGCACGATCGACGAGGCAACCGAGGCCGCCAGCTGGTGGTCCGACGAGGCTCCTCGTCGCCTGGCAGAGGGCCGCTTTCTCCAGCCAGAGCCAGAACCTATCGAGCACGATGCACCGTCGCTTATTCTCCTTGGAGAGCCAGACATCGAAGGCGCCCGCGGCGAGCAGCCGCGTCGCGCCCGGCAACAATGCATCGAGTACGCGGCATGGCTGTTACTACACCCTGAATCGACGGCTACCAGCATGAGCCGCGGTCTGTGCATTGCTGAGGGCACCCGTCGCTCAAACCTGTCACGGCTACGTACCTGGCTCGGCACCGACGACGAGGGCCGCCGCTATCTGCCAGAGGCATACCAGGGACGTATCTCGTTGGATAAGCGAGTCACCTCCGACTGGCACCGCTTGCGCGCACTACTTCCTGGCACCATCAACGACGCACCAGACCGGGCGTTGCGTCAGGCTCTCACGATGGTCTCGGATAGGCCGCTCGGCACCGCGGTCGAACGCTGGCCGTGGGCGCGCGCCTTCCACGACGACATGGTGGCCTTCCTCGTCGATGTTGCGTGCGAGTTGGCGGATCGCTGTCTGGCGAGCGGATACCTCGACGAGGCACGCTGGGCGCTCGAGCGTGGCCAGCTCGTGGCACCAGGGCACGACGAGATACAGATCCGCACCGTACGCGCTCACCACCTCGCAGGCGATGCAGCAGCCACACGGCAAACAATCGACGCATTCGTCCAAACCCTCCGTGAGGACAACCGCGAGATGCGCCGTGAGCATGCCACGGATCTCGCACGCATCGGTCGGGAGGAACGGCTGCAGGTGATTGGTGCGTCGGGCACGAATTAGCCGTAGGTGTCTCGGGGGCCCCGCCCGTCGCGCACAGACCTCGGCCCATGCTTCCAGCTTTTCTGCGGTGGTCCGACGATGTCGACCCGCGTGACGGTGCGATCCCCCAACTCCCGGTTGAGCTTCGCCACGAGTTGCGACGCCGAATATTTCATTCCTGTTGCCCAGGCCGTCGAATCGCACTGCACTTTCAGCACTCCCCCGCGAAAATCCACCGGCTGCGAGTGCTCGGCATTAGCCTTCCCGACGAGCTCTGCCCAGTTGCGCAACACCGTCGACAGCGACAGGCGCTTCGTCCAGCCTCGCCGCTGCACCACTTTCTCGAAGGCGTGTCCGATGAGTTGCGGGTCACGCTCATCCGGGTGTGCGCCAGAGCGTTGCTGCTCGCCAGTGAAGCGGCGTCGTTTGGGCACCTTGGGCGCCTCGGGCGCCACCGGTGCATACGGCTTGCCTTGCACGGTGGCCCTGGCTATCTGGGCAGCAAGGTCCAATCCAGTGGGGTCGTGGGCCTCTGCGTGCTCGCTCATGCCTCCCCTTCCTCCGCGACGGTGCCAGCTTCGACGCGGAAGCGACGCTCCGACGGGAACTCGGGCACGTCGGAACCCACTGCGGCGGTGATGAGCACCTGCTCCGCGTGCCTGATCGCGTCGGCAAGGCGGGTTCGCCTCGACGCGTCCAGTTCGGCGAAGACATCGTCGAGCACAAGCACTGGCTCGGTGCCGTCGTCACGCACCAACTCAAACCCTCCGAGGCGCAGGGCCAGCGCCAATGACCACGACTCCCCGTGCGACGCGTACCCTTTCGCAGGCAAGGAGCCGATCGACAGTTCGATGTCGTCTCGCTGCGGGCCAACCAGCGTTACGCCCCGGCGAATCTCCTCGTCACGCACCTGTTCCATTGCCTCGAGGAGCCGACGTTGCAACTCACCTTGCACATCATCGGCATCGGATGCCCCCGCCAAATTCACCGCGGACTTGTAGTGGGCCTCGATCTCGTTATTGACCGGCGCGATGGACGCGTACGCACGCTGTGCGAAGGGACGGACGTCTGCCAGCGTGTCCAGGCGCGCGTGCAGGAGTTCGGCACCCACCGCCGCCAGTTGTTCATTCCAGATCTGCAGGGTGATGTCGTCGTCGGCTCCCCCACCGTCGTTGAAGCGCTTTCCCGACATGCCCTTCAGCAGCGCGTTGCGCTGCTTCAACACCTTGTCGAAATCTTGTTTCACCCCGGCCATGCGCGGCCACCGGGTGACGATCAGCGAGTCGATCCACCGTCTTCTATCCGATGGGTCGCCACGCACGATGGCCAAATCCATCGGGGAGAACACGACCGTTCTCAGCATGCCGACGATGTCCCTAGGCCTCGGCAGCGGACCCCGATTCAGCCTCGCCTGGTTCTGTCTGCCCTGCGCGATCTCGAGTTCGAGCAATAGTTCACGGTTATCGTCGACGCCGGCCCGAACTCTGGCTCGTACCAGCGCGGAGTCAAACCCGGCTCGGATCAGCGGCACCACGCCTGAAACCCTGTGCGAGGACGCCGTCGATAGATACTCGACGGCCTCCACCAGGTTCGTCTTTCCCTGTCCATTCGATCCGACGAACACGTTGACTCCCGAAGTCAGCGCGATGTTGGCTTCGGGATAGTTGCGGAAGTTCGTGAGTTCGAGGGCAGTGACAAACATGTGTGGCTAAGCCTAGCCGGGCGCTGCACAGTCTCCGCGACGATGCGCCTGACGCGTCCCGATGACCGTTATCCTCCACGCCTGCAAAAAATCGCCAAAAACAGGGGGTCTTTCGCTTCTCGTGGAGGATATCGGTCAACTTTTCGTCTATACCCAGCGCTCAGCTGGGCAGACGCATGAGCATGATCACATGGCGGTAGTCGAGCAGCTGCTCCCCATCCATGCTGGCAAGACCGGTAATGAGGCAGGGTTTGCCCGGCGCGGTAAAGGAGAAGTGCGCGTACGGTGCGTCGAGCGCGCCGAGAGCGTCGAGCAGGTACTGCGGATTAAAGCCAGCCGCTTCGATGCTTTGCTCGTCGCCGACGACCTCCACTCCCGCGGAAATGGCTTCGGTGCCCTGTGCTTGGTCACCCGTCGCGGCTTCCAGTGTGATGTGGTCGTCGTTGATGACCATGCGCAGCGGGGTGTTGCGCTCCGCCACTAGTTTCACGCGCTTCACCGCGCCGAGGAGCTCGTCGCGAGACACCCGGACATTCACCGTGCCGTCGACGTCCATGAGGTGCCGCACCTTCGGGAAGGCCTGCGACAACAACCGCGTGGTAGCTTCGCGCTTCCCATGCGCTCCTTCACCGACGAAGCCAGCCAGGCCTTCGCCCTCGGCCTCGGTGGTGGACAGCGAAATGGTAACTTCGTCGCCGCCTGTCATGGCCTTCGCCGTATCGGAAAGCACCTTGCCGGGAATCAGTACGGCGCCCTCGGCGTCGGGCGACGCCGGATTCCAGGTGATTTCCTTGAGCGCCATGCGGTAGCGGTCGGTGGCGAGCAGCGAGAGCCTGTCGCCGTCGATCTCCACGCGCACGCCGGTGAATACCGACAGCAGCTCGTCGCGCCCGGCGGCGACGAAAACCTGACCGACGGCGCGCTCAAAGGTCGATGATTCGATGGTGCCAGCCTGCGTGGGCATGTCGGGCAGCGTGGGGTATTCGTCCACCGGCAACGTTTGTAGCGTGAACCGAGCGGAGCCGCAGCTGAGTTCCACCTTGGAGTGGTCGGCATCTAGTTCCACCGGCTTGTTCGGCAGCGAACGCGCAATCTCCGAGAGCAACCGGCCCGATACGAGCACCGTGCCCTCCTCCGTCACCTGGGCGGGAAGCGCCACCTTGGCGGAGGTTGTGGAGTCGAAGCTTGAGAGTGTCACGGCGTCCCCGTCGGCGCTCAGCAGCATCCCGGAGAGGATCGGTGCGGTAGGACGGTTCGGCAGGCTGCGAGCAACCCAGGCGACGGCATCGGCCAGCGCGTCGCGCTCCACACGGATTTTCACTTGCGTCTCCTCGTTCTTCCACTGGTGCAGCCCACGGCGGTCACACGCCGTCGATCATATCGGGCAGGTGACCTCCGCGGTAGCGAGCGGGTCAAACCGTCGCAATCGAATCCAGCACGGGCAACTTCGCGGCCCTGCGCGCCGGCACGATAGCTGCGAGCAATCCAAACACCGCCGCTACGACGACGAACAACAATAGCTGGATCCAGGGCACATCCAATGTGGTGATTCCGTCGTTCACAGCTGCCCGCTGCAATACGACGCCGAACACGAGCCCCAGCAACACACCCAGCAGGGAACCCATCACCGTCACCAACAAGGATTCCAACATCATCATCCGACGAATCTGCGCCCTGGTGGTGCCCACCGCGCGCAGCAATCCGATCTCGCGCGTCCGCTCAATGACGCTCAGCGACAACGTGTTCACAATGCCCAGCACCGAGATCACGAGCGCCAAAGCAAGCAATCCGTAAAGCAGACCAATGACCTGCTGGAACTGGTCAACCCGATCTTGGACATACTCGTGCACATCGGAGACGACGACGGTCTTGACCTCGCTGGTGGCCTCCAACAGCCCCGTACGGACCTGCTGCGTATCTGCTCCGTCGGCCTTGAACACCACGATCTTGCTCACGACGCGGCTCTCCGCCACCTTCCGCAGCGTCCCCTCATTGAGCACGATTGGCGCCGGTGCGCCTTCGTCGGCAAGTCCGGTGACTAGGAGGCGTTGCGCTCCGACGTTGCCGGTCACCTCGAAGGTCATTCCCAACGAGAGCCCGTGGCTATTCGCGAATTCGGTTGAGAGAACCGCGGAGTCAGCTTCGTCGGTCATCGTTCCGGCGACGAGATGCGTCGCGCTTCCTTCAAGTAGGCCGCGCGGCGTCGTGCCAACCATCCTGACGGGCTGCTTTTCTCCCTGCATCCGGGCTTGTGCGGGCCACATGGATGCGGTCCACTCGACGCCGTCCACCGACTTCACGCGTTCCACCGCTTTCCCGTCGAACGGAATCATGGTGAGTGGAGCGACGACGAAGTCACCGCGCTGATCCTTCGAGAGCTCGGTTCGAAGCGACGTCGAGATGCTCGATCCAAGCACGGCGACCGTCGTTACGAGAGCAAGACCGATGGTAAGCGTCGCCGCGGTGGCGGCAGTGCGACGAGGATGCCGCTTGGAGTTGCGCTCGGCAAGCATGCCCACATGGCCGAATCCTCGTCGAAATATCCAACCGGCCAACCCGATGATGGGTGCCCCAAGCCACGGCGTGGCAAGCACGACACCGACGAGCATCATCGCGCATCCGATCCCGATCCACCACATCGGGCCGGGAACGTCGATCCACAAACCACACACCACGAGGGCTATCGCAAACTCCAGCATCACCACGCCGACGAGCGTGAGGCTCCCCCCGTCGGCACGGCGGCTGGGCTGGTTGGTCTGCGAGAGCGCCTCCACAGGGCGGGTCTGCGATGCCCGGATGGCTGGCATCAACGCCGCAACAGCCGTAATCACAATCCCGACGACGTAGGAGGCGACCACCGATTGCCAGGTGAGTTCAGGTGCGGCGGAACCCAGGTCGACACCGATCGAGCCCATCAAGGCCAGCAATCCCCACACCAAGAGGTACCCGACGCCGATGCCCAGCGTCGCACACACCACGCCGAGCATCACGGCTTCGACGAGAACCGACGCCCGAACCTGCGCCCTGGTGGCGCCGATAGCGCGCAGCACCGCGAGCTCTCGCGACCGTTGCGCCACGAGAATGGAGAACGTGTTGATGATGAGCAGCGTCGCCACGAGCAGCGCAATCGCCGCAAAGATCAGCAGCACCGTGTTCACGAAGCCCATGCCAGCGCCTAAAGTGTCGCGAATCTGGCCTGCGAGCTTCGCTCCGGTCTCAGCCTTCCACCCATCTGGCAGCACCTGGGATACCGCGTTGGCTACGTCATCGGCATTTGCAGTGTCGTCGATGCTGATCCAGACCGCCTGGTACACATCCTTGCCGTCGACGAAGAGCTTTTGAGCTTCGTCGAGGGTGAAGAACAGGTATGCGGCGCCCGCCGTCGAACCTGAGCCGTATGTCCCCGTACCAACCAGCGTGAACTCTTGGATGCCGTCAAAGGGCGTCGCGACGCGGACCGTATCGCCGACGCTACGGCCCGCGCGTTCAGCGGTGCCTGGGTCAATCACGATTTCGTCGCTGCGCTCAGGCGGGCGCCCATCGACGATTCGCGCGCCCTGCATGCCGTCGGCTGCAGGGGTTTCGTGCCAGTTGGACGCGATTCCAGGCGCACCGGGAATGCCGACGACGCGGTCTTGCGAGTCAAGGACGAAAACCTGCGGATGCGCAACCTCACCTACAGCTTTGTTCACACCTTCGACGGAGCGAATTTTCTCGATGTCGGAGGGGCTGAGAAACCGGTTGGGCTGCGCTGCGTCGGCGCTGGAGGAGTCGACGCCCGTGGTGTCGTCGCTCACATTCACATCGGCCACAGCGGATTGGACAATCTCGTCGAATCCGCGCGACAGCATGTTGGTAAACATGAGCGAACCCGCAACAAATGCGATGCCGAGCACGATGGACAGCGCACTCAGCACCAGTCGGAACTTGCGTGCGAAGAGGGACTTGAACGTGGCCTTCCACATGGATGATCACAACGCCCGTCGCGGTTTAGCGCTCGGTTCGCTCACTTCGTCGAACGGCTCGTTGACTACCGGATTGCCATGCTCATCGAGTCTTGGGTACAGCCTGGCCATGGTCTGCAGCAGCTCATCTTGGGTTGGGTTCGATACCTCATCGACGATGCGCCCGTCGGAAAGGAACACTGCGCGGTCGGCGTAGCTGGCGGCGGTTGCGTCATGCGTCACCATGCAAACCGTTTGGCCAAACTCATCCACACTGGTGCGCAGAAACGACAACACCTCGGCTGCCGCGACTGAATCCAGATTGCCCGTCGGTTCGTCGCCGAACACAATCTCTGGACGGTTCATCAACGCCCTGGCACACGCCACACGCTGCTGTTGCCCGCCGGAGAGCTCCGACGGCGTGTGCGTCAGCCGGTTACCGAGATCGAGCATGCCGACGACCTTGTCGAACCATGCCTGATCGATCTTGCCTCCGGCAATAGAGACCGGCAGGCGGATATTTTCCTCAGCAGTCAGCGTGGGTACGAGGTTAAAAGCTTGAAAAATGAAACCGATGCGCTCACGTCGAAGCTTCGTGAGTGCGGTGTCATCCAGCTGGGCGACGTCCGTGTCACCGATGCAGATCTGCCCAGACGTAGGGGTATCCAGCGCGGCAAGCAGATGCATGAGCGTGGACTTACCGGATCCCGATGGACCCATGATGGCGGTGAATTCACTTCGGTGAATTTCAAAATCGACGTGATCCAGCGCGACGACCTTCGTGTCGCCGGATCCGTATTCCTTGGTGAGGGCTACTGCCCTGGCTGCTACCGTCACGCCACCACCGTACCCGTCAGATTTCCTGTGTTTCCACGCCCGAGAGTTTGAAGACATCTCGTTGTGTATCTCTTCATAGTGGTAGTAGCTGCTGTGGAGACTGTGGAAAACCTGTGTTCATCCTTGTCGCACGCCATATTCGACGTGTGGAGAAGTCGAATCGAGTTGTCGAATTACACGCTTAGGATTTGTGGAGAGCAACCTCGCACAAGTTTTCCACAGGTTGATCCACAGACGAACCACAACAGTTCTCCACAAGCAATCTGGGTGGGTAGCGACGCGTGTTTTGGGGTTAACGAAATGGAGACCGGGCGCTCCCCCGGTCTCCATGTGAGCAAGTTCAGCTCTGCTTGATCTTGTTGGTGAGTTCGGTCACCTGGGTGAACAGCGAGCGATCCTCACTGATGCGTTCGGTGACGCGCCTCACGGAGTTCAGCACCGTCGAATGGTCTCGTCCGCCGAACTTCGCCCCAATCTTGGGCAGGGAGAGTTCAGTCAATTCCCTGCAGAGGTAGATGGCGATGTGTCGAGGCATCGCAATGTTGGCGACGCGGCTCGTCCCGGTGAGATCGTCAATGGAGATGTTGAAGTACTCGCTCGTGGCTTCCATGATCGACTGCGCATCCACCTGCACCTCGCCTTCCGGCATCAGGCTGTCAAGCACTTCGATGGCGAGCTCCGGCGTGATTTCTTGCTGATCCAGCGACGCGAGCGCCGCAATCCGGGTGAGGGCGCCTTCGAGCTCGCGGATGTTGGTCGTAATACGGCCCGCGATGAGTTCCATTACCTGCGTCCCCGCCGTCAGGCGCTGAGACGCAACCTTCTTACGAAGGATGGCAATACGAGTTTCCAAGTCCGGTGGCTGAATATCGGTCATCAGCCCCCACTCGAAGCGGGAGCGAAGCCGCGGTTCGAGTGCCTCGAGCGCCTTTGGCGGGCGATCGGATGTCATCACAATCTGCTTTTGCGCGTTGTGCAGCGTGTTGAAGGTATGGAAGAACTCTTCCTGGGTCTGGATTTTTTGTGCCAGGAACTGAATGTCGTCGACGAGCAGTACGTCGATGTCTCGGTACGAGCTGCGAAACTCCGCAGTTCGGTTGCTGGAGATAGCGTTAATGAAGTCGTTGGTGAGCTCTTCTGTGGAGACGTACTTCACCCGAAGGTTCTCGTAGTAGCTCTTCACATAATGACCGATTGCATGCAGCAGATGCGTTTTGCCAAGGCCCGAAGCTCCGTAAATGAGCAGTGGGTTATAGGCCTTGCCCGGAGTCTCTGCGACGGCGGCCGCCGCGGCATGCGCGAAGCGGTTCGATGATCCAGCTACGAAGCTTTCGAACGTGTAGCGCGGGTTGAGTCGAACTTCAGACTTTGGTCGTGGCTTCGCCAGTATCGGTTCCGGAAGCTGAGCGGCAACCTCTGCGTCTACCTCGGCCGCAGCGGGTCGCTGCTCAGGCACCTGATCGGGGTCAATCATGACCGCGAGGTGTGTGGGCGCATTGAAATGGGCGGAGAGCTGCTCTTCGATAGTTTCTCGAAGGCGCGTCTCAATACGTTCGCGGGTGGGTTCGTCGCTCACTGCGAGCATCATCGTCGAGCCATGCATAGCGATGGGTTTGGTTCGACGTAGCCAGGCGCGAGTAGGTGCGTCGGAGGACTCGATGACGCTGGTCCAAAGGACGTCGAGGTCTATGGCGTCAGTCACTGAGACCCCTTGTCACACTCGTGAGCATATGCTCGTTGTCCACATTTCCACAGTGTTTCCCACAGAAGCGGGTGAGACAAGAACGTAGTCCCCTCTGAAGCTATTCGCAAGCCGTTTGAGCGAATGTACCGGCGTGTCCTCTGGACTACATTGATGTAATTTGCTTTAGCTGCCCGACGGGTTTGGAAAAACCCTCTCCTAGCGCGTATCGTTGCAGGGCCGCTGTCTCGGACAGCCCTTATCCCTGCCCTCGGGCAATTTGATCGCAGATCGTTACGGAGAATTCTCGCATGAGCAAGCGTACCTTCCAGCCGAGCAATCGCCGCCGCAGCCGTACCCACGGCTTCCGCAGCCGTATGCGCACTCGCGCAGGCCGCGCCATCCTGGCAGATCGTCGTCGCAAGGGCCGCGCCCAGCTGTCGGCCTGATCGTGCCTTCGTGCTGCCCGCTGCCCGCCGTTTGAAGGCTCCCGCAGACTTCACTGCCTGCTTTCGAAACGGTGTGAGGGCAGCGGGGGCCTCGGTCGTCGTGCATGTACGCCGGCCAAGTCAGAGCAATCCACCCGAGGTGACCCGGGTGGGTTTTGTTGTGTCTAAGAAAGTGGGAAATGCCGTCGCTCGTAATCGTGCGAAGCGTCGGCTTAGGCATATCGTCGCGGAACTCTCCGCCCCTTTCGCCACCGACGTCGTGGTGCGGGCCCTGCCTTCGATTACGGACGCTGGCCCCGAGCTCCGCGACGACGTACGAGGCACCTGGGCGCGGGCATTTCACAAGGCCGCCTGATGCTGAAATATCCGCTGATTTGGTTCGTGAAGGCATGGCGACGGTGCATCTCGCCCACGTACGGCGATGTGTGCAAGTTTTATCCGACGTGTTCGGCCTACGGTCTGCGGGCCCTCGAAACGCATGGGGCCATACGAGGATCGTGGTTGATCGTGCGTCGATTGGTGAGGTGCCACCCCTGGTCAATGGGTGGCGTGGATTACGTACCGGGCACGAAAGAACGTGAAGCCTGGGATCGGGAGATGACCGTGGCAGAGACACTTGAGGTGAACATCTGATGGAACTGTTGGTGCCGATGGGAATCGGCGAATCATTCATGGGCGTGCTGTCCACGATGATGCAGCCGCTGTACTGGGCCGTGTCTGGTTTGCTGGTGCTGTTTCACTGGATTTGGGGTGTGTGGCTGAATCTCCCCAGGGGCGCGGCCTGGGCGCTAGCGATCATCTCCCTCACCGTCGTGGTGCGTACTGCATTGATTCCGCTCTTCGTGAAGCAGATCAACAGTTCCCGCAACATGCAGCTAATGCAGCCTAAGATTCAGGCGCTGCAGAAGAAGTACGGCAGCGATCGTGAACGCCTCGGCCAAGAGACCATGAAGCTGTACAAGGAAGAGGGCGTCAACCCGATGGCGTCATGCTTCCCCTTGCTGATCCAGATGCCCATCTTCCTGGCTTTGTTCCGTGTGCTGCAGGGAGCTTCCGACGGTCACGTTCGCGGCCAGTGGCTGAAGGATCGCCCGCAACTTGTCGAATCCTTGCAGAGTGCCAAGCTCTTTGGCGCGGAACTCGCGTCGCGTATCTTCCCTTTGACGCCGTTTGGTGCCACGCAGATCTTGGGAATTGTCCTGGTGATCTTGATGGTTGGCGCGTTGTTCGTCACGCAGCTGCAGCTCATGCGGAAGAACATGCCGCCAGAGGCCCTCACCGGTCCGATGGCTCAGCAGCAGAAGATCATGCTGTACCTCTTCCCCGTGTTGTACGCGGCCTCCTCCGCCGTCATTCCCATCGGCGTGCTCCTCTACTGGTTGGCCTCCAATGTGTGGACGATGGCGCAGCAGGGCATCCTTATTCGAAACAACCCAGCCCCCAATACCCCGGCGTTCGTCGACTGGGAAGAGCGAATGAAGGCGAAGGGCAAGGATCCGGATGCGATCCTGCGTGAGCGGCGTGAGAAGGCTCGACGTAAGCGCGGTGGTTCGTCTTCCACGAACAGTGCTCGTAAGGTTCGGGGGCAAGAGGTTGACTCGACCACGGATTCGGAAGCCACCGACGAACAAGTCGAAGCAAAACCGAAAGTGCAACGCCAACAGGTGATGCGCTCCACTGTTCGCACGGATGCGGATGGCAAGCGTGTCGTCACGAGGCAGCAGCCAAGACAGCAATCGCGCGCTAAGCGCAAGAAGAAGTGAAAGGACTCCTATGAGTGACAGTGAAGCCAGCCTGTTGGCAGAGGGTGATCTCGTCGCGGATTACCTCGAAGAGTTGCTCGACATCGCCGATCTCGACGGTGATATCGAGAACTCGGTCTCTGAAGGGCGAGCGCTCGTCGCGATTGACACCGACTCCGATTTGCTCGTCGGCAAGAAGGGTGAAGTGCTCGATGCGTTGCAGGAGTTGTCGCGGTTGGTGGTGATGACGGAGACGGGCCATCGTTCTCGACTGATGGTGGACGTCGCTGGGTTCCGTGAACGCCGTCGTGCCGAGCTTGTAGCTATGGCACGCGACGCTATTGCTGAGGTCAAGGAGACGGGTGACCCAGTTCGCATGATGCCGCTGAATGCGTATGAGCGAAAGATCGTCCACGACGAGGTGGCGAGTGCCGGGCTCGTCAGCGAGTCTGAGGGCGAGCCTCCGCATCGACGCGTGGTGGTGCAGCAGGCGTGACGGATCAGGAGCGACTGTCTGAAGTGGAAAGCGCGGCCGAGTCCGCGCTTTCTTCTTTATATCCGCATGCAGCTAAACAGCTAAAACGGTATGTCGATATATTGGCTAATCGAGGAATCAGCTGGGGCTTGTTGGGGCCCCGTGAAGGCGACAAGCTGTGGGCGCGTCACGTCGCCAACTCTGTGGCCCTCGTTGACGCCGTCCCCGAAGGTGTCTCAGTAGCGGACGTTGGCAGCGGCGCAGGTCTACCTGGCATTCCGCTAGCCCTCGCCCGTCCCGACTTGCGCGTTGTGCTGCTGGAACCCTTGCAGCGACGGTCCGAGTTCCTGAACCTCGCCGTCGAAGAGCTCGATCTCAGCTCTAGGGTTTCAGTTGTCCGCGCCCGTGCTGAAGAATATTCGCGAGAGGGTGCGCTCCCCCACTCCTTCGACGTGGTCACGTGCCGTGCCGTTGCGCCGCTCACCAGGCTCCTTGGTTGGACGTCTGAGTTGTTCCTTCCCCACGGCCAGCTGATTGCCATCAAGGGAAGGTCCGCAGAAGAAGAGGTGGCCAAGGCGCATACGGCGCTTAGGAAGCGTAGCTGTTCGGCAGAGATACTGGAGCTTCCCCTCCCCCAGGATTTAGAAGGCACCAGGGCTATTCGCGTGCGACGATCTGTCTGAGATCGAGCGTTACGTGGTGGCGTTCCACGTGGAACGTTTTGGTGGGCGTCAATCGCAGCCACAGCGGGTAGACTCTCTTCGTCCGATCGATTGGAGAACAGTGGCGATATTCTTCCGGAAACGTAGGCCGACAAACGACGCGCACCCAAAGGAATCGAACAACAATGATGGGGACGTTTCACGTGGAACGGATCGGTTGAGTGCGACTCCGCGTCGGGCGAAGCCTAATTACGACGAATACGGCGTTGACCTAGAGAGCGAGTACGGCGACGAGCTACTCCCGGAGGAAGTCGATGAGGTGCGACTCCCCCGACCAAAGAAACCTCGCGTCATCGTCGTCGCGAACCAAAAGGGCGGGGTTGGCAAGACGACGACGACGGTCAATATCGCCATGGCGCTTGCTTTGGGTGGCCTCAATGTGCTGGTGATCGATAACGATCCCCAGGGCAACGCATCCACTGCCCTGGGTGTTGATCACCCACAAGGAACACTCGGAACCTATGAAGTGCTGATCGAGGGAGACCCCATCGTCGCCCATGCACAGCAGACACCGCACTCCCCCAACCTGCATGTGCTACCCGCGACGATTGACCTCGCAGCGGCTGAGATGGAACTCGCCGGCGCTGAGGCACGTGAAGCACGAATGCAGCGGGCAGTAACGAGCTATTTGGAAGAAAGCGGAGCGGACTACGTTTTTATCGACTGTCCCCCCTCCTTGGGCCTCCTCACCCTCAACGCGCTCGTCGCCGCAGACGAGATCATGGTGCCGATTCAGACTGAGTACTATGCGCTGGAAGGCGTCACCGCCCTCATGAATACGATTAACAGGGTGAAGGGCGGATTTAACGACGGGCTTCGACTCTCCAACATTCTGCTCACGATGTATGACCGCCGGACGAACCTTTCCAAAGATGTCGCGGCCGAGGTTCGGGCTCATTTTCCCGAACAGCTCCTCGACGTCGAGATACCGCGTTCAGTTCGGATTGCGGAAGCGCCTAGCTTCGGCCAAACAGTGCTGACCTATCAGCCACGGTCCGACGGAGCGGTGGCGTACGTCGAAGCAGCAAAACAGATTGCGAATCAGGTAGAGGTGAAGGAGTAACGATGGCAGCAGCCAAGCCATCCCGTCTGGGCAAGGGCCTCGATGCATTGATGACCAGAACGGAAGACCAATCGAGCGATCAACCACTACTTCGAGATCTTTCGATTGGGAAGATTGCTCCAAACCCAAAGCAGCCGCGTCAAGAGTTCGACGAGGATGACCTGCAGGAGCTCGCTAACTCCATACGAGAGTTTGGGGTACTGCAGCCCGTCGTGGTGCGCCCGCTAGGTCAGGGCAACTATGAACTCATCATGGGGGAGCGCCGCCTACGTGCGTCGGAGCTCGCGGGCTTGCGTTCTATTCCGGCAGTCATCAGGCACACCGACGATGATGCGCTGCTGCGTGATGCGCTCATCGAGAATGTTCATCGCTCGGATCTGAATCCCATCGAAGAGGCCATGGCTTACGAGCAGCTTCTTGATGAATTTGGATGCACGAAGGAAGAGCTGTCTGCCAAGATTCATCGCTCTAGGCCGCAAATCTCAAACACCCTGCGCCTACTCGGGTTGCCGACGTCGGTGCAGACCAAGGTCGCCGCAGGTGTGCTGTCGGCCGGCCATGCAAAAGCGCTCCTCGGGCTGCGATCGGAGGCCCAGATTGAGGCGATGGCGACGAGGATCGTCGCGGAAGGACTCTCCGTGCGCTCCACAGAAGAGCTCGTGCTACTCACGAAGTCGACGGTGGAGAGCGAGCCGAGCAAACGTACTCCCAGGCTTCCGTCCGAGCGAGAGCGGACCCTGTCCAATTCACTCAGCGATCACTTTGATACCCGTGTGAAGGTCAACATCGGACGCAATAAAGGAAAGATAACGATCGAGTTCGCGGGGGGAGAGGACCTCGAGCGAATCATGGCAATTATTGACGGTAAGACTATCTAGAAATTAAACATTATACCTATACAACGATATAAGGACATGTCGACAAATGGCTGAATACGACGATATCGAGCTCACCGACGAGGACCTCCGGCACGTCGATCCAGAAGACCTACCTGCCATCAAGAACGCACTAAGGATCTACCAGGTGCTCGCATGGGTGGTAGGCATCTTGTTGGTGCTGCTCACCCTGGTGGCTATGCCCATCAAGTACCTCGCACACGACGGGCGCATGGTGCAATACGTTGGCGTCACGCACGGCTGGTTGTACGCGATTCTCTTGATCAGCGTCGTCAACCTCACGATGAAGATCAAGTGGTCCTGGAAGTGGCTACTTGGCATCGCGCTGGCAGGAACGGTGCCGTTCCTCAGCTTCTTCGCGGAACGCAAGGCAACCAAGTACGTGCAGCAGCGGATCGACGAGATCGAAGCGGAACCCACGAACTGAGTCCGTCGCGGCGTGAGACCATGAGGGTGAGGGCCGGGACACGTAGGCGCCTGCTAACGTCGAACACCCAAGGAAGGGAATGACGCCATGACCACCATCTTCAATGACCCAGCACAGTTCTCCGAAGATTCCCTGAAGGGGTACGTGAAGCTGTATTCCGATCGCTTGCGAGCAGTGACTGGCGGGGTGGTGCAACGGGCATCGGGCCCGAAAGTTGCCGTCATCCTGGGCGGCGGCTCGGGGCACTATCCGGCGTTCGCCGGGTTAGTGGGCCCAGGATTTGGGGCGGGCGCCGTCGTCGGGAATCTCTTCACTTCGCCGTCGGCCGCCCATGCATACTCCGTCGGTAAGGCCGCAAACCAGGGTGCGGGAGTGATCTTCACCTACGGCAATTACGCCGGCGACGTGATGAACTTCGGGCTCGCGGGTAGCAGGCTCGAGTCTCAGGGCGTTCCCGCCCGACAGGTGATTGTGACTGACGACATCGCCAGTGCGCCGGCGGATCGTATGAGTGATCGTCGCGGTATCGCTGGTGATTTCTTCGTGTTCAAGATTATGGGCGCCGCAGCAGAGCGGGGAGCGTCGCTGGATGAGGTGGTCAGAGTCGGAGAGTTGGCCAACCGCAACACATTCTCGCTGGGGCTTGCCTTCTCAGGATGCACCTTCCCGGGGGCATCGGAACCACACTTCACGGTGCCCGAAGGCAAGATGGGCCTCGGTCTCGGGATTCACGGTGAGCCGGGGCTTCGTGACATCGACTGGGTTCCCGCGACGGAACTTGGCGAGCTTCTGGTTGACGAGCTGTTGAAGGAACGCCCGGCGGGAAGCTCTGGGCGTGTCGCCGTGATGCTCAATGGGCTGGGTTCCACGAAATACGAAGAGCTATTTCTGCTGTGGGACATCGTCTCGCGAAGACTGGAGGCCAACGACCTCGAAATCGTTCTTCCCGAAGTGGGGGAGCTCGTGACGAGCCTCGACATGGGCGGAGTTTCGCTGACCCTTGGATGGCTCGACGACGAGTTGGAAGAGCTGTGGCGTGCGCCGGCCTCCACGCCAGCATGGAGCAGGGGCAGCGTCGAATGGGCATCCGGCGCTGAGGCCGCTGACGATGAAGAGCAGTTAGACGCATCGGAAGAGGTCATTGGTTCTCCCAGCTCTCAGCAATCGGCGAGGGCTATCGTCGAGGGTCTTGACGAGGCGAATCGAGTGATTCGGGACTGCGAGGAGGCCTTGGGCCGGATCGACGCCGTCGCCGCTGATGGCGATCACGGGCGTGGCATGGTTCGAGGTCTCCACGCCGCTGCGAGCGCGGCTCGTGGCGCACTGGAGCAAGGTTGGGGAGCGAACACCGTGCTTCGCAAGACAGGCGACGCCTGGGCTGAAGAGGCAGGTGGCACTTCCGGCGTGCTGTGGGGGGCGGGCCTCGACGCCTGGGCAGGCGCCTTCACGGATACTGCCGAGGCGAGCCCCGAGCAGGTGCTCCAAGGGGCCAAGGCCTTCAGCGAATCCATCCAGCACCTTGGGGGAGCGGCCCTTGGGGATAAGACCATGGTGGATGCCATCATTCCCTTCGTCAGCGAGCTGCGCAGAGCCGCGGATGACGGTGATGCCTTGCCGACGGCTTGGGCATTAGCCACCACCGAGGCGTTGCGCGCGGCCGAGGCAACCGCCCCGCTGTCTCCCCTCAAGGGCAGGGCCAGGCCGCTTGCCGAGCGTAGTACCGGACACCCGGATCCCGGTGCGCTGTCCTTTGCGCTCATCGTCGAAGCCATCGGGCGAACGATCTTCGACATCGAAGTGAACGCTGCCGAGGCTTCGATTCATGCAGCCGTAGGCGCGCTGCCGCACCAGGCGTCGTAAAGGTCAGTCCTTCTTCGTCTTGGCACCCGCCTGGCTGCGTGCGAGGCGTTTGCGCTCCTCAACCTGGAATTGCCGGCTTAAGAACACGCCAAACGCGATGGCAGCGACGGCAAACACCCACCACTGGAGCGCATAGCCCTGGTGCATGGAGGTGCCTTTCTGCTCCGGCAGCTGTGCCTTCGCAGGCTCGAGGCCTTGCTTCGCCGCGCCTTCGGCGTCGAGGGTGATGTAACCCGAAATGAGTGGGTTTGGCCAGGTCTGTGCGAGCGCCTGGAGGCGCACGGCGCCATTCGGGCGGTGCGAGGCGTGATCGCTCGCGAGGAAGACTCCGCGAATCTTCTGGGTGCCCGACGGTGCCCCCGCCGGCTGTGAGCCTTCCGCGACGTGGCCGCGCACGACCGCCACGACACGGCCATCCACCAACCTAAAGGCCGTCACCACGCGGGCCTGAGTGGTACCTGTGATCTCCTGGAATTCCGGTAGGAAAGTTCCTTCGGCATGCACGGTGCGGCCGTAGATATCGTCGACGGAGCCATCCTGGTGCACTGCGGGCGCGAGCTCGACGGCGTCGAGTGCGGCCCGCTCCGCCGCGATGTTCTCCACCGAAAGCCGGAATCGCTGCATCTGCCAGATGCCCAAGAACACCATCACCAGCGCTACCACGAGGCTCACCGCGATGGCTGTCGCTTGTTTCGCCCGAACGCTCATTTGGCCTGATCCACGAGTACGCCGAACACGTCGGCGAGAGTGCGGCCCGCCGCTTCGAACGCTAGGGGAGCGAGCGATGTTTCCGTCATGCCCGGCGCCACGTTGCCCTCCAAGAACACGGGCGTGCCGTCCGGGCGCACTATCAAGTCCATGCGCGAGAGCTGCCGCAACCCCAGCGCTTCGTGGGCATCGATGGCGGTCTGCGCAATGCGGGCGGCGGCATCGTCGTCGAATTCAGCCGGGATCACGAACCGCGTCTCACCGGCGGTGTAACGGGCCTCGTAGTCGTACATTCCGGAGGCTGGATGCACCTCGACGGCAGGCAGTGCGGTGGGCCCGTCGCCCTCGTCGAGTACCGTGACGGCCACCTCTGTGCCTTCGACGAATTCCTCGATCACGGCTGTATCTCCGTAGGCGTACGCGGCGACGAGCGCCGTCGGCAGATCCTCGAGACCCTGCACCATCGTGACGCCGAGCGCTGAACCGGATGCGGCGGGCTTCACCACCAGCGGGAAGCCAATACGCTCAGCCAGCCCCGCCATGATTCGCCCCGCGCCCAATTCTCTGAAAATGTCTTGTGGCAAGGCCACTTGCTGGGGCGTGGCGATGCCGTGCGCGGCGATGAGCGGGGTTGCTACGGCCTTGTTGAAGGTGCGGCGGGCGGCGACCCCCGTCGAACCGACGAACGGCGTGCCCATCACTTCCAGCACCTGGCGCAGCGCGCCGTCCTCGCCGAGCCCACCGTGCAGCATAGGTACGACGACGGAGCCCGGATGCGCGTCGATGAGGGGAAGGAGGTCTGCGTCCACGTCGGCCCTGAGTACTTCCCTGCCAGCGTCGAGCAGTGCGTCGGCAACACGTCGCCCGGAGCGCAAGGAGATGTCGCGCTCGTGCGAAAGCCCACCGGATACAACGATCACAGTCACAGCAAAACTCCTTGTCAACTCAGATCTGGCATAGGACCGGAACCTTGGAAGCGGCCCGCAGCCGCGTGCGTCGTGCCGAAAATCTGCTGCATCTCCATCTCGCTACGGACCACCTCGGAAAGACGACGCACACCCTCCCTGATGCGCTCTGCCGGGGGGAAGCAGAACGACAGCCGCATGTTGTTGGCGCCCTGCCCGTCGGCGTAGAACGCGGCACCTGGCACATACGCGACGCGTGCACTGACGCCTCGGGGGAGCATGGCCTGCGAGTCGATGCCCTCCGGCATGGTCAACCACACGAAAAAACCGCCCTTCGGCTTCGTCCAAGTAACGCCTGCAGGCATGACCTCCGTCAGCTCTTCAAGCATCGCGTCGCGGCGCTCGCGGTACATGTCGCGGAAGGTGACGATCTGCTGCTGCCAGTCGTAGTGCTCCAGGTAGTCAGCAATCGCGAACTGTGAGAACACCGGCGGGCAGAGCGTCGCGGATTCCTGCGCGAGCGTCAGCTTCTCGCGCACCGCATGCGGGGCCAGCACCCACCCGACGCGGAACCCCGGCGCGAAAATCTTCGAGAACGACCCGAGGTAGATCACCTCGGGATCAATGGAGCGCATGGCTGGAAGCGGTTCCGATTCCAGCCCCAGCAGCCCATACGGGTTGTCCTCCACCACCATGACGCCGGCGTTGCGGCAAGTGTCCAGTACCTCGCGTCGACGCTGGAGCGGCTGCAGCAGACCGGACGGATTGTTGAAGTTGGGGATCGTGTACAGGAACTTGATGGATTTCTTCTCACGCCGCAATCGGGCGATGACGTCGCGGAGGGCGTCGGGGCGGATGCCGTCGTCGTCGCTCTCAACGTGCACCACCTCCGTCTCGTACGACAAGAATGTGCCGAGCGCACCCACATAGCTTGGAGATTCCGCGAGGATCACGTCGCCGGGATCGCAAAACACGCGCGTCACCAGGTCCAATGCCTGCTGCGAGCCGGTGGTGACGACGACGTCGTCGGCGTTGGCGTCGATGTGCTCGGCGGCCATCACGTCACAAATGCGCTCACGGATCTCTGGCTCGCCCTGGCCCGAACCGTATTGCATCACCTGCGCGCCGTGGTCGCGGATGAGTCGTGCGACGTTGTCAGCGATGGCGTCAAGCCCCAAGTCCTGGATATTCGGCATGCCGCCGGCAAGCGACACAATCTCCGGGCGATTCGCGACGGCGAAAAGCGCCCTCACCGCGGACACCCGCATGCCCTTGGTGCGCTGCGCGTAATTGTCCACGAACCGGTCCAGCCGGGTGTCGTGTCTCTCGTTGCTCACCTCGGTGAGTCTACGCGGAAGCACCTGCGCCCGGGCGGAGCGTCCCAGGCTTTCGAGCGCTGGTCAGCTCGGAATCTGGCCGAGAAGTTCACGCACCGCGTCTGGGGTGAGATCCGTGGTTGCCACGATGAGCTGCCCCGTCGTGCCGGTCTGGTCTGAACGCACGAGGCGTCCACAAGCCGCAAACGTGGTGTCGGTGGAGCGGCCGCACATCTGCGTCGCGCCCGAGCCCTCAGACTCCGACGACGATGCGCCAGCCTCGCCGCCAGCTTCCTGCAGGTCCTTGATGCCGGCATCGGTCATAAACTGCTCGAGATCTTCCACCGGCCTAGTAAGGACGACCACAAACTGGTTCGTGCCGTCGGTGTAGCTGCCGCGCGCGATCTGACTGCCGGAGCCCGGTTCCGTCGACGGGGTGTCCGCCTTCGAGAGCGTGTACCCGCCGAGCTTGTCAGGAACCTTCGGACCAGCGGGCTGGGACACCGTGGGGGTCGGCGTCGACGACGAACCAATCTCTTGCCCAAGCAGGTACGAACCACCCACCAGCGCCACCGCCAGCAACACTGCGGTGATGGTGAACAGCGTAGGGATAGGGGGTTTTGGGGGCGCGGGCGGCGTCTGGTGCTGCCGCGCCCCGTCCTTCGGCACCTGCTCGTCGCTCTCGGACTTGTCGTCGTCGCTCACGTCAGCTCAGCTCGTCGATGACTTTCTGCAGCGCCTTCTTCGTCTTGCCTCCGGTGAGTGACTTCTCCACCTGACCGCGGACGAAGAACTGCAGGGTGGGCAGGCTCATCACACCCTGCTGCGCAGCCAGCCCAGGTTCCGCATTGGTGTCCACCTTGACGAACTTCACGTCGGCGTACTGGCCGTCGAGCTCCTCCAAGATGGGAGAGATTTGCTTACAGGGCGCACACCAGTCCGCCCAGTAGTCGACGACGACGAGGCCGTCGTGGCTCAGCACCTCGTCGGCAAACGTCTGCTCGGTGACGGCGTTGATGGCCATGCGTTCTCCAATCTGTGAGTTAGTCGGTGAGGGAAGCGAGGAATTTCTCCGCATCCAGGGCGGCTTTGCAGCCACTTCCCGCCGCGGTGATGGCTTGACGATACCTGTGGTCTACCAGGTCACCGCAAGCGAAGACGCCAGGAACGTTGGTGAGCGACGTGGCACCCTCGACGAGCACGTAGCCCTCGTCATCGAGTTCCACCTGGCCACGAACGATTGCCGAGCGCGGGTCGTGCCCGATGGCGACGAACACACCCTCCACCTCCAGCTCGCGGGTCTCACCCGTGACCGTGTCGGTGAGGATGAGCGCCTCGACGGAGTTCTCGCCCTTGATACCTGAAACCTGCGAGTTCCAGGCGAACTCGATCTTCGGGTCGTTCATCGCACGCTCAGCCATGATGTGCGACGCGCGGAGCTCGTCGCGACGGTGCACGACGGTGACCTTGGACCCGAAGCGCGAGAGGAACGTCGCCTCCTCCATCGCCGAGTCGCCGCCGCCGATGACGGCGATGGGCTTGTCGCGGAAGAAGGCGCCATCGCAGGTGGCGCACCAGCTGACGCCGCGGCCAGAGAGACGGTCCTCGTCGGGGAGCCCGAGGCGACGGTAGCCAGAGCCCATCGCGAGGATGACCGCACGCGCACGGTACTCGGTGCCGTCGGAATCCTTCACCACCTTGACGTCGCCCGAAAGATCGACGGATTCGGCGTCGTCGGTGATGATCTCCGCGCCGAAGCGCTCGGCCTGCGAGCGCATCTGCATCATGAGGTCAGGGCCCATGATGCCCTCGGGGAAGCCCGGGAAGTTTTCCACGTCGGTGGTGTTCATGAGTGCGCCGCCGGAATCCAGGGCGCCTTCAAACACCAGGGGCTGCAGATTGGCGCGTGCGGCGTACACCGCTGCGGTGTATCCGGCAGGACCAGACCCGATGATGATGATGTCGCGGACGTCGGACATGGAGCTCCTTGCGGCTAAGAATGATGACTGCACCATCCTAGTCGTTCGGGTTGAAAGGCGAACACGTCGTGCCCGCCCTTTCTCGATAAGCTGAACCCATGAGTCAGGTGAATCGGGATGATATCGAGGCGACGCTGGATGTTCGTCGCGAGCAAGGCGCCCAGATCGAGCCCGCACTGGTGGACGCCATGGCTCACAAAATCGAGGCGACGGTGCGTCGTCGCTACGACGCGGAAGTGGCAGAACGTCGGCGACGCGAGGTCGTCGACCGGTCGGGCAACGGAGGGCGCATCGCCGTTGCGGTGGTGTCGCTCATCATGGGCGTCCCGCTCACGGCCATCGCACTGGACGCCGGCCTCCTCGCGCTCACCGTCGTCTGGACGGGCATCGCCCTGGTCAACATCGCCCTCGGACTGCGTCGCCCCCGGGAACGCTAATCAAAGCTGCGGCTTTGGCTTCTGTCTACGCTTCTTGGCTTTGGCCTTCGCCTCTGCCTCATTGCGTCTGTTCCACCGCCAGCGGATGTCCTTCATCATGGTTCGAAGTGCCTTGCGACGGTCGTAGTACGACTCTTCCTGGTAGTCGAATACCGGCAGCGTGATCTTCCACTGGATAGCTGCCACGCGCAGCGCGAACCCGCTCAGCAGTGAGATGGTGACGGCCAATCCGCTGGACAAGCCTGCAGAGAGGAGCCCGACGTAGCTCATCCCCACAAACAGCGACACTGATCCGTAGAGTTCCTCACGGAAAACGAGCGGGATGCGGTCGCACAGGAGGTCGCGCATAATGCCGCCCACCGAGCCGGTGATGATGGCGGAAGCCCCCGCGACGATGATGCCCAGGTTGTGGTGCAGCGCCGCCTGGGCGCCCAGAATGGAGAAGGCGACGAGGCCGAGGGCATCCAGCCATAAGAAGAGGGCCCAGAAATACTGCAGCGTCCGGGCCACCCACACGGTGATCACCGATGCAACCACCACCAGGACGCAGTACAGTGGCTCTCCGACCCACACCAGTGGATGGATATCAAGGAACACGTCCCGGATGGTTCCGCCACCCAGGGCAGTCACGAACCCCACCATGACTACGCCAAATAGGTCCATTCGCTCTTTGCCTGCCGCGAGTGCACCAGACATGGACCCAGCAATGATCCCGATGATGGACAGCACCGTAAGTACCATGCGCCCTCCTCCTCCGACGAGCAACATAGTGCTTGCGTGTCGGGAACACCACCACGGCGAGTCGTCGTCGTTCCTAGGCGTGGACGAGGCCAGCCCCGTCGAGCGCTGTCAGTACGCAAACACCTCGTCGACGGCAGATGCGGGCACGTCCTCGAGCCGTTGCCAGCGCCACTTCGGCTGGTTGTCTTTGTCGACGAGCAGCGCGCGCACTCCCTCGGAGAAATCGACGGGCAGCATGCCCTCCGCGACCCGAAGATCCTGAGCGAAGACTTCAGAGAGCTGCAGCGTCGCTGCTCGTCGGAGGGCCCGTAGCGCGACGAGCACCGCGAAGGGGCTGCGCTGGCGGATGTCTGCGGCTGCTGCGTTGGCCTGCGGGTCCGGGTGCTCCTCGAGCCGACGCACCATCTCGACGGCATCGTCGCCCACGTAACACTCCTCAATCCAGCTGGCCTCTGGCTGGAACAGCGGCGCGGCCAGTTCATCGTCGACGGATTCGTCGGCCAGCCGTAGCGCGATGGCGTCGCCTCCCGTGAAGGAGTGACTGGTCAGCGTCAAATGGGTGCCGACGGCTCCCGCGCGCGAGAGCTGGTGCATGATGGCGCAGTCGGGGAAGAATCCGATCTTCGTCTCTGGCATTGCAAGCTGCGAGTTGGTGCCGACGAGTCGCCTCGCGGCATGCCCCGTGAGGCCGAGGCCGCCACCCATGGTGATGCCCGCCATGTGTGCGGTGACTGCTGCAGGGGACGTGGCCAAGATCATGTCGACGGCGTACTCGAGCTCGAGGAACTGGAGCCAGGGTCCACCGTCGATCATCGCTTGCCGGAGCTGCCGGACATCGGCGCCGCTGCAAAAACCGCGCTCGCCGTCACCACGCAGCTCGATAGCGGTGATGGTCTTGGTATGCAGCCATCCGCGCAAGGTCTCGTAGATGGCTTCCAGCATCTCAAGGTTCAGCGCGTTGATGGCTCGCGGGCGGTTCAACGTGAGGTGACCCACCCCGTCGATGATTTCGCTGCGAATCAGTTCCGTCATGGTCCGGAAGTCTATCGGCACTGAGGCATGACAGCTGGCGTGAGCTCTTCGGAGAAAAATAAAGGAGGCCGAGCGCTTGGGGGGAGCGCCCGGCCTCGGGCCACGCGTTTCCAGGCAGTGATGGGGGGGAACTTACGTACCTTCAACTGCGTGGCAAATGAAAGATAGCTCGTGATGGGTTCATAATCCAGCTGAGAACCGCCGAATCCGGAAAAAAATTTCTCACGCGGGCGAAAAATCTTCCATTTGACTGAAGGATCAATGGCATTGACAAGGGCTTTCGCCCAGAAATAAGGCCTCCGTCAGGCCCTCGAAAACAGGCTCCTGACGCATGAGTTGGGTGTCCAATGGCATACTTGCGCAGTGCCTTCACTCCTCGACTCCATGCGCGTACGGTTGCAAGATCGACGCACACTCCTGGTGGCTGCGGCGCTCCTGCTTCTCGGATCCGTGCTGCTGATCTTCGCTTTTCACACCCTGTATCGCGTCGACGTCGATGTGTACCGCATCGGCGGGCAGATGATTGTGGAAGGCCAGTCGCTGTACGGGCGGCTGCCAATCATGGAGAACGGCGAAAACCTTCCGTTCACGTACCCGCCCTTCGCAGCCATCTTGTTCACTCCGCTCGCGTTCATGCCGCTGCTCGTGGCCTGTGTACTGCTGCCACTGTTGTCCGTGCCTGCGCTGTTCGTCTCGCTCTACCTCGTCTTGCGCGAGGTACTACCTGTTCGAGGCCGGGAACTGCTCACAGCCGCGATGGTGGCCACGGCCATCGGAATCTGGACAGATCCGTTTCGCCAGACCCTGAACTTCGGGCAGGTCAACGCCTTCATCATGATGTGCGTCGTCATCGACGTGATCGCAGGACGTGGCAAGTGGTGGCGCGGGGTTTTCATCGGGTTGGCGGTGTCCTTCAAGCTCACGCCTGCGGTGTTCCTGGCGTTCTTCCTGGTCCGACGTGACTGGCGCGCGATGGTGGTCACCGTCGCATCCACCGCGCTCTGGACCGGCATCGGGTTCGTCGTTCGGCCCCACGATTCCTGGCGGTACTGGACCGACGTGCTACTCAACACGGATCGCATCGGGGACCCCGCAAACAAGTCGAACCAGTCGCTGCACGGCTTCATCCAACGCATCGCCGGCCACGACGTCTCCCGCATCTGGTGGTTCGTCGGATGCGCAATCGTCGGTATCTTCGTCCTCTTGTTGATTCACCGCCTCGGCGACGACGAAGTGACCGGCATGACGGTGATGGGGCTGTACGGGCTCTTCGCCTCTCCGGTGAGCTGGTCACACCACTGGATGTGGCTGGCGCCTGCCTTCATACTCGTCGCGCAGCGCGCCATCCGCGACGGGTCCCGCGCGGCGAGGGTGTGGCTCGTCGCAGCGTTCTTAACCGTCTCTTGGGGCCCGCAATGGGGACCGTTCGTGCGCGGCGACACATCGCAGTGGAACTGGTTCGAGACACTGCTGGGTAACTCGTGGCTGTGGCTCCTCTTTGGCGCCTACGCCATCTTCTGGTCAACGAAGCAGCGCGTGGCTACGGCACCAGCACTCGCCACCTAACTACACGATCTCCTGGAACGCCGGGTGCACCAGGCTGCGCACACGCTGCCTGGCCGTCGAGGGTGAATCTGCCTCCAACACCGCGTCGAGCATCTCCTCGCACTCAGCGACGGTGTGCCTAGCCAACGCTGCGCGAACCAGCGGCACTTTGGGCAGCACCATGGACAGCGACGTGATGCCGGCGCCGACGGCTACCAGGGCCAGCAGCGGGTCGCTGCACGCCTCGCCACAGATGCCGACGGGTTTACCCAAATCCAAGCCGGCGCGGACCGCGTCGGAGGTGAGCTGCCAGAGCGCCGGTTGCCAGGCGTCCAACAGCGTGGCATTCCCAGCGGACTGCCGATCTGCTGCGAACAGGTACTGCGCGAGATCATTGGTGCCCATCGACGCGAAATCGCACACCTCGAGGATCTGGTGCGCGCGCAGCGCGGCCGCGGGGACTTCTAACATGACCCCGGCGTGCTCTAGCCCCTGCTCGCGTGCCAGTTGCGTAAACCATGCGGCCTCGTCGAGCGTAGAGACCATCGGAGCCATGACGTGCACCTGCGCGTCCGTCATGTGTGCGGCCCTGGCAATAGCACGAAGCTGATCCGTGATGATCTCGGGTATGGCCTCGTACAGACGGAGCCCCCTCCTACCGAGTGCGGGATTGGCCTCAGAGCCGCTCGGAACGAAGGCGAGTTGCTTGTCGGCGCCGGAATCGAGCGTGCGGATCACCACACGGCGCCTGCCCAGGGCGTGGAATACCCGTCGGTACGTTTCCGCTTGCTCCTCGACGCTCGGCGCGCTCTGGCGCCCGAGGTAGAGAAATTCGCTGCGGAACAACCCCGAGCCTTCCACGGCGGTGCGGCCGGCAGCCATCGCGTCGGCAACCGTTCCCAGGTTTGCCAACAGCGCTACCGGCCTACCGTCTTTTGTGTGGCCAGGCCCACCCGATTCCTGTTCCAAGGCCGCCCGACGCTCACGCTTGCGCGCCCATTCGTCCTGGTCGCCGCTATCTGGGTCGATAGCCACCTCGCCCGCGGTGCCGTCCACCGCGACGACGGTGGCCTTCGCGTCGAGGATCCCCGCACAGCCAACCACGGCCGGAATGCCCAGCTGCGACGCGAGAATAGCGGTGTGTGACGTCGCCCCTCCCTGCTCGGTCACGATCGCGAGCACCTTC
Organism: Propionibacteriaceae bacterium; assembly: GCA_032576855.1. Lineage (GTDB taxonomy): Bacteria > Actinomycetota > Actinomycetes > Propionibacteriales > Propionibacteriaceae > Arachnia. Next base: position 58,517 of record JAWFWL010000012.1, read on the forward strand.
GTCGAATCCAACCCGACGGTGTCCGCCGGCGCCAGCTCCGCCGCGACGATCACCGCCGGCTCCGTGAGTTCCGGCATACCCGGCTCGGCATGACCGAGTAGCCTGGCATGTGCCCGACGGTGTACGTCGCGCAGGTCTGCTACCCGCTCTGCCATGTAGCCGCCGATGCTCGTCAGCAGGGCAGCGAAGTGGTTGATGGCTGCGGCCAGTGCAGAGAATCTTCCCTTGCCTAAGCGCAGTTGGGTGCCCACCTCTTCGCTGATAGCGGGATCTCTGGCAATCATCGCGGTGGCGCGCAACACTTCGGCCGAATCAGGATCAGCGACGGACTCAGCGCGCTGCTCCATGCCGCGCGCAACCTCCTCCAGGGTTGCGATGATAAGCCGCTGCACCGCACCCGGATCATCCTCAGCGGGTTCGGCGAGCGGAAGATCCACCGCGTCGTGATACACCACTACGACGCGACCCTGCGCCAGCCCTGGGCTGACACCAATGCCGCTCAATCTCATGGCCCAAGAATATTGGCTGGCGAACGGATAGCAAGACGAGCACTGCACTATGCCGTGGTGGCTCCCAGACGACCGTTGGCGCGGAGAAGCGGTTTGTTACTGCGATTGCACCCGAAGCTTTGGTATTTTTGACTCGGATCATTGACGTCTGGTTTCCACGAGATCCAGGCTGAGAAAGGAAATGTATGTCCCAGTACGGTCAGAATCCCCAAGGTGGATACGACGCACCGCAGTCCGGGTACGGTTCCGCGCAGCAGCCCGGCTCCTACGGAAGCTATCAGCAGCCCGGCGGGATGCAGCAATACGCTCAGTACGGTCAGCAGGGCTACGGCCAGCCAGGCTACGGGCCTGGGGGCGCAGAACACCCGCAGGCGCAGACGGTGCTCATCCTCGGCATCATCGGATTCTTCACCTCCATCACCGCCTTCATTGGTTGGTACCTGGGCGGTCAGGCCAAGAAGGAGATTGAGGCCGGTGCTCCGTACCGCTGGGACGGCAACCTGAAGACGGGCTACGTGCTCAGCAAGGTCCTCTCGATCATCTCCATCGTCGCAATCGCAATCGTCATTCTGGTGTGGATCGTGTTGATCGCGGGCTTGTTCGCGATGTCGTGAGCGCAAGCAGCGCACCGCCGCGTCGACCGAGGTCGGCCAAGGCTACCGGATGAACACCGGTTGGTCTTTGGTCGACCTCGCTTCGTTGTAGCGGTAACCGAGCCCGTCGAAGTGCGTGATACCGCTGGCGGAACGCACCCGGTTGCGGACCAGCCAACCGGCCATCGCTCCGCGCGCCCGCTTGGCGTGGAACGAGACCACCCGCGGGGTGCCGTCGTCGGAGCGATCCTCAAAGCGCGGGCTGATGATCCTGCACCCCAGCTGGTCTGGCTGAATTACCTTGAAGTACTCGTTGGACGCCAGGTTGATGAGCGCATTCGCGCCCGGTGACGCGTCGATATCGCGACGGAGCGCGTCGGTCACCAAGGTTCCCCACCACTCATAGAGGTTCTCGCCTCGGATGGTGGAAAGCTTCGTGCCCATCTCGAGGCGGTAGGGCTGGATGAGATCAAGTGGGCGCAGGATGCCGTAGAGGCCCGAGAGGATGCGTAGGGTTTTCTGTGACTCGGTGAAGTCTCGGGCGTCGAATGCACCTGCCTCAAGGCCGCGGTACACGTCGCCGTCGAAGGCGAGGACCGCGGGCTTCGAATTATCGCGGGTGTGTTCCGCCTCGTAGGATCGGAAACGCTCCACATTCAGCGTCGCGATCTCTTCAGAAACGCCCATCAGCTGCTGCAAGTCTGCCGCTGACTTGGTGCGCAGAGCCTCCACGAGGCCTGCAGTTTCACGCAGCATGCGAGGTTCAGAGCGCTTCTTCGTGCCAGGCTTCGATTCGAAATCGAGCGTTTTGGCGGGCGACAACACGGAAAGCATTGCGACAGTCTATGCGTTGTGCCGTGGGCGTCGAAGCAAGGGGCGATTACGAAGCACATAGACCGCGATACACACTGCAACGAAGGCACTGGTGCCCACGTAGTCGCTCCAATCGAGTGGCTCCACTCGATACCCGTGTTGGAGCAATGGGAAGTCATACTGGCCCTGGAGCAGGTACAGACCGAGCAGCCACAGCAGGGACGTTGCCGGCCCAACGCTGGGCCCGATGACGGCGGTGGTCGCATAGGTGATGGCAATGACGGCCGCAGTCGTGGTTGCGCTGGTGGCTACCAGCGCAACCGGGGAGAGGAAGTCACGGTTCGTCCAAACGTACTCGGCTGCGATGTCAGGGGAGATATGCACGAACCAGTTGGAGACCTCCCACGTCAGACGAGCGATGATGCCCATCACCGATGCCGCGATGATCACGAAGGCAGCGCCCAAAGCCTCGCGCAGCCAAATACGATGCGGTGACTGCATGTCGAGCCAGGAGAGACGTGGTGTGAGCGCATAGATTCCCACCGTTCCCACCAAGACCGGTAGCGCATCGATGATGGCCATGGGCCGAGGCTGGTCGACTTTCGACCAAGGCTCTGGGCCCAATACAGGGATGTACCATCCGACGATGAGGATCACGAGCGCTGCCAGCCAACTGATCAGCAGCACTGAGGGGGCTCGGCCGCGAGTCCAACCGCTCATGGGAGGTCCTTGGTAGTCAGCGAGCATGTCCGAGCAGCAGGTGAGGTGGAAACGACCCAGCGCGCGAAGGCCTCATCCGTAAGGCTCGTGAAACGCTCCGAATACGGGGAAGCCATCGTTTCGCTCATGGCTTGCGTGAAGATGGCTTGGACGCTGTTCTTTGCCCGCGGTTTGGCTCGGCGCAAGAGTTCGGAATGGGCCGCATCGAGCACCGCAAGATGCTCCTCGGAGCCCTCGGGGCACAGTGCGCTGGGCATCAAGGCCGCAGTGCTGTTCCAGATCACATCGAGTTGGGCGGTGCGAACGCTGGTACGGCCCGGAGCAAGATGGATGGCTTGAGCCTGTCCAGGGCTGGGCGAGACCTCGGTGAACAGCCAAGGGGAGGAGGGCCGCAGCACCTCGATGAAAGGAGTCAGCGCATCGATGAGAGCGGCCCGTTTGGGTTCCGAGACGGGATACAGACAGAGTTCGAAGCCAGTGTGCCGGGTGCACCGTACTTCCTCGTTGGGATCATCCACGTACAGCAGCGGCATCTGGACGGCGACCACAGCTGCGACGCTGACGGGCAGCAACCAAAGCAGGGCGGGCTTGAGCGTCTGCCACCGATGGGCTACTCGCCATCGCGCGCATGCAGCAGCAACAACGCAACCAACTAGCCACACCAGTGAATAGAAGAGGATACGCAATACCTCGGTCTGCCAGACTGGCATCTCGCCCAGACCCGCCCCCGTCAGTGACCAGAAGTAGCACAAGGACATGATCGACACCGGATGGTTGGTCAATAGCTGGTCGTTGATGACATACGGCGGGACGAATATCCAAGCCATCAGTGACACGGGAGTAAGAAGTAGGCCCACTCGCGGTCCGACACACGCTGCGACACCGCCTGCCACTGGGATCAAGGAGCACACTGCCACCAGCAGTGCCAGCAAAGCCAAGATGTCGCCGATCGTCCAGTGCTCCGCGGTGGCCAGCGCGATCGTCACAGGCACAAGCACCGCAGCCAAGCCCACCCCGACCGCGGTGGAGATCTGCACCATCTGGCTGAACACGATGGATCCACGAGTGCGCGCCGGAGCTGCGCCCACGACCACGGAATCCGCGCGATGGGGCAGCATTGCCCACACCATCAGCCACCCCAGTGGAAGCGCCCACAAGGCGAGGCCACCTCTCACCGCGTCAGCCAGGTCCCGCAGGGTAGCAGGGTTGAGGGGATCGGTGAGCAGGGGCAACGTGAGTACCACTGTGATGGCAGCCGAACACAGTCCTGCACTCATGAGCTGCCAACGACGAAACGGAATCGTTGGGGACAAATCAGTCCCTCCTCGACGCCAAGACCGCATGGTAGCCAGCTTCCAACGAAGAGGCGTATGCAGCATCGGGGTCGGATCCAAGCTGCTCAAGACCTGCGATGGTGCCATCGTATGTGATGCGGCCAGCATGCATGACGACAACCTGCGAGGCAGAACGAGTTAAGTCTTCGACCAGATGAGTCGAGATCAAGATGATTGAATCACGACCCAGTTCGGCGATCATGGTGCGTAACTCGAATCGCTGTTGTGGATCAAGCCCGACGGTGGGCTCGTCGAGCAGCAGTACGGCAGGCCGGTGGACCATGGCGCACGCGATACCGAGCCGTTGTCGCATTCCTCCCGACAGCGATCGGGCCAACGAGCGTGCGCGGCCAGCCAAGTCGACTCGCTCGAGGATGTCGTTGGCCGCATCATGTGCCTCGGACCTGTCCAGTCCATGGGCCCATGCCGCGTACTCGACGTTGTGTCGGACTGTGCTGAAGCCCATGACGTCGAAGCGTTGTGGCAGATATCCCAGCAGCGCGCGGGCCTGATCGGGCTCACGCGTGATGTCGAGGCCATCGAATGTGACGGACCCAGTCTGGGGAACAAGAACGGTCGAAAGGACCTTCATCAGCGTTGACTTGCCGGCACCATTGGGGCCGAGCAAGCCGACGACGCCGCTGTGCAGCTGCAACGAGACATCGGTGAGCGCAGAGCGCCTGCCGTAGCGATGGGAGACACCCTGCAACTCGACCGTGGTGACGCGAGTCAACTATTTGCTCCAAGGAATGGTGGTGCGAGAACGGGCAGTCTGACCAGCGGCGGTCTTCGCAGATGAGTAGAGTCCCCAGCCTTTTGCCTCCCCCTTATCGCGAGTCCAGTCCAACTGACCACGCCAGTTGATCGCGGTCTTGGAGGAGTGGACGAGTTCGCCATCAAACCAATTGGGTTGATCATGGTAGATGTAGATGTCGATCCTGGTTGCGCGGCCGGAACAACCTGTACGCCCCGCCTTGGCAACCAAGTTCATTTCGCCAGTCTTCCTCGGCGTCTCTGCGAACGCAGTACAGCCTGAGCTTGTTGCCCCCATGGCGGGCAACGCTATTGAGCCCAGCGACAAACAGAGCAACCCGATGACGGTTGCAGATAATTTCGTCGTGCATTTCATGGTTTCCCCTTCCATAAAGTGTGGCTTCGTTGCCACGAAGCCATCATGGCATCCAATTGAGGGGAGGGCAACACCACGTGGCTTTCTCCGCGCTGGCGTTGTTGCCCATTCGGTCCGCTCTGTGACCCGCGGGGGCAGCAATCAAAATGACCGTTATCCTCCACGAGAAGCAAAAGCCACCACGAAATTGGGGGTGTTGCTGCAGGCGTGGAGGATAACGGTCAATTTTGGCAGCGAACTCGCGCCGCTAGGCCTTAGATCTTCGCATTCGTTGATACTCCGGGTTCGCCGTCGTGGACGATCTTGCCGGGGTTCAGGTTCTTGCCCGGGTCGATGCCCTCGAACAGCACCCGCTGCACGTGCACGCCAGCCGGCGAGATGTCCTGCTCCATCCACGGGCTGTGCTCCTCGCCCACGCCGTGGTGGTGCGAGACAGTGCCGTGGTGATCCATGAACGCCTGCTGCACCGCCTGCTTGCACACGTCGTAGCTGTGCTCGGCCGTCTCCGTGTTGTCATTGATGACGAACGTGAAGTACTGGCAGGCACCCGCGTGGTACGAGTGCGACAGGTGGCAGAACACCGTCCCCTGCTTGCCCGTCGTTTCCAGCGCCTTGAAGAAGGCCTTGCGGGTTTCGTCGTAAATCTCCCTGGCTTTGCTCCACGGCGTGGTGGTCTCGGACACGTCGCAGATCAAACCGCGGTCCAGCATGAAGTCGCGGATGTACGGGGTGTCGTACTTCTTCTGGTCGTACATGCTGCCGGGGCCGGAGCCGACGCCGAAGCCGCCGTGCTTGCGCACGATCTTGCCGACGAGCCCCTTCTCATAGCGCACGTGGTTGGCGGAACCTTCGAAGCCGACGAGGCACATAGCGATGCCTTCCAGGTCCCACTTCTTCATCTCCATGAACTTCTGAACGGCCTGGTTGGACCACTTGGAGATCTTGGAGCTCGATTCCTTGCCATTGGCCATGATGTACTGCGTCTCGATGGCGTCGGAGACTCGCGCCAGCATCACGTCAGCGTCGGACTGCACGATCTCCTGGCAGGCCTTCAGGCCGGAGTAGTAATCCGGGAAGAAGTACGACTGAATCTCGCGAGCCTCGGGGATGCGGTGCACCTGCATCCAGGCCTCGGTGATGATGCCGAGGCGCCCCTCGGAGCCCAGCACCATCTCGCGCACGCTCGGGCCCGACGACGTCGACGGCAGCGGGCGCAGCTCCAGCACCTCGCCCGGCATCACCATGCGCAGGCCGCGTGTGATGTCGGCGATGTCGCCGTACTTATCCGACTGCATGCCGGTGGAGCGCGTCGCGATCCAGCCGCCCAGGGTCGACCAGACGAAGGAGTCGGGCTGGTGGCCCATCGTCCACCCCTGCGCGCCCAGCTGTTCTTCCAAGTCAGGGCCAAACACACCGGCCTGGATGCGCGCGAGGCCGGCCGCCTCGTCGATCTCCAGCACCTTGTTCAAACGCCCCATGTTGACGCTCACGACGGCGCGCTGCTCGTCGGGCTGGGCCTCGAGGGCGCCGACGATGTTGGAGCCGCCACCGAACGGGATGACAACGGCATTCGCCTCGACGACAGCGTCCACGATCTGAATGATCTCGCCCTCGTCGGCGGGGTAGAGCACGACGTCGGGGATACGGCCGAGGTCACCGCGACGGATGCGCATCAGGTCGCGTACGCCCTTGCCGTAGCAGTGCACGACGCGGGTCTCGTCGTCGTCGTGGAGGTATTCCTCGCCGACAATGTCGAGCAGCTTGCTGCGAAGTCCGTCGTCGATCTGCGGCCCGGGCACGTCGAGGCTGGAAAAGTCAGGCTTCGCCGGCGTGGCGTCGTGGATGTCCAGCCCCACCATCTTCTCTACGAAGGAACGGAACTTGGGCCGTCCCTCGTCGGAGTAGCCGAGGCCCTCCTCGCCCCAGCCCCACCATTTCTGCTGCTTTACGGCCTCGATCATTCGTCCTCCTGACGGTTTGCCTGTTGTTTGGCCTCGCGGGCTAGTTCATCAATTTCGGAGTGCGCCGCCTGTTCGAGTGCGGCGCTGCGAGCGTATTCGGCCAAGGTCTTGCGACCGTAGGCCATCGCGGTGGTGTCGTGTAATTCGATGAGCTGACGGCGCATGCGCTCACTGAACGAGTGCGCAATCTCGCCACGTTGCGGGTACATCGGACGCCCGACGACGACGTGCACCTCCGGCCTACCACGCGGCATCTGGCGTTGCTGGGATGGCCAGGCCTCGTAGGCGCCAACCAGCGCGATAGGTACGGCAGGGCAGCCGTTAGAGATACAGAGCGCAGCTGATCCGTGATGGAACGGGCCCATCGCGCCGGTGCGCGAGCGCGTCCCCTCGGGGAATATCAGGAGCGGAACACCGTCGGAAAGGAGCGCGGCGGACATGCCTCTCTGACCCTTCTTTGAGCCCTTGCCGCCCTTGCCGCGGTCGATGGGGTAGCCATTCATGAATAGGCTCATCGGTACGGACTTCCACCACTTGTCGTAGAAATAGTCGCCAGCAGCTCCGACGGCGACGTGCGAGCTGAGCTTGCCGGGCAATGCGGTGAGAACGAGCGGAGCGTCAAAGTGGGAACTGTGGTTGCCGAAGACGATGAAGGGGGCCTCGAGGCCGGCGATGTTCGCTCGCCCGTGCACGCGGATCTTCAGAATCCGCTGGAGCATGGGCTTCAGCAGCAGCATCTGGGCCGCCTGCCGCGTGGCCATGCTGGTCTTATTGGAATAGCGTTTCCGCTTGATCTTGAGGTCTTTCCCCATCAGTTCACTTCTTGCGAGAGTTCGTGAGTTTGCGAGAGAACCAACGGAGAAACGACTTGGGTGCGAACTTCGCCACCACCAGCGCGGCCTTCCACTTGAACGACGGAATGCTGACCGGCTTGCCCTTCTCCGCGTCGGAGAGGCACTGGCGGACGAGCGTCTCAATATTGATCCAGACGACGTCCGGCAGGTTGTGAGCCTTGATGCCGGCACGCTGATGGAATTCTGTCTTCACCCACCCGGGGCAAAGCGCGGTGACGGTGACTCCCGTACCGTGCAGTTCGACGCCCAGCGACTCCGAGTAGTTGTACGCCCAGGCCTTCACCGCAGAGTAGTTGCCGGTGTAGATGAAGCCGGCGCTTGATGCGACGTTGATGATGCGTCCCTCACCGCGGGCGCGCATTGCCCGTCCGGCTGCGCCGCCCAAGATCAGCACGGCGAGGCACATGACGTCGAGTGCGCGGGCGTGGTCGTCGATGTGCGCTGGGTCCAGCACCGTCGAGTGCAGCCCGAAGCCAGCGTTGTTAATGAATAGGTCGAGTGGTTTCGACGGGTCCTCAATGATGTTCGCGATTCGATCGACGTCCTCACGCACTGAGAGATCCGCCTGGTGCGTCTCTACTGACACCCCGAACTTTTCCTCGAATTCTGCGGCGGTGGAAGCGAGACGCTGCGCGTCGCGGGCCACGAGCACAAGATCTGTGCCGCGGCCCGCGAGCTCACGCGCGAATGCCAGCCCAATGCCGGAGGTCCCGCCAGTGATCATCGCTGTAGCCATGATCCCAACCGTACCGTGTCAACGCATCGGAAGCGTTTTCAACGCCGCCAATCATTGTGGCCGATGGTTGTGGGCTGGCTCATGCAGGATCAGTCGAACGACCAGCTGGCGTGCGCGCCGAGCGAGTTGTCGTAGTTGACGATGATCCCGTCGATGTCTTCGTCTGTCATTTCGAAGCTCAAGAAGCCGGAGACACACTCACCGGGTGCCAGTTCCGCCGTCTCCGGGTAGGCGGGCTTGTAGCCGCCGGAGGTCTTGCGCTTCAGCTCGGTGCTGGAGGGCACCAGCTCGTGCGTCCAAGCTGACGCGTTGACGGGCATCTTGCCCTTGCTCTTGAATTCCTCGGGCAGTTTCTTCACGCAGGTCTCGGCGTAGATGCCCGAGAGCCCGTCGATCTGCTTCGGGGGATTGTCGGGTTCAGATACCTCGACGGTCACGTAGTCGAAGGTGAACTTCGCGTCTCCGTGTGCCTGCTGCTTCTTCTGATCCTCGTGCTTCGGCTCGGAGGCGCCATCATCGCTGGACGCCGAGGACTCCTCGGTTTCTTCCGGTTTCTTCTGGTCCTCGGTGGTTTCCGAGGCTTCAGCGCTCACGTCTGCATCCGCGGAGTCCGACTGCGTCGGTTGCACAGTCACCGTGGCTGGGGGAGCACTCTCTGGCGCCGCTCCATTGGCCTTCTCCTCAGCAGCACCGCAGGCTGTAACGCCAAGCGTCAGAGCTGCGACAGAAGTGATGCTAGCGATGGTCTTGATGTTCATTGTTTAGTCCTCCTCGTGTTGCGTTGGACTGTTTCCACAGAAACACGATTGGAGGGTCACGCTCAAGGGTGATATCGAAAAGATGACCGTTTTCCTCCACCGGAAGCCTTAGTCACCCCCGATTTGAGAAATTTTTTTCAGGTGTGGAGGAAAACGGTCATATCGCTCAGATGTGCTGCGCCTGCACCGCAGTGGTGGAGACCGCCAGCACGATCTCCTCGACGGTGGCGCCGGCGGAGACCTCGTTGATTGCCTTGCCGAGCCCCTGGAAGATCGGGCCGACGGCGACCGCGCCGGAATGGCGTGCCACGGCCTTGTAGGTGTTGTTGCCCGTGTTGAGGTCAGGGAACACGAATACCGTCGCCTGGCCAGCCACGTCGGAGTCCGGCATCTTGCGCTGCGCGACGGTGGCATCCACGGCCGCGTCGAACTGCATCGGTCCGTCGATCTTCAGCTCAGGCTGGCGCTCGCGCACCAGGTCGATGGCCTTGCTGAGCTTCTCGCTCTCCGAATTCGAGCCGCGTCCGGTGGAGTAGGACAGCATCGCGACGCGCGGCTCAACGCCGAAGTAGCCGGCAGTTTGGGCTGAGCTGATGGCGATGTCAGCGAGCTCCTCCGCCGTCGGTTGCGGGTTCACGGCGCAATCCGCGTAGACGAGCACGCGGTCCGCCATGCACATCAGGCAGGAGCCGGATACGACGTCGACGCCTGCCTGCTTGCCAACAACGTCGAGGGCGGCATCGAGTGCGGAATCCGGGTCGGAGTCCGTCACCATCCCGTCGGCCATGCCGAGCTGCACCATCATTGCGCCGAACGCATGCACGTCCTTGAGGGCTTTCCGGGCGTCGTCGAAGGACGTGTCCGGATGGGTTTTCACGTAGCCGTCGGCGAGGCGATCGATGATCTGATGGTCCGTGGGGTTGACCACTTCGGCGCGGGAGAGGTTCAAGCCCATGTTGGAGGCGCGCCTGGAGATGCTGCCCGGCTCACCGATCAGCACGATATCGGCCACGCCTCGGGTCATCACCACGGAAGCGGCCTGCAATACGTGGTCGTCGTCGGTGTTGGTGAGGATGATGCGGCGGTGCTGCGAGCGCGCCATCTGCATGAGCTGGTGCTCGAACATCGTGGGCGTGCGCAGGTCTGTGCGGGGGAGGTCGATGGCGGCCAGCAGTTGCTCGCGGTCGATGTAGGACGCGAACAGGTTGCGAGCAGCCTCGATCTTACGCGGCGACGAGGTGGAGAAGCTGTGCACCGACTGGAGCTTGGCCGCCGTCGTGAACGTGTCTTGCTTCGTGATGCCGATGGGGAGGTCGATGTTCGCGTCGACGAACAGCTTGTGCATCGCGTCGGAAATCTCGAAGCCGCCCGTCAGGATCAAGGAGGCTAGCGGCCCGTACTCGGGGGAGCGATGCGCCATCACGAGGGCAGGCACGAGCTCGAGACGATCGGCCGGGAACACCACCGTGGCCTCGCGCTGCAGGTGAGGAAGCAAGTTGGGCAGCGTCATGGCGCCGACGATGGTGTGCAGCGCTTCGCCCTTCAACAAAGCCTCATTGCCCCGCCAAAACTTGACGTCAGCGGCGTCGAACTGCTGCTGCACGGTGGGTGCGTTCAGCATGCCGGAGTAGGGCACGACGGAGACGGGGACGTCGCGAATGGCGCGCAGCGCGCTGGCGTACTCTTCGCGGCTGCTTGGGTCGGCGTTGGTGCCGATCAGTGCGATGACCGTGTTGTGATGCGCCTCGAACGCTTCGACCGCGCCTTCCGTGCGGCGCTGCACCTCGTCGGGGGTATAGCCACCTACCTTGGTGACGAAGATCACCGGCGCGTTGAGGTTGGCTGCGATGACGGAGTTGCGGTCGAGCTCTTGCGTGGATTCGATGTCGGTGTAGTCGGAGCCGACGATCACAATCGCATCGCAGCGTTCCGCGAGCGCGGCATATTTGGCGACGATGGTGTCAATGGCCGCGACGGGGTTCTGCGCGTATCGCTCATAGGTGACGCCGAGTGCGGAGTCGAGCGTTTGCTTCGAGCTGCGGTGGCTGAGCATTGCGTGCGCCACCTGGTCCTCGTCGAGAGAATGCACCAGCGGGCGAAATACGCCGACGGTTTTCACCTGGCTCGAGAACAACTCAAGCACGCCCAGTGCGATGGCCGACTTGGTTACTTGCGGCTCGGCGGCCGAAATATACACGCTCTTGGTCACCCCGCCAGCCTAGCGAATGAGCGTATGGCTGGGGGCGAGTCTTACAAGAGCGACCGCGGTCCAGTTGGCAGGAATCATCCCGGCTGTGCAGCGCTCGGGGCTCAACTAGACAACCCTGGCAGAAATAAATAATCTTCTCCTCAGTGGTGGGAGGGTTGCCACGGGGGCTAGAAAACTGAAGAACGACGTTAGGTATGAGCCGGAGGCTGGGATTCAGCCCTGCGAGTGCCTCACGTCGGGGCGGACTCGCATGCCTGAGGCGAGTGGTCGGGTCCGCCCGTTGTTGTTACACATCAAATACGAGGGCGCTGCGCATACTCCCAGTGAGTATGCGCGTTTTGCCGTTGATGTAACAATGTCTTCGCAATGGTGAATGAGACTGTCTGGGAAGCGCTTCCCACCACGCCCTCGCCGCCGCCTCGTGCTTTGATGAGCATCACCGAGGCGGCCAGAGTGCTATCCAGGCCACAGCCGCAGATCCAGCTATTGAGCGAAGCACATGCACTCGGTCAGCTGTTCACGTTCGATACCCCGGACAACACGAAGGGCATCAACGTGGTGCGGCACGTCACGCTGTGCAAACGCTCACACGTGGAGTGGCTGTACCAGCGCCCCCGGAGAACCAAGCAGGAACTTCTCGACGCGAAACTGATTCCTGGGCCGGCCGTCGTCGTGATCCGGCACCTTTCGCCGCGCGCGCCGAGCCCTGAGGAGGCTCGCTACGATCCCCGCAACTACTACGGATACGACCACGACTGCGATTGGTCGACGGATCTCGCCAAGGTTGTTCAACAAGACGACGCATCCAGGCGCTGGTGGCCCATCTCCGCCACGAACAGGGAGCTCCTACACGAGATCGAATGCGAGAACACATCCCTGCCGATGTTGCTCACCGTGGGTGGGCTCATCGTCGGGGCCCGGGAGATCGTCGGGCTCGATCATGAGCTGTCGGAGCTCTACGAGCCGACGGACGATTCTCGGAGGAAGTGGGCTGTGCGGGTGCGCCCGGCGGGCGACTGGTTCACCGACGACCTGCTCCACACCTGGCTGATCGCAGGCGCCGGCCGGCCAATCCTGTGGTGGAAGACCAGCTGAGAGTAACCACAAGAGGGGGACCCGCGAGACCCCGGGCTCAGTGAAAGATAGATCAAGTTCGTGGCGGGTCTACCCGCCACGAACTTGATCTATCTTTGCGGTTGGAAGCTACTTGTCTGGTTTGATCTCGGTGAGGTCGTCGGCCAGATCATCGGAGATCAGATTTCGACGGGGGATCAGCCCTGAGCGATACGCGCTGCGTGCGACCATGTTGGCCGAAACTGGCGCTGTGAGCAGCTGAAATCCGATGGCAAGCAGCGCGACGAAGATCGCCCACCACGTGCGTACCCCTATCGCCACGCCGAGGCAGATGCAGATCATGCCGAGCACCTGGGGCTTCGTGATGGAGTGCAGCTTCGTGAGCACGTCGGGGAACCGCACGAGGGCCACTGCGGCAGCGAAACACAAGAACGCGCCGAGTAGTACGAGAAGCGCCGCGAGCAGATCGAGCACCATCATTTGCGTGCCTCCTTCTGCTTGTCCTCCGAGCGACGATGCACGACGCGTTCAGCCACCATGCGCGCCACTGAGATCGCGCCGGTGAACCCAAGCATGGACAGCAGCAAAATCATGGCGATCTCGGTGTCTTGATGGTTTGCCACGGCCCACACGCCCACCGCAGCGATCACTACCGCGACGAGCAGATCGGAACTGATCGAACGATCAAGCTGGCTGGGGCCAGCCGCGATGCGTTCCACCGCAATGGCAGCGGCCATCGCGAGCAAGACTACTGCTGTGCCCAGGATGATGGTGATGGCGAGATTCATCGACGCTGACCTCCTTCCGTGTCGGCGGCGTCCGCTTCTCCAGCCCCAATACCCACGGCGTGATCGTCGACTGCCGCGGCCTCCTCGGCGCCACCTTCTTGCACCACAGCGTCGGCTTCCTCGGCCTCCCAGTCGGTGGCGAGCGGGACCGTCGGGGTAGCGAGATCATCCTCGAATGCGGCGATCTCAGCCTTGGAACCGATGGCGTGCATGAGCCGTCGCTCCACGCCGATAACCATCTCGTGGATGTCTTCCTCGCTGTGCTTGTTCATGCCGACGCAGTGCAGATACAGCCGCCGCGGGTGGCGCACTACTTCCACGACGACGGTGCCTGGCACCAGCGAAATCAGGGACGCGACCCCGGTTTGCTGGAGGTCGTCGTCGGTGTGAAGGTCGACGCGAATCAGGGATGCGTGCAAGTTCACCTTGCGCTCGAACACGTAGCGCAGCATGCGGAACGAAGACACGGTGAGGTCGACCAGCAGGTGCCCGACCAGGTATGCGAAGCGGAAGGGATGAATCCGGCCCTCCCAAGCCATTGGGGGAAGCGGGAAGATCATGCCAATGCACCAGCCCAGCAACATGCCTGAGATGAGGATGAAGGGGCTGAAACTCGACCATAGGAACGCCCAGAACAAGGCGCTGATCACCATCACCGCGGGGCGGATGCGGAAACGGCTGACGTGGTACCGCTCTCTAAACGTGGATGACTTCATCGAAGGCCCTTCGGCAACACGGTGGAGACGTAGGCCATGTCACGGATGGAATCGGCAGCGCGCTCCGCGTAACCGTACAGCGGGCCAGCGAAGAACGTCAGCGCCAGGGAGAACACGACGAGCACGCTCGTCGCAAACACCATGAGCGGCGGCATGTAGCGCGGGTCGTCGTCGCCGTCTGACTCCTCATCATCTTCGACGGCGGTCCGTTCAGGCTCGACACCCCAAAACGCGCGGTTCCACACCTTCGCCATGCACATCAATGTGAGTAGCGACGTGACGATGCCGCCCACCATCGCAATCCACACGAGCGCGCCCCCGTGTTGGGCGCCGGCTTCCAGCAGCCCGACCTTGCCGATGAAGCCCGACAGTGGGGGGATGCCTCCCAGGTTCATCGCAGGCACGAAGAACAGCAGCGCCAGCACTGGTGACGCTTTCAGCAGGCCGCCCAATCCATCGAGCGACGAGGTGCCCCCGCGTCGCTCGATCAGGCCGGTGACGAGGAACAACGCGGCTTGGATGGTGATGTGGTGGGCCGTGTAGTAAATGGTGGCCGCGAGCCCGGCGTGACTCGCCAGCGAGATGCCAAACACCATGTAACCCAGGTGGGAGACCAGCGTGAACGAGAGCATACGTTTGATCTCGACCTGCGCGAACGCACCCAGGATGCCGAGCACCATGGTGAGGAGCGCGGCGATCATCAGCAAATTGGTGTGCGGTGAACCGGGGAACAGCAGCGTCTGCGTGCGAATAATCGCGTAGATACCCACCTTGGTGAGCAACCCGGCAAAAACAGCAGTCACCGGGGCGGGCGCCGTCGGGTAGGAGTCAGGCAACCAGCTGAATAGCGGGAACACCGCCGCCTTGATGGAGAACGTCACCAGCAGCATGCCCTGCAACAGCATCTGCACTGGTTCACTGAGCTGCGCTAACCGGATGGATAGCTGCGCCATGTTCACCGTGCCCGTCGCCGCGTAGATGGCGGCCAGCGAGGTGAGGAACAGCGTCGAGCTGAGCAGGGACACGACGACGTACGTCGTGCCCGCGCGGATACGCTCCCTCGTGCCGCCCAGCGTGAGCAGCACATATGACGAGAACAGGAAGATTTCGAAGCCGACGAAGAGGTTGAAGAGGTCGCCTGCCAGGAACGCGTTCGAGATGCCCGCCATGAGCAGCAAGAACGTCGGGTGGAAGATAGAGACCGGGGTCTCGCGTTTGATCTCGTCCTTGTCCTGCCCCGTCGAGAAGATCAACACGGAGAGTGCCACGATGCTCGCGACAAACAGCATGAGTGCGCTCAGCCTGTCGACGACGAGCGAGATGCCGAGCGGCACCGGCCAGTCGCCAATCCACAGCGCGAGGGCTCCGTAGCGGTCCGTGAGCACCATGAACGAGGCAGCGATGACGGCCACGCCGGTGAGCGACCCAATCGAGATGACGCGATGCACCATCGGGCGCCTGGGGAACAGCAGCGTGACTGCGGCGCTGAAGAACGTTAGCAAGACGGGCACGGGGATGAGGTTTGTCATTCGCTCACCACATCCTCACCGGTGTCTGAGAAGTGTGTTTCCTCATAGGAGTCGGATTGTTCGTCGGCCTCCGCTAGCTCACGGATGCGCCTGTCTTCGACGTCGTCCGCAACCTCGTCGTGCCCGCTCAGCTGGAAGCTGCGGTACGCCAGCGCTAGCAAGAACGCCGTGACGGCCAGCGTGATGACAATGGCGGTGAGCACCATTGCCTGCGGCAGAGGGTCAGCGGTGGTGTTCTCGTCGAACAGCCCGGAGATGGGTGGGTTTCCCGGGTCACCGGACGCGACCAGGAACACCAGGTTGACGCCGTTGCTGGCGAGGATCACGCCCAACAGGATGCGGGTAAGGGAGCGCTCGAGCAGCAAGTAGACGCCGCAGGCGACGAGGATGCCCGCCGTGATCGCGAGGAGGAGGTTGGCGCTCATCGGTACCTGCTTCCAGGCAGGGCCTTCGTCGAATCCGCGAGCGGCGTGGGCGCGCGGTCTTGCAGCTGGTGAGTATCGATGCCGGAACCGAGGCTGCGAGCCAGGTCCAGCAGGGTTCCCACCACGACGAGGTACACGCCGATGTCGAAGACCGTCGAGGTCACCAGGTGGAGATCGCCCATGAAGAAGTATTCGTGCCCCCACAAGCTGATGGTGTCTGGGCCAGGGAGGTCCAGGTGCAGGTCGTAGCTTTGGAAGATGGCTCCGCCGAAGAAGACCGGCGCAATCGCGGTACCGATGGCGAGCAGCAATCCGGTACCCAATAGGCGCCCGGCGTCGAAGGGCGCGGCGTCGTCGAGCTCATGCCTACCAGCGGACAGATAGCGCGTCATCAGGGCCATGCCTGCGACGAGCCCGCCGGCGAAGCCGCCGCCTGGCGCATTGTGCCCGGCGATCAGCAGGTACACGCTCATGAGCACCAGCAGCCAAAACAACATGCGGGTGACTACCTCGAACATCAGCGAGCGCGCGAATGGAGACATGGTTTGTCCCGCGCGCAGCCACACTGCGGGTGACGAGTCCGCCTCCAGCTTGCGCTCGTCGGAGGCCAGCGAGGACGTGGGTTTCACGTCGCCTACTCGGGTCTGCAGGAAGATGAGCGACGCCACACCCGTCGCAGCGATGACGAGTACGGAAATTTCACCGAAGGTGTCCCAGGCTCGGGTGTCGACGAGGGCCACGTTCACGACGTTGTGCCCAAATCCGATCTCGTACGCGGCCCTGTACCAGGCGTCGGAGATGGGGTTGTTGAGACGCGCGCCGGCCGCGACGAGCGCGATCAACGTGACGGTGGTGCCCACCGCCGCGGCGAGCAGCACTCGCCACCACCTAGACGAGCTGAGCGGGCGGTTGGTGAAGTATCGCGGAAGCTTGCGGACGACGAGCACGAACACCACCAGCGATACCGTCTCCACCAGCAGCTGGGTAAGCGCTAGGTCTGGCGCGCCCCACATCACGAACAGCACCGCCAGGCCGTAACCCGTCGCGCCCGTCAGCATGATGCCGCGCACTCGCCCGCGCGACTTGGCGGCGCCCAACGCCGCCGCCACAATTACGCAGCAGACGGCCAGCTGCGCCAGTGAATCACCCCAGCGCACCTGCGGCCAGAAGCGGATGTCCATGAGTGCCGCGACGGAGAGCACGACGAAGGTGACGAGGATCGTGCCGAGGTACACCGGAAGCGAACCACGCTGCACCCGCGCCGTCGTCTCGACCGCGAGGCGGTCGAGCAGCTTCATGGACGCGTGGTAGGTCTCCTCCATCGACCTCGACTTCGGGAACGTCGACTGGATGCGCGCGATATCGGAGCGGAACCAGAACAGCGCGACGCCGGAGACGAGAGCGATGGCCGACATCAGAAGCGGCGCGGTGAAGCCATGCCACAGTCCGAAACCGTGGGAGGTTTCGCCGAAGCGCACGGTGTCGGCGTAGATGGAAAGTGCCGTCGTGAGCGGGTGCCCGAGGAATCCGCCTACCAGCGAGGCTGCGGCGAGGAGCCCGGGCATGGCGGTCATAGCGACGGCGGGCGCGTGCCATTGGAGTTCAGGGGCCTCTGGCTTCGTCGCGAAGGCACCCCACCACCAGCGCAGAGAGTATGCGACGGTAAGCGCGGATCCGAACACCAGCGCCGCAGCGAGGAACATGCCGGCCAGTGGAGTGATGGCGTACTGGTCGCCTCGCACGAGGTATTCGACGGACTCGAACGCCGCTTCCTTTGTCGTGAAGCCGATGAGCGGGGGGATCCCAGCCATAGAGAGCGCAGCGAGGCCGCCTACCGTCGCGAGCACTGGCGCCTTGCGGCCCAGGCCGCTCAGCTGATTCAGGTCACGGGTGCCGGCGCTGTGGTCGATGATCCCGACGGTCATGAACAGCGTGGACTTGAACAGTGCGTGCGCCACAACCATGCCGAGCCCGGCGAGCGTGCCCGCCTTGGTGCCCATGCCGACGAGCAACACCATGAACCCCAGCTGGGAAACCGTGCCGTAGGCGAGAAGAAGTTTGAGATCGGTCTGTCGAAGCGCCCGCCAACCGCCGACGACCATCGTCGCCGCGCCCAGCAGCAACACCGTCGGACGCCAGTAAGGGACGCCGGAAAACGTCGGGGCTAGCACCGCGACGAGGTATACGCCAGCCTTCACCATCGCGGCGGCGTGGAGGTACGCGGAGATCGGGGTGGGTGCCGCCATCGCGCCCGGAAGCCAGAAGTGGAAGGGGAGCAGTGCTGATTTCGAGAGTGCGCCCACGAGCATCATCATCGCGCCGGCCCCGGCGAGCGGGGTGAGCGGCGGGTTCTCGACGATCGCGCTCAACGAGAACGTGCCTGCCTGGTGCCCCAGCGCGATGATGCCCAGCAGCATGGTGAGGCCACCCGCGGTAGTGACCACCATCGCTGTGTGAGCGGCGCCGCGGTTAGCTCGTCTTGTGGGGTCGTGGCCGATCAGCAGGTAGGAGAAGATGGTCGTGAGTTCCCAGAAGATGAACAACACCACGAGATCATCGGCTGTGACAAGGCCAATCATCGCCCCTGCGAATGCCAGCAGCACGCCCCCGGAGAGATTCGGCATGGAACGTCCGAAGTACCACCGGCAGTAGAGCAGCACCAGGACACCGACGACGGAAACGATCAGCCCGAGCAGCCACTGCAAGAGGCCGATGCGGAAGTGCAGCGCGATCCCCAAGCTCGGAATCCACTGCGTGGATTCGGTGATTGCTCCGCCCGAGAGCACCGTCGACGCATGCACGATGAGGAATGCCGCGGTGGCTAGGGGCGGGAGTGCGAGAAGGAAAAAGGACCTTGTGCCGAGGATGCGGGAGATCACGGGCGTGCAGATTGCCAACATCGCGTGAATGGCGATGAGGGCTAGCAGCACACGGTGTCCTCTCTCTGGCGCGAACTGAGGGCGTTGTCAGCCTACCGGCAGCTATGAGAGGGCATCAATCACGTCTCACAATGGGGAATCCCGTCGAGTTCGTCCGATGATGTCCCTGCCAACACACGCCGATAGATGAAACTGCAAAACTCGCCAACAGATGCGTGCCTCCCGTGGTAATCACGCGTGAGAGCTCCAGCTGTTGGCGAGTTTTGCAGTTTTCATTGACTCTACGTCCGCTGCCAGGTGGCGAGGTATCGGAAGGTGCCCGCGCGTTCCCATGTCGAGCCCTCGAGATATCCCTCGAATAGTTTCTTTGTTTCATCCCAGCTCAGTTGGGGCTCCGCCTCCGCCACATCGGGATGCCAGAGTTCCTTGTCGCGTTCCTGCCATTTCGCTCTGGCAAGGTCTTTCGCGGCGAGGGCGTAGTCGGCCATCGACGTATCCGCGGCCATACCCACCACGACGATCTTCCCGCCTGGCCGCAGCACTCGTCGCATCTCGCTGAGCACCAGCCCTTGATCGCGGTTGTGATGCAGTGACGCCACGGCAACTACCGCGTCGAAGGAGTCGTAGCCGTAGGGAAGGTTATTTGCGTCGGCGAGTTCGAAATGCGCGCCGGGCACGTCGTCGGGAAGTCCGTATGGGTCGCGGTCGATTCCCAGCACTTGATGACCCTCGTCGACGAGATAACGGGCCAAAGTCCCGTCACCGCAGCCGACATCGAGTACGACCTCGCAGCCAGCGACGAGTTCTGCCACCCGCGGGTACAACGCAGAATTGTGGTTCCACTTCGACGAGAAAGGATGCATGCGGCCATCCTAAGAGCTGGCGGCCACCGCTTCGGGCTTTAGACTTGCGCCATGACATTCCCACTCGGTGCCCATGTCAGTTCTCCAAACCCGCTCGACGATGCCCGCGAGCTCGGCGTTGGCGTTGTGCAATGCGTGCTCGGGGATCCGCAAAGTTGGAAGAAGCCCACGTTCCATCAGCCGGGCCTGAAGGACGACGCCGAAGCGGCTGGGGTGCAGATTTTTGTGCACTCGCCGTTCATCATCAACGTCGCTTCCACCAATAACCGCATCCGCGTGCCCAGCCGCCGCGTGCTGCAGCAACATGTCGATGCCGCGGCGGAGATCGGTGCGCAAGGAGTGATTGTGCACGGCGGGCACGTGACCGCCGACGATGATCCCGCCGTCGGTATCGAGAATTGGCGCAAGTGCGTCGACGGCCTGGATCTCCCCGTGCCGATCCTCATCGAGAACACCGCCGGTGGCAAGCATGCGATGGCTCGCTTCCTCGAGTCGCTCGGTGCATTGTGGGAAGGGATTTCTGGGAGCGAGAACTTCGCACAAGTCGGGTTTTGTCTGGACACGTGCCACGCGTTCGCGGCTGGGCTCGAGATGTCAACGCTCGTCGACGACGTTCTAGCCATCACCGGACGAATCGACCTCGTGCACCTGAACGACTCCCAGCGCCCCGCAGGCTCGGGCGCCGACCGCCACGCGAACCTGGGCGAAGGGCTCATTCCTGCCGAGGAACTCGTCGGTGTGGTGCGCTCTGCGGGTGCTCCGGCTGTCCTGGAAACCCCCGGCGGCGTGGCCGAACACGCCCGAGACCTGGAGTGGCTGCGTGCCGAGCTCTGAACGCCCTGAACTGATCGCGACGGATCTCGACGGCACGCTGCTGCGCGATGACAAGTCGGTCAGCCAGTTCACGCGCGACGTGCTCCGTCGCGTCGTGGACGCTGGAATTCCCGTCGTCCCCGTGACGGCTAGGCAGCGCTACGGCCTGCTCCCTATCGCGGAGGCCGCGGGGCTCACCGGCCCGGGCATCTGCGCCAATGGCGCTTCCGTCGTGGACATCGCCACTGGCGACGTACTGCTGAGCCGACCTATTGCGGCCACAGAGGTCGAGCGCCTTGTGAGGGCCGTCAAGCAGGCGGATCCCCGCGTGCTGTTCGCCACCATCGCCCCGGCGGGCGAGTGGTTCCACGCTGAGGCTGAGTACGTCGAGGGATCGCAGTTTTCCGACCATAACCTCGCGCCGAAAGAGATGACGATCGTCGACGAGGAGGGGCTCGTCGACGAATGTTCCAAGGTGGTCTTTCGCTGCCCGGGCGAGGATGCGATGGTGACCCTCCGGCGCCTGCGTGGCGCACTCGGCGACTGCGTGGCCACCACGTCGGGGGCGCCGTTCGTGGAGGTGATGGCGCCGGGAGTGTCGAAGTCCAGCACGCTGGCGCTGCTGTGTGATCAGCTCGGCGTCGCGCGAGAGCGTGTTTGGGCGTTCGGCGACGCCGCCAACGACGTCGACATGCTCCGTTGGGCCGGCACCGCGTTTGCCGTGGAGAACGCCAGCGACGAGGTGCGTGCGGTGGCTGCGCGCGTCGTCGGATCGAATGAAGACGACGGGGTTGCCCGCCAGTTGGCGACGCTGCTGCGCTGAGGGGAGCGTGGCCCAAGCTTGGCCCACACGCTAACCTTACGGTTGCGTAGGTTTCGTTATCCCAGGAGGAACACGATGACCCAAGACAGCCCTCACATTCTGAAGCAGCACGGCAAGGTCGGCTCGACGCGGCACGTCATCGTGCGGTTCCGTGAGATTGCCGACGAGCTTCCCGGGCGTATCGCCACGCGCATCCGGCGCGACGATCAGTGGCAGGACCAAACCTACGCGGAGCTACTGCGCAAGGTGAACCGCGTGGGCCAAGCGCTGCTCGACGCCGGCGTCGAGGTGGGCGATCGCGTCGGGCTCTTCGCGCCCAACTGCCCCGAGTGGACTGAGACCGACTTCGGTATCAACACCGTTCGCGGCATCACCGTGCCCATCTACGCCACGTCGACGCCCGAGCAGATCGCGCACATCGTGACTGATTCCCAGATGCGCTTCATCGTCGTCGGGGGGAAGAGCGAGGCTGAGCGGGTGATCGCCGCGCGTGAGATCGCGCCGATGCCGCCCATCGTGGTGCTGTCTGATTACGACGGTCGCCCCGACGACGTGCGCCGCTACGACGATTTCTTGGCCGAGCCGACGTCGGCGCTGGAAGAACGCTTCGCCGGGGCGCAGCCGGCGGATCTCTCGGCGCTGGTGTACACGTCGGGGACGACGGGTTCGCCCAAGGGCGTGATGCTGTCGCACTTCGCGCTGTGTGCCGAAAATGATGCGCTGGAGGAGTTCTTCGAGTTCGGCTCTAAGGAGTCGTCGTTGTGTTTCCTCCCGCTCAGTCACGCGCTGGAGCGCGGGTGGACGTGCGTGGTGCTGATGCACGGCTGCATGAATGTCTACGTGTCGAACCCGCGAGAAATCGCTGCGCAGATGGTGCTGGCGAAGACGTCGATGATGGTTTCGGTGCCGAAGCTGTACGAGCAGGTATTCGCCACCGCCCACCAGAAGGTGCAGGCGTCGCCGGTGAAGCGGGCGATCTTCAGCTGGGCGCTGCGGGTGGGCCGCCATAACCAGTACGCGTTTCGCGCCGGGCGCACGCCGGGTGTGTGGCTGCGGTTGCAGCGAGCGCTGGCCGACAAGCTCGTGTACCGCTCGGTGCGTGAGGCGCTGGGCGGGTCCAAGTCGGTGCTCGCGTGCGGCGGGGCGCCGCTGCGTCCGGAGATCGAGGAGTTCTTCTCGACGGTCGGCTTGCCGTTGCGCGTCGGGTACGGGCTCACCGAGGCCGCGCCGCTGGCCGCGTTCAACTCGCCCACCGACTTCAAGGTCGGCACCGTCGGCAAGGTAATGCCGGGCGGCGAGATGCGCGTCGGAGAGCTCGGGGAGCTGCTGTATCGCGGCCCTAACGTGATGGACGGCTACTGGAACCAGCCCGAGGCGACGGCGGAAGCCATCGACGAGGACGGCTGGCTGCACACCGGCGACGTGGGATACATCGACACCCAGGGCTTCATCACCATCACTGATCGGCTGAAGGACATCATCGTCACGCTCGGCGGCAAGAACGTCGCGCCGCAGCCCATCGAGGGGCTCATCTTGGCCGACCCGCTGTTCGAACACGCGGTGCTGATCGGCGACACTCGCCCGTTTGTCACGCTGCTGGTGAAGCCATCGCTCGCCGGTGTCGAAGAGCTTGGGCAGAAGCTGCAGTGGCCGGGCGATGTGAAGGACTGGCTGCAAAGCTCGGAGCTACTCGCGGAACTGCGCCGACGGGTGGGCGAGCTCACGGCGAAGCTGCCCATCCAAGATCAGCCCAAGGAGACCGAGGTGCTGGAAGATGAGTTCACCATGGACAACGGCCTCCTCACGCCGACGCTGAAGGTGCGCCGTCGGGAAGTGGAGAAGCGATTCAAGGAGCGCATCGATTCCATGTACGAGCGCCTGGAGGCACTGCGACGTGGGCAAAACAAGTAGCGCGCCGCCGCGGGTGTGGTGGTCGACGTGGGCAGCCGTCGCCGCCTGGGCGCTGCTGGCCCTGTTGGCTGTCGTGCCTGCCCTGCTGGGATGGGGCATCACCGCGTTCTACACGTTCGACAACGCCGCTGGCACCGACATGACGGTGGATTCCGGACACACGCCCGCGTGGCTCCAGGTGTTGTGCGTGGTCGCGATGGTGGGGGCGTTGTCGCTGCCGGTGTTCGTCTCGCGCTGGGCGCGGAAGCAATGGCTCGGATGGTTCCTCGTCGGGTGGGCGATCACGGGCGTGGTGCTGATCGTCGGGCTCGCGATGTTCAACATCGTGTAGCGCTTCTGGGCGGGTATGAAAAGATGAGCGTATGGGTTTGTTGGACTTCTTGAGCAAGCGTTCCTCGTCAGGGCTGACGATTGAGGAGACGCTCATCGCGCTCTCCAAAGGTGCGGTGCTCATCGACGTGCGCACCCCCGGCGAGTACGAGGCCGGGCACGCTCCCGGCGCGCGCCCCGTCGACCCGAAAGATCTGAAAGAGAATCCGCTCGACGCCATCCACGGCGACGATCCGCTGGCTGAGCGCGACGCCGCCATCATCGTGATTTGTGACAACGGCCTGCGCTCGTCGATGGTGGCCGCGCAGCTGCGTGAGGCAGGGCTGCTTGCAGAATCCGTAGCCGGAGGGTTGATCGCGTGGGGACGCGACGGCAACCCGGTGCTGCCCGGAAAGTATCGAGGGCGACGTTAACCATCGGAGCCTGAAAGATAGATCAAGTTCGTGGCTCGACTACCCACCACGAACTTGATCTATCTTGCGCCCCCGATCAGAACGGGGTGATGCACCAGGGTTCGCGTCGACGGCGCAGCAGCATGCCGAGCACGTCGATGGCTTCCTGCTTGCCCTTCACCCATCCGACGGTGGTGAGCGCGTGGATGTTCACGCCGCCGAGCAGCGTCGAGCCCAGCGCGGCCACGTTGATGTCCAGCTCGGGCTCATCGTCGGTGGGCACGCAGGTGGCCTTGCCCTTCTGGACGGTGAGGCGCCACACACCGTCGGCGATGCCCATCTTGTCGACGACACGGAAGCACACCTCGCCCTCGGTGTAGTAATTGCGGGCGGTGAGCACTGCAGCTGGGTCGATGACGCGCAGCCAGAGCAGGTCGTCGTGTTCCTTGACGATGTAGCGACGGCGGTCGGTGAGCGCCCAGGGGAGGTGCTCGTCGTTGCGGGCGCGGTTGAATCGCACGCGACGAACGAGGTCAAGCGAGCCGAGGAACGCCCACATGGCGACGCTGGCGTCCTTGTTCGTCGGAACGAAGTCGATGACATTGATGGCGTCGTCGCGGTCGGCAGCCTTCCACGTGGCGTAGCCGTCGAGCTTGCCCTGCTCGTCCCAGTGGCCGACGGCGCGGATCTTGTCGTCGCGCTTGCGGGTGGACTTTTCGACGGAGCCGTTCAGCACCTCCATCACGGGGTCGCAGCGGCCGATCGAGCCGGTCTGCGTGGCGTGGAACTCGTCGAAGACGGTGCGGGAAGCCTCAGCCAGCTTTTGCACGTCGAGGTACTCGCAGGTGCCGGTGATGGGCGCGTGGATGTCGAAGCCGTTGCCGACGCGCAGCTCAATCTGGTCCTTGAAGATGGCCGCGCCGAAGCCGAAGCGGCCGTAAATGGTTGCCTCGGTGGCGGTGAGTGCGGCGATGGCGAGGCCGCGCTCCTTGGCAGCCGTGAGGGACGCGGTCATCAGGTTGCGGGCGATGCCCTGGCGACGGTGTGACGCCCGGACGGTCACGTCACTGATCTGGTGGCAGTCGATGACGTTACCGCCGACGTTCAGCGATCCGTTCCACTCCATAAAGGTGGCGACGGGGATGTCGGCGCCCAGCGCATATTCGCGTGGCTCCAAGTCCCACACGCCGCGCATGACGGTGCCGTGTTCGGCCTCGATGGAGAGCTGGTGGTCGAGGAACTCGTCGGTGGGGTGGGGATCGTGGAAACCCTGTTGCACGGCGGTGAGCCATGCGCGATACCACGGGTTCTCAGAAAGCTTCGCGCTCGTAACTTCGTGTGTTCTGTACTCGTGCTTCACTTACTTGAGGCTATCAAATGAAGTGTTTGGCCACAGGCGTATGCAGACGGTAGTCTGAGTCGCTGGCCGAACATTCGGTCATGCCCTCCTGCCACGGGATGGACCCGTGGCCGTTAGTCCGAAGGAGGTGGGGCAAAGCATGCGCAAGTACGAAGTCATGGTCCTCATCGACTCCGACGTCGACGAGCGCCAGGTGCCTGCTCTCATCGAGAAGCACCTGGAGACCGTCACGAAGGAAGGCGGCACCGTCGACAACACCGACATCTGGGGCCGTCGCACCCTCGCCTACGACATCAACAAGAAGTCCGAGGCCATCTACGTCGTCCTCCAGCTCACTTGTGAGCCCGCCACGGTGTCCGAACTCGATCGCCTCCTGGCAATCGACGAGAAGATCGTGCGCACCAAGGTTCTCCGTCTCGAGGACTGAAGTTTTCCACAGATTCGATAAAGCGTGGGCGTAATTGTCAGTCCGCGCACATAGTGTGGGTACCACTCAATCGTCCGACTCGGAGGCATCTCAATGGCAGGCGAAACCCAAATCACCATCGTTGGCAATCTCACGAACGCACCTGAACTGCGCTTCACTGCGAATGGTTCGGCGGTCGCGAACTTCCGCGTGGCAAGCACGCCGCGCACGTTTGACTCACAATCGAACCAGTGGCGCGACGGCGACCCGCTCTTTCTGAACTGCTCCGTATGGCGCCAGTACGCAGAAAACGTTGCCGAATCCCTGGAGAAGGGCATGCGGGTCATCGTTCAAGGCAAGTTGAAGTCGCGCAGCTACCAGGATCGTGAAGGCCAGCAGCGTACTGTCTTTGAGATTGATGTCGACGAGGTTGGGCCCGCTCTGCGTTACGCAACCGCGCAGGTCACCAGAACATCTGGCGGCGGTGGCGGCGGCCAGTGGCAGGGCGGCCAGAACTCCGGTGGCGACGGCGGTGATTCCTGGTCGAGCTCCAACAACTCGAGCCAGAACCGCGGCGCTAATGATCCGTGGGGTCCGGCATCGCAGTCCGACGAACCTCCGTTCTGATCCCGCACACGTCGCGTCTCGATACCGGCCTTCGGCCCTACTCGACGACCGGGGGCGTCCGCACGGCACCCGATGGTCGCACGGCCCCGATGGTCGAGTAGCGGCGCAGCCGCGTATCGAGACCATCCATCAACACAACAAACAAACCACAAGGCACATTCCGTCGAAAGACGGGCTTGCTCGGGGAAACCTGAGAGAAAAGGAGCACCACAATGGCCGGTCCACAGCGCAAGTCTGTGAACAAGAAGAAGATCATGCCGGTGAAGACCACTCGCGTGGCCAACATCGACTACAAGGACATCAACACGCTCAAGCGTTTCATCTCTGAGCGTGGCAAGATCCGCGCCCGTCGCGTCACTGGCCTCTCGGTCCAGGACCAGCGCAAAGTTGCTATCGCCGTCAAGAACGCACGTGAGGTAGCGCTGCTGCCCTACGCGTCCACGGCTCGCTGATCGGAGGAAGACTCATGAAGCTCATTCTCACCAGCACCATCGACAAGCTCGGCGTTGCCGGCGACGTCGTCGAAGTTCGTGATGGCTACGGCCGCAACTACCTCATCCCCCAGGGCAAGGCAATCCTCTGGAGCAAGGGTGCGGAGTCGCAGATCGAAGGCATCAAGCGCGCCCGCGACGCCCGCGAGATCCGCGGCGTGGAGCACGCGCAGGAAATCCGCTCGCAGCTCGAGGAGCTCGCCGTCAAGGTGACTGCCCGTGCGTCGGAGGAAGGCAGTCTCTTCGGCTCCGTGACGTCGAATGATTTCGCCGTCGCGGTGAAGAAGGCCGGCGGCCCCACCATCGACAAGCGCGTCGTTTCCTTCCCGAAGCACGTGAAGACCGTGGGTCGTCACTCTGCCGAGGTCAAGCTGCACCCGGCCGTCGTGGCGCACGTCGGCTTCGAGGTTGTTACCGCCTGATCGCCTGAACGCAGCCAGTTGGGCCCCGCACTCCGTGAAGAGTGCGGGGCCCAACTGCTTAGTGACTACTACCGGCTACGGGTGAGCGTGACCTCTTTCGAGTACACGGTGCCCACCCCGTCGATGTGTGCACCCACACGCCACTGGTAGGTTCCCGGCGTGGTCCAGCCGTAGGTCAGCGGTACGGCGTAGAAGCCGTTCGCCCCGGCGGAGCGCACCTGCGAGCGTGACCATTTGCCACCCACGCGCACCTCAGTCCACACCTTCGCGTTCGCCCCGTTGTCGACGGTGCCCCACACGTTGCTGAGAGCCCCGACGCGCTTCGTGCCCGCGGTATGCGCGGTGACGCCCACGCGGCGTTGGGTCTTCTCAGGCGTGACTTCGATCGAGCCGTCACTGTGCTTCACCACGACGCGCCAACGTAGAGTCCCTGCGGAGTTCCGGCCGTAGGTGAGCGGAATCTTCCAGAACCCAGCCTTCGCGTCGATGGTCTGTGAAGTCGACCACCCCTTGCCGGGAATGTGCACCTGCGTGGAGATGCGGGCGTTGTCGTGAACGGTGCCCCACGCGTTTGCAGCACGTCCCACGGCGGTGACTTGCGCCACATCGAAGGAGGTTTCCTTGACGCGCTTTACAGTGACGACGTTCGAGGTGTTGTCCTTGCCGACGACGACGCGCAGCTGGTGCGTACCCACCTTGTTCGTCGCGTCGCCGATCGCTGCGATGAAGCGGCCGTCGTTCCCGACGGTGGTGTCACCGATGTCCTTCCATCCCTCGCCATCCTTCATCTGAACGACGACGTTCTCACGCTCACAGCCAGGCGCGGTGCCCTGCAGCGAGACGTCCTTGTTCAGGACAACGCTGCCTGGCGCTGCAACCTTGACCGTGCACTTCGCTGCCTGCGCGGCGAGCGTGAAGGCGTGCGAGGTCGTTGTTCCGTTCACAGTGAGGGTGAGCGTCACGGTGTCGCCGGCGCCATCCAGGAACTTGATGGTGCGGGTCTCGGGGTCGAACACGGCGACGGAGCCCTTGGGCGCCTTCTTCGCGTCGGTGCCGACGTAAATGTCCTTGCCGCCCCACTTGGCAGATACGGGCCAGCGAACCGGGATGTCAATGCCATCTTGCTTGAATCCGGCATCCACCTCGACGGTGTCGTTGCGCGTCACCTTGACCGGTGCCTTGATGGCTAGAGAATCCTTGTCCACCCAGGCGCGAGTCTCGACCTCCATCCAGTCGGTCACCTTCGGGCCTTCGCCAGGGTTGATGCCCAGCATGGTCCAACCTCGGAAGCCTCCCCAATCCACGCTGGATGTGGCGGCCTTGCCGGAGTTGCCGTTGGTGATATGCAGCACATTGTCTTGCTGGCGGGCGTGGAATGCCCCGACGCCAGCGCCGACGAGTGCAATCTTCTTGCCGCTGGTCTCGTTGAAGCGCGACAGCCACTCCTCGATCATCGCGGCCTCCTTGGGATCGCGCAGGCCGGATCCACCGTCGGGCAGGAAATCCCTCGTCGGGTGGTGGAACATCACGACGACGCCGGAGATGTTCTTGTCAGCGGCTGCACGGTCCAGTTCCTTGCGGAACCACTTGATCTGCTCGAAATCGTGTCCCAGATCGTAGGGGCCCGATTCGAGGGTGATGATCCTCGTGCTGCCGATGGTGCGCAGTGTCTGTACATCACCGAAATGCTTCTTGAAGTTCTCGATGGGCTGCCCCATGATCTCGTGGTTGCCAGGCACGTACACCCAAGGGATGCCGGATGGTTTCACTTCCTCGTCGAGAATCTTCTTCGCGAGTTCGAAGTCTTCATCGTTCGCCTCGTCGGTGAAGTCACCGACGATGTAGATAGCGTCAGGCTTTGCCGCCACCATCTCGCGCAACGTCCTTCGTGCACCGGCCACCAGCGCGCTGTCCGGGTTGCGGCCGACGAACTGCGCGTCGGACATCACAGCGATGCGCGTGGGATTGTCGTCGGTCGAGCCTGCTTCGACGATGGTCGCGGGATCGCGAGGCTGGACGAACTTAGGTGCTTCAGCATTCGGAGCCACGACGAGTTCCACAGAGTCGATGAGCACCGTCGTCTTGTACTTCTGGTCACCGCCGGTCTCGTAGAACGCGAAGTTCGACCAGAAGAACGGCCCCTTGAAGCCCTGCGGCAGTTTGATAATGGCCTGCTGCCACTCGTCGGTCTTCTGAATGCGGGGTGCGTAGACGGTCGGGAGCTCGAGCGCCTTGTTGTCCACGCCCGTGTACATCATCGGTTGGAACTTGCCGTCGCCCTTCAACCAGACACGAAGCTCGACCGCTGTGCCGTCGATGAAGCGACGGGCGTGCGTGTCTTTGTTCGGCTTGAAGTTGGCGGTTCGGGTGGCACTGGACTGGGAGAAATCGACGGTGAATGCCATCGCATCGCTACCGTTTCGCCCTTCGCCGGGGCGCTTTTCGATAACCTGCGTCGAGCGGGCGCCGTCGACCTTGAACTTGGAGACATCCTCGCTCATGTCGGTGAGCAGAACGGTTTCCCGCCCAACGAGATAGCTCATCTCTGCGGACGTGTCGAGCACGGTGAACGTCGCCACGCCAGAAACTTTTTTCTGCTCGCTGCTCATGAGGAACGTGGAGCTCTCGGAGGGAACCAACTTCATCGCGTCCGCGCCCGAGACCTTCACGTCAGAAGGATCAATCGGGGCGGTGAAGCCCTGCGGGTCGTGACCCACCACGTTGACCGGCTTGGATTCGCCCGGGCCGGAGATCTGCGTCACGTTTGGGGAAACGGTGATGCGCTGCAGCTTGCCCAGCACACGGACGCTGGTGCGTGCAGCCACGTTGCCGGAGCTGGCCACGACGTCGGCCTTGCCCGGCTTCACGGCAGTGATGACGCCCTTCCCGTCGACGGTCAGGACGTCGGGATTGGAGCTCTTCCACGTGACCTTGGCGTCGACGGGGCGACCACCACGGTCGTGTCCTTTGGCGGTGAGCTGACGTTTGGTGCCGGGGAACACGCGCTCGGCGTGGTTGCTTACGCCCTGGAACTGCACGTTGATGCCCGAGAGTTTGCCGTCGGAGCCCTTGCTGACGACGCCGATGCCGTTGCCATCGTTGCGTTCGTGGCCGTCGGAGGGGGTGTTCTCGACGGAGGTGTCGTCGTCGCCGGGATCCCTGGCGACCATGGTGGTGGAGCCGCCACCGTCGAGGTTCATGGCCTCGGTGGCGCCGAGCTCACGCATGAGACGTCCGAGCTCGCCCAGGTCCATGCCGCGGCTGTCCTTGGAGCGTCCGTCGACGGTGACCAGGTACATGGTTTTTCCGCCGTCGCCGAAGCCGATTGCGGTGCGCGGGTGCAGCCCGGTGACGAATGCATCCTGGTTGCCCTTGGGATCGAGTGCCTTGCCGTCCTTGAGGATGTCGGACCAGTTGCCGCCGATAGCGAGCGCGATGTCGTCGACGTTTTCAGAGATGCCGACGGAGACCTCCACCTCGTCGCCCACCTTCAGCGCAGAAAGCTTCGCGACGCCGTCGTTGCCGCGACCGAGGAGGATCTTGTCGCCTTCGGGAATGTCGATCTTGTCGGGGGAGATAGCCTCGTCGATGGAGTGCACCTTGCCGTCGCGGACGCGGACGATCTTTGCGTTCTTGTCAGCGTCGATGGGGCGCTGGAGGGTGAAGTCGCCCCATCGGTGGTCGTAGACAGCGACGCGATCGGGACGCACCTTGGTCATGTTGAGGCCGGCCAACTTGATGGTGTCGCCGCCTTTCACCGTCGCCTCGCCCTGCAAGATGAGCTGCGTGATGGCGCCCAAACCGTCGGTGGACACGGTCGCCACCTCGCGGTGATCCTCATTCGGCGACTTGATCACTTCTCCCAGCTCGACGCCTGCACCGAGGACAGCGCCGGTGTTGTTGATGTCGAAGAAGTCGCCGTTCACAGCGGCGTCCACGTCGCCGGCTTTGGCCATTTCGGTGAGCGTCTGAACACCAGCGACCTTGCCTGAATCGAGGTATTTCACGTCGGTCTTGGCGAGGTTGACCTTCAAGACGTTGATGACATTGCGTCCCCGTGCGTCCATGCGCTCGTAGGTGGACTGTTCGATGCCGTCGGCCACCTCGCGGGTCTTCGACGACAAGATGATTGCGCGTCCACCGTCGGTGGGGCCGGCGAGATCGGCATGAGCCGGGGAACTGAATGGGAGGAGCAGTACGGCGGATAACACCAGCGCGACGAGCAGTTTCGTCCGCTTCTTCGCCGCCAAAGCGAGGTCGGTGAACACGAGGTTTCCCTTCTGATGCGGATGGTCCGCGTCGAAGATTAGAGGGCTCAAGGGCAACTTCGTGGTCATCTCGGTGAAGCCTCGTTGAACACTCAGAATCAAAAGCGTTCCAACGGTTTACCTATCTCCCAGAGACAGGATCGGTACTGTCGAACCATGCAGCATCAGATGATTTCGATGAACCCCGACCGCGACGTGACACTCGAGGTATGCGGGTTCTCACTGCCGAATCCCGACGAACCCACCCCGACGCTGGAGCATCCCCGTCCGGCCATCATCATCTGTCCAGGCGGCGGCTACGAGTTCCTCTCCGAGCGGGAAGCCGACCCCGTCGCCATCGCTTTCGCACGCTTCGGATTCCAGTGTTTCGTGTTGCGCTACTCCATCCGTGACCATGCGACGTTCCCGCAGCCCGTCGTCGACGCAGCCCGCGCCGTGCGCTGGGTGCGGGCGCACGCCGTCGAACTGGGAGTGGATCCTGAGAGGGTGGCTGTGCTCGGGTTCTCCGCGGGCGGCCATGTGACTGCGATGCTCGGCACCATGCATCAGCAGGACGACGTCGTCCAGGCGGAGCGTGAGGAATACGCGCAGCTCGTCGCGCGGGGTGTCGAGGCAAATGCTGGGCTGATGGAGTTCTCGTCGCGCCCTAACGCCATCGTGCCTTGTTACGCGGTGATGGCGGCCGACTGGATGGATCTGCCGTTCCCGAAGGAGACCATCATGGCCACCGATTGCATCCGGGCTGCAGGGCCGCACGTGCCGCCCGCATTCGTGTGGACGACGGGTGAGGACACCTTGGTGCCACCCACGCAGTCGCTACGGTTTGTGACCGCGCTGTCCGAACACGGGGTGCCGTTCGAGTATCACCACTACGCGCATGGCCCGCATGGGCTGTCACTTGGCGATTCGCTCACGAATTTTGGACAATCCGTGCCAGAGAACGCCTACACCTGGGTGAAGCTCTGCGCGCGGTGGCTGCGCGCTGTCATGGGCTGAGGTCTAGTGCGACGCCCGACCGCGTAGCCGCCCGACGAGGTGCACCGCCCCTACCACGACTGCGCCGAGGAGTACGCCCAGCACCATCGAGAAGAACGTCTCGACGATCCAACCCAGCGCGCCGCCGACACCGGGTACCGCATGGTGGACGGCCTCGGAGAGGTGATGCACAAACGCATACGGCGGGTGGAAGCCCAGCTCGTCCATACCCACCAGCAGGATGTGACCGCCCACCCAGAGCATGGCGAGCGTGCCCACGATGGAAAGCACCCGCAAGATAATGGGCATGCCCTGGACCAGCCCGCGGCCCAGGCGCTGCGTACTCTCGCGCTTCTTCTTGGTGAGCGCGAGGCCGATGTCGTCGAGTTTCACGATGACCGCGACCACCCCGTAGACCAGTGCGGTGATAGCAATGGCCACGACGACGAGCGTCACCGCACGCACCCAGAACGTCTCCGACGCCACCTCCTTCAGCGCGATGACCATGATCTCGGCGGAGAGGATGAAGTCGGTGCGCACAGCGCTACCGACGATGGCGTCCTCCTGGTCGGGACTGCGTTCAGCGGCTACTTCTTCAGCTTCCTTCTTGTGCCCGGAAGCCCACTCCCAGAGTTTCTCTGCACCCTCGAAGGCGAGGTATAAGCCGCCGCACATGAGCAACGGTGTGAGCAGCCAGGGGACGAACTGACTGAGAAGCAAGGCGAGCACAATGATGATCGCCTTATTTAGCAGCGACCCTTTTGTGATTTTCCAGATAACAGGCAGCTCACGCTGCGGTGTGAAACCTTGCAGATACTTCGGTGTGACCGCCGTGTCGTCGACGACGACCGCTGCCGCCTTCGCGCCGGCTCGGCCTGCCGCCGCACCAATGTCGTCCAGCGAGGACGCAGCGAGTTTTGCGATCGCCGCGATGTCGTCGAGAAGTGCTGCGAGCCCAACGGCCATGAGGTACCACCTTGCGTTTCGTCGTCGAATAAAGGGTAGGGCGTTGGCGAGCCGACGGTGAAACTTCTGGGCTTCACAAAACGTACACTGTGCCGAAACAAGGAGGTAAGGCATGCCAGCACAGTCGGACGCTGATCGCCAGCCAGATCGTGGGCACATGGGCGACGAAGCCAGCTCATCCCGCTATGGCTACGCGGAACAGGGGAGAGCTGAGCAGCCGGTCTACGGTTATGGCACGCAGCATTCCCACTACAAGGCGCCCCAGCCTGGGAAGAAGAAGACGTCCCTCGGCGTCATTGGGATCATCATTCAGGTGATTGGCTGCTGCCTATTTGCTCTGCCATTCCTGCATAACTTCGGCATTCTGAGCGGCCTCGGCATCGGCCCGGCAGCCTTGGGGCCAGGGTTCATGTCTCTGGGATTCGGTCTCTTCGGCCTAGCCTTCGTCGGGTTTGGCCTCATCGTCGTCGGTAGGTGGGTTCACAACCGCTCGAAGTAGCCAGGTCGTGTGACGGCTGGCGGGAAGCTGGGCACGACTGGGAGCCCCGAGTATCGGTGAGTCGTTGCGTGTTTCCAATCGTGAGCGCGCAGGACCGTCGACTCTTCTTTGGTGAGAGCCAAGACCAGATCGGAATCATCGATGGGTTCCGCTCCACCTTTGGCCGCACCTATGCCGATGAGCCAGACCGTCTCATTGAGCAACTACGCGCTGACGCTGCTGTCATGGCGGCGGACACGTTGATGCTCACCATCCCCAACCAAATGGGCACTGACTTCAACCTCCGCGTGCTGAGCAATTTTGCCCAGTACGTCGCGCCCGCCCTGGGCTGGGCTCCTGCGGGAGTGTGACCGGGAACGTCGCCGTGCCACCACGTTCCAAGAGTTGACCGTTATGCTCCACGCCTGCAAAAAATCCTCGAAAACTGGGGGTCGTTTGCTTCTGGTGGAGGATAACGGTCAACTTTGACGGGGTGGGTCCGACGTCGAAAAAACTGAGAACGATTACAGAAAATCACACAGGATGACACTTGGGTGTGTAAAACTGGCGTCTCACAGGTACCGAGCACAGTCGCTCGGGGATGGAGACGCTAGTGACGACGCAGTTACTCGAAATGCGAGGTATAGGGAAGTCCTTTCCAGGGGTTCGCGCGCTTCGCGACGTAGAACTCCGGCTCAACGAAGGCGAAGTGGTTGCTCTGCTAGGTGAGAATGGCGCGGGCAAATCCACACTGATCAACATTCTCTCCGGCGTGTTCAACCAGTACGACGGAGAAGTCACGCTGGATGGCAGCCCCGTCGTGCTGCACACCCCGACGGAATCCCAGCGACTCGGCATTTCCACCATTCACCAGGAGCTGAACCTGGTGGCCTCGATGTCCATCGCAGACAACATTTGGCTGGGTCGCGAGCAGGGTAAGGGCGGATTCGTCAACCGGAGAGTGAGTCTGGAAACTGCGACGAAGCTGCTCGCTCGAGTCGGTCTGGAGCTGGATCCCTCGACGCCTGTGAGCCAGCTGCGCGTTGCGGAACAGCAGCTCGTTGAGGTGGCGAAGGCACTGTCTATCAACGCGAAGATCCTCATCATGGATGAGCCGACGTCCGCGCTGGCCGACGCTGAGGTGCAGAAACTTTTCGACGTGATTCGTTCCCTCACCGCTGACGGGGTGGGGATCATCTACGTATCTCATCGTCTCGAAGAACTTGAGGAGATTGCTGATCGGGTCAATGTGCTGCGAGACGGCAGCTGGGTGGGCGAAAAGGCCATGGCTGGCACCTCTCGCGCCGAACTGATCCGGATGATGGTGGGACGCGACGTCTCGGATCTGCCTCGACGCGAACATGACGCATCCGAGCTCAATACAAGACCGCGCCTCAGCGTGCGGAACCTATGTTTGGAACCCGATCCACTCGTCGGACGCGTGGAGCTGAAGGGTATCGACTTCGACGTTCGCCCCGGCGAGATCGTAGGCCTCGCCGGGCTCATGGGTGCTGGTAGAACAGAGACGCTGGAATCGCTATTCGGTGGGTACCCCTCACATGCCATTACGGGAGCGATCGAGCTCGACGGCGTTCCCTACCAGCCCAGCAATCCGAGGCATGCCATCGAGGCGGGGTTTGCCCTCGTCGCGGAGGACCGCAAACAGCAGAGCCTCTTGCTCGACCTGAGCGTGAAATTCAACGCAAGCCTCGCTGCGCTCAAGCGATTTACGACGGCAGGCTTCGTCAAGCAACGCGACGAAAACCGCGCGGTGGAGGAGAAGGTCGACGAACTTGGGGTGAAGACTCCCAGCACTCATGCTCGCGTCGGCACGCTCTCAGGTGGAAACCAACAGAAGGTGGTCTTAGCCAAATGCTTGCTGACGAAGCCTTCGGTGTTGCTCCTCGACGAACCGACGCGTGGCATCGACGTCGGAGCAAAGTCGGAGATCTATGAACTCGTGAATGAGCTAGCGGAGCAGGGCGTTGCGATCGTCGTGGCATCGTCCGAGCTTCCCGAGCTACTACGAATGTGCAGCAGAATCGTCGTGCTTTGTGAGGGTCGAAAGACGGCAGAGCTGGATGCCGCGAATACAGACCAGGAAGAAATCCTGGCCGCCGCCATGGATAGAAGCAACGCGGTCACCCTCAATGTGTCGGACGAGAATGCAGAAGAACCCCAGGAGGACACCAAATGATGAGTGAGAAAACGGCTGCTTCCGAGCCGACGATGTGGCAGCGAATTCGCCCCCTTATGGGTTCTCTCCAGGGGTATCTGGGTTTGGTGCTGATCATCATCATTGGTATTGCCACCCAGGCTGAGCGCTTCTTGTCCCTCAGTAACCTCACAAACGCGGTGGCGTATTTCGCGCCACGAGGAATTCTCGCCATCGGCATGACGCTGATCATCATCACCGGGGGCATCGACCTGTCCGTCGGCGCAGTGTTGGCTATTGGCGGCACGTTGTCTGCGTGGCTATTGGTAGAGCAGAACATGCCTGTCGGCGCAATTCTGCCGATTTCCTTGCTCGTCTGTGCACTCTTTGGGCTCATCAATGGCCTCGGCACTGCGTTACTCAAAATCCAGGCTTTCGTGATGACCTTAGCCATGATGACTATCGCAAGAGGTATTGTTCGGGAATTCTCGAACAATGTCTCTATCGGAACCGTGCAGTACAACGAGAATGGAATTCTTCCCGGGTCGAAGGACTTCCAGGTGCTCGGCCAGCCTGGCGCGCCCCTGTTTGACGTGCCGTTCCTCGGCTCTTTCCCGGTATTGGCGCTGCTCGTTACGACGATTGTTGCGCAAATCATTCTCTCGAAAACGAAGTTGGGGCGGCACATCTACGCGGTCGGCGGGAACCCGACCGCCGCTCGGCTGTCAGGTGTGAACGTCACCCTGGTGCTGATCTTCGTGTACACCTTCACCGGCTTGCTCGCGGGCATTGCTGGACCCATCAACGCGGCCTATAACGCGTCGGCAGATCCGACGGCGGGTCTCACCTACGAACTCGACGCGATTGCCGCGGTTGTCATCGGTGGTGCGAGCCTAGCCGGGGGTAAGGGTACGGCCATTGGCACGTTTATTGGAGCCATGATCCTCACGCTGCTCGACAACGTCCTGGGCCTCAACAATTTCAGTGCTAACTGGCAGCTGATTATCAAGGGCATGATTGTTGTGATAGCCGTCGTTATTCAGCGCCCTGAGCTCTTTACAGAGATTGGTGACTCGCTTCGCCGAAAAGACAAACGGCAGAACAAAGTTGCCGTCCAGGAGACACACTAATCAACACCTGTGAATACAGATTAAAGAAAGGGAAAACCATGAAACTCAGGTCACTGAAGACGCTGGGAGCTCTGGTGGCGGCCTCCACACTCGCACTAGCTTCCTGCGGAACGAACGCAGAATCAGAATCTGCCCAGTCTTCCAACTCAGGCGGTGAGTCAAGCACTGCCTCTTCGGAAAATCCGGGATCCTCTGATGCTGGTTCTGGTGAGGGAAAACCCTCCGCTGCCGGCGAGATTGATCCAGGCCCTATGAAAACCGTAGAGCTGGAGAAGAAGGACAAGTATGTCATCGGGTATTCGCAGGCGAATAATGCGGAGCCCTATCGTGCACAGCTGAACATTCAGCTCGAGTATTTCGCCAAACAACACGACAACCTTGAGTTGTTGCCCATCGCTGATGCGGCGCAGGATTCCTCGCGCCAGGTTTCGCAGGTGCAACAGTTCATCACGCAGGGCGTAGACGTTCTGATTGTTTCGCCGAACGAGTCGGACCCGCTCACACCGCCCGTGCAGCAGGCGTGTGACAAGGGTATCCCTGTGATCGTTCTGGACCGGAGTGTGAACACCGACTGCATTGCAGCCTTCATCGGCGGAGACAACGTGGCCATCGGTAAGGCAGCGGGTGAGCTTGCCCTGAAGTTGCTGCCCGACGGGGGCAACGTCGTCGAGCTTCGAGGAATTATGAGCAACCAGCCGCAGATCGACCGTGATCAGGGTTTCCGCGATGCCATCAAGGACAACCCGAAGATCAAGATTGTGAAGGATCAGGACGCGAAGTGGATTAAAGAAGAAGGCACCAAGAACATGCAGCAGTGGCTGCAGTCTGGTGAAAAAATCGACTTGGTCTTTGCGCATAACGATCCAATGGCGCTGGGCGCGTACCTCGCTGCTTCCGGGACTGGTAAAGACAAGGACATGCAGTTCATTGGTATCGACGGTTTGGCTATTCCCGACGGCGGTATCCGCGCTGTCGAACAGGGGCAGCTCGCGGGAACATTCGTGTACCCGACCGGCGCGAAGGAGGCCATCGATACGGTCATGCTCATGATTGACGGAAAGGAATTTGGTTCGAAACAAATCCTGCCCACTATCCCCGTTACGAAGGAGAATGCGTCGGAAGTCTACAAGCAGTTCGACTTCGAGAATAAGTAATTACTGAGCCTTCAACAATGTCGGTGGAGTGCCGTCAGCAATGCGGGCGGCACTCCACCATTGTTGTTTTCTACGTCCAAATCCAGGTAAATGCTACGAAAGGATCAAGATGACTATGCGATTGCACAAGGGTGTGTGTTCGCTCCTCACCGGTGCAACACTCCTGACGGCCTCTCTGGTGAGCATTGAATACGCCCAAGCCGATCCGGGACACCGCCGCCCGTCGAAGCAGTTTTCAGCGAAAGGTCCCGTCGGGTGGGATACCTTTCGGCATCTCGACCAGCTGCCGGCCATTCCCACTGGGGTGACGAGCAAGCAATTTGCCAGCTTTGATGAGACTGGCGGTAACTGGCAGGACGGGTTCGACGGCACATTCTCCTGCTTGCGAAACGAAACCGACGGATGTGTGATTGCCGAAGATGCTGGCGCCGGGGAGGTCACGTCGATTTGGTTCACGCGCGACTGGGGTGATGTCAGTAAAACGGGCAACATTAAGGTGACTCTCGACGGCAAGGTCGTTCTTGACGCGAAGCTCCAGGACGTCGTGGACGGCAAAGTCGGAGGCGCCTTTCAAAGTCCCTTCGTCGTGAATGCCGATGAGTCCTCCGGCGGTGTCGGCATCAAGGTGCCTATGACGTACCGGGAATCGATGAAGGTCACCACCACCAACAACCCGCTGTTTCATCATGTATCGATCCGTGAGTTCGCTGACGCCAATGGTGTGCCCACCTTCAACCCCGACGATGTTCCTTCCGACGTGCTCACCGCGGCCAAGCAGTGGGGCCACCAAGACCCCAAGCCCCGCGCTCGCAAAGCGAGCACCGACACCACGAAGCTGCGTATCCCAGCAGGCGGCAGCCAGCGCGTCGCCTCAGCTCGTAAAGCGGGCACGTTGAACGAGCTACGATTCCAGCTGCCGCAGATCAAGACCCCCGACGAAGCCGAGCGCATCAACGACGACGGCCGTGCCTTCCGAGGCCATAGCCAGTTCACCGCCAAGATTGACCCGGACAACAACGGCGTCCGCATCACCCGACGCCTCGACTCCGGCATCGCAGGACAAGTGGCGAAGGTCACCGTCGATGGCAAAGACATTGGTGCATGGGAAGAGGTGAAGTCGACTGCAGGGCAGTGGCTCGATCTCTCCATCGAGGTGCCCGCTGAGATAACCAAGGGCAAGCAATCTGTGACGGTGAAGACCGAGTACACCCAGAAGGAGAATGACTTCAACGAATTCCGCTACTGGGTGGACAGCCGAGTAAGCGACGAGTGGAAGCGCACTGACGAGATCGACGTAGGCAACGAGAAGTCTGAGAAGGCCCACAACTACGTCGTCGAAGGACAGGTATGGCAGGGGGACAGAACGTACACCTATCCCGTCGCCACCGATCCCGATGTGCTCGAGGGCAACGCGCTACTACGCGACCTTCGACTGCGATTCACCGTCGATGGGAAGCAGACGGTCGACGCTCCGTTCGGCGAGTTTTTCGGTGTCGGACTCAGCCGCGCAGAGGTGCGATCGCTGCTCTACGCCGTCGATCCCGAGACCACTGGGTGGTTCTCCAGCTGGTGGCCGATGCCGTACAAAAAGTCACTGGAAGTGGAGCTGGTGAATGAATCCGACGTCGACGTCACCGTCGGTGCGGCCACGGCCACGACGGCGCGTGAAGGACGCGTCGGAGGGCAGTTGTCGGGCGCGAAACCGTCGATCGGCTACTTCCAAGCGAAGTCACGTCGCGGGGACACCGTCGACGGTCAAGATTGGCGCGTCCTGGACCAGACTGGCTTTGGCAAGGTCGTCGGCGTCAGTCAGACGGTGCGCGGCCAGATGGAGTTCGGCAACACCCGCGAGTACCTCGAGGGCGACGAGCGTGTGCACGTCGACGGTGCCTACTCGCCCGCGTGGCACGGCACTGGAACCGAGGATTTCTACGAGGGCGGTTGGTACTTCCGCGAAGTGGTGCCCTTCACGACACCATTCGTCGGAGCGACGGCGATCCAGTTCGGCGTGAATGGATGTAAGCACAAGTGCGACTCCATGGTGCGCACCCTTGTCGCCGACGCCATGCCGTTCTCGAACACGATGGCGTTCGGCATCGAACACGGCGGCTCGAACCAAGCGAAGGCCGAGTATGGCACCACGGCCTTCTGGTACGGGCACGACGGCCGCGTTCGGGCTCGCCTCACGGACGCCGTGGACGTCGGCGATCAGGTTTCTGAGCAGGAGCACCACTACGCCGGCAGCGGTGACGTGCAGACGCTGCGGGCAACCTTCGAAGGAGAGCACGACGGGATCCCCGTCACCGATACTCTTCGGGCCACCAAGGAAGCGGTGAGGTTCACCGTCGATATTGCTCGCGACAGCGATGTGGTGCAGCTGCGCCGGTTGTCTGATCAGCGTGAGGCGTACCAGCGCGCGAAGGTGCAGGTCGACGGCAAGGACGCGGGCACGTGGCTGCAGCCGTTGGGCAACGAACATCATCGCTGGCTCGAGGATGAGTTCATGCTGCCGCCCGAGCTGACGCGCGGGAAACGCAGCATCACGGTCACCCTCACGCCAGAGGGCGATCAGGCTTGGACCGCTGCTCGCTACGAGGTGCGGAGCACTTCGAAGGCAACGAC
The DNA here is from genome assembly GCA_032576855.1 of Propionibacteriaceae bacterium. GTDB lineage: Bacteria > Actinomycetota > Actinomycetes > Propionibacteriales > Propionibacteriaceae > Arachnia. The sequence continues at coordinate 99,730 of JAWFWL010000012.1, forward strand.
GGATCGTGCCGCACCCTCGGGCATCCATGCGTTGCAAGCCGCAGTCTCGGGGAATGGCATCGCGCTCGATTGGACCCGGGCAACGGATGACGTTGCCGTATCGAGGTACGAGGTGTACGGCTCGAAGGATGCGGACTTCACGCCAAGCGAGAGCACGCTCCTTGGCACATCCCCGTTACCTGGTTTTGTCCACACCGCAGCCGGGCTCAACGAGACCTGGCACTACCGTGTCAGAGCCGTCGACAGCAGCGGCAAGGCAGGCGGGTTCTCTGCGCCCGCGTCGCAGACGAGCAACACCACGAAGCGGGTGGAGCTGGAAGATCTACTGCCTGCCGACAAGGCCGACATGGACTTGGAACGCCAAAGCAGCTGCTGCGGCGTGACGTGGTCTGGCGGTGCACAACTGTGGATGAAACCGCAAGCCGCAGGCCAATTCGCGGAGTTCACCGTCGACGTCAGCAAGGCCGGCTCCTACGACCTTGCGCTCAGGTACTCCAAGGCGGGCGACTATGGGAACCTGCGAGTGATGCTTGATGGTAAGCAGCTCGGAGAGTTTGAGGGTCACCATGCCGACGGCGTCACTACCGACGAAGGCTCTCTGGGCACCGTTCAACTCAAGGCTGGCAAGCACACCTTGCGGTTTGAATCTGCTGGGAAGCACGACGCGTCAACGGGGCTCTTCATGGGCGTCGACTACCTGGAGATGCGTCTCAAGTAGGTCCTCGCAGTCGGAACAACACACGGAGTGGGGGCTCGTTCGGGTAAGCCTGAACGAGCCCCCACTCATGCTTGCGTCTGCCCGTGTGCGGTACGCAGATTCATGTGCGAGGCGGGAACTTTTGGATATCGACGCTGGTCGCGGGTGCGACGAGGAAACGCGATGGGCCAGCCCTCGTCGAGAGAAGCGAGCTACCAGATATTCACAAATTGACGACTGATACACTCTCAAAGTGACGACTAGATGGCTCATATAGTGACGAATGGACTGATGTGTACCTACAACGACAAGCGGATGTCGATCTGCGCAGGGCCCTCCGTCGTGCAGGCGCTGTAGTGGTTGAGGGTCCGAAGGCATGCGGAAAGACAGCGACTGCCATGCAAGTTGCCGCCAGTACCGTTGCGATAGATACCGACCCAAATGTCGCGCAGCTCATGGGTACTGTGCCGCACGTACTCCTGGAGGGTGCCACGCCTCGCCTTTTTGATGAATGGCATCTGCAGCCCCAGTTGTGGAACCTCGTAAGAAGGCGTGTCGACGAGCTTCAGAGCAAAGGGCTGTTCATTCTGACTGGATCGGCTGCCCCCAGCGCTGATCTGGCTCGTCACAGTGGAGCTGGCCGGTTTGCGCGAGTGCGTATGCGTACGATGAGCCTGCACGAGAGCGGACATTCAAGTGGGCGTGTCAGCGTTGCCAGCCTTATGCGGGGGGAGAAAATCGAGGCTGCTGAGTCACCGCTGGCGTTTGGGGAGCTTATCCAACGACTGGCCACGGGTGGATGGCCAGGATTCCTCAAGAACACCTTGAATGACAGGCTGCTGAATGTGCGTGACTACCTCAAATCGCTCATAGATGTCGATGTACACAGCGTCAGTGACGTAGCGCACGACCCCGTCCGAATGCGTAGGCTTTTATCGGCCATTGCCCGTGGTGTCGCCACGGAGATGAATTTGTCGACATTGAGCAATGATGCTGACCTGTCTCGTGATGCGACGCGTGGGTACCTCGGGGTGCTCACTCGACTGTTTGCACTCGAGGATCAACCGGCATGGTCTAGCCACCTGAGGTCGAAAGCTACGCTCCGGAAGGAGCCCAAACGCCACTTGGCAGATCCTTCGTTGGCTGTGGCTGCCCTTGAGAGTAGCCCCGATGCGCTCATGCGTGACTTGGCGTATGCAGGACAGTTATTTGAATCGCAAGTGGTGCATGACCTTCGTGTGTATTCGGGCCAAGAGGTCTATCACGCACGCGACTCGTCGGGCTCGGAGGTGGATGCCCTCGTGGAGACCGGAGACGGGACGGTGATGATTGTGGAAGCCAAGTTGGGTTGGAATCAAGACATTGTCGACGGAGCCGTGGCGTCACTGGAACGGTTCGCCAGCAAGATAGATCGAAATCGCCGTCCACTCGTTCACCGCGTTGTCATCACCGGAGGCGGGTACAGCTACCAGCGTCCCGATGGTGCCTACGTCGTGCCACTTGCCACGCTGGCTCCTTAGCACCACCAAGGATTTCCGGCAGCAGCTCGCCGCGGCGAGTTTCGAGCAAGTTTGGCAGCAGCAGGGTGGTGATGCCAGCTGGCTGCTGTATGACGTGACTACCAGCGGTCAACACGCCATCCTCGATACCGCCTCGCTGGAGCGGGCCTGCATCTCGTTGGGCTGAAGGGATACCTCACGAACGACACCGCCGGTGTGATGTCAGCATCGAAGCCGAACCCGCAATCCCCAACAACACCACGGAACTCCTCACAACACTGGGGCACTAAAGTTGTGAAACTCAGGTTTTATCGGGCTGGGCCCGAGGCGCGGTGACTGCGATTCTGCGGAGAGCTTCTCTCCAACGTTTGAGTATTGCAGAATTGGGCTCGTGCTCCTTCTTGCTAGCATCTGACGAACGAGCGGGAGCTAGACGCCCGACTCAGGACACAGGGCGGAACAAGACGCTCTATGTATCCCCCAAGCGGGCATGTATCGCGGCTCAGCGCCGTGAGAGCTTGAATGCCGTAGAGAGTGCTATTGCTACTGCTTCAATTTCTTCCTCCGTGCTGATCTTGATGAAGCCGAAGGGGTGGGTGTTTCCCGACTGTTTTTTGTTAGGGTCCAAGAAGGTCATTTTCTTGTTGCCGCGACCTTCAGCCCCCGAGGGCCACTCGCGATGCAAACCTTCCGCGAGCTTAGACCACTCGGGGTCGTTCTTCCAGAAGTTCCGTGCTCCTTCTGCTGCCTTGGGGCCGAAGTAGACGGCGAGTGTGCCAAGCTTGTTCACGCGCACTTCTGCCATCTGGGTGCCCCAGCCCGACTTCTTCACACTCTCCTCGGATCTGTTGTGCAGTATTACATCATTGTGACTGGACGGAGTCATCGCATAGGAGAATTGCCCCTCCCCGAGCAGGTTGCAAAGCTTGGCAAGAAGCGATTGGAACATCGTAGTTCCGAGTGTTCCAAGATTGGATTCCAGCCGAGAAATCACCGAACCGCCAAAATCGCGCCGGCCGTCATTGTCCACAACATTGCTGGATCCCACGGTGGTCACGGAAGAAAGGAAGAGGCCTCGCTTGAGTAGTTGAAGGCCATCATCTGAATCATCCAGTACTTCGCGGAAGAACCCAATAAAGGATTCGAGGCGCCGAAGTTGATCGAGCGTTGTTACGCCGTATTCCTCCTGTGTAGCGGTAGTCGTGCCTTGCGTATCGTTCCGGGTCTCGTCGATGGGTAGCAGGCTATCGAGATCTTCCTCGGAATCGCTGAGCTCAGTGAGCCGGTCATGAAATTTAGGGAAGGCGCTCTGGAGACACAAGAGATAGAAGAGAGTGATATCCAATTTATCGTCGCGGTCGGAAGGGAGTTCCCCGGCCTCGACGATCAGTTTGAGGAGAACGAAGGTGTTGAGCAATCGTTTCAGAGATCGGGGGTTAGTCCCGATAGAATACTTCACTGCCTGTTCGTACGGTTTCCTCGCATCTGCTGAGAGATTCTTCATTCCTAGGGTGTCGAAGACTTCTTTCATTATGCCATCGATTTTGTAGTTGCTGATTGGCATACGGAATGGAACCTGGATGATCTTATCGAAGAAAGACCTGGCCTTATCCTCGGTGAATCCGGCCCCAAACTTATTCTGCACGCCCCGCGATACCACCTCAAAGTCGATGGCTAGTACGAAGACTACACGCTCACACTCAAGGAAGAGCTTCAGATTCTCCATCACTTCCACGGACTTTGAGGGGTCCAAGCGGTCCAGATCGTCCACAAAGACAATGACGCGATCCTTCTTGGCCTTCTGGCAAAACTCCTCTACAGCAGCGTGGAACTCTTTGCGGAGATTCTTCACCTGCTCCACAATCGACATTTTCTCGTCATCACCAAAAGAGTCCACTGCGGAGTCAAGCACATTGCTGAGCACAGCAATTGTTGGCGTGGTGCTACCCACCGTGCGCATAAGCCCCCGTCCGAAATCAACGAACTTCCGCAGGTACCGCTTCGCCTGCTCGGAGTTACGTTGCAGCGGAGCGGTCACTTCGTGAACGAGGGAAAAGACCAAGGCCTCACCCAGGTCAAACTGGGCGTATTGCCAAGTGTTAAAATTGATAATTTCGTACTTCTCCTCGGAACGAAGCCTGAACTTGATGCCGTTCATCGCCGAGGTTTTGCCGCTGCCCCAGTCGCCCTGGACCGCAATGGTCATGGGCGTTGGGCAACTGGTCATGAATTGGGCCAGCCCGTCTAGGTAGTTGCTGATGCCAAGTGCGTTGTGATCTGCCTCGGGATCGGTACACGGATCATAAGGCAGATCGGTGACTCCGATGGGTGTAGTGGTTGCGAGCATGTGCTTCTCCTTGATGCGAGATGTCTACCTCGCACATTAATTCGGTTCGGTGGAGGTTGGGGGAGAGCGTCGAGAATTCCCTTGGTGGATTCTCACGGGAGCCCAGCATGCACTCGCCTCGAAGACAGCTCACGCCGCCTCACGACGCAACGTACGGAGAGCGCCAAAGATTAGAGGGAGCACCACCCAGAAGGTAGTGGCGACGACGAGTTTCCAGACGCCGGTGGCATCGTCGCTTTGGAACGTGAGGGCGGCGCTGGTCTGCAGATTTAGCCACTCGGTCGCTTTCATGGGGATTTCACCAAGTTGGGAAATGATCTGGAGCACTACAGGAGCGCCAAGCACAATCGCAATACTGAGAGCGCTGTTGTGTATCACCAACGCCAGGGCGAACGCGCTTGCCATCGTGAGGAACCAGACGGTGAACTCACAACCCACTTCGCCCCAATCGGTCCACATGCCGGTGAGGGGGATGCCGTTGGTGAGCCGAGCCGACCAGGTGGTGAGCAGTGCCATACCAGCGATGAGGCCGTAGCCCACGAGCGTCACCACAGTGGCGACGATCGCCTTCGCCCGAACCACCACCCCTCGCTGGGGTACGAGGGTGAACGTCGTCATCACCGACCGGGTGGTCCACTCATCGGCCACGGGCACGATGACGAGTGCCGGCAACACCAGCTGCACCAGGAGCCGAATCGCGGTGGCGGAAGTCAGCCAAGGCACATAGACGGGCTGGCCGGTCTCGACGTCGAGGAACATCGTCGTGTATCCGAGCCCGAGCCCAATCGCCATGGCCGTCATCAGCGCGAGACACGCGCACATGAGCATCCGCAATGACGCGGTGTGAAAGAACTTACGAAACTCGACGGCCACCACGCGTCCGAACGCGATCGGTTTCGGTTGCGTCTCGACGAGAGGAACGTCGGTACGAGTGGTAGTTGCGGTAGTCATCGGAGTACTCCTTCGCGAGAGGTATCGGCGGTCAAGCTGAGGAACATGTCTTCGAGGTCTTCGCTGGAGGCGAGCAGCTCGGCCATGGAGCCGTCGTGGACAACGCGTCCGTGCCCGATCATCACCAGCTGATCGGCAATCTGCTGGACTTCGTGAAGCAGATGGGAAGACAGCAAGACGGTGCCGCCATGCCGCGCGAAGTCTCGCAGCAGGTTGCGCATCCAGCGGATACCAGCAGGGTCGAGGCCATTCGCTGGCTCGTCGAGCACCAGCACCGACGGAGCCCCGAGCAGCGCGTGCCCGATCCCGAGGCGTTGCCGCATACCGAGCGAGTACGTCTTCACCTTCCGCTTAGCTTCCTTGGGCGCCAGACCGACGAGCGCGAGGATCTCGTCGACCCTGGAATGGGGGAGCCCCAAGAGCATTGCCCCCTCGACGAGCACCTCGCGCCCGGTGCGTCCGGGATGCAGCGCCGATGCGTCGAGCATGATTCCTACTTGCGCGGCAGGGTTGACCAGCTCCCGGTAGGGCTGCCCGAGCACCAGCGCCTGACCTCCGGTGGGGTTAGCGAGACCGACAAGGCAACGCATCGAGGTTGACTTGCCGGCGCCGTTGGGGCCGAGGAATCCGCAGACCGTGCCGGGTTGCACGGTGAAAGAGATGTCGTCGACGGCGGTGACGTCGCCGTAGCGTTTCGTGAGGTGCCTGAATTCGATCATGGTTCCAGCACACCGCAGCCAGCTGGGTTTCAGCCAGGGGCGAAGGGCTGCACTTTCCGGTCCGAACGATGCGTCGTCGGTAGCCCAACGATGCTGCTGTTGGGAGGGCTTGCAGCCGTAGGCTGAGGGTATGGATGAGTACAGGCCTGGCAAGTGGGGCAAGGTCTGGCGCTACACGATCGCATCGCTGTGCGCCTTGTTGTTCTTCACCGTTCCGACGGGCCAGAGCATGCCGCTGGCCGTCACCGTGCATGTGGCCGCCCTGGGAGCGGCGCTGTACGTGATCCGCTTTCGGTTCGCTCACCCCATGGTGGTCGCCGTCGGGCTTATTCTCGTGTGCCTTGCTGTTCCCGTGGTGCTCCCCTTAGCAGCGTGGGCCTACCTCAGCTTGTGTACCCGCCGGCGCTGGTGGGCGACGGTGCTCGTCGGAGTGTTGCAGATCGTGGTGATGTCGAGGGCAGCCATCACCACCAACGCCGTCAGCGTCGACGCAGCACCCCCGACGGTGGGCCTCAGCGCGGTGGTGTTGCGAGGCCTGTTCGCAGTCACGCTCTCGACGCTCTTCACCGTCGCGCTCGCAGCCATCGGCTCCTATCTCGGCTCCCGTCGCGCCGAAGCGGCCGCCTTGCAAGCACGGCTCGACATGGCCGAACGCGAAGCGCTGCTGGTGGAACGTGAGTCGCGGGCCGAAGAACGCAACCGCATCGCGCGCGAGATGCACGACGTCGTCGCCCACAAGATTTCGCTCATCTCCATGCACGCCGGCGCTCTCGCCTACCGCGACGATCTCTCACCCGACGAGATCAAACAAGCGGCGCACACCATCCAAGAAAGCTCCCACCAGGCGCTCAGCGAACTGCGGGTGATTCTCGGCCAGCTACGCCAAAAAGAGGGCGACGATGTGCTCCCGCCCCAGCCCTCGCTTACCGCCGTCGGGGAGCTCGTCGACGCACAACGCGTCGCAGGCTGCAGCATCACCTACACGAACAGTTTGGAGGGAGAACCATCCACAACGGTCAGCCGACAGGGGTATCGGATCGTGCAGGAGGCCCTCACCAACGCAGCGAAGCACGCGCCCGGCGCGCCGGTGACGGTCGATCTGGGCGGGAGCGCAGACTCGGGGGTCACCATCCGCATCGTGAACCCGCTCAGCCTGGCCGCGCCTCGAGCCGACGGGGCACGCGTCGGCCTCATTGGGCTCGATGAGCGCGCCGGCACCGTCGGCGGCCACTTCCACGCCGGTGCAGACGATGCGGGACAATTCGTCGTGGCGGTGTGGATGCCATGGTGAAGACGAGATTGGCGGTGGTGGATGACGACGCCCTGGTGCGCGCCGGGCTACGCATGATGTTCGGCGGCGGTTCGTCGCCGTTCGAGATCGTCGGAGAAGCCTCCGACGGCAACGGCGCCGTAACGCTGGTGGAGGAGCAGCAGCCAGACATCGTCCTCATGGACATCCGCATGCCCGGCATCGATGGGATCGAAGCCACCAGGCGGGTGCTGGCGCTGCCGGGCCCGCCGAAGGTGGTCATGCTCACCACGTTCAACTCCGACGACCTCGTACTGGAGGCATTGCGCGCTGGGGCTCATGGGTTCCTGCTCAAGGACACCCTGTCGCCGCAGATGGTGGAGATGCTGCAGCATGTCGCGGCAGGGGAGCGGGCGCTGTCACCGCAGGTGCTGGGAGCGGTCATTACCGCGGCGACGTCCAACCCGGGCGACCAGCGTGAACATGACGCCCGTACCGCACTCAAGGCCTTGTCAGAGCGGGAACTCGAAGTTGCCATCGAGGTGGGCCGTGGCCTGTCGAATGCCGACATCGCGGGCAAGCTGTATCAGTCGATGGCGACCGTGAAAGCGGCCATCACTCGTGTACTTGCGAAACTTGGGTGCACGAATCGCACCCAAGTAGCGATCATCGTCCACGATGCACGGTTGCTTGACTGAGGGCAGAGTGGAGGAGGCCAGAAACGTATAGAGGGGCCGCTAGCGTGTGGATGGTCTTGTGCAGGTCGTCCTCGTTCTCCACACGAGCGCCGACGTGGCGATGTCACAGCATGACAACGATAGGTTGCCATTTGTTGCAGTGGTGGCTTCATGCTCGCGTTACGACTGTAGGTTCCCTGAGCACAGGTGATAACGTCCAAGTAACCGCACGATGCGCTCATGGTGCAGCGGAGCACGCAGGTCGCATGTCCCGTGCGATTTCAATGACGAAAGGTAGCAACGTGGCACTTCACACCAAAGGAATCTTGAAGGGCATTGCCGCAGCGACGGCGAGCCTCGCGCTGCTTGCCGGATGCGCGCCGGGGCAGTCCGACGACCAGGAAGCCGCCAAGGAGGACAAGGACAAGAACCTCTCCTACGTCTATTTCACGGACGGCCCTGATGAGCAGGCAACCAGGGATCTCATCAAGAAGTTCGAGGAGAAGTCCGGCGCGAAGGTGGATCTTCAGATCGTGCCGTTCTCCGACTTGGAGCAGACGCTGCAGCAGCGCATCTCGGGTGACAACGCCCCGGACGTCGCTCGCATCGACAAGTTGGCATCCTTCAGCGACGATCTGCTGGACCTGAATCAGTACCAAAAAGAAGCCTTTGACGGTACGTTCAACCCCGGTATGGACCTCGCTGCCATGAGCGGCGACGCGCGTATCGCCGCCCCGAATGACTTGACGCTGAATGGCCCCATCGTCAACGTCGAACTGTTTAAGAAGGCAGGCGTCGAAGTCCCGACGGCAGATAAGCCGTGGAAGTCCTGGGACGAAATGATGGAAGCTGCCAAGAAGGTGCAGAAGGCGGCCGGCACGGAGAATGCCGTAGCCGTTGATGTTTCGGGCAACCGCTTCTCTACCGTGTTCTCGCAGTTCGGAACGTCGGCCATCACCAAGGACGGCAAGAACGGTTGGGACGAGGCCAAGCTCACGAAGGCCCTCACGAAGCTGAATGAATGGCACCAGGACGGATCCATGCCGAAGGACCTCTTCCTCCAGGCCGGATCCAAGTACAAGGCTGCGAACGAAATCTTCCTGGCCGGTCAGGTGCCGGTCTACTTGTCCGGCAACTGGCAGGTTGCGGCGTTCGCGAAGGATGCGACGTTCGACTGGGCCGTTGTGCCAAACCCCTGCGAAGACCGTTGTGGCGGTTTCCCCGGCGGTAAGTTCCTCGTCTCCTTCAAGGGCGCGAAGAACCCCAACCTCGCGGCGGAATTCATCGCCTTCATGAGCGAAGCAGACCAGCAGAAGTACATGGCGGAGAAGGCTAACTTCATGCCCACCCGCCAGGATCTCCTCGAAGGCGACGTGAAGTATGCCCAGCGCCAGGAAGACATGGAGGTGTTCCAGAAGGGTGTGACTGAGACCCCCGAAGACGCCTTCTCCTCTGCCTTCTCGCCCGCATTCCCCAACACCACGAAGGGGATCATCGACGAGATGGCGAAGATGATCGACGGCCAGGCCTCCCCTGAGGACACCGCTAAGGCCATCATCAAGGCAACGGACGAGAGCATCGCGAATGTCTCCTAGCAGCAATGCTGAGAAAGCGGGGCGGCGTACTTCTAAACGGCGCAAGCTGACGTCGAAGGCCGTCGCCCCGTACCTCTTCATCCTCCCGAACATGGTCGTGTTCGGCCTCTTCACGATCATTCCCACGCTCAACCTGTTCAACATGGCCCTCTACGATTCGAAGAACGGGCGCAAGTTCACGTGGGTCGGGACCAAGAACTTTGAACGGATCGTCACCAACGAGGAGTTCGCGCACGTCGCGCTCAATACGCTCGTGTACACCGTGGCGTTCGTTGTGCTGACGATCGTGCTGGCCACCATCGGCGCGATCATGCTCAACGATTCGTTCAAAGGCAGGGGCTTCTTCCGGGCCGTCGCGTTCCTGCCGAGCCTGCTCTCCGCCGTCGTGATTGGCCTGTTGTGGGGCTGGATTTTCGACGGCAGCAACGGCCTTATGAACGTCGCGCTCGGGGCTTTCCACATCCCAGCGGTGGGGTGGCTCGTCGACGGCAAACTCGCCATGGGCGTCATCATCTTCGTCGGGCTGTGGTTCCACACCGGCTTTTACACACTCATCATGCTCTCCGGGCTGCAGGGGATCGACGGGAATGTCTACGAGGCAGCGAGAGTCGACGGCGCCACCGGCATGAAGACGTTCTTCCAGATCACCTGGCCACTGCTTAGGCCCACCACCTTCGTCGTGCTCATCCTCTCGACGATCTCCGGCTTCCAGTCGTTCGACTTCATCTGGACGCTCACCGGCGGCGGCCCCGTCGGCTCCACGACACTCATGGTCCAATACATCTTCGACAAGGCATTCAGCACGCCAGCCAGTTACGGCATGGCCTCCGCGGGAGCCGTGGTGCTCTTCATCGCGGTCTTCTTGGTGACCATGGTCAACTACATCAACGGACGCAGGAAGGATGCCGCATAACATGTCAGCTTCCGCGAATACCGATGCCAAATCCACCTGGACGTCCATCTCTGACCCGACGGGCCGCAAGATCAAGCACAGCCCCGCCTGGAAAATCATGCGCACCACGCTGCTGGTCTTGATGTCCCTCGTCGTGTTGATCCCGCTCACGTGGACGTTTATCTCCAGCTTCAAGACGCCGTCGGAGCTTGCCGCGCGCCCACCGAAGCTATTCCCTGAGAGCTGGAACTTCGACAACTACACGAATGCGCTCGCGCAGTTCGACTTCGGCACCTATATCGGCAACTCCGTCTTCGTGACCCTGACCGCCACCATCTTGACCGTTGTGATCAATGTGATGTGTGCGTATGGCCTTGCCAAATATAACTTTCGTGGTCGCAACGTGCTGTTCCTCGTGGTGCTGGCCACCATCATGGTGCCGCTCCAGGTGATCTTCATTCCCGTCTACCAGATGGCTGCGAGCCTCGGGCTGGTCAACAGCCTGTGGGGCATGATCATTCCTCCTGCCGCTACCCCGACGGGTGTGTTCCTCATTCGGCAATACATGCTGAGCATTCCCGACGAGCTGATCGAGGCTTCGCGCGTCGACGGCTCGGGTGAGTTCAATACCTTCTTGCGCGTGGTCGTACCGCTGTGTGGGCCGCCGATCGCCGTCGTCACCATCTTCTCGATCATGTGGCGCTGGAACGACTTCCTGTGGCCGAAGATCATCGCGCAAGATAGCAACCTCTACACGTTGCCCGTCGCGCTGGCTCAGTTCAGCAGCCAGCTGACCGTGCCATTCAACTACCTGCTCGCGATGTCGGTGGTCTCGATGCTGCCCGTCATTATCGTGTTCCTCTTCCTGCAGAAGTACATCGTCGCGGGCATCGCCAACACCGGCATCAAGTGAGGATGACGTGGAAGACTTGATCCAGATCAGCGGTGTTGCTGCGCGCGACAACCGCGTCGATTTCGCCCTCGACGGGGGCCGCATCCTTCGCGTCGAGGCATACGGCCCCAGGTTGATGCGAGTCTGGATCACCGACGGCGCACCTATGGTGCCGCGCACCTGGTCCGTCGCGCCGGCACGATCCGACGACGGCTCGCGCCCGGATTCCCCGTTCGAGGGGTTCGCTCGCGAGACCCCTGGCGGACGGTTGCCGTCCTCGGTGGCGCTTGACGAGCGCGACGGCGAGTGGGTCGTCGACGCGGGCGAGCTGCGGGCAATCGTGCGTGGCACGCCGGTGCGCATCGAGTGGCAGCAGCGGTTCGGCGACGAATGGGTCACCGTGCTGGCGGATCGGGAGACGGGTGCGTACGCCGTCGGGTCTATCACTGGGCGGGTGTCGCACTTCCAGCAGCATCTTCCGGGCGATCGATGCTACGGCCTCGGCGAAAAGGCGGGGAGCTTCGAGCGCACCGGGCAGAAGTACGAATTCCGTTGTCTCGACGCAATGGGCTACGACGCGCTCGAGACCGACCCGCTCTACAAGCACTGGCCGTTCCTGATTATTCGCTCGGCTGCGGGGCCGTTCGTCGGGGTGTTTTGGGACAACACCGCGACGACGACGATGAACGTCGGCAAAGAGAAAGACAACTATCACCGCCCATATCGTTCCTGGAGCGCGGAAGTGGGTGACATTGATTACTGGGTGCTCGCCGAAGACACGCCCCAGGCACTCACCGCAGCGTTCACGGATCTCGTCGGCGGCACGTCGTATCCGCCCACCTGGAGCCTCGGATACTCCGGCTCGACGATGCACTACACCGACGCCCCCAACGCCGCTGAGCAGGTGCTCGGCTTCCTCGACGAGTGCCGCGAGCACGACATCCCCGTCGACCTCTTCCAGCTCTCCAGCGGATACACATCCATCGACGGCAAGCGCTACGTCTTCAACTGGAACCGCGACAAGTTCCCCGACCCCAAGGCATTCTCCGACGCGTTCCGCGCCGGAGGTGCGCACTTGGCCGCGAACATTAAGCCTGCGCTGCTGCGTGACCACCCGCGCTACGCCGAGGTGTGCGACCTCGTGGTACAGGGCTCGGATGGCCCGGACATGCAGATGTTCTGGGATGACTACGGCTCCAACCTCGACTTCACCAACCCCGCGACCATCGACTGGTGGCGACGAGGAGTGCGCGAGCAGCTGCTGGAAATGGGCATCGAATCCACCTGGAACGACAATAACGAGTTCGAGGTGTGGGACGAGCGCGCGACCTGCTTCGGGTTCGGCCAGGCGATACCGATGCGAGCGATCCGCCCCGTGCACACCTTGCTGATGGTGCAGTCCTCCGCCGTCGAGCAGCGCGACTTCGCGCCCGACGAGCGCCAATATCTCATCACACGCTCCGGTCTGCCTGGCGTGCAGCGGTATGCGGAGACGTGGTCTGGCGACAACTACTCCTCGTGGCGGACCCTGCGCTACAACACACTCATGGGGCTCGGCATGTCCGTCTCCGGGATGCTGCGCGTCGGCCACGACGTCGGCGGGTTCTCCGGAAATAAGCCATCGCCGGAGTTGTTCACGCGGTGGGTGCAAAACGGCGCCCTCCACCCGCGCTTCACCATCCATTCCTGGCACGACGACGGCACCGTCAACGAGCCGTGGATGTACCCCGAACAGCTGCCTGCGGTGCGGGCGGCGATGGCCCTGCGCTACCGGTTGATGCCGTATCTGGAGCACCTCTCATGGCGGGCGCACGTCGCGAATGAACCAATCATCAAGCCCCTGGCTTGGGGTTTCCCCGGCGACGACGAGGCGTGGGGCGAGCACACCGACTTCCTGCTCGGCGACGAGCTGCTGGTGGCGAGCGTCGTCGACGAGGGGGAGACCCGCCACCGCGTCTACCTTCCCGACGGCGGGCTCGGGTGGTACGAGTTCGACCGCCCAGGAGAGTTCTTCGAACCTGGGCAGTGGATAGAGCTCGACGCCCCGCTCGACCGCCTGCCCGTGCTGGTGCGCGCCGGCGGGGCGGTGCCCGTCGGGGAGCGGATGGGGTATCTGTCGGCGACGGCGGATACCTCGCGCGAGTTGCTGCTGTTCCCGGCGCCCGGCTCGGCCACCACACGCGGCCAGGTGTACGCCGACGACGGCCACACCCACGCCTGGCGCGACGGTGAATACTGCCTTGTCGATTGGGAGATGAGCTCTGATGAGGATTCGGTGCGCGTGGTCCTGCGCACGTCGGGAACCTGGAAGCCCACCTGGGGCCAGATACAGCCTAGGTTGCCGGTTTGGGATCGTCGCGAGCTTCTCGTCGAGCGGCTCGACGGCTAATCTGCCGATTCGCCGCGCGGGCTCAGCCAGTTTTGACCGTTTTCCTCCATGCCTGCAAAAAATCTCCAAAAACCGGGGGTCATTTGCTTCTGATGGAGGATAACGGTCATTTTCTGGCGATGCCCGGCAGCTGCAGGTGCAGGATGTCCTCGCGGGTAAGACTCCTCACCTGGCGCACGATGCGCGGCTGATGCTCGGCGGGGTACCCCCAAGCCACCACTCCGAGCGCGACGAAGGCGCCGATAGCCGTCTCCACGGCCCGCGCCACGAGCATCTCGGTGGCCGGAAAGTTGCTCGCCAGTTGCGTCATCATCAACGCCATCGGGGTGATGAACAGCATTCCCATGCTGTAGTTGCGCGCGATGAACAGCTCGCCAGCGAACTGCAGCACGATGATCCACACGACGAGCTGCCACGGCTCAGTCGGGAATGAGAGCAGGAAGGCGGCCACGACGATGCCGCCGAGCGTGCCGATGATTCGGTGGAAGCAGCGCAGAATTCGGGCCAGTCGCTGAGGCGAAATCAGCGGCGCCACGGACGCCACCATGGCCCAATAGGGGTGTGACAAGACCGGCAGAACGTTGATTGAGAGAATGCCGATGCTTCCGGCGAGAAATGGAGAGATGAAGTAGCGCACGCAGTGACCGACGAGGTCACGCATCTGGTAATGCTTTGTCACCAGGGGAGTGGTGTCCGGGAGCGAGCCTTCGCCGATGAGGTGCGTAAACGCACCCAGCACTACACACACGCCCGCGGATAGGAATGAGACGAGCATGGCCATCGGCGGCGTTGCGCCGTGTTCAATGCCTCCGATGGCTGCCGTCGCAAAGATGAAGAACACCGACCCCGCAGGCTTGAGATTAAAGCGCACCGCGATCGTCGCGGTGACTGCCGAGACCAGGGAGCTCACCAGCATGATGGTCCACGTGTTGGCGTGGAACAGGCCGAGGGTGGCGCCGATTCCGATACACACGGTGATCATCGCGCCGGCGAACGACTGGCGAAGGAAGCGGGAGCGACGCGACTCGTGGCGCGCGTAGATGCCGGTGAAGGACCCGAAGGTGGCGTAGACGGCGAGGTCGAGTCGGTTGAGGATAAGCAAGGTCAGAAGCGGTAGGGCTACGCCGACGGCGATGCGGAACGCGGGGATATGGTCCCGACGCGGTGGCGCCATGCGGAAAAACTCGTCAACCTTGCTCATCAATAGCATCACTCCGAGGGGGAATCGTACTCGACGAGGGGCTGCTCCCAGGAATCGTGAGGGATGTCTGCATCACAGCTGGGAAGCAAGCCCAGCATACTCGTCGGCCAACGCCCGGGCTGACCTGTCGACGAGCTCCTTCCAGTCAAGCGCAGCCTCGTCGGCCGAATCTGAAACGTGTTTCACCATCAGCAGTTCGACGTCGAGCTCGCGGCATGCGTATGCGATGGCGTAGCCCTCCATGTCGACAATCTGGCAGCGCTGCAGCAGGGCGTCTCGATGGGTGCCGCCGGCGACGAAAGAATCACCGGAACCGAGCACAGGGCCGTCGCCGCGCAACGCAATGCGATCGTCGAGGTGCAGGCCGGCGGCGCGTAGCTCGTCGGAGTTGATGTCGCGGTTGATGACCGCCGACGGGTAGCAGATACCTGAAATTGCAGGGTCCAGCGCGCCCACTGACCCCAGGTTCACGACGCGTGATGGCCGGTGCTTCAGGATGGCCCTCGTCGTCGCGACGGCCGCGGGCACTAGGCCGATCCCGATGAGCTCGACGTCGACGTCGTCGGGCAGGTACTTGGCTTCTTGTGGTGCTGCGACGAGGAGAAGGTCTGACATGGGTTCAACCTTGCCAGAAGCTTGGTGGAGAAAGCCTGGGAACGTCTAGCGGCCGCCCCTACATGAGGTGACGGCCGCTAGATGGATGAATGCTCAGGCCTGGTGGCTGCAGCTCTCGCAGGTGCAGTCCGTGCAGGAGCAGTCAGCGCAGCTCGTGCAGGTGCAGTTCACGCAGCCGCAGGTGTTGCACTCGTCGTAGTGACCCTCGTGCTCGCGGTGTGCGTGGCCGTCGTGGATGTAATCGACGTGGCCCTCGTGCTCGCGCGCGGGGTGGCCGCAGTTGGCGTCGTGGTGGTGGGTGTGCTCTTCGTGGGTGGGGTGGTCAATGGTTGCAGTCATTACTGTGCTCCTTGATGTGGTGGTGGGCGTCGAGGAAGATGTGCGCCACATGCTCGTCGACGAGCCGGTACGACGTGCGTCGGCCTTCCCTAGTCCCCTCCACCAGGTGCGCTTGGCGAAGCGTACGTAGGTGGTGCGACACGAGCGGCTGGGACATACCCAGAAGCTCCGTGAGCGTGGTGACGTCGGCAGGACCTTCGGTGAGACGGTGCACGACGGTGGCTCGAGCTGGATGCGCCAGTGCGCGGAACAGCTGGATGACGCCGTCCGAATCCTGGAAAACCTCCGAACTCATGAAGGAAAGTTTATATAAAAAAATACTGATGTCAATAGGCTCAGCGAGGTTGAGATGGGTGATTCGTGGGCGCGCAGCGAGGGAGTCAGTCGAGGATTTTTTCCGCGCCGCGCACGTTGGTGAGTAGGCGTGGGTCGAGGGCATCGCCGTGGCGCAGGATCGTGATGCTGCCATCGGTTTCGAGGATGAGCGCGTGTACGTGGTCGAGGTCGGTGATGCCGGATTGACGAAGCCTCGCCCAGAGGTTGCGTCGGTCGACGTGGAAGCGGCGAATGGCGCGGTCGTCGAGCTCCTTGTTTGCGTAGATCACTATGGCCCGACGGTGCCCGAACAGCCCCGCGCGCCGGCCGGCTCCGAAGAACGATTCGAGTAACACCAACATGGCAAGCGCGATGAGGCCACCCAGGACCGTGACGTTCGGGCCGAGTATCGAGCGGCCCACGACCGAGCCCAGGACGAGGACCACGGCGAGGCCAGTGCCGGAGCGGTTGGCGTACAGCCGCTGCCCCCACACCCTCAATACGGCGGTGAAGGTGATGTACATCACCGTCGCGGAGATGATGACACCCAGCGCCTGTGCAGGTGTGATGCCCACTTCGAACCACAGGTCCCGGAGGAATTCCATGGTGTCCATCGTGGCACTCGATGTGTGCCAGGCACGTCAGGCCCAAAAAATTACCCCTGTGGAAAACGGGCGTGGAGGGGTGCGAGTTGCCTATAACGACTATGTATCCCCCAATGAAAGGACCACAGTGCAGTCGTTCACAGACATGTTCCTGCTGCTTCGCCGCGCATCGTTTCTCGCTTCCGGCGATGAGCTTCTCCACCCCGTCGTGCGGCACCACATCTCCATCACGGAGCTCACTAGCTACACCATGGCGATGCCCTGTCCAGAAGAGCCGTATCGCACCCCTGATGATGAACATCTGGTCTATCCGCTCACCGCGACGGGCTGCGTCGGTGAGGCGTATCGCATCGCTCTCGCCGAGGCTGCGAATGCGCCTGGCAGCGTGACGGCAGACATGCTGTGGGCGTTGGCCTCGCTGCATGAGGAGTTGATGGATCACGACGCGCTTCGCGGCGACGAGTTCGCGCAGCGGGTGTTGGCCGAGCACGGCCTGGGCGTGCAGAAGGAGTAGCACCTCGAGTTGGGCGCCCGCTCGCTAGGATGGACGCCAACCTGAAAGGTGTTGTGATGTCCGACCTCAGCCACGCCATTTGGTGGCACGTCTACCCGATCGGGGCGCTGGGAGCACCCGACAGAGCCGACGCCGACGAGCCGGTTCGGCCATCTGCCGGATTCGAGCCTTGGCTCGACTACGCGCTCAAGCTGGGCTGCAATGGGCTGCTGCTAGGCCCTATTTTCCAGTCCGTGAGCCATGGCTACGACACGCTGGACCACTTCCACATCGATCCCCGCCTGGGCTCTGACGCCGATTTCGACAGGCTCGTCACTGCTTGCCAAGAACGTGGGGTGCAGCTGGTGCTCGACGGCGTCTTCAACCACGTCGCACGCAGTCACAAGCTCGTGACGGAGCGCCCGGACATGGTGCAGTGGGTCGACGGCGAGCCTCGCGGTTGGGAAGGCAACTTCGATCTCGTTGAGCTCGATCACACCAACGCCGACGTCGAGCAGCTCGTCGTCGATGTGATGCTGCACTGGCTACGACGCGGTATCACCGGCTGGCGGCTTGACGTCGCGTACTCGGTGCCAACCAGCTTCTGGGCCTCGGTGATCTCGCGTGTCAGGGAAGAGTTCCCTGACGCAGTGTTCCTGGGTGAGATGATCCACGGCGATTACACAACGTTTGTATCGGAGTCCGGCGTGGACACCGTTACGCAGTACGAACTGTGGAAAGCCATTTGGAGCTCCATTAACGACACCAACCCGTGGGAGCTCGCGCACTCCATGGAACGCCACGCTGAGTTCTGTAGTCACTTCCTGCCGCAGACCTTCGTTGGCAACCACGACGTGACGCGCGTAGCGTCCTCCGTCGGACCCGACGGTGCGGCCCTCGCGGCAGGCGTCCTCCTCACGGTGCCAGGTTTGCCGTCCATTTACTATGGCGACGAGCAGGGCTTCACAGGCATCAAGCGCGAGGCCGTGGGCGGCGACGCCGACATCCGCCAACCGCTGCCAGATTCGCCGTCGAAACTCTCTTCGCTGGGGGAGCCGCTGCATCGCTGGTATCAGCAACTCATCGGGTTTCGTCGTCGCCACGCGTGGCTTTCGACGGGGCAACTCGCTGTCACGAACAAGGCCGACGGCGTGCTTGACTACTGCGTCTCCAACGGTGAGCAGCGCGTCGACGTTCACGTTGACTACTCCGCTAGGCATATGGCAATCGTTGCGGCTGACGAGGAGCTGCACCTTCCGTGATCGACGTGCCATCCAGGTGGACCAGCCAGCAGGACGCCGTGGTGCGGAAGATTGCCGAGCTGGAAGTGCGCTCGTCGGATACGTCTATGGAGGCGGTCCGGCTTCGCTACGAGGCCGAAGCGGCCTGGTGGAATGAAGGCGGTCCGGTGGTGCCCGTCGAGCAGGCCAGCGTGCCGACGCGATTTGGGCACGTAGACACGACAGTCTTCCGTGGGGGCGACGCCGGAGGCCCGGCGATTGTGTGGATCCACGGCGGCGGGTACATCGTCGGGTCGCCCAAGACGCACGAGCGGCTTACCAGGACCCTCGCACATTTCACGGGTGCGACGGTGGTCTCCGTCGACTACACGCTCGCGCCCGAGGCGCGTTTCCCGCAGCCGGTGGAGGAGTGCGTGGCCGTGGTGCGGCACATCCGCGCCCACGCCGACGAGTGGGGCGTCGACGGGGCAGACATCACCCTCGCCGGCGATTCTGCGGGGGCGACCCTCGCGGTTGCCACCTGGTTGTGGCTGCGCGACGAGGCGGGAGACCCGTCGGGAATCCGCTGCATGCTGCTGGCCTACGGTGGGTACGGGCTGCGTGATTCGGTGTCGCGGCGCACGCTCGGTGGCTGGTGGGACGGCATGACCCCCGACGCGATGGCCTCCTGGCAGGCACAGTACATCGACGCCGAGGATCGCGGCAGCCCCTACTACGACGTGCTTGGTGCCAACCTGACGGGTATTCCGCCTTGCCATATCCTCGCGACGTCGCTTGATCCCCTTCTCGACGACTCCCGCGCCCTCGCGCAGCTCCTGCCCGGTGAGGGGCATGAGCTGGTGGTGGTCGACGGGGTGATTCACACGTTTCTGCAGCACAGCCGGATGCTGGACCAGGCGGAGCAGTCGCTGCGTGCCATGGCGGAGTTCTTCACCAGATCAGGAAGCAGCTGAGCCAGCTGGCGCGTATCGAGACGTGCCTCGGTTTCGACGCGCCCGCTACGCGGGCGGCTCAACCACCGGGCCTGGCCGTGCCCCCTCCGGTCGTCAAGCAGCCGCACCCCCGGTCGTCGAGTAGCGCCGGAGGCGCGTATCGAGACGCCCGCCTGTGGATAACTCGCTCTCCGGGGTGC
>JAWFWL010000013.1:0-116854 GCA_032576855.1 Propionibacteriaceae bacterium
CCACCCGCGACTACCAACCCCAAGTCCAAACCCAAAACAAAAAAACCTGAACCCACAAAACGTAGGTTCAGGCTATTCCGATGTCCTGAGACATCACACTTGTAGCCCCGACGGGATTTGAACCCGCGCTACCGCCTTGAGAGGGCGGCGTGCTGGACCGCTACACAACGGGGCCGAAGCAGGTGGAGAATCGCTTCTCCGCAGGGGTACCAGGACTCGAACCTAGACTAACTGAACCAGAATCAGTCGGGCTGCCAATTACCCCATACCCCTAGGTTGATGGCGCGTTGGCACGTCGACAGACTCTACACGACGGTGAGCGCACGATGCAAAATTACGGAGTGTGCGTGGCGAGACGCATCCTGCGCGCCGCCCAGCCCGCGATTGCGGCAAACAGCACGAAAGTCAAGATGTCCCATCCGGCCTTCGCCCAGGTAATCTCCTGGACCGCACGGATCTCGGCGACGCTCGTCGTGAAGATGGCGTAGCCGAAGGCGCCCAGGTTGTTGATCACGTGCGCAGCGATCCCAGCCTCGAGCCCTCCCGTCCACATCACGAGGGCGCCAGAAATCAACCCGAACACCAGTCGATGCGTGAACAGCGCTGGGTTCTGCAAACCGTGCATCGAGGCGAAAATCAGGGACGATCCCACCACGCCGATCCACACTCTCCCCGTCGCAGATCCGAGGGATTGCAGCAGGTACCCCCGGAAGAACACTTCCTCGGCGAGGGCCTGCAGCGGAGATGAGAGCACCACCGCAAGCACGAACCAGGCCGCGTTCGGCTGCCCTGAATTGAAGTGAGGTGTGCCCTGCCAGGTGAAGGAGAGCCATAGCATCCCATTCAGCACCACGAGCGCGACGAGCATCGTCGCCAATAAATACCGCCAGCGCATGCCGGGCTGGACAGAGAACGTCCACATCGGTGCTCGCCCATGCACAAAACGGCTGATCGCTAGCGCCACCAACGTCAGGGACGCCAGCGCGAGGTGCCCAGCGAGGAGTCCTTCTGGCATCTCGTATGCACGGGCCCACTGCATATACGCGGGGAAATCTTGCACACCACGTGCGAGCGCACCGATGTAGAGCACCAGCTGCTGAATCACCGGGAGTAGCAGCACGTACCCTGAGAACGCGAGCATGATGCCCATGACCGCGCGAAACGGCTCCGACGGGCACAGCACCAGCGCGTACGAAACGCCGCTCGGCGGATCCTCTGGCCCGCCTTGGTGCAGCAGCGTCGGGGTGGCGTGTTGCTCGCTCACTCGTCGGCGACCGGGTTGGTAAGCGTGCCGAGCCCGTCGATGGTGATGCTGACCTCGTCGCCAGCATTCACCAGCCCAACGCCCGCCGGCGTCCCGGTGAGGATGAGATCACCTGGCAGGAGCGTGATGGACTTCGTGATTTCCACGACGATGTCCGTGATGCTCAGCATCATGTCGCGGGTATTGCCGTCTTGGCGGAGCTCGTCTCCTACCGTGGTTTGGATGCCGAGCTGCGAGGCCTCCTCGATGGTCAGATGCGTATTGATCCAGGGCCCCAGCGGAAGGAAAGTATCCGCGCCCTTCGCACGCCACCACTGCCCGTCGTTGCGCTGCCAGTCCCTGGCCGTCACGTCGTTGGCGATGGTGTAGCCGAAGATGACATCCGCCACGCGTTCCGCCGGCACTTCCTTACAAAAGCGGCCGATAACGATCGCGAGCTCGCCTTCGTAGCTGAGCTCCTCACAACCCGCGGGCTTGATGATGCTCTCGTCGGGGCCGATCACCGTCGTGTTGGGCTTGTAGAACACCAACAGCTGAGACGGCACCTCGCCGCCCATCTCCTTCGCGTGATCGGAGTAGTTTTTCCCGATGCCCAGGATCTTGCTGCGCGGAATCACCGGTGAGAGCAGCCGGACGTCGTCCAGGTGGAATCGCTCGCCGGTGTAGTTCACGGGCACGCCTGCCAGCGGGTCGGCGGTCAGGCTGGCAATGGTGTCGGGATGGTCTCCGTCATCGACGGCAAGCTCGATGATTCCGTAGGTGGGTTCCATGCCGTCTCGGGTAAATCGTGCGATGCGCATGGGATCAGCCTATATGGCGGCGCGCATTGACGTTACGGACGAACTGCTCCGCCAACGCTTTGCCACCGGCGGCCACTTCCCTATCGACGTCATCCATCTCGCGACGGATCGCGGCACCGTCGCCACCGTGCCCGTTCGTCCAGACTTCCATCCGCTCAGGCGACACCTCAGGGTGAAACTGCACGCCGACGGCCGACCCCACCCGCATCGCCTGCACCAGGCAACGCGCAGATGACGCGAGCAACGAGGCGCCGTCGGGGATACGGGTGACGGCGTCATTGTGTGATTCAGCGACGGTACTCAATCCGGCTCGTGCGAGCGCTCCGACGAGCGGGTCGGCGGTGGCTTCGTCGCTCCAGGTGATCCGAAACGCGCCTTCCTCGTCCTGGCCTCCCGCGGGGACCTGCACTTCACCGCCGAAAGCTCGCGCCAGGATCTGGTGTCCGAGGCAGATGCCCAGTACGGGCAGTTGCCTGGCGACGGCGTCACGAAGGAGCTCCATGAGCACGGGCAGCCAGGGCGAGGTGGCGTCGTCGACTGCGCTCGCCCGCCCACCAAGGACAATGAGGGCGTCTCCCACCTCGTCGAATGTCGGCACGACCTGGCCGTCGACGCGGCGGACATCCAGCTGCACGCTTGGGCCAAACCACGCCTCCAGCCGATCGAGCGGGCATAGCTCGTCTGGTTGAACGACGGTGATGCGGGGCGGCAGATCGTGTGCGGCGGGCATGTACGTGACCGTAGCCTACGTATGCATGGCGTGGCGCCCGGGTGGTGAAACGAGCGTCGGAGGGTAGGTAGGGATAGATAGTGTGGCTCGCATGACGCGCAAGAACATCGCAGTAATCGGCGGCGACGGCATCGGCCCCGAAGTCACGAAGGAAGCCATCAAGGTGCTGCACGCCGCGGCGCCGGACACATTCAACTGCACGGAATACGACCTCGGTGCCGAGCGCTGGCAACGCACCGGCGAGGTGCTTCCCGACTCCGTACTCGCGGAGCTCCAGCAAGCAGACGCGATCGTGCTCGGCGCTGTAGGCGCGGCTCCGGGTTCGAAGGCTGTGCCATCCGGACTCCTCGAGCGCGGCCTGCTGCTGAAACTCAGGTTCGCGTTCGATCACGCGGTGAACCTTCGCCCGTCCAAGCTCTACCCCGGTGTAGCGACGCCGCTCGCGTCCGAGGTGGTCGACGGCAAGAGCGTCGACTTCGTCGTCGTGCGCGAGGGCACCGAGGGCCTGTACTGCGGCAACGGCGGCGCGGTGCGCGTCGGGACCGCGCACGAAATGGCTACCGAGGTGAGCGTCAATACTGCGTACGGCGTGGAGCGTGTGGTGCGCGACGCGTACGAGCGGGCGAGCCGCCGTCGGGGGAAACTGACGCTGCTCCATAAGCACAACGTGCTCGTGAACGCGGGCAAGCTCTGGAACCGCATCTTCACCGAAATCGGCCAGGAGTTCCCCGACGTGCAGACCAACTATCTGCATATCGACGCGGCCATGATCGCACTGGTGAAGGATCCGGCGCAGTTCGACGTGATCGTCACCGACAACCTGTTCGGCGACATCGTGACCGACCTCGCCGCCGCCGTCACCGGTGGCATCGGGCTCGCCGCGAGCGCGAACATCAACCCGTCGCGGGAATACCCAAGCATGTTTGAACCCGTCCACGGTTCGGCACCCGACATTGCAGGCCAGGGCATCGCCGACCCGACCGCAGCCATCTCCTCAATGGCACTGCTGCTCGATCACCTGGGCGAGCACGAGCAAGCGGCACGCGTGCAGGCCGCCGTCGCAGCAGATATCACCGAACGCGGTACTGGCCCGGTGCGCACCACCGAGGTTGGCGACCGCATCGCAGGGAGGATCGCATGAAACCCGTCGCACTCATCACTGGCGCATCGCGTGGCATTGGCGCCGCCATCGCCCGCGAACTCGTCAGCACCCACCACATTCTCGTCGGCGGTACCAATCCCGAAAGCGTGCAGGAGGTCGTCGACGAGTTGGGCGACGCCTCGCCCTTCGTCGCAGACCTCAACGACGACGCCGCACTCGCCGCGGCTGCTGAGCAGGTTGAGCGCTGCGACGTACTCATCCACAGCGCCGGCATCGAAGCATCCAAGCCCATAGCGGAGACCACGCGCGACGACTTCCGGCAGATCTTCGAGGTCAACCTGTTCGCCGTAGCCCAGCTCACCACGCTGCTGTTGCCCAAACTGCGGGAGGCGCGCGGCCACGTGTTCACCATCAACTCCGGCATGGGGATGCGCTCACGGGCCAATGGCGCGCTCTACAGCGGTTCGAAGTTCGCGCTGCGAGCCTTCACCGACGCGCTGCGCGAGGAAGAACGCGGCACCATTCGCGTGACCTCGATCCACCCCGGGCGCGTCGACACCGACATGCAGCGCGCCATGCAGGAGCGCGACGGCAACCCGTACGAGCAGGGCAACTACATTCGCCCGGGCGCCATCGCCGACCTCGTCCGGCTCGCCGTCGACGCGACGCCCGAAGCGATGATCGAGTACCTCGAGGTGCGCCCGGTCGTCTCGTCGTAGGCTGCGAGGGGCGGCTGGCTACTCGGTTTCGCCTGCCACGACGTCGGCCTTCCCAACGCGCTGCTTCAACACGTCCAGCAGGTCGATGCCAGTGGTGTTTTTCACCAGTTCGACAGTCTGCAACATGTTGTCGTTCACCGTCTTGGGCAGTGCAGATGCGCCGTCGGTGGAGACGACGGTGAGCTTGTCGATGGAACCGAGCGGCGCGGCCACCTTCTCCGCCACCTGCGGCAGCGCCTCGATGAGCATCTGGAGCACGGCTGCCTCGTTGTAGTGAGCAAAGGCCTCCGCGCGCTTGTCCATCGCTTCGGCCTCCGCGGCACCGACGGCGGCAACTGCAGCCGCCTTCGCCTCGCCCTCCGCACGTACAGCATCAGACTCGGCAATGCGTCGAGCCTTCTCAGCCTCACCGCGCTTCGCGCCCTCGAATGCTTCGGCGGTGGCCAGCGCCTGGCGACGAGACTGCTCGCCTTCACCAGAGAGACGCTGACGCTCGGCGTCGGCCTCAGCGTCGGCAATCGACGCGGCCTTGCGAGCCTCCGCTTCGTAGATGGACGCCTGACGCCTCGCCTGCGCCTCCGTCTCAATCTCGTAACGCTTCGCATCCGCAGGCTTGCGCACCTCGGTGTCGAGCTGGCGTTCCTTCAGCGCGGCCTGCCGCACGGCCACCTTCTCCTGCTCGGCGAGAATGGCCTGGTCACGGTCGGCTTGGGCCAGGGGGCCGGATGCCGCGGCCTGCGCCTTCGCTGCGTCAGTCTCGGCCTGGATCTCGGCTTCCTTCAGCACCAGGGCGCGCTCGGAGATGGCGATCTCCTGCGACGCGGCAATGCGCGCCTGCTCCGCCTCGCGGCGGGCGTCGGCTTCGGCGATGGCGGCCAGCTGGCCAACCCTCGCGGACTCGGGGCGACCGAGGTCGGAGAGGTAGGTGCCGTCGTCGGTGATGTCCTGGATCTGGAAGGTGTCGAGCACCAAGCCCTGACCTGTGAGCGACGCCTCAGATTCGTCGGCAACTCGCTGCGCGAATGCGGCGCGGTCGCGAATAATCTGCTCGACGGTGAGTGAACCCACGATGGATCGCAGCGAACCTGCGAGGGTTTCCTGCGTGAACGTCTCGATTTCTTCCTGCTGCATGAGGAAACGCTGCGCTGCCGCACGGATGGAGTCTTCATTGCCGCCGACCTTGACGATGGCGACGCCGTCGACGTTGAGCTTAATGCCCTGCCCGGACACAGCGTTGCGGATGGTCACCATGATGCGACGCGACGAGAGGTCCAGCACGTGCAGGCGCTGCACGAACGGGATGACGAACACGCCACCACCCATGATGACTTTCTGGCCGGAGAGATCGGTGGAGATGAGGCCAGTCTCGGGGTTGGTGACAGCCTTCCCCTTCTGGCCAGTAATGATGTAAGCCTCGTTGGGGCGAGCAACTTTGTAGCGGCTCGCAATGAGCCAGAGAATGAGCACGACGAGCAGCACTGCGCCGCCGACGCCCACGACGATTGGGGAGAATTCGGGCATCTATATTCCTTAACCAGTATGGGGGCCGGAGCCGGTGAATTTCGACGGTGGGAGCGCGTCAACGGGGTTGACTTCGACGGCAGTGGGCGACAAGACGCTGGCGATCCACACTTCGGTACCCGCGGGGATCGCCGTATCGGCCCGAGCAGAACGCTTGCGCGAACCTCCTGTGCCGAAGATGCGGACCTCGCCGTAGCCTGACTCCGGGATGTCCGTGATGACGCGCCCGGTAGCACCGACGAGGGAATCCGAGCGGAAGGTGGCCGCGTCCTCGCCTCGTTTGAGTGCACGGGTGAGCGCAGTCGCACCCCACGCCGCAAGCACTCCGGCGACGATGCCAACGACGACAGCGATTCCCGTGACCTCCACGAGGCTCAGAGAGATCACTCCCCCAAAGCCGAAGGCGCCCAGGAACGCTGCAAGGCTGGGGACAGAGAAGAGATCGCCGCCCAGAAAGTCGAGGTCGAACACCCCGTCGATGATCTCGCCGAAGAGCAGCGACGCCGCAACGATGACCAAACCGACGATGCCAATCGTCAGGAAAATTGCCATGCGCCGTCTCCTTCTTCTCTAGTAAGGATATCGGCCACGCGGCCCACGTGCTGGCGCGACGATGAAGGCAGAACTCAGAGCACGCCCTTGACGAGTACGAAGTCACCAAACGGGCGCTGCTCGCCGGTCACCACGACGGCGAAGGCAGACGCTGCACGGTCGTAGAACGCGAAGCGTTCGACGGTGCCCACTGACTGCTCCGGGGCCAGGTGGCCCTGCACCGCTGCGATCACGTCTGCGTGCACCGGCGGGATGTCGTCGGGGCCTTTCGTCGTCGCCATCCGCAGCACCGGTTGGTCGACGGCGACGTCGAGCGGCAGCAGCGAACACACGGCGGCAACCATCTTTGGAGCGTCGTAGCCGCGTGCGTCCACGACGCGCTGACCAACGCGGTAGGACGGGAAATTCCTGTCAGCGACGACGAGCTCGTCGCCGTGACCCATTTGCGCGAGGATGTACAACAAGTCCGGACTGATGGCCGGATCTACTCCCCGCAGCATTACTGCGCGTCCGCAGTCAGGGACGCGACCCACGCGTCCAGCTCGTCGTGCCGGGGCGCGGAATCCGCGCTGCCCACGCGCGTCACCGAGCAAGCGGCGGCCACATTCGCACGGGCCGCGGCCTCGCGAAGCGGCACTCCTTGTGCGAGCAGCGCCGCGAGGTTGCCGGTGAAGGTATCGCCAGCGCCGACGGTGTTCACGGCCTTCACTTTAAGCGACGCGACGGTCTGGGTGCCCTTGTCGTCGACGACAAGCGCCCCCTCCTCACCGAGGGTGACGATCAGATCCAAGTTCATCTTCGCGTGGACAGCCTGGGCCACCTCGTCGATGCTGCAGTCGGTGCTGATTCCGATGGATTCGGCCAGCTGCGTGAGTTCGCTCTCGTTGGGCAGCAGGAGGTCAACGTGTTCCAGAAGCTCCACCGGGATGTCGCGGAACGGCGCGGGGTTCAAGATCACCGTGCCGCCCGCCTCGTGGGCGATATCCGCCGCTGCCTGGTTCGCGTCCTCCGGCACCTCGAGCTGCATCACGACGACGCGTGCCCGTCGAATAATCTCAGACTGCTGCTCCACCTGCTGACTGTGCAGCTCCAGATTCGAACGAGGGATGATGATGATGCAGTTCTCGCCCTCATCATTCACGACGGGCAAACCGACGCCCGTGCCCACCTCGTCGTCGGTGCTCACCCCGGACGCGTCAACGCCCTCGCGCTCCAGCCAGGCCCGAAACTCCTCGCCGTAGGCGTCGTAGCCCAGGCAGCCCACCATCGCCACCGACACACCCGCGCGCGCCGCCGCGATGGCCTGGTTGAAGCCCTTGCCGCCGGGCGTCATCGTGAACGACGAGCCAGTGATGGTCTCCCCCGGCTTCGGGAACCGCGGTGTGCGGGCGATCAGGTCCATCATGAAGGACCCGACGATGCAGACGTCGCTCATGCCTTGCTCCCCGGAATGAGCGCATCGGCGTCGAGCGCCTGACCCAATGAGCCACCGACGTGATGCCTAGCGAAATCATCCTTGGTGAAGCCTCGGTAAGTCATGAGCGCGGCGGCGAGCGCGTCGCCGATGGCAAGGGTCGCAGTGGTCGATGCGGTTGGGGCGACATCGAGCGGATCCGCCTCGGTATCAACCGCCAGCTTGATAGTGATCTGAGCGCCCTTCGCGAGCGGCGAATCTTCGTTGCGAGTGATGGCAACGACGGGGATGCTGCGGTGGTTCAGCACCTGCATGAAGCGGACAACCTCGGCTGTCTTGCCGGAGTTCGAGATGGCGATGACAACGTCGTCTTCCGTCACCATCCCAGCGTCACCATGGAGCGCTTCCGTGCTGTGCACGAAGAACGACGGGGTGCCGGTGCTGGCGAAGGTGGCGGCCATCTTCTTCGCGATGTGCCCGGACTTGCCGAGGCCCGTCATGATGAGACGTCCCTTCATACCCAAGATGAGTTCCAGCAGCTGCGGCAGCACGGCCTCCAGCGGCTTAGTCTGCCGTTGCAGCGTCGCGATCTCGATGTCCATGGCACGCTTGGCGGAAGCGATGGCTTGGTCAAACGACTGTGCGGTGGCTTCCGTCGGGGATGATGCAGACATGTGGTACCTCTCTGTTCACGATGGGCTCGTCTCATCATCCCAGAAATCGATTACAGTTACAAGACGCCGTCGCCGTTATCCCAGTGCTCGAGGGGCGGGGGCAGGAACGATCACCGTCGTAGGCTGCACGCTTTGATTCGCCATGTGCGAGCGAAGCAGGCCCCAGGCTTCCTCGGCCATGTCCTGCACCGGCAGCGGAGTGACCTGCACCTGAGCGGACACAGACGTCGCAAATGGCAGTTCGCCGATCACACCCACATGCGTGTCGGCGTCACCCCGCGCCGATAGCTCGCGCAGCACGCCGACGCCGGCAAGGTTGTTGGTAACCAAGATGGCATCCGGCGGGTTCGCCGAAGCCAGCAGCTGCCCAGCTGCATGGCGCCCACCGTCGACGCGGAAATCTGCGTGGATCAGCATCCCGTCGTCAACACCAAGACCAGCGGCTCGCATCGCGTCTTGCCACCCCACTGCGCGGTTGAGTGCCGTCGAGAGCCGCTCCGGTCCTGTTACGCACGCGATCCGCTTGCACCCCACGTCGATCAGGTGCTGCGTCGCGGCGAACCCAAGCGCCTTGTTATCGAAACGAACCGACGGGTACTGGCCGGGCAGCTGTCGGTCCACTGCGACGACGGCCATCCCCCGTCTTGTGAGCGGGGCCAGATCCGTCGTGTCCGATGCAGGGAACACGATCACGCCGGCCATCTGCGAGTCGATAGCCACCTGCAGGTACCGGGATTCCTTGGCTAGGTCCTCGTCGGAGTTACAGAGCACGACGGACAAGCCCTGTTCGTGAGCCCTATCTTCCACCGCCCTAGCGAACGTGGTGAAGAACGGGTTTTCGATATCGGCAACGATGAGCCCCACGACGTCCGACGTGCGCCTGCGCAGTGTGCGCGCGGCACGATTCGGAGCGTATCCCAGCTTCTCGACGGCCCGGCGAACCGCTTCGGATGCCTCCGGACGGACGTTCGCGCCATTCAAAACGCGAGAAACGGTGGCGACGGAGACGCCGGCTTCCTTGGCCACATCAATCATCCGCGCCATAGCACCGCACCACTGTTCGCCATGTCATTCACCCTGCCAGTCTGGCATGAAAGCGCATCGGCCTGAGTGCCTACAAGCCCCTACTAACCCGATATCCACATTCGTTCGTCAATACAGCCCATTTTGGGCCAATTCGGCAAACGAATGTGGATATCGGGTTAGTGAAAGGAGCCCATCAAGACTCGCGACGACAATTAGCGCCCGGCTTCGCCCTCGCTGTAGTCGTCGGAGACCTTCGACCAGGAGTAGAGCTTGCGCAGTTCGCGCCCGACAGACTCGATCTGCTTGCCCTGGCCCTCCTCACGAAGCTTCTTGAACTCAGGAGCGCCGGCGTTCTGATCGTCGATGAAACGCTTCGCGAACGCGCCCGACTGAATGTCGGAAAGCACAGCCTTCATGTTGTCGCGCACGTGCTGGTCGATGACGCGCGGGCCGGAGACGTAGTCACCGTACTCAGCAGTGTCGGAGATGGACCAGCGCTGCTTGGTGATACCGCCCTCAATCATCAGGTCGACGATCATCTTCAGCTCGTGGAGGCACTCGAAGTAGGCGATCTCGGGCTGGTACCCAGCCTCGACGAGAGCCTCAAAGCCCGCCTGCACCAGTGCCGAAGCGCCACCGCAGAGCACAGCCTGTTCGCCGAAGAGGTCAGTCTCAGTTTCCTCGGTGAAGGTTGTCTTGATGCCGCCGGCGCGTAGCGCACCAATGGCCTTCGCGTAGGCCAGCGCGAGCGGCCACGCGTTGCCCGACTCGTCCTTCTCGACGGCGATGATGGCGGGAACACCGCGCCCGTCCACGTACTCGCGACGAACGATGTGCCCGGGGCCCTTCGGCGCCACCATGCAGACGTCGACGCCTGCCGGGGGCTGAATGTAGTCGTAGCGGATGTTGAAGCCGTGCGCGAAGAAGAGCGCGTCGCCCTCAGCGATATTCGGGGCGATTTCTTCCGCGTACAGCGTGCGCTGCACCTGGTCCGGCGCGAGCACCATGATGAGGTCAGATTCTTCGACGGCTTCCGCGACGGGAAGCACCCGCAGGCCTTCGGCTTCTGCCTTGGCTGCGGACTTGGAACCCTCACGAAGCCCGACGCGCACGTCCACGCCAGAGTCGCGCAGGCTCAGCGCGTGCGCGTGTCCCTGCGAGCCATAACCGATGACGGCCACGTGGCGGCCCTGGATCAGCGAAAGGTCAGCGTCGTCGTCGTAAAACATCTCTGCCATGTGAATCTTCCTAACTTATTTTGGGGTCTTGATGGTCATTGCCTTCGCGCCGCGCCCGAGCGCGACGTGGCCCGATTGGGCAAGTTCTTGAATGCCATGCGGGGCAAGCATGTTGAGCAGCGCCTCTAGTTTTTCGGTGCTGCCCGTGGCCTCGATAGTGATGGAGTCGTTGGACACGTCGACGGCTTTCCCGCGGAAGAGTCCAACGACGTCGATGATCTGGCTGCGGCTCGAGACGTCGGCCCGAACCTTCACCAAAATCATTTGGCGACGCACAGCATTGGATTCCAGCTCGAGCACCTTGCGCACTTCGATCAGCTTGTTGAGCTGTTTCACAATCTGCTCGAGCGCTGCCTCGTCGTCGACGTTTGCGACGACGGTCATGCGCGAGATGCCTTCACGCTCGGTCTCACCGACGGCGAGCGACTCGATGTTGAATCCGCGACGGGAAAACAGCGCCGCGATGCGGGTCAAGACGCCCGGGCGGTCTGAAACGAGGATGCTCAGCGTGTGCGAGTTCACAGGACTTCTTCTTCCCACTCCGGCGCCATGTCACGCGCCACCTTGATTTCATCATTGCTGACGCCGGCGGGCACCATCGGCCACACCATGGCGTCTTTCTCGACGACGAACTCGACGACGACGGGTCGGTCATTGATCTCCATTGCCTTCGTGATCGCGTCCTCCATCTCCTCCTCGTTGGTGGCTCGGAACGCCGCGCATCCCATGGCTTCTGCCAGCATCGGGAAATTCGGCCAGGTCTCAGTGCTGAGATCGGTGTTGGAGTAGCGACCCTCGTAGAAGAGGCTCTGCCACTGCCGAACCATGCCGAGGACGTTGTTGTTGATCACGGCGATCTTCACCGGGATCTTGTTCACTGCGCACGTGACGAGCTCCTGGTTCGTCATCTGGAAGCAGCCGTCGCCGTCGATGCCCCAGACGGTGCGGTCAGGATTCGCGACCTTCGCACCCATCGCGGCAGGGACACAGAAGCCCATCGTGCCGGCGCCGCCCGAATTCAAGAATGAGTTCGGCGTCTCATGCGGCAAGAAGTGGGCCGACCACATCTGGTGCTGACCCACGCCTGTGACGAAGATGGTGTCCGACGGGGCCCGCTGCCCCAGGCGCTGAATCACCTCCTGGGGGGAGAGTTTGCCGTCGGCGGGCTCGTCCCAGCGCGGCTGGTAGCGCTCTTTCATGGCGGTCAGCCTGGCCACCCAAGCATCGGTGTCTGGGGCATCTTGCTCGACGAGTTGCTGAAGCAGGCCCTCGCAAGTGAGTTTCACATCGCCGACGATGGGCACGTCGACTGGCACATTCTTGCCGATCTCCGCGGGGTCGATGTCTGCGTGGATCACCTTCGCGCCTGTGGCGAAACTGGAGACGAGGCCGGTGACGCGGTCGTCGAACCGGGTACCAAGCGCGATCAGCAGGTCGGCCTTCTGCAGCGCCCCAACCGCTGCGACGGTACCGTGCATGCCAGGCATCCCCATGTGGAGGCGATGACTGTCTGGGAATACGCCGCGGGCCATCAGCGTCGTGACGACGGGGATGTTGGTCATCTCCGCCAGTTGCGCGAGCTCCTCGTTCGCCCGGGCCGCCATGACGCCGCCACCGACGTACAGCACCGGGCGTTTGGCCGCTGTGATGAGTTTTGCCGCCGCCCGGATCTGCTTGCCGTGAGGGTTGACCGTCGGCTTATACCCGGGCAGGTCCATCTCTTCGGGCCACCAGAACTCCGCGGTGCTGGCCAGCGCATCCTTGGCGATATCGACGAGAACGGGGCCTTTCCGGCCGGTGCTAGCAATGTGGAACGCTTCCTTGATGGCGAGCGGGATATCCTCGGTGCGTTTCACGAGGAAGCTGTGTTTCGTGATGGGCATCGTGATACCCCTGATGTCCGCTTCCTGAAAGGCGTCGGTGCCGATCGAGGAAGAATTCACCTGACCAGTGATGGCCACCAGCGGTGTCGAATCCATGTACGCGTTAGCGATCGGGGTGACGAGATTCGTCGCGCCTGGGCCAGACGTCGCGATACAGACGCCAACCTCGCCCGATGCCATCGCATACCCTTCCGCCGCGTGGCCTGCCCCTTGCTCGTGGCGGGTGAGGATGTGGCGAATCGAGGAATCAAACAGCGGGTCGTAGGCCGGGAGAATGGCGCCCCCGGGGATACCGAACGCTACCTGTACACCCACGCGCTCCAGTGATTCAACAAGCGCCTGAGCACCTGTGAGCAATTCACCGTCCTGCTTGGCCATGGGATTCCCCTTCTCGTTGGTGTCACCTAATAAAAAACCCCCGAGGCCTTGTGGCACACGAGGGAGCGCTTCGATCTCTTTGAGCGAAGCGCCGCTAGATAATTACGAGGTGACGGGTGGTCATGCGGAAACTTTTGCGCATGACCACCCAGGACGTCAACAGGGTCTCACGATGTGGACCACTTTCCGACGAGCTGCCCGCTGTCGGCGCCTTCCACGATGCGGCGATGGGTTTCGTCGACGGGCTCGGTCACTTCGGTGCGCATGGCTGGAATGCCGGGGTTATCCGCGTAGCGGGGAATCACATGCACGTGGGTATGGAACACTTCCTGGCCGGAGTCGGCACCTGCGTTCGTGAGCACGTTCACCGCACTCGCCCCCAGCTGCTGCTTCAGCAGATTGCCGACGCGGGCTACCGTCGGGGCAATCTCGGCGAGCACCGCGTCGTCTTCGAGCACGTCGGCGCTGTGGCGACGAGGCACCACCAGCGTGTGCCCGACCTGCCAAGGGGCAATGTCCAGGAACGCGACGGCGTGCTCGTCTTCGTAGATCTGCTTCGAGGGGATTTCGTCGGCGATGATCTTGCAAAACAGGCAATCCATGGCGCCATGGTATCGCCCGGGTGCCCCGCCGTCAGCGCACTGCAAAGCCTGCTCGACGCAGGCCCTCCTTCACGTCGCCAATGCGCAGCGTGCCGAAGTGGAACACGCTTGCAGCGAGCACCGCGTCGGCCCCTGCCTTCGCGGCCTCAACAAAGTGCTCGACGGTGCCCGCTCCGCCAGACGCGATGAGCGGGCAGGTGACCACGGCACGCACCGCGCGAATCATCTCTAGGTCAAAGCCATCCGTGGTGCCGTCTGAATCCATGGAGTTCAGGAGGATCTCCCCCACGCCCCGACGGGCAGCATCGCGTGCCCAGGCGAGTAGGTCGAGGCCGGCAGACTTGGTGCCGCCATGCGTCGTAACGCCGAATCCAGACGGCATCGACGGGTCACGTCGAGCGTCCAGCGACAAGACGAGCACCTGGGCACCGAAGCGCTCACGGATCTCGTCGATCACCGCGGGACGGGCGATCGCTCCCGTATTGATGCCAACTTTGTCCGCCCCGGAGCGCAGGAGCTGATCGACGTCGTCAGCGGAGCGCACGCCGCCGCCAACGCTCAGCGGAATGAAGACCGTCTCTGCGCAACGCTGCACCACGTCTCGGGTGGTGCTGCGTGCTTGCGTCGACGCCGAGACGTCGAGGAACACCAATTCGTCGGCGCCCTCGTCGTTGTACTTAGCAGCGAGCTCAACGGGATCACCCGCGTCTCGAAGATTCGTAAAATTCACACCTTTGACCACACGCCCGCCGTCGACATCGAGGCAAGGAATGACGCGCACGGAAACACCCATGAGCAATAACGTACCTCCCCCGCAGGAAGGGTGCTGCGCGTGTCGTCATCGCGAGACGGGGTTTCGATACGCGAGCTTCGTTCGCTACTCAACCACCGGGAGTGGGCGACATCCGATCGTCGAGTAGGCCCGAAGTGCGAAATCGAGACGCAGCGTACAAAAAACTTCATAATCCGTACGCAGTTGCGATGAAGGGGCTGATTTAGGGGTGTTTGATCAATCTGCGTACGGATTTTGAAGTTCGATCGTGGGTGGGAGCCGGGGTTTCGATACGCGGCCTATGGCCGCTACTCAACCACCGGAGCGGGCAACACCCGATCGTCGAGTAGGCCCGAAGGGCCGTATCGAGACGCACTATCGATGGCGGGGTTTCTTCGAGAGACGTTTGATCTCGTCCCAGTCACCGTCGATGAGCGCCTGCCGCTTCGCGTGACTCCAGCCCTGCACCCGTTTTTCCATCGCGAACGCGTCCGCGACGTTCTCGAACTCCGTTGCGTACACCAGCGTCACCGGTAGTCGCCGCCTGGTGTATGCCGCACCATTCCCTTCGGAATGCAGATTCAATCGGGTGTGCAAGTCCCTTGTGCTTCCCACATAGAACGTTCCGTCGTTACAACGCAGCATGTACATCCAAGCCATGCCCTCACTATTGGCAGCTCGACACCACAGATTCCCATCGCTTCGGTGATCTGTGGATAAACCTCGCCTTTGCTCCGGATTTCGGGATTTCGATACGCCGCCTGCGGCGGCTACTCAATCACCGGGGCGGGCGACATCCGATCGTCGAGTAGGCCCGAAGGACCGAATCGAGACGCAGCGACGTGGTTTCGATACGCGAGCTTCGCTCGCTACTCAACCACCGGGGCGGGCGGCTAGTCGTCGCCCATCTCGGCGGCGATGACGCCGCGGCGCATTTGGTCTATGGCGAGGCGTGCGTTCCGGCGAAGGTCGCCGGGGCCTGCGGCCTGGGCCAACTGGCCGCACAGGTCGATCACCTGACGCACCCAACGCACGAAATCGCCGGGCGCGAGCGGCGAATTGCGCAACACTTTCGCGAGTTCCTGCCCGCTCGCCCAACGCCACACCGCTGAGGCAAAGCCAATGTCTAGGTCTCGCGCCCGGTCCCGACGGTGGCGTCGCTCGATGATGCCCACCTCGCGCCACAGACTCCGCAACTCGCTCTGCGCGCGCTCGCTGGCAGCGTCGGGCATCCGGGGATGGTCCGCGTCACGGCCCGGGCGAGATTCGTACACCAGCGAGCTCAGCACTGCCGCGAGCTGCGCGGGCTCGAGTTCGTGCAGCACTCCGCGACGAATCGCCTCCGCCGCGACGAGGTCCAGCTCGTTGTAGATACGCCTCAGCATCTGCCCCGATTCGGTGAGCTCCGCCCCGTCGAGGTACCCGAGTTCAGCCAACACGTCACACACGTGGTCGAACTGCACGCCCAGTGAATTCGCCTTGCCCAACGCCGACGCCTGCGCACGCTCCGCTTCACGTTCCAGCCGGAGAATCTTCGCCGCAGCCACGGCATGCACTTCCCTGTCTTCGCACGCATGGCAGGGATGCACACGGATGGCCTTACGCAGGCGCTGAATCTCAGCGGCGTGCGACTCGTCGGTGGGCACGTCCTCGATCTCCGGGGGCTCCAGCTCCTCCACTTTTGCCGACAGCGCCGCGATCAGCGAGCGCCTGTCAGAGCGTTCCTTCAAGCGGAAATGCTTCGGCACGCGAATGCGCCCATGCGTCACCACAGGCACCCCGAAGTGATGCGGCTCCAGCTTCAGCACCGTGTGATCAGTCGAGATGGTTTGCACCCACGGCTGCGCGCCCTTCGCCGGTTTCTTGCCAGTTCGAAGCGCGACACACCACCCTTGCCGGGGCACCCAGATCACGTCTCCTGGCAGCAAGCTCGCGATGGAATCGGCCGTCTGCGCCTGCCGTTCGGCTCGCCGATGCTTCGCGGAACTCGCCTCCAGCCTCGAGACATCGTCGCGCAACTGCGCATACTCCATGAAATCGCCGAGATGGCACGCCGCCGTCTCCCGCAGCTCCTCCATATCCACCTTGCGACGACGATCCTTGCGCGCCGCCCGCACCACCGTCTTGTCTGCAAGGAACTGCGAGAACGACTGATCCAGCATCTCCCTGGCTCTGCCACGCCCCATCGTCGCAATGAGGTTCACCGCCATGTTGTAGCTGGGCGCGAAACTCGACTTCAGCGGGTACGTGCGCTTCGACGCGAGCCCCGCCACCGCGCGCGGGTCCATGCCTGGCTGCCAGCAGACGACGGCGTGCCCCTCCGTGTCGATGCCGCGCCTGCCCGCGCGCCCCGTCAGCTGGGTGTACTCCCCCGCCGTGATATCGACGTGCGCCTCGCCGTTGTACTTCGACAGCTTCTCCAACACGACGGTGCGCGCCGGCATGTTGATGCCCAAGGCGAGGGTCTCCGTCGCGAACACCATCTTCAGCGCGCCGGTCTGGAAGCCCTCTTCGACGATCGCCTTGAACGCCGGTATCTGCCCGGCGTGGTGGGCGGCCACCCCGTGGGTAAGCGCCAGGCGGAAATCCTCGTAGCCGAGCGCGTCGAGATCCGTCATCGACAGCGCAGCCGCGTGCTTGTCGGCAATGGCCCCCAGCATGGCCGCTTCGTGCGGTTCGGTCAGCACCACGCCGGAGCGCAGCACCTGCTGGACCGCGCCGTCGCAGCCGGCGCGCGAAAAGATGAAATAGATGGCGGGCAGTAGCTTCGCGTTCTGCAGCGCACGTGCGATGTCGACGCGGCTCGTGCGCGGCGTCTGGAACCGACGGTGAGTCTCGCCGCCGAACTTTCCCTGTCGTGGCTTCCCCCGACCGCTTCGCCCACGCGGGTTTCGGGCGTCGTCACGAACCCGCATAGATTCGTTTTTGCTCACCTTGAGCAGCTCGCGGTTCACCTTCGCCGCCCTATCCGACGGTGCCTCCTGCGCGGTGGGCGCCACCCCGTCGAACAAGTCAATCAGTTTCCGCCCCACCGCCACGTGCTGGTAGAGCGGCACGGGCCTGCGTTCGCTCACGACGGTTGCGAAACCACCGCGCACTTCGTCGAGCCACGCTCCGAAATCTTCGACGTTGCTCACCGTGGCGGAGAGCGCGACGAGCTGCACGGAGTCGGCAAGGCCAAGGATTACCTCCTCCCACACCGCGCCGCGGAAGCGGTCGGCGAGGTAGTGCACTTCGTCCATCACCACGTAGCCGAGGTCGCGCAGCGTGGGCGAGGCGGCGTAGATCATGTTGCGCAGCACCTCGGTGGTCATCACGACGATCTGCGCCTCGGAGTTCACCGATTGGTCGCCGGTCAGCAGTCCTACCCGCTCGGGCCCGTAGCGCTCCACGAGATCGTGGTACTTCTGGTTGGACAGCGCCTTGATGGGCGTGGTGTAGAAGCACTTGCGCGACTGCGCGACGGCCATGAACACCGCGAACTCCCCAACGACGGTTTTGCCGGCTCCGGTGGGGGCTGCGACGAGGACGCCTTTGCCGTCGGCGAGCGCCTTGCAGCCCTCGATCTGGTACTCGTCGAGGGGAAAAGAGTAGCCTTGCGCAAATTCGTCGATGAGTGTCATGCGACGTGCACCTTCAGCGCCGCAGGGTCGCACTCGAGCACCGCTGGGACGTCGCCTAACTCCTCGCCGTCTCCCATGAGGAACACGCCGTCGCCGTCGAGCTCAACCCGCTTCGCTCGCACCTGTTCCACCACCGGATGCTTGACGAATGATCCCGAGTACATCCTTGGCATCATGCGCAGCAGGGTGCCTCGCCCCACCGGGTGCACGATGGTGAGATCCATCATCCCGTCGGTGGGGTCCGCATCCGGGCTCATCCGCATGCCGCCTCCGATGATGCCGGTATTGCACGCGGCGACGAACATCGCGTCGAACTCCCGGTATTCACCGTCGATGGAGATCCGGTAGTGCAAGGGCGTGAAGCTCATCAGCTCACGCAACGCGATGACGCCATAGCTGAGCGCGCCGAATCGGAGGCGAATGTCGTTGGTAGCGCGGTTCACCCGTGCGTCGTAGCCGGAACTCACAGCTGCACCGACGTATCGCTCACCCAGAGCTTGGTTTCGCACTCGGGTGAGGTCCAGACGCCTGGTGCGGTGGGAC
This sequence comes from Propionibacteriaceae bacterium, assembly GCA_032576855.1. Taxonomy (GTDB): domain Bacteria; phylum Actinomycetota; class Actinomycetes; order Propionibacteriales; family Propionibacteriaceae; genus Arachnia. The sequence goes on from JAWFWL010000013.1 coordinate 18,842, forward strand.
GCGATGGCTTCCAGTGCATCGTCGACGTTGGAGATGCCGAGCGCTCGGGCAAAGTCGTTGCCGGTGCCAGCGGGAATGACGGCGAGCGTCGCGTCGGTATGAGCGCATCCGTTCAGGCCGAGGTGGGCCATGCCGTCGCCGCCCACGACGGCAACGGTGTCCCCTTCGCGTGCGCTCGTCGCCGCCGCCCGGATGCGCGCTTTCGCATCATCCCAGCTCGTCGAAGTGACGACGAGAATCTCAGATGCGGGCAGCGTTGCCTTCAATTTCGCGGCGATCTTCGGGAGCATCCGGCCGGCCTTGCCACCACCGGAACGCGGATTCACGACGAGGGTGAGGAGCTTAGGTTTCGCGAGTTCGTTCACGACGCGCCGTCAGCCTCGATCTCGGGATTAAACTCAGCGAAGGATTCCTCAGTGATACCTCTGCGCTTATCAATGATGCGGCAGACAACCTCCGCGACCAAGAACAGCAGCGTCACAGGAACCACCAAGGACAGCATGGTGAAGGCATCCGGAGTTGGAGTGACGACTGCTGCCAAAATCGTCGCGCCGAGCACCACCATCTTGCGATATTTGCCGAGCTGGAAGCCGTGCACCACGCCTGCGATGTTCAGCATCACCAGCAGCAGCGGCAGGAGAAAAGAGAACCCGAACACCAACATGATCATGATCTGCTTCTGCAGGAAGTCCACCATGTCCAACAGGTTCTGAATATCGAAGCCCTGCGGCGTGAAGCCAATCATGATGGCGATGCCTCGCGGCCAGATCACGTAGCCGAGCCAACAACCACCCAGAAACAACGGAGTTGCTGCACCGACGAAGGTGAGGACGTATTTCTTCTCGGTCTTCAGCAACGCGGGGGCGAAGAAAGCCCAAATTTGGTAGAGCCAGATGGGGCTGGTGAAGACAATGCCTGCAAGCGCGCATGCCACGATCGCCAAGGTGAACGGTGAGACCACGTTCTGGGCTGTCAAAGTGATCTGCGCGGTGCCGTTGGTGTTTTCCAGCACCATCTGCTTGGCCAGCTGGAATGGGTCGGTGATGAAGTGGACGAGTTTGTCGTAAAACGCGCTCGCAATACACGCACCCACCACGATGGCAATCACGGAGACCGTCACCCGGTACCGCAGTTCCCGAAGGTGGTCCATGAGCGACATGGTGCCCCCCGGCCCCCCTTTCGGAGGCCGAAGCCACGCGAATCGTCGCGTCTTCAATGCGGTTGCTGGAGGCATAGTCTCAAGATGTGCGGTTAGCGCTCCGAGGGCTTGTCTGCGTCGATGTTGTTGTCCACCACAGCGGTGTCGTCAACATGATGCCCACCGTCGTCAGCATGATGCTCGCCGCTTTCAACAGACTTCTGGTCTTGGGTTACTTCTTCCTTGAACTCTCGAATCGAGCGCCCGACGCCCTTACCGAGGCCAGCCAAGCGAGAACCTCCGAAGAGGACGAGCACGACCACCAGAATGATAATGAGTTCAGGGACGCCGATTGGTCCGAGAAGCAAAGGCATGGTTGCCACCTTTCGTTACTGGGAACAGTCTAATCCCGCTTTTTCGAGGCGATCTTGTCGACGACGTCTTGCAGCTGGGTGACTCTCTCACCCAGGAGTCTGGCCTCTTCGCCGAAGTGGTTCAGTTTCGCCTTGAGTCCTACAGCATAGAACACCAGGAATACAAGCCCTGCGACGCCCGCCACGGCGAGAATCAGCGCAGACCAGATCATGGAAGTCAACGGTAGTACTCGAGGGCTTCGCGTGCCATCTTGCGCGCGAGGTTGGTCACGCGTTCGTCGGACACTTCCACGACGGTTCCGCCGAGGCGCAGCAGCAGGCGTGCGGCCCAGTCGAGCGAGACGATCGGGAACGTGATCTTCCACAGGTCTCCCACCCGCTCGCATGCCGTCGTCGGGTGGTAATCCGCGCACCACCGACCCGCCTGCGTAACTGTGATGGTGAGCTCAGTGGGCGCGTCACTGAACCAGGTGGCGAGCTCGTCGGGTACGTCACGTGGCTCGACATGCTCGTCGAGCACCCGGACGTCCACGATTCGGTCCAGGCGGTACGACCGCCACGCGTCGCGGGTACGGCTCCAGGCGTCGAGGTATGCGTAGCCGCGGTCTGTTCGTAGCCGCATGGGCTCGACGACCGCCTCGCGCACCGCACCCTTGCCTTCCTTGCGGTAGCGAAGGAAGCATGCGTGCTCGCTGGATACGGCTTCGCGCAGCGCGGAGCGTACCCGTTCGTCGCCGGAATCCACGTCAATCTGGACGCCGACGCGCGCATCCTTCGACAGCGTCTCCAGCTTGGCGAGCGCCTGGCGGGCACCTGCCCCATCACCGCCCAACTCCAGCACCATGCGGAGCGCGACGATGAGGCTCGCGGCCTGCGCGCCCGTGAGCTTCATCGGGCGCCCGAGCGCGTCGAGGTTGCTTGCGAAGATGTGACCGTCTGTGCGGGCACCGCTCAAGTCCACCTCGAACAGATCACCGTAGTAGCCGCCCGGTAGGCCAACGAACTGCAGAATCGAGAGGTCCGTGAGCACGCGTTGCTCGGTGATACCAAACTCTTGCGCCACTTCCTGCACGCTCGTTCCCGGGTGTGCGTTCAGAAAAGGCACCATGTGCACGAGGCGCTGCAACTCATCCATGTGCGCCTCCCGCAAGTGCCGTGATGCGTTCGACGGCGGCCTCACGCAAGTGCTGTGGAGCAAGCACGAACGCGTCGGGGCCAGCCGCGCACACTTCCGTGAGGATCATGTCATCGTTGAAACCACGCACTTCACGCGCGACGAAGCCCTCCGGCAGAGGCGCATCCCAGGCCACCGGCGATGAGTCCGTCAGCAGTTCAGGCACGTCGCGTACTGCAACTATGGCGCTGGACTGCGGGGAGCCAGGCTCGAGATACTCGCTGAGGTCTTCTGGTACGTCGTACGCGTCCCGGTCCCCCACCGCGCGGGCGAGGCCGTCGATTCTGGAAAGCTTGAATCGCCTGGGGGCTTGCTTATCTAGGTCGAAGCCGAGCACCAGCCACAGGCCCCGCCGCTGCGACAGCTGCCATGGCTGCAGCCGCCGCGTCTGCCCGGCGTACTCGAACTCGATGTTCTGCCTGGCCAGTTGCGCCTCATAGATGACGTCGAAGGAAGACTCGGCGACGGGAATATGGGCGCGCAGGTTGGGGAGCCGATCCAGATCGGGATCCGCCCCCGCTGCGCGAAGACGTTGGATGGCCGTCGACGTGGCTTCCGCTCCGACGGAGGTCTGCCACGCGTGCGCGGCAAGACCGATAGCCACCAGCTCGTCTCGGGTGAATTCCACTTCGGGCAGCTCAAACTCCATCCGGTCAATCCGGTAGCCGTCCTCGTCTGTGGAATCCTGGTCATTGCTGCCTGTCAGGATGGGGATGCCAAGCGCCCGTAGCTCTGCCTTGTCGCGTTCAAACGTTCTGTCGAAGCTCGCCGTTTTCTGGTAGCCAGTGACCATCTCCCGGATCTCTGCCTTGGAAAGGAATCGCTTCGTCGTCAACAACGCGATGAGCAGGTTCAAGATGCGCTCAGACTTCGCAGCCGACATCGTGTCCCCCTCTCCGCTTCGCACCAGACAACTTCTCGAGTAAGCCTACCGCCACCCACACACCCTCTGGCCCGTCCGAGCGGCTACGGTGAACGAATGCACGTCGACAGATATGCCCCTTCGCCCACCTCTGACCTGCATCTGGGCAATCTGCGCACGGCGCTAGCCGGCTGGTTGCTCGCACGCGCGACGGGTGGGCGATGGCTCATGCGCATCGAGGATCTCGACGAGGCCCGGGTGAGAGCCGCCCGAGGCGCGGAGCGCCGCAATCTGGACGATCTGCGCGCACTCGGGCTGGATTGGGACGGCGAGGTGATCCGACAATCTGAACGCCACGAGCTATACCGCGACGCCATCGCCCAGCTAGGCGACCGCGTCTACGAATGTTTCTGTACCCGACGCGAACTCGCTGCAGCTGCTTCGGCACCCCACGGCGACGACGGGTTTCGCCCCTACCCCGGAACTTGCTTGCGCCTCACCGCACGGGAGCGGGAGGAGCGTCGCGCCGAGCGGCGCCCGTCGCTCAGAGTTCGAGCCGACGGCGCCACCCAGGTAGTGCATGACCGATTCGCAGGCGAGGTGCGGGCAGCCGTCGATGATTTCGTCCTCGTCCGGGGCGACGGGCAGTTCTCCTACAACCTCGCGGTGGTCGTCGACGACATCGCCACCGGGGTCACGCACATCACCCGTGGCGATGATCTCCTCTCCAGCGCACCCAGGCAGGCGTGGCTGACCGAGCAGCTGCGGGGCGCACCTGCCACCTACTCGCACGTCAGCCTCGTCATGGGCACCGACGGCAAACGCCTCGCCAAGCGCAACGGGGGTATCACGCTCGACGAGGCGGGTGGGCCTGCGACGGTGCTGCCGTGGCTCACCGAGTCTCTGGGGCTCGGGCCGTGCCGAACTGCCGCTGATGCGCTGGCAGCGATGCCGCCTGACTACGAGTTCTGGACGTCGAGGATGTCAATCACGTAGACGAGAGTCTGGCCCGGCTCCAGCGCCGGAGCCGTCGTCCTACCCTCTGGGTATGCAAGGGCAGGAGGGATGACGAGCATCACCCGAGAACCGGCTGTGGCGCCGACGAGGCCCTTCTTCCAACCCTCGATCAGCCCTGACAGGTGTCCGGTCTGCGGGGCCCAGGCGTCCTCGAACTGCTTTCCATCCGACCACTTCCAGGAGCGGTACTTCACCTGGATGACGCTCTTGTCCGTCACCTTGGCGCCAGGACCTTGAATCAACGTCGCTTTCTTCAGCTCACCGGGAGCTGCGGCCTTGGTGTCGATCTTCGCGGTGGGCACGCCCTTCGAGTCGACGGACACCGTCGGCATCCCCTCCACCGGAGGCTGTTGCTCGCCCGTGGCCTTCTCAAAGTTGGCGGACACGATGTCTACGACGAACAGCAGCGAATCGCCGGGCTTGATGGAGCCATCAGCGTTGCCCTCGGGGTACCCGTCGGAGCTCGGCATACCGATGAGGACGCGGGAGCCGACGGTCTGGCCGTCGAGCCCGAGCCTAAACCCAGGCACTACTTGTCCGAGCGCGAACGTCAATGGCGAGCCCGACTCGTATGAGGAATCGAACACCTTGCCAGTGGAGCCATTCACACCGACGTAGTTCACCGTCACCACGGAATCTTTGTTGAGTTTCTGGCTGCCCGCAGATGGCTTCAGCACCTTCGTAGTCGTGCTATTGATTGCCCACGGGTGCTTGAACTTCACTTCGGGGGTCGCCCCGTCGGAGACGGTGATCCCGGACAGATCGGTGGATGGCTTCACCTTCACAGCGGGTTCGGACGACGCTGCCGCCGACGGCGATGCAGAAGCCGACGGCGATGCAGATGCGGAAGCGGGCGCCGAAGGGGACGCCGATGCAGATGCTGACGATGCGCCAGCCGACGGCGAAGAGAGAGCTGCCGACTCAGTGCCCGTCGCCGAGGCGCCTGGTGTCGGCGACGCGTTGTCCGACGACGAGCAAGCGCTCAGCAGAGAAACAGCAGTCAGCGCAACGAGTGCGATGGAAGAAGCCTTCGAAATTGACACGCGCACGATGGTACCCCGATCCTCACAAACCCACGATGTCGAACAGTTTTCCAAGCTCATCTCGCGTGAGCTCTCGAGTCTCGCCGACGGGCAGCTGACCTAGCCGGATGGGCCCGATGCCGATGCGCGAGAGACGATCAACCGGGTGACCCACTGATTCCATCATGCGCCGCACGATGTGGTTTCTTCCCTCGTGCAAGGTGATGCGCAGCAACGACTTCGTTTCAGTATTGGACACCAGCCTCACCTGGTCTGGTTTCACCGGTCCGTCGTCCAGGCGAATACCCTTCTCCAGCCGCCGAATCACCTTGTTATCGACGAGACCCGCCACGTCTGCAAGGTACGTCTTTTTCACCTCATAGCTGGGGTGGGCAAGCCGGTGCGCGAACTCGCCATCATTCGTGAGAACGATGAGCCCCTCAGTCTGGGTATCGAGGCGCCCGACGTGGAACAGCCGGCTTGTGCGGGGAGGGATGTAATCCGTCAGCGTGGTTCGCCCCTCCGGATCTTCCATCGTCGACACTACGCCTCGCGGCTTGTTCAAGACGAGGTAGACGTGGTTGCGCGGGGATGGGATGCGTGAGCCATCCACCCGGATGGTGTCTCGCTCCGGGTCGACGCGGGTGCCGAGCTCCGTCACGATCGCACCGTTCACCTCCACGCGCCCCTCGAGCATCAGCTCTTCGCTCGCCCGCCTCGACGCAATGCCCGCGGCAGCAAGCACCTTCTGCAGACGCACGCCTTCGGTGTCACTCATCAATGTTCCCTTCCTGGGCGACGGCCCCAAGCTCAGCTTCCAAGGCTACGGCGTCAGGGAGCCAAGGCGCCAAGTCTGGTAGCTCGTCGAGACTATTCAGGCCCAGTTTCTCCAAAAACAGTGGGGTGGTTGCAAACGTGACGGCGCCGGTCGACGAGTCCTCCCCGGCCTCCGAGATCAGCCCGCGCAGCAGCAAGGTCTTTACCACACCGTCGACGTTCACCCCGCGCACGCCAGCGATGCGCCCACGTGTCACCGGCTGCAGGTAGGCAACCACCGCGAGCGTCTCGAGCGCGGCCTGGCTGAGCTTCGCCCGCTGGTCTGATACCAGCCACTCCTCGATGACGTCTGCTACGTCCTCCACCGTCGCGAACCGGTATCCACCGGCCACACGCGCCAGCCGGATGCCTCGGTCATACTCGTCGTAGAAGCCTGCGATGGCCTCCAAGTGCTGCGTTACTTGAGCCACGGGTGCGTCCACGGCGGCGGCCAGGGTTTCTGCGTTCATCGGCTCGGTGGCCATGAGCAAGATAGCCTCGAGGGCCCTGGAAAGACTCACGGTTGCTCCAATTCGTGCTGCGGCTCGTACTCATCCATAACTTCGACGGCGTGCTCGTCGCCTGCGGTCCACCGGATGCTCAGCTCTCCGAGCGGGTTCAGCTGCTCGAAGGACACCTGTTGGTGCCGGAACAGCTCGAGAATGGCAAGAAATCTCACGACGGTCACCAGCCGGCTCTCGCCTTCGACAAGGCTCCGAAACGTGAGCGCGCCTTCACGGCGCAGCCTGGAAGCCACCAGCTGCACTTGTTCGGTGAGGCTCACCGTCGCTTGGTGCAAGTGAGTGAGGGCCACCGTCGGCACCTCTTTTGGCGCCAGAGCCCCCGCAGCCAGCCGAACGAGCGCGTCTGGGCCGATGCCGAGCTCAACCTCGGGTAGCACCGCCACGAACCGCTCTTCCAGTCCGCCGGGGCGAAAGTGGCGGTGACTTGCGCCGTCGATGGTCTGCTCGATCCACGCAGCCATCTGCTTGAAGGCACGATACTGCAGCAGCCTGGCGAAGAGCAGGTCTCGAGCCTCGAGCGCGGCGATGTCCTCCGGATCCTCGGCCTCAGCACCCGGCAGGAGCCGCGCGCACTTCAGGTCAAGCAACGTGGACGCGACGACGAGGAAGGAGCTGGAGAGTTCCAGGTCCCAGTCGCCCGCGCGAACGTGGGCGATGAACTCGTCGGTGACCTGGCTGAGCGCGACCTCGGTCACATCCATTTCCCGCCTGGCGATGAGCTGAAGCAGCAGGTCAAACGGGCCCTCGAAGTTGGTGAGGTGGACGCTAAACCCAGCCACCTGCTCATGGTGTTCGGGCGGCTTGGCGTGGGTACGACGTTTAGCCACGAAGCTCTTGCACCAGCGAGGACTCGCCCTCGCTCTCGTACAAGTCCCGCAGCGCCAACGCCACCGCAGCGCGCACCAACCGGCCCCTGTCTATGCGGACTCCGTGCTGGCGTCGAAGTGCCAGGTTGGCGTCTTCCAGGGCAAGCAGCTCGTCTTCCGAGAAGTACACGGTGATCTTGTGATCGTGCTTCACCCTGCCCGTCGACGTAGGCCTAGCTGGCGAGGACTCACGCGAACCAGGTTTGACCGGCTGGGGCGCAGGTTCTGCCACTGGCTGAGGTGCACCGTCGGTGGGCCGGAAAAGCTCCGATGCGCCCGGTAGTGATACGCGCTTAGCCATGCTGCACCCTCAGCAGCACCTCTCGAGCCAGCTGCCGGTAAGACAACGCGCCCGGCGACGACGGTGCGTATTGGGTGATGGGCTCACCTGCCACGGTGGTTTCCGGGAACCGAACCGTGCGCTTAATAACGGTGTGGAATACCTTGTCGCCGAAGGCCTCGACGATGCGCTCCAGCACCTCGCGGGCGTGGAGGGTACGCGAGTCGTACATGGTGCCCAGCAGGCCTAGCACCTTGAGGTCCGGGTTCAGCCGGTCCTGCACCTTCTCGATGGTGTCGGTGAGCAGCGCGATGCCGCGCAGTGCGAAGAATTCCAACTCCAGCGGCATAATCACCCAGTCACTCGCGGTGAGCGCATTAATGGTGAGCAGGCCCAGGCTGGGCGCGCAGTCGATGAGGATGTAGTCGTACTGGCTCCGCAACTTGTTGAGCACCCGCTGGAGGGTCTGCTCGCGGGCAACTTCGCTCACCAGCTGCACCTCAGCGGCGGAAAGATCGATGTTCGCTGGCAAGATGTCGAGCCCGGGTGTGGAGGTCTCCGTGATGACGTCTTCCGCGGAGTATTCGCGGCTCAGCAGCAGGTTGTAGATGGAGCGCTCGAGCGTGTGCGGGTTGATGCCTAACCCTACGGAAAGCGAACCCTGCGGGTCGAAATCAACGAGCAGCACTTTGCGCCCGGTTTCGACGAGACACGCGCCCAAGTTGATGGTGGTCGTAGTTTTCCCAACGCCGCCCTTCTGGTTCGTGAGCGCGATGATGGTGGCACGCTTCGGCCCATCACCCACGGGGTCGGGCTCGGGGAATTCTGGAAGGGGGCGCCCGGTGGGGCCGATCTCACCTTCAAACAACGATTCCTCAGCCAAAGTGCTCTCCTTCCGGGCGTCTCTTTGTCGACATCCTACTCGCTCTACGCCCTCGGGTGCGCACTGCGATGCACCTCACGCAGCTGCTCGATGGTGACCAGTGTGTAGATCTGCGTAGTGGCAACCGACGAGTGCCCCAGCAGCTCCTGCACCACCCGCAGATCCGCTCCGCCCGACAGCAGGTGGGTGGCAAACGAGTGGCGAAGTGAGTGGGGCGAGACCGCCGTCGTGATCCCAGCCTTCTGCGCTGCGGCTTGGATCACCGCCCAGGCGCTCTGTCTGCTGAGCCGTCGACCTCGCTGGTTCAAGAACAGCGCATGGTCCGAGACCTTGGAGCGCTCAGCCAGACCTGGGCGCGCGCGGACGAGGTATGCGTCGACGGCCTTGCGCGCGTAACTGCCCAGTGGCACCAGCCGTTCCTTGTTGCCCTTGCCGACGAGCCTAAGCCCTAGGTCCTCGTCGGCGAGTGCGGGCACGACGTCGTCGAGGTCCAGGTTGCACACCTCGCTCACCCGCGCGCCGGTGGCGTAGAGGAGTTCCAGCAACGCGGCGTCACGTACACCGATGGGCTCACTCACGTCTGGAGCCGCGAGTAGGCGATCCACCTCGTCGACGCTAAGTGCTTTTGGCAATCGCGTATCCAGCTTGGGTGGAGAGATTTCCTTCGCCGGGTTGTCCTGGCTCATCCGTTCCGCCTGCGCGAATGCATGCAGGTTCCGAACGCTCACCAGGCCCCTGGCCACCGACGACCTAGCCACCTGCGCCGAGCGTTCACGAACGTACTCGGAGATGTCTGTTGGGGTGACCTCCCCAACGTCGTGGATGCCCCGTCGGGAAAGAAAGTCGACGTAGATTGCGAGGTCTCTGCGGTACGCGGCGACGGTATTGGCGGAAAGGCCCCGCTCAACCCGCGCATGACCCAGAAACTCTTCGACGGCCGCCTGAGCGCTCGTCATCCCCGGATGGGCCAAGGCGCGTCGATACCGCGAAGCTTCTCCACCCGCCCCGAAAGGCGCGCGGTCTCCAAGGCGAGGACGCCCGCCACGAGCGTCGGCGACTGACACCTGCCCTCGAACACAGCTTCGACGAGTTCCTCCCTGGCTACGCGCTGCACCCGCATCTCGAGCTCCTCGCCCTCGAGCACGAATCCGGCAGGCCGATGGGCTGGCGCCAGCTCGCGGGCCAAATACACGCGCAGCGATTCCTGGCTACCGCCGGGCGTAGTGACCATGTCGACGAGCACCTGCCACCTGCCTGCTTGCAGCTGAGCCTCTTCCGCAAGCTCGCGCGCAGCCGCGTCGTGCCATGCCTCGCCTTCGACGTCGAGTAACCCGGCTGGAACCTCGACGAGTTCCATGCCCACCGGGTGGCGGTACTGGCGCACCACGACGATCTCATCTCGCTCCTCATCCCAAGCGACGATGGCGACGGCGCCCGGGTGCGTCACGAACTGCCGCACCATCGTGTCGCCCGAGGGCGTCTCGATGACTTCCTCGACGTAGTTCATCACCCGGCCTCGCGCATGGACTTCAGAAGACTGCACGGTCCAACGCTGGCGTCGATCCTCGATCATGTTTCTCCCATCCTCACGCTGTCGTTCATCGTACTCGCCCAAGTGAACCCGCAGAAGACTAGATTCAACGACACCATGGTTTCGACTACCGATTTGCACATCCTCGAGCAAGCGATCATCGCACCCCCGGTGACGCTGGGATCATTGGTGAAGGACCTCGGATGCTCGCTGGATGACCTGACGCCTCGAGTCACTGCGCTTGCCAGCGCCGGCGCACTCCAGATGTGCACCACATCCGACGGGGCCCAGCTTGCGCTCGCTGCGGGCGCGCCTAGTGCAATCGACGAAACGCTGCGAGCCTCCCCGGTGGTTGCCGCGTGGCTCCAGATGCTCGCAGCCCGCGAAGGGCACGGCACGCGCGCGGTACGTACCCCGTCGGAATTCGTCAGCATCGCGACGGGGTTCGCTCACCAGGCGAGCGGCCTCACGCTCCTGCTGCCGCTGGTGAGCGGCCCGGGCTGCCCGCAATTGCTCAGCCACTATCTCGAAGCCGCCAAGCACGCCGTACGCCACCACCTCGAGACCAACCTGCTCATCCCGGAGGCCCTACTCAAAACAAGCGCTGGCCAGAAATTTCACGACGCTATGGAAGGGCTCGGCGTGCACATCCGGGTGGCGCGGAGAGTAGACGATCCCCTCATCATGTGGACGGGAGTCGGTTTGGCGATGGTACTTCCAGACGAGGTGCTAGTCGGCGCCGTCGACGCCCAGGCGTATGCGACGGCGACCTTTCAAGCGGGGCGGGTGTTGCAGGAGGTATCTCCCGACACCGTGGTGCGCATGCTCTCCGAGGGCAACACCGACGCGGTATCGGCGCGCAAGCTCGGCATGTCCGAGCGGCAGTTCCGCCGCCACGTCTCGAGTCTCATGACGGAACTGGGCTCCACCAGCCGCTTTCAAGCCGGCGTCGAAGCAGCCCGTTTCATGCGTTGACGCTCACCCAGCCTGCTATGGCAAGGTTGCAACATGTCGCACATCCCCGAATGGGCCGAAGCCCTGGACTGCCCGCTCGATTCCAAACTCGGGATTGAGCTCACCATCATCACCCCCGACAAAGTGGTGGGTTCGATGCCTGTCGAGGGAAACCAGCAGCCGTACGGGCGCCTACACGGGGGCGCAACTGGCGCGCTCGTCGAGACCACCGCCTCGATCGGAGCCATCGCGCACGCGCGTGCCATCGGCAAGACCGCAGTGGGCGTCGACCTGCACGTCACCCACCTGGAAGCAGCGAGAAGCGGGAGGGTAACGGCAACGGCGACGGCCGTCCGCAAGGGGCGTACCGTCGCCGTGTACTCAGTCGAAGTTCGATCTGACGACGGGCAGCTCACCGCCGTCGGGCAACTCACCTGCCAGCTGATCGAACCCCGGTGATGGAAGCTACTTTCGCTTGTTGTGGTTGATGACGCCTTCGGCCACATCACGCATGGACTTACGCAGATCCATTGCGGTCTTCTGGATCCAGCGGAATGCCTCGGGCTCGCTCAAGCCGAGATCCTGCTGAAGGATGCCCTTCGCCTGGTCGATGATCTTGCGCGATTCGAAGCGCTCCTCCAGTGAAGCCAGCTCCTCCTCGATGGCCTTAATCTCTTGGAAGCGCCCCAGCGCGAGCTCGATTGCCGGAACGACGTCGGATGCGTCGAAAGGCTTCACGACGTATGCCATCGCCCCTGCGTCACGCGCGCGTTCGACGAGGTCACGCTGACTAAACGCAGTCAGCATGACGATGGGCGCGATGCGTTCCTCAGCGATGGTCTCAGCCGCGGAAATGCCATCGAGTTTCGGCATCTTCACGTCCATGATGACCAGATCGGGCTGAAGCTCGCGAGCAAGTCGGATGGCCTCTTCACCATCCCCAGCCTCGCCGGCGACCTCGTATCCTTCTTCGTTCAAGAGTTCAACGAGATCGAGACGGATCAGCGCCTCGTCCTCAGCCACCAACACTGTTGGCTTCTTCTTCGCTTCAGTCATCAGGTTCCTCACTAGCTCCGCACGAGCGGTCGGAGTTAATCGTACTGCCATCAGGCAAAATATGCCCGTATCGCGTCAACTGCCATACATGTGGCACAATGTTCCTTCGCTAGCCCGGGTGGCGGAATGGTAGACGCGCTCGACTCAAAATCGAGTGGCCGCAAGGCCGTAGGGGTTCGAGTCCCCTGCCGGGTACCGCGAAACGAAAGTGGTGGGTGGCTGCAAGCACTGAGCTTCGCAGCCACCCACCACTGTTTGTTCATCAGTGCTCGCCGAGCTCCTTCACCCGGTGGACACGGAGGTTGTTCGTCTTACCGACCACGCCCATGGGTAGGCCGGAAAGGATCACGACGCGCTCCCCCACCTTGATGAGACCGTGGCTGCGGAGGTAGTTGTCGAGGGAATCGACCATCTCCTCCTGGGTCTCGAAGTGCGGGGTCACGACGGTGTCAACGCCCCAAGACAGGGTCATCTGCTGCCGCGTGCTCTCCTCCGGGGAGAACACGAGCATCGGGATGGGCGAACGCAGACGCGACAGGCGACGTCCGGTGTCGCCAGACTTCGTGAACGCGACGAGATAGCGAGCGTCGAGGCGCTCTGCCACTTCTGCCGCAGCCTTGGCCAGGATGCCGCCCGTGGTGTGGGGGTCCCACGCGATGTGGTGGATCTCCGAGTGGCCTTCCTTCTCCGTCGTCTCGACGATACGAGCCATGGTGGAGACGGTGAGGGCCGGGTAGTCACCCACCGAGGTCTCGCCCGAGAGCATCACGGCGTCGGCACCGTCAAGGATGGCGTTGGCGACGTCCGAGGCTTCGGCACGAGTGGGACGGGGGTTCGAGATCATCGAATCCAGCATCTGCGTCGCGACGATGACAGGCTTCGCCCACTTGCGTGCGGCGCGAATGATGCGCTTCTGCACCAGAGGAACGTCCTCGAGGGGCAGCTCAACGCCGAGGTCACCGCGGGCGACCATGAACGCGTCGAAGGAGTCGATGATGGCAGGCAGGTTGTCGATGGCCTGCGGCTTCTCCAGCTTCGCGATGACCGGGGTGCGGCGGCCCTCCTCGTCCATGATCTCGTGCACACGCTCGATGTCTTTACCGGAGCGGACGAAGGACAAAGCGATCATGTCGACGCCGTGCTGGAGGGCCCAGCGCAGGTCGTTTTCGTCCTTCTCAGACAGCGCGGGGACGGACACGGCGGCACCGGGGACGTTAATGCCCTTGTTGTTGGACACGGGGCCTTCCACCGTCACCTCGGTGACGATGTCGGTACCGCTGACTTCCTTCACGCGGAGGCCGACCTTGCCGTCGTCGATGAGGAGCGAATCGCCAGGCTTCACGTCGCCTGCGAGCCCCTTGTAGGTGGTGGAGACACGTTCCTTCGTGCCGACGATGTCGTCGGTGGTGATGGTGAAGATGTCTCCGTTTGACAGCTCGTACGGGGTGTCCTGCTCGAACTTGCCAAGGCGAATCTTCGGGCCTTGCAGGTCTGCGAATACGCCGACGGTCTGGCCGGTGATCTTGGCCGCTTCGCGGACATTTTGCAGACGGTTGCCGTGTTCGTTGTAGTCACCGTGGCTCATGTTGAGGCGAGCAACGTTCATGCCCGCCTGGATAAGCTCCACGAGACGATCTACGGATTCGGTTGATGGGCCGAGGGTACATACAATCTTTGCTCTACGCACGGTTTCCACCCTACTAGACGAGTGACCAGAATCGAGAGCGAGCGTCAGCTTGTCACAGTAGATTCGGGCGGGGCTGAACAAATGCTATGCGCGCGATCAGGAATCCGTGCGCACGATTTCCAGCGCTTCGCGAAGGTCTTGCGGATACTGCGATCGGAAACGTACCGGCTCCCCCGTTCCCGGATGGATGAAGCCCAGCTCAACCGCGTGCAGCCACTGCCGCTCGAGGCCGAGAGCCGCTGCCAACCTCGGATCTGAACCGTAGAGTGGATCTCCCACGCAGGGGTGCCCAATTGCTGCCATGTGGACGCGAATCTGATGGGTGCGGCCAGTTTCCAGATGCACCTCAAGCAGCGTTGCCCGACGGTGCGCCTCCAGCGTTTCGTAGTGCGTGAGCGCGTGACGCCCGCCTTCTACTACCGCCATCTTCCAGTCGTGTCCGGGATGCCTACCAATGGGCGCCTCAATGGTGCCTTGGAACGGATCCGGGTGCCCCTGCACCAGCGCGTGATACGTCTTATCCACGGTGCGGTCCCTAAATGCCTGCTTCAGCACGCTATACGCGTGCTCGCTCTTGGCCACCACCATCGCACCCGAGGTCCCGACGTCGAGACGCTGCACAATGCCCTGACGTTCCGCGGCTCCCGACGTGGCAATAGGCACACCGACGTGCAACAAGTGCTCTACCACGCTAGGACCCTCCCAGCCCAGGCTTGGATGAGCCGCGACGCCAACTGGCTTGTCGACGACGACGATGTCCGAATCCTCATGGAGGATGCGCAGCCCTTCGGCCACGCGTGGTTCGACGCTCAGCGGCGCCGGGGCGAGGTCGTCGATCACCTCGAGCATGGCACCGGAGCGCACGCGCAGCGATCCTTTGGAGACCACACGGCCGTCGACGAGGATTCCCCCGTCGGCGAGGATGCTTTCGATCTTGGAGCGGCTGTATCCGCTGATCCTGGCTGCAACAGCGTCGACACGGTCCCCGTCGAATGAGTCAGGCACGAGAAACACGCTCATATCAGGCCCCCACCGAATCCTCGTCCGTGCGCGAAGCGCTCGCTCGATCAGTCTCCTCCCACGCCAAGCTACCGATAATCAGCAGAGCCGCGGCAGCGGTGATGCACATGTCCGCAACGTTGAAGATGGCGAAGCCTCGAAGCTGAATGAAATCGACGACGTAGCCATGCATCGGGCCGGGCGGGCGAAATACACGGTCCACCAGGTTTCCGGTGATCCCCGCCAAGAGCAGCCCCAACGTAATGGCGTGCCACGTGCGGCTGATCTTCGGGAGCACAACGCCCAAGCAGACCAGGGTGGCCAATACTGCGAAGAGCGAGAACACAACGGTGGCGTTCTCCCCCATGCCGAACGCAGCTCCCGGGTTAAAAATCAGGTGCAGACGCAGCACGCCAAGAGCCCACGCACCGGGCTTAGCCGTCTGCAAATACTCCAGCGCGGCGAGCTTGGTTAATTGGTCGACTGCTAACCCCAGGAGCCACAGCCCCGAGGTCAGCAAAACGAGTGCGCGCTTCAGCGCCGTTCCTCACGCTGCTTGCAGCGTACGCACAACGTCGCGCGCGGGAACACCTGCAGTCGGCCCTTGCCGATGGGTTCACCACATACTTCGCAGTACCCATATTCGCCAGCATCGAACAGTGCCAGAGCCTGGCGGAGCTGACCTTCCAGCTCCTTCACGTTGGCAGCCAGCGAGAGTTCCTGGTCGCGCTCGAAGTTGCTGGACCCTACGTCGGCAGGGTCGCGCCCAGCACCGTCGTTGCCACCAGTGAGGAATTCCGCGAGGTCCGCTTCATTCTCCTCGACGCGCTTCTCAATTCGCTGCAGTTCAGTGACGAGCTCCTCACGCTGCTCCTGCACTTCTTCAGACGTCCAAGGGTCTTCCCCTTCGAGGACGGGCAGCACAACCTTCTGCGCCTTCTTGTCAGCCATTGTCAGACCTTCTGTTCGGATACTGTGCGTGGGATCGTACACCACCCACGATCAGCCGTACAACGAGCGACGGGGCTGCTCTCCGAGAAGAACAGCCCCGTCGGGTTGTATTCAGGAAGCAGGTGGTTACTGCTCGTCGCTTCCTGCAAGCGCATCAAGGCGCGGTGTATCCGACTGACGCTGCGCCAGTTCAGGAATGTCCTGCGGCTCGGGATGCTCCTCACCCAGCGACGCGAGCATCTTCTGCAGCGAACCCGTGAGGTTGCTGCGGTACTGCGACTCGAAGGTACGCAGAGCGTCCACCTTGCCGGTGAGCTCTCCCTGCTCGCGCTCAAGATCCGCGAAGAGTTCGACGCGCTTCTGCTCAGTTTCGGAATCCAGACGGGAGGCTCGACCCTCTGCGTCGGAGGTCATCTGCTCAGCATTCACGCGGGCTTCCGATTCGATGCGCTCCGCGCGAGTGCGTGCGTCCGTCTTGATCTCGGTGGCGCGCTGCTCGGCGTCGGCCAGCTTGCGGGAAGCCTCAGCTTCGGCTTCGGAGACGAGCGTGGAGGCCTGCTCCGTAGCGATCTGCACCAAACGGGTCACCGCCGGTGCAGCATCCTCAGATGCGTGCACGGTGAGGGCCTGCGACTGGCCGGCGACACTCTCGATGCGCTCCTTACGAGCCTGCTCGAGTTCGTTGCGGGTCTGCTCGAGCTGCGCACGAAGCTGCACGTTCTGCGCCTCGAGCTGGCTCTTTTGCTGCTGCAGGTCTTGGTTGGCTGCTTCGAGGCGACGCTGCTGCTGCTCATGATCGCCACCGACGACGGGCGCGGCTTGCTGCTGCACTTGCTGCGGCTGCTGTGCGCCTTCTCGCTGAGCGCGCTCAAGCTGTGCGCGCAGCTGCTGCAGCTCTTCGTCCTTGGCAGCCAGCTGCTGGCGGGCTTCACCCAGCTCGCCGTCCTTATTGGCAAGCTGCTTCTGCACATCGCCGAGCTGACCGTCGTCCTGTACGGCAGCGCCGTTGGATGCGGACTCGAGCTCGCGACGCATTACATCGCGGTCATTTTCGAATGCGGCGAAGCTCTCTTCAACCTTGTCGATGAAGTTATCGACGTCCGCGACGGCGTAGCCAGTTTCACGAGGACGTGCCATTCGGAAACGGATCCGACGCACCTCTTCAAGGGTGAGGCTCATGTGCGCTCCAAACTATGAGAAAAACTCGGTTGTTTATCAGGTTAGCCTAGCGGCATGCGAAGAATCATCCTAGAGGATCGCGAGATCGAGGTAGGAACGTAATCGCATCAGCGCTGGCGGGAAGCGTCAGCTCTGGTTAAAAAAACCACCAGACGCGATGCGCTCCTTATCTTCGGGACCAACGACGAGACCAGCTGGGCAGAGTAGGAACACCTTGGTAGAGACCCGCTCGATATTGCCGCGCAGGCCAAAAATAAGACCGGCTGCGAAGTCAACGAGCCGCTTGTCGTCGCCTTCCTCCATGTCGGAAAGATTCATGATGACGGGGACGCCATCGCGGAAGTTTTCCCCGATT
Organism: Propionibacteriaceae bacterium; assembly: GCA_032576855.1. Taxonomy (GTDB): domain Bacteria; phylum Actinomycetota; class Actinomycetes; order Propionibacteriales; family Propionibacteriaceae; genus Arachnia. Next base: position 36,510 of record JAWFWL010000013.1, read on the forward strand.
ACCCGTGCCTCGTTGTAGGACCGAGGACGGACACTCACGATGCGGCTCATGTCTGCCACCTCCGGTTCCTGACGAGTTTTGGCGGGCGTGCTGGGGCGGGAACGCTGCTGTACCGGCATGGCTTGGCTAGCTTCCTCGCTCATTTCCTCATCGCCGTCGACGAACACCTCGTCAGTCAACTCGGCGGAAAGTTCGTTGTCGGGACGGTCATACCTACCGTCGTCAACAAGCCCCATCCATGCCGCAAGGTTACGAACTCCCACTGTCGCCTCCTGGAGATCTAGGTACCTCTGAAGGCTAGCGCGTCGCAACCTAAGATTCCGACGCGACGCGCGCAGGCATCACTTCATGAAGTCGGGCACGTCCAGATCGTCGTCGGCAGGACGCGGAGCCATGGGTCGTGGCGACGGCATGGGTGCGGCCTTGGGCGTGTCGGACGGTTTGCCCTGCGGCGCGGCGGGCTGGGTGGGACGACGGTCGTGAGCCTCGGCTGTACGCGGCTGAGTGCTGCGCGGCTGCGTGTTAGCCGCCTGCGACTCGCGCTTCTTCGGGATACCACCGTCAAAACCGGCAGCAATCACGGTGACGCGTACCTCGTCGCCCAGGGCATCGTCGATAACTGTGCCCCAGATGATGTTCGCTTCGTCGTGAGCAGCCTCTTCGATGAGCTTCGCAGCGCCCGAAACTTCGAGCAGGCCGAGGTCCGAACCGCCTGCGACGGAGAGCAGCACGCCGCGGGCGCCGTCGATGCTGGCTTCGAGCAACGGCGAGCTGATGGCCATTTCTGCTGCGACGCGGGCACGATCCTCTCCCCGCGCAGAACCGATGCCCATGAGGGCAGAACCTGCCTGGCTCATGATGGACTGCACGTCCGCGAAGTCCAGGTTGATCAGCCCCGGAGTGGTGATGAGGTCAGTGATGCCGGAAACACCCTGCAGGAGCACCTGGTCGGCGGACTTGAAGGCATCGAGGATGGAAACCTCGACGTCGGTCATCTCCAGGAGCTTGTCGTTCGGGATGACGATGAGGGTGTCGACTTCTTCACGCAGGTTGTCGATGCCGGACTCCGCCTGGGTGGAGCGGCGCTTGCCCTCGAAGGAGAACGGGCGCGTCACAACGCCGATGGTGAGCGCCCCAAGCGACCTGGCGATCTTCGCCACGATGGGCGCGGCACCGGTACCGGTGCCACCACCTTCACCCGCGGTAACGAACACCATGTCCGCGCCCTTCAGCGCTTCTTCGATCTCGTCGGAGTGATCCTCGGCCGCCTGCCGACCCTTCGACGGGTCTGCACCCGCACCCAGACCGCGCGTGAGCTCACGACCGATGTCGAGCTTGACGTCGGCATCACTCATCAGCAGCGCTTGCGCATCCGTGTTCACTGCGATGAACTCCACGCCGCGAAGCCCGGCCTCGATCATGCGGTTGACGGCGTTCACGCCGCCGCCGCCGACGCCGACGACCTTCAGCACGGCGGGGTAGTTCTGAGATGCGCTTGTCATTGTCTGCCTTTCGGCCAAGGGGAGACTTTCTTCCCAAGAAGGCTATGGATAAAACTCGGTAGCGTCCAACGCCAAACGCCGAATTGGCTGAAGTCGCCTCAAGTAGAACTTGAGGGTTTGGCATTCAGCCGGTTATTTCGTCGTCGGGTGCTGAGGCGCCGAGACATCGTACACCTTCGCGTCGACGCTCAGCAGTGTCTGCAGCACTTCAGATTTGAGCTCAGACTCGTCGGCGCTGCCCCAGATGATGGTTCGCTTGTCCGCCAAGCTCAGTTCGATTCGGTCGACAGAGCGGGCCGAGATCTGGGTGACCTTGCCCTTCGCGGCCTGCGGGACGTGCGTCGCCACCGTGGCCACGTCGCGGCGGATGCGTTCATCGTCGCGCCGCAGTTTTGCTTCGGGCAGCGTCTTTGAGCGCCCCTGCCCAGTTCGGAACTCGACGCCCTCTGCGTCCACCCAGGAGAAGGCGTTTTGTTTCGCGAGTTGATACAACGCCACCCGTTCCGTCACCTGGATACGCACCGTACTCGGATAGTCGACGCTCACCTCCGCCTTACGAACCTCCGGTAGCTTCTCAACACGTTCGCGGATGGCGTTGGTATCCAACCTGGCAAGCGGCACGTCCGAACGCACCGAGGCTGACTGCCTGACGGCTTGCACGTCCAGCAGCTTCACTCCCTGCACGACGACTTCCTTCGCGGAGAAGGTGGTGGAGAGGAAAAACAACCACAGCAACACGCCGGCTATGAGAAGGATCAACGCGCCCGCGCTGACCCCGATCCACCTCTTCACCCGCCGCTTCGACTCCTCGCTGCGGGAGGTTTCCAGAAACTCTCTAGGACTGCTCACGCTGTTCCAAAAGTTGTGCCAGGAGCGGACCGACGAGGGTCACGTCACCCGCGCCGAGCGTCACGATGAGGTCGCCGGGCGTAGCGATCTGATTCAGGACGTCAGGAAGTTCCTGCTTATCCTTCACGAATCGCACGTCCCGCGCTCCATGCCGTTTGGCTGCGTCGACGATGATCTCTCCAGTCACACCGGGGATCGGGTCTTCCCTGATGGGCTCGATATCGTTCACCACCACAACGTCGGCTGCGGTCAGGGACGCGCCGAATTCGTCGCAGAAATCCATCGTGCGGGAGAAGAGATGCGGCTGGAAACACGCAATCAACCTTCCGTCGAGGCCCGTGGCCTCGTTGCCCGCATCGGTGGCGCGACGTGCCGCCGACAAAGCGGCGCGGATTTCCGTTGGATGGTGCGCATAGTCGTCATAGATTCTGATGCCTGCAGTGTTGGCGACCAGTTGGAAGCGCCGGAGCGTTCCCACGAAGCGCTCCAAGGCTTCGACGGCGCCCGCGTGCGAGAGCCCCAGCGCCCGACCCACTGCATAGGAAGCCGCAGCGTTCGCAAGGTTGTGGCTACCCGGCACCTGCAAATGCAAGCTGCCGCTTTCCTCGCCATCCGTGATCGTCGCAACCGATCCCGACGGGGTGGGGCGCACATCGGAAATCCTCACGTCGGCGTCGGGGGCTTCACCGTAGGTGACCACTGATCGCCCTTCTGCCCTCAGACGCTCCGCCAACGCGCGGGCGCCCTCGTCGTCGGTGCCTAGAATTACCGTCTCGACGAGCGGCTGTGTCGCGATCGTATAAAAACCTTCTGCGTAAGCTGCTGGAGTCCCCCAGTTGTCGAGGTGATCGGCTTCCACGTTGGTGATGACGACGATCTTCGTCGGGTATTGCAGAAACGAGCCGTCGGATTCATCTGCCTCGACGACGAACGCATCCCCACTGCCGATAGCCGAGCTCACGCCGGTGGTAACGAGCGGACTGCCGATGACGTAGCTGGGGTCTGCGCCCGCCTCGCTCAGCATCACCGCCGTCATGGCCGTCGTGGTGGTCTTGCCGTGCGTGCCCGTGATGGCTACGCCGGTGCGCCCCAGCATGAGTGCTGCCAGTGCAGCGGATCGGTGCCACACGCGGAGTCCTCGACGCCTAGCCTCAACCAGCTCGACGTTCCCCTCACGCACCGCGGTAGAAATCACCACGGTGCGGACGTCGTCGGCAATCTGCGACGCGTCATGGCCGACGTAGACCGTCGCCCCGGAGCGTTCCAACTCGCGCAACGCCCGCGAATCGCTCTGGTCAGAACCGGTGACCTTGACACCGAGCTCGACGTACAACCGGGCGATTCCGCTCATGCCGGCGCCGCCGGCAGCGATGAAGTGCACCGGCCCAACTTCGAGCGCCGGCTCCACTTCGATAGGACTCAGCAACATCACTTCATCCTCTCCGACCGATCACGTCGAGTACTGCGCTCGCCATGACGTCTGCTGCATCGTCTGGATACATGGCTTTGGCACGCTGCGACATCGTCTCCAGTGTGCCTTCGCCGTCGAATAGCTCGAGCACTTTCGCGCTGAGGCGTTGCGATGTGAGCTCCGATTCGGGCAACAGCACTCCCCCGCCGGCCTCGACGAGGGCGGATGCGTTTTTCCCTTGCTCGCCGTTTCCCCACGGCAGGGGAATAAAAATCACCGGCAGTCCGCTGATCGCCGTCTCCATTACGGTTCCGGCGCCGGCCCTACCGACCATGAGGTCGGCGGCCGCGTAGGCACGGGCCATGTCATCGACGAAGGCGACTGGTCGGTAACTCGCCCCTGAGGCATGCGTCACGACGGGGTCGTCGTCGAAATTCTTCGGTCCGAGTACGTGCAGGATCTGGATCCCCTCGGAAAGGATGGCATCGCGGGCCTCGAGAACGGCGCGATTGATCGCCTGCGCTCCTTGTGATCCCCCACTGACGAGCAAGGTGCGTCGGCTAGGCTCCAGGCCGAACTGCTCTCGCGCCTGCGCCGTACCCACCTGGGGGTGCGTAATCCGTCTGTTCACCGGCATGCCCACAACCCTTGGGTTACCAGGCATTTGGGTCTCGAACGTGGTGCCGACGAAAGCCGCCTTGCGCGCACCCACCTTGTTCGCGATGCCCGGGATGTTGTTGGCCTCGTGCACGAGCACTGGAACCTTCAACGCCCTCGCCGCGAGGTAGACGGGAATCGAGACGTACCCACCGAAGCCGACGACCGCGTCGGCCTTCTGCTTGCGCAAAATCTGTTTCGACTCCCCGATAGCTTTCGCCAACCGAAACGGCAGCTTCAGCAGATCCAGGCCAGGCTTCCTGGGCAGCGGCACGGGAGTGATGAGCTCGAGATCGAGACCCGCCTCGGGGATGACGCGAACCTCGAGCCCGCGTGCGGTTCCCACCGCGACGATATGCTCCACGCCCTTGGCTTCAAGGGCCTGAGCAGTGGCGATCAATGGTGAGGTGTGGCCAGCGGTACCACCGCCGGCGAGAACCACGCTAGTCACGAGTCTCCCTTCGTCGCAGCCATCACGCTCGTCATGCGTGGACGTTTGCTGCGTTTGCGTTTCTTGGCCTCGAGATACCGCCTGGCTTCCGGCGTCGCCTTCGCGCAGGCCAACAACAGCCCGACCCCAAGCAGATTGGCAAGCAATGCGGAGCCACCGTACGAGAGGAACGGTAACGGAACTCCCAGCACCGGAAGTAGGTGCAAAACGACGAAAATGTTGATGATCGCCTGCGTCAGGAACCACCCCGTCGTGGTGCCTGCGGCAATTCTTCCAAAGAGCGAATCCGAGCGCAGCGCGATCTGAAAGCCTGCATAGGCGATCAAAGCGAACGCAAGGATGACTGCCAGCACGCCGAACAGCCCCAACTCCTCGCCGATCACGGCAAAAATGTAGTCAGTGTGGGCGGCAGTCTTCAGGCCTCCCCACTTCTGCTTACTCGCGCCGAGGCCCAGCCCCCACCAGCCGCCGGATGCGAGTGCGTACAGAGCCGACATTGGCTGCGCGGAAAGGTCAGAGTTCGACGACGGGTCCAGGAAAATCTTGATGCGGTCCATGCGGTTGCCAGATCCATAGACCAACAGCCCGACGAGCCCCGCAGCAAGTAGCCCGAAGGGAGCGAGCAGCTTCATCGGGGTGCCAACAAACCAGAGCACCAGCGCGAGAATGGCTGCGACGATCATGCCCGTGCCGAGGTCTCGCCCCGCAAGCACCAAGATGAGCACGACGACGGAGAGCACGAATGGCCACAGCAGCTCGCGAAGGTCATGGATTAACCGTCGTTTGCGGTGCAACACGGATGCTGAGAACACGATGATGGCAAGCTTTGCGAATTCCGACGGCTGAATCTGCACCGGCCCGAGCGCGAGCCAGTTTTGGTTGCCGTAGTTGTGCACGCCGAGTGGCGAAATGACCAGGATGAGCAGCACCGTCGCGAGTGCCCACACCAGCCAGCCCATGCGGACGAACGTCTCAAGGCTGAGCTTCGACAGCAGCCACGCGCCAATCAGGCCGATACCCAAGAACGAGAGCTGGCGAATCACGAAGTAGTACGGGTTGTAATCCCATCCCTGCGCCAGGGGCGCAGATGCAGACAGCACCATGAGCGTGCCTAGGCCGACGAGAAAGCCGACGCCCGCAATCACGAACCAGTACGGGGCCATGGGCGCATCGAACAGCGCGCGCAGCTGCCGCCGGAACGGTGAGGATGTGCGCGTCGACGACGGGGCTTCGACGGCCATACGCGCTCCTTCCGTTAGCAAGACTGCAGGTATTCCTCCACCGCGGTGGCGAAGGCCTCTCCGCGCGCCGCGTACCCGCTGAACATATCCAGCGACGCTCCACCCGGAGACAGCAGCACGACGTCACTCTCCGACGCGATGCTCCCTGCCAACTGCACCGCTTCGGCCATGGCACCAGTGTCGGATGAATCCAGGACGTGGACCGGGACCTCGGGCGCGTGTCGGGCGAGCGCGTCTGCAATCACTGCCCGATCTACGCCCAGCACGATCGCGGCACGCATGCGATTGGCATGTTTGGCGACGAGTTCGTCGAAAGATGTCCCCTTCGCTTGGCCTCCCGCGATCCACACGAAGTGCTCGAAGGCCTGCATCGCGGAGTCCGCTGCGTGCGGGTTGGTGGCTTTGGAATCGTCGATCCAGCGGATGCCGTCGCGCTCAGCCACGAGGGCGATGCGATGGCCACCTAGCTTCACGTCACGCAAGCCTCGCGCGACGGCTGAGCCTCGGACTCCAACGCTGCGCGCCAACGCTGCGGCCGCGAGTGCGTTGGCGACGTTGTGCGGGGCGTAGGGGTGCACGTCGGAAACCTTGGCGAGTTCCAGAGCGGAGGTGGCGCGTTGTTCAACGAAGGCCCTGTCAACGAGCAGGTCGTCGACGACCCCCAGCATGGAACGCCCCGGAGTGCCGAGCGTGAATCCGATGGCTCGCGCGCCCTCTTGCACGTCGGCTTCTTCCACCATGTGTTCGGTGACGGGCTCGTCAACGTTGTAGACGCACGAGTGCGAGACCCGCTCATAGATTCGGGCTTTATCCGCCTGGTAACGCTGGTAGCCGTCTAGGCCGTCGTACCACTCCAGGTGATCTTCGTGAATGTTCAGTACCGCAGCGGAGTGCAGCGCGACGGTGTGCACGTAGTGGAGCTGGAAGCTGGAGAGTTCAATGACGAACACGTCGTAGTGCTCGTCGTCGAGTACGGCCTCAATGATGGGTCGCCCAATATTGCCGACCTCAGCCACCTTGAATCCGCCGGCGCGGAGGATCGCCGTCGTCATCTGCGTGGTGGTGGTCTTGCCGTTAGTGCCGGTGATTCCGATCCACGGCACCGCGCGGTCAGGCTGCATCATGCGCCACGCCAGCTCGATATCCCCCCAAATGGGGATTCCTGCTTCGCGCGCGGCGGCGAGGATAGGCGCGTCAGGGCGCCACCCCGGCGATGTCACGACGAGGTCCGTGCCATCTGGCAGCGAAGCTGTTGCGCCGGGGCCGGTTAGTACCGTCGCACCCAAAGTGCGCAACAATTCGGCTTTGTCGTCGTGGCGATTCGATTCGTCCACCACCGTCACCGACGCGCCCAGTTCCAACAGCCCGTCCGCTGCCGAGAACCCAGAAAGTCCCAGCCCCGCGACAAGCGCGTGGACCTCAGACCAGTCGGAGAGCCTATTCAGATTGGCGAGGCCGTTCTCTATCACTGCCCCACCACCCATTCAGCGTAGAAGAGGCCCACGCCAAGCGCGACGCACAGGCCACAGATAATCCAGAAGCGAATCACCACGGTCACTTCTTGCCACCCCTTCAGCTCGAAGTGGTGGTGGATGGGCGTCATCTTGAAGATGCGTTTGCCTCTGGTGAGTTTGAAGTAGGTCACCTGGAGGGAAACCGACCCTGCTTCCAGCACAAACAGCAGACCGATGAGCACAGCCAGGAGCTCGGTTCGGGTGAGCACGGAGAGGCCGGCCAGCGCGCCACCAATGGCGAGCGAGCCGGTGTCGCCCATGAAGATCTTCGCTGGCTTGGCGTTCCACCACAGGAACCCGAAGCACGCAGCTGCCAACGCGATGGCGACCACACCCAAGTCGTAGGGGTCACGTACCAGATAGCAGCGGGGGCCCGCCGTCGACGTGCGCCCACACCATTGGTTGAACTGCCAAATTGAGATGAACGTGTACGCGACGAAGACCAGCGTCGCGGAGCCCGCGAGCAGCCCGTCGAGGCCATCCGTCAAGTTCGTGGAGTTCGACCAAGCCGCGACGAGAAACGCAATGAAGATAATCGCCACCACGGCGGGCAGCGCCAGCCACGTGATGTCACGCAGGAAGGAGATTGCGTTCGACCCTGGCGTGGCACCTCTGGTGCCGGGGAACTGCAGCACCAGCCAACCGAAAATTCCGCCGATCAGGAACTGGCCGATGAGCTTGCCGCGAGGCGTGAGCCCCAGGCTGCGCTCCTTCGCGATCTTGGACCAGTCATCCAAGAAACCGAGGCCGCCCATTGCGACGGTCAGGCCGATGAGGAGCAGGCCGGACAGCGTCGGAGGATTCCACAAGATGAGGTGACTCATGAAATAGGCCAGCGCCATGGCCACGACGATCACGAGACCACCCATCGTGGGGGTTCCTCGCTTCACCTGATGGGAATCGGGACCATCCTCTCGGATGAACTGCCCGTAGCGTTTCGCGATCAGGTAGCGGATGAGCACTGGCGTTCCCACAAGGGTGAACACCATCGAGAGGCCACCGGCCAGCAGGATGTTGATCACTGTTCTTCCTCCAAGGCTGCTGCGACCTTCTCGAGGCCCACTTGCCGGGATCCTTTCACTACAATCACATCTCCTGCTTCGAGGGCGATGTGCCGCGTCACGTCATCGCGGTTGGCGACTGTGCTGTGCGGCACACCCTCGGAAGCACCTTCGACGATGGCCGCCGCGTATTCTCCCACGGCTATCACTTGGTCAAACCCGAGGTCTGCGCACCGACGTCCGATGCCGACGTGCGCAGCGTGAGAATCAGCACCAAGCTCCAGCATATCCCCCAACACCGCGATGGCTTTGGCATTTGGGTGGCTTTCACGCCCCATCGCAACCATCTCAGCGACGGTGTCCAGCGCGGCGGCCATCGACTCCGGGTTCGCATTGTAGGCATCATTGATGAGCAAGGCGCCCGAGCGGAGCTCGCTCAGCGCCATCCGCCAATTCGACCTCGCTACAGCGCTACTCAATGCTTCCGCAATGATTGCTACGTCCAGGCCGGCGATAACCCCGACGGCCGCGGCACTCAACGCGTTTCCTACCTGGTGGCGTCCGATGACACCCAGTGAAACGGGCGCGCGACGGGTGCCGTCGACGTCGGTGACTTCGAGCGTGAAGCGCGGGCGGCTCACTGCATCAAGTTCCACGTCCTTGGCGGTCACTTGCAGGTCGCCTTCCGGCAGTTCCCCCAGCCCCACCCAAGCTCGGCGGGCTTTGGTCTTCGACGCCATAGCGCGAACGCGTTCGTCGTCGGCATTCAGGACTGCCCATCCCTCCTCAGACAGGTCCGCCACAAGCTCGCTCTTGGCTCGGGCTGTCATCTCGATGCCGCCGAATTCACCGGAGTGCGCGGACCCGACGTTGAGCACCACCGCGATGTCCAGTGGAACAAGGGAGGTGAGCCATGTGATGTGGCCAATGCCTCTGGCCCCCATCTCGCTCACCAAGAATTGGGTGGAATCATCGACGCGGCAGGCGGTGAGGGGCACCCCGATCTCGTTGTTCATGCTCCCCGCTGGGGCTACCGTCGAGCCCGCGCGCTCCAACACCTGCGCGATGAGGTCCTTCGTCGACGTCTTGCCCGATGACCCGGTGATTCCCACCGACGTCATGCCGCGTCCGCGCGCTTCCTTCACCACGCCACGAGCGATCCAGCTGAGCGTCTGCACAGAGTCTTCGCCCAGCAGATGCGGCAGGTTGGCGTCCGTAACGGCCATACCCACGATTGCGCTTGCCCCTGCATCCTGAGCAGCGACGGCGAAGCTGTGCCCATCGACGCGCTCGCCAGGGATCGCGACGAATATCGCGCCGGGTGTCACGTCGCGGTTATCGGTGACCACGTCGGGACCGACCTGCACGTCATCGCCAACGACTTCCACCGCGGCCGGCTGCATTAGCTGTACCAGTTGCGAGAGCAGACGTCGTTTCATCGGTTTCCCTCCTGTATGCGCCCCCAAGCAGCTCGTGCGACGAGCACATCGTCGAAATCAATCACCTTATCCGCCAAAATCTGGCCGCGCTCGTGCCCCTTGCCGAGGATCGCGACGACGCCGCCTCGGGGCGTGTGCTCCAATGCGTAGGCGATGGCGTCCGCTCGCCCGCCGATGTTCACCACCTGGGCGCGATGCCGAAGCGCCCCCTCGTAGACAGCCGCGCGAATCTCGGCCGGGTCCTCGGTGCGCGGGTTGTCGTCGGTGATGACGACGAGGTGGCTGTGCTCCGCGGCAGCGGCACCGATGAGCGGGCGCTTGATGGGATCTCTGTCTCCGCCAGAGCCAACGACGGTGGTGAGCGGGCCGAGCTGCGAGAGCTCCTCGACGGCAGCACCTACAGCCTGCGGCGTGTGTGCGAAATCGACGATCACCAGCGGTGCGTCGTCGTCGAACATAGCTCGCTGCATCCGCCCTGGGATCTGGGCATGTTGCAGCCCGGCCGCAGCGTGCTCGATGTCGATGCCGACGGCGTCCAACATGACCAACGCAATTGCGGCATCCACCATGTTGTGCCTGCCCGGCAGCGCCAGCTCGATGGTGCAGTTGCGGTCCTCATGTTCCAGGACCCCACGCATACCCAGGCGCCCGTGGGGCTGCACGTCGCGAAGGATCCAGTCTGCGTCGCGGGTGCCGACGGTGACTACCTTGGGCCCAACTTGGCGCCGTACCGTCTGCGCCAGCTGCGCGCCGTGATCGTCGTCGGTCCAAATAACCGCGGTCTTAGAGCGTCCCGGTTCAAAGAGTTTGCACTTGGCCGCGAAGTACTCGTCGATCGTGCGGTGATAATCCAGGTGGTCCTGACCGAGGTTGATGAACCCGACGACGTCGAACTGAATCCCGCGCACCCGCTCCAGCGAGAGAGCATGCGAAGAAACCTCGAGCGCGACGGCGTGTGCGCCGCTATCACGCATCGCGGCCAGTTGCTGCTGCAGATCAGGCGCTTCGGGCGTGGTGACGGTGGTGCTGTGCGCGTCGAGCGGCACCCCGTCGAGCCTGGCACCCAAGGTGCCAATGGTGCCGACGGACTTACCAAGGCTGCGCAGCGCCTCCGCGATGAGCGCGACGGTCGTCGTTTTCCCGTTCGTGCCGGTGACTCCGAAGCTGGTGAGCTGCGCAGACGGGTTGCCATAAAACGCCGCGGCTACTTCGCCCAGGCAACGCCGGGCATCCTCGACGACCACGACGGGTACGTCCACGTCGCTTGCCAGTTCCGCGCCGTCGCGATCAGTGAGCACGGCGACGGCGCCTCGCTCCACCGCTTGTGCAGCGAAGCGGGCACCGTGGGTGCGTTGTCCAGGTAACGCCGCGTACAACCAGCCGGGTTCTACTTCTCTGGAATCCAGGGTGATGCCGCTCACATGTACGTCGGCCGACGTCTCGGGCAGCAAGGACCCAAGGCGCCTGACACCGGAATTGTTCGGTTGCATGTCGGCCATCAGTCAAAGGTTAGCGGCTCTTTCGGAGCCTTCGACGTCGACGGGAGTACGTTGTATCTAGGCAGCGCCACCTGGAGCATCTGATTCACCACCGGGAGAGCAAGACGGCTACCGAGGTTACCGTGGGCTGGCTGATCGATGACCACGTACACCAGGATCTGCGGATCCTCCGCAGGCGCGACGCCCACGTAGGATGCGGTAAACCCGTTGTAGCACTTGCATTTCGGGTCGTAGCGCTGGGCAGTGCCAGACTTTCCTGCCACCCGGTATCCCGGGATGGACCGCTCCTCTGGCTTCGCCATGGTCACCGCTTCCATCATGTTGACTGTCATTGCCGAGGCTTCCTCGGAGACGACCTTGCGGCTCGTTGGCTCTTTGCGTTCGAGCTCCTTGCCGTCAGCATCCTTTGCGGACTTGATGATGGTCGGCTGGTGGTAGGTGCCACCGTTCACGACCGAGGCCAGCGCGGCAGCCATCTGCACGCTGTTCACAGATAGCCCCTGCCCAAAGGAAATCTGGTCACGGGTGTAGTCGGCCATCGTTTCAGCGGGAAGCTGACCCGCAGTTTCACCGGGAAGCCCGATGCCGGTACGACTCCCAAGTCCAAAGCTGGAGAGATAGCCGCGAAGCTCAGCCTTATTCATCTGACGCGCGAGCTCAATCGTGCCAATATTCGACGACTGGGCGACGACGCCGCGAGCCGTGAGCTGGAGCGTGTCGTGCTCAAACGAGTCACGAACGTAGCCAGAGCCCGAGGCGATCTTCGACGGCACCCGCACCTTCGTGTCCGGGGTCACGAGCCCTTGGTCAGCGAGCGCGGCCATGGTGAGCACCTTTTGCGTCGAACCTGGCTCATAGGCCTGCGTGACTGCGCGGTTGCCAAGGTCCTTGCTATCGGCTGCGCCGGGGTTCGACGCGTCGAATGTGGGCAGCATGGACAGCGCAAGCACCTCACCAGTCTTGACGTTCATCGCGACTGCGGTGCCCGTTTTCGCGCCCGCATTCTGAATGCCCTCGGCAAGGAACTGGTCGGTCATCCACTGCAGGTCAGAATCGATGGTGAGCTGATAGCTAGCACCGTCACGCGCAGGGACCATGGTGTTATTCCCGAGCGGGATCCGCCCGTAGGTGGAGTGGTCGAAGGTGCTCGTGCCGTCGACGCCCTGGAGCTCTTTCTGTAGCGCGAACTCCAGGCCGCTGGCACCGTCTCCCTCGCCGTTGACGAAACCAACCACGTTGGAGCCAGTGGCGCGGTTCGGGTAGGAGCGGATTGGGTCTGTTTCGCCGAACACCCCGTACCAGCGCTTCGCGCCCCGCTTTCCGACGTGCTCACCGCCCACCCCGTTGCTCATATCCCGACGGATCAAGGTGAAGGTGTGCGCCGGCACGCGACGAGCAATCACCTCGTAGCGGGAGCGCTTGCCAGTCTTCTTATCTCGTCGGTTGAAGACCTCTAAGTACTCCTCTTTGCGGCCACCCAAGTGCTTCACCAAGATGTCTGCGACTGCATCAGGCGCGGCCTTCGCCTCCGCCTGTTTTTGCTCGCTCATCTTGTAGCGCTTGTCGGCGCCGTTGGTGAGGATCATGTCAGGGTCGACGTAGATCATGTACCCCGGTTCCGTCTGCGCTAGCACCACTCCGTTTCGGTCCGTAATTTCGCCACGCTTGGCGGGCTCATTACGGGAGGTTTGCATCTTCTTTGCGGCTTGGGCGGCAAACGCCTGCGGGTCAAGGGCCTGCAATTGGAATGCGCGCCCACCCGCAACGCCGAGCAGCAACGCAACGACAACGATGAACACGCGGAGCCGGATAGCTCCAGCCCCTAGCTTCACGACGCGCTTGCCTCGGCTCTTGTACCGGACTCCGGCGGAGCGTTTCGTCGGGGTATCGACGATCTTCTTCCGTGCACCTTTGGACTGCGGGTGACGCTGAGTCTTGCTTGTCCGTGTGGAGGTAGACGCGGAGACGCGCCGGCTTTGACGTGCAGTCATCAGTTACCTCCAGACTGGTTCGTTGGTTGAGCGGTTGGCGACGGTGCGGACGACGCGGAAGGTGCGGGAGCAGGAGACTCTCCTTCGCCTGGCCGTGGCGCCGCGACGACATCTTCCGGCCGCGGTTCCGCAGGCTGCTGAGGTGTGGGAGGCACCGGCGCCGGGGTTGCCACCGGGCTCGGTGACGCGGCAGGGGAAGGTGACTGTGAAGGAGCGGGCTTCGGCTTGCGCATGCCCAGCTCTGGGAACTCATTTCCCCGAACCTTCGTCGGCTCACCAAGCACCTTTCCGCTGCCCAACATCACGTAGGCCGGGTAGGGGTTGGGGACCATCTTGAGCTCAGCCGCCCTGAGCGCCAATGCCGAAGTGCTGGACAGCCCCTCCAACTGCGTGCGAAGCGATGCAGACTCGTACTCCAGTTCCTTCGCTTCTGATTGCAGCTCGGTCAGTTCGTTCGCCTGCGCGCCGATTGACGTCGTCACGACGAGTACCCCGGCGAGCCCCATTCCGATGATTGCGACGATAATCAGGGCGAACCTGACCGTCGAGATTGCACCCTTGGTCCTTGCCTTGCTCATGATCGCTCCCTGATTCTCTTCGCGATGCGAAGCCGCGCAGATGCGGCTCGCGGGTTATCTTCGGTTTCTGCTTCTGAAGGCCGTTCGGCCCCCTTCGTAATCAGCGCCAGCTCAGCGCGCATGTGTTCTGGCACGACGGGCAGATTGCGCGGCGCGTGATCCGTAGCGCCCTCCGCAAACGTGCGCTTCACCAGGCGGTCTTCGAGCGAGTGGTAGCTCAGCACGGCCATCTGTCCGCCCAACGCGAGCGCGTCAACAGCAGCAGGCAGTACCCCTTCCAGCGCGTCGAGCTCCTGGTTCACCTCGATGCGCAGCGCCTGGAAGGTCCGCTTCGCCGGGTGCCCGCCGCTGTGTCGGGCCGCGGCGGGAATCGCGGCAGAGATGACCTCGACGAGTTTCGCGGAGGTTACGAACGGACGCGCCTGCACGATCGCCCTGGCAATGCGGTCAGCGAACCGCTCCTCGCCGTAGCGCTTGAGGATTCGCGAGAGCTCCGCGACGTCGTAGGTATTCAGCACATCAGCTGCGCTTCGGCCAACGCTTTGGTCCATGCGCATGTCCAGCGGCGCATCCACCCGGTAGGCGAACCCTCGCTCGGCCCTATCAATTTGCAAAGAGGAAAGCCCGAGGTCGAGCAGGATCGCGTCCACCTTCTCAATGCCGAGCGAGTCCAGCACGTCCGGGAGCTCGTCGTAGACCGCGTGAACCAGGGCGACTCGGTCGGAGAATTCGGCGAGCCGCTCCCGAGCGACGCCGAGCGCATCGGTATCGCGGTCAATGCCCACGAGCCGGGCATTGGGGTTGGCACTCAGCATCGCTTTGGCGTGCCCGCCAAGACCGAGGGTGCCGTCGACGTATACCGCCCCGGGGGCTTGCAGGGACGACGAGAGGACGTCGACGATGCGGTCCCGCATGACCGGCACGTGTACGTCCACTGTGTTCGACCCTTCCAAGTTCGTTGACGTGCAGTTTCGTGGTTTGTCGCCGTGATCTGCGCCCTGGTCCCCGTCCGCCCGACGACCTGACAACGGGGAAGAAAGTCAGGGAATCGGCCGGACGAGCACCGGAGCGCAGATCACGGCGGTGGAGGCATAAATTCTTCGTCGAGTTCGGAGAAGCCAGCCTCGCTGGCCTCGGAGTACTGGGCCCACCGCTCGGCATCCCAGATCTCAGCCCGGGTGCCAGCACCAATCACGACGATGTCGCGGTCCAGCCCGGCGTATCGGCGGAGCACCTGCGGAATGGTGACGCGGCCCTGTTTGTCAGGCACCTCGAAGCTGGCGCCCGCGGCCAGCATGCGCTGGTAGTCGCGCACCTGCTTCACGGTGGTGGGAGCCGACGACACCGGCTCCATCAGCTGCTCGAAGGCCTTCGCCGTGTACACCGCCAACGCGTGCTCCTGGGTGCGCGTGACGACGAGACCGTCGGCGAAGTCGTCCCGGAACTTGGCAGGGAGGATGATGCGCCCCTTTTCGTCGAGCTTCGGGGTGTACGTACCGAGGAACATGGGGCACCTCCTTCCTCCAATTTGGGCCCAATCCACTCCACTTGCCCCCACTTTACCCCACTTCCCCCCACCTTTCTCCCCATCTTCGGCGTGTTCCTCCACGAACCAGATCCCGCGTTTTTCTTGGGTTCACCAAGGAGCAAGTACGCTGGGTGCGATATCACTCGCCCGCACAGGAGAACTGCTCGAAGTGAATGCACCGAACATTGCTGCGGTCGCCCAGTTGGCCAACCAGATCAGTGCCGAGATGGCTCGCGTCATCGAGGGCAAGCCCCGCCAGATCCGCACCGCAGTCACCGTGCTGCTAGCCGGAGGCCACCTCCTCATCGAGGACGTTCCCGGCGTCGGTAAAACTGTCCTAGCCAAGGCACTGGGACGCTCCATCGCGGGCGACGTGAAACGCATCCAGTTCACGCCAGACCTATTGCCAGCCGACGTGACTGGCGTATCGGTGTTCAATCAGCTCACTCGCGAGTTCGAGTTCAAGCCAGGCGGCATCTTCGCCAATATCGTTTTGGGCGACGAGATCAACCGCGCATCACCCAAAACCCAATCTGCATTGCTCGAAGCGATGGCGGAGCGGCAAGTTTCCGCCGACGGGCACACGCACCGCCTCGCGAATCCCTTCATGGTGATCGCCACACAAAACCCCATCGAGATGGAGGGAACCTATCCCCTCCCCGAGGCACAGCGTGACCGCTTCATGGCACGCATCCAGATGGGATATCCGAACAAGGAATCCGAATCGAAAATGCTCCTCGCCCAGGCGGGCGGGGACCAGCTCGTGCGCGTAAACGCCGTGGCATCCGTCGAGCAGGTGAACCAGGCAACGCGGGCGCTTGTCGACGTGTATGTCGCCCCAGTGATCGCCGACTACATCGTGAATATCGTCGAAGCCACCAGAAACCACCCGGACCTCCGGCTGGGAGCAAGCCCCCGTGCTTCGCTGCACCTCATGCAGGTGGCACGCGTCGAGGCCGCCCTCGCAGGGCGCGACTACGTGATCCCTGAGGACGTGCAGGCGCTCGCCGTCGAGGTCATGGCTCACCGCGTGATCACGACCGTCGAGGCTCAGGTGGCGCAGCGTTCCGCAGAAGCCATCATCGAAGGCGTACTGCGATCTGTCCCAGCCCCTACTAGGAGCTGAAGCCTTGATCCGAGGAGCCAGGCCGACAGCGCGCGGCTGGATGGTGATGCTCATCGGCGTGCTGACGGTGTGCGTCGCGGCTGGAATTGGAGAGCCAGACCTCGTCTGGGTTGGACTTTTCCTGCTGGTCTTGCCACTACTCAGCCTCGCCTTGGTGCTGCTGTTTCGACCAAAGCTGCGCTATATGCGAGAGATTCACCCTGCCCAGATCACCGTCGGAGAGGACGCTGAGACTGTCGTCAGGCTCAGCAACGTCAATCGGATGGCTGCCACGTCTCTCGAGCTCGTCGACGAGGCTCCCTCTTCACTTGGCGGCGGAGCCAGGTTTGTGGTGGCCCGCGCATTCGGGAGGTGGGATCAGGCGGTGAAATACCAGATGCGTTCTGACCAACGAGGGAGGTACCTCGTCGGACCGTTGAAGGCCAAAGCAGGCGATCCACTAGGGCTCGCCCGCGTCAACGTGCGCCCCCGTGGAGATTCCACGCTCATTCGGGTAACACCCAAAATTTGGCCACTGGCAAGCGTCGCCCGGGGCGTGGGGCACGGGGCAACTGGCGAATCTTCCCCGCACCGCACCGGAACCGCCGGGCAAGACGACGTGCTGGTGCGGGAGCATCGCTACGGCGACGATATCCGTCGCGTGCACTGGCGAATGACGGCAAAGCAAGGCGAGCTGATGGTGAGACTCGAGGAACATCCCTGGGACCCTTCGGCGCTCATCATCACAGACACCCGACAGACGCGACACGTTGGTGCGGGGCCGGAATCCAGCCTCGAGTGGGTGATTTCTGCGGCTACGAGCCTGGCGGTCAAGCTCTCCGACGAGCGGCACCGCATCGTTATCGCAGGCGGCTCTGGCACTATTTTCGAGCCGCGCCAGCTGAAAGGACCCGCGCAACGCCAAGCCATCGTCGACGCTATGACCGACGTGGGCGCATCCGACGAGCCGGACTTGCGCGCCATTTTTGCTGAATCTGATTCCCTGGACGCTACCGGCAGCCTCGTCTTCTTCGGTGGACTCCTTACTGTCCAGGACGCAGCGACGCTCGCCGGAATCGGCCAACGCATGTCCAAGCCGTGCGCAATCGTCATGGATCCTGATGCCTGGCAGACCAGCGCCAGCGAACATCATGACGCGCTCCGCATCCTGCACCAGCACGGCTGGGCTGTGGAGCGCTACTCCCCCGGCTCCTCCTGCACCGAGGTGTGGGCTCGGACGATGCTGAGGCAGGCGGCCGCATGAATCGTCGAACCAATCCCTGGCTGAGCGTTGTCGTCGCCATCGCGACGTGGGTGTCCTTGCTGCCGTTACACGGGCTCATCGAGGGAGCCGACCATCTGTTCGGCGCCGGTGCAAGCTTGGCAATGGTGGGCGCAGTGGGCCTGCTGAGCGGGCTCTTCAAGCGCGAGAGGCTGCTGACGTTTGGCCTCCAGTTCGTCGCGGTGCTCGGTGTGATCTGTTGGCAGGCGATGTCGCTGGCTCCCGAAGTGTCGTTTTTCGATGCCATGCCCACGTTGGCGAAGGAGGGAATCGCCACCATCACCGGCGCCACCCCTCCGCTCGCAGCGGCCCCCAGCATCACCTTCTTTATCGTGGTTCTCGCTCTTGTGATGCAGCTCATCGCCGAGCTGCTGTCGAGCGTGCTGGATCAGCCTGCGTGGACGTTCGCTCCACTGTTCCTGTGCTACATCGTTGCCAGCATCGCGGCACCCGGCGAGTTGCCGCTGTGGGCGTTTGCGGCAGTGGCGGCGTCGTTCGTGATGGTGCTCGTCGCCGCAACCGGTATCGGCGACGGACACCGCGCGGCCAGCGCCTCGCGTACCGGCGCGTTTCAGGCCACCCGAATCACACTCGCTGCTGTGCTTGCCGTCGCAGCAATCGCGTGCGCCGCAGCGCTGCAGCCGCTGGTGCCGGTGGGCAAGAAGCAACCCTGGCAGGGCACCGGTAGCGGACCCATCCAGCTAGCCGACCCGACCATCGAACTGAACAAGAATCTCCTGCGCCCAGACGAACACCCCGTCTTGACATACCGCACTGGAGACGGCGAGCCCGTCTACCTACGCACCGTCGCGCTCCCCGACCTCACCACACACGGGGCAGCCCTCACTTCCATGAAGTTGCGCTCGCGAGGGCTCGGTTCCGCCTACGACGCACCCGGCCGGGCGGTGAACGTCGACGTGCAGATGCGCAATATCCCATCGGAATACCTGCCGGTGCCGTTCGCTGTCGAGAACTTCGACGCAGACGGTTCCTGGGCATTCGACCCCGAAACATTGGCGGTCGTGGCCACCGGCAACAACCGCAAACAAGAGACGATGGGGCTCGCCTACTCCGCCCAATCCGTGGTGCCGCAGCCCAGCCCGGAAGACCTCGATCTCGCCACCGCCGGCACCGACGCCGCGCCCATCACCAAGGTGGTGCCAGACGTGGATGCCAAGGTGACGCAGCTCACCAAACGGGTGGTGCAAGGATCCAGCACCGATGGCCAAAAAGCCCAAGCCATCCAATCGTTTCTGCGTGGTGAAACGTTTACGTACTCCATCGATGCGCCACAGAACGCGTCACTCGACGTGATCTCATCGTTCCTGCTTGAGGATCACAGCGGCTACTGCATCCATTTCGCGTCCGCGATGATGACGATGGCACGCATCGAGGGCATCCCGTCGCGCATGGCTGTGGGGTTCAACGAGGGGACGAGGACCGACGACGGCTCCTTCGAAGTGACCTCCCACAATATGCATGCCTGGCCCGAGCTGTATTTCGAGGGTTTGGGCTGGGTGCCCTTTGAACCGACGCCGTCGGTGGCGGAGCCTCCCGAGTACACGGATCCGGACGCACCCAAGAGCCCTGAGCCCTCGCCTTCGGCATCGAGCTCATCTAGCCCGTCCGCGACGCCGTCTGAGAGCTCGCAGCCGCCCGTACCGGTGCCCCCCACGCCTACCGAGGCTCCCCAGCCTCAGCCGACGGACGAGACCAGCACCAGCTCTGATTCGCCGATTCTTCCGGTGCTGTTCACGGTGCTGGGCGTCCTTCTGCTGCTCGCCGCGCCGTGGCTCGTGCGCTTCGGCTTGTACCGTTGGCGCCTGCGCTCCGGCCAAGATCCTTCTGCGCTCGCGGAAGGCGCCTGGCGTGAAGTGCGCGCCATCTTCATCGACGCGGGTATCGCGTGGCCCGACGGCTCCCCTGGCCCGGTTGCCCGCGCCGCGGCGCAGTCGGTTCCTGATGGCAGCGCACTGGTTGCGGTGGCGGAGACCGTCGAGCGCGCCCTGTTTGCTCGCGGCGGCGACGACGTCACGCTGCTGCCAGAGCAGGTAGCGTCGCTCCGGAAGGCAGTACTCGGTTCAGTGAGCTTCTGGCGCAGGCTCGTTCCACGCTCGTTGTGGCACCGGGGCTGATTGGCCCGAGCCCGGACACGGCATACAATGACCGATACATCTCTCCCACAAGGAGTCGTTCATGGAGCTATCCGACCAGGAGCGCAAACTCCTCGAACAGCTTGAGGCGTCCCTCAAGGCCGAGGACCCCACGTTCGCAGAGACGCTGAGCGGGCGCGGGCAGGTGCGCATCCACCGACGTCGCGCCGCCATCGCAGGGCTGGCGTTCCTCGTCGGTGTTGTCGCGCTCCTTGGAGGAATCCCCATCCACCCTGCGGTGAGCATCGTCGGATTCGCCGTCATGCTGGCCGGAGCCATCGTCGGCATCAACTCCTGGCAACGAGTACAAGACGAGCCCGACCCAGCCAAGCCTGCTTCCAACGGCAACGACGGCAACGACGATTCCGGCGCGACGAAAGCGCGCCCCTCCTCGAGCCAAGATTTCATGGCGCGGCTCGAAGAGCAGTGGAAGAAGCGTCAAGAAGGCAACGGGAAGCCCTAACGCACCTAGCTCACCCCCGACGCGTCAGCCTCGCCCGCTGCACCGCGTTCGGCCCGAACCTGAGGATTGCCTTATCGACGGCGGCTTCCGCGTCGCGCCACCCTCGCTCAGGTTCTCCCAGCGCGGGCTGCTCGTAGGCAGTTTGTTTCGGCACCAGCTCCCCCACCCGCACGCCCACCCGGCGGATACGCGCACGCTGCAGGCGCAGGCGTCGAAAGAGCCGCATGGCTTCGGCAAAGATGGCATTGGTGGCGTCGGTTGGAGCGATGCTTCCGGTGCGGGTCACCATCTGGAAATCAGCGAACCGCACGGTGAGGGTGATATGGCTCCCCACCACTTGCTGCACGCGCATTCTCGACGCGGTGCGCTCGGCCATGCGCAATATCTCCGTCTCGACGGCGAGCTCGTCGTCAGTATCAGACTCGAAGGTTTCCTGCGCGCCGATGCTGCGGCTTTCTGGTTCCGCCGCGACGACTGGCCGCTCGTCGCGCCCCCAAGCGAGGTCAAAGAGCTTCGTGCCTTGCGCACCGAGTGCCCGGTAGAGCGTTTGTCGTTTCGTCATCGCGATGTCACGGATGGTGGTGAGGCCAAGCTTGTGCAGCTTCGCTGCCGTCACGTCTCCCACACCTCCGATGGCTTCTACCGGCAGGGGGTGCAAGAACTCGATGACGGCATCTGGCCTCACCCGCAGCAGCCCGTCGGGCTTCGCCTTGATGGATGCGAGCTTGGCGACGAATTTGCTGGGCCCAATCCCCACCGAGCAGGGCACATGCTGCGCATCCCACACCTGCGCGCGAATGCTTTCCCCCACTGCCACTGGGTCTCCGCCGAGGCGGCGCATCGCCGGCGTCAGGTCGAGGAAGGCCTCGTCGATCGAGGCTATTTCCACCCGGTCGGTGATGGTGCACAGTATTTCTCTGACGCCCAGCGAGACTTGTTCGTAGCGGTCGAAGTCAGGCGGCACCACCCGGATTCCTGGGCATAGGCGTCTTGCTTGGCTGGTAGGCATGCCGGCGCCGATCCCGTAGGCGCGGGCCGGGTAGTTAGCAGAAAGCACCACCCCGCGACCGTCAGCTCCCACGAACATCGGCACCGCCTGGAGCTCTGGGCGACGCGCCATCTCCGCTGAGGCGTAGAACGCATCCATGTCTACGTGCGCAATGATCATCGGCCTACACTCCCCGGGCTGGAATACCACAGCTTGCGCGGGCCTTGCGGTGCCGTGAAGCGGCCGCTTGGCTGTTCGTCGATGATGCGATACACCGCAGCGACGGCGTCGTCGGGGTTATTCGTACGTTCCAACGCGTCCAGCCACGCCTCGTGGACGTGCTCGAGCGCCCACGCCCCGGTGGCTCGGATGGAAACGCCGTTTCTGCCTGTGCGGCGCACGGTGCCGCGCACGAGCAGCAGCCAGGAGTGGAACACCGTCGCGGAATATGGGCCTTGCACATCCTCGAAGAAGGTGGCGTCGCTCACCCCCGTGGAGTCGTCGAGCGAAAGGAAGATCACTCGCCGCCCGGACCTGACCGGCGGCGTCTGCGTGGCCACTTTGGCGCCTGCGACGAGGACTTCCGTCCCTTGCTTTTGTGCGCCGAGCACGCGGGCTGGCGTCGCACCGATCGCGCGCAGCATAGGCAGGTAGCGCGTCATCACGTGACTGCTCGCGTCGAGCCCCAGGATCTCGAGTTCCGCCTGCATCCGCTCGTCGTCCCCCATCTCCGGCAGCCCGGTGGGTGTGACGTCGAGGCAGTCAGCTTCCACCAGCGCGAACGCATGCTGACCTTCTGGCTGCTTGCCCGTGCCGGCATGGAGGTCGGCGAGTGCGAGCAGGATGTCCCGACGGGTCACCTGGGCGTGGGCGCGCACCCCGGCGGGGCCGCCGATGGCGTAGAGCGCATCGAAAGCGCCGGCCATGACGAGGCGTTCGGCGGTGATACGACTCACGCTGGCGCGCTGCCAGAAATCGGTGATCGACGTGAATGGCGCCGCGTGCGTAATGCGCGCCACCTCGTCGTCGGTGATACCCGCCACGTCGGCGAGGGAAAGACGGATGCCCCAGCCTTCTTCCGTGCGCTCTGCCTTATAGCTGCCGGCTGACACATTCACGTCGAGCCTCAGCATCTCCACCCCCATCTGCCGGGCTTCCTCCAGCAGCAGCCGCTTGGGGTACATGCCGGGGTCATGGGTGAGGATGCCTGCCAGGAAATGCGCCGGATGGTGCCGCTTCAGCCACGCAGACTGATAGGTGGGCAGCACAAATGCTGCGGCGTGCGCTTTGCAGAACCCAAATGAGGCGAACGACGCCAAGATGTCCCACACTCGCTCCACCACCTCGTCTTCATACCCTCGTTCGCCGGCGCACTGCCTAACCCACCGTTCGAGCTCGGCTTGCTTGGCCGGGTCCGCAAGTGCGCGACGGACCTCGTCGCCCTCTGCGAACGAGCAGCCCGTGACCGCAGCGACGAGCCGAATGATCTGCTCGTGGAACACCACCACGCCACAGGTTTCCGCAAGGAAAGATTCGAAATCTGGATGCAGGAGGTCAGGGGTGCGTAGGCCCTGGCGAGCGTCGACGAAGGGCGAGATCATGTCGGACTTCACAGGTCCGGGGCGGAAGAGCGAGATATCGATGGCGATGTCGTCGAAGCTGCGCACGTCGAATTTCCCGACGAGTTCTCGCTGCCCAGGTGACTCGATCTGGAAGCAGCCAAGCGTGCGGCGCTCGGCGATCATCTTGTACACGTCCTCGTCGTCGAAAGGCTCGAGCGCATCGATATTGGGGGCGCTGCCCGTGGTGCGCTCCAGCTCGTCTAACGCGTGTGCCATCGCGGACTGCATGCGCACGCCCAGCACATCGAGTTTCAGCAGGCCCATTGCTTCCACATCCTCCTTGTCGAACTGGCTCATCGGGTAGCCCTGCGTGCTGGGCTCCATCGGGGTGCGGGAAGCAAGCGCGGCGTCGGAAAGCACCACGCCGCAGGGATGGAGCGCAACATGGCGGGGCAGGCCGTCGAGCGATTCGACCAGCGCGAAGAGGCGGTCTAGGCGTGCCTCACCCATGCCTGCGGCGCGCAGCTCGGGAAGGTCACGGATGGCGGAGCGTGCGTCGCGGGCCCGGATGCGCGGGAATGCTTTCGCCATCGCGTCGATCTCGCCGGGCGGGAGGCTGAGCGCAGCGCCGACGTCTCGTACCGCGTGGCGTACCCGGTAGGTTTCGAGCATCGCGACGCAGGCCACTCGCGTGCGCCCGAAGCGATCGAATATGGCGTCGTAGACCTCGGTTCGGCGCGCGGATTCGACGTCGAGATCGATATCCGGCAAGGCCACGCGCTTCGGTGAGAGGAAGCGCTCCATGAGGAGGCCGTGGCGCATCGGGTCGACGCCCGAGATGCCGAGCGCGTAGTTGACGAGTGACCCGGCGCCAGACCCGCGTGCTGCGCAGCGGATACCCATGCCCTTCACCATCTGCACCACGTCAGCGACGGTGAGGAAGTAGGGCTCGAACTTCAGCCCCTCGATCACCGCCAGCTCGTCGTCCAGCCGCGCGGCGACGTCGGCGGTAACTGCGCCGTGACGGGCAACCAGACCTGCTTCACAGCGGGCCCGCAACGCGCGAGGTGCGTCGTCGGGGGTGGTGCCAAGCGTCTCGTGTTCTGGCAGGTGGATTTCACCAAGGCCGACGTCGCCCGTCGGGTCTAGCGCGCAACGTTCTGCGAGAGCCTCGGTGGCGGTGAGGACTGCGGCAGCGGAACCACCCGCGAGCCGCGCGGCTTCGTCGACGGCCATGCGCATGCTCTGCTCGTCCTTGAGGTAGCCCTCGGCGTTGGCTCGGTCGATGTTGCCGGCGCGCAACGGGACCCGTCGGCGTGCGGCGTCGAGCACGTCGCAGGTGGCGGCCTGCTCCGGGTACGTCATGCGCACCATGTTCGTCGCGACGGAAGGCACCCCCGCCTGTTTCGCTGCACGCAGCAGCCCTGCCGCCTGGTGCGCGGACGCGAGGCCGCGTCCTGGCGCGTGATGGTTTGTCATTGAGACGACGACACCCTCCCCCAGCGTTTCTAGCCAGCGCCGAATTTCGCCGACGGCATCGTCGAAGCGGGCATCCAGCAGCATCCGCCCCACCGGGGAATCTGCGCCAAGCCCGACGACGACGTCGCCGCCAGCGCAGTGCTCAGCAAGTGCGTCGATGGTAATACGTGGGTTGCCGCGACCCGCGGCATGCGCGGCGCTGATGAGTGCGCACAGCTGCCCCCATCCGCGACGCGAGGTGGCCCAGGCAGTCACGCGCGGCAAGCGCAGATCACGGATGGTGCCGCCTTTGGCCGCAGTATGGGTGCGCGGGGGCGCCCACCCACCCGGCATCACGGCGAGGCTTGCCCCGATGATGGGCGTGATTCCCGTCTGCGCGCAGGCCTGCAGCCATCGAACTGCGCCGTACAGGCCGTCGCGGTCTGTGAGCCCAAGACGCGTCATGCCCAGCTCTGCGGCACGCGCCACCAGCTTGTCGGGGCGCGAGGCCCCGTACTGCATCGAGTAGCAGGAGAAGGTTTCGAGGTGAGTGAACACGTTAATCCTCCACGCCGTGCAGCTGCCAGTCGTTTTCTCCGACGGTGCGCGCCAGCTCGTACACGCCACGCCCGGCTCGCCCGCTTTCGGCTTCGACGCGCCACACCTCGCGCTCTCGGATACCAGCACGATCAGGGTGCTGCCACCAGGCAGTAGATGCCCTGGTGAGGGTTTGCACGGTGAGAATCCGCAGCAGCCGACCTCGCCAGACGAACTGGGTTGGGACATCGCGAAACTGGACGGTGATGGGTTCTTGATAGATGCGCATGGCAGCCTTCCGGGGAACGTTCGGTTGTGTGCTCGACCCGGGAACCCCGGCCGGCTGCAGGGGTCGAGTCTGCAACCGGCCGAGGTGGCCCACACCGGTGAGCGCTCGATCAGAGCTTCCCCAAGATAATCGAACGCCTGTCCGGTATGAATAACTATAAGCGCCCCCTCTGACAATTCGTCAACCCCCGATGTTCCACGGCGCGATTCCCCTCTAGCCGTACTGACCGGAGACGTTGATCGAGGTCTGGTGGAGACGAGCAGTTTGTGCAGTGATACCTGCATGATTATCGTGCAGGTATCACTGCACGATTGATGGAGGTTCCATGTCCCCCCCGCGATTACCACCACCCGGAGACTGACGAGATCACCCTGGCCAGGGTTCTGGCCGCCTTGAGCGATCCCACGCGTCTGGAGATGATTCGTCGCCTGGCCGACGGGCTCGAGCACGACAGCCTTGAGCTTGCGGACGACCTGCCCCGGTCGACGCTGACGTACCACACTCGCATGCTGCGGGAAGCGGGGGTGACGTGGACCCGGGGTGAAGGCCGTGCGTGCCTGATCCGGTTGAGGAGCGAGGATCTCGATCGGTTGTTCCCGGGCGTGCTTGCGGCTGTGGTCGCCAACGCCGTCCCCAGGGAGGGACAGGCATGATGGGGCGGCTCTGGCCCTTCGTGGTGGGCAGTGTCGCGCTCGGGCTAGACGCGTATGTCGTCGCTGGTCTCCTTCCCGCTATCGCCTCCTCGCTGGACGCGCGCGAAGCCACCGTCGGCCTGGGGGTGGCGGCCTTCACCGGCTCGTATGCGGTAGCGGGACCCTTGCTGGCCGGGCGTGCGGGACAGAGGTCGCGACAGAGTCTGATCGTGTCCCTGCTGGTCTTCACCGTGGCGAACCTCGTCACCGCGCTCTCGCCGACGGTGTCGGTGTTCCTGGGCGCCCGAGTGGTGGCCGGCGCAGCAGCGGGCGTGTACTCACCTCTGTCGTCCGCGGTCGCGGCAGAGGTCGCGGGGAAGGGCCGCCGTGGGCGGGCATTAGCGCTCGTCCTTGCGGGTCTTGCGATCGGCACCGTGTTCGGCGTCCCAGTAGGCCTCGCACTGGCTCAGCGCTGGGGGTGGCGAGCCGCCATCGTGCTGATCGTTGTCGTTGGCGGCGCCTCACTAGCGGGAATCGCACTGCGCGACGGGGAGCTGCCGGCCATCCCTGCTTCGGGCGCCGGCGACCGGCTGCGATCGATCGCGCGTCCCAAGAACCTACTCACGGTGACGGTGACTCTGCTCACTGGTGTCGCCTCGCTGGGGCTCTACACCTACATGACCGTGATCTTGTCCGCGGGAACCCTTGCTGCGCACCAGACTCTAGCGATCTGGGTCTGGGGCATCGGGGGCGCGGTGGGAGCGTTGGGTATCGGCCGACTCGTGGACCGACTCAACCCGCTGCGCCTGAGCGTGATCATTCTCGTGGGCCTGGTGTGCGCGCTGCTCGGCATGACGCAGGGGCAGACCGCCTGGATCGTGCTCACGAGCCTGTTCATCTGGGGAATGTGCGGGTGGGCCTCCCTCACACCCCAGCAGCACGTCCTGCTCCAGACGAATCCCGCCGACGGCGCCACGGCCGTGGCCGCGAACGCCTCCGCCAACTACCTGGGGTCCGCGCTGGGCGCCACCTTCGGCTCACTGCTCGTAGCAGCACAAGCGACACCCGCCGTGCTCTGCGGTTCCGCGGCAGCCGCGGCTGCACTGGCGCTGATCTGCCAGCTCATTCGACAGCGCATGAGCACCACGGAGTAATCGTGCACGCCAACGCTGCGCTCACTCCACGTCATCGCCTGATCGTGACCCGCCTGGTGGTCGAGGATGGGCGCCGCGGTGAGCTCGACGGCTGGCTTCACTACTACAACCACCACCGCCCCCACACAGCCTGCGAGAACCAGCCACCCTTCTCACGATTGACCAACGTCCCCGGTCAATACATCTAGCCAACGGGTGCCGAACACCCGAAACCGTTCGCCCATAGACTTCCCTAAGTGATCGTCGTTGAAGGAAGCACGCTGGCGGGCATAGCCGTCGCGGCCCGCCTAGCCAGGCTTGGGCATGACGTAGCGTTGGCAGGCGACGACGCCCCGCAAGCGCCGCTCGACCACTTCGAGCTTCCCGCCGCGTGGCGTGATCTCTTCAAGAAAACCGGGCGTCCGCTCGTCGGGTCGCTCGGCTCGCTCGGGCTCTCGCTCGCGCCGGCCCCGCCGGTGACGTATCTCCTCCCCTGCGGCACCGAGCTGGTGCTACCCGACGAGCGTGGCGGCCAGTACTACGCCATCCGCGACGCACTCGGCCAGGCCCAGGCTGAGCGCTGGCGCGATCTCGTCGACGAACTCGACGACGTGTGGGCCGCGCTGCGCCGCTTCGGCGTCGAGGCCCCGAAGCGGCCCGCCAGCGCGGACGACCGTCGCTCGCTCTGGCTACATCGCACGCTGGCAGACGTCGCTGACCGCGCCGGGAAGATGGCGCCCATCATCCTCGCGGAAGCCCACTTCGCAGGCACTGATTCGCGCAAGGCGCCGGCGCTTGTCGCGGTACGGCAATCCATCGTTCGCACCTTCGGGCGTCACCGCCTCGTCGACGAGCAGGGCCGCACCGCGGACGCGTCGGCCCTGGTTTCGTTGCTGGAACACCGCCTCGCCGAGCGCTTCGTCCGACGGTGCCCCTCCCCGCCCGGCGCGGTCACCGTCGACGCACGGTCAGCCCTGCCGAAAGGCCGCTGGCGCCGACCCCGCCCAGCGCTCACCCCGGCCACCCGGCCAGCAGAACCCGGCACGCCAGCCGAGATCATCGACCTCACCGGCGCTGCCCCTATCCGCATCATCCGCGGGGAGCACCGCGCAACGCGCCTCGACTACGCCCAGGCCACCCCCAGCATCGACGCGGGCTTTGCCCCCGACGATGCCCGCCGCTGGCTACGCCGCCCCGCCCCGAGCGCCCACCACGTCAGCGCGGCGTGTCTGGCAGGCGGCGCGCCGTGGGCGGAGCTGATGAGCGCGGCGCTCACCGTCTACGCACTCCACGAGGAGCTCACTGGCGAAGACTGCCGACCGACGAACCGCGCCTTCACCATGCCGCCTATTCGTCGCTCTGCTCCGGATCGCGACGCGTCACCGCCCACCACGCCAACAACCCGACGGTGACGGCAAGCACCAGCAGCACCGCCACGTCGGGAATGGACTCCGACCAGCTCCAAAGCCTCGATTCCAGCTCCATCTGCTGGCTCGCGTCGAAGATGCCGCCCAGCGCACCCGTCGCGTCGCTCACAAGGAATAGGACACCCATCGCGACGAAGAGCACGCCCGTCACCAGGCCCCACAGCGTTGTGCGCAGAGGCCCGAGCGTGATCTCGCGCGGCCGCAACCGCTCAGCCATGCGCCCAGCGTCCCAGCACAGGGCCAACACCGCGAGCGGCACCACCATCCCGGCGGCGAATACGGCAAGCATCAGCGCGCCGTAGAGCCACGACGCGGACACCGCGACGAACGTCAGCACCGCCCCTAGGAGCGGACCGGTACATGCACCTGCAAGCCCGTAGACGGCGCCGAGTGCGAGCACGGCGAGCGCGCTGGTGCCCCCTTGCGTGCGAAGTCCAGGCATCGGGATCGAGATTCCCGCCGCGGTCAGGAGCCCAATCACGACGAGCAACCCACCGCCTATCAGCGCGATGGCCTGGCGGTGGGTGACGAGCACCGAACCGACGGTGCCTGCCGCCATCCCCATCGGCACCAGCGTGAGCAGCATGCCTAGTGTGAAGATGGCCACGCGGCCGAGCAGCGTCGCTTTCCTAGTACCGAACGCGATGGCAAAGAAGCTCGGCAGCAGCATGGCCGAGCATGGGCTAAACAGTGCGGCAACGCCTCCGAGGAACGCCGCCGCCCAGCCGAGTGTCACGCCCCCGCCTTCGCCAATTCTGCTTCGACGATCTGCTTGAACGTGTCGGCGGGGCGTGCCCCGGAGAGCACCTGCGTGTTCACGACGAAGTGCGGGACGCTCGACACCCCAAGCTGCTGCGCCTCGTAGGTCTGGGCGAGCACGGCGTTACGCAGGTCCTCCGACTTCAGGTCTTGCTTGAATTTCTCCATGTCAGCCACGCCCACGCGTTGCGCAATCTCCGTGACGACGGCTTCGTCGACCGGCGGATGCCCCTTATTCGGCAGCTTGGCGAAGATTGCGTCCATGAACTCGATCTGCTTGCCCTGTGCGCCCGCGGCGCGCGCCGCGACGGCCGCGTACTCGGAGTCAGGCCCGAACACGGCAAAGTCGCGGAACTCAAAGCGCACCTTGCCCTCCTCGACGTAGTGCATCAGCTCGGGAAGGGTGTCTTCGTTGAAGGCAGAGCAAAACGGGCAGCGGTAGTCGAACCACTCGGTGACGACGACCGGCGCGTCGACGTCGCCGATCGCGGCAGGGTCGTCGGGTTTGCGCGTTGGCAGCGAGAGCAAGAACTCTTCCTGCGACGGCTGGCCACCCTCGTCCTTCTTGGGTGCCTGCTGCGTATCCGATGGCTCATTGGGGTTCGACGCCGTTGCGCCCGGGTCTTCGTTCGTCGAGGCCGACGGGGTGCCCTTCGTAGTGAGCAGCGCGGCACCTCCGATCATCAGCACAGCGATGACGACACCGACGACGATGTAGAGCGGTTTGATCTTTTTCTCCACGAATGAACCTTTGCTGGTCTTGGGTGAGGAAGGGCTAGACTGAACAGTCAGTCCATTCTCCAGTGAGGATCACATTGACCATATCGCGAGATGCACTCGATCACGAGATCGCGGTCGAGCAGGCGCACGTCGACAAGGTGTACGCCAACCTGGACGTTGCAGCGGCAAGCGCCAAGGAATTGGCGCGGCAGGGGCGGGAAATCTTCGTCAGTGACCGCGCAGATTTCGTGCGTGAAGAGGACGGCACCGCCTTGTTCGAACGCGATGCCTTCGCCTACCAGGCCGCGCGCCGCATGGCTGTACTCGACGCCGAACACGAGGGCCTCGTCTTCGGACGCCTGGATCTGACCGACGGCGAGGTCCGCTACGTCGGACGGCTCGGCGTGCGCGACGACGACTACGAGCCGCTGGTCATCGACTGGCGCGCGCCCGCAGCGGAGCCCTTCTACCGGGCCACGCAGGTGAACCCGATGGAGGTTATCCGTCGACGAGTGCTGCGCTGCCGCGAGGAACGCGTTCTGGGCATTGAAGACGACTTGCTCGACGCGTCCGCCAACAGCGAGCTGCCCATCTTCGGTGAAGGCGCGCTCATGGCTGCGGTCACCCGCTCCAGGGGTAAGCAGATGCGCGACATCGTCGCCACCATCCAGGCCGAGCAAGACGAGGCCATCCGTGCCCCGTACCGAGGGGTGACCGTGATCGCAGGCGGCCCCGGCACCGGGAAGACGGTGGTGGCCCTTCACCGGGCGGCGTTCCTCCTGTACACCAACCGCGCCAAGCTGGAGCGCGGCGGCGTGCTCGTCGTCGGCCCTAGCGCCGTGTTCATGAACTACATCGAGCGTGTGCTGCCGAGCCTCGGCGAGGACTCCGTCACGCTGAAAGCCATCGGTCAGGTGGCCACCGACACCGTCGGCCTCGCTAGCGAACGCACCGACGGGGCTCTTGCCGCCACGGTGAAGGGCTCCTGGACGATGCTGAAGGTGCTCCGCCGCCTGGTCAGGCTCCCCATCAACGACGAGGACACCCCCCGGGTGCGCGTCACCGTGAAGGGCGAGGTGCTCACGCTCGAGGGCAAGGAGCTCGAGCAGATCCGCGACCATGTGCTCGCCACCACACGCTTCAACCGCGGCCGGGGAGAGGCGACGCAACTCATCGTCGAAGCGCTCGAAGCGAAACTGCCCTTAGACGTCGACGTCGAGGATGCAAATGTGCCGGACCTCATCCGCGAGCATCCGTCGCTCACCATGTTCATGCACTCCTGGTGGCCAATGCTGAGCGCCACCCGCGTGCTGGCTCGCCTGGCCGACCCGGCCGTCGTCTCCAAGGTTGCGAAAGAGCTGAGCGACGAAGAGCAGCAAGCGATCGTCGATTCGTACCGCTGGCTAGATGGCGTCGACGCGGTCCAGGAGGTTCCCCGCCACTGGTCCACCGCGGATATCGCGCTGCTCGACGAACTCGTCGGCATCTTGGGCCCAGAACCCGAAGAGGACGAGTTCGACCCCGTCGCGTTCATCGACAGCGAGGCGGAAGAGCTGGTGAGCATCGGGGAGCGTTTGTCGAGGCAGCATTCGGATGATCTAGACGACGACCCCCAGGCCACGTACGCGCATATTCTGGTGGACGAGTCGCAGGACGTGACGCCGATGCAGTGGCGGATGCTTCGCAGACGCGGCCCCCAGGCGTCGTGGACCATCGTCGGCGACCCGGCGCAGTCGTCGTTCCCCCGCCCGGAGGAGACGAAGAAGGCGCTCGACGAGGTCATCGGGCGAGGGCAATACCGCCGGTTCGTGCTGTCGACGAACTACCGCTCCCCCAGCGAGGTGTTCGACCTCGCCGCGAAGGTCATCACCAAGGTGCATCCCGACGCGCTCCTTCCGCGCGCGGTCCGCAGCACCGGCGTCGAACCCAAGCTCACCAGCGCAGCCCAGAAGAATCTCGACGAAACGCTGCGCCAGGAGCTCATCGCGCTGGCTGGCCAGGTCGTGGGAACCATCGGCGTGATCGTGGCTCCGTCGAGGCAAGAAGCCATCACCAAGTTGGTGCTGAGCGACCCACAGCTCGCCGCCTTCGAGCAGCGCCTTCTCATCGTCACTGCGCTGCAGGCCAAGGGCTTGGAATACGACGGCGTGGTGGTCGTCGCACCCGACGAGATCATCAGCGAGGCGCCAGGGGCTGAGCGGGTGCTCTACGTCGCTCTCACCCGCGCCACGCAGCGGCTCGTCACCATCGATCTCGACACATCGCGCTGGCGCCAACTGCTCGCGTAAGCCATCAAAGTGTGAGATTTGTTGCGGTTTTCCGCAATAGATCTCACATTGTGATGCTTCGACCATGGTGTGGCGCGGTCACGCTTCGCGACGTAGCGGGTGACTACGGTACTTTGCTTACCCGCCTTGAGCTAGCCGACTACAACGACGATTCAGAAACCGAACGCGTCGAGGCCTTCCCCGAGTAGCTGCACCACTACAATCACCACCGAGGCCACACCTCACTCAAGGGCCAACCGCCAGCCGCGCGTGTGCCCAACCTCTCCGGGCAGAACAGCTAGCGCCCAGTGTGGCGTCGTCCTCCGCACCCTCCGTGGCGTTGCGCAGGGCGTGGTCACCGCCGGCGATCAGCCCGACCACCTGTTCCGGCCTGATGTTGTACGTGGGCGGACACTCCGACGCGTCCAGCACGCCCAGCCGACCCGAGGTCCCGGCCCCGACGTAGACCAGACGGCCGCCGTCGTTGAAACGGCGCGAGACATCCTCGATGGCGGCGGTGATCTGCGGCAGGGCCTGCGCGACGGCGTCGGTCACCTCGGCGTCGGCGGCGTTCATGACCCGGACGAGTTCGGCGACGTCGCGGGTGTCCAGATCCGTGAAGCGCGGGTCGACGCCCTCGGTGGCCAGGTTGGTGGGCAGTTCGGTCATGACCCCGTCCTCCCGCGTTTCAGGGCCGCGGTGACTGAGGCGGGGTCAGCGCCAGCCGCCACTGTCCATGGCAGGCTCCTCAGGCCACGGGGAGTTACGAACAGACGTGGCGATGCCGCGGAGCCGATCGGCGGCTGTGGCGCGGGCGGCGTCCATGTTTGTCAGGGTGCAGAATGCAATTCCCGCAGCGACGAAGCCGAGGACGGCGACCACCAGGCTCACGATGGCGACAACGAGGCTCACTCCTTCGGTTGGGATTGCAAGTACGAGGCTGACGATCGCAAGCACCAGCCCGGCGATGGCGATCTCGAGGCTGATCAGGCTCACCAGTACTCCCAGGAAAAAGCTGTCGTAGTCACCCTCGAGATCTCCGAGGATCTCGCAGAAGTCCTCGATGGCGTCGCGCAGGTTCTGCAGCTTGGTGGGCAGGGACTGGATTTTGTCGCGATAGTACTGGGTGTTCCCGGAGTCCCAGTCGTCGTCACGTGGGCCCAGTGAGCCCTGTCCCACGAGGTATTCTGCCGTCGAGAAGTCCACCCCGCAGTACTGGGGGCCGGTGTTCTTGACCGCTGTGTAGTCGTTGATCTGCCGGAGGATCCACTCCACCATCTCGACAAGCTTGGGATAGATGTTGTTGAACTCACGCACCGCCTCCTGCGCCTTGTTCTCAGCCTTCTGCTTCATCCAGTCCGGCACCAACGGCTGGCCGAAGATTTTGTTCAGCGCGTCCTGGCAGGCGGGGCCGATCTTCCTGTCGGCCTCTGCCAGGTCACGGTTGATCTCTTCAATCTTGGTCCGGATCTCTTCAACGGTGTCGCTCATGTCCTCACAGTCCTGAATTTGCGATGAGAATGGAGATCTGCGCGGCATACTCTGTGTTCGCCGACTCCATCTCCAAGTAGTTCCGGCCGGTCTCCGAGATCGCGCCGGCCAGCGAGTCAAGCAGGTCCCCACCCGCGTCCAGGGAGACGTCCATCTCATCAAGGACCGCATTACGGGCGTCGTCATAGGCAGCTTTCACGGCAGCAAGATCGGTGTCGGCCGCAACATTGAACTGGATGGCACTCGTCGATGAGTGGACGCCCCGCACTGCAGTCTCGGCGTCCTCAAGGTTGCCCTTCTCCTCCACGAACCATTCCAGTCTGGTCTTGAGTTCCTCGAATCCCATGTTCCCTATCCCTTGTTGTGGTCGTTGCGGCGTGCCACGACGTCAGCGAGCCGTGAACGGAGATCTGCCAACTGCCCGAGCACCTCGTCCTTGGGAGCTTCTTGGGACATGGCCCAGAAGGCCGCGACGATGTCGTTCTCGACGTCGGCGAAATCTGCCGTCCGCAACCACGATTCGTTCACCTTGATCTCGTTCGGCATGCCACCCACGGTCTCAATCGTGATGTGCCGGTACCTGTCCCCGACTTCCACCGGTTCCTGGGGCGTCGGGTTCCACGAACCCAGCGCCTGGAACAGCGAACTCACGTCCCGGGAGAGTTGCAGGACGTCGTCGCGCAGTTCGGTCGGGTATCTCACCCCTTGCTTCTGGGGCGCGAAAGCGGCGACCTCGACGGCTGCGGCCTGCGCATGCTGCTCCGCGTAGGCGTAAAGCAGCGCAAAGCCGAACTCCTCCACCTCGACGAATTCGGCCCAGTCATCTGCAAGCTTCACAGCGGCAACCGCGCCGGCCTGATCAAATTCGAAGGCGAACGCCTCGGCAGGTTCACGTGCTTCCTCCATGCCCGAAACGGTAACACCCGACAGGTTCAGGACCCTGGACTCAGGGCGCGACATAATGGGCCAATGACCAACGACGCAGCCCCTCGATGGACATCTGAGAAGCAGGTTCCGTTTCTCTGGATAATCCTGTACCTGGGCAGCCTGGGACTGGGGCTGGCGCTCGCCGGGCTAACCATGCCGGTGCCGGGCGGCGTGGTCCTCCTGGTCCGGGTCGGGTTCGGCACGGTGCTGGTGCTGTGTCTGGTGCTGGTGGCGATTGCCAGTTGGCGGCAGACGAAGGCGCTGCGCGAGCTGCGCAGGGTGTCGCCCTCACCCTGGCGCTGGATCGCTCTGCTGGCAGCAGTCGTGGCCGCGGTGCTCGTCTGGACCTGGGCGACGGGGGTGCAGGCCGAAGCCTCCGAGAAGCTCGCGAGGCTGGGAACCACGATGCTCACCGCCGTCCTGCTGGGCCTGGCCATCTCGGTCGGCACTCACGCCTTGGTGAAGATCCTCGCTGCGGGTACTGCTGATGCTCCGACTCGCTGACGCTGCCGTTGGCTCCAGAAGCTACCGTCCGATTCAGACCCCGCCCGCATACCGGCGGGCTTTACACACAGCGGCAGCGCCTGCAGACAGGGGTAGCGCCTGCAGACAGGGGTAGCGTCTGGCGACAGCGGTAGCGTCGACCCATGGACGAGACCCTCACCGAGTTGGTGCTGCGCGCAGTGGAGCTGGTGCCGCCCGGGCGGCTGGTCTCCTACGGCGACGTCGCGGCTCTGCTCGGGACCGGTCCCCGGCAGGTGGGCGCGGTGATGGCGCGTGAGGGGCACGGCGTACAGTGGTGGCGCGTCACCAACGCCTCCGGCGACCTGCCCCCGCACCTGATGGCCGACGCAGCCAGGCACTGGGCTGCGGAGGGGATCACACTCAAACCCAATGGTCGGGGTGCGCGCATCAGCCAGTACCGGGTGGACCTGGACAGGTTGGCCGACGACTTCCACGCCGCGACGGCGGACCTGCCGGAGCTGCCGTGAGGGGAGGCCGTTCGAGGCTCGTACCTCGCACCTCACGGCAACTGGACGTCAGCGGAGCGGGACCGCGCCCGGGGTCTCCACACGGGCGGCCGTGACCCCACAACCGGCGGGGCGGCCCGTGCACACCAGCACGGGGGCGTCGTCGGCCAGCCGATGACGAGGGTGCCGTCGGCGGCGGCGGGAGTGAACGACTCCACCCGATCCCCTGCAACGACCGCGTCATCCAGGAGGACCCGGCCGTCGGCCACACCCAGACGCAGGCTCCCGGCGTCGGACAGCACGACCGCCGTGTGCGGCGCAACCGAGACCGAACCGTCCACCACCGGCAGCGATGTCCCCGAGACCAGGTCCTCCACGCTGGAGACATCGAGGTGCGCCGGCAGTTCTATCCGGTGCGTCGCCGCGTTCCCGTACTCCGGCCGGGTGATGTTGAAGCCGATGAGGTAGTCGCCGTATCGGCTGGTCAGCAGGTCGGGATAGCCGGAGTAGCGGCGTGCCGGATGCTCAGCGGTTCAGCAGGCTAAACTCCAAACGACGGCACCAGCAAGAAATCCCAGTTCATAACGGGTATCGGCGCTATCCGATAGCACCACGCCGCACTGGGGTCGTGTATCCATCGTGACCGGTTGTGCGATGCAGCACCTGGTTCCACACTTCGCTGGTGGCCTTGGCGCGATTCTGGGTGAAGAACTGTAGCCCGGCGGCGCCACCTTCAATCAGGGTTTCGCACATGAATGCGGCGTGCGAGAGCCCCAGGCTGCGCACATCGTCGGGATGGGCTTGGCGGAGACGCTGCACGAATTCGGGCGGTAACGGCTGCCCGGAAAGGTGCTCGAAACGCTCGATCTGCGTGATTCTGGTGAGCGGCATGAGGCCAGCGATGATGGGAACCTCGCTGCCCAGCGCACGCACGCGCTCCACCATCTGGAAGTAATCGTCGGTGTCGAAGAACAGCTGCGTGATGGCGTATTCGGCGCCTGCTTCCACCTTGTCGAGCAGAATCTGGGCGTCCAGTTCTGCGTCGTTCGTCTCCGGGTGCGGGCTCACGAACGCGGCCACGCCGACGCAGAAGTCGCCCTCCTCTTTAACAAAGCGCACGAGCTCAGTAGCGTTGCGAAGCCCGTCGGGGTGCGCCCGCCACGGCCCGCCGCCTGGCATGTCGCCGCGAATCGCGAGGATGTCGCGCACGCCGGCCTCACGGTAGAGCTGCAACGTGCGCGCCACCTCGGCCTTGGACTGGTCGACGCAGGTGAGATGCCCGACGGTGAGCGGGTTGCCGATCTTCGCGATCTCCTTGGCCGCGTACATCGAGTGGTCGCGACGTGACCCGTCGGCGCCGTATGTCACGGAGACAAAATCGGGGCCGAGCGGTGCAAGTCGTTCGACGGTTTTCAGCAGCGCTGGCACTTCGTCGTCGTGTCGAGGGGGAAAGAATTCGAAGGACCGCAGCGGACGGGTGCGGTGCGCCAGGAGGTCGGCCACCGTCTTCGCAGAGGTTTCGGGCATGGGGGCTAGCTTAAGCTCTCCTCGCCCACCACCTACTAGGCTTGGTCCATGCTTCGAGATTTGTCCGCAGATAGCCCGTTGTCCAATGCCTTTTTGGAGCGCGTCGACGCTGATATCTCGCGGTTCTTCGACGGGCAGACGCATCTCATGGATGCTGTGGGCACGTCGCAGCTACTCGCCCAGGCCCGTACGTACTCGACGGGTGGCAAACGCCTGCGCCCCGCCTTCTGCTTGTGGGCATATTTGGCGGTAGGCGGCGACGAGGCTTTCCTCGACGAGGTGCTGCGCGTCGCAGCCTCGCTGGATTTGTTGCACGCATCGGCGCTCGCCCACGACGACATTCTCGACGACGCTGACACCCGTCGGGGCAAACCCGCAGCGCACAAGCAGTACGCACTCCTCCACGCCGAACGGCATGGCCGGGGCAGCGCGCAGGCGTTTGGCGAGGCCGCAGCAATCTTGCTGGGCGACATGCTGCTGATGTGGAGCGCCCAGATGTTCGACGAGTCCGCCGCCCCGAATCTCGAAGCCGCCCGCGCCGACCTCTCGCGCATGCGCGCGGAAGTGACCGCAGGGCAATTCCTGGACATCTCCGCCGCCTACGATGTGGCCGACGATGCCGACGAGCTCGCCGTCGCGTCGAAGGTGCTCGAATACAAGTCGGCCAGCTACTCGATGCGTCGCCCGGCGCTGATCGGCGCCCGGCTAGGCGGCGCCACCGACGCTCAGTACGCCGCGCTGGCGAGCTTCGGCTCGCACATCGGGCACGCCTTCCAGCTCCGCGACGACGTGCTGGGCGTTTGGGGTGACGAAGCGCTCACCGGCAAGCCGACCGGCGGCGATCTGCGCGAGGGCAAAGCAACAGTGCTGGTGCTGACGGCGCTCCGCGAGGCCACCGACGAGCAGGCAGCCACGCTGCGTGCCGTGCTCGGTTCCAAGGAGTGCAGCGACGATGCCGTCCAGCAGGCGGCTCAAGCGATCGAGGCGACGGGGGCGAGGGCCCACGTCGAACGGCTCATCGACGAGCATCTGGAGCAGGGGCTGGAAGCCCTGGCCTCCGCCGCATTCGATGAGACCGGTCGCGCTGCGCTCATCCAGTTGGCGAAACTGAGCACCCGTCGTGCCTACTGACACCGTGCAGGGCCTCAGCAGCGCCGAGGTTGAGGAGCGGATCGCTGCGGGCAAGGTGAACGCACTCCCCTCGCGTTCTGGCCGCACCACCTGGGGCATCATCCGCGACAACGTCTTCACCCGCGTCAACCTCATCCTCTTCGTGCTGTTCTGCCTCGTCTTACTGACGGGACGCGTCGAGCAGGGGCTCTTCGCTGGTCTGATCATCGCGAACTCCATCATCGGCATCGTCCAGGAGCTGCGGGCGAAGCGCACGCTCGACAAGCTGGCGGTGGTAGGCGAGGCGAAACCCACCGTCGTGCGTGAGGGGCAGCGTCGAGAAATCGTGCGCGACGAGGTGGTGCTGGACGATGTGATCGCCATGTCACCAGGCGACCAACTCGTCGTCGACGGCGAGGTGCTGGACGCCGACTACCTCGAGGTGGACGAGTCCATGCTGACAGGCGAGGCCGACCCCATCGCGAAGGCACCCGGCGACAAAGTGCTCTCCGGCTCCTTCGTCGTTTCCGGTACGGGGCACTACCAGGCCACGCATATCGGTTCGGACGCGTACGCAGCCCAGATCACAGCGCAGGCCTCCCGGTTCACGCTCGTGCGCTCAGAGCTTAGACAAGGCATCGACCAGATCCTGAAGTACGTCTCCTGGATGCTCATCCCCATCGGGGCACTGTCCATCGTCGTCCAGTTCACCCACCCTGGCGTCGAGTGGCGCGATGCCGTGCTCGCCATGACCGCATCGCTGGTGCCCATGATCCCCGAGGGCCTCGTGCTCCTCACCGCGATGGCCTTCGCGCTAGGCGTGATCCGGCTGGGCAAGCGCAACGTGCTCGTACAAGAGCTACCCGCTATCGAGGGTTTGGCGCGCGTCGACGTCGTCTGCGCGGACAAAACCGGAACGCTCACCGAGAACGCGATGACGCTCGGCGAAATCATCCCGATCGAGAAGGACGAGGCCGAGATCGACGAAGTGCTCGCGCAGCTGGTGGCCGCCGACGACGCGCCGAACGCGTCGATGCAGGCCATCGCCGACGCGGTGCCGGCCGCTGCGTCCCCGTGGGAACGCACGGCGAGGGCGCCGTTCACGTCGGCGAAAAAATGGTCGGGCGTGAGCTTCGGCGTTAGGAACATCGTGCTGGGTGCTCCCGACGTGCTGGCGGCGGGCGACGTCCAGGCGCAGGCGGAAGAGATCGGCTCCACCGGCCGACGCGTGTTGCTGCTTGGCGAGGCTGAACGCGCGGTCGATGACGCCGCCGCGCCTGGCCACGTGAAGCCGCTGGCGCTCGTCGTGCTGGACCAAGTGGTGCGCCCCGACGCGGCCGAGACGCTCGACTTCTTCCGCCAGCAAGACGTGCAGCTCAAGGTGATCTCGGGCGATAACGCGCAGTCCGTAGGCGCCGTGACGCGTTCCCTGGGCGTTGACCTGGGCGACGTCGTGGACGCTCGCACCCTCGCGGATGTCGACGATGCGCAGTTCGCCGACGCCGTCGAAGACGCAGGGGTATTCGGTCGCGTCACCCCGGAGCAAAAGCGCAGAATCGTGCACACGTTGCAGGCCGATGGGCACCAGGTTGCGATGACCGGCGACGGGGTCAACGACGTGCTCGCGCTCAAGGACGCCGACCTCGGCGTCGCGATGGGTTCCGGCGCTTCCGCCACCCGCGGCGTCGCCCAACTAGTGCTCCTCGACGATAAGTTCGCCCAGCTTCCCCACGTCGTCGCGGAGGGGCGACGGGTGATCGGCAACATCGAGCGCGTCGCGAAACTATTCCTCACCAAGACGATCTACTCGCTCGCCCTGGCGCTCGTCTTCGGCCTCCTCACCGTGCCGTATCCGTTCAAACCGCTGCACGTGACCGTCGTCGGGTGGTTCACCATCGGCATCCCGGCGTTCTTGCTCAGCCTGGCCCCGAACCACGCACTCGCCAAGCCTGGGTTTGTGCGGCGCACGCTCTCACTCGCTATCCCGGCGGGAATCATCGTCGCTTGCACCACCGTCGTGACGTATCTGTTGGTGCGCGGGCGCGGGCAGGTGGCCGAAACGCTGCAAACCCAGGCGACGACGGCGGCACTCATCACGATGATCATGGTGGCCACCTGGGTGTTGTCGGTGGTAGCCAGGCCGTATCAATGGTGGCGGGTTGGGCTCGTCGCGTTCGCCTACGGGTTCTACGGGCTATTGATCCATCTTCCGTTCAGCCAGCGCATTCTCGAGCTCGACACCTCAAACGCGCGAGCCATGCTGCTCGCCTATCTCATCGGCGGCATCGGCATAGCCGCCGTCGAAGTGATGTGGCACGTGAGGGCGCGCATGCTCGGCGAAGAGACCCACTTCCTGCCGCCCAGGGAAGGCTGAGACAACTCAGCGCTTTCGATTCATTGACTTCCTGGAACGCAGCGCCTTATTTTTCTGGCATGAAGTTGAACGCCCGTCGTTTCCGCCCCGCAGGAACGGCCTGTCACGTGCAACCAGCATCAGGTTCAGCTATGAAACGACACGGACATCTCGACGCTCAACTGTCAACCCACCCGTTCAGCGAGGTGCCGCAGCGCACCGGCCCTTCTGGGAGCACCGATCCATCCGAGCTGAAGCCAGCTCGCATTGTCGTGCTCGGCATCATAGCCAGCATCTGGGTGATAGCGCTGATTACGCAAATCTCCCTCACCCGCAGCCGGCTCTTAGAAGCCACTGGTTGGTCTGCACCGGCATGGGCGTGGTCAGTGCTCATCTGGGGAGCAGTACTCGCGGTGGGAGCAGCAACGCTGTGGTGGACACGTCGCTGGCCTTGGGTGCTGCTGGTGCCGCTACACGCACTCCTGCTGTATTTCGCGATCGTTTCGCCTTGGGGCTGGTGAATACACAGTGTCAAGAGCCGCTCTGCCCTTGTGAAACAACCTCGCGGCGCAGGGCGCACCTCGTGACGGGTACGTCCTGCGCCGCGAGCGACGTCGGTTCCTACCGCTGGTCGAGCACCGCCTTGGCTGCTGCGAACCGCGCGATCGGCACGCGGAACGGTGAGCATGAGACGTAATCCAAACCGGCACTATGGAAGAAAGCGATGGACGCGGGGTCACCGCCGTGCTCGCCACATACGCCGGTCTTGAGGCTTGGTTTGGTGCCACGCCCCTTGTTCACACCCATTTCGACGAGCTGGCCGACGCCGTCGACGTCGATGCTCTCGAACGGGTTCTGCTCCAGCACGTGGTCGATGACGTACTGGGCGAGGAAGCCGTTCTCCGCGTCGTCGCGGGAGATGCCGATGCCGGTCTGGGTGAGGTCGTTCGTGCCGAAGCTGAAGAAGTCTGCTTCCTCCGCGATCTTGTGCGCCATGAGCGCTGCGCGCGGCAGTTCGATCATGGTGCCGATCTTCACCTCGAGCCCCGAATCGCCCACTTCCTGCTCCACCGCGCGCTCGACGATTTCTCGTTGGATCTTGAGTTCCTGCTGGAGCGCGACCAGCGGAATCATGATCTCCACGCCGACGGTCTCTCCCTCGCGCTCCTGTACGGCCAGGGCAGCGCGGATGATGGCGCGCACCTGCATGTCCGGAATCTCTGGGTAGAGCATGGCGAGACGGCAGCCACGGGTGCCGAGCATCGGGTTCTGCTCATGCAGGCGCTTCACCTGAGCGAGCGTCTGGCGGGCCGCGTCGAGCTCATCCTCGTCGTCGCCGGTCAGCTCGAGACGCTGTACCAGCAGCGACTGCTCCACCAGGTTCGGCAGGAATTCGTGCAGCGGCGGATCCAGCAGGCGCACCGTGACGGGCAGCCCCTTCATGGCGGTGAAGATGCCCTCGAAATCTTGCTGCTGCATCGGCAGGATCTCGGCGAGCGCGTCGGCGCGGGCCTCCGGGGTCTCGGCCAGGATCATCCGACGCACCGCAGGAAGGCGATCTTGCGCCATGAACATGTGCTCCGTGCGGCACAGGCCAATGCCTTCCGCACCCAGCTCCCTCGCCTTCGAAGCATCCTCGAAGTTATCGGCATTCGCGCGAACACCGAGGCGACGCACCTCGTCGGCCCAGGTCACGACGTTTTGGAAGTCCTCGTTGATCTGTGGAGGCACGAGTGCGATGGCTTCGCCGAAGATGTTGCCGGTGGAGCCGTCGATGGTGATGACGTCGCCTTCGCCGAACACGT
The DNA here is from genome assembly GCA_032576855.1 of Propionibacteriaceae bacterium. Taxonomy (GTDB): domain Bacteria; phylum Actinomycetota; class Actinomycetes; order Propionibacteriales; family Propionibacteriaceae; genus Arachnia. Next base: position 79,130 of record JAWFWL010000013.1, read on the forward strand.
GCTCGCCGATGGTGAGTTGCTTCGCCGCCGCGTCGATCTTGATGCCGGACGCACCTGCCACGCACGGTTTGCCCATGCCGCGAGCCACCACGGCTGCGTGCGACGTCATACCGCCGTGGGCGGTGAGCACGCCCTGGGCAACGATCACGCCGTGGATGTCGTCGGGCGTGGTTTCGTAGCGCACCAGCACGACGGGTTCACCGCGCTCACCGCGCTCGGCCGCCACGTCCGCGTCGAACACCACTTCGCCGACGCCTGCGCCAGGCGACGCAGGAAGCCCCTTCGCCACCGGTTGCTTGCCGTGGTTGGGATCAATGCCTGGATGCAACAGCTGGTCAAGCTGCTTCGGCTCGATGCGCAGTAGCGCTTCTTCCTTCGTGATCAGCCCCTCTGCGACGAGGTCCGATGCCACCTTGAGCGCGGCGGCAGCCGTGCGCTTACCGTTGCGGGTTTGCAGCATGAAGAGCTTGCCGTCCTCGACGGTGAACTCGATGTCTTGCATGTCTCGGTAATGCTGTTCGAGTTTGTGCATGGTGGCGATGAGCTGCTCGTACGCTTCCGGGAGCACATCGCGCATCTCGGGCAGCTGGCGCGGCGTTCTGATACCCGCGACGACGTCCTCGCCCTGCGCATTGACGAGGAACTCGCCGTACAGGGCTTTCTCACCGGTCGATGGGTTTCTGGTGAAGCACACGCCAGTGGCCGACGTGTCTCCCCTGTTGCCGAATACCATCTGCTGCACGTTGACGGCAGTGCCGAGGTCGGCCGAAATGCCGTTCGCGCGACGGTACACGTCGGCGCGTGGGTTCAACCACGACTTGAACACCGCGTTGATGGCACGGTGCAGCTGCTCGTGGGGATCGCTCGCCCACTCCCCACCCAGATGTTCGACGGAGATCTCCTTGAAGGTGCCGACGAGGCCCCGCAAGTCCTCCGCGCTCAACTCGGTGTCTTGATCCACTCCGCGCTGCAGCTTGAGCTCGGTGAGTGCGTCTTCGTACGCGTGTGCGGGCACGCCTTCGACCACCTCGCCGTACATCTGGATGAAGCGACGGTAACAGTCCCACGCGAATCGTTCGTTGCCTGCTTCAGCGGCGACGGCGGCGACGGACTCGTCGGAAATGCCCAGGTTCAAGATGGTGTCCATCATGCCCGGCATGGAAACGACAGCACCCGAGCGGACGGAGACCAGCAGCGGTCTATCGCTCGCACCGAGCTTGCGCCCCGTGCGTTCCTCCAGCCGCGCAAGTGCAGCGTCGATCTCCTCTGCGAGCCCGGCAGGCCACTCGCCACCACGCTTCATCGTCTCCACGCACGCAGTGGTACTCACCGTGAACAGATCCGGCACGGTGATTCCGATGCGGTGCATCTCCGCGACGTTGGCCCCCTTGCCGCCCAGCAGCGCCTTCATGTCGGCCCTGCCATCCGCAAGGTCGTAGATGTAACGATCATCAGTCATTTGGTCAAGACTCCTTTGACTCGCCCTGGAGCTTCGTCGCTCCGTTCGATCACCAGGGTACTCAGCCAGCGTTCGACGCACATGCAGGGGCTGATTTATTCACCACCCGATGCCCGCCTGGCACCACGCAACCCGAGCTGCCTCACGCCATGCCCCAAGAAATTATCATCCTCTATACAGAATCTGATCTATCACACTGCTAGGCTGCGGCAATACCAGCACTGCAGGCTCGGGTGTCGATAATTCGACGAACAATTCTGCGCCCGCTTCTCCCGCCGGTGGCAGGTGGGATCCATCTACGTGGCAGCCCAAAATACAGGTGAAATTGCCATCGTTTTCCCTACGCTGCCCTCCACTGTCGTTCTCAATAATGAGTTGCTTTGGGCTGGAAACGAGTTATGGGGAGGCGAGGTGGTGCTTCACACCTACACGGGAAAGCCCAGTTTCTCGATGACGGTAACACCGTCACAGGCACTTCAGCACCGGCCGCAACGGGTCCCGTCGTACCGGTCTCAGCCATCCAAACCTCACCACTTCCTGCAGCGCTAGGCGCCATCGCATCGGCAATCTTCGCGGCCTGGCGGGACCCGGTGGCGGTCATGCGCGTCGCTTAGCCCCTCACGTTCGAGCGTCACTACGCACCCCGGGAGGGGCGGCAAGCTCGGCACCGAATTTGCGAGCCCTATTGCTCACCAAATCGACGATGCGCCCGGCGTTTTCTTCGAGCGCAACGCCCGTCGTGTTGAGTACGGGGCAGCCGAGATCTCGCATCGTCTGCCCCACCTCGTCGAGTTCGTCGTAGATGTGCGCGAGGTCGGCGTACCCGTCGCGATTGCCGAACCCGCCCATGCTGCGCACCCGCTGATTACGGATCAGTTGCAACCGATCAGCGTCCATCGTGAGGCCAATGATGCGCCAACGATCGACGTGGAACAGCTCCGGGGGCGGGGTGATGCCAGGCACCAGCGGCACGTTCGCCGCCTTGTAGCCGAGATACCCCAAGAAGATGGACAGCGGTGTCTTCCCGGCCCTCGACGGACCCACCAGCACGATGTCTGCTTCCCCCAGCATGGCGGGAATTGACCCATCGTCGTTGCGGACAGCGAAGTCGATGGCACTCACCCGCGTGAAGTAGTCAGCTTCCACACCGACGGGGCGTCGTAGCTCCTCAACCGCCCGAACGCCACTCGCGTCCTCGAGCGCATTGATTGCACCTGACATGAGGTCTGCGTGAGGCACGCCGTGATCCGTGCAGAACCGGTTCACGAGCTCCAGCATGTCCGGTTTGACGAGCGTATGCAGCACGGCGAGAGGACGCTCAAGGCTGAGTTCACCGAGCACGCGCCGCACATGCTCCACGGAGCCCATTCGCCGATGCCTAACGATGGTGAACTCGCGGCCCGGAAACTGCGCCTGCGCCGCTCTAGCGATGCGTGCCGCAGTCTCTCCCGTGGAATCAGCGATGATGTGAATTTCAAGCGGCTCCGTCGACGTCATGCGCTCAGCCTACTGTTGCGTGCCGCGGCGCGATACGAGGCTCTGCCTAGCCTTTGAGGCCTCCGCCAAGCACCGAGGTGAGATTGCGCTGCACGAGCGCGAACAGCACCAGCATGGGCACCGTCGTCAACACGGTGCCCGCCATCAGCAGACCCCAATCGGTGCCGAACTCGCCAAGCAGCGCATGCAACGCCACGGAGGGTGTGCGCAGTGCGTCGGTAGAGATGAGCGTGTTCGCGAAAATGAAGTCGTCCCAGGAGAGAATCATGCAGAACACGCCCACCGCCGCAATGCCCGGCCGCGCGTTGGGCAACACGATGTGCCACATCGCCTGTAGTCGGTTGCAGCCGTCCAGCATGGCGGCCTCGTCTAGCTCGTCGGGGATGGTGATGAGGTAGTTGCGCAGCATCCACACCGCAAACGGCAGCGCAAACGTCGTATAGACCAACATCAGCCCTGGATGCGAGTTCGTGAGATGCAAGGTGCGCAAGAGATCATGCAAAGGCATGAGCAACAAGAGCGACGGAAACATCTGCGATGCGACGACCACCGCGACGAAGAGCTTGGTGCCAGGCGGCCGAACCCTGGCCAACGCGTAGCCCGCAAGCGACGCGACCGCGACGGCTAGCAGCGTCGTACCCAACGAAACCACGAGTCCATTCAAGAAGTAACGAAGGAAATCTCGCTCCACAATGGCTCGGGCATAGTGATCCACGACGGGCACGCGCGGCAGCGCGACCCCTCCGGCATGCAGCTCCGGGGAGGGTGTGAGCGACGTGAGGATCATCCACACGAATGGAAACACCACCATCGCGCACACCATGATCGCCGCGACGATGCGCACCACATTGCCTCGACGTTTCACGGGCGTTCACCCCTATCCAGCAACGCCTGATGCAGCAGCCCCAGGCCGAGGAGCAGCGTGAACAGCACCACGGACACCGCGGCCCCTTGCCCGAAATCCCACTCGACGAATGCCTTGCGGTAGCCGTATGTGAACAAGATTTCCGTCGAGCCGACGGGGCCACCACCGGTCATCAGCCACACTGCGTTGAAGTTGTTCACCGTGTACACGGTGGTCAAGATGGTGGCTAACGCGAGCGACGGACGCAGATGCGGCAGCACGATGTAGCGAAAGACCCGCCAAGGCCCCGCCCCATCTACCGCCGCGGCTTCTCGCTCTTCAGGGGCAACAACCTGTAACCCGGCAAGCATGATGATGACGACGAACGGCGTGCCTTTCCAGATGGACTCGATGATCACTGCTGTGAGCGCCGTGTGCGGATTCCCGAGAAACACGACGGGTTCACTCACCCAACCGAGCCGCATGAGTATGGCATTCACTAGCCCCACGCTCGGGTCATAGAGGTATCGCCAGATGAGTACGGCGGCTACGGACGGCACCACCCACGGGATGACGACCAGGGTTCGAAACACGCCGGCTCCCGGAAATCGTCGATGGAGCAGAAGCGCCAATGCAGTTCCCAACAGCACCTGCGCCAGCACATTGGCAATCGTCCACCACACGGTGTTCCAAGCGGCGCCCCGAAATTCAGGGTCGGTGAAAATCGTGCGGAAATTCCGAAGCCCCACGAATGCCCCCGACGTCAAGTCCATGAGGCTTCGGTCTGTGAGGCTCATCCAGATCGACGACGCCACCGGCCACACCACCACCAACGCAAGCAGCGCGAGGCTGGGCGCGAGTAAGAGGTACCCAAACCAGATTCGACGGCGGCGTGCCGCGTGCATGGCGCTCATTTCGATAACGCCGCGAGGGCCTCGTTCGCCGCGGCATCCAGCGCGGCGGCGGGCGAAGCTTGCCGCTGCAGGGTTTGGTCCCAGTGCTTTCCGACGATGGCCTCCACCGCAGACCATTGGCTGATGCTCGGCCGGCTCCTGGCGATGTCAGCCTGGTCTCTGAACACCCGATAGCGCTCCTCCAGGCCGTCGAGCGAAGCGTCTTTGCGCGCAGCCATGCGGTCGTAGGAGGCCAAGAGCTTGTCGCGCTCCGGCTTCGTAAGCCAGTCGATGAGCCGCCATGCCTGGTCTGGACGCTTCGACGTGGTGGGGATGAGCAGGTTATACCCGCCTACGACGGTGGCTCGCTCCGTGTGCCTAGGCAGCGGCGCAATCGCGTACCCCAGATCCGGCGCGCTTTCGGCAAGTGCGCTGATAGCCCAGTCGCCCACCATCATCATGGACACCTTGCCCTGGACGAACGGCGCCCACAGCTCATCCCAGCCGTTGCGTACAGCCGTGATGCCAGACGGCACCACCTGATCGGTCAGGTACAAACCGGCAAGGAATTCCCAGGCCTCGTGCCCGGCGGCGCTGGCGAAGGTGGGGTTCGCACCCGCTTCGTCGAGGATGGCGCCACCCGCCTGCCAGAGGAACGGCCAGAACAAAAACGTGCCGAACAGGTCCGTCCCCATCATGAAGCCATGCTGCCCGCCACCGGTGAGTTCCTTGGCGGCCCCGAGGAAGTCTTCCCACGTTGCCGGCGCCTGGGTGATGCCGGCCTTGTCGAAGTGCTCTTGGTTGTAGAACAGGGCCACGTTGTTGGCGTACCAGGGCACTGCGTACTGCTTACCGTCGAAGCTGCCCGTCTGGGCGGGCCCCGGGAAGAACTCGCCGGCCCGTGAGGCCCACTTGTCGCTCAGGTCCATCGCTACGCCGGATGCAGCCATCTGCGCGGTCCAGGCGCCGTCGACGCTCACCACGTCGGGGCCCGCACCGCCGCGCACGGCGGTGATGAGCTTGTCGCGGAGGCTGCCGTGCGGAAAGACTTCCAGATGGATCGGGAACCCCAATGCTTCGCTGGCCTCTTTGAGCGCCTTCGAGAGCGCATTATCGGTGCTCGGCGCAAACGAGGAGATGGTCCACAGCACGAGCTCGTCCGACGCGTCGCCACCACCGCAGCCGGCCAGGGGCACCGCGAAGCCTGCCGACGCGGCCGCAACGCCTCGCAACAATTGACGCCGGCCAACGACATGCGCACGTGATGGAGGTGTCATCTGGTTCTCGTCTTTCGATGTGCCAACCGCAGCCGGATGCCTCTTGGAGGCTAGGTGATGGCTGCACCGGGGTCAAAATGTACAGCCTTGGGTACCTCTGGGTTAGGAGATGCCCACCGCTGAGCGACGACTCGCCGTGTCAACGCACCAGCTTCTTGGCTGCACACCCATACAATCGTCACCGTACGGGCCCACACGGCCTTCTTCCCCGACCGTGATGGAGTGTGAATGAGCAGCACTTATGACCCGTTGGTCGGTCAGGTGCTGGACGGTCGCTACGAGATCGTCGCCAAAGTGGCACGTGGCGGCATGGCCACGGTCTATCGAGCGCGCGACCTTCGGTTGTCGCGCATTGTTGCGTTGAAAGTTATGCGCGCAGACCTCGGTGAAGACGACGAGTTCGTGGCCAAGTTTGACAGGGAAGCCCGCTCCGCCGCTGTGCTCTCCCATCAAAACGTGGTCAGCATCTTCGACCAGGGCACAGCTCAAGGGCAGCCGTACATCGTCATGGAATTCGTCGACGGTGAGACGCTTCGTCGGGTGGTGAGCCGCGAGGCGCCACTACGCCCAGAACGCGCGCTCGCGTACCTGGAGGACATTGCTTCTGCGCTCGCCGCCGCGCACGAGGCGGGCGTCGTGCACCGAGACATCAAGCCAGAAAACGTGCTCATCTCCCATCGCGGCCAACTCAAGGTGGTGGATTTCGGCCTCGCCCGACGGGTCGGCTCGCCGCAGATGACGGCCACGGGTGTGCTCGTCGGCACAGCCAGCTATCTTCCGCCAGAGTTGGTGACGCACTCACGCCCCGACGCTCGAAGCGACGTCTATTCCGCGGGCATCCTCCTGTTTGAGCTGCTCACCGGCACCAAGCCGCATACCGGCGAGAACAACTACCAGATCGCATACCGGCACGTGAACGTCGACGTGCCGAGGCCGAGCGAACGACTACGCGAACGTGGACGTCGCACGTCCTGGCCGATCCCCGACTACCTGGATGCCCTCGTCCAGGCCGCCACGGCACGAAACCCGGAGCATCGCATTGAAGACGGACGTGAGCTCCTACGTGAGGTGCGTCGCTGCTTGCACCAGCTGGAGACGAGCGGATACGCGGACAACCCGTCGCTCGCGGTAGAGCTGAGGCCGGAGCCATCCGACGGTGATCTCACTCAGCCGATCACGCCGAAGCAGGAGCGCCCTCGCCCCACAATCACGCGGACGCTGCCTGCCGCAGCGGCTAGCCCCCATTCGCCTGACACTCCGCCGACGATCGAGCGCGAGCCAGTTCAGCACAGCCCATGGCGCGCCGAACAACCTGCCGCCGCCCCCGCGTACACGGGGCGAGACCGTCGCCTGGCCCCGGTGGCAAGGGAACAACATCGCGCTCCACAAAGTCAGCGAACTCCGATCTTCCAGGTGTCCAAATCCCCGGTGCACCGGCGGCGACGAGGCATCGTCGCCCTGGTCACAATCTTGCTGCTCACCGTGGGCGTCAGCGCAGGCTCGTGGTGGTTCGCATCTGGGCGCTACACCACGGTGCCAGCGCTCCAGGGCCAGACAGAGGCCGCTGCTCATGAAGCGGCCGAAGCAGCGGAGCTGAAGCTGGACACGTCGTCTGCGCATTCGGAAGAAGTGCCTGCCGGCCAGGTGATCAGCACGGATCCGAACGTGGGTGATCGAGCGCTGCGCAACTCGACGGTACTCGTAGTGATCTCCCTCGGCCCGGAGCGCTTCGCTATGCCTGAGGTAGTTGGTCTCACGCTCGACGAGGCCCGCACTGCGTTGCAGGCCCAGAAACTTCGCGTGGGTGAGGTGAAGGAAGTCTGGAATGAGACGGCTCCGAAGGGCCAGGTGTTGCAAGCCTCACAGGAGCCCGACGCCCAGCTGAAGCGTGGCACCGGAGTGGACCTCGTCGTCTCCAAGGGCCCAGAACCCATCGCCATCAAGGACTACCAGGGGCGCTCTACTTCCACAGCCAAGCGAGAACTAGAGGCCGCCGGGTTCAAGGTCAATGTCGTCGAAGAGCACAGCAAGGACGTCGAGAAGGGCAAGGTCATCTCCCAAACGCCCAGCTCCGGCAACGGCAAGCGCGGCGACAAGATCGAGCTCGTGAGCTCGCTGGGGCCCGTCATGGTGACGGTGCCCGACGTTCGCTACAAGTCGACGAAGGACGCGGAGAAACTACTGCGCGACGCAGGCCTCACCTACCGGATCGAGCGGGCAAGCGACTTCCCCCTGCCCCTCGACATTGCGGCAGGCACAAACCCATCGGCTGGCACACAGGTGCCCGAAGGCAGCGAGGTCGTCCTCCAAATCACCTGATCCTCGTGAGCGGCCGCGAAGAACCCGTCGCACACTACCCTGTGAGAAGGAGAGAGGAGCGTAATCATGGATAACCCTATCGTTCTTGTGATCGTTATCATCGTGGGGCTCGTCGCGTTGGGGTTCGCGATCTGGGGTTTCTTTCGATGGCGCTACGTGAAGCGGTTGCGCGACCTCGGTTGGGAGTTCAACACAGCGCCAGGTATCTGGCACGTGGTGGGCCTGAACCACGCCCCTTTCGGCGCAGGGTTCGGCCGCGAAGTGGACGACTTGATCTCCGGCACAGCACCTAACGGAATCAACTTCAAGGCCATCGAATACGATTACAAGGGCTGGGGATCCAATCACTACGTCCTGTTTTTCCCCCTTCCGAAGGCGCTTCCTTTCCTATACGTACGTCCGCTGAATCGTGAGTCGCGCATCCCTGGCAAGCCCAACGGCGCGGTCTGCCAGTTCGGCGGGCACGAGGTTATCGCCGGTGGAGAGGAATACGCTCGCACGATCGGGCAAGCCATCGTGGGCAATCTGGGGCCGCTTGCAGCGTTCGAGATCAGCGTGGACCACGCAAACCTCGTGGTCTTCGACGTGGCGGAGAAAGTCGAGGATCTGCAAGTCGCGGTGAACGCTGGCTCCCAGATCGCAATGGCGGTCGCCAATGCCTGCGGCCCCTACTCCGCTCCCCCAGCTCCCGACCATCTGTCGTTTAACCATCGCCCAAACTGGACCTACATTCCTCGCGATGACAGCTACCTTGCAAGGATCAGGCACACGCGGGGCGGGTATGACCACGAAGCCAGCGACATCGTTTTCGGCGAGCGCGACAATATCTCGTTTCTGCGCCTCACCCACGAGTGGAAAACCGAGAGTCGCGACTCTGACGGCGACCGCACCGTCGAATATCACGAAGAATTCCTGTGCGAATTCTGGACGAAGTTCAATTTCGCACCGCTCAAGCTCGGCACGGGCATCTTCGGATTCCGCAATGACAAGGCTGGCATCCAGTTCGAACTGACTGAATTCAACAAGGCGTACAAAGTCACCGCAGCTGACCCTAGGTTTGCCTACGACGTACTCCACCAGCGCATGATGGGGTGGCTACTCGAAGTTGGTGCTCCCAAGTTTGAGATCAATGAGCGCGGCAACGTCGTCGTCCAGGGCTACAACAAGTGGACGATCGATGACATCGAGCGGGCCAACGCGTTGCTGCACGATTTCTTTGCGCGCGTGCCCGACGTGGTGTGGCAGAACCTCGGGGCGTGGCCAAGGCCAGTGCCCCGCCACGAATGGGTCTAGCCGACCTGCTCGAGGCTCAGAACTCCTTCACCGCGAAATCCTGCACCGGGTTATGCCGGGTGCCCCGCAACTCCCGCAGGCGCTTCGCGACGGTGAATGCCATCTCGAGCGACTGGTTGCGGTTCAGGCGTGGGTCGCAGGCGGTCTGGTAGCGCGTCGCGAGATCTTCCTCCGTGAGACTGAACGCTCCGCCCACGCACTCGGTCACGTCGTCTCCGGTCAGCTCGACGTGCAGACCGCCTGGCCACGTGCCGAGCTTGCTGTGTACGTCGAAGAAGCCGTTCACTTCCTCCGCCACATCCGCGAACGAACGGGTCTTGAAGCCATTGGCTGCTTCAAAGGTATTGCCGTGCATCGGATCGCATACCCACGCCACCTTACGGCCCGTGGCCTCGACCCCTTGGATCACGCCAGGGAGCACGTCGCGCACCTTGCCAGCGCCCATGCGGGTAATGAAGGTGATGCGGCCAGGCTCCCCGTCGGGGTCGAGCGCATCTGCGAGCGCGATGGCCTGCTCGGGTGTGGTGGTGGGGCCGAGCTTGATGCCCAGCGGATTACGCACTTGGCGCAGCAGTTCGACGTGTGCCCCGTCGAGCTGCCGAGTGCGCTCGCCAATCCAGAGGAAGTGGCCGGAGACGTCGTAGGGAAGGCCGGTGCGGGAATCGATGCGAGTGAGCGCACGCTCGTATTCGAGCAGGAGCGCCTCGTGGCTGGCGTAGAAGTCGACGGTGCTGAGCGATTCGTCGCGCACGCCACACGCCACCATGAACGCCAACGCTCGCTCAATCTCGACGGCAAGCTCCTCGTACTCGGTTTCGACGCGTGAGTCGCGCACGAACTCGCCGTTCCACAGGTGCACGGCGCGCAGGTCCGCGAGCCCACCCTTGGTGAAGGCTCGCACCAGGTTGAGCGTCGCAGCCGACGAGTGGTAGACCTGCATGAGCCGTTCAGGGTCATGTACACGCGACTCAGGAGTGAACTCCAAGCCGTTCACCGCGTCGCCGCGGTAGCTCGGCAACTCCACGTCACCACGTCGTTCCGTGTCCTTCGAGCGCGGCTTGGCGTACTGGCCTGCGATGCGCCCAACCTTCACGACGGGGACCTGCGCGGCGTACGTCATCACCACGGACATGGACAGTTGGACCATGAGCTTGCGCTTGATCGAGTCCGCGGACACCGCTTCGAATGTCTCGGCGCAGTCGCCGCCTTGCAGCAGGAACGCGCGGCCTTCGGCCACCTCTGCGAGCTTCTCGCGCAGCTCATCGCACTCCCCTGCAAACACCAGTGGGGGCTTCGCTTCTAGCTCATCGACGACGCGGTCGACGGCCTGCTGATCAGGGTAGGTGGGCTGCTGGAGCTGAGGCAGAGCGCGCAGCGCTTCCCGCGACATCAAGCTGGACATGCGCACGAGGCTACCTCATGCCCGGGCACTGACGCTCATTCGTTCGGGTCGTGGATGCCTTGGTCAATGGCGTAGAGCGTCAATTCGACGCGATTATGCAGCTGCAGTTTGCGTAGCACATTCTGCACATGGTTCTGGACGGTTCGGTGGGAGACGAAGAGCTCCTCCGCGATCTCACGGTACGCCAGTCCCTTCGCGACGAGACGAAGTACCTCGATCTCCCTCGAGGTGAGGGTGGGGCCTTCGTCGTTATTCGCCCGTGCGGTGTTGACCATCCGACGGAACTCTCCAAGCACCAGCCCTGCGAGGCCAGGAGTGAAGACCGCGTCGCCGACGGCGGTGCGCTGCACGCCCTCGATGAGTTCTTGTTTCGACGCCGACTTCACGAGATATCCCTTCGCGCCGGCCTTCATGGCGCGCAGCACGTCCTCGCGTTCCCCCGACGCGGACATCACGAGTACGTGCAGATCGGGCAGTTCCTTGATGAGGATGTCGATGCACGTAGCACCGTCGGGCTCCGGAATTTGCAGGTCCATGACGAGCACATCGGGCTTCACAGCCCTGGCGCGCTGCAAACATTCGGTGCCGTTTTTGGCCACCGCCACAATCTCGAATCCGACTTCGCTGAGGTCCTCGCTCATCGCGTCGATCCACATGGGGTGGTCATCTACCAGCATGACCCGATTGCGTTCAGGCTGTGTCACTTCCATCACTCCACATCGATTGGGACCCGCAATTCCCATTCCGTGCCTGCACCCGGCGCTGACTTCAACACCGCAGAGCCACCAATGGCCGAGATTCTACCGATGATCGAGTCACGAATGCCGAATCGGCCCTGCTCCGCGGCACGCTGGGCTATCTTGGCGTTCATTCCCGCGCCGTTGTCGCGCACGAAGATGATGACTTCGTCGTCCACTTCCTGATCCAACAGAATCCAGGCCTGAGCATCTGGGCCCGCGTGACGTTCCACGTTCTTGAGGATCTCATGAACCGTATTCTCAATTTCATCCACAAGGTACCTGGCTACGAGGACCTCGCCCGCCATGGTGGAGACGGTGACCTTCGCCGATGAATACTTGTCCAGGGCAGAGGCAAGATCGACCTGCGCTTGCCTCGACACGTTCGCCACGTCTCGGTCTTGCAGGTGCACCCTGAGTTGAGACTCGGATTCCCTGGCCAGCGTGGCGAGTCGAACGCCGACGGGACCAAGCGCTGGCCCTTCCCGCTCCACCAGCGCCAACACCTGCAGGGCACCGTCGTGGACGATACGGGAGAGCCGTTCACGTTCCGCGAGCGACGCGGCTTTGATGCGTTCGCGCTCCTGTTCGACGATGGTCTCCCTAAATTGGGTGATCAAGACGCCGGCGCAGGATGCAACCAGCACGGTGACGAACACCATGCCCGCGCGCTCCAGTGTGAAGTAGGAGGGGAATACCACCAGTCCGACGGCCAGGACGGCAGCGCTGGCTACGCTCGCTGTGGTGGACCAGAAGATGGCAGCGTAAATCGGCGCACCACAAATCCAATAGGCCGCGAGCGTGAGCGGGGCTCCCCCAGGTGCGGCGGCCAATGGGGTGAGCAAGACCAAAGCCAAGGTCACCAATGAGTCGATCACGAAGCTTGCAGGTCTGCGCCTTCGCGGCTCCATCAGGAAGACCGATGCAAACACTGTCCAGACGACGATCACCAGTGAGGCCAGCGCGGGGAGCCACGGCCGTTCCGAGCGCGGCATCACGAGCAGGAGGTTCACACCGACGGCGTGGATGGCCAGCAGCGACCGAGCCACGACAGCCACTTGGTAGACCCGGCCAAGAACGTTGTTACGCTCCTGGAACCACAGCCCACGGGCATTGAGCCATGCCAACGGAGCACCGAGGCGACGGGGTTCTTGCCTGCGCTCGGTATGCCCTTGCTCTTGCGCTTCAAGCTCCAGCTGAATTTCTCGGGCGACGCAATCGTCGGGGCGCCCCTCGGAGGTCATCGCTGTCCGGCTTCTTCGTCGGCGGTCTCCGGCTCAGGCGCATCTTCGCCACCGGGAGCGGGGAGCACGAACTCGCTCAGGTCCTTGCCTTTCAGATCTCCGTGCTTCACACGCGAGCCGTAGACCGCGACGTATTCCTGACCCGTCAGCTGCTGAATTGCAGCCATGATCTCCTCAGTTACCCACCGATGCACGCGAATATCGCGCGAGTGCGCATATTGCGGAAAGGCGATGGGCTCACCCACGACGATGAGGGGGCGCCGAACCCACGGGATGCCGAACAGGCCACGCACGGTCTGCGTGCCCACCATTCCCACTGGAAGGATGGGAACATCGTTATCCAGCGCCATTCGCGCCACCCCGGTGTGGCCTCGATACAGCCTGCCGTCGGGAGACCTGGTGCCCTCCGGATAGATCGCGACGAGGTTGCCTTCCGCCAGTACATCCGAGATGGCTTGCAGCGACGCGGCGCTCGCGCGTCCGCCCCCGCGCTCCATCGGGACCATCTTGATGAGCTTCAGAAACCAGGCGACGATCTTGCTCGGCAGGTCCTTGCCGTGAAACAGCTCAGCCTTTGCCGGGAATGTGACCACGCGGGGCATCATTGCAGGCAGCACGACGGAATCCATCGTGTGTACATGGTTGCTGGCGAGGATTGCGCCGCCACTTCGGGGCACGTTGCGCACTCCCACAACCTTCGCTTTGAAGCCCCAACGCACGAGGGGGCGGAAGATGGTGTGCTTAAAAAACTGATAGGTCAGCACGTCGCTCCTTTAGTCCGCGACGATTGTAGCGTCGGGCGCCCACACGAGCTCGCCTGCGGGGTACGTGCGCAAATTCGTAGCGTCAGAGAACCCGACGTACACCCTTCAGCGGCATGGAGTGAAGGCCTGTCACGTTGATCCCGGAACGAGGGTTCGCGGCGTGGACGATCTTGCCACCGCCAATGTAGATGCCGACGTGGCTAGGGCCGCCGTAGTAGAACACGAGGTCGCCGGGCTGAATCTCCGACGTCGACACCCGGCGGCCAGCACCGCTGTACTGCCCCCTGGAAGTACGAGGCAGGCTCACCCCTACTTGCCGGAAGGCATAGGTGGTGAGGCCGGAGCAATCGAACGAGTTGGGGCCCGTCGCACCGTGAACATAACGCTTCCCCACCTGCGCCAGCGCAGTACTGATGACGGTCTGGGCGCGGTCACCATTGGGGGCGGGGACGGCCGGGGCCTCGGAACCATCGTCCTGAGGCGCGGCGGCGTCACGCGTGGTTGCCCGCGACGTGCTGCGCGCCGCATCAGCGCGAGCGACGGACGCTGCCGCGGCTGCTTCCTGCTCGCGACGCAGCTGCTCGAGGCGTTCCTGCTCTTCCTTGTTCAGCCTGTCGTAGACAGACTCAGCCTCGGACTGCTTCTTTTTGTATTCCGCAAGCTTTTCCTTGTGGGTCTTGAGGTTATGGTCGAGCTCCTGCTTCGCTGCGGCAGCCTCTGAACGCAGGACGTCGAGCTTGGCCTGATCGTTCTGTAGGCGCTGTACGGCTTGGTTAGCGCGATCGTTCTCAGACTGAATCGTCGCTAGGGAGCTCAAGAAGGTGTCGTCTGTGGCGCTGGAAAGCAGCTGACTGGACACGTCGAAGCCCCGGTGCTGCAGCTGGAATACGGCGTTGCTGCCCACTTCATCGGCGAGCTTCGCTACGCGCTCACGTTGCGCATCGAGGTCCTTCTGCGTGCGCTGCAGCTTCACCTTCGCAGCCTCAGCCTTGGACTGAGCGTCGATGCCCTCCTGCTCGACCGCGGAAACCTGCTCGTTGAGCGAGTCAAGCTTCGCCTTGGCCTCACGTACGGCGTCCGGGTTACCAAGAGCCGGGGAAACCACGAGCATGGAACCGACCACGAGCGAGGTCAGTGCAAGGCGGGCGAGCTTCACGGATGCTCCTCAAGTTCGACGACAACCAAAGTCTGAGAGAATCTTAAGCAAGGTTCAGGCTGTTCTCAAATCATATCCCGAGTGTCGGACCAACAATCCTGGACTGAGTTTCGTCAGAGGTGCCGGTTACTGTTCTTTCCATGCCAAGTCCAAGCGAGGAGCTCCAGCCGTCGTTCGACGACCTCGGCACCTTCCTGCCCGATGTCACCTTCGTCGTAGTGGACTTGGAGACCACGGGCACCGGCGCGGAAGCTTCAATCACGGAAATCGGCGCCGTGAAAGTGCGCGCGGGGGAGATTCTCGGCACGTTTCAGACGTTGGTTCGGCCTGCCTCCCCCATTCCTGCGACGGTGCAAGTGCTGACTGGCATCACCAATCAAATGGTGGCGAGCGCACCCACCCCTGACGAAGCGCTCCCCCTGTTCGCAGAATTCGCCCACGGTGCGGTGCTCGTCGCGCACAACGCAGGCTTCGACGTCGGGTTCCTGCAACGCGGGTTCACCCAGCTCGGCATCCCTTGGAAGCGCCCGAGCGTGATCGACACCCTGGCACTCGCCAGGTCTGCGTTGATGCGCGACGAGGTGCGCAACTACAAGCTCTCCACCCTGGCAGCGCATTTCGGCGCCGAAACCATCCCCAACCACCGTGCCCTTTCCGACGCGCGCGCCACCGTCGACGTGCTCCACGGGCTGCTGGAACGCGTCGGCAATCTTGGTGTGAAAACGCTGGAGGATCTCGTCGAATGCATGGCCAAAGTCTCACCAGAACGACGCGCCAAGCGCAGCTGGGCCGCCGCACTCCCCGAACGCCCCGGCGTGTATTGGTTCGTGCGTGCAGAAGCCGGGAGAGACAAGGAGGTGCTGTACGTCGGCAAATCGAATAACCTCCGACGGCGTACCCGCTCCTATTTTTCTGCCGCAGAGCAGCGAAGCCGTATTCACGAAATGGTGCGAGTAGCCACCGGCCTGGAGTTTGTCGAGTGCGCTACCGACCTGGAGGCCGAGGTGCGTGAATTGCGCATGATCCTGAGCCTCGCACCAAGGTACAACCAGCGCTCGAAACGACAGGAGCAGCTGAAGTGGATAAGGCTCACCGACGAGCCGTTTCCTCGCATCTCCATCGTCAACCAGGTTCGTGGCGACGCGCCGTACTTTGGCCCGTTCAGCGGACGGCGAGCGGCAGACGACGTAGCGCTGGCCCTGCAGGACGCCTTTCACGTGCGTCGCTGCAACACACGATTGCAACGACGCTCCCCCAGCGCGTCCTGCGCGCTCGCAGACATGGGACGATGCCCAGCTCCCTGCCAGCTCGGCGACGGCGCAAAGCAATATGAACACGTGATCGCCGCCGTAGAGCGCGCCTGGTCGGGAGACGTCGAGCCGCTCCTTACCCAGATGAGCACTCGAATGCGCGCACTTGTTGCGGACCTTCGCTATGAGGAGGCGGGCGAAATCACTGCCCGAATCGAACGCTACGTACACACATCGTTGCGGCTCGCGCGTTTGCAAAGCCTCGCTGCCTGTCCGGAAATCGTCGCAGCGCTGCCCGTGGCTGGAGGCTGGGACATCCACGTCATTCGGCACGGGCGCCTCGCCGCAGCGGCTCACGCCAGCTCTGCTCGTGCGAGGATCGTCGCTGAGGAGGCTCGCGTCAGCGCGGAGACAGTACTGCCATCCGGGACGGGGCTACCGGCCTGCACCGTGGAAGAGGCGGAGCGGGTGGCTGCATGGCTCGAACTACCCGGCATTCGCCTGATCGAGATAGATGGCGACTGGGCGTGGCCCGTCCATGCGGGGCTCACGCCCAGTCAGCTCGCCACCCGGATACTCGCACCGGATGCGCTCCCCGTGGCGAACGAAGCAGCGTCAGGCTAGCTCCACCGATTCGATAACTACCGGCTCTACCGGACGGTCCATCGCACCCGTCTCGGTGGTGGCGATGGCGTCGACCACCTTCTGGGACGCCTCGTCGGTGACCTCACCGAAGATGGTGTGGCGACGGTTGAGGTGGGGGGTGGGAGCGACGGTGATGAAGAACTGCGAACCGTTAGTGCCCGGGCCTGCGTTGGCCATAGCCAGCAGGTAGGGGCGGTCGAAGCTCAGCTCGGGGTGGAATTCGTCCTCGAAACGGTAGCCCGGGTCTCCACGGCCGTCGCCACGGGGGCAGCCACCCTGGATCATGAAGCCGTCGATGACACGGTGGAAGGTGAGGCCGTCGTAGAACTTACCCGTGGTGGTTTCGCCCGTCTTGGCGTCGACGTATTCCTTGGTGCCACCGGCCAGGCCGACGAAGTTCTCCACCGTCTTCGGCGCATGGTCCTCGAAGAGCTCGATGACGATATCGCCTCGGTTCGTGTGCAAAGTAGCGGTGCTCACAGGCTTCCTTTCGTTGACTTTGCTGGTGTTTCACCGCCGAGTGGCGGCAAGCACACCGTGATCTTCATTTGTGTGAGCGTACCCACAAAGTGCGCAGAAAGTCACAGCGACGAGCATCCTTCCAGGCGAAGCGCTGTTGAACGAACTCATCACCAGGTAGCGTTGTTCGTGCTCGATCACGAGCCGCTCGATTACGAGCCACATCTACATTGGAGGTACTTGTGTCCAAGTCACAAGATATCCGGAAGGCCGCTGCGGAACAGGCTTCCGCCGCCGCCGAGTACGGACAGCAGGCATTCAAGGACGGCGTGGGACATGCCCAGGATTGGTTGAAGAAGGCCCAGGAGCAGGCCGCTCCTGCGCTGAAGGACGCCAAGGTTCGTTCCGCTGATTTCGCCGCTCGCAAGCTCGACGCCATCGAGCCCCACGTCCGCAGCGCTTTGGACAAGGTGTCCCCCGCAGTCGACGCAGCACGGGAAAAGGTGGCTGATGATCTGCTGCCTCGCCTGTCTGAGTCTCTGCACAGCGCGGCTGAGCATCCGGCCAAGCTGGCTGAGACCATCAAGCCCGAGAAGAAGAAGTCCGGCGCTGGCAAGACCATCGTCAAGTTCCTCGCCGTCGGCGCGGCTATCGCAGGCGTTGTCGCCGCAGTTCGTCACTTCCTCGCCCCGAAGGATGACGGCTGGACCGCGCACGAGCCATCGCGCGCATACGTGAACAACAACGACACGTTCGCGACTGCCGCCAAGGTGAGCGAAACCCCCAAGGCCGCAGCAGACCCCACCCCTGAGGAGAAGGTCGAGCAGCCGGAGGCCGAGATGGTCGACGAGGGCGGCCCCGTCGTCGCCGACGATGTGAAGGAAGACTTCGGCCCGGATTCCTACAAGGGCGACAACCCGCCCGAGGGCTTCATCATCAAGGGCAACGAGCGCTCGATGAAGTACCACGTCCCCGGCACCGGTGGCTACGAGCGCACCATCGCTGAGATCTGGTTCACCACGGAGGAGGCCGCGCAGGCCGCGGGCTTCACCAAGGCCCAGCGCTGACCCGCCGCACTTTCTCCTGACTAGGGGCGTCGCTGTTCGAGCGGCGCCCCTCTCGCGTTCCCCGGCCGCTGGGCGTGCGGGAGTTTTCCACAGCCAACCGCTGCCCCCTCGCCAATGCGCCCTGCTGGCTCTACTGTGCAAGGCATGTGGGAAGTCGTCGCCATCGCCACCGCCGTTGCTGTCGCAGCCGTGGTGCAGCTCGTCGCAGTGCCGAAGCTGCGGCAGCCTCACCTGGAGGCCGGTGAGGAAGCGCCGGACTTCAACGGGCTCGGTACGGCAGCACATGTGCTGTTGGTAGTCGCGTTCTCCGCGCTGGGCGGTCTCGCCGCATGGCACTCCCCGACGCCGGTGTGGCCGTGGCTTGGGTACGTGGCACTCGGGGCGCCGTTGATCGTCGTGGATCTGCGCACCACATATTTGCCGAACCAGCTGATGTATCCGTTGTGGGCGGCGGTGGGCGCAGGCGTTGCGGGCACAGTATTCACCGATCCAGCCGCTGCGGTGGCCTCGGTGTTGGGCGGCGTAGCGGGATTCGGCTGCTTCTGGCTGGTGTGGCGAATGTCGTCGTCATTTGGATTTGGCGACGTGCGCCTCGCAGCAGCGATGGGCGCGGTGGCGGGCGCTGCGGGAATCGCGTCGTGGTTGACAGCGTTGGTGGCGGCCACGGCGACGGGCGCCGTCGCCGCGATCGTTGCCAGAGCACGGGGCGCCGCGGTATTTCCTTACGGCCCTTGGCTGTGGCTAGGGCCGGTACTGGCCGCGTGGGTGCCTACTGGTTCGTGAGTTCCACCCAGAGATCCAGGTTGGCTTTCGCTTTGCCAGAATCGACGGCGTCGCGGGCCGCGTCGAGGTGGCGCATCACTTGATCACCGATGTCCGCCCCGAGGTCGACGCCTTCGAATGCGAGCATCGCAGCTGCCGCATTGAGCAACACAATGTCGCGCACAGGCCCTGGTTTACCGTCGACGAGTTCCCTCGCCACCTGCGCATTGTGGGCCGGCGGGCCACCGACAAGGTCGTGCGGCGCGGCCGGGGCCAAGCCCAGCTTAAGAGGGTCCAGCGACGTGTACCGCACCCTGCCGTCGGACACGGCCCAGACGTCGGACGGCGACGTGGTGGTGAGCTCGTCGAGACCGTCGTAGCCGCGAAATACGAGGCCGCGGCAGCCGCGCTCGGCCAGCACGCGGGCCATGAGCGGAGCCATCTCGTCGTCAGCAACACCGAGCGCGATGGCGCGAGGCTGCGCTGGGTTCGCCAGCGGGCCGAGGAAGTTGAACGTCGTCTTGATCGCCAACTGCTTACGCACGCCAGCGACGTTCTTCAACGCGCTGTGATAGAGCGCGGCGAACAAGAAAGCGATGTTGGTGCGTTCCAGCACGCCGCGCTGCTTCGAGGGTTCGAGCGTGATGTTGACGCCCAGCGCTTCCAGCGTGTCCGCGGTACCGGACTGTGAGGAAGCAGCCCGTGACCCGTGCTTCACCACCCGCGCGCCAGCGGACGCAGCGACGATGGCAGCCATCGTCGAGATGTTCACGGTATTCGCGCGGTCGCCGCCCGTGCCGACGATGTCGACGGCGTTGCGGTCCAGATCGACGCGCTGCGCATTGTCCAGCATCGCCTGCACCAGCCCGCGGATCTCGTCCTCCGTCTCCCCCTTTGCACGCAAGGCAATGAGGAGTGCCGCCACCTGCACGTCGGACGCGCGGCCACCCAAAATCTCATCCAGCGCCCAAGCCGCTGCTTCTGTTTCGAGCCCCTGCGATCGTACGAGACCGCTCAAGATGTCTGGCCAGGAGTACATCAGGCGTGGGCGCCGAGCCGTGCTCGGAGAAGGCTGGCGGCCTGCGCGGGCATCTCGAATGGGTCCAGCGGGTAGGGCGCCACCGCGTCCGCCCTAGACCAGGTGGCAAGCCAGGTGTCGCTGTTGCGCACGATAAGCAGCAAAATGGGCGGGCAGTCCTGGTACTCGTCCTTCATCTGGAAGGCGAGGCCGAAGCCGCCAGCGGGCTGCGCCTCCCCGTCGAGGATCACCAAGGAGTACTCGGTGTCCGAATCCAACGCACGCAGCAGCGCGGCAGCCGTGGCAACCTCGTAAATTTCGATTTCCGGCAGGTCGCTCGCGAGCTTCTTCCCCAGCGTCAGACGTACCTGCTCGCGGGTGAGGCGGTTGTCGGAATACACCAGCACCTTGGCGATGTTGTCAGTCATCTCTTCCGTCCTTGATGGATCGTTCGATCGTCTCGGCTGAGTCTAGCCCCTGTTCATGGGCGGCGGCTTGTCGAGCCCGAGCTTCCTCGCGGTCGAGCGCGCGATCCACCCGACGTGCCTCCTTCTGCGAATCCCGCACCCATTTCACGAAGATCACGATCATGCCCGCGAGCATGGTGAGATCCCCCGTCGCCCACATCAACGAACCGGCCCAGGTTTGGTCGTCGAGCGGGCTCACACCCCAGTCACGCTCGAACGCGAGATACCACTCTTCTGCGATGAGCTTGGTGGAGCCCAAGATGATCACACCAATCCAGGCGTGGAACGGCATGGGCAGGATGAACATGACGATGCGCAGCGGGTAGGGAATGCGGTAGGGGTGGGGATCGGGGCTGAGTAGTGGCATAAAGAACAGACACCCCAAGACCACCATGTAGATGTGCAGGAAGTCATGGTGGTAGGCGTTGCGCAGCGTCAGGTTGTACCAATCAGTCAGGTACAGCATGAACTGCAGCGAGATCATGAGCCCCAGCGTCAGGCCCGGGAAGAGCAGGATTTTGGCCACCTTGCTGTGCAATATCTTCAGCAGGATCTCTCGAGCGCCATGCGGCAGCACCCGTAGCGCGAGCGTCACCGGGGCACTGGCGACGAGAAATACCGGCGCGATCATGTTCAGCACCATGTGCTGGATCATGTGCGTCCAGAACAAGACGGTGTCGTACACGCCCAAAAAACTGAAGATCGAGTACGCAACCAACCCCTGCCCAAGTAAGAACGACGCGGTCCGCCACCTGGACCAGTGGTCGCCGCGAAGGCGAAGCGTGCGCACCCCCCAGAGGTAGAGAAACACCATGATGGAAAGTGAGAGCACCACCCACCATGGAAACTCCCACTGCGTGAGATAGGCCCATCCCCGAAGCGGCGTGATGGCGTCATCGGGTTTGGCATGCAACGGTAACAGCATTGGGAAAGCCTGCGATTCAACGGTCATTGTGGCATCAGGTTAACCACCATTTTGCGCCGGGTGTACTTAGCGACGTGACGTGGAGCGGTTTTGCGGCAATAATGACCCCGTGGTCACGAATGCGAAATCAGAGGAGTCGACGGCGACAATTCCGTCTGGCGCCTTGCACGAAGTCTCCCCCTCCAGACTGAACCCTCCAAAGGGGCGCCCCGACATGGTGAGCGTCGGCGTCTGGGTTTGGCTGTCCAGCGAGCTCATGTTCTTCGCGGCCTTGTTCGCCGCGTACTTCATGCTTCGCAATACGACGAACGAGCTCGCCGCCTCACGCGAGGCAGGCATGTGGTTCACGGAGTCTGCACACCACAACGTCACTTTCGCTTCCATCAACACCGCGATCCTGGTGCTGAGCTCCTTCTTCTGCCAGTTCGCAGCGAACGCGGCCAGCGCGGGCCGCGTCAACGGGTCCTGGATCAACCCCATGAAGATGGGTATGCGCCAGGGCTTCATCATCACGGCGTTCCTCGGTACGGTGTTCGTCTCCGGTCAGGTGTGGGAATACTTCACGCTATTTTCCGAGGGCTTCACCATCCAGACCAATCAGTACTGGTCTGCGTTCTTCCTAGCCACAGGCTTCCACGGCATTCACGTTCTGGGGGGCATCGTCGCATTCTGGTATGTGCTCGCCCGCTCGTACATGACCAAGAGACACACCCACGAGCAGACCGTCGGCGCCCACGTGGTCTCGTACTACTGGCACTTCGTTGACGTCATCTGGATCGTGTTGTTCGGCGTCATCTACTTCCTCCGCTGACGGAATCAGGAGCATCGACTTGAGTACTCAACGCAAGCGCAACCGCAAGGCTTTCGCCCGCCCCTGGGTTCTGGTCTTGGCCCTGCTCGTGGTTGGCGTCGCATATTCGACGGTGGCCCCCTCGCAGAGCTCTGCAGATACCCAAATGACGCAGCAGATTAAAGAGGGGAAGGCCATCTTTGAGACCTCCTGCGCGTCGTGCCACGGCATGAACGGTGAGGGCCTCTCGCAGGGCCCGTCGCTCGTGGGTGTGGGTGCGGCGTCCGTCGACTTCCAGATGGGCACCGGGCGGATGCCTGCTGTCCGGGCTGAAGCGCAGATCCCCACCAGGCAGGTGGTGTACTCGCAGGAGCAGATCGACGCCGTTGCGGCCTACGTCGCGTCCCTCGGCCCTGGCCCCGCCGCGCCGGAAAAGAGCCAGTACGATCCCGAGGGCCTGAGCGAGGAGGAGCTTGCCCACGGCGGCGCACTGTTCCGTGCCAACTGCTCCGCCTGCCACGGGATCACCGGTGGCGGTGGTGCAATGCCCGAGGGCAAGAAGGCACCCAACCTGTCCGAAACCAGCGCAGTGCACATCTGGGAAGCTGTCCGTTCCGGCCCGCAGCAAATGCCCACCTTCAGCAAGGAAGTACTGCACGACGACGATGTGCGTGCCATCATCGGCTACCTCGATGAGGTACACGAACAACCCCGCTACGGCGGCCTCGGCATGGGCGATAACGGCCCCGTGAGCGAGGGCCTGTGGATCTTCATCCTCGGCATCGGCGGGCTTTCTATTGCCGCCGGATGGATCGCGAAGAAGGGAGCTCGCGCCCGATGAGCAACGACCACCCCGTACTGGACCCGACGACCGACCACGTCGTCGATAACCCAGGCATTGAGCCGCACGTCGAGCGGTTCACCGACGTGGATGAGGGCGCCGGCAACCGCACCTACGGTGCCATCTTGATGATGCTCGCGGCAGTCCCGGTGCTGGCCATCTGCAACCTCGTGATCTACTTCGCGGTCCCTAAAGGCACCTGGATCAACATCGAGTTTGCCGGAGTGAGCTTCCTCCACGCGAACGCCCACAACGTCGGTCTCGGGTTCACCCTCGGCCTGGGCATCCTGCTCATCGGCATCGCCGTCGTGCAGTGGGCCCGCGGCCTCATGGCTGACCACGAGATCCAGGAGGAACGGCATTCTGCCTCCTCCGATACGGAAACCCGGGCCGCCGCCATCGAGAAGTTCAATCAGGGCGTCGAAGAATCCAACATCAAGCGCCGCCCGCTCATCCTCGGCGCGCTCGGCGGCGCCGTCGGTTTCGCTGCTCTTCCCGCCGTCGTGACCCTGGCGGATATGGGCCCCTGGCCGACGGCATCCAAGCGCAAAGAAACCATCGAGAAGACGCTGTTCGCCGCCGCGCCTGAGAAGGAGGTCATGCTCGTCAACGACGAGACGTGGCGCCCGATCAAGGCTTCCGATCTGGAGATCGGGCAGCTCGTCAACGCCGAGCCGTCGAACCTGCACGGCTGGGTTGATGAGGATGGCAAGCACCACGATGAGGATGCACTGCACGGCACCGAAGGCCACCAGGCGAAGGCCAAGGCCGCAATCGTCATCGTGCGGATGGACCCGAACGACATTAAGATCCCCGAGTCCCGCAAGGACTGGCATGTCTCCGGCATCCTGGCCTACTCGAAGATCTGCACCCACGTCGGCTGCCCGATCTCGCTGTGGGAGCGCCAGACGCACCATCTGCTCTGCCCCTGCCACCAGTCCACGTTCGATCTCGGCAACTCCGGCGTTGTGGTGTTCGGCCCGGCGGCGCGCTCGCTCCCCCAGCTGCCTATCACGGTCAACGACGAGGGTTACCTCGTCGCCCGTGGTGACTTCACCGTGCCCGTCGGCCCGAGCTACTTCGAGCGCGATTCCCGCCACGATTACAAGGATGGTGACCAGTGATGGCCAAGCCCGCTACCACGGCGACGGTTGAAGATCAGGCCAGCACGAACCTGGAACCGCGTCCGGCTGAGCATTCGAAGAAACACCCCGCCGGCGGCCTAGCCAATTGGGCCGACGAGCGCATGGGCCTCGGCAAGATCACGAAGTTTGGTTTGCGCAAGGTCTTCCCCGACCACTGGAGCTTCCTGCTCGGCGAGATTGCGCTCTACACGTTCATCATCTGCCTGCTGACCGGCGTGTTCCTCACGATCTGGTTCAAGCCGTCGATGGCGGAGGTCATCTACGACGGCTCCTACCAGCCCATGAAGGGCATCGCCATTTCCCAGGCGTTTGAGTCGACGCTGAACATCAGCTTCGACGTTCGCGGCGGCCTGCTGCTGCGCCAGGTGCACCACTGGTCTGCGCTGCTCTTC
Source organism: Propionibacteriaceae bacterium (assembly GCA_032576855.1). Classification (GTDB taxonomy): domain Bacteria; phylum Actinomycetota; class Actinomycetes; order Propionibacteriales; family Propionibacteriaceae; genus Arachnia. The sequence goes on from JAWFWL010000013.1 coordinate 103,776, forward strand.
GTGGCAGCCGCGACGGTGCACGCGTTGCGTGTCTTCTTCACTGGCGCGTTCCGGAAGCCTCGTGAGATCAACTGGCTGATCGGCGTCGGGCTCATGGGCCTTTCGCTGCTGGCTGGCTTCTCCGGATACTCCCTGCCAGACGACCTCCTTTCCGGCACCGGCCTGCGGTTCGCCGACGGCCTCATCCGCTCTATACCGCTGTTCGGCACCTGGATTGAGTTCTTCCTCTTCAACGGCGAGTTCCCCGGCAACATGATCATTTCGCGCCTGTACATGGCGCACATCCTGCTGATCCCCGGCTTGCTGCTCGCCCTGATCGGCGCGCACATGGCGCTGCTGGTGTACCACAAGCACACGCAGTACCCGGGCCCCGGCCGCACGCAGAACAACGTCGTCGGCTACCCGATGTTCCCCGTGTACGCTGCGAAAGCTGGCGGCTTCTTCTTCATCGTCTTCGGCACCATGGTGCTCTTCGGCGGTCTCTTCCAGATCAACCCGGTGTGGCTCTACGGCCCCTACGATCCGGCTAAGGTGACCGCCGGTTCGCAGCCCGACTGGTACATGGGCTTCGCCGAGGGCTTCGTGCGAATCATGCCCAACTGGGAATGGCACATCGGCCACACGACGTGGAGTTGGAACATCTTTATTCCTGGCGTGGGTGGCCTCACTGCCCTCTTCACGCTCTTGGCCCTCTGGCCGTTCGTGGAGCGCTGGATCACGGGCGACAACCGCGAACACCACATCCTAGATCGGCCACGGAATGCCCCGACGCGCACCGCGCTCGGCGTTGCAGGCATGACCGCGTACGCAGTGCTTTGGCTGGGTGGCTCGAACGACATCATCGCTATCAGGTTCCACTGGAACCTGAACGCCATCACCATCGCGCTGCAGTGGCTGCTCTTCATTGGTCCCATCGTCGCGTTCATTGTGACCCGACGCCTCTGCCTGTCCTTGCAGCGCAAGGACCGAGAGCGGGTACTGCACGGCTCCGAATCTGGTGAGATCATCCGCACGCCCGAAGGCCGCTACTACGAGGATCACGTCGAAATCTCGCAGGGCGAGGCCTACGCACTCACCCAGCACGCGCAGTACCAGCCAGTCGAGCCCGACGATGGTACTTCCGAGCTGGGCGTCGAAGGGCCCACCAAAGTGTCCAAGCTGCGAGCCGCGGTCTCGCGCTGGTACCTGGGACACGACATTCCCAAACCCACGCGAGGGGAAATCGAGGACGCGCATCACCACGATGACGACTCCGATACGCCCGCGCTGGAGCGGTAACGCAGGCACCTAGCAAGATAGATCAGGTTCGTGGTTGGTAGACCAGCCACAAACCTGATCTATCTTTGTCTTCGCTGCCATAATGGCGGCGTGCGATTCTTGACTCAGCCCAGCCACGACCTCACCTACTCCGATGTGTTCATGGTGCCCAGCCGCTCCGGCGTTTCTTCACGCCTCGACGTCGATCTGACCTCCACCGATGGGCTCGCCACACCGACGCCCCTCGTCGCTGCCAATATGACGGCGGTGTCTGGGCGTCGCATGGCGGAAACTATGGCCAGGCGTGGAGGGCTCGCGGTGTTCCCCCAGGACATCCCGAGTGACGTCGTCGCGAAGTCCATCGGCAAGGTGAAACGCGCACACCCCGTCTTTGATACCGCAGTCACTGTCTCCCCCAACACCACCAACGCAGAGACGTTGAGCCTGATCCAGAAGCGTTCCCACGGCGTGGCTATCGTCGTGGATGAGGGCAAGGTCGTGGGCCTGGTGCAGCCAGACGACGCCGAGACAGCCGACAGATTCGCGCAAGCGAAGGACGTCATGACGACGGACATCACCACGGTGGACCCGTCGATGGCTCCAGAGGACGTCTTCAATCTTCTCGCATCGGCCCACCAGAACCTCGCCGTCGCTGTGGATGGTGACGACGCTCTCATCGGCGTGATGACGGCAAAGGGAGCGCTGCGCTCCACCATCTACTCCCCCGCACTGGACTCCGATGGGCGACTGCGCGCTGGCGTCGCGGTCGGCATCAACGGCGACATCGCGCTCAAGGTGCGTGCCGCCCTCGACGCAGGTGCCGACGTGCTCGTCATGGACACCGCGCACGGGCACCAGGAGAAGATGATCCAGGCACTCGGCATCGCACGCGACGTTCGCGATGAATTCGAACAGGAGCGGGGTCGCCACGTTCTGATCGTCGCGGGCAACGTCGTCACTGCGGAAGGGGTGACTGACCTCGTCGAGGCCGGCGCCGACATCTGCAAGGTGGGCGTGGGCCCAGGAGCGATGTGCACCACGCGGATGCAGACGGGCGTGGGGCGCCCCCAATTCTCGGCTGTGCTGGAGTGCAGCGTGGCTGCGCGCGAGCTCGGCAAATCCATTTGGGCCGACGGTGGCATCCGCCATCCTCGCGACGTCGCACTCGCGCTCGCGGCTGGGGCTGGATCAGTGATGATCGGTTCCTGGTTCGCGGGAACCTACGAGTCCACGGGCTATCTCATGAGTGACCACGACGGCCGGGTCTACAAAGAGTCCTTCGGGATGGCCTCCGCCCGAGCCGTACGCAACCGGACGAAGGACCAATCTGCGTTCAGCCGTGCCCGGGCGTCGTTGTTCGAAGAAGGCATTTCCAGCTCCCGCATGTACCTCGATCCGGCCCGTCCCGGCGTCGAAGACCTGCTCGACTGGATTACCTCCGGCGTGCGCTCGTCGTGCACGTACGCGGGCGCCAGCAGCCTGAAGGAGTTCGCTGAGCGCGCTGTCGTCGGCGTGCAGTCCGGCTCTGGATACGACGAGGGCCGCCCGCTCTCGCAAAGCTGGTAGCAGGCGGCCCTCGATCAGGGGGATCCGTGCGGGTTAGTGCTGGTAGTCGCCTCGGTAGAACTCGAGCACCCAGCCAGAAAGAGCCCAGATGCCAACTCCAATGCCGAGCACGCTGATCCACCACTGCTCAACGCTCATGCCGAGCATGATGATCGTCGCCACGACAGCGCACCAGAACGGCCAGGTGCTCTTGGGCGCAAAGAAGCCGTAGCTTCCCGCTGCCTCCTCGACAGTGCCGTCTTCCCTGTCCTCCGGGCGGGCGTCGAAGTGCTTCGCCTCGTAGCTGAGGAAGGCGGCGATCATGAGGCCGAGGGCGAACGTGAAGCCCAACGCCACCGTGCCGATGATCTCTTTGCTGGCGAACCAGTACACCGGGGTCATCACCGCGAAGAACACGGCGATGAACCAGAATACCTTCGATTCCGTCTTCACTTGTGGGCCTCCTCAAGCTCGTGGTTGCGTTCGTCAGCGTCGAGCAGCTCACCCGGGTCGATCTCGTCTGCGTCCTCAGCCAGTTCTGGGTGGTGCAGATCGAAGGCAGGGCTCACCGAACGCACGCGCGGGAGGGAGTCGAAGTTGTGCCTTGGCGGCGGGCACGACGTGGCCCACTCCAACGTGCGGCCCCAACCCCAGGGATCGTCCACTTCCACCTTGGGCGACTTGCGGGTGATCCACACGTTCCAGAAGAAGGGCAGCATGGAGACGCCGAGGAAGAACGCACCGAAGGTAGAAACCTGGTTCAGCAAGGTGAACCCTTCCCAGGAGCCGTAGTCGGCGATACGTCGCTGCATACCTGCCACACCAAGCCAGTGCTGCACCAGGAAGGTGAGGTGGAAGCCGATGAAGATCATCCAGAAGTGCGCCTTACCCCACTTCTCGTCGAGCATCTTGCCGGTGAACTTCGGCCACCAGTAGTAGAAGCCCGCGAAGGTGGAGAACACGACGGTGCCGAACAACACGTAGTGGAAGTGTGCGACGACGAAGTAGCTATCCGTCACCTGGAAGTCGAGCGACGGCGACGCAAGAATGATGCCGGTTAGACCGCCGAAGAGGAACGTCACCAGGAAGCCGATTGCGAAGAGCATCGACGTGTTCAGCGTCAGCGAGCCTCTCCACATAGTGCCAATCCAGTTGAAGAACTTCACACCAGTTGGGATGGCGATCATGAAGGTCATGAAGGCGAAGAAGGGCAGGCTCACCGCACCGGTGGCGAACATGTGGTGCGCCCACACGGAGACGGATAGTGCGCCGATCGAGAGGGTCGCGAACACCAGTCCGTAGTAGCCAAAGACCGGCTTACGGCTGAATACTGAGAGCACCTCAGTGATGATGCCGAAGAACGGCAGCGCCAGCACATACACCTCAGGGTGGCCGAAGAACCAGAACAAGTGCTGGTAGAGCATGGCGCCGCCAGATGCCGCGTCAAAGATGTGAGATCCGAGTACGCGATCCGAACCCAGCACCAGCAGCGCAGCACCCAGCACAGGGAACGTGATGAGAACCATCATCGACGTCACCAGGATGTTCCAGGAGAAAATCGGCATACGGAACATCGTCATGCCTGGTGCACGCATGCAGATGATGGTGGTGATGAAGTTCACGGCGCCCAGAATGGACGAGAGACCTAACAGGTACAGGCCGAACACCCAGAAGTTGGAGCCAAAACCAGGCGAGTGGAGAGCCGTCGACAGCGGCGTGTAGCCGAACCAACCGAAGCTTGCGGCGCCCTCCTTCGTAAGGAAGCCCGCACACGCCAGCAGCGAGCCGAAGAGATAGATCCAGTAGGAGAACGCGTTCAGCCGCGGGAAGGCGACGTCGGGTGCGCCCAGCTGCAACGGCAACATCGCATTTGCGAAGCCGGCGAACATCGGCGTCGCGAACATGAGCAGCATGATCGTGCCGTGCATGGTGAAGAACTGGTTGAACGTCTCGTGGTTCAAGAACTGCATGCCCGGGTTGGCGAGCTCGGCTCGGATACCGAGCGCCAAGATGCCTGCGAAGCAGAAGAAGAACATCGCCGTGACGAAGTACATGTTGCCCAGCACCTTGTGGTCGGTGGTGGAGAGGTACTTCATCATCGTCGCACCGAGCGTGTGCGTAGATTGTTTCGTGTCACCAGACGTCAACTGCGTACGCGCGGCAATAGGGTCGCTGCTCATCAGTTACCTTCCTTATGCGCTGCGGTGGTTTCAGGAAGCACGTGTTTCGTGGTTTGCGGCATGGGGAGCACGCCCTCATTCCCGTTTGCAGCAAGTTCCTGCACATGCTTCGCGTACTCTTCCTCGGATACGACGTGGACCGTGAAGATCATGGCCGCGTGCAGCTCACCGCACAGTTCTGCGCATTTCCCGTCGTAGACGCCCTCCTTGTTAGGGGTCACGTCGAAGGAGTTGGGGTGGCCTGGGATGACGTCCATCTTGAAGTAGAACGCCGGCACCCAGAACGAGTGGATGACGTCGGCGGAATCCAGGTTGAAGCGAACCCGCTTGTTGACGGGCAAGTAGAGCTCCGGGATTTTCTCGACGGTGCCGACGTCGTGGGCGTCGACGCCCACCGCCGGATCATCTTTGCCGTGGTAACTGAAAGTCCAGGACCATTTCTGCCCGATCACGTCAACGACGAGGTCTGGCTCTTCGCTCTGGTCGAGCACCTCGTCGAACACCCGAACGGTGTAGAGGAATAGCACGCCGATGATGAGGAACGGCACCAGCGTGTAGAGCAATTCGAGGGGAAGGTGGTACTTGGTCTGGCGGGGCGCTGGGGCGTCGCCATCTTTGCGGCGGTAGCGCACGACGGCCCAGATGATGAGGCCCCACACGAAGCAGCCAACGACCAAGGCGGTGATCCAGAATCCCACCCAGAGATTGCCCATCGCGGGCGCCTGTTCAGATGCGGGCTCAGGTAGGCCGAAACGGGCAGCTTGCCCGCTGCAACCGGTCAGTCCGAGGAGCATGAGCGCCCCGGTGATCCCAGCTACCCTACGGCCAACGTTGGACCGGGGAGGATTGCTTCTCACCACTGCTTGCCTTCCAAGTTCTCTCATAGCATGCCGATTGGGCACACACAGCACTGCAAGGTCACCTTAACGCATAAAGGCACCCCCGGGTGAAGTCATTCGGCCCGGGGGTGCTATTTCGTCAAGGATTGCGCGCGGCGTTACGCAGCTCGTCGCTGATTAGTGGAATGAATCACCGCAGGCGCAGGAGCCGGTCGCGTTGGGGTTGTCGATAGTGAATCCCTGCTGCGAGATGGTGTCGACGAAGTCGATCGAGGCGCCTCCCAGGTACGGGGCGCTCATGCGATCGGTGACGACCTTCACGCCGTCGTAGTTGTTCGCAACATCGCCGTCGAGCTCGCGATCATCGAAATACAGCTGGTAGCGGAGGCCAGAGCATCCACCGGGCTGGACTGCGATACGCAGCGACAGGTCGTCGCGACCCTCTGCTTCGAGCAGAGCACGCACCTTGTCGACCGCCGCTTGAGTGAGGGTGACACCGACGGGTGCATCAATCTGGGTTTCAGTCACGCTGACTCCATCATCATTAGGGATCTGGACGCACTCTAGTCTAGGCCGGGCAGGCACCTGGTTCCAAGCAACTCAGAAGCGCCACGTGCGCGCTACGCGTCTCGCTAGCAGTGCAAGGTCGGACTCCTCGACGGGGCGGGCGTCGTCGCCAGGATGCACGGCGTGCGCAGACTCGATGCCCGCCAAACGGAGTTCTCTCGCAGAAACGTAATTTCTACCGCACACGACGATGGCGGGACATAACGCTGCGCCGGCGGCCTCAACCACGCGCTCGACGAGCGGCCCTCCCCTAGCGTGAAAGTCCAGATCCGTGCACCCTGTGACAACGAGATCAGCTTTGGCCGCCGTCGAGATGAAGTCCGTGTGCTCCATCGCCACGTCCAGCGCACTTGCAATACGCACGCCGTGGTGCAGCAGTAGCGCGCCGAACCCTCCGACGGCTCCCGCGCCAGCACCGTCGGACAAACCGAGTTTCGTCAGCCATGCCTGCGCCGCTGCGTCGGCAGCAAGACCTGCTGCGAGGTCCTCGCCTTGCGCCCGGGAGCGCTGGACCGCGGCACCGGTCAGCCCCGTCAGCGGCGCAGACACCTCGTCGTCCGCCACGACAGCCGTCCATTTCCGGCGTGCAAGCCAATGGGCAGCTGCGGCGACGTCGGCATGGCGAAAGTGGAATTGCCTGAGGTCGACGAGGTCCGCACCATCGGCGAGCACGCGTTCCAGCTCTTGCGGTGCCGTTGGCGTCGGCCACTCTGGCTGGAGATCCACGACGGCGACCTCCGCGCCCTCCGCGTGGAAGGCCCTAGCTACTACGGTGGATGCCGCCGCGGCTGGGACATGGCCCACCGCACCTGATGCGACGAGTACTCGCAACCTGCTGGCTACTTCACAGGCTCGTCGGGGATGAGCCCGTCGTAATACTCGTTCGTGGCTTCCAGTACGAGTTTCACTTCTTCGAGGCTCGCGGAAGGATCTGGGAGGACGACGTCGGATTCAGCGAGCACATCGTCGGGAACAGGGGTGCCGACTTCGCAGAGCTTGTCGAAGAGTTCGCGCAGCACTTCGCGCATAGAAGCCTCGTCGCCTGCCTCGACAGCACTCTCCAGACGCTCATCGATCTCGTTGAGGCTTTCCAGGGCATCGACGTCGACAGTCCACTGCCCCTCACCCATGATGCGCACTATCACTGCTGCGACTCCTGATACGGGTCCACAGGACCACGCTGAGGTGCCTGCTGGGGCGCCTCCTGTTGGGGCGCAGCTTGCGAGCCTTCTGGCGGAGCGTCGATGGCAGCGGGCTGCGCGGATGCACCGCCGGTCAGCTGAGCCTTCATGGCCGCCAGTTCGCTTTCCACCGACGAGCTGGAGGCCAGCTGGTCCAGCTCGCGGGTGATGTCGTCCTTAGACGTGTGGTCTTCCAGTGCGCCGGCTGCCACGAGCTCGTCGACGGCGGATGCGCGTGCCTGCAGCTCCAGCGTCTTGTCTTCAGCACGCTGGATAGCGAGCCCGATGTCGTTCATCTCTTCGCCAATGCCGGTGAATGCCTCATTGATGCGCGTCTGCGCCTCAGCCGCGGAGTACGTCGCCTTGATGGTCTCCTTGCGAGTGCGGAATGCATCGACCTTCGCCTGCAACCTGGAGCTGGCGCGCACCAGCTTCTCCTCTTCCTGCTGCAGCTGGGCATGCTGCGCCTGGAGATCAGCAAGCTGCTGCTGCAAGCCAGACTTCCGGGTCAGAGCTTCACGGGCGAGATCCTCGCGGTTGGATTCCAGCGCACGCTGAGCAGCCGTCGAGAGGCGGTCCACCTCCTGGTTCAGCTTGCTGGCCTGCAGTTCGACGCGCTTACGGCTGGTGGCCACATCCGCAACGCCACGACGGACGTTCTGCAAGAGCTCCAGCTGCTTTTGATAGGAGTAATCGAGCGTCTCGCGGGGGTCTTCGTACTTATCCAAAGCGTTGTTGGCTTTGGAGCGAAACACCATCGCGATGCGTTCAAAAATGCCGGCCACGAATTGTCCTTCCCAAGAGGTATACGAGACCAACCGTACATGCTGCTTGGTAAACCTCCGGTCTCAACCTGGCAAATTCTTTCGAACGCCCATCGCCCGCCTCGACTTCGAGCCTCACGAGGAAACGGGTAGACTGCCGGTCTGCCATTGCCTGCCGCCACAGTGAGGTTGATACGCGTGGGACTTTTCCGCCCTTACGAACGTTCCGAGAAGTCTGAACGGAAGCACACCTCGACGGTGCCAGAATCGCCGAAGGACTCCCCCGCGAGCACCGCCGCGACGTCGACCGTCGATGCTGAACCAACCTCGGGCAGCACGAAGAAGGTGGTTCGCCGTGGCGAGAAATCAGGCCCAACGCCCACGCGCAAAGAGGCTGAAGCGGCACGGATGCAACGCCTGCACCCGAACCTCAGCAAGAAGGAACGCAAGAAGGCGGAGCGAGAAGCCAGGTACAAGGCACAAAGCGAGGCTTGGGAGCGGGTTGAGCGAAGCCCCGAACGCACCTTGCTGCGCGACTTCGTGGACACCAGGTGGACGCTCGCGGAGTTCATGATGCCCGTCATGATCCTGATTCTGGTGGCGATGTTCGTCTTCATGACGAGTGTGCAAGCCTCCACCATCATCGCGTTCGTGCTCTGGGGCTTCTTCTTCGCGACGCTCATCAATATCTGGTTCATGTGGCGCAGCTTCAAGCGCCTGCTGGCTGAGCGCGTGCCGAACGCCCGCAAAAAGGGCCTGCTTATGTACATGATGAACCGGGCGATCATGATCCGACGCTTCCGTCGCCCCTCACCTAGAATCAAGCGAGGAGACCCCATCTAATGAGCTACCGCTGGGAGCCCGCCACGGGCGCTTTCGACCGCGAAGAGTTGGTGCGCGCAGAGCTCATCAAAGAGTTCGAAACGAAGGAGGCCGCCGAGGAGTGGATGTCACTCTTCTACGACGACCTCGTCGACCGTGGCGTCGCTGAGGCCACGCTCATGGAGGGCGACCGGGTGGTCTACGGCCCGATGTCGCTCACGCCCTGACTGCACGAGCACGACGACACCGAACGCCGTCGCGATCGCCCCGATGCCAATGACGAACGGCGCCTGCTCGCGCACGATCGCGATGCGCTCCTCGTAGGTCTGGTAGGTGGCAGTCTCGACCTGCGTGTGGGTCGACTTATGGCAAACGTCGCCCGGCCTCATCTGCGTCTGATGGCAGGTTGCCGTCGGATGCACGTACGACACCACGCCCCAGCAGGTGATAGCCAAGGCCGCCACGATGAACAACCAGTAGGCGATTCGTTTTCCCATGCAGGCAAAGTTACCCCGTCGTGGATAGGGTGGGAGAATGCACGATCTCTCGCTGGAACTCTCGAAATCTGTACCGAAAGATGCCGACGTGGTCATCGTCGGCCTCGCCACCGCCGGCGACGCCACCTCGCTGGTGGGCGGCACCTCCGAACTCGATAAGGCCTATACCAAGGCGTTCAACGCCAACGTGTCGACCCTGGCCACCGCTATGCAGGCCTCGAGCGCGCTCGAAAAGGTGACGGTGTTGCCTGCTGCCGACGGCGTCCGCGCCGTCGTCGTCGGGCTGGGTGAACCCGACGTCGCGCCCGCCACGCTGCGCCGCGCCGTCGGTGCGGCAGCCCGCGCGGTGGCTGGCCTCGATGACGCCGACGGGCTCACCGTCGCTGTATCGCTCGAACTCTCCGATCCTGAACTGCTCCAGGCAGCCGCTGAGGGAGCTGCACTCGGCGCGTACCGTGTGAAGAAGGTGACCGCCCAATCCGCAGCGGAGCCCATCGCGCGCATCGTGCTCGTCGGGCCATCTCAGCTGAAGGATGCGCTCACACAGGCCAAGGCCAACGTGCGCGGCGTATACCAGGCCCGTGACTGGTCCAACATGCCTGCGAACATCTTGTACCCCGAGTCCTTCGCGGAAGCGGCGAAGGCGTACGTCAAGGATGAGCGGATCACCGTCGAGATTCTCGACGAAAAGGCCCTCGCCAAGGGCGGGTACGGCGGCATCCTCGCCGTCGGCGGCGGCTCGGAGCGCACGCCGCGTCTGGTGCGATTGAGCTACGCCCCGCGCGGCGCGAAGTTCCACCTCGCACTGGTGGGCAAGGGCATCACGTTCGACTCCGGCGGCCTCGACATCAAGCCGCCCGCCAGCATGCTCGGCATGCAGATGGACATGTCGGGCGCCGGCATCGTCATCGCCGCGATCCGCGCCATCGCTGAGCTCGGCATCAAGGTGCAGGTGACCGCCTACGCAGCGATGGCAGAGAACATGCCCTCAGGCAGCGCCTACCGCCCCACCGACGTGCTCACCATGTTCGACGGCCAGACCGTCGAGAACTACAACACCGACGCTGAAGGCCGGCTCGTGATGGCCGACGCCATTGCCCGCGCGGGCACCGACAAGCCCGACATGATCGTCGACGTGGCCACCCTCACCGGGGCCTGCTCGGTGGCCCTCGGTTCGCGCATCGCAGGCGTGATGTCGAACTCCGAGGACGCGACAGACCGCGTGCTGGATGCCGCTGAGGCTGCCGGCGAGGAGTTCTGGGAGCTGCCCATCACCGACCACATCCGAGAGCAGATCACCTCCGACATCGCAGACTTCCGATCCGGCGGCAAGAGCCGCCACGGAGGCGCACTCGTCGCAGGCGCATTCCTGGAGCGGTTCGTACCCGAGGGCATCGAATGGGCGCACCTCGACGTGGCGGGTCCCGCGGATACTGACAAGGCCTTTGGCTACACCCCGAAGGGTGGCACGGGCGTGGCCGTGCGCACCCTCGTGGCGCTCGCGCAGCAAGCCGCGGAGTAGCCCCGAAGGGTCGACGCGGCTAGGTGCCGCTCAGCGACGGGCAAGATGCTTGGCAAGCCCTTCGTTGAGCGGCATCTGTGCGTACAGTGTGGCTTGCAGCACGTGGTAGAGGTCTGGCTTGCCGTCCCAGGTGCGCTTGGTGGGCTGCAGATCGTCGTCGAGTTCGGAGAACCAGGACCCGCGCTCGTGGTCGACGAGGTGCTCGTCGGCGAACGCCCACAGCCGCTCGTACCACGTCGCGTACTCGGGCTTGGAGGTGGCCAGGTGCAGCACGTGCGCCGCACCGATGGCTTCCGCGACGCCCCAGAAGAAGCGGTTGGAAATCACCGGCGCGCCGTCCCAGCCGACGGTGTACGCGAAGCCGCCCCCGGGTAGCCACGCGTCGGCGACGGCACCTTGGAAAAGCTCCTCTGCTGCGGGGATGAGCCACTCGATGTCGGGGCGGATGCCAGCGATCTGTGTGCACAGTTTCGCCCATTCCAACCAGTGCCCAGGCGTGGAGCCATACGGGCGGAATGGGTGGGCGGGCTCGTCGCGGTTGTACTCAGGCACTGGCCGCCACTGCTCGTCGAAGTGCTCGACGAGGCGGTGCGCAGCCGGGCGCCCGGATTCGAGCTGCCCCTTGGCGAAGCGCTCCGCGAGACGAAGCGCGCGGTCGAAGAGGCGCTCGTCGCCCGTCGCCTCGTAGGCGGCGAGGAACGCCTCGGTGAGGTGCATGTTGGCGTTCAGCCCTCGGTACGGATCGGCAGCGGTGAACGCACGGTCGAATTCGTCGATGCCGGCGCCGTCGGCCTCCACCCAGTAATGCTCGTCGATGAGGGCGAGGGCCTCGTGAATCAGCGCCTGGGCTGGCTCGATGCCGGCGGTGATGGCACTGGAGGAGGCGAGGATCACGTGCGCGATGCCGTAGAGCTCCTTCACGTCGTTCAGCCCATCGAGGTCGACTTGGGAGAACCAGCCGCCGAACTCCTCGTCGCGGCCTTGGCCCAGCAGGTACTCCACGCCGTGACGGGCCACGTCGAGGGCGCCGTCGCGGCCCAACAAGTGCATCAGAGAGAAGCAGTGCACCATGCGCGCAGCGATCCAGAGCCCCTTGCCCTGTTCAGGCTTGGGTGCGGCATCGTCGCCGAGCCAGAAATACCCGCCTGCTGGGTCCACAACATTGGGTTGGTAGAAATCGACGAGTTGCTCGCGGTGATTCTCCAACCACTCCAAGTGTTCCGGGGCACCCCAGGTGTACTTGCCCATGTCAGCTCCGTTTCTTTCGTAGTCCATATTCACGCATCCGCTGAGGGTAGGGCACCACTCCCGCGTCGTAGCAGGGGATATCTTGTTCGTCAGCGAATGCGTATCCGTATTCTTCGCTGGGCACAGCGCGACGGGTTGATTCGCCGTCGTAGGCGACGAGCAGCAGGGAGGCCTTGTTGAACGACGTTGGGCGCTCCACCCAGGCCTCGACGCCGCGACGACTGCGACAAAACTCAACCAGATGGTCGTACGAAGCCACTTGGAGTTCGTCGGCCACCCGTTGTTCTTCGGCCTGCTGCTTGCGTCTGCGGAACCAACCCACGACGGCCATTATTGCGTACCGATTGGGAGAGGTGTGGAACACTGGGCAGCGATGTACGAACGGAGCGCAACCGGGGCCTCAGCCCAGCGATTCTTGCGTTCGGGGGCGCCCTTTGCACATGCGCGCCTCATCGGGGATAGGCTGAACATCAACAAGCGGCAAACCAAAGGAGCAAGCACACAATGTCCACCGAAGTAACCCTTCCTGCACTGGGCGAATCGGTCACCGAGGGCACCATCTCGCGTTGGCTGAAGGCCGTCGGCGAGACCGTCGAGGCCGACGAGCCGTTGCTCGAAGTATCCACCGACAAGGTCGACACCGAAATCCCCAGCCCC
>JAWFWL010000014.1:0-60488 GCA_032576855.1 Propionibacteriaceae bacterium
CCTTACCGCCACCAGCTAACCCGATATCCACATTCGTTTGCTGGAAAGGGCGATTTTGGCCGGTTTTGGGAAACGAATGTGGATATCGGGTTAGGTCCGCCGAGGCCCCCTCGGTGGTTGAGTAGCGCCCGCAGGGCGCGTATCGAAACCACACCCCTGCATCTCGATACGGCGACTACGTCGCCTACTCGATGACCGGGCACCAGGGCCAGCCTCTACCCCGGTGGTTGAGTAGCGAGCGAAGCTCGCGTATCGAAACCACACCCCTGCATCTCGATACGGCGACTACGTCGCCTACTCGATGATCAGAAGAACGGCCGCCGGGCGACTCACATGCGGTCGGGTGCGTGGATGCCGAGGAGGTCTAGGCCCTTCGCCAATACCTGGCGGGTTGCGTCGCAGAGCGCCAGACGTGACGCGCGCACGTCGCCGTCGCTCTTCATCACGGGGCACTGCTCGTAGAACGACGAGAACGCGCCGGCCAGCTCGTAGAGGTAGTTGCACAACTTATGGGGCGTGAGCTCGGCGGCCACCTCGTCGACGACCTCCCCGAACCGGGTCAGTAGCAGCGCGAGTTGCTGCTCGGCGGGTTCCTGGAGCAGCGTCACGGCGCCGTGGCCTACGCCCTCGGCCTCTGCCTTGCGCAGGATCTGGCAGATGCGCGCGTGTGCGTACTGTAGGTACGGGCCGGTGTCGCCGGTGGTTTGCACCATGCGCTCGGCGGAAAACACGTAGTCTTTCTGCAAACCGTTCGATAGATCCGCGTACTTGATGGCCGCGAGCGCAATGTCCGGCGCAGCCTGTTCCTCAGCCGCATCGAGCAGCGACGAGAGCGTCGCGGCAGACCCGTCGCGGGTCTTGAACGGCTTGCCGTCCTCGCCCAGCACCATGCCGTAGCCGACGTGTTCGGCGACAACGTCTTCGGGCAGGAATCCCACCTTCCGGGCCACCTCAAACACCTGCCGGAAGTGTCCAGCCTGGCGGGCGTCGGTGACGTAGATGATGCGATCGGCGTGCATCTCGTTCACGCGACGGCGAATGGCAGCCAGGTCCGTGGTGGCGTAGCCGTAGCCACCGTCGGATTTGCGCACGATCATGGGCGCATCCATGCCGTCGACGAACACGCACAGCGCGCCTTGATCGACGACCGCCTCACCGGAGGTTTCGAGCTGCTCGACGAGCACGGGGAGGTCGTCGTTGTAGGTGGATTCGCCATCGAGGTCGTCGTCGGTGAGGAGCACGTTCAGCCGGTCATAGGCCTCATTGAACGCGGGCTTGGAGATCTCGACGAGCTGCCGCCAAATGGCGAGCGATTCCTCGTCGCCGCCCTGGAACCTGGATACGCGGGCGCGGGCCTTCGTCGCGAATGCTTCGTCTTCCTTGAAATGGGCGGCCGCGCGTTTGTACAGCGCGTCGGCCTCGGAGAGCGTGAGCTGGCTGGCGTCGATGCCCTCGAACAGCACCTGCTCGATCAGCATGCCAAACTGCGTGCCCCAGTCGCCGATGTGGTTTTGCGCGATGACGACGTGGCCGAGTGCGCGGAGCACGCGGTTGAAGCAGTCGCCGATGATGGTGGTGCGCAGGTGCCCGACGTGCATCTGTTTCGCGACGTTCGGCGCGGAGTAGTCGATGACGATGCGCTGTGGGTGGTCGGTAATGCTCAGCCCGTGGTTCGGGTCCTCGAGGACCTCCGTCGCCGCGTCGGCCAGCACCTCGGGGCGCAGCCGGAAATTGATGAAACCGGGCCCGGCAATCTCCAGCGGCTCGCAGAGATCCGCGACGTCGAGGCGCTCGACGATATCCGCCGCCACCTCACGAGGTGGCTTGCCAGCCTGCTTCGCCAAACGCAGCGCGACGTTGGACTGGAAGTGGCCGAACTGGGGCTTGGTGGCGGGGCGCATTTCGGGGTCGACGTCAGTGAGTGCGCGCAAGCGAGCGTCGAGCAGTGCAGGCAACGATTCCATGGCCGCTATTCTGGCACCGACGACGCGCTTCGCCCAACGCCGATGCAACTCAGCAACGATGGCGTTTCGTAACGGCTCTCGCAGCGTGACAACAGTTGTTCAATCGTGCAGAAATGAGTAGATTACCTCTGAGCTAACTGATCACCTCTGCTTTGAGGGAACTTACGAGGAGATTCTTTTATGCAAAACCCACGCGTGAACAGGCGCACCGTCGCGAAGGGCATGGCCTGGAGCGTCCCGGCTATTGCCGCGAGCCAAGCCCTACCGGCCTTCGCGGTGTCGTGCCGCACCCCAACGACCACCGTTCAAAAGAACATCAAGACCTTCCTGGACCAGTACACGCAGCAGCTTCCAGACCTGACTGGCGTCAAGCTGCGGACCTGGTTCTATGACGCGGGCGGCCAGAATGGCGGCGGGGCGATCGAGGGTGGCGTGATGCTGAAGAACGTCGGCACGAAGATGGCCGACTTCACCGCCAGGTCGATGATGTTCGAGTTTGCTGCGCTGAATGTCGGCACCTCCCCGGCTGTTAACAACACGCTGAAGACCGTGGCAGGCCCGGTGCAGACCCTGAAGCTGCAGGTCCCCTACGGGCCAGCCAATAACTTCAACAAGCCAGGCCCCGGCAATGCTCGATACGTTGGCCAGTGTGGCCCCAATATCCCGCGCCGCGACATGTCTGTGGGATCCAGCTTCGTCAACTTCTACTCCCAGGACGGTGCCTATCGGAACAGCAAGGCCACCGAGTATGGCGAGGAGAAGATGCAGTGCCTCTCCTCCACAAGCAACACCGCCTACGGCCTCCTGGCTGGCCTGGACACGACATTCAAGCCCACGCAGCAGAAGAACATCATGGCGCTTCACGTTCGCGACGGCAGCACTGCTGGTGGCGCAATCTACGTGGCCTACGGCGTGCGCTTCCTCGGCTTCATCCCGCCAGCATGGGAGGACCTCAAGCAGGCCTACAAGCGCAACGAGACCGACGCAGAGTTCGCGGCCTGCTACCGCGCCACCTACAACACGCTCATCGAGCAGTGGATCAAGGAGCAGGGGCTGCGCGGCGCCACCATCGAGTCCCAGGGCTGGTCTGCAGACGGGTGGACGTCCCCCGACGCTACTGGTGATGCCGCCAAGGGCGGACAAAAGCCGGTGCAGCTCGGCGAGTGGATCTGGTCGCATGAGGCGGGTAACTTCCAGGGGGCTAAGGATCCCCAGGGCCGGATCGAGATCGACGGCGTAGAGCGCGATCAAGGTTGGCGACGGACAGTCAAGGACCAGGTGAAGTTGACTTCGCTGCTGGACGCCTGCAACAACGTGCACTGGCGCGACGGCATCTACTGATCCCGCGCTTTTTCCTCTGCATCATCGTCGGGGTGTCAGCAATCTTGCTGGCGCCCCGACGATGTTGTTTCTAGCTTCGTGTCCTGCCTGCTCCTTCCCCCCTCCAGCCCGCTAAAGTGCTGGCTATGCGTATTTCGGTGATCGGCTGCGGGTACCTGGGTGCGGTGCACGCGGCATGCATGGCAGAGCTGGGCCACGACGTGGTGGGCCTCGACGTCGACGAGGCGAAGGTTGACAAGCTCGCGCGCGGCATCGCCCCGTTCCACGAGGAGGGGCTGCCGGAGCTGCTGGAACGCCACGTCGGGAAGAACCTGCGCTTCACCACGGATCCGACTGACATCGCCGACGCCCAGATTCACTTCATCGGCGTGGGCACGCCGCAGCGCCAGGGGCATATCGCCGCCGACATGACATACGTCGACGCGGCCATCCAAACCATCCTTGACCACGCGCAGCCCCAAGGCGACGAGCCGGTGCTCGTCGCGGGAAAGTCGACGGTGCCCGTGGGCACGGCGCAGGGCCTCTCGGAGCGCCTGGCCGCCAGTGGAAAGCGCATCATCTTGGCCTGGAACCCGGAGTTCCTGCGGGAAGGTCACGCGGTCCAGGACACACTCACTCCCGACCGCATCGTCTACGGGCTCCCCGAGGATGAAGCCGTCGGGCAGCAGGCGAAAGCGATGCTCGACGAGTGCTACGCGCGGCCGCTTGCTTCAGGGACGCCGCTGATCGTCGCTAACTACCCGACGGCTGAGCTCGTGAAGGTGGCGGCCAACTCGTTCCTGGCGACGAAGATCTCGTTCATCAACGCCATGGCGGAGCTGTGCGACGCCACCGGCGGCGACGTGACCCGCCTCGCGGAAGCGATCGGCCACGACGACCGGATCGGGGCGAAGTTCCTCCAAGCCGGCATCGGTTTCGGCGGCGGCTGCCTGCCGAAGGACATCCGCGCATTCATGGCGCGCGCCGGCGAGCTGGGTGTGGGCGACGCGCTCGGCTTCCTGCGCGAGGTGGACGGCATCAACCTGCGCCGTCGTGACGCGGCTGTCTCGCTCGCGGAAGATGCTGTTGGTAGCCGACTCGTCGGTAAGAAGGTGGCAGTGCTGGGCATCACGTTCAAGCCCGAGACCGACGATCTGCGCGATTCACCCGCACTCGATATTGCTACCCGACTCTGGGCGCGCGGCGCGGAGCTGCAAATCTACGATCCCGCCGCCGGGCCCGAGCTGCGTCGACGTCGCCCCGACCTCACCGTGCCGGACACCGTCGACGACGCCGTGCGCGGCGCCGACGTCGTGATGCTCCTCACCCCGTGGAAGGAGTTCCTGAGCCTCGACCCCGCCGAGCTGCTGCAGAAGGTGGGCTCGCCGAATATCGTCGACGGGCGCAACGTGCTGAACCCGAAGCAGTGGAGCGACGCCGGCTGGAACTACTACGGCATGGGGCGCGGCGTCTCGCTCTGGTGATCTGCGATGGTTTCGACTCGGCCCTCCGGGCCGGCTCAACCACCGGGACCGGCACCGAGATGGTTGAGTAGCCGCCCGCGCGCCCCTCGATGATTGAGTAGCCACCCGCGCGCCCCTCGATGATTGAGTAGCCACCCGCGCGCCCCTCGATGATTGAGTAGCCGCCCGCGCGCCCCTCGATGATTGAGTAGCCCGCGTAGCGGGCGTATCGAAATCATCACCGGCCGGCGACGGGGTCGCGTCGGGATAGCAGGTCTAGCTCCATTTTGACGTTGGCAAGGCCTTCCCGCAGGACGCCTTTCAGCCAGATGCCGGGCCAGTCCTTCGCCACCGACGTGTCTTCCGCACCCAACGCGTCCACGCCCAGGGTTCGGCAGATGGTCACTGACCGTCGCACATGGAAATCCTGCGTCACGAGCGTCGCGGCCTGAACGCCGTACGTGTCCCGGGCGCGCAGGCAGGAGTCGTAGGTGTCGTAGCCTTTCGGGTCTTCGACGATGAATTCCGACGGCACCCCGCGCGCTTCCAGGTACTCGCGCATGACCCGCGGTTCGTTGTTGGACGCGGCCCTGCCGTCGCCGCTCACGATGATGCGCTCAGCCTTGCCGCGCTCGAAAAGCTCCACCGCGACGTCCAGCCGCGCGGCCAGGAACGCCGACGGTCCTCCCCTGTCGGCCTTTGCCCCCAATACGATCACATCTCGCTTCGACGGGGTATGCGCAGCGTCATACACCCTCCCCCACGATGCGACGATGGTGTGCGTCAACGCGAGCAGCACCGGCAAGGCCCCTGCAACAAGGGCCCAGCCGATGCCTTTACGCAGCTTGTCAATCACGCTTCGCGAGGTACCAGGAGACGAGCGAGCGCGTAGAGCCATCCTGTTTGGCTAGCGCCGCCTCGTCGCCGTTCACCGCGGGTGCGATCTCGAGCGCCAGCTTCTTGCCGAGTTCCACACCCCACTGGTCGAACGAGTCGATGCCCCACACCACGCCCTGCACGAACGTGATGTGCTCGTAGAGCGCGATGAGCTGCCCCACCACCGACGGGGTCAGCGCCGGCGCGAGGATCGACGTCGTGGGACGGTTGCCGGCGAAGACGCGCGCGGGCACGATCTCTTCCGCCGTGCCCTCGGCGCGTACCTCGTCCTCCGTCTTGCCGAACGCGAGCGCCGCCGTCTGCGCGAAGAAGTTCGCCAGGAACAGGCCGTGCACGTCGGTGTCGCCATCCTTCAGCGGACGCGCGGGGTTGGCGACGGCGATGAAGTCTGCGGGAATGAGGCGGGTGCCCTGGTGAATCAGCTGGTAGAACGCGTGCTGGCCGTTCGTGCCGGGCTCGCCCCAGAAGATCTCGCCGGTCGACGACGTCACGGGCGTGCCGTCGGAACGCACCGACTTGCCGTTCGACTCCATCGTGAGCTGCTGCAGGTAGGCGGCGAAGCGGTGGAGGTACTGCGCGTACGGCAGCACCGCGTGCGAGTGGGCGTCGAAGAAATTGACGTACCAAATGTTGAGCAACCCCATGAGCAGCGGCACATTCTTCGCAGGCTCTGCCGTGCGGAAGTGCTCGTCGACGGCGTGGAAGCCACCCAGGAGGTTCCGGAACTCGTCGCGACCAATGGCGATCATCACGCAGAGCCCGACAGCGGAGTCGACGGAGTAGCGACCGCCCACCCAGTCCCAGAACCCGAAGGCATTCGCCGGGTCGATGCCGAAATCAGCCACCTTGTCGAGCGCCGTGGACACCGCCACGAAGT
Organism: Propionibacteriaceae bacterium; assembly: GCA_032576855.1. Classification (GTDB taxonomy): domain Bacteria; phylum Actinomycetota; class Actinomycetes; order Propionibacteriales; family Propionibacteriaceae; genus Arachnia. The sequence continues at coordinate 6,522 of JAWFWL010000014.1, forward strand.
GCTTCGCAATAGCCTCGCGACGCTGGTCGTCGCTGTCGTTGATGGCGCCCTGCTCCGTGAGCTTGTCCAGCAGCCAGGCCTTCGCCAGGCGCGCATTGGTGAGGGTCTCCAGCGTCGTGAACGTCTTGGACGCGACGATGAACAGCGTGGTCTCCGGGTCGAGATCAGCCGTCTTCTCGTACACGTCGGACGGGTCAATGTTGGAAACGAATCGGCACGTCAGCCCATCCTGCTTGTACGGCAGCAGCGCCTCGTAGACCATCACCGGCCCCAGATCGGAGCCGCCAATGCCAATATTCACGACGGTCTCAATGCGCTTGCCGGTGACACCCACCCACGCGCCGGAACGGACCTCGTCGGAAAACTCCCCCATGCGGCGCAGCACGTCGTGCACGTCCGCAACGACGTCCTGCCCATCCACCTCGAGCTGTGCGTCGGCTGGCAGCCGCAGCGCGGTGTGCAGCACCGAGCGCCCCTCGGTGACGTTGATGCGCTCACCACCAAACATCGCGTCGCGACGCCCGGCCACGTCCACCTGCTCCGCAAGCTCGAGCAGGGCTGTCACCACCTCGTCGGTGATGAGGTTCTTGGAGAGGTCGACGTGGAGGTCAGCGACGTCGAAGGAGAAGGACTCGGCTCGGTTCGGGTTGGCGGCGAACCAGCCGCGGAGATCGGGGACGAAGTGCTGCTTCAGTTCGGCAAGCGAGGCCCAGGCGGGCGTCGCGGTGGCATCAACGAGCTTGTTCATGCCCCCAGCCTATTCGGTGCTCTGAGCGCTGGCACCTCATGCACGGGGAATTACTGGACGCTGATGTGCACGTGGTCGAAGTGGTTGGCGGTGTCGTTGCCGGCGTCAGGTAGCGTGCGCCAGCCTTCGTCAGCGCGGCTGCTACTCCACACCTTCTGCGCATAGATCACTTCGGTGACGCCGAGCGACCCCGCATTGGCCCGCGCCCAGTTGGCCACTTCCCAACCGGCTTCACCCGAGATCATGACGTCGATGGCGTTACCGGAGTCATGCCCAGATCCCTGCCCGCCGGCCGCTTGTTCGTAGCCCGAGACATTCGGGAACTCGTGACACACGGCGCGCAGCACATCCACCGCTTTGGGCGTCAGCCCGGCTTCGATGCTCGCGGCAGCTTTGCAAGGCTCCTTCGAGATGGCACCCTCGGACGACGTCGGCGTGGCGGTCTCCGTCGGCACATCTTCCTTGTCAGCCAGGTACTTCAGCGGAACGAAACCAGTAACACCGTCCACACGCACCTGCTGCCAGCGGTTATCGACGACGATGTTCGTGATTTCCACCTCGACGCCGGAACCTAGCGTCGTGATGACGGCGAATTCCGTACCGGGCCCGGTGCGTACATTCACCGACGCCGTGGTCCAACGGCTGCCCACCACTTCCCCAAGATCAGGGGTGGCACTCGGCGACGGAGCGGATGGCGTTGTGGGAGTCGGGACCGCCGACGGTGTGGGCTGGGATACGTCGGAAGGCGTGGATGAGCGAGTGCCTGTCGGGACGACGACCGCGGGCGTGCTCGGGCGGGGATCGTCGGGGGTGGAAGCCTGACTCGAGGGGGTCGTGGGGCGCTTGGTGGAGTGCACGGGAGGGCGTTTGCTCAACACGCGGCTAGCCACGGGGTTATTTGGGAATCGGATGGTGCCCCTGTCGGCCACGTCTTCGCGCTCGGGCGGGGCGGTTGCGACGGCGGTCGGGTCGGTCAGGTCCGCCGCGCCGCCGCCAGTGGATGCGAAAGTAAGCGTGCCGATGAGTAGGCCCGTGACCGCTACTGCAGCTACGGCCCACGACGCACGTCGCAATATGGCGACGCCGGAACGCGAATTCTGCGGCGCGCGCTCGTCTTGGCGCTCAGCTCGCCGCGAATCTTCTTCCAACATCCACTCCTTTCCAAGCTAAGAATCTCTCAGCTATTGTTCAGGACGGGGTCGAGCATTGCAAGCACGACATTCCCCGCTATGGTTTTGCGTGGCCCTTCGTCCTCTCAGACTCTGCCTAAGACAGGAGACCTCTATTCTTCGCATCCGCACGCACGCGGCCGCCGTGCTCATCGTGTTCCTCGCTTCATGCCTAGCGTTGCTAGGCACACCGGCGCATGCAACCGGAACGCACATTGATGCCAATGTATCGTTCAGCGGGGCTAACGTACGCCTGTACGGCACACTCAAGGACGATTCTGGACGGCCCATCAAGCATGGCTCGCTCTCGGCGACGCTCGGTTCCCAGCCCGTCGCGAGCGCGCGCCCCGGGAGCGACGGCGGCTTCGAGATCAATTTCCCAGTCCCCGGCGGCATGCAGGGAAACCAGAAACTCGTGCTGCGCTACTCCGGCCACGGACGCAACCCTGCGGCGACAGCGTCGGCCACACTGGCACTTGACCCCGCCACAAGCCTTTCGAACCCTCAGCAGCCAACCAGCCCCACACCCGAAGCTGCATCGACTCCCCCGCCCCCACCAAGCACCCAGCTGACGGTGAAACCAGATCTGAACGAACCCACCAACGGTGACTTCATCACCATCACTGGCAAGCTCGTCGCCCCCGACGGGCGCCCCGTCACGGATGCGGGCATCCTGCTCTTTGACCCGGCGGGCGAAGTGGAGGAAGGCTATGTGGTCACCGATAGCAACGGGACATTCACTACCCACTATGAGCTCCCCCTCGACGTCACCGGCGACTACCAGCTCACGCTCAAGTTCGAAGGCGCGGCAGGAATCCCCGCAGCCGATGCTCCGGTGACGCTCAAGGTCCAGCACAAAGAGGTGAACAGCGCGTCGCCAACGCCCAGCGCGAGCGAATCCGCAGAACCCGCGGAGTCGGCAACGCCCGAAGCCACTGCTTCCGACGCCACGCCTAGCGCGATCGCGGAATCCGAGCGCATACGCGACACACCCGCCAACCCTGATCGTGGGTTTGGCGACATCATGGGTTGGTTCGTCGGAGGCATTGCCGCCGTCGGTGGCGTGTCCGTGGTGCTCGCCATCGTGGTGTTCACCAGGGTTCGCATCCATCGCGCCAAGGGCAAGGAACGAGAACACGCACCACTGCTCGACGAGGGCGGCTCCTTCTTCGACGACGAACACGACGCGCCCCCACCCCCCGCGCCTCGACGCGCCGCACACTGAGGGCTCAGCGACGCGCCCGCCGTCGTCAGGCTTCGTGCACCCCTCGCAGCGCGGCCTTCCTGAACGACGCGCACCGCTCGCGCAGCATGCCGAGGTCGCCGTCGTCGAACGCATCCCCCAGCAGCGTTTCGTCCACGCAAGCCGCAGGCGCACCGTGCACCAGCCACTCCCCCGCCGAGAACGCGCCCACACCTCCCATCGGAATGACTTTCGACGCCAACCCCACGCGCCCAAGGTGGCGCGCCATCGCATGCCCGACGATTTCCGCTGGCCACAGCAGCGCACCGGTTGCCCCAAGGTCGATGACCGCACGAACTTCTAGCGGTGTCAGCGCTTGGGCGAACCACGTCGTTTCGTGTTCCGATGCGAAACTCGCCATCGCCTCATCTGCGACGTCGGCGAGCACAAAGGCTGCCCCGGCCTCGGCAGCCTGCCGGAGCGACTCCACACCGTCGACTCCCCAAGCGCCAAACATGCCCCTGGCGTCGAACAAGGAACGGAGTTCTTCGATGCGCCCGACGGGTGCCGCGAAGGTGTGCAGCTTCTCCTGGATGAGCACTTCGATGACGCTTGCCAGGTCGTCGACGTCGGCGTCGGGGAGGCAGGTGATGATGCCAGCGGGGATGGTCATGCCCCCATTGTGCCGCGAAATGATCACCAGCGGCTGCCGCCAACTCCTGCGACACCACCGCCCGAGCGGCGCCGCCAAGCTGAGCGCAATCGAAATTTTGAGTGAGAACCTTCTCAGGATCGGCCGTGGGGTTTGGGAACGCAACGATAGAAGGTTACGTTCAACTTCGTGAGGAACCAGCTGTCATCCATCCATCGTTTCGACGTGAGCCGTCGCGGCGCCATCCAAGGTCTTTCTGCCGCAGCGCTACTCGGTCTCGCCGCCTGCTCCAACGACGAAGGAAAAAATCCCGAGCCAGGATCTAGCAGCGCTAGCTCTTCACCATCGGCTTCGCCGTCAGCGGCGAGCACCGATTGGACGACGGTTCCACCCGCGCTACTGCCTGGGCTGGTCGAGGTGGCGCTGAGCAGCAAGGCAGCGGGTAAGAAGGTAGTCACGCCACGGTTGCCGTCGGCTAGGAATCTGACCCAAGCCATCGAGGTAGTGCGCAACAGGCTGCTTCGCCAGGCGTCTTGGGATGGGCAAGAACACGTCGAGATCACGGGGGCGCTGCTTGCCGCGTCGAGGGATGCCGTCGGCTTGGTGCTGCATTCGTCGTTTGGCTCCGACGCCACCGCCACGCCGTGCATGCTGTGGTACGACGCGCGCAAACAGCAAACATTCGCGTCCCCCGAGCTGATCTCCGCCTCAAAGTGGGGCGAGTTCGCGAAGGCGGTGAGCAAGGCCGCTGCTGACGCGGGCCTCGATGCCAAGAAAGCCGACGCGGCCCTCATCGAGAAGTCTGCGCCCTACGGCAATGGCCCCGCGATGGCGTTCAACTCCGATGGGTTGATGGTGCTCGCGTTCCGCGCAGGTGCGGTGAAGGACTCCGTCGCGAAGATCACGGTGGACGCTACGCAGTGGCTGTCGGATTTTGGGCGCATCGCGCGTTCTGCGAGCCTGCAACCGTCGGAGTTTTCCGGCAAGCCCTCCATCTCCATCGCGCATTTCAAGCCGGGCGATGACCGTGCCCCTGCGACGTCGTCGCCCAACCGCCCGTCGGATGGATCCGATGCGGTCGAATCGCTGCCGAAACCGACGCCCGGCGGTGCTGTTCGGCCCACCACGGCCATCGGATACGACGCTGTGGTGGAACGGCTAGTCGCGTTGACCTACGACGACGGACCGGGCGAGAAGACCCCGGAACTGCTGGCAGCATTTCAGTCTGCCAAGGCTGCGGCAACCTTCTTCATGATGGGCAACAGCATGCAGCAGTATCCGGACACGACGCTGGACGTCGCGGCTGCCGGACATGAAATCGGTAGCCACACGGTGACGCACCCCAACCTGGCTTCGAAATCGCGCGAACGTGTCGAGAAGGAAGTGGCCGGAAACTCGAAGCAGCTGAAGGAATTAACAGGGTTCGAACCGCTGCTCTTCCGCCCGCCATACGGCAGTCATAACGACATGGTGGATGAAGTCATCTCCTCACACGGCATGGCAATTGTGCAGTGGAGCGTTGACACGGAGGATTGGAAGACAAAAAATACAGCGAGCACCATCGGCACCGCGGTGAAAGACGGGCAGACGTTCACGGAGCCCATCGTCTTGATGCACGATATTCATGAATCGACGGTGGCCGCCGCCGAAGAAATCATTCATCAACTCACCGAGGCTGGCGTTCAGCTCGTCACCGTGAGTGAGTTGACGCTGAACACCGGCGGACTATTCACCGGCCACGCCTACTGTCGCGGCACCGGCATTGCACAGCAAGGCTTCGGCTGCGACGGATAACATTGCGCGACTGAGCGCACTCCAGATGCCAAAAAACGGCTCACAGAGCCCAAAATCTGCATCTGGCGTGCGCTCAGTCGCGCTTCGCGTTCAGCACGGGGTACTCAACTTGATCGTTTGGCTCGTCACACGCAATAAGAATCAGCCTAGCCAGTACGGGCAGCCCTATCCGCCGCACGATTGTCGAGGCGAGCCAATTTTTCTTCTGCGGCACCTGCTGATAACCGCCCGGATAGTATTGCTGCTGAGAACAGATTTGAGACCACCGAGTATTCGAGATATCAATCTTCCTCAAGCAGCATCACTGCTGATCAGTACAACTTCCGAAACTCCTCACCCCACGCTGCCAAATCCTGCAGATCCTTGCCATTCGAAACCGCAATTCTGCCATCTTCGGGATCTTCAATTATACAGCGAGGCAACTCACCAGCGGCTTCAAAACCGCATGTCCAACCCTGAATCACCTGCGTATCGGAGAGGTCGCGAACGAGAATTTCCTTGTTCATGGAGAAAGGGTAGATAGAAGCTCCGTACAACACCCCGTCTTTTGATTTGTAAAAGGCAGCAACGCCGTTATCACCTGGGTCATACAACTGCGCGTCTCGCACCTGCTCAGGAAAGGGCTTCAGCGGCACGTCCGACGCCAAGGGATCGTCACTCGGCGCCGGTTCACTCGGCTCATCCGACGGCGAATCTGACGGGTCTTCCGGCGACTCAGGCTGACTCTCCGATGCACTCGACGACGTGGCCGGCGCGGACTCGTCACCTCCCTCACCAGATACGAGTACGAACACCAACACACCCAGCACGATCAGCAACACGACTGCCACACCAATGCCAAGCGGCAACCAGTTCTTCTTCTGCGGCACCTGCTGATAACCGCCCGGATACGGCTGCTGCGAGCCACCCTGCTGCCACTGTGTGTTAGTCATGCGTTGCTCCCTGAATGACACGGCTTGTTTACCGCCCGAACGAGACGAATTGTATCGGGCGCGGGCGCATGCGACGTGGGTTGCAGCTAAGCCATGTGGGGCCATCTACGGAAGGGCTAGCCTGCATCGAACGGCAAGGATTCGGCTGCGACGGATGACATAGCGCGACTGAGCGCACTCCAGATGCCAAAACGCGGCTCCCAGAGCCCAAAATCTGCATCTGGAGTGCGCTCAGTCGCGCTTCGCGTTCGGCACGGGGTACTCAACGGGATGCTTTCGGGGGGGTACGTCTGGGCGTGTTTCCGCCCAAGCCGCACCTTCGCAGAGATGAGAAACCCCCGTCTGACCCGGTGTTTCACCTTGTCAGACGGGGGGGTTAGAGAGTGCGCGAGAGAGGAGTTGAACCTCCACGCCCTTGCGGGCACCGGCACCTGAAGCCGGCGCGTCTGCCATTCCGCCACTCGCGCGTGTGGGACACGTTTGATCCGACGAGAAACAGTAGCACACACGCTTGGTTGCGGGGAAATTACCGAACCGCGACGAAATGGTGACGACTGGGCACTTCAATCGCGGCTTGAGTACCCTGGCGCTATGCGCCTCATCCTCATTCGCCATGGTCAAACCGATTCCAACGTCCAGCACCTCCTCGACACCCAAGCGCCGGGCGCCCCGCTCAACGAGCTCGGTCTCCAGCAGGCGCGAGACCTCGTCGAGCGCATTGCGGATGAGCCCATCGAGGCCCTGTACACGTCGCATCTCACACGCGCGAAGCAGACGGCCGAACCGCTCGCCGGCAAACTTGGTCTGACACCCACGGTGCTCGAAGGGCTCGCGGAGATTTCGGCGGGCGACGACGAGATGAGCCCGGACTGGACGCGCTACGTCGCAGTGCTGGAAAGCTGGGCACCCGACAACCTGGACACCGGCCTACCGGGAGGCGAAACCGCCCGCGAATTCCTCGCCCGCTACTCCGGTGCCGTACAGGAGATCGAGGCGGCGGGGCACGCCGTCGCAGCACTGGTGAGCCACGGTGCAGCCGTGCGCGTGTTCGGGCTCACCGTCGACCCGTCACTCGACATCGACGTAGCCCAGCCCTTGCAGAACACGGAATGGATCGTGCTGGAAGGATCGACCGCGGATGGCTGGAAGGTCGTCCGCTGGGCCGGGGCCGACGTCGTCGCACATGAGGCCTGAGCGCCTAGCCTCCAGCCGCCACCCAACCCCGTAGAATTGGGGAATGGCCAACCCACTTCCCGTCATCAAAGCCGCCACTAGCGCTCTGGCCGCGTCGGCGGCGCTTCTGGCGGCGCTCAAGGACGCGCCGAAGATCACCGACGCGGCGAAGTCCACCGTCGACAACATCAAGTCCGCGCTACGCAACAGGAATGCGAAGGTGCGCTTTGACGCGAAGATCGACGCCATTGAGGCGTGCGCGGCTGCCGTCGATGAAGCCTTCCCGGGCACCGAGGATGCGAAGGTGTGGCGCCAGAAGGCAGCCTCGCTGCGGATGCGCGGGGAGCTCGCGTGGGCGTCGCGACGGGGATCCCAGCGGCGCGCGGCCATGAACCAGCTCGGCGACGAAACCGCCGCCCTGCTCACCACCATCAATGAGCGGCTCGCGATGCTGTCGCCTGACCTCCCGACGGACGAGGCGCACTGACCTCTCACCTGCCACAATGGCGCTCATGCGCACACATTTCCTGCCCCTCGTGGCCACTGCGACGATGCTGGTGGCTGCGTGCAGCACCGGCGACGAGGCGCCGTCGGGTGGTGAGCCCGAAGTCACCCCGAACGTCGGCATCCAGCTGTTCCAATACAATTGGAACTCCGTGGCGAAGCAATGCACGGAGGTGCTGGGCCCGAATCACTTCGAGTTCGTCCTGCTCTCCCCCGCGCAGGAGCACGTCGAAGGCCAGCAGTGGTGGACGAGCTATCAGCCGGTCAGCTACCAGCTGGAGTCGAAGCTCGGCACCCGCAACGAGTTCAAGCGCATGGTGGACACCTGCCACAAGCACGGAGTGAAAGTGATTGCCGACGCCGTCATCAACCACATGGCCGGCATCGACGGGGGCACCGGCGTGGCGGGCACGAAGTTCAAGCACTACAGCTACCCGGGGCTATACGAGGAGTCTGACTTCCATCACTGCGGGCTCACCCCGGACGACGACATCGTTAACTACTCCAACCAGCAGGAGTTGCAGGAGTGTGAGCTGTCGAATCTTGCCGACCTGCGCACCGATCAGCCCAACGTTCAAAAGACCATCGCTGGTTATCTGAACGACTTGCTCTCATTGGGCGTCGACGGGTTCCGCATCGACGCGGCCAAGCACATGAACGCCCGCGACGTCGAGCAGATTCTGGACAAGGTGGACGGCGACCCGATCATCATTTCGGAGGTGATCCGCGGCAACGAGCCCGTGCAGCCGGAGGATTACACGTCGCTCGGCGGGGTGTTCGCGTTCCAGTGGGCGCGCGACCTGGCGGGCATCGTGCACGGCGGTTCGCTCCATCTGGGCTTAGAGACGAGGGAGGGCGACGTCGACTCTGCGCACGCCTATACCTTCGTCACGAATCACGACACCGAGCGCGGCAACCAGACCCTCACACCGAAGGACGGTGAGCAGTTCCTGCAAGCCGAGATGCTGATGCTCGCCACCGACTTCGGCCACCCTGTCCTGTACTCCGGCTACGCCTTTTCCGACAAGGAATCGGGCGCACCACAAACCGACGGGAAAGTGAACGACGCCGTCTGCGCCACCTCTGACACTCCCTCAGACGGTGAGTTCCAGTGCGTCGACGATCGCCTGGCAGCACTTGCGGGGTGGCGGGCCGTCGTCGGTGACGCGCCCGTCGAGAATGAAGTTTGGGAGAACTCGGTGCTCTCCTTGGACCGCGGCGACAAGGGATTCATCGCGATTTCCGCCGACGACGCCTCGGATCAGCAGATCGATGTGTCGACAAAGCTCCCCGATGGCACGTACTGCGATGCGCTGTCCGAAGCCTGCGACATCACCGTCGCGGACGGACGGGTGAAGGTGACCGTACCGGGTGGCGGTGCCGTCGCGTTTCATGTCGAGACGCGCCAGTGACGCGTAGGGCTGAGGCGAGGCCGTGAGGTTGTGGAGTCTTCATCCTGAGCTGCTGGATCGGGCGGCGCTCGTCGCGTGTTGGCGTGAGGGCCTATTGGCGCAGGCGGTGCTCGCCGGGCGCACAAAGGGGTATCGCTCCCACCCTCAGCTGGAGCGTTTTCGCGAGCAGGCCGAACCTCTCCGCGCCGTCGTCACCTACCTCAGCGGCATACGCGACGAGGCCACTCGCCGTGGGTACCGGTTCGACGCATCACGCCTCGACTGCGAGCCAGACCCAACGCTGCGCCTCGAGGTGACCGTCGGGCAAATGGAGTACGAGTTGGAGCATCTGCGCGCGAAGGTGCGGCAGCGGGCGCCTGAGTGGGAGTCCCGGCTGACAAAAGCTCGCCCACATCCGCTGTTTCGCGTGGTGGACGGCCCCGTCGCAAGCTGGGAGCGCCCGTAATGCCGGCGCACGCACATCGAGATGCGGCGCGTGCTACCACCGACGCCTTACCATAGGTAAGAGTTCTTGTACGCAACGGGAGGAAACCGATGAGCAACGATCCTTACGACGACCCGTACGCCTCGCCCGAGGAGCAGGGCGCGCGGGCACAGGACGCATCAGTCGAGCCCGACCGTCTCGCGGACGTAGATGCGCCGACCGACGCTGGCCCCGCACCCGCGCCTGCGCCGACGCCAGAGCCCGCACCTGCCCCGTCGGAATCCTCCCTCCCCAACTTCAGCCCTCCCGCCGAGGTCGCCGGGTACGCCGAGCCACCGTCGCGTGGCCCGGAGCCCGTTTCACCGCAATACGGTGATTACGCAAATAGCGCCGGCTATCAGCCGCAAGCCTACGGCGCGGCCCCGAATCCCATGCCCCAGGCATACGACGGCCAACCCGGTTACGGCCAAGGCATGCAGCCCGGCTACGGCTACACGACGCAGCCGGGCTACTACGGCGGATACGGGAACAACACCCCCAGCACGAAGACGAAAATGGCGGCGGGTTTGTTGGGCATCTTCCTGGGCGGCCTCGGGGTCCACAATTTTTACCTCGGCTACACCGGCAAAGGCATTGCACAGCTGCTCATCACGGTGCTGTCCCTCGGGATGCTCGCATTCGTGAGCTCGATCTGGGGGCTCATCGAAGGCATCATGATCCTGACCGCATCCCCACACTCCAGCGCGGCTCGCGACGCCCAGGGCAACATCCTGCAGTAATTCACATCAGGCCGAAGCGCTGCTGCGGGAAGGTCCGAAGATGAGATGCACCTTCCCCCCGCTCTCGATTCGCTCCACCGAAATCCCGTACACCTGCTCAATCAGGGTAGGCCGCAGTACTTCGTCGGGTGTCCCCGCCGCGACGAGCCGCCCCTCGTCAAGTAGGAGCAGCCGATCGCAGCAGCGCGCCGCGAGGTTCAGGTCGTGCAGCACAATCACGGTAGCGCAATCGAGGGATGCGATCAGATCGAGTAGCGCGAATTGGTGACGCAGATCAAGGTGGTTCGTGGGTTCGTCGAGAAGCAGATGAGTAGCCTGCTGGGCGATGGCTCGGGCAATCAGTGCGCGCTGCCGTTCCCCTCCCGAGAGTTGTGTGATGAGCCGCTCAGCGTAGCCAGCGAGCCCCACTCTCTGGAGCGCCTCCTCGACGACGCCTTCCTCCGCAGACGCGCCGTAACGCAGGATCCCAGACGACGCAAGACGCCCGAGCATCACGGAGTCGCGCACCGAAAGCGGCAGCGTCGTTCCCGTCTCCTGTGCCACCACGGCAATTCCTCGAGCGATCGCACGTCGCCCAAGCAATTGCACGTCGGTGCCGTCCAGGAGTACCTGCCCTTCCTTCATCTGCAACGCCTTTTGCAGGGCCAGCAGGAGTGAGGATTTGCCCGAACCGTTCGGCCCTAGAACGCCGACGGTCTCACCTTGGCGTGCCACGAGGCTCACCCCATCGAGCACGACCTTCCCACCACGCTCGACCCGAACGTCTCGAACGTCGAGCACTACTGATGCAACGCCTTCGCAAGTCGCACTGCGCCCTCAACCGAGAGGTTGCTTGGTGGGTCAGTCAGCGCGAATGGCAAGACAACAACCTGGTTCTTGGTTACCGCCTGCAGCGCATCCACGCCGGGGAACCCCATGAATGTGTCTCTCGCTTCCTGCTCAGTCGCGTCCTGGGAGAGCAGTACGATCCACTCCGGATCCCGTTTCAGCACGGTCTCCATCGTCATGTCGAACACCCGGGTGGTCTCATCGTCGAATGAGTTCTTCAGCCCCACCGCCGAGAAGATTGGCTGCACCATCGACGAAGTCCCGTACGCGTACAAGGTGGATGAACCTGGAGTGACGTACAGCGCCGCGGCAGTCGAACCAGCCACGGCGTCGCTGTGCTGCTGGAGCTCGTCGACCTTCGAATGCAGGCGCTCCAACGCCTGCGGCAAGCGGTCGGTCGCCCCAAAGATGGTGGCGATCCGTTCAAATTCCTCGTCCACCAGCTTCCACGAGGCCTGCTTGACCTCATAATTGGGGCACAGCGCTTCTGGTGAGTACAACGGAATCCCCAGCTTGGCAAGGGCCTCCCGATCAACGCCTGAGTCGTAGGCGAGCACGAGGTCTGGGTTGACAGCGAGGATCGCCTCGGTGGACATAGTGGCGCCTCCAGTTTCCAATTCCTCGCTGGAAACCTGCTTGATGGCTCTGAGTTTCTGATCGAGCTCGCCGGCGGCCTCGCCGAACCTCTGCGCACCGGCGTGCGCCGTCACCTTGTCCAGCAAACCCAGCTCATCCAACACGGGTGCAGCTGTGCCGGAAAACATCAGCACGCGTTCCGGTGCCTTTTCAACTGTCAGCTCATGGCCGCAGTTGGTGATACGAGCGGGAAACCCCGTCGCCGCACTCGGCTCGCTGGCTTGCGAGGTGGTTGCGCTCGGCTCGCTCGCTTGTGAGGAGGCCTGACTTGCTTTGTCAGCCGCAGACGTGCCGCACGCGGCAACGGCCAGGGAGAGCAACGCCAGTGGTACCAGCAATCGTTTCGTCATTGTTGAACCTTTCGATAGTTGTTCTTTGGCTTCAGCGACCCGGAGCCAATCGACGCACGAGTACAACGAGGATGGGTGCCCCGACGAGCCCAGTAACAACACCCAGAGGCAGCTCGGCGGGGGCGAACGCAATGCGGGCGAACGCATCCGCCCAGACGAGTAATAGTGAGGAAGCGAGGGCGCTCGCGAGCACCAGCATTCGGTGCGAATGTCCGACGAAGGACCGCATCATGTGCGGGATCACGAGCCCTACGAACCCGATACTCCCCGCTGTCGCGACCGCGACGCCCACTGCGGCGGAGACGAGCACTAACAGGACTGCCCGGGCAGGTCCGGGCTCCACCCCTACGGAGCGTGCTGTGCCATCTCCGCTACACAGGGCGTCGAGAACCGGGCCGAGCAGCATCATCAGCGCGACGAGTACTACGGCAACTACGCTCACCACCGGGAGGTCGGCCCACGAGATCCGCCCCAGAGATCCGAGCATCCAAAACATCACGGCTCGAGACGTCTCTGGGCTTCCCGAGGAAAACACGATGAGGTTTGTCACGGCTTGAAACCCAAAACCGACCGCCAGACCGCCCAGCACCAGATGCAACGACGAGCCCTGTCGCCCTCCGATCAGAAGCACCAAACCGGTGGCGATCAATGCACCAATGAACGCCAGCCCGCTGACGCCAGCAGCACTCGTCGTGCCGATGATGATCATGCCGACCGCTGCCCCCGTGGACGCTCCTGAGCTGACTCCAAGTACGTACGGCTCGGCAAGAGGGTTTCGGACGATGGCTTGCAGCACCACTCCGGAGGTTCCAAGTATGGCGCCCACAACCACCGCTCCAACGATGCGAGGCGCCCGAGTTTGCCAGACGATAGCGTCAACCGTCTGCGACCAGGTGATATCCACGTCCAACCCAGGGATGTGGCTCGCAATCACCCCGAGCACTTCTGGGATCGGCACTCCCGCAGGACCCAACGCAATGGTGAGTGTAGGCGAGACCAACAGCAGCACCACAAGTACGAGGATGCGCCCCAACAGCCGACGTCGCCTCGCGGCCAAGCGCTGCCTGGGCGATTCGTCACGTTCAGGAACGGGCAAAGTCTGAACTTCCTGTCGGGGTCGTTTCGCGCGACCGGGAAATACACAGTCCTTCGCCAGTGATCGGGCTTAGCTCTTGGCCATACCGTTGCGCGACAGCTCCGGATTCTCACCGGAATTCCCTGGCTAGGGGGAATCTTCGGTGGCGCCATCCGCACCCGAAGAAGTGCGCTCATGATAACACCTTGTAGGAGAACCGTTGCGGCCCCCTCCCTCACACTCAGGGTGTGGGCGGCGGGACTGTCTTGTGTCTCCGGTACCCGACCCCGCCTCAGGTGATCCGCTGGCCGGCGGTTATCGTCGGGGCTATGTCTGCCCATCCTGGTTCGCATCCTCACGAGGCCCGCAGAGGCGTCGTCCGCACGCTGCATCACGACGCTGGCGAGCGCCCGCACGTCATCGTGTGGGAGGTGACCAGGGCGTGCCAGCTGGCGTGCAAGCACTGCCGCGCTGATGCGTTCACGAAGCCCGACCCGCGCCAGCTCACCACCGCCGAGGGCAAGAAACTGCTCGACGAGTTCGCGGCCTACGGTACGCCTCGCCCCATCGTGATTCTCTCCGGTGGTGATGCGTTCGAGCGCCCGGATTTGGAGGAGCTGATCGCCTACGGCACCAGCATCGGGCTGCCGATTGCGCTATCACCGTCGGCCACTCCGCTGCTCACCGACGAGCGGCTCGCGTCCGTGCGCGAGGCCGGCGTGAAGGCGTTCTCGCTCTCCCTCGACGGCGCCACCGCCCAAACGCACGACTCATTCCGCGGCATCGAAGGCACCTACGACGCCACGATGGAAGCAGCGAAACTCGTCGTCAAGCACGGGTTCCGCTTCCAGGTGAACACGACGATCTGCAAGAACAACCTGCAGGAACTGCCGCAGCTGCTGGCGAACACCATCGCCATGCGGGCGCACATGTGGTACTTGCTGTTCCTGGTGCCGATGGGGCGCGGCTCGAACCTGGAGCCCCTCGACCCGGAGGAGATGGAGGACGTGCTGCACTGGCTGCACGACGTCTCCGACCGCATCGCCGTGAAGGTCACCGAGGCGCCAAACTATCGTCGCGTGGCGATCCAGCGCGACGAGGCCCGCCAGGCCGGCCGCCCACTGCCCGAGCGCGGCGAGTTGCATCACTGGCTCATGGCGGAGACCGACCGGCTGTTGGGCGAGGTGACGGATCGACGTCCGCCGCGCCCACCGATCGGGGTGAACTCGGGCCGGGGCTTCGCGTTCGTCGATCACATCGGCGACGTGTACCCGTCGGGCTTCCTGCCGTATCGCTGCGGATCGGTGAAGGAGCAGCCGTTCCAGGAGATTTACAGCGAGGCGCCCATGATGCAGGCGCTGCGCGACCCGTCGAGCTACTCCGGCAAGTGCGGTGTGTGCGACTTCAACTGGATTTGCGGCGGCTCGAGGGCCCGCGCGCATGCCATGCTGGGCGATCCGCTGGCCTCCGACCCCACCTGCGTCTACCAACCAGACGCCTGGCTGGCCGACGCCTCAAGATAGATCAAGTTGGTGGCTCGTCTACCCACCACGAACTTGATCTATGTTGCGACGTTTCGGCGTTGCCGGGCCCGCTCCGGGCAGGTGCCCGACGGCGGCGCGGCGTGGACCCGTCAGGCTCGCGGCTGGCGGGCGACCCACTCGTCGAGGGTGATGAGCGGGCCGGTGAAGAACGGCGTCTCCTCGCGCACGTGCAGCCGGGCCTCGACGCTGCGCTGGTGGCGCATCGCGTCGGTCAGGCGGTGCAACTCGTCGGCCTCGAAGGCGAGCACCCACTCGTAGTCGCCGAGCGCGAAGGCTGACATCGTCGACGCGATCACGTCGGGGTATTCACGTCCGGCCATGCCGTGCTCGCGCAGCATCTTGGAGCGGTGGGCGTCGTCGAGCACATACCAGTCGTAGCTGCGCACGAACGGGTAGACCGTCACCCAAGGACGCGCGGCGATGCCGGCGAAGCAGCTCGGCACGTGCGCCTTATTGAACTCGGCGGCGCGGTGTACGGCCATCGCGGACCACACCGGTTCGAGCGCCGCACCCAGCTCACTCTTGCGGATGACGTGGTAGGCGCACTGGAGGGCGTGGGGGTCGTCGGCGAGCATCCAGACCATGAGGTCAGCGTCGGCGCGGAACCCGCCGACGTCGTAGAAACCGCGGATCGTCACACCGGTGGCCTCGATCTCTTCGCGCAACGCCGTCGCCTGCGCCTCGGCGTCGTCGGAAAGCGGCATACACGTGGCGAAAACCGCGTGCATCGAGTAGTGCGATTCCCGGTTAATGGCCTTGTAGTCGACGTTTTGTTCGTCGCGCTCGTCGCGGCTGGGGTGCTTCATGATGGTGCTCCTGGTCGAGTTGGGCGTTTGGGTGGCAGGCAGCAGGCGCCGCCCGCAAACTGGCAGTATTCGGCGACGGGCTCGTCGTTACTCGCGCGCTTGGCGGCGTCTTCGATGTGGTCCACCAGCATGCCGACGAACTCGTCGTCCACCCCGACGCTGCCTGCGCGCTCGTAGGCGAGCCCCAGGCGTTCCGCGGTGCGGGCGGCTTCGGTGTCGAGGTCGAAGGCCACCTCCATGTGGTCGGCGATGAACCCGATGGGGGCTACCACTACGCCCGACACATCGTCGGCGATCGCCTCGAGGTGGTCGTTCACGTCGGGCTCGAGCCACGGTACGTGCGGCGGCCCTGAGCGAGAGCAGAAGGCGAGATCCCAGTCGAGAGGCTCGACGAGCTCCTCACTCGCCAGCGCGGCCACGCGCTTAGCGACGGCGTGGTGCTGCGCCAGGTATCGGGCCGACGGCTCCCCGGGGCCGGAGCGTTCGTCCATCGCCACCGGGATGGAGTGGGTGACGAACACGAGCCGGGCGGCCCCGTCGCCAATCCGCTCGCGAAGCGCCCGCCAGGCGGCCACTACGCGTCGGGCGTTGGCGCGGGCGAACTCGGGGGCCCACCAGAAGGGGTCGAGCTTGTCGACGACGACCGGCTGCTCGTCGGCGGCGCCAGCGAGGTCCTCGTGGTACTGCCGGCAGTTCGAGTACGACTGATAGGCGCTCGTCGCGACGGCCAGCACCCGCTCATGCCCATCCTCGACGAGGCCGCGCACGACGTCGGACATGTACGGCTCCCAGTTGCGGTTGCCGATCACCACGGGCACGTCGTGGCCGCGGCGATGCAGCTCGGCTTGGAGCGCGTCGACGAGCCGCGCGTTCAATTCGTTGATAGGCGATTTGCCGCCGAACAGCATGTAGTGCTCAGACACTTCGAGGAGGCGCTCGTCGGGAATCCCCTTGCCGCGCGTGGCATTGCGCATGAAGGGGAGCACGTCGTCGGGCTGATTCGGGCCGCCATAGGAGGCCACCATGATTGCGGAGTAGGGGCTGAGTGTCACTGTGCCACCCGCTTCTCGTCGGCGGCGGACACGTCGTCGACGGTCAATCCCGTGACGGGGCAGCGCCCGTCCTCGACGTTGTGCGCGGCGAGCGGCTCACCGATGCCGTACAGCTCCTGCATGGCGACAAGGTACTCGTTCGTGCGCCCCTGCTGCGCGGCCTCACGCGCCCTGGCAGACGGGATGTGGAGCAGGCGAACGGCCAGCCGCTCCAATGCCCGCGACGCATCCTCCCTCGTCAGCGGCCGATTCGGGAGGCGCCCGGCTTCTTCAGCCACCAGCTCCATGACCGTCTCGCGGAGTCGGGTGACGGCCGGGTCGACGACGCGCGCGCGGATCTTCGTCAGCGCGGCGGTGCGGCCCACGTCGACGAGATGCTCGGCCAATTCGAGGTCAGCGCCGTACAGCGGTTCGACGCCTTCCTGCACCGTCGCGAGGTCTACCACCTGCACACCCGGCATCCCGGCGACGGCGCGGTCCACGTCGCGGGTTAATGCGAGGTCGAGGAGTTTCAGGCCGGGGTGGACGTCGCTCGGGGTGACGACGGCACCTCGACCGCGGCAGGTGACCGCGACGTCGGCGGCAGCTAGCGCCTCGTCGAGGCTTGTCACCGCGGAGATCTGGTGGGTTTCGGCGAAGTCTTCGGCGCGCCCGGTGGCCGAGTGCACGACGATATCCCGCACTCCCCTGCTGCGCAGCGCAGCCACCACGGCGCCCGCGTAGTTGCCGGTGCCGATCAGAACGACGCTGGAACCAGCCCAGTCGTTCACGTCGAGCAGGTCCAGGCCGACGGAGACGACGGAGCGCCCGGCGCCGTCGAGTTGCGTGTGGCTGGCCACCTTCTTCGAGGTCCGCAGCGCTTCCTCAATGGCGATGGTGAGCGCGAGCGACGCGTGCCCGCCCGCTTGCGCTTCTTGCAGGGCCCGACGGTACTGTCCGGCGATCTCGCGCTCCCCCATCACCATGGATTCGAGTCCGGCAGCGACGCGGAAAATATGGTCCAGCGCCTGCTCGCCACGGCAGACGCGCCAGGGGAGGTCCTCGTCGAAGTGTTCACGAAGAGTTTGCGGAATCGCGAGGCCCGCATCGTCGACTTCGAGCACGAGTTCTACGCGGTTGCATGTGCTGAGCAGCACGATGCCGCGTACGGCGTCGTGGCTCCGCACACGTTCGACGAGCCCGTCGATATGTGAGGCGGCGCGTTCGACCACACCGAGACCGTGGCGGGCATGTTCCAGGGAGAAGATCTGCAATGACATGTCGGGGCCATTCAACCACCTTGAGGCGATACGGCAGAATCAAGGAGCATGAGCAGTTTCCTCGAAGCCCTCGGCGGGACGCGCCCTACGCGGCTGCCCGTCTGGTTCATGCGGCAGGCCGGGCGTTCGCTCCCCGAATATAAGCAGGTGCGAGAAGGCACGACGATCCTCGAGGCTTGCCTCCGCCCCGACCTCGCGGCGGAGATCACGCTGCAGCCGGTGCGTCGGCACGGCGTGGATGCGGCCATTTTCTTCTCCGACATCATGACTCCGCTGGTGCTGGCGGGGGTGGACGTCGACATCGTGCCCGGTGTGGGGCCCGTGATCGACGAGCCGGTGCGCAGCGCCGCCGACGTGGCGCGGATCACGTCGCACCAGATGGAGGACCCGTCGGCCATCACCAAGGCCGTGGAGATTCTCGTCGGTGAGTTGGGCGAGGTGCCGCTCATCGGATTTGCGGGCGCGCCGTTCACGCTCGCCGCGTACCTCGTCGAAGGCAAGGGCTCGCGCGATCATCTCGCCGCCCGCACGATGATGCACGCCGACCCGACGTCGTGGGACAAGTTGCTCAGTTGGTGCGCGGAGCTGTCGGGGCAGTTCCTACGGGTGCAGGTCGACGCCGGTGCGCGGGCGGCGCAGCTGTTTGATTCTTGGGCGGGGTCACTCAGCCGCGCGGATTATGTTTCGTCGGTGGCGCCGTATTCGGCGCGCGCGCTGGCCGCGGTGGAGGGGCGGGTGCCCCGCATCCACTTCGGCGTCGGTACGCGAAATATCCTCCCTGACATGGCCAAATGCGGAGTGGAGGCCATCGGCGTGGATTACCGCACGCCCCTCGACGAGGCCGCCCAGCTCGTGCCTGGCCTCCCGCTGCAAGGAAACATCGACCCGGCCATGCTGGCCGCCGGCTGGGACGTACTGGATGCGCACGCCCGCGACGTCGTCGAGCGCGGCAAAGCCGCCCCCGCGCACGTCGTGAACTTGGGCCACGGCGTTCCCCCCACCACCGACCCGAGCGTGCTGACCGACCTCGTCGCGCTCATCCACGAGCTATGAGCGCCGTCGTCGTCGGCGGCGGCCTCGCCGGGCTGCTGGCCGCACGCAACCTCGCCGCGTCTGGAAGCGACGTGGTGGTGCTGGAATCGGCGGAGCGCCCCGGCGGGATGATCGGCGGCGTCGAAGTGGGCGGGGTGCAGGTGGACGCGGGCGCGGAAGCCTTCGCCACCCGCAGCGCCGCCGCAAATGAGCTGTGCGACGCGCTAGGCCTTGCGGTGGCGGGGCCCGCAGGGCAGCCACACGTGTGGTGGAAGGACTGCATCGTGCCGCTGGCCGACGGTGTGCTCGGCATCCCAGGCTCCCTCGACGATCCGGCGCTCAGGGCACTGACGGCGGACGAGCGCGCGCAGGTGGAACGGGACCTGAGCCTGGAGCGCAGCGTCGGCGCAGACGCCACCACCGCCGGCCAGCTCGCGGAGGCGCGCATGGGGCGAGGTGTCGTCGACAAGCTCATGGCGCCGCTCACGCGCGGCGTCTACCGCTCGGATCCGATGGACGTGCAGCTCGACGTGTTCGCGCCGAAGCTACTGGATGCGCTGGCGGCGGAGGGGTCGCTGCTGGGCGCGGTGACGTCGCTCAGGCGGCCGGGGCAGGCGGCGGTGGCGCAGCCGTTGGGCGGGATGTTCCGCCTGGTGGATGAGCTAGCCGCACAGCTCGATGTGCGGTGCGGGTGCGCGGCGTCCGCGGTGGAGCGCGACGGCGACGGATTCGTCGTGACTACTGGGGACCTGAAGTTCCGCGCCGAGCGCGTGGTGCTGGCCGTACCCGGCGAGGTTGCTGCGCGGCTACTCACCGGGCTGGGCGCGACGGCGCCCGAGGTGCCTCACACCTCGGCGTCGCAGGTGGTGTTGGTGGCGAGCGACCACCCGGAGCTCGGCGCGGACCCCGTCGGCTCCGGTCTGCTGATGGGTGAGCGCGACGAGGGCATCGCCGCGCGGGCGCTCACGCATTACTCGCGCAAGTGGCCCTGGGTTTCGGGCACGCACGTGTTGCGGCTGTCGTACGGCGGGGCTGAGGCGCCGTCGCGGGAAGTGGTGGCGGCCGACGCGTCGGCCCTGACCAAGCTGGACCTTGCTGGCCACATCCACGACGTGGTCACCGTGACTCACCAGATGCCCGGGCGCATCGCGCCCGATGTGCGCGAGGCCTGGCTGGAGGCTGCGGCGTCGGTGGGCGTCGACGTGGTGGGCGCATGGCTGGACGGCAACGGCATCGGGCCGGTAGCTGAGGCCGCGAAACGGATTCGGTGAGGACGTGGGATGTATCTGAGGCTTGGAACGCGGGCGTCGCTGCTGGCGGTGACGCAGTCGGAGTTGGTGGCTGACCAGCTGCGGGCGCTGGGGCACACCGTCGAGCTGGTGCGCATCCGCACCGGCGGCGACGTAGAGCGCGGCTCACTCACGCGGCTCGGCACGCTCGGGGTGTTCGCAGCCGAACTGCGCACCGCAATCCTCGACGGGCGCTGCGACTTCGCGGTGCACTCATTGAAGGACCTTCCCACCGCTGCGGTGCCGGGGCTCGTCGTGGCCGCCGTGCCTGAGCGCGCCTGCCCTAACGACGCACTCTCCGCCGCCGGGCTCAGGCTCGACGAGCTCCCTGCCGGCGCGAAGGTGGGCACCGGGTCGCCCAGGCGGGTTGCCCAGCTGCGCGCGCTGCGGCCCGACCTGCAGTACGTCGACATCCGCGGCAACGTCGGCACTCGCCTGGCGCGAGTCACCGACGGCGATCTCAACGCCGTCGTGCTCGCGGCGGCGGGGCTTCGTCGGCTGGGCATGGCGGATCAAATCGACGAGCTGCTCCCCATTCTCCCCGCGCCCGGGCAGGGCGCTTTGGCGCTCGAATGCCGGGCTGACAACGTCGAAGTGTTGCAGGCACTGGCCGCCGTCGATGATGCGGACGCGCGGGCGGCCGTCGAAGCAGAGCGGACGGTGCTGGCCGGATTGGGCGGCGGCTGCGCTGCTCCCATCGGCGCGTTGGTGACCGATGGCGTGCTGCGCGCCGGGGTGTTCGCGCTCGACGGGGGGTCGTCGGCGCTCGTCGAGCGGCCTCTTGGCGAGGGAGCGGCTGACGACGCGGTGCGCGCGCTGCTCGAAGGCGGCGCGGCGGACGTCGCGGAACTCGACGCGACGCGCCCCTCCAGATTGGCCGAACTACACGACGACGCCTCGCTCTGGCGAGGGGAAACGCCGCTCGCGGGCGTGCAGGTGTTCCTGCCGCGCGCCGACGGGGCCCTCGCCGACGGATTGCGGGCGACGGGTGCAGAGGTGTTCTGCCAGCCGGTGCAGGAGGCGGTGGATCAACCGCTCGTCGAGCCGCTGCCGGCGGCCGACTGGGTGGCCGTGACTTCGGCAAACACCGTGCGGTCGCTGGCCAGGCGCGGGGCTCGACTGCCGGAAGGCGCTCGCGTGGCTGCGGTCGGAGCAGCGACGGCGAAGGCGCTCGAAGCGGCGGGGTACGTCGTCGATCTCGTTCCGGAGGGAGATTCGAGCGGGCGCGCGCTGGCCGCGGCCTTCCCCGACGGGCCTGGACACGTGGTGATCCCGGGCTCGCAACTCTCCTCCCCCACGCTCGCCGACGGGCTACGCGCGAAGGGGTGGGAGGTGACCTCGGTGCCCATCTACACCATGCAGCCGCTGGATAGCGTGCCCGACAAGGCCATTCGTGCCTGGGAATCCGGCCAGTTCGACGTGGTTGTCGTCACGTCGGGGTCCGTCGGGCGGGCATTTGGCGAGCTGTTCGGGTGGCGGGCCGATGTGCGCGTCGTCGCGTTTGGAGAGCCGTCGCGGCGCTGGCTGGAGGATGCGGAGATCCCCGTCGCCGCCACCGCGGCCACGCAAGACGCGGCTGGGCTCGTCGCGGCAATTGGGGATACCCGGGAAAGTTGACCGTTATCCTCCACGAGAAGCTTTTTGCCCCCGGTTTTCGACGATTTTTTGCAGGCGTGGAGGATAACGGTCAACCTTCGGCATCCTGCCCGCACGCCCCGCCCGACATAGGCATCCCCCAACTCAGCGCGGTTTGACCGTTATCCTCCACGTGTGAAGAGAATCCTCCAAAACAGGGAGTGCTTTTGCTGATGGTGGAGGATAACGGTCAAAATTTCCGAGGTAACGTGGGTGCCATGACCCAACTTCCCGTCCGTCCGCGCCGACTGCGCACCACCCCGGCGATGCGCAACCTGGTCCGCGAAACCCGCGTTCACCCTAGCCAGCTCGTTCTACCTGCGTTCGTGGGCGAGGAAGAGATGGAGATCTCTTCCATGCCAGGCGTCCGGCGCCACACCACCGAAAGCATCAAGCGCGTCGCCGAAGACGTCGCGAGGGCCGGCCTCGGCGGCATCATGCTCTTCGGCGTCCCCTCCGACGACGTCAAGGACGAGCGCGGGTCGCAGGCCTGGGCCGAGGACGGCATCCTGCAGCGCGGCATCGCCGCTTGTCGCGACGCGGTGGGCGACGACACCGTCGTGATGGCCGACACCTGCCTCGACGAGTTCACCTCGCACGGCCACTGCGGTTTCCTCGCCGACGACGGGTCCGTCGACAACGACGCCACCCTCGCCGCCTACGCGTCGATGGCCATCGCACAGGCGAATGCTGGCGCGCACGTCATCGCACCGTCGGGAATGATGGACGGCCAGATCGAGGCCATCCGAGCCGCGCTCGACGGGGAGGGCCACATTGAGACCGCCATCCTCGCCTACTCCGCGAAGTACGCATCAGGCTTCTACGGCCCGTTCCGCGAAGCCGTCACGTCGACGCTGCAGGGCGACCGTCGCACTTATCAGCAAGACCCCGCCAACCGCCGCGAGGGTCTCCGTGAAACCGACCTTGACTTGGCCGAAGGCGCGGACATGGTGATGGTGAAGCCCGCCGGCTACTACCTCGACGTGCTGGCCGACGTGGCGGAGATTTCCGACGTGCCCGTCGCGGCGTATCAGGTGTCGGGCGAGTACTCCATGATCGAGGCTGCCGCCGCGAATGGCTGGATTGACCGCGAGCGCGCCATCGACGAGTCCGTCACCGCCATCGTTCGGGCGGGCGCGGACATCGTGCTCACCTACTGGGGATTGGAGTTGGCCTCATGGCTGAAGTGATCGACATGGACACGCTGTTTCGTCGCGCGAAGGGCGTAATCCCTGGCGGGGTGTCGTCGCCCGTGCGCGCGTTTGGCTCGGTGGGGGGCACCCCGGTGTTCGTCGCCGAGGCCCGCGGCGCGCACGTCTTCGACGTGAACGGCCAGGACTACGTCGACCTCGTGTGCTCGTGGGGCCCGACGCTGCTCGGCCACGCGCATCCCGACGTCGTGGCCGCCGTGCAGGAGGCCGCGGCGAAGGGGTTGTCGTTCGGCGCTCCCACGAGCGCCGAGGTGGAATTGGCCGAACTCGTCCGCGAGCGCGTGCCAGCCGCCGAGCAGGTGCGCTTTGTCTCCACCGGCACCGAGGCGACGATGACCGCCATCCGCCTGGCGCGCGGCGCCACCGGACGCAACAAGATCGTGAAGTTCGCCGGCTGCTACCACGGACACTCCGACGCGCTCCTCGCGGCCGCTGGGTCGGGCGTGGCCACCCAGGGGTTGCCCGGTTCTGCTGGCGTGACGCCAGCCGCGGCGGGCGACACCATCGTCGTGGAGTACAACGACGTCGACGCGCTGCGCGCGGTGTTCTCCCAGGCCGGCAACGAAATCGCGTGCGTGATCACCGAGGCCGTGCCGTGCAACATGGGCGTGGTGCCGCCGTCGGAGGGCTTCAACAAGGAAATTCGCCGCCTCACTGAGGGCCACGGTGCGCTGATGATCGTCGACGAGGTGCTCACCGGATTCCGCACGGGGCCGGGTGGCTGGTTAGGCGTTGAGGGCGGCTACACGCCGGACCTCGTGACCTTCGGCAAGGTGGTAGGCGGCGGCATGCCGCTGGCTGCGCTCGCCGGGCGCGAGGCGGTTATGCAGCTGCTCGCCCCCGTCGGGCCGGTGTACCAGGCGGGTACGTTGTCGGGGAATCCGCTTGCGACGGCGGCTGGCATCGCGACGCTCCGGCTCGCCACCGACGAGGTATACGCCCACGTCAACCGGGTTTCGGAGCAGCTCCAGAGCGCCATCCACGACGCGCTCAACGCCGCGTCGGTGCCGCACGTGGTGCAGCATGCGAGCAATCTGTTCTCCGTCTTTTTCCGCGACGAGCCGGTGCGCAACTACGAGGACGCGAAGGCGCAAGACACCGCCGCGTTCGGCCGGTTCTTCCACTCGATGCTGGACCAGCACGTCGCCCTGCCCCCGTCGGCATTCGAAGCGTGGTTCCTGTCGTCGGCGCACGACGACGAAGCCGTCGGGCGCATCGTCGACGCGCTCCCCGCCGCCGCGAAGGCCGCCGCCGGCGCCTAACGCCGAGCGGCCTCGGCCCCTGCCCTGCCCGGCAGGTGCAACCTGTGCGGCTCACTCCCGGCACAAGTGTCCAACGCTTCGCCGCGACGAGACGCCGTCTAGAAGCAAAGGAACATTGATCCGCAACTGAGCCGCACAGGTTGCACCTGCTTGCCGACGGTGGTCTATCGTCCGCTGGATGCGTCGCTCTTCGCACAATCGTCACCCGGGGGCGCGGGAAGAAAGTACACCGTCTAGGGTTGTACGTGTGGGCCCGGACCGGGCCCGAGACCCGGATGGAGAGCTATGAGCGCTGAGACGCAAGACTTCAACCTGGCCGCCGATTTCGACACGCCCACGAAAGAACAGTGGGAAGAGCAAGTGCTCAAGGTGCTGAATCGCAAGCGTCCAGAAGGCAAAGAGTTGGACATCGCACAGGCCTACAAGCGCCTGACGAGTCACACGGTCGATGGCCTCGAGATCAAGCCGCTGTACATGAAGGAAGACGGCGTGGAAGAGCTGGGCTACCCCGGCGTCGCGCCCTTCACCCGCGGCACGACGGTGCGCACCGGCCAAAAGGAAGGCGCCTGGGAGATCGCCCAGCTGCATGAAGACGGCGACGCCGCCTTCACGAAGAAGCAGATCCTCGCCGACCTCGAGCGCGGTGGCACGTCGGTGTTCCTGCGCGTGGACCCGGACGCCATTGCCGTCGACGATGTGGCGACGGTCCTCGAGGGAGTGCTGACCGACCTCGCGCCCATTTACGTCACTTCCAAGACGCAGCAGCTCGACGCGGCCAAGGCCCTCGTCGAGGTGTTCGCGAAGGGCGACGCCAGCAAGGTGGCCGGCAACCTCGGCATCGACCCGATCGGCGCGGCAGCCCTGGCTGGCACCGATGCTGACCTCAGCGTGCTGAAGGAAGCCGTCGAGCTCGCCAAGCCGTTCGCAAACGTTCGCCCGATCGTCGTCGACGCGACGATCTACCACAACGCCGGCGCTGGCGACGTGCACGAGCTTGCCTACGCCGTCGCGGTGGGCGTCGAGTACGTCCGCGCGCTGGTCGAGGCCGGCCTCACCGCCGACGAGGCATTCGCACAGATCATGTTCCGCGTATCCGCCACGACGGATCAGTTCCTCACCATCTCCCGCCTGCGCGCGCTGCGCACGCTGTGGAGCCGTGTCGGCGAGGTTCTGGAAGTGTCCGACGACAACCGTGGCGCCGTCCAGCACGCGATCACGTCGCTGCGTGAGCTCACCCGCTCCGACGCGTACGTGAACATTCTGCGCGCGACGATCGCGTCGTTCGCCGCATCGGCCGGCATGGCCGAGGTACAGACCGTGCTCCCCTTCGACACCGTGTGGGGCCTGCCCGGCGACTTCTCCCGTCGCATCTCCCGCAACGTGCAGGTGCTGCTGGCGGAGGAAGCCAACGTCGGCCGCGTCAACGACCCGGCTGGCGGTTCCTGGTTCGTCGAATCCATGACCGAGCAGATGTGCGAGGCCGCATGGAAGATCTTCCAGGAGCTCGACGTGGATGGCTTCGCGAAGAAGCTGGCCGACGGCACCGTCGCGGCCCAGCTGGAGGAGCTGAACACCAACCGCGCGAAGCTGCTTGCCACGCGCAAGCTGCCCATCACGGGCACCTCGACGTTCCCGAACTACCTTGAAAAGGACGTTACGACGGCGCGCCCCCGCCCCGAGGCTCCCGAGCTCGGCGGTCTGAAGCCGGTTCGCGACGCCGAGGTGTTCGAGGAGCTGCGTGACCGCGCGGAGGCCGCTCGCAAGTCGGGCAACGACCCGAAGGCTGTGCTCGCATGCATCGGCCAACGTCGCCACTACGGACCGCGCGAAGGGTTCACGTCGAACCTCCTCCACGTTGGCGCCATCGAAACGCAGATCATCGAAGGCACCGACCCCGAGGAGTTCGCGCGTCAGTTCAAGGAGTCGGGCGCCAAGCTGGCGGTCCTGTGCTCCAACCCGAAGATGTATGCCGAACACGGCATGGCAGTCGCCAAGGCTCTCAAGGAGGCAGGCGCCGAGCGTCTCCTCCTCGCGGGTCAATTCAAGGAACTCGGCGCTGACGACGCCGAATCCGTCCTGGACGGCAACGTCTTCGACGGCATGGACGTCGTCGAACTGCTCGAGTCCGCATTCGACCTGATGGGAGTAGCCAAGTGAGTTTCCCTCGTTTCAATGATGTCGAGCTCGGCCACGCCGTGCCCGGCAAGGACCACCACAAGTACGACGAGATTCTGAACGCATCCGGGTACTCGGAGGGGTGGCAGACGCCCGAGCACATCCTCGTGCCGCCGCTGTATGGCGACTTCGAGCTCAAGGGCCTCGACTTCCTCCACACCCGCCCGGGTATGCCGCCATTCCTGCGCGGCCCCTACCCGACGATGTACGTCAACCAGCCGTGGACCATCCGCCAGTACGCCGGGTTCTCCACCGCTGAGGAGTCGAACGCGTTCTACCGCCGCAACCTCGCTGCTGGCCAGAAGGGCCTGTCGATTGCCTTCGACCTGGCCACGCACCGCGGCTACGACTCCGACCACCCACGCGTGGCCGGCGACGTCGGTATGGCCGGTGTGGCAGTGGACTCCATCCTCGACATGCGTCAGCTCTTCGACGGCATCCCGCTCGACCAGATGTCGGTGTCGATGACGATGAACGGCGCGGTGCTACCCGTCCTGGCGCTCTACATCGTCGCTGCTCAGGAACAGGGCGTGCCGTACGAGAAGATGACCGGAACCATTCAGAACGACATTCTGAAGGAGTTCATGGTCCGCAACACGTACATCTACCCGCCACAGCCCTCCATGCGGATCATCGCCGACATCTTCGCGTTCACTTCGTCGAACATGCCGAAGTTCAACTCGATCTCGATCTCCGGCTACCACATGCAGGAAGCCGGCGCGACGGCGGACATCGAGATGGCCTACACCCTGGCTGACGGCGTCGAGTACATCCGCGCTGGCGAGTCGGTGGGCCTGAACGTCGACCAGTTCGCGCCGCGTCTGTCCTTCTTCTGGGCCATCGGCATGAACTTCTACATGGAGATCGCCAAGATGCGCGCAGCGCGCATGCTGTGGGCGAAGCTCGTGAAGGAATTCGGCCCGAAGAACTCCAAGTCGATGAGCCTTCGTACGCACTCGCAGACCTCCGGCTGGTCGCTGACCGCGCAGGACGTCTACAACAACGTCGCGCGTACCTGCATCGAGGCCATGGCCGCGACGCAGGGCCACACGCAGTCGTTGCACACGAACGCCCTCGACGAGGCCATCGCGCTGCCGACCGACTTCTCGGCCCGCATCGCCCGCAACACCCAGCTGTTCATCCAGCAGGAGTCCGGCACCACCAAGACCGTGGATCCGTGGGCTGGCTCGGCGTACGTCGAGCGTCTCACCCGCGAGCTCGCAGGCAAGGCTTGGGAGCGCATCCGCGAGGTTGAGGAAGCCGGCGGTATGGCGAAGGCTATCGAGGCAGGCATCCCCAAGATGCGCATCGAGGAAGCCGCCGCCCGCACCCAGGCCCGCATCGACTCCGGACGCCAGAGCCTCGTCGGTGTGAACAAGTACCAGGTGGACGACGACGAAGAGCTCGAGGTGCTCAAGGTGGACAACAAGTCCGTCCGCGAGCAGCAGATCGCGAAGCTCGAGCGTCTGCGCGCTGGCCGCGACGAGGAAGCCTGCCAGGCCGCCTTGGAGCGCGTCACGTGGGCCGCTGCCAACCCCGACCCGACGGATCCCGACCGCAACCTGCTGCAGGTGTCCATCGAGGCGGCTCGTGCGCAGGCTTCCGTCGGCGAAATCTCTAGCGCGCTTGAGAAGGTATTCGGGCGGTACACGGCACAGATCCGTACCATTAGCGGTGTGTACCAGGCAGAATCCGGATCCAGCGAGTCCGTCGACAAGGCCCGCAAGCTCGTCGCCGAGTTCGAGAAGAAGGAGGGCCGTCGCCCCCGTATTCTCGTAGCGAAGATGGGCCAGGACGGTCACGACCGTGGCCAGAAGGTGATCGCTACCGCGTATGCGGACCTCGGCATGGACGTCGACGTCGGCCCGCTGTTCCAGACTCCCGAGGAGACCGCGCGTCAGGCCGTCGAATCCGACGTGCACGTCGTGGGTGCCTCCTCACTCGCCGCCGGCCACCTCACCCTGGTGCCGGCCCTGCGCGAGGAGCTGGACAAGCTCGGTCGTCAGGACATCATGATCGTCGTGGGTGGCGTGATCCCGTCGCAGGACTTCCAGGAGCTCCGCGACCACGGCGCCGACGCGATCTACCCGCCCGGCACGAACATTCCGGAATGCGCGGTTGACCTGCTGACGAAGCTCGACGAACGTCTCGACGCAGAGTGATCCGCTGATCGAAGGTTGTGGGCCCGTCTCCCGAAAGGGGGCGGGCCCACAACCTTGTTCCGGGCATGGTGGAAGGCGGGGTTCGCACAATGGCGCGCGGAATCGTCCGCGGTTGCTGTTGGAGGGCCAAATATGGCCCGATTCACATCGACCGGGGACGATTCCGCGCGTTTTCTTCACCCGACGAGTTCGCTAGTGTCTAAGTAGAGATGCTCACCCCCGCTGACACCCGCTGCGCATAGCCTTCAGGGTTGAGGAGGCCTCATGATCCGATTTGCCCCGTCCGCTTGGCGCCTGGCTGCTGCCACCGTCGAACAGGCAGCTGACGACGTGCGCAGCCACGCCCGTCCACGGCCGCTGCTGCAGGACGTGGAGACCGCGGATCTCGTCGGCCAGGCTTCGAAGATTGACGTCGTGGCCAGCCGCATCGACGCGGCGCTGCAAGGCGAATGGGCGTCGAGGTTGCATGCAGCGACGGCACTCGCGGACGACGACGCGACCCGCATGGTGGACACGGCCCGCGAGTATGAGGCCATCGAGGCGCTCTCCGCCGATGTCTGGTTCGAGGAGATTTGATGGAGACCCTGGTCGAACTGGGGCTGGCAGCTCCTCGCATCACGCCCGATGCGTTCCGTTCCCGTGCCGACACATTCGTCGCGCTCTCCAGCGCCGCAAGCACCGCTGCATCCGACGTTCGCCTGGCGACCCGCACGGTGCTGGACGCGAACGTCGGCCCGACCGCTGATGCATTCGCAGCACACGCGGCCCGCCAGGACGGCACCGCCGCAGCCTTCGACGCGATCGCCTCGGAAGCCCGGGAAGTGGCGCACACCTACCAAGCTGCCGCGGACGCGCTGGCGGCCACCTTGGACGAGATCAGCGCGCTCGATGCGCAGTACCAGGCCAAACTGGACGCACTTGGCCCCGTCGGCGACGCCACTCGCGCGCGCTGGTGCGCCGCGCTGCTGCCAGAAGCCCGCGAGGAGCTGCAGCGCATCGAGACGCGCGCAGCCGAGGAACTCGAGCAGATCTTCAACACGCATGCGCCCGCAGACGCCACGCCCAGCATCCAGGAGCGCTGGCGCTCCACATTCGACGGCGCCCCTGCCAGCGCGGCGGAACTCGTCGAAGCGGCAGCCACGAGGTTGGGGCGCCAGCTAGGCATCCGCGACACCCACGTCGAGGTGCGCACGATGGACGGCCGGGCCGGCTTCGACTGGGAGCGCGGCACGCTGCTGCTGGCCCCAGAAACGCTCGAGCACCCGTCGGCACTGGACGCGCTCCGCCACGAGCTGCACCACGCCCGATTCGCTACCAGCGCGTCAATATTCCCAACCTTTGAACCGGGCTCGAGTGAGGCCGCACGCTGGGCGGATGCCCACGCAGGCGTGCCGAGGCTGCCCTCGGGGTCCGCGCGGTGACGCCACTGCCTGAGCCCATCCAGACCGCGTACGAGGCCTATCAGCGCGCCAGCGACGACGACTCGCTCGACGCCTTGCACCGAGCCATCGTCGCGGATCCTTCCTACACCAGGTACCTTTCGTGGCTTCCTGCCGTGGAGATTTTTCTGGAGAAATCGAGGGAGCACGACGCCGTCCGCCTGCTCGACCAGCACCTGCCAGCGGGTTTCTTCAGCCCCGTCGTGCATGCCTATTTGGCGCGCGGGTGCCTCGTGCTCGGGGATGTGGACAGGGCTCGCGGCGAGGAGCAGCTCGCCTGGCACGCGCTAGGCACCATGCAGCGCTCTGGCGACGGCACGAAGCATTCGCCCTGGAAGGTGCTGTACGTCGACGATGTGCATGCTTTGCTTGCACACCAGCAGCTCCGGCCTATGAGGCAGAAGTCGAAGGGCAACCGTGACCAGGTCTCATGCTCCGACGGCGCCACCTACCACTTCGAGTACTTGGGCGCGGACCGCTAGAAAGCGCGCCCGGCAACCCTTACCTTCACACCCCCGACGGCGGCATGCCAGGCGTCGGGCGCTTCGAGCGACGTGGATCCTCTCGGCCAGTCTCCGACGGGGTGGCCTCGGGCGTCGGAGCCACGTCGACCTCAGGGGGCTCAGGTGTGGCAGAGTCGTCGGGTGACGGGGAAGGAGTCGGTTCCTCGACGGTGTACGTCACCGTGGCTGCAGCTTGCTCGCCCGTACCCACGATGCGAGCAGAGTTCGTCACGGAGTGCTTGCCCGGCTTCTTCGAAGCGGGGAACTGGCGCGTGTCCTGGAAGGTGACGGGGGCACCATCCGGGTTCCAGGTGGCGGTGCCGAGCTTGGTGGGAGTGCCGTTGTCGAGAAGATGCTCGACCGTGATGGAGCGATTGGTCTCCGTGGGGTTCAGCGAGTAGTCGGCACTTGCCTCCGTCGTTCCGCTCTCGCCGTCCAGAGACCACGCGACGGAGACTTCGACGGTTCCTGCTTGCTGCGGCTCCGCATCGCCGGAGAGCATGCAGTCATAGGCGACGGTGGCGGTAGCGCTGGGCTGCACGCTCGACGTCGCGGTAGCCGCCTGGCATGCCCACGCCGCGTCGGATGCGTGCACGGTGACTTCCGCGTTCATGGCGTTGGTGGTGTTGGGGTTGGTCAGGGAGATCTCGCCGACGATCGCGGCGCGTTCATAGTCGTAATGACCGGGAGTGGCTACGACGGTGTACGTCGCGCTCAGCTGAGCCCCGGCCTGCACCGTGCCCAGCGATGACTTCGCGGGCTTATTGGCGATGGACCAGTGGTAGACCATTGCCACATCTGGGTTGGCTGACACCGAAATCTGGGGAGCTTCAGCGGCTTCGGCCCGGGGCATGATCCCCGCGAACGCGAGAACCAAGGCACCAGCACTCGCCGCAATTGCCCGGGCATTGCGCCTGGGACGCGTTTCCTGCAGCACAACGTCACCTTTCGTCACAGTTCGCACAGCACATGTGATAGTACCCGACGCGTGCTTCATCACCTGAACATTCGCTACGCGACAGGTGCGAGCTACGCGGGAAGGACCCCACAGGTCCCGCGCCAGTAGCCACCGAGATAGGGTGTGGATGTGCGTAACATCAACGTCGACGACTTAGCTTCCAACATCCTCCAGGGCTCCCGTGGGCATATCGCCCGGGCTATCACGTTGGTTGAATCCACGAAGCCTGAGCACCGCCAGCTGGCCCACCAGTTGCTCCGCACCATCGCCCCCCACACGGGCAAGGCGTTCCGCGTGGGCATCTCGGGCGTGCCGGGCGCGGGCAAGTCCACGTTCATCAATGCGATGGGCATGAAGCTCATTCAGGAACGACACCACAAGGTGGCCGTACTCGCCATCGACCCCAGCTCATCGCGCACCGGCGGCTCCATCCTGGGCGACCGCACCCGTATGGGCGAGTTCTCCGCCCTCGACGACGCCTTCGTCCGCCCCTCACCGTCGGCGGGGCATTTGGGCGGCGTCGCCCGTGCCACACGCGAATCGATGCTGGTGCTCGAAGCGGCAGGCTACGACGTGGTGCTCGTCGAGACGGTGGGCGTCGGCCAGTCTGAGGTAGCCGTTTCCGGCATGGTCGACACATTCCTCATGCTGCAGGTTGCGCGCACCGGCGATCAGCTCCAGGGCATCAAGCGCGGCATTCTCGAGCTCGCCGACGTGATCGCCATCACGAAGGCCGATGGCGACAACGAGGGCGAGGCGCGCGTCGCCGCCCGAGACCTGAGCATCGCAATGAAACTCGTCACCAGCGACACCGAGAAGCGACGTGCCCCCGTGCTCACCTGCTCCAGCTACTCCGGCGCGGGCCTCGACGAGGTATGGGACGCCGTGGTGAAGCACCGCGAAGAGCTGGAGGCGGAGGGCGTGCTCACGCAGCGTCGGCTCCAGCAGCAACGCGAGTGGTTGTGGAACATG
Organism: Propionibacteriaceae bacterium; assembly: GCA_032576855.1. Lineage (GTDB taxonomy): Bacteria > Actinomycetota > Actinomycetes > Propionibacteriales > Propionibacteriaceae > Arachnia. Next base: position 39,480 of record JAWFWL010000014.1, read on the forward strand.
GTGCGCGGCGAGCTTGAGGAGGCCCTTCGCACGTCCCCGGCGGTGCGTGCCGTCGCCGACGAGGTGGAAGCCAAGCTGGCCACCGAGGAGCTGAGCGCGCTCGAGGGGGCAGAGATCGTGCTGCACACCTTTGCGAAGAGCGTCGACGAGCTGGGTTGGGGCCAGAGCGAACCGTCGAATACGGCCTTGGGCGGCAAGTAGGTAGACTTGCGGAGGTCCTGGCTGAAAGTGAGCGAGAGGAGGATCCATGGGCGTCTTCGACAAAGCAGAACGCAAGATCGATTCTGTGGTCGGCAAGGTCTTCGCACGAGCATTCAAAGGCGACGTGCAGCCCGTGGAAATCGCTGCCGGCATCCAGCGCGAGCTCGAGGCCGAGGCCAAGCTCCTCAGCAAGGGTAAGCGACTGGTCCCCAACCACTTCCTCATCGGCCTCTCTCAGCATGATTACGAGCGCTTGTACCCCTATGCACGCACGCTGAACGCCGAGATCCTGCCTGGAATCCGCGAGTACGCAGCGGAGCAGAGCTTCGTCTTCAGTGGCCCCATCGCCATTGACTACGAACTCCACGAGTCGCTCCCCACCGGCCAGTTCACCGTCCGCAGCGAGGCCGTCGAGGGCAAATCCGACGGCGCGCCCACGGCTGGCCGGCTCGTCGTCGAGGTGCATGGCGTGCGCCATCCGCTAGTCCCCCCGGGCCTTGTCGTGGGCCGGGGCGCCGACGCCGACCTGCGTCTGAATGACCCGGGTGTCTCCCGTCGTCACGCACTCATCACGGTGTCCGGCACCCCGGAACGCCCCGTCGTCACCATCGAGGACCTCGGCTCCACGAACGGCATCACCGTGAATGGCACGAAGGTGCAGAAGACGGCACTCAGGGAAGGATCACGCATCGAGGTCGGCAACACGCGCATGCTGGTACACGCGCCGACGGAGATGTGAGCGCGTGTCCGAACTGATTGTTGCGACGACCAAGATCGTCTTCCTCATCCTGCTGTGGCTGTTCATCCTTTTCGTGGCGAACACCATTCGCTCCGACGTGTTCGGGCGCCGCGTCCCGGTCTCGTCGCTCAGCGCAGTACCTGCGGACCGTGGGCGTCCCGAAACGCACCGGCTGCAGCACGTTCCCACCCGGTTCGCCATCACCAATGGTCCGCAGCAGGGCATCGCTGTACCGGTGGAGCCGACGATTAACCTCGGCCGCTCTGCCGATTCGACCTTGCTCCTCGAGGACGAGTTCTCGTCCGCTCGCCACGCCCAGCTCGTGCAACGCGACGACGAGACGTGGATGGTGAGCGACCTGCGCTCCACGAACGGCACCTTCGTCAACGGCAAGCGGGTAGGCGACGAGCCGGTGCCTGTGACCGTCGGTGACGTGATTCGCATCGGTCGAACCCTCATGCGATTGGAGGCCTGAGCATGTACTCCATCCGCTGGGCAGCGCATTCCGAGGTAGGACGCGTCAGGAAGAACAACCAGGATGCGGCATACGCTTCGCCGACGATGCTGCTTGTTTGCGACGGCATGGGTGGCGCCGCAGCCGGAGACCTCGCATCCGCCGTCGCGGCCACGGAAGCCAAGCGCACAGACCGCAGGCTGAGCGACCCCGACGACATGCTCGCCGCCATCGCGGGCATGATCAACCGCGCCAACTTGAAAATCAGCGATCTCGTCGAAGAAGACGCCACCATCGACGGCATGGGCACCACATTTTGTGGGGCCATGTTTAACGGCGAGCAGTTCGGCATCGGGCACATCGGCGACTCGCGCGGTTACCTTCTCCACGACGGCGAACTCACCCAGGTCACGCACGACCACTCTTGGGTGCAATCCCTCATTGACCAGGGCAAACTCACCCCGGAGCAGGCGGCGACGCACCCGCATCGCTCGCTCATTTTGAAGGTGCTCAACGGCCAGGAGGGATTCGACCCAGACCTCGCCCTGCTCGACGTCGAAGACGGCGACCGAGTCTTGTTCTGCTCCGACGGGCTTTCCGGGCTCGTCGACGACGACACCATCCGCGAAGTGCTCGCAGAATCCGACGTCGAGGAAGCCGTCGAACGTCTAGCTGAGCTGGCCAACGAGCACGGCGGCCACGACAACATCACCGTCGTGATCGGCGAGATTGTGCCGCAAGACGATGCGCTCGACGAGCGCGCAGGGCAGCTGTTCGGCTCGGCCACGGAGGTGGAGATCCCGAAGATCGGCGCCCTTGCTGCGAAATCCGGCAAACCCGGCGGGTATCCCGAGGCCCCGAAGCCCGAGCCAGATCCCGAACCTAGCGAGCAGGCCCCCCAGGAAAGCGCACGCTACGCGCCCAAGGATTCGGGCCGAAGCTGGGTTGGTCTGCTCTCGGTCTGCATGGCGCTCGCGCTCGTCCTCGGTGTGGGTGCCTGGGGGCTGCAGAAATTCGTCCGCTCCCGCTACTACATCGCGCCGGAAGCAGGCGCCGTCGCAATCTACAACGGCCTTCCCGGATCACTGCTTGGCATGCCGCTCAATACCGTCGCGGAGAGCACTGACATCAAGGTCGACGACCTGCCAAAGTTTCACCGCAATGCGGTTTCGAACACCATCGCCGTCGACGATCTCGAATCTGGGCGCGCCACCGCAGAACAGCTCCGCGGGCTGGCTGAACGTTGCCGCGTCGTGCGGGAGAAGCGCTTGAAGCCTGTCGACGCGTCGCCCTCGCCAAGCCCGTCGCCGACGCCCTCCCCCACCATCCCGGGCCTCCCGGTTCCCGACGGCGACGAGCAGGCCGACGACGTCGAGGCCGGATATCCGACGCACCTTGCCCCCATGACTCCCACTGCTACTGCGGAAGCGGACCCTGAGAGCTGCTGACATGAGCGTTGCTGTACAACCTGAGGTTTCAGGTGAGGTCATCGTCTATCGCAAGCGACGAGGGGTTGAGCTTGCGCTGCTGCTGGTGGCGCTCATCATCGGCTATGCCAGCTGGTTTGCCGTCCATGTGAATGTGACTGGGGCGCTGCCCGTCGACTGGCTGCGTGCTGCCATCATTTGGTTTGGTCTTGGCGTCGCGGCGCATGTGGCGGTGCGATGGAAGCTCTCATATGCGGACCCGGTGCTGTTGCCGTCGGTGTTCTTACTCAACGGCATCGGGCTCGCCATGATCGCCCGCATCGACCTCATCCCGGACGTGCCGAAACACGATGCCGAGATGCAGTTGCTGTGGACGTTGCTGAGCGTCGGCGTTCTCATTGCTGTGGCGTTCGGGTTGTCAGACCACCGTCGCTTGCAGCGCTACCCGTACCTACTGTTCCTGTTCTCGCTGTTCCTGCTGTTGCTGCCGCTCACGCCGCTCGGCGTTGAGCTCAACGGTGCTCGTATCTGGATTCGCATCAAGCAGTTCAGTTTCCAGCCTGCCGAGATCGCCAAGATTGCGCTCGCCATCGCGTTTGCCGCCTACTTCTATGAGAAGCGCGACGTGCTCGCCCTCGCTGGAAAGAAAGTGCTTGGCATCATGATTCCCCGGGCGCGAGACTTCATCCCCATCGCCATCATGTGGTCAATGGCGCTCATGGTGATGGTGTTCCAGCGTGATTTGGGGATGGCGCTCCTCATCTTCGGCCTGTTCACCGTGATGCTCTACGTCGCCACGCAGCGCGCGTTTTGGCCGGTACTGGCGTTCGTGTTGTTCTCCATCGCCGCGGTGGCGGCCTACACGTTCACGTCGCATGTGCCGAAACGCGTGCACAACTGGCTGGACCCGTTCGCAGACACCGACGCCAACGGCCAGATCATCAACGGGCTCTTCGGCATGGCCTGGGGCGGGCTGTTCGGTCAGGGCTGGGGCGAAGGACGCCCCGGCCTCACCCCGCTGGCGAAGAGCGACTTCATCGCCACAGCGCTCGGCGAGGAGGTCGGCATCGTCGGACTCATGGGCATCATCCTCGTCTACACCTTCATCATCATGCGCGGATTGAAGACAGCCCTCCTCTGCCCCGACGGGTTCGGCAAGCTGCTGGCAAGCGGCCTCAGCTTCATCCTGGCGTTGCAGGTGTTCTCCATCATCGGCGGCGTCACGCTGCTGCTTCCGCTCACAGGCCTCACCACGCCATTCATGAGCCAGGGCGGATCCTCGTTGCTGGCGAACTGGCTACTCGTCGCGTTGCTCATGGTGATCTCCCACCGGGCACGCATGCCGCAGGCCGCCACCGCAACCCCCCAGATGCCGGAGCTCCACCAGGAGGAGTCCACGGAGTTGATCGCATCATGAACGGGCCCCTGCGCAAGGTCAGCATCTTCGTCGCCTGCATGATGGCGGCACTGCTCATCAACCTCACCGTGCTCATCACAGTGCGCCAGCCGGGTCTGCTGGACCACCAATTGAACCGACGGGTACGTGACGCAGAGTTCTCCAGAGACCGCGGCGCGATCCTCGTCGGCAATGACCCCATCGCCATCAGCGAGGACACCGGCAACGCCATCGTGCCGTTCAAGCGAAGCTATAACGACGGCCGCCTGTGGGCGCCCGTCACGGGCTGGTTTACGCGCATCCACGGAGCGTCTGGCCTCGAACTCTCCTATGCTCGTGACCTGGCCGGCACCGCGTCGCGGCAGACGTTCAACCGCATCGTCGACGTAGTCACGGGCAAAGAACCTGCCGGCGCCAACATTTCGACCACGTTGAACCCCGACGCGCAACGCGCGGCGATGGAGGGCTTGGGCGACGCGCGGGGCGCCGTCGTGGCACTGAATTACGAAACTGGCGAGGTGTTGGCGCTGGCTTCCACCCCCAGTTACGACCCCAATGAGCTGAGCGGACTAGATACCTCCAAGGCGAGCAAGCGCTGGAACCAGCTGCTGAACGCGCCCGAGGAGCCGCTGAAGAACCGGGCCGTGCGAGAGGTGTACCCACCGGGATCGACGTTCAAGCTAGTCACCGCTGCAGCCGCGCTCGAAAACGGCATCAGCCCCGACACTGAGATCCCGTCGCCGTCGTCGCTTCGGCTTCCCGGGTCCAACCACTCCGTCGGTAACTCGACGAACTGTGGCGGCGAAACCACAACTCTCGAGAATGCGCTGGCGACGTCGTGCAACACTGCGTTCGGCCAGGTCGGCCTGGACTTGGGCGCCGACAAATTGAAGGACGTCGCGGAGCGCTTCGGATTCAATAAGGACAGCCAGATCGACATTCAGGCGGCACGCTCACGGTATCCGCAAGATGCAGACAAAGCGCAGACTGCGCTGAGCGCTATCGGCCAGTTCGACGTGGCCAGCTCCCCGCTACAGATGGCGCAGGTAGTGGCTGCCATCGCCAATAACGGCAAGATGATGAAGCCCTACATCGTGAAAGACGTGATGACGCGTGACTTGCAGGTGCTCTCCAGCACGAAGCCGACGGTACAGTCCACGCCGATTTCTGAGGCGACGGCCAAGCAGCTGCAGCAGATGATGCAGACCGTCGTACAGGAAGGCACCGGGCGTTCCGCGCGCATCGACGGAGTCACGCTCGGCGGCAAGACGGGCACCGCGCAGACATCCAAGGAACGCAACCCCTACGCGTGGTTCGTCGGGTATGCGGATGACCCGAAGGTGGCCGTCGCAGTGTTTATCGAAGACGCTGGGGTAGCCCGGGACGATATCTCAGGTGGCAGGCTGGCCGCACCGATCTTCCGCTCGGTGGTGCAAGCTTTACGATGATGAGCCTTGTGTTGCCACGTTCGTTTGCGAGAATGTTGACAAGTTGGAAAGGAGCCAGGCGATGACTGAGCATGCAACTGTGCTCGGCGGCCGCTACGAACTCGATCAGGTGATCGGGCGAGGCGGAATGGCCGAGGTCTGGCGCGCCCGCGACACCAGGCTCCAGCGCGACGTCGCCATCAAGCGCCTGCGAATCGACCTTGCCTCCGACAACACGTTCCAGGCTCGCTTCCGACGTGAAGCCCAGGCCGCTGCTGGCCTGAATCACCCCAACATCGTCGCGGTCTACGACACCGGTGAAGAGGCCGACCCCGCTTCGGGCGTAATGGTGCCGTACATCGTGATGGAACTGATCGAGGGCGTCACGCTGCGCGAAGTGCTGCGCGGCGGCCGCAAGATCGTGCCTGAGAAGGCCCTCGAGTTCACCGCTGGCGTGCTGGATGCCCTGGCCTACTCGCACCGCGCAGGCATCATTCACCGAGACATCAAACCCGCGAACGTCATGTTCACACCGCCCGGCACGGTGAAGGTGATGGACTTCGGCATCGCGCGTGCCGTCGCGGACACCTCCGCGACGATGACCCAGACCGCGGCAGTGATCGGCACTGCGCAGTACCTCTCCCCTGAGCAGGCTCGCGGCCAGAAGGTGGATAACCGCTCGGACATCTACGCCGTCGGGGTGCTGCTGTACGAACTCCTCACCTCCGAGCCGCCGTTCCAGGGCGATTCGCCCGTGTCGGTGGTGTTCCAGCATGTTCGCGAGATGCCGGTGCCGCCGTCGCAGCGCGACCCGGAGATCACGCCGTCGATGGATGCCGTCGTGATGCGAGCGCTGGAGAAGGACCCGCGCGACCGCTACCAGGACGCGTCGGAGATGCGCGAAGACATCCTCCGGGTGCTGAACAACCAGCCGGTACGTCCCGCGCCCCGCCCCCAGGTGGCGGACAACCCGACGCAGGTCATCGCGAACGACCCAATCACCACCACGGCGAGACGCGCCGCCCCTTCCGCAGCCGTTGCGCCGCTGGCGGCCGACGCCGCGCACGCAGCTCCCCCCGCCGCGCGCAGCGACGAGACGCCTGCGGAGGAAGAGGAGGAGAAGTCCGGCAAGGGGCCGATTATCGCCATCGGCGTCCTGGCTGCGCTGCTGGTGATCGGCATCATCATCCTGGTGATGTTCCTCACCCGCCCGCCACAGGGGGAACCTTCCCCGTCGCCCTCCCCGTCACCTTCTGAAACGGTCACCGAAACCGCATCGCCGACGCCCACCGTCGAGAAGGTAGCCGTGCCGCACGTCACCGGGCTGTCGCGCGCCGACGCCGAGAACCGCCTGCGCGACGCGGGGCTCTCACCGGTTGTGGAGGAGATCACCGACGGCGCCACCGAGGAGAACAATGGCACCGTCAAGAGCTCGAACCCCGAAGGCGGCGAGGAAGTCGAGAAGGGCAGCGAAGTACAGCTGAAGGTCTTCAGCTACGTCGTGAAAACCATCGAGGTGCCTGGAAATCTGGTGGGTATGACTGAGCAGGCGGCGGTCGATGAGCTTGTCGCGGCTGGTTTCAAGAAGGACAAGATCGAGTTCGTCGAAGAAGAGACGAATGCCCAGGAAGCGGGCACCGTGCTCAAGGTCACCCCGACGGGCGCCGTCGACCCCGACAGCACCATCACCCTCACCCTCGCCCGCGAGTCCGATACCGCAGAGGTGCCTGACTTCACCGGCATGACGGCCCAGCGTGCCGAGCAGCTCGCGCAGCAAAGCGGATTCACCGTGACCATCACACCGGTGCCGACGGCAGACCATCCCGATGGCCTCGTGTTCCAGCAGAGCGTCTCGCCGGGTGCCTCACTCAGCAAGGGCGAGAAGATCAACTTGTCGGTGGCCAAGGCACCCGACGCCACCCCGACCGAAGACGACGGCGACGGGGACGACGACGGGAACAACTAGCCGACGGCCGCCGTCGGTCAGTGCGTCGGCTCCTGGCCTGGTGCCAGGAGCGGCGAGAGGCCACGTGCACGGGCCGGGGCATCTGCGTCACCGCAGTCTGAAAGCCAGTTGGCCAACATCTGGTATCCGCCCTCGGTGAGCACACTCTCCGGGTGGAACTGCACTGCTTCAAGCAGCGCATGGCGGTGACGGATAGCCATCACGACGCCCGACTCGGTACGCGCTGTCACCTCCAGCTCGGAGGGCAGCGTGTCTTCGACGATCGCCAGCGAGTGGTACCGGGTGGTTCGAATGGGCGAGGCCAGACCGCGAAACACCCCGTGGCCGGTGTGGAACACGTCGGAAACTTTGCCGTGGAGCTGCTCAGGCGCGCGGTCGACGGTGCCCCCGAATGCAACCGCCATCGACTGCAGCCCGAGACACACACCGAACAGTGGCACCTTGCCCGCGAGGGCACGGATCACGTCGACGCAAACCCCCGCGGCTTCCGGCGTGCCAGGTCCGGGCGAGAGGAGCACGCCGTCGAAGGGGTCATGCCACGACGCCTCGTGGAAGCGGGCATCGTCGTTGCGCCAGACCTGGACGTCGGCGCCCAGCTGTTGCAGGTACTGGACGATGTTGTACACGAACGAGTCGTAGTTATCGATAACGAGGATGCGTGACACGGGCGTCATTGTGCCACCCACCGGGCCGGTCCACATACCATGGCGATTGTGAATGGACGATTGAGGCTCCCGCGGCTCAACCGCCCGCAACGCCTCCCGCGCACCCGTGCGGGGCGTGTGACGACGGTGCTGGTGTTCGTCGTGTCCGGGCTGCTCATTACGGTATCCGCTATCGCGGCCCGCGGAACCGATCTACGCAGCGACCGCAACTTGTCGCTGCGCGACCTCATCATCTCCCAGGCGCAGCGAAACACCGAACTGCAAGCAGACGTGGACCGGTTGCGCGCCGAGGTCGACGAGTTGTCGTCGCAGGATTTCTCGCTGGGGCAGATCCGACGGGAAACCGAAGCCGCAGAGTTGGCGGCGTCGACGAGCGCCGTCGCCGGGCCTGGGGTGCGCGTCACCCTCGCAGACGCCCCCACCGACGTGAAGCCAGCCGGCGTCGACGACGATGACCTCGTCGTGCACCAGCAAGACATCCAGGCCGTAGTGAATGCACTCTGGGCTGGAGGCGCCGAGGCGATGGGCATTCAAGGACAGCGCGTGGTATCGACGACGGGGATTAAGTGCGTGGGAAACACCGTCGTGCTCCACGGCGTGCCGTACGCGCCGCCGTATGTGATCGAGGCGATCGGCGACGCCGACACGATGGAGCAGGCCCTGGGCGGTGCGAATGCGGTGCAGATTTATCGGCAGTACGTCGACGCGTACGGCCTCGGCTACGCGCAGGAGCGAGTGGACGACGTGCAGCTGCCCGCGCTCTCCGGCGTGCTCGGCATCCAACACGCCCAGACAGGTAATTAAGCAGCCGCCCCCCCCCACCCGGTGATTGAGTAGCGAGCGCAGCTCGCGTATCGAAATCACCGCAGCATCCACCCGATGGTTGAGTAGCCCGCGAAGCGGGCGTATCGAAACCACCGCAGCACCCACCCGATGGTTGAGTAGCGCCGAAGGCGCGTATCGAAACCAGGCCCTTCCTTCGTTCAGCTAACCCGATATCCACATTCGTTTGCTGAGATAAGCGTTTCGAGGCCATTTCGGCAAACGAATGTGGATATCGGGTTACCTTCGAGCGTTCACCCGGCCCCGCGTGGCATTGTGGGCGTCGCTCAACTAGCATTGGCGCGAACCTGCAAGGAGGAACAGTGCCCGAATCACGAGTGCGCAAGGAAGCTAAGAAGAAGAAGCTTGCGAAGCAGCACCACGACGACGCGAAGCAGCGTCAGCAGACGGCGCGTCTCGCCAGCGGTGGTCGCGACTGGGTGCCGTGGGTATTCATCCCCGTCGGGCTGCTCGGTGTGCTGTGGATGGTCGTCTGGAACCTCGCGGGTCGCATGATCCCGTTCATGCAGTCGCTCGGCAACTGGAACCTGGGTATCTCCATCGGCCTCATCCTCGCTAGCCTCGCACTGATGACGCTCTGGAAGTAACGCTCCTCGTTAGACCCAGTTTTCCGGCGGTGGGCCGGATTCTGGCGACACCTGATTGACGGGCCTCGGCCTCGGCCGTTGCCGCTCGGAATCCGCCGCAATTTTCACCGCAGTGCCGTAGGCCGTGATCTCTCCTACGGACTCGGAAATCTGCTCGGAGTCGAACCGCACGCCAATCACAGCGTCGGCACCTGCCTGTTTGGCCTGCATCACCATCGCACCCAACGCGTCTTGGCGGGCGCGAGTGTTGATGTAGTGCATATCTGGGTTGTGCGCTTGATCGCGCGGGCGCGTCGCAACTCCGACGACGATCCCGATGATTTCGGACAAGTCCGGCAGCGTGTTCGTGGTGGTGACCGGGAGCGAGTAGCTCAGGAACTCCGGCCGACGGGGATTAACGTCGGGCTGCGGCTTCGGCGAAATCGGGCTCTCCATGTCTAAACGATAGCCGCTGCTGAGCCTTCGCCGCGGCCGACCGGCTAGGATGCGAGGCGTGACTGACGAGAATCTCCCCACCGACTCCGAACAAACCGCCGTCCGCAAGGAGAAGCGCGCCCGCCTGCTCGAAACAGGCGTCGAGCCATACCCTGCAGATCTAAGGCGCAGCCACACCCTCGACGAGGTTCGCGCGGCGTGGGGGCATCTCGAAGCTGGCGAGGAAACGGACGACGTTGTCTCAATCGGAGGTCGCGTCGTATTCATCCGCAACACCGGCAAGCTGGCGTTCGCGACGCTCCAAGACGGATTCACACCCGACAACAACGGTGAGCGCTTGCAGGTCATGCTGTCTTTGGCAGAGGTCGGCGAGGAAGCGCTGGCCGCGTGGAAGTCCGACGTCGACCTCGGCGACCACGTGTGGGTGACCGGCAGGGTGATCTCGTCGAGGCGCGGCGAATTGTCCGTCATGGCCTCGCAGTGGCGCATGGCGTCGAAGGCGCTGCGCCCGCTGCCGACGATGCACAAGGAGCTCTCGGAAGAGTCGCGCGTGCGCCGTCGCTACGTGGATCTGATTGTGCGCGACGAAGCGCGCGAGATGGTGCGCAAGCGCTCCGCCATCACCCGGGCGGTGCGCGAGACCCTGTACGCGCAGGACTACCTCGAGGTGGAGACTCCCATCCTCCAACTGCTACACGGCGGCGCGGCGGCCCGCCCGTTCGGCACGCACCTGAACGCTTTCAACATCGATATGAGCCTGCGCATCGCTCTGGAGCTGCATTTGAAGCGAACCATGGTAGGTGGCGCCAGTCGCGTATTTGAGATGGGGCGCGTGTTCCGCAACGAGGGCGTCGACTCGTCGCACTCCCCCGAATTCACCATGCTGGAGGCCTACGAGGCGTGGGGTGACCAGTTCACTATCGGGAAGCTCACGCAAGAGATCGTGCTTGCCGCCGCCGACGCCGTAGGCACGCGTCAGATCGAAACCGAGCAGGGCACCATTGATCTCGACGGCGACTGGCCCTGGGTGTCGGTGTATCCCCGCTTGTCGGAGGAGTTTGGGCGCGAGATCACCGTCGATACCCCTGCTGACGAGTTGCGCGCACTCGCCGACGAGCGCGAGGTGGAAGTGGACGAGGCCTGGGACGCCGGGAAGCTCGTGATGGAGCTGTTCGGTGAGATCGTGGAGCCGACGCTCATCCAGCCGACGTTCGTGTGCGACTACCCCGCCGTGGCGCAGCCTCTCGCGCGCATCAACAAGGACGACCCGGGCAAGGTGCTCGCGTGGGACCTCATCATCGGCGGTATGGAGCGCGGCACCGGCTTCACCGAGATGATCGACCCGGTGATTCAGCGCGACGTGCTCACCGCGCAGTCCTTGAAGGCCGCGGCCGGCGATGCCGAGGCGATGCAGCTCGACACCGACTTCATCGAGGCGCTCGAATACGGCGTGCCCCCGATGGGTGGGCTCGGCATCGGCATCGACCGGCTCATCATGCTGCTGACCGGCGCGGGCATCCGCGAGACCATCCTCTACCCCCTGCTGCGCCCCCACAGCAGCTAACAACCCCAGCAAAGGCTCAGGCCTCTGACACATATTCCGCTCAGTTGCGGAACAAGTGTCAGAGGCCTGCTTTGGTTTAGAACCCTGTCTGCGGCAGACCGGGCTGCGGACGATCAGCGCCGCGCTTCGGCGGCTGTGGTTTCTCCGACGGACCCTGATCGGAGCCGTCCGCGTCTCCCTCGCCCGACCCATCCGGCTTCCCGTCATCCGACGGATCAGGCTGCGGGTCCGGATCAGGCTGCTCGGAAAGCGTGGCATCGACGATCGCCGGTTCCATCACGGGAGCCTTGGAGGTTCCGGGACGTGAGTCACCCGACTTCGCAGTCACTGTGAGCTCCGCCACGGCCATCCATGGATTATTCTCATCGGCCTGGTCGGGATCCCGCCACGCGTTCAGGCCGACGAACTTCACGTACCGCCCGCGGGCGTCGAACGAGAGCTGCTGCCAGTCGTCGATGCGCTCCAACGTGCCTTTGAGCACCGGCTCGCCCCACGACTTGCCATCCTCGGAGACGTAGAGCTCGAAGTCCTTGGCCTGTCGGGCCTTCGAACCTGCCCTGGGCAGGTGCCCCAAGCCACACAGGTCCTGCACTTCACCAGTGTCGACGATGATGTGGTGCGGGAAGGGCGTGTTGGTGTCCCATTCCGTGTGCCAGTAGGTGGCGGGATCGCCGTCCACTGCTGTGCTGCCCGGGCCGCTGCCTCCGCCTTCGCCCTTCAACTGCTCCGTGTCTACCGAGACAAATTTCGGCGTCTTCGGCTCGCCACAGGTGGATTCGATCACCACTCCTGCGCTCACCTTGCCCGCGCTCGAGTCGAGAACGAGCGGCAGGAATGCCGTGCCCAGGGCGGCGTCGACGTTCGTGAGCGTGAGCGTGAACTCCTTGCTCTCCCCGGCCGGGATCACCGGAACCTTGGGCAGGTCGGACACCTTCCAACCCTCGGGGAACTGCGCGTGCAGCGTCGCGTCGCGGACGTCGGCGGTGCCATCATTGACAACCTTCACCGTGAGCTTCGTCGTCTGTCCCGGCCAGAGCTGCGTACGCTCCGCCTGCAACGACAGCCCGACGACGGGCGTGATGCTCCACCTGTCATCGCTCATGTCGCCGGGAAGCTGCGCGAGCTTGCCAGCCTTGAGCTTCTGTTCCGGGTACTCCTTGCCACCCAGGTAGCGGTGAGGACGAACTTCGTCGCCATCGGTCACCGACAGCACCCCGTTGGTGGTGGCGTTGGTGACCCGGTAGATGCCGTCACCGTCGCGGACGATTTGCCACTTCTGCTTGTTCGCTGACTGATCGTCGATAGATCGGCAGGGTTCGAAGTTCGGCGCGGCACCGATCTCGGTGACGACGCCGAGCGTCTCGAAGCCCTTCGACAACGCGAGGCACTTGCCCGTCACGCTCGAGCGCAGCTGGTAGTAGCGGTCGGGCGTGGGCGTGAGGTACCACGTGTCGGTGCCGTACACGTCGGGATCAGCCCCGGTCTCGCCCAGCACCTTGCTCGGCTCACCGTGGAGAGACAGCCGGTACATGCCCTCCTTCAGCGGCTGGTCGTCGACGTTCATCCACTGCGGGGAGCGCCCCACGGCGTCGATATCCGACTTGAACTGGTTCCAGCTCTTGCCGCCGTGGTTGCCCGTCCATCCCATTTGCGCGACGAAGCGGAGACCGTCGCGGATGCGCTCGGCCTGGGCGTTCTCAGTCATGGCCTGGGCGTGGTCGACCCACATCGAGGCCTTCACGCCCATGAGCTGCGGGTGGCCAGGTTCGACGCGACCGTGGCTGCCGAAGAATACGCCGGGGTGCCACCTGGACGTCCACAGTTTCTCCGGATGGATGGAGATGTCCTCGTTGGGGTGGCGGGTGTCGTAGAGCGCCAGCGATGCGTTCATGATCTTGTGTCCGCGATCGAGGATGGGCTTGGCCGGGATACCGCGGTCGATCCAGTGTTCCACCACGATGTCGGAATCGAGCTGTACCTTCGTCGCGCCGTGGATTCCGTCGTTCCACATACGCAACGTCAGGCCCTTGTCCTTGGCATGCTTATTGACGGTATTTACGAAGTCGAACACAGCGTTGTTGATGGTCTCGAACGCATCCTTGGTGACCGCCTCATCGCCAAACTTGTCGCGCACGCATTTGATGAGGCGCTGGTAGTTCTTCGGGTCGCTGCCCAACATGTATTCGTCCGAACCGACGTGCCACTGCTTCGGCTGGAACACCTCGATGTATTCATCCATGAGGTCGAGGTAGAACTTGACCGCATCGGGGTTACAGACGTCGAGCTTATTGGGCTGATGCTTTCCGTTGTCATCAATGAGTTGGAAGTCCGGGTAGTTTTCCAACACGACGTCCATGTGGCCGGGCGCATTGATTTCCGGAATCACCTCGATACCCATGGCGTTCGCCTTCTCGACGAACTTCTTCACCTGCTCCTTCGGGTAGTAGCTCCACGTGTTGAGCTTGGGGTATTTATCAGACTTTACTTTGATCTGCAGCAACACCTGGTTGAGCTTGAGATCGGCCATCTCGACAAGCATGCGGTCGATCCACTCGTCGGAGATGTTCACCTCGTAGGCGCTGATGGTGAGGCCGCGCTCGGGGTAGTTCGGCTTGTCGACGGTGCGCCCCGCAGCGAGCGTCGTGCCCTGGCGCAGCAGCTGCGACACAGTGCGGGTTCCGTAAAACGCGCCGGCCTTGGTGGCCGCGACGATGGTGACGCCGTCGGCGTTCACGTCCAGGGAGTACCCCTCGTCGCCAAGTTCGTCCCGCTTGGCCGAATCGATGCGCACCTCGATGTCACTAGCCTGTTTGCCGCTGGTGACGAACTGTGCGGGGGCTCCGTCGCGGTAGTTGCCGATCTCACGCGAGAGCAGGTCCGCGCTGGCGCGGAACTCCTCGGGCGCGACGATGCGGGTGTTGTCGCCCAGTTTCCAGGAGCCTTCTGCAGGATGCCAGTCAGCGAGCGATGGAACAGTGGCGGGCGGCGTGGCCGGCTCGGGGTCAGCCTCCTGCGTAGGCTCACCCAGCGCGACGAGGCTGAAGTCGTCGCCTTGCACCCAGCGATCACCGGTCATCGTCGACCCCGCATAGACCTGGATTTGCCGGTTCGCACCGGAATTGAATTCAACAACAAATTTTGTGTATCCATCTAAATCTTTAAACTTCTTCTCTGCTATTACGTCGGTGCCAATTTCCGTTGGCCGGGCGCCGATCATGCCTTCGCCGGCATTACCCCCAACGGCATCTCCGGTAGTGAGCCATCCGGTTAGACGGTAGTCGGTGTACGGAGTGACGGCCACGTTCTGTGTCATCAGATGTTCACCGCCGGACGCGCGCACCCAGAATTGCCGGCGACCCACATTTGCCCATGCGGATTCAGTATCAATGCCGCCGGCATTCGACGGGCTCCAGCCGCCGGGAACATCAAATTTGTCACTGCGTTCAAAGGACGGATCAACTAGTAAATTCGGGCGGGTGATCTTGCCCTTATCGTCGAGGGTTACTTTCATGAGCGCGACGTTGTACTCATTCCACACCGACATCGCGAAGTAGAGCTCGCCCTTGGGCGACCACGGGTGGATGAACCCACCGTAGAGCCCCGGATAGTCCTGCTGGGTGGCGAGCACCTGAGGCTCCTGCCAGGGCCCCGTCGGCTCGCTAGCTGTACGCAAGACGAGGTCGGCGTTGCCGTCGAGGTATACCATCTGCCACAGGCCGGAGTGCGGGTCTTTGCGCACGGACAGCTCGGCGACCGGCCCCTTGATCAGCGGAGCGATCGATGCGTAATCCGTCACCCAATCAGAGCCGGTGTAGAACTCCCAAGCGCTCTTGTCGAGCAGTTCATCTTCCTTGACGCGGGCGAGGTGTGCGTCGCCGAGACGCCCGTTCGGGGTGCCGAAGATGTAGACATACCCGCCGTCCTTGGCGAAAGCCTTCATCTGCAGCGGGTCCTTGCCATTCGGGTTCTCGAAGCGCGGTGCGTCGTCGGTCTTCCAGGTTTCCCCACGGTCGTCGGAGTACGCCATCTGGGCGAAGTTCGTATCCCACTGGCCGGGATCTCCCCAGTGGCGCACCGACATGAAGTCGAGGTACTGGCGCTTGCCTACCGCGATGCCGGCGGTGGGGATGACTGTCATCTCATCGCTGTCGACTTTCTTGCCCTCGATCATCCCTTTGGCTTTTCCGTCGTCGCCGGTGAGCGCCCAGTCGAAGCTCATGCCGTCGGCGAGCTCCTTGTCAGTGGAACGCAGCAGCACGTTCGAGCGCCAGTTGTCGACGCCGGCTCCGTCCTTGCCCGGCGTGGTGAAGGTGTCGCCGAAGGCGGTCAGGATGCCACCTTCACCGTCCTCCCACATCACACCGAGGTCCGTCGCTCCGATGTCCCAATCTTTCTTGGTATCGGTGACGGCGTGCTGGCCTGTCATTTCCTCCACGAATACCGCGGGGCTGGGGGCCGTCGGTGCGGGCGCAGCGTCTGCGCTCAGTGCTGGCGTCGATGTCATCGTCGCCACCATACAAACTGCAGTCATCGCTCCCACACATGTACGAGCCCGAGTTGGGTGTTGGTTTGGCATCGTTACCTCATCCGGTCGGCAGCTCGCAGCTTCGCGAACTGTAATCGTTTACGCTGTAGGCTAGCGTCACGGCAGACAACGCGCGGGCGGTAGCCGAATTTGATGCCGGTTCTTCTGCGATTCCCTCACGTTCCCGGCTTCACCACGCCTGGGAGATGCGTTCGATACGCTTGGGACATGTCCGAGAATCATCCGGCCCGACGCCTGCGCATCGGGGATGCCGACAGGGACGCCGCCCTCACCGTGCTGCAGGACGCACATGCCGCCGGGCGGTTAGACATCAACGAGTTTGAGGAGCGCCAAGAGCAGGCGCTGCAAGCCAAATACCGCATCGAGCTTGATGATCTTATCGACGACCTCCCCGAAGGTAGGGCACTCATCGCGGCTTCCGACGGGGCTCCCGCGCCCGCGGCACGCCAGCATCACGTGCCGACGCGCATGGACGAAGAGCGCCCGTTTTCGTTGGCGATTTTGAGCGGCAGAGACATTGTGCTCGAGCCGGGCTCCCCCGGCTTGCGAGGCTTCGCATTCTGGGGCGGCAATGACATTTACCTCAGAAACTGCATGGGGCCGGGCGCCGTCGTGACGCTCGACGTGTCTGCGATCATGGCGGGGCACGACATCTACGTGCCACCGGGCGTGCGCATCGTCGACGAGTGCGTCGCCATCATGGCCGGCAACGACGTCGACGCGGCGGCACATGGCGACGGCTCCAACGGCACGCTCATCCTTCGCGGCTTCCTCTTTTGGGCTGGCACCGACGTGCACCTCGACCCCAGCACGGTGCAGACCCCGCGGGCGCATTGAGCGCCTGCAATGCGTCGATAGGCCAGATAGTGTGAGATCTATTACGGAAAACCGCAACAGATCTCACTAATTGTCAGATTTGGTCCGGGATCGGCACACAGAGCACAGCCCGCGGTAGATCACTTCGGCTTCTTCGACGGCGAATCCGTGATCGACGGGTGGGTCCAGGCAAGGCGGGGTTCCGACGGGACACGGCACATCCTCGAGCCTGCCGCAGTCACGACACACGATGTGGTGGTGATTGTCATGGCGCTCGAGCTCATACTGCGAGCCGCGGCCGTCGACGGCGACGCGGCGGAGAAGTTGCGCGTCGGTGAGAGCATGCAGGATGTCGTAAATGGCCTGTTTGGAAACGGATCCAAGACGTTCACGCACCGCGCTGGCCACAGCGTCGGCGGTGGCATGCGGGCGCTCACGCACAATCTGCATGGTGGCAAGCCTGGGCCCCGTGACTCGAAGGCCAGCTGCACGCAGCTGGTCGGAATCCTGCTCAACACCCATACGCACAATCTAGCGACGAAACTGGACTGTATCAATTATTTGGAGAGGAACGTTATCCCTCATTCGCGCGCCAGAGCCTCCGCACGCGGTCGATAGAGAACTGCTCGGCCCCGGATTCAGGGGAAACGAGGAGCGTCTTGATCTCCTGGCGAGCGATGAGCGCCGCGCCAGTCGCCACACCAAACTTGTCCAGCCCAGCGCCGACGACGTCGACGCCGTGACCAACCTGCTGCTGGACCGCCGACTGGAGCGTCTGGACAACTCGCTCTTGCAGCGGCGCGAATACGCCGCCCACAACCACGACACCCGGATCCATGACAGCGACGGCCACCGCGACCTCCGGAGCCACTCCGGCCAGGTATTCGTCAACCTTGGCGAGCGCCGCAGGATCCCCCTCAACGGCGTCCACAAGCAGCTGGATACTGCCGTCATCACCTTCCCCGCAGGCGCCATCCGGCCATTTGATAGAGCCATGAACAGGCAAGAGGCTGCCGCCGCGAAGGTGCCCGGCACGCCCGTGCGCACCCAGGTGAACCCCCTGCTCAGAGACGACGCAGAACTTGGGGCGTCTGCCGAGATGAAGGTAGAGCATGGGGTTCTGACCAGGGGCAACCCCCTTCTTTCGGGCGGCAAACGCCGCCGCATGCCCGTCGCACATCTGGATGAGTCGCTCCCCGATCTGCGCTTCCTGCAGTTGCGCTCGGATCTGGCGAGCTCGCTCCCGCTCGGACTCGATAGCACTAGTGAAGTCATCGACGCGGGAAGCCGCGTCGGGCTCCTCCTCCGTCGCGATTGCCGCCACCCACACGGGACCGCCATCTTCGGGCAGCACCGACGCCGGAAGATACTGCAGTGCCTCGGGCGCATCCCCCTCAGACGAAATCTCAGCCGTTCGCAACACACGTCCGAGCAGGTCCACACTGACGACGCGCACCGAGCGGGGACGAACGTCGAAACCGAGCACGCAGCCCTTGGGACGCGCCAGCGAGAACAGTTGCGCGGGCCTGCCCCGGCGTCGCACTGGGCTCTCCGACGTGGCAACCCAACCCTTCAGCTCCAAGCCCTTCAGCACATGCCCGAGCGAGGCGGGCGTGAGGCCGGTGAGCTCGACAAGCTGCGAGATGCGAATCGGGGACTCCTGTGTGCGCAACACATCAATCACAAGATGCTCATTCCAAAACCGCACGGATTTGGGGTCGGCACTCCTGGGAACCGCCACAGGACATCCTTCCTTCGCCAAGTACACAGCCACGCCACCAAAGACGCGGATAACACTGCGTCTACCCTAGCCACACCAATATCGGAAGAACACACGGGCCCACATTCGTGGGCATCTGGAGGCATCTACTCCTTGCTCAAGAGTGCAACCCCCACGGCTGCTGGCGGCGTGCCAGCGGGGAGTAGCAGCGTGCAAGACGCCCACTCCAACGAAGCCAGAAATGGTGGCTGCGCAGACCATCGGCGAAAGGCGCCAAGGACTGGTTGCCCCCAGGCGCACCGCGAGAGTACATCGGGCCACCGCCGATCACGACGGCGTCAACGTGAGTTGCCAGGAACAACATCCAAACGGCGCTCGTGAGAGACGTTGAGCAGCGCTCCCAAGATCCTGACCTGCCCCCACAGTTAGGTCAGCACCGTCCTGATAGGATGCAGACAACTTCTTCTAGTCCCACCATCAGCCATTCACTGCGAGGGAGCAGGTCATGAAGAGAAGTACCACCATCGTCCTTTTAGCGACGCTCACGCTCAGCCTCGTCGCCTGTGGATCGTCTAAACAGAATCCGAACTCGGGTTCAAGCTCCTCCCAGCATTCGGGCTCGAGTAACTCGCAGGTGTCTCACAAGGATGATTCTTCGTCATCCGCTCAGGACGGAGCATCGGAACAAGACCCGGACGTCCCTTATGACTTCACGAGCGAGGCTCAACAACTTCTCCTTGGGTCGGATGGCGTCCTCAATTTGATGGTGCCCGAGAATAAAGGACTCGCCCCAATTGCCGAGGATGTCCAACTCAGCGCCGAATCAGACCTTGCTAAGGACGAACATAACACCGTGTACCTCTCCAACGGAGATCTCTACCTCTTCCCCGGCTACGTGGGCGATTACTATCCGCCGAAAGTAATCAAAAAGAATGTCGGCGACGTGACACAGATCGTCACCGCCAGCGAGCAACTCGCCTACGTGGTAGACGGAGACCTGTACCTAGCCCTTCTCGATCTCAACAGTCCAGCAAACTACATCGAGCAGATTGACCCCAATTACACGACAGAGTATGGATACCACACCAATGGGGAGGGAGAAATCACCACGCTCGTGATCGAGGGTAACGTCACTGATGTCATCCTCGATTATCGATACGTGGCTTACATCGATCAGGGCAATCTATACGTCAACAAGCAGCTCGTCGGCAAAGGCTTTTCCGAGGTCTCGCGATTCGCGGGTAGCCTCGACAACGAATATCGGTTCCTGGCAAAGTCCGACAATGGCGCGCTATCTCTAGTCGAGTTCGAGATCGATTCGAACAACAACTATAAAGTCACCGCCGAGCTCACGGATCTCGGCGTGACTTCTGAATCTGCCGTCAAGAGCGGGCTAACGACCTCGCAGGGGAAGAATATCTACATCGCTCTCGACACCACGTTCGGAGACGGGAACGATTTTGCTTCCTATGAGGAGTTGTCCGGTGGCCTCGCGAAGGTCACCATCCTCGACTCCAGCATCCATCCTCTTCAGGCGCACGCCTCCTCGGGTCCGCATTCAACCGAGTTCATCGTCTCCCGAGGGGACGGCCTCGAGTTTTTCGATTTTCACAGGGGAGAATTCACCAAGATTAACGAACAGAAACTCTCAATTTCCGATCTCGAGCGCGGCAACGAACACAATTGATTTCTTACATATCGATCAACAAAGAGTCCCTTGAGCCCCACGAACACCCTAGTGGACCCTGCGCTCAAGGGACTCTTTGTTCGCCCTCAAGTGCTTGCATACAAGAGCGACTACAAATGGTTGTGTAGACATCGTAGTCTCTATGAACGAGCCCAA
Organism: Propionibacteriaceae bacterium; assembly: GCA_032576855.1. Lineage (GTDB taxonomy): Bacteria > Actinomycetota > Actinomycetes > Propionibacteriales > Propionibacteriaceae > Arachnia. The sequence continues at coordinate 60,109 of JAWFWL010000014.1, forward strand.
TCTAGCTCCCCGTACCAGGCCAGTTCGAAGCACATCGCCTGAGCGCTGTCGAATGTGGGATGCCGTCTCAGAGGGGGCCAACGTGTGGCCACTGCACCGGGGTGTTTCACTGTGCTCAGATCATCTACCCAGTCCTCGATAGGTACGGATCGTTTGAAACGCACCCGTGCGCACGCAACACGGAACCTTTATCGTTGAATTTTCGGCAGCCCAGAAGCACACATCCTCAGCCCCGAACCCGCCGCAAAGCAAGCATGAATCCGGGACATCAGATCGGCCATTGACCTGCCCCCACGGTTAGGTCCGGACGTTGTGCGAGTCGTTGGTTTCCGTTTGATGGGTGCATTGCCGAGCGTAGTCGGCCGGTGCGAGATAGCCCA
>JAWFWL010000015.1:0-19129 GCA_032576855.1 Propionibacteriaceae bacterium
CGATATCCACATTCGTTTCCCAAAACCGGCCAAAATCGCCCTTTCCAGCAAACGAATGTGGATATCGGGTTAGCTGGTGGCGGTAAGGATGGTTTCGACACGCCACCTGCGGTGGCGGCTCAACCACCGGGAGCGGCTGGGTTTCGATACGCGGGCTTCGCCCGCTACTCAACCATCGATGCTGCAAACTGCGACTGGTACAGGTCGAAGTAGTGCCCGCGGCGCTCGAGCAGCTCGTCGTGCGAACCTTGTTCGACGATGCGCCCGTCCTCCATGACGAGGATGACATCCGCGTCACGGATGGTGGACAGTCGGTGCGCGATCACGAACGACGTCCGCCCGGTGCGCAGCGAGTTCATCGCCTGCTGGAGGAGCAGCTCGGTGCGGGTGTCGACAGAGCTCGTCGCCTCGTCGAGGATGAGCAGCGACGGGTCCGACAGGAACGCCCGGGCAATGGTGATGAGCTGTTTCTCGCCGGCGGAGACGTTGTTGCCCTCCTCGTCGATGACGGTGTCGTATCCGTCGGGCAAGGAGTGCACGAAGCGGTCGACGAACGTGGCCTTCGCGGCCTCGACGATGTCCTCCTCCGTGGCACCATCGCGGCCGTAGGCGATGTTTTCGCGGATGGTGCCGCCGAACAGCCACGCGTCCTGCAGCACCATGCCAATCTGGCTGCGTACGTCCTGTCGCGGGACAGTAGCGATGTCGACGTCGTCCAACATGATGCGCCCGGCGTTCAGGTCGTAAAAGCGCATGATGAGGTTCACCAGCGTGGTCTTGCCCGCGCCGGTGGGGCCGACGATCGCGACGGTCTGGCCCGGTTCGACGACGAGGCTCAGGCCCTCGATGAGCCGCTGATCAGGCTTGTAGGAGAACTCGACGTCTCGGAATTCGACGCGACCCCGCACCGTCTCAGGCAGCGAGCCAGCGGGCTCAGGGCTCATCTCGTCGGCGTCGAGGAGCTCGAACACACGCTCGGCTGACGCGACGCCCGACTGCAGCAGGTTCGCCATCGAAGCCACCTGCGTGAGCGGCTGCGTGAACTGGCGCGAGTACTGGATGAACGCCTGCACGTCGCCGATGTTCATGGTGCCCGACGCCACCCGCAGCCCGCCGAGCACGGCGATGATCACGTAGTTCAGGTTTCCGACGAGGAACATGATGGGCATGATGAGCCCGGAGACGAACTGCGAGCCGAAACTCGCCTGGTACAGGCGCTCGTTGCGTTTCGCGAACTCCTCTTCCACTTCCCGCTTGCGCCCGAACACCTTCACCAGCGCGTGCCCGGTGTAGGCCTCCTCGATGTGCGCGTTGAGGGTACCGGTTGCGGCCCACGTCTCCTTGAACAGCTTCTGCGAGCGCTTGCCGATCACCCCGACGACCACCATGCCGACGGGCACGGCAAGCAGGGCGACGAGGGCCAGCGTCGGCGAGATCCAGAACATCATGGCGAGCACACCGATGATGGTGAATAGCGAACTCAGCAGTTGATGGAGGGTTTGCTGGAAGGTCTGCGACACGTTATCGATGTCGTTGGTGACGCGGCTCAGAAGCTCGCCGCGCGGCTGCTTGTCGAAGTAGCTGAGCGGGAGGCGGTCGATCTTCGACGCGACCTTCTCGCGCATCCGATAGATGGTGCGCTGGATCGCTGCGTTGAGAATCCAGCCCTGCACCAGCTGAAAAACGAACGCCACCGCATAGAGCCCCAGCACGAACAGCAAGATGGTGCCGATGGCCCCGAAGTCGATGCCCTCGCCGGGCTTGAAGTCGAGGTTGCGCATCATGTCCGCCATATCTGGACGCTCTTGCGCAGCCTGTTGAATGGCCTGCTCCTTCGTGATGCTGGCAGGCATCTGCCCACCAATTACACCGGCAAGCAGTTTGTCAGTGGCTTGTCCCAGCACCTTCGGCCCGAGCACGTTCAGCCCGACCCCCACTGCGCACAGCACGATGGCAAGGATCACCAGCACGCGCTCGGGGCGGAGCTCCCCGACGAGGCGCTTGCTGCTCACGGAGAAGTTGGCTGCCTTCTCCCCGGTTCCGCTTCCGTGCGGGCCGCCGTTCATCGCTTTGGGTGCGTCCTTGGGGCGTTCATTCGCGACGACTTTCTCACTCATGCTGCCTCCTCGGCGCTCAGCTGCGACTCAACGATTTCCTGGTACGTCGCATTCGACGCGAGCAGCTCGTCGTGGGTGCCTTGCCCGACGATCTCGCCTTCGTCTAGTACGAGGATCTGCTCGGCATGCTGGATAGTGGACACGCGCTGGGCCACGACGATCACCGTCGCTGCTTTCGTGGTGGGGGCGAGCGCGGCGCGGAGCCGGGCGTCGGTGGCCACGTCGAGGGCGGAGAAGGAATCGTCGAAGACGTAGATGCTCGGCTGTTTCACCAGCGCCCGGGCGATTGCGAGGCGCTGTCGCTGACCGCCTGAGACGTTGGTGCCGCCCTGCGCGATCTCCGATTCGAGCCCGCCATCCTTCGCCTCGACGAAGCCCCTAGCCTGGGCGATCTCCAACGCCCGCCACATGTCGTCCTCCGACGCATCCGGGCGCCCGTAGCGCAAGTTACTCGCGACGGTGCCGCTGAACAGATACGGCCGCTGTGGCACCAACCCGACGCGCTCCCAGAGGTCTTCGTCGTGGTAGTCGCGGACGTCCACACCGTCGACGAGCACCCGCCCGCCTGTCACGTCGAACAGGCGGGGAATGAGGTTGATGAGGGTGGATTTGCCTGCCCCGGTGGAGCCGATGATGGCGGTGGTCTGGCCGGGTTTGGCGGTGAATGTGAGGTGTTTCAGCACGGGGGCGTCGGCGCCGGGGTAGGCGAAGCTGACGTCGTCGAAGTGCACGACGCCGCGCTCAGCGGGTGCCTGGGCGGGGTGCTCCGGCTCCTCGACGGACGACTCGGTGCGCAGCACCTCCATGATGCGGTCGGCGCACACGCCGGCGCGGGGCGCCAGCACCAGCAGCATCGTCGTCATCATCACGGAGATGAGGATCTGCATCAGGTAGGAGATGAAGGCGGTGAGCTGGCCGATGTGGAGGTCGCCGGAATCGATGCGGTGGGCACCAAACCACATCACGCCCACCGTCGAGATGTTCATCACCATACCCACGAACGGGAACATGAACACCATGAGGCGTCCGACGTGCAGCGTCGTGGTGGTGAGATCGTCGTTGGCGCCGTCGAAGCGTCGAGATTCGTGGTCCTCGCGCACGAAGGCTCGCACGACGCGCACGCCGGTGATTTGCTCGCGCAGGATCCGGTTGATGTTGTCGATCCGCTCTTGCATGCGTTTGAACAGCGGCCCCATGAATGCGATGAGCACGACGATGCCCGAGCCCAAGACGACGACCGCCACCAGGATGATCCAGGTCAGACCGAAGTCCTCGCGCACGGCCATGATGACGCCGCCCACCATCATGATGGGTGCGCTGATAAGCATCACGCAGGTCATGTGCACCAGCATCTGCACTTGCTGCACGTCGTTGGTGGAGCGGGTGATGAGGCTTGGAGCGCCGAACTTGTCGAGCTCCTTGGTAGAGAAGCCGAGCGCGCGGTCAAATACGGCGGCGCGGACGTCGCGCCCGAACCCCATCGACGTGCGCGACGCGGCCCACGCGGCGCCGATCTGCGCGGCGGCCTGGATGGCCGAGAGCGCGAGCATCACACCGCCGGTGCGCCAGATGAAGCCCGTGTCGCCAACGACTACGCCCTTGTCGATGATGCGCGCGTTCAGCGTCGGCAGGTACAGGTTCATGGCGGTGGCGATGACTTGCAAGCCGACGACCAACGCCAGCATTCCCCAGTATGGGCGGATGTAGACGTTGATGAGACGCCCGAGGTGTTTGATCATGCGGGTTTCCTCGTTCCGTCGAGAATGGTGGCGACGAGTAAATCGCGGCCAAGCGGTGTGGTGTTGAGGGAAGCGCAGCCGCGCTGACCCGTCGCAAGTGCGAGGAGGATCCCAACGAACTCGCTGGGCTCGACGGCGAGCTCGTCGGCGTGGGCTTCGAAGCGCTCCGCCAAGGTGGCAGACAGCTGGGTGTAGCGCTCAAGGAGTTGCTCGCGCGCACAGCGGGCGTTGTCGTCGTGGCTAGGGCCGTTATGACCAATGTGGAAGGCGGAGCGCACGAGCTTCAGATAGCTGTCGATGACGTCGAACGCGCATTCGACATCGCCTCGTAGTGTGCCAGGGAACTGTGCTGCGGCCACCACCTCGTCGAGGCGCTCGGGGGACAGCGCAGCAGTCACCGTCGCCTCGATCACCTCCTGGAGCGAATCGAACGCGCGGAAGACCGTGCCCTCCGCGACGCCAGCCGCGTCGGCGATCTGCCTCGTCGTGAGCTGTTGGCCGTACTGCTCCAGCAGCGGGGCCGTCGCCTCGACGATGCTGGCCCGGCGCTCGTCGCGGGTCATCCTGGGTGCTCTTGCCACGACCCGCAATTATAGTGAGCGCTCACTCACATGCCAAATGTGGGCCTCTCCCTGCAATAGCAGGCGGCGTGGCGGGCCTGAGCTCTTGGGTGCACCGAGGACGTGGCATCGCTGATCACCCCCCCGGTGTGGGGGTGCCGGAACTTCAGACTCTGACTGGCTTACTCGACAGCGATGTTCGCCGTGAGCGCCTGCACGTTTGCTGCGGCTGTTTCCTTGTCTTCCGGGCGTCCAGGGATGCCTGGTCTCAGCTGCCAGGGGCGTGGCCCGTCGCTGCGACGGTACTCGACGCCCAGCGCGTCCAAGCGCTCCAAATGCTGGGACAGCCGCGCTTCGAAATCGCCGAAGTCCCTGAGATCCGGGGCCCACAGTGCTTCCGCCAGCGCGCACAAGCGGGGGAATACCTGGTAGTCGATGCTGCGCGGGGAGTCCGTGTGCTCGGTCCACATGTTGCCCTGCCCGCCTAACACATGGCGCGCTTCTTCGTCGCTGATGCCGGGCGGCACGGGGCTGAACCCGTACACGTCGGCGACGGTGGTGACGGTCGCCACGGGGATCGGTTCCCTGGGGTCGTCTGACTGGCGGTAGTCGAGATAGACGGTGTCCTCAGGGCAGGCGATGACGTCGTGGCCCGCGCGTGCAGCGGCGATCGCGCCAGCCCACCCGCGCCACGAGAGCACCGTTGCATCCTTGGCAAGCCCTCCTTCCAAGATCTCGTCCCAGCCGAGCAGCTTTCGGCCACGCGAGGCGAGGTGTTCACCTATGCGCGAAATGAACCAACTCTGCAGCGCGTGCTCGTCGGCAACGCCGAGCTCCTGCATACGTTCCTGGGTACGAGGGTCGGCTTCCCACTGCTCCTTCGGGCACTCGTCACCACCGATGTGGATGTACTCGGACGGGAACAGCTCCACCACTTCGTCGAACACGTTGCAGAGGAACTCGATTGTGCTTTCCTCCACGTTGAAGACGTTGACGTTGATGCCCCAATTGGTCCACGGCTCGAGTGGTTCATCGACCACGCCGAGTTCGGGGTAGGCGGCGATTGCCGCTTGGGCGTGACCTGGGAGCTCGATCTCTGGAACGACGGTGATGCCTCGCGCTGCGGCGTAGGCGACGATCTCACGGATGTCGTCTTGTGTATAGAAGCCGCCATGCGGGCGACCGTCGTGGCTCGCGTTTTCCCCCGCCCCAACCTGAGACTCTCGCCGCCAACTGCCCACCTCGGTGAGGCGTGGGTATCGGAGAATCTCGATACGCCATCCCTGATCGTCCGTGAGGTGAAGGTGCAACACGTTGAGGCGATGGATGGCCAAGAGGTCGATGAATCGCAGCACCTCCCTGACCGGAAGGAAATGACGAACGACGTCGAGTAGCGCGCCCCGCCACGGGTACTTTGGTTCGTCTTCGATCGTGACGGCGGGGATGGCCCAACGGGTGTTCCGCAGCGGTGCCTTGCGGTAGATGTTAGGGGGGAGAAGCTGCAGTAGTGTCTGGACGGCCCATGTGGCCCCAACCTCGGTCGCTGCCGTGATGTGTACCCGTTCGGAGGTCACTTCGACGCGGTAGCCCTCATGCGGGAGCGACGCGTCGGTGCGCACTTGGATCTGCCCACCATCATCAAACCCGACTGGCAGTTGTGTGGCCTGCATCAGACTCGCCTGCAGCAGCTGCGCCGCGGAGGAGAGTGCGTCGCTCGTCGCGATGCGTGTGGTTGCAGACAACGTGAATTCGCCGGTTCCCTTCTCGAGGTGGCGTACACGAGGAACGACGGATGTCATGTTCCCTCCTGGGAAGTGCGCGAGGTAACAGTTGGATAACTACCAGTAGACCCTACTTGACATTTGTTTGCAAGACTCATTTACTAATAATTGTCCTAGGCAACGACGCCCACATCGGTGTGACGCTTCGCCTCGGGCTTCGCATCCCGCGAAACGCATATCCGCAAGAACGTCTTCTCAACGAAGGAGAGAAACGTGGCTATCAAGAAAACTGCCCTCGGCGCGGTCGGGCTGGCTGCCACCCTCCTGTTCACTGCATGCTCGGGTGGGGGAGGGGCCGAAGGTAAGCCATCGGCCGACACCAATGGCGAAGGTAAATCCATCACCGTGTGGGTGATGGAGGGCGACTACACCGATGAAACCCTCGGTGAGATCAACAAGCGCTTCACCGAAGAAACCAAGGCCAAGGTCGACCTCCAGGTGCAGACCTGGGACGGCATTAACACCAAGATCTCGACGTCGCTCGCCACCGATACCCCGCCTGATGTGCTCGACATTGGTAACACGCAGGTTGCTTCCTACGCGGCCAATGGCGGACTCCTCGATCTGACGGAGAGCAAGGATGATCTCGCGCAGGGCCAGACTTGGCTGGACGGTCTCGTCGATCCGGCCACCATCGACGGCAAGCTCTACGCGGTTCCTGGCTTCGCCGGTGCACGTGCGGTGATCTACAACAAGAAGATGTGGAAGGACGCCGGGGTCACCGAGGTGCCCACCACGTACGAAGAACTCACTGCGGCACTGGACAAGGTGAAGGAAGCCAATAAGTCTACTCCAGACTTCTCCGCGTTCTACCTGCCCGGTCAGTACTGGTTCGCTGGCCTGCAGTTCGTGTGGGATGCCGGCGGTGAGATTGCAACCCAGGAAGGTGACGCATGGAAGTCGGGCTTCAGCAGCGAGGCGGCATTGAAGGGTCTCGGAGACTTCAAGGCCTTCCAGAACGCCTACTCGTCCCCTGCTTCTCAGACCCTGAACACGCTGGAGCCTGACCACAACCAGATCTTCGCGGACGGCAAGACTTCTGCGATCCTCAACAGCAACTCGCAGGGCATCCTCAGGCTGAACCCCGAGCTCAAGGAAGAGGATCTCGGCACCTTCCCGATGCCTGGCAAGTCGGGTAAGAGCCAGCCGGTGATGCTCGGTGGCTCGAACTGGGCAATCCCTGCCAAATCGCAGAATGCTGGCCTGGCCCTCCAGTGGGTCAAGATCGCAGCTAGCCCTGAAGTGCAGTCGGACTTTGTCTACGGAGTAGACGGCTGGATTCCGAACAGCAAGGAGGGCGTTGAGAAGGCTGACTCGACGCTGAGTGACGTCAAGCGCGGATTCTTCACCGCGGCGCTCAACTCGAAGGCCACCCCTCCGAACCCGAACTGGACCACCATCGAGAGCAATAAGGAGCTCGAGGCCATGTTCCAGGCCATTGCCTCTGGTTCGAAGGACGTCAAGGGCGCAGCTGAAGCGTTCGACGTCGCTGCGAACAAGACGCTCAACGAACAGTGATCATGCCGGTGGGCGCCGACAACATCGCTAGTCGGCGCCTACCCTCAATCCGACTCGAAAGGCGAGCTTCATGGCCGCTTTGTCCAAAACCACACCGACGTTGAAGGTGACTCGGCGGCGCAAATCAGGCTCCCCGCATGAGCGGCCGTGGCTGCCACCTTTGCTGCTGCTCTCGCCCGCAGGGCTCGTGCTCATTTTCGTCACGCTCGCGCCCATCGTGTTCCTCGTGGTCCTGTCCACCACCGACTACAACCAACGCAGTCTTTTTACCGGCACCTACAACAACGTCGGATTCGAGCAATACGCCAAGCTGCTGAGCGAGGGCGCCTTCTGGCTCTCGCTTCTGCGCACGGTGATCTTTACCGCGAGCCTCGTGATAGGCAGCGTTTTGATCGGTGCGTTCATGTCGCATCTGATGACCCGACTCACGTCGGTGATGCGATACGTCGTTACCGTCTCGTTGATTCTCGCCTGGGCGATGCCCAACGTGGCGTCATCGTTGATCTGGAAGTGGCTGTTTCAGCCGCAATACGGTGTGGTGAACTGGCTCCTCACCCAGACCGGGCTGTTTGGTGATCTCACCAGCAAGAACTGGGCGGCTGATCCGGTGCTGGCTTGGGTGTGCATTTGGCTGCTGGTGGTGTGGCAGGCTGTGCCTTTTATCGCGTTGACGCTCTACGCTGCGGAGACGCAAGTTCCGATTGATCGGAAAGAGGCAGCACGCCTCGACGGCGCGAGCGAATTTGCTGTCTATCGCATGGTGGTACTTCCGGCCATGAAGCCGACATTCATGCTGGTGACCATGCTTTCCATCATCTGGGACTTCAACGTGTTCAACCAGATCTGGCTGGTGTCTGCCGGCGGTCCCGACGGTGCGACGAGCACCCTGGGCGTGTTCACCTACATCACCGCGTTCTCTGGAAACGTGCAGCTGGGAGCTGGTTCGGCCATCGCTGTCGCTTCCACATTGATCCTGCTGGTACTCAGCGCCTTGTACATCCGCGACCTCATTCGTTCTGGAGAGGACCTCTGACCGTGACTACGACGACACAAGACGCACCACGCGACGGCGCACTTTCTCCGCAGTCTGGCACCCCGAGCTCCAAGCAGAAGCGACGGTTGAGGACGAGACGCCTTCGTAAGTTCCCGTGGATCAGCACGCTCGTCGCCATCATTTTCTGCATCGTCTGGGTCTTCCCGGTGTATTGGATGATCAATACGGCATTTAAACCACAGTCCGAGATGCTCTCGTCGACACCTCGCTTCCTCCCCAGCGAACCCACGCTCGAGAATTTCGTTCGGGCTGTGACGCAGGCAGGATTCCTCCAGAACCTACGGAACTCTGTCATCGTCGTCGCGGGGGCCGTAGTGTTCTCTATCGTCTTGGGGCTGTTTGCTGCAGCCGCGCTCTCCCGATTCCGGTTTCGCGGACGCCGTTCCGTGCTAATTCTGCTACTCGTTGTGCAGATGTTGCCAGGAGCTGCGCTGCTTATTCCGCAGTTCCTGATCTTCAATGAACTCAACCTGTTGGGAACGTACTGGGGCTTGATTTTTGCCTACGTAGCCGGCGTGCTCCCATTCTCGATCTGGGTCATGCGAGGGTTTTTCCTTGCGATCCCCATCGAACTCGATGAAGCAGCGCGCGTCGATGGAGCATCGACTTGGAAGGTGCTTACCCGAATCCTGTTCCCACTGGTGATGCCAGGCATCATTGCAAGCAGCGTGTTTGCCTTCATCGCGGCCTGGAACGACTACATCATCGCCTATACCTTCATGAAAGATCAGTCTCAATACACGCTGCCCGTGTGGCTTGCATCGTTCACGACGGCATCCGGTGGACAGATCGGCACAGATTACGGCGGACAGATGGCGGGAGCAACCCTCTTCTCCTTGCCAGTCGTCGTGTTTTTCATGATTATTCAACGCAACCTTGTTTCCGGTATGTCCGCCGGAGCGATCAAGGGTTAGATAGTAAATCCTCGAAGAAGAGAGATTATGAGTATGGACAAATTATTTGGCGCATCCACGCACGAACCTGGTCAAGCACGACGTCGTTCGCGGCTGCGAGGACTCGTAGCCGCGTCCGTTGCGGCCGCATTGGCGGTGTGCGGCAGCATCAGCACCGCCCAAGCAACAACATGTGAACCAACGCCTGCAACCAGCGGGTGGTACACGGGCTCTGATGACACAGTCGATTTCAAACACTCAGCCGAACTTGCCTATGAGTTCCTCGACGAACGTGTAGACACGTACGGCACGGGGGATGAGATGCGTCTTGCCCGCAGCTACAAGGGCGGCTTCTTCGACTCTCTTCCCGGAGGGTTCGTGTCGTCGTTCCTGTACGATGATGCGCTCATTATCATGGCCTACCTCGCCCGAGGCCTTCCCCAGGACATTGAGCGAGCTTCAGCCCTTGGCGACGCTTTTGTCCACGTGCAAAACGAAGACCCTTACGCTGACGGACGCACGAGGTCTTCGTATCAACCCGATAGTCTCCAGGCTGGCGTCGTTGAGATCGGATCATCCGCGTCGTTCACCGGCAACCAAGCCTGGGTGGGCATGGCGCTGACGCATCTGTATAAGGCCACTGGCGAGCAGAAGTACTTGGATACGGCGCTCCGCTCGGCAGAATGGATCGAGAAGAACACAGCCGACCGTGTGCACGCCCCCTATGGCTACACGGGCGGGCAGAACGCCGACGCCGTATCCTTCACGTTCAAGGCCACGGAGCACAACATCGACATCGCCGCCTTCTTTGGGCAACTCGCTCAAGTCACCGGCGACGCTAAGTGGGAAGAGCGGGCTGCCATTGCTTCTGACTTCATGAAGGCCATGGTGTCTGAACACGGGCATTTGTGGACGGGGACGAACCCCGACGGCGTCTCCATGAACTACTATCCTGTTCCGGAAGATCCGCAGAGCTGGAGCTACCTCACCGCACTCGATGACGGCTACCTGCCAGCACTGCAATGGACAGTAGACAGCTTGCACGCACAAGACGGCGCCTACGAGGGCCCGGCGTTCAGCAATGCTGATGTCTCCAAGGTCTGGTTCGAAGGATCTGGGCAGTTGGCGCTGGCGCTTCGCCACGCCGATCGTGACCGTGAGTACACGGAATTGATCCTTCGCAGTATAGAACGAGCTCAGCGTGAAGCCCCTAACGGCGACGGGAAGGGCATCGTTGCTGCGTCCAGCGATGGGCTCGATACCGGGTATGGGGATCTCTACTACGCAAGCCTTCACACGGGCGCCACCGCGTGGTACCTCCTGGCGCTGTCGGGATACAACCCCTTCCAGCTGACGCAGAGCCAGCCGGCTGACGCTGCGCCGTCGGACCCAGGCACGTGCGACAACGGTGAGAGCGGCGCCGGCGGCTCGGAACAAGGCTCTGGAACGTCCGCTGAGGACGGTTCGAAGCCGACAACACCGGAGGAGGACCACTCCGGAACAACAGAAGCTGGGTCGAACCCGACGGGCAAGACGCCAGGTCTGGGCAAGAAGGAGCCTGAGCAGCAAGTCGGGGGCGGTTTCCGCGGCCCTGGCCTTCCGGCCAGCGGAGTTTGACATCCTGTTGCCCCCCCCGGGCAGGCGGCTGCCCGCATGAATGAACCCTGAATTGCAGCCAACTGATTCCTCACAGCATTGAGCACCGCGAGTATCAGTTCGCCCAAGATAAGTATGTGGAGAGTGCATGAACCAGCTTCGGGTCACTGAGAAAGCGTCGCCGACGGACAGTAGGCAGAACAATCGCGCGTTACTGCTGCAGCACCTCTTCCACGACGGCGAGATGAGCAGGGCTGACCTCTCTAGGGTATCCGGGCTTACACGAATGTCTGTGTCAGACCTTGTCGCGGAGCTGGATTCCGAGGGTCTGCTGCTCGACCTCGGTACCCGTGCCCGGTCGAAGGTAGGAAAACCCCCCACCTTGATCGCACTCGACGACAATGCTCGACACGTCATCTCACTCAACCTCTCGGACGATCACCGAGTGACCGGGGCGCTACTGAACCTTCGGGGTGAAATTCTCGAGCGTCAAGAGGCGGCACTCCGCGGCCAGATGGGTGAGGAGGCGGCCAACGTCGCGCTTGGCGTAGCGAGGGACCTGAAGCAAGCGTCCAAGGTTCCTGTGCTCGGCGTTGGGATCGGATCTCCGGGCGTGGTCAACCGCAATGGAGTCATTCTTGAAGCTCCGAACCTGGGGTGGGTGAATCAAGCTCTTGCCGACCCCTTCTCTCATGCGCTCGGCGTGCCCACGCACGTCGCCAATGACGCCAACGCAGCCACGCTGGCCATTCATACGTTCCATAAGGGCGGCGGCAAGAACATGATGCTCGTGCTCATCGGTCAGGGAGTTGGGGCTGGGCTGATTATCGACGGAGCCCTCGTGCAGGGCGACGCTTTCACCGCCGGTGAGATTGGACACGTCGTGATGGATGAGGAAGGAGCACTGTGCAGCTGTGGCCGTCGTGGATGCTTGGAAACGCTGCTGAGCGTCTCGAACTTGGGTAAGCAACTCAGTGCAGCCGATGCGCAACAGCAGCAGCGCTTGTTGCGCAAAGCCGGGGGCTCCCTCGGTGCAGCGCTCACGCCCATCATCGCCGCGCTAGGCATCAGCGCAGTCACCCTCGCCGGCCCAGCAGAGTTCATGGCACAGGCTTTGCTTGAGGAAATGCGCTCTACTGTCGAGCGACGTACGTTGCCTGCGGTCACTGGGCAGCTCCAGGTGGACTCGGTCACCAACCCTGGTGATCTGGTTCTTCAAGGCGCTGCCGCGCTGGTGCTCAGCAACGAACTCGGCATCTCCTGACGCGCTGTACTCGAAGGAATTGATAGGTGCATATCGGTATTGACATCGGTGGGACCAGCATCGAGGCGGTGGCTGTTGACGACGATCTGTCTATTGTTCACCGCACGCGTAACGCCACGACGAAGGGAAACACGAACGTCGTAGATGGTGTCAAAATCACCGTGAAGGAGCTGCTCCAAGCCCTGCGAGGCGATGAAGTTCACGTTCACCGCATTGGCATTGGTATTCCAGGCGTTATTGACCGTGCCGATGGTCGCGTGAGGCATGCAGTCAATCTCGGAGTGGAGGATCTCGCTTTGGGGCCGATCATGGCCGCGGAGTTTGATGTCGATGTGGTTATCGATAACGACGTGAATGCCGCGGCGTTTGGTGCCACGCATCTACTTGGTCTCGGGCAATCCACCGCCTATCTCAACCTCGGTACGGGCATGGCTGCAGGAATCGTGGTCAACGGTGCTATCTGGCGTGGCGCTCGGGGTGGTGCTGGAGAGGTTGGCCATATACCTCTCAAGGCTGACGGCCCCGTGTGTGCGTGTGGCCAGCGCGGCTGCCACGAGACCTATGCATCAGGCTCGGCGCTGAGGCGCCTGTGGCCCACGACGCAGCCGTATCCCGCTCTTGACCTCTTCAAATGCGCGGATGCCGGTGACGAACGTGCCCTGGTGGTGAAAGCCAACTTCGTCGACGCAGTTGCGAGCGCCGTGCGGATGTTGATCCTTACAGCAGACGTGGAGTCGGTGGTGATCGGGGGCGGCTTGAGCAACCTTGGGGATCGCCTCCGACAACCACTGCTGGAAGTATTTCAGCGGTGGTCAACGCAGTCAGCATTCATCCAATCACTTGCGCTGGACTCTCGTACAATGCTCCTCCCGAGTGGACTGCCTGCGGCAGCGGTAGGCGCCGCTCTCCTCACGAGGGAGCCGAACATGGGGTCTCAGTAGGGACTGAGGCCTGCCCCTCACCTCACCTTTCCACAGACAAGCGCATGAGCATCGGCGCCGATCATAAACGTGAACATGAGGGTTGTCGTTACAAGCCAGATTTGAGCAGCACAGAAGTACGCGGCCGCCTACCGAGCCTCGCCACAGGAGGCACGGGCACCACGCGTTGCCAACCTTCGCGGTGACGGGCTGGGCCGGTGGCCGGGTGCCGACGGCATCGGGCCAAGAGGCTTCATGTCAAGGACCGGGCAACAGCGAAAGCGAAGCACACGCATCGAAGGAGTAGCCCCCACCATCAGGAACGCTGCTCCGCAATGAACCCGGTACTTCGAGGGCAGAATCCTGCCCTAGTTTTCTATCCCTACGGGCATCCGACGCGAGGCAGTCATTCTAAACGGACAACCCGAGCAGACCGCTTTTAGTGGCTCCTCGCCGAAGGAGCAGTTCAGTGCCCGGGTGCGTAGAGCGTGAGGCCGTCTGGGAGTAGCGGAGGGACGGTTTCGTCGATGATCTTGCGCAGTTCTGACGCTCGTGCGGGTGAGACTCGGCTGGCCAATGACGTGACTGATAGCGCGGCGATTGGTTCGCCGTCGCGCAGAATAGCCCGTGCAATGCACGCTACGCCGGGCTCGTTTTCCTCGGTCTCGCTCGCGAAACCCGTGGTTCGCGCTTCGTCGACTGCTTCTCGTAGGCGTGCCAGGCTGACGGAGCGGTCTTCGGGTAGCGCCTCGAGGAAGTGGTGTAGTTCTTCATCGGTGCGCGGAGTAGCTCCCAGTAGTGCGCGCCCCAGCGCTGACGACGCGATAGGTACCTGCTGCCCGACGCTCGACCAGACGCGGATCGCTCGCGTCGCGGGCTCGACCTTGTCGAGGTAGACGACGTGATCGCCGTGCCAAGTGCCGAGGTGCACGAGTTCGTCGGCGCGTCGCGACAGCGCACTGAGTACGCCCTTGAGCGCGCCGACAAGGTATTGCTCACCGCTTTTCCCTGCGCCGAGCGTGATCGCGGCTGGGCCGATTCGATATTCGCCGGTGGGTGTTTGTGCGACGAACCCGCGCGCTTTCATTGTCGCGAGGGCGCGGTAGGCCGTCGGCTTGTGAATTGCTGTCATCTCGCACAGCGTGCCCAGCGATTGCCCCGACGGCCCGGCCTCCGAAAGTGCGCTGAGCAGTATGAGGGCGCGATCGATGGCCTCAACGAAGGGGGGCCCGGAGTCGCGTGATGCTGGGTTGGGGGTGGGCATGTGACCAGTCTTGCATCAATTTTCGCCCCCTCGCTGTTTCGCGGGAGGGCATGGGCTAGTATTTCTAATAAAGAAACGGCTGTTTCGATAGAAGAAGCGAATGTCGCAGGGTGCAGCGCAGGACAGCATGTATGACGCCGGGGCGATCCCCGTGATCGTTCTCGACCATGCCGACGCCGCCGACGACGCCCGCGTAATTCATCTCATGGGCGAGCCGTCGGAGACACGTCACCTCGTCGTCTCGAACGAGCAGGGAGTTATCTCGCCGAGCTGGTCGATCCACTCTGGTGTGAGCACGAAGGCGTATGCATTCATTTGGGCGATGGCTGGCGAGAACCAGGCCTTCGACGATATGGATCCGGCCCCGGTCACTGATCTCCACTGAGTTCGACCGTGGCCTCGTCGACGATGGCGCGCAGCCACATGCGAATGTTGGCCCGGACGCTGGTGCAAGGCGTCCGGGCCAACGCCACCGCATCGGGAGCGATGCTGGACATCGACGGTGAAGCCGTCGACCGGCTCGAAGGCGTCGCGCGGGCGTTCCTGCCTGCTGCGTTGCTCGTGGTGGAGTCGGATGGTGCCGACCAACACGTCGCGCAATGGATGCGCGACGTGGTCGCGGTAGGAGTGTCTGCGGAACATCCGGATCGGTGGCCACGGCAGGGCGACCATGGGCAGGTGACCGTCGAAGCCACACTCATCGCGGTCTCGCTGCACCTCACACGTGCGTGGGTGTTCGAGCGCCTCGACGCCGACACTCGCGCCCGGTTGTTGGATTGGTTGGAAGCCGACCACTGGTGCGCCGACAACAACCACGTCCTATTCGGCGCCGTCTGCCAAGCGTTTCGCCTGCGGGCGGGGGAGCCCGTCGACGCATCGCCCATCTGGGCTGCGCTGGATCGCATCGACGAGTGGTACCTCGGTGATGGTTGGTACACCGACAGCGACGGGCGCCGGATTGACCACTACAACGCCTTCGCGTTCCACCTGTACCCGTTCTGGCTGCTCGACTTACTCGATCCGGAAGGGGCGCGAACAGTCGTGCGCCGCGAGGAGTATCGTCGGCGCCTTCGGCATTTCGTACAGGCTTACCAGCATCTGTTCGGCGACGACGGGTGTCCCGTCGCGATGGGGCGTTCGCTGACATATCGCTTCGGTGTGCTCGCCCCCTTCTGGATGGCAGAGTTGGAGGGGTGCAGCCCGCTTCCTCCGGGCGAGGTGGCCTCATTGACGGCCCGGTGCCTGGAGTATTTCTTGAGCCATGGCGCGATGGAGGACGAGCTCCTGACGCTCGGCTGGCATGGCCCGAGTGCGTCGGTGCTGCAGCCCTATAACAAGCCAGGCTCGCCCCTGTGGGCGACCAAGGGTCTGCTGGGGCTGTTGCTGCCCGCAGACCATCCAGCCTGGTCGGCGGGCAAGGCGCATGGGCGCGTGGGGGATGCCCCGACGACGCATCCAACCCCAGGATTCCTCACCTGGAAGCATCTCGACGATGGCATCACGAGACTCATCAATGTGGGCTCCGACGGTCATCCGTGTGAGGACGACCCGCTGTACCGACGCAGTGCGTACTCGTCGGCGACGATGCCCTGCACGACGCTCGGCTGGAGAGATCAGAGCGTCGCGCCGCTCGGCGGCCTGCATCGAGGGCGCGATGCTGGAGTTGCGCGCCCCGACTCTGCTGCGGATCGTGTTCGCTGGGCCGCGCTCGGGCGAGAATGCGTCATTGATCACGCAATGCTGGTGCTGGAGGGCGCCGAGCTGCACATCGCACGTTGTCAAGGTGTGGTTGCCATGCCGATTGCGGTGGGCGGGTGGCACGCTCCGACGGGTCTGCCCAGCGCGTTGCAACTCATCGCCACGGATGCGCAGCGCGTCGTTCGAGAACGTCTCGACGATGGCTCCGCGGTGGGGCCATCGTCACTGGAACGGCTGGTACTGAGCCCGTCGGGCAACGAGTTGCATGTCAGGTGGGCCACCGGGCTGGGCGCTGCTGCGCCGGCTGTCGAGAAGCTGGTCGGCGGGGTCCATGTGACCTGGCGCGATAGTGGCGCCGATGTGGTTCTTCCCGACGGAACCCGGCGCCCGCTCGCCTTTGTCACGGGCAGGCGCCGGTGGGTTCCCGAAACCGCTGCGCAGAGGGTCTATCGCTGGCTCTGAACAGCGGTGGGAATGCGCATCAGGCCTTCCTCCTCCTGAGACGAGAGGCGGCGGCGACGCCAACGAGGCCGATCGAGGAGACCGCCAGGTAGGTGCCGATGTGGTCGGCGCTGGTCTGCAGTACCGGCGCCGGATCTGGTGTGTTCGCGCTGGTGAGGACGGCTTGCTTGTCGCGGCCGCTGGTGACCCCGTCGACCCAATCCTTGAGTCCGGCTAGCGACGTGATCGCAACGGTTGGGGAAGGGAGGTCGGCGTCGCCTTCTGCGGTTCCAGCGGTGCCCAGGCCTGCCAGTTTCCCGTCGACGAAGAAGGAGCCGCCCGAATCGCCACCTTGGATGCCTGCCCCGTCCGTCGAGCGAGCGTGCAGGATGGGCGAGGACATCTGCGGGGCCGGCGCGACTTCACCGGGGACCGTTTCACCGCCGGGTGCTGGCACCGCCATGCCACCACCGTCCTCCGACGCATGGCCTCCGGGCGCGGGCACGGCCATGCCTCCGCCGCTGGGGACCTCGCCGCTCGGTGCAGCAGGCGGTTGCGCTCCGGGGCCACCACCGGGCACCCCGAGCTGTTCGAGCACTTTCATGTTCGTCATCGGAAGCTGCTTCTTTCGTGCCATGGTGGAGCTGCTGGACCAGCCGTAAAACGTGCCGTGTTTTCCTACCTGTGGCACCGTGTCGGCAATGGCTGCGGGCGTAATTCCTTCCGCCTTCTTCGTGAGGTGGAGCAGCCCTGCGTCGGCGGTGGGAGACATTGCCCAGGCGTCGACGTCGTAGATCTGGTCTTTGCCGAAGCGGGCCTGAGTGCCTTCGTTGCGCACCGATTCCAGGCAGTGTCGAGCCGTGAGCACCCACTGATCTGCTACCAACGTGCCGGTGCAGTCGCCGAACTGGCCGATCTTGCCCATCCGCAGCGAAGCTACTGCCGAACTCTCGGCATTGTTCGGAGCCGGTTTGCCGTATTCGAGTGCGCTGGCGGGTGTCGGGGTGAACACCACGAGGCCAGCCACGAGAGCGAGTGCGCTGCATATGAGTTTCTCCATGACTAGGCCTTCTTTCCTTCAGGAATGACGATTCGGATCAGCTTGGCAACGCCCCATTCTGCAGGGCCTTGTCCGACGAATTTCCTCCATGCGCAGGTCAGCGTCAGGAAGAAAACAATGAATGCAGTAGCCCAGAGAGTATTATGGATTGCAATGTGCTGTTGCCAGTAATACGCGGTGAGCACGTGGAGGATATAGACGGTGAGCGACATTGTCCCCAGCGCTGCGAAAGGAATGGCCAGTTTTGCGGCGTGTTCCCCAAAAAGTAGGCATAGGTGCAATATGACGGCAGATGCAGCGACGGAGAGCAAGATTTCGCCGAGTACCCCTGTGTGACCAGTGAAGCGCAGCCAGGCGGGCATATCCGGCTCGAAGCGGAAGTACAGCCCCACTGCGGCGACGAAGGCGCTGGCACCAGTGCATATCCAGCGCAGTGCAATATTTCGCTGGCGCACATAGACCTCGTAGAGCACCATCCCACTCAAGAGATAGGCCGCCCAGGCGAGCAGCGGATACACCTCCGGCAAGGTAGAGGATGCGTATCGCACGGTGGCGCCGACTGTTGTGAACACGAGGAGCGCGAGCTTCCACCAAATGCCGAGGGGTGGAACCCATGAGACCAAGATCATGGTGATTCCCATAGCGACGAGCACCACTTGGATCTGCCCACCGAGAGGCAGCAGCGCCAGCCCAAGCAGCGTGATGATGCAACCTCGCGCGACAAGTTTCATAAATGTCGTAACGTTGTAGTTGCGTCCAATGAGCATGAAGGTGATGCCTGCGATCACTGCAAAGAATGCAGCAGGCAGTCCAGAAATAATTACTTTCGTTCTCCAGGATAGTGCAGCCATGTGAACGATAATCATGCCGATTATGGCAAGTGAACGGGCTACATCTAGCCCCACAATACGGGTTTGTGAAGACATCCCGTGTCTCTCTTTCTTTCTTTCTCCTATTCCCGGTATTTCCAGTAAATCTCTGAAGAAGGAACCTAATGAGGCTTGCTGTGTAGTTCCTGAGGAACGAGTATGTGATTCCTGTGTCTATGCGAAGCGCGACAGCACTAGCTAATGAACTATCCGCGAGTGCAGGGGCCAGCGTCGCACTGGCCTGACCCCCTTTTGTAGGTCCAGTCATTGTGAGAGTTGTCCTGTTGCTCGAGGCCTTGGGGCAGGGAGATTGGTCAGATCATGACAAACAGAAGGAAGCGTCACACGTCGGAGC
>JAWFWL010000016.1:0-15918 GCA_032576855.1 Propionibacteriaceae bacterium
TTCGTGGGCGCTGGGTGAAGGCGAGGGGTCAGGCGACGGTGTCGCGGATGGGGATGGTGATGGTGTGGCAGGCGCGGCGCTGGGAGACGCGGCCGGTGTGTTGGTGGGTGTGGGGTTGTCGGATGGTGGCGTTGCAGGCTGACAGGCAGAAAGCAGCAGCGCGCAACAAGTGATAGTGGCGTAGCCAAGACGTCGTTGTTTGACCATGAGTGTTCCTCCAGAGCTTTGAGTGAATCAGACGTAGGGGTCACTGCGGAGTGAATTCTGGAGTTATCCACAGGTGGATGATTTCGACACGCCACCTGCGGTGGCGGCTCAATCATCGAGCATGGCGACCGAGACGCTGCGTCAAAACTGCAAAACTCGCCAACAGCCGCATCTGTCCCCGCTCAGCCAAGCGTGAGGCATGCAGCTGTTGGCGAGTTTTGCAGTTGTGGTGAGGTGTTGATGGTTTCGACTCGCGACTTCGTCGCGGCTCAATCATCTGGCCGGGCCCGGCGGTTGAGCCGCCCGCGAAGCGGGCGTGTCGAAACCGAGGCACGTCTCGATACGCGCCTACGGCGCTACTCGACGGCCGGGAAGAGTGCGCTCGACGGTCTCGGGCAACGCCCCCTACTCGACGACCGGGTGGGGTGCTCGACGAGCGGAGGCCCGGCGGGTCAGTCGTCGAAGGTGGAGGTATCGATCACGTAGCGGTAGCGCACTTTGGAGCCGACCACCTTGTCCCAGGCGTCGTTGATGTCCTCGCCGCCGATGATCTCGACCCACGGGGCGATGTTGTGCTCGGCGCAGAAATCGAGCACCTCTTGCGTCTCGGGGATGCCGCCGATGTTGGAGCCAGTCAGCACCTTGTTACCGCCGATGAGCCGCTTCACGTGCAGCTCAGCGGGATGCTCGGGCATGCCGACGTCGACGAGCACGCCGCGGTTCTTCAGTAGCGACAGCAGCAGGTTGAGGTCGAGCCCGTCGGACACCGTCGTGATGATGATGTCGAAGGTCTTCTTCAGTGCCTTCATGGCCTCCGGGTCGGAGGAGGCGACGTAGTCCGTCGCGCCCATCTTCATGGCGTCGTCGCGCTTCGAGAGCGTGCGGCCGATGCCCGTCACCTCGGCGCCGAGCGCGGCGGCAATCTGCACCGCCATGTGCCCCAGACCGCCGACCCCGATCACGGCCACCTTCTTGCCCGGCCCGGCGCCCCAGCGCTTCAACGGCGAGTACGTCGTGATGCCGGCGCACAGGATGGGAGCCGCCTTCTCAAGCGGGATTTCGTCGGGGATGCGAAGCACATAATCTTGCTCGACGGTGATGCCGCGCGAGTAGCCGCCCGCGGTGGGCAGCCCGTCGCGACCAATGGAGTTGTACGTACCGACGGTCTCCCCACGCAGGCAGAAATTCTCCCACCCGGAGCGGCACTCGTCGCACTCACCGCAGGAGTCGACGAAGCAGCCGACGCCGACGCGGTCGCCCACCTTGAACTTCGTCACGTCACTGCCCACCTTGGTGACGATGCCCGCGATCTCGTGGCCGGGCACCAGCGGGTACAGGCACTTGCCCCACTCGCCGCGCCCGGTGTGGATGTCGGAGTGGCAGATGCCGGCGAACTTCACGTCGAAGAACACTTCCGTCGGCCCGGGTTCGCGGCGGGTGATGGTGGTTTTGGAGAATCGGCCTTCAGCCGAGTCGATGGCGTATGCGGAAACTTCCATGGTCACTCCTCGAACGAAAGACGTCGTAGCCAGCCTAGAGCTAGTGAGGCGCCGACGAAACTTCAAAATCCGTACGCAGATTGACCAAACCCCCAGAATTCGGGCCCTTCATCTCATCTGCGTACGGATTTTGAAGTTTTCTGTCGGTGCGTCTCGATACGGCGGCTGCGCCGCCTACTCGACGGTCGGATGAGTGGCGGCTCGACGGGCTGGCTCAGGTAGTTCGATGATCGCTCAGTTGTTCTTGCCGCGCAGCCCGGCGCGCAGGCGCTCGCGCTGCAGCGCCGCGACGGCCTCGAGGGGAATGCCCGCGGGGCACACTTTCACGCACTCGCCGTAGGTTGAGCACGGCCCGAACTCGGCCTCGACGGCGTCGCCGACGCTGCGGGCGCGTCGCCCTCGCTCCTCCTTGCCCTGCGGGATGAGCGCCAGGTGCGCGAGCTTCGCGCCCGCGAACAGGTGCGCCGCTCCGTTCGGGCACGCGGCCACGCACGCGCCGCAACCGATGCAAGCGGCGAAGTCAAGCGCCACTTCGGCGTCCTCGTGCCCAACCCGCACGGCGTCCGCGTCGGGCGCGGTGCCGGCTGCGACGTCGACGTTCCCGCCCGCGCGGATCACCCGATCCAGCGCCGAGCGGTCCACCACCAAATCCCGCACGACGGGGAACGCGCCGCTCCGCAGGGGCTCGATCCGCAGCTTTCGGATACCGCCGAAGGCACGCAGATGCTGGCGGCACGACGGGGTGTTCGGCACAGGCCCGTGTGGCACGTCGTTCACGGTCACGCCGCACGCACCGCACACGCCCTCGCGGCAGTCAGACTCAAACTGGATGGGTTCCTTGCCCTCGTTGAACAGCTGATCGTTGAGGCGATCCAGCAACTCCAGCAGGCTCATCTCGGGCGTCGCATCCTCGACGACGTGCGTCTCGAACCGCCCCTTCACCTTGGGGGAGTCCTGCCGCCAGATTTCCAGTTCCACTCTCACTTGTAGTTCCTCTGCTGTAGCGGCACCAATGCGAAGCTGAGCTGCTCGTCGTGGCAAACGTGCTTGCCGTCGGGGCGCGTCTCCCACGCCGACACATTGCACCAGCGGGAATCGTCGCGCTTGGCCTCACCGTCGTCGGTGGCGAACTCCTCGCGGAAGTGCGCCCCGCACGACTCGGTGCGGTTTAGCGCGTCGACGATCATCAGCTCGGCGAGCTCCAGGAAGTCGGCCACTCGCCCGGCCTTCTCGAGCTCCTGGTTGAGCGTGCTCGACGATCCGGCGACGCGCACGTCGGCCCAGAACTCATCGCGCAGCTCCCGTACCTTCGTGAGCCCCGCTTGCAGCGACGCCTTCGACCGCGACACCCCGCAGTGCGTGTACAGGATGTCGCCCAGCCGACGGTGGAACGTCGCCGGGCGCGTCTGTCCGCCGTTGGACATGAGCCGGTGGGTGCGCTCCCGCACTGCGTTTACCGTTGTCGCGACGGCATCGTCGCCGAGTTCTAGCTTGGGCTTGCCGACGAGATCCGCAAGGTAGTTGGGCACGGCCAGCGGGAGGGTGAACCAGCCGTCGACGCACGCGCTGAGCAGGGAGTTCGCGCCCAGGCGGTTGGCGCCGTGGTAGTTGTTGCCCGCCTCGCCGCCGACGAACAGGCCGGGGATGGAGGTCATCTGGTTGTAGTCGGTCCATAGCCCGCCCATCGTGAAGTGGGCGCCGGGCGCGATGCGCATGGGTTCGACGTACGGGTCCTCGCCCGTCGCGTCGTGGTACATGTCGAACAGGTTGCCGTAGCGCTCCGCGATCACGTCCTTGCCGAGCCGCGCGATGGCGTCGGAGAAGTCCAGGTACACGGAGTTCTTCAGCGGCCCGACCCCGCGCCCGGCCTCGATCTCCTTGCGGGCGGCGCGCGACGCGATATCGCGCGGCGTGAGGTTGCCGTAGGCCGGGTAGCGGCGCTCGAGGTAGTAGTCACGCTCGGTTTCGGGGATGTCGGCGGGGCGGCGATCGTCGCCCGGTTTCTTCGGCACCCAGATGCGGCCGTCGTTGCGCAGCGACTCACTCATCAGCGTCGTCTTCGACTGCCAATGCGAGCTCACCGGCAGCGCCGTCGGATGGAACTGCACGAACGACGGGCTTGCGAAGTACGCGCCCCGACGGTGCGCCCGCCAGGTGGCCGTGGCGTTGGAGTTCATCGCGAGCGTCGAGTGGAAGTAGACCGATCCGTACCCGCCGGTGCACAGCACGACGGCGTGGCCGGTCCATGCTTCGATCTCACCCGTCACGAGGTTGCGGGTGACGATGCCCTGCGCGCGGCCGTCGTCGACGATGAGGTCCAGCATCTCGGTGCGCGTGTGCAGTCGCACGATGCCGCGCTCCACCTGTCGCAGCAGCGCCTGCGCGCCGGCGACCTGCAGCTGCTGGCCGGTCTGGCCGCGCGTGTAATAGGTGCGCGAGACCTGCACGCCGCCGAAGCTGCGCGTGGCGAGCTGCCCGCCGTACTCGCGCGCAAAAGGCGCGCCGATGGCCTGCATGTGGTCGATTACGCGCACAGACTCCGTAGCCAGACGCACGACGTCGGCCTCGCGCCCGCGGAAGTCGCCGCCCTTGACGGTATCTTTCACGAAGCGCGCGATGGAGTCGCCGTCCACCTTCCTCGCGCGGGCGGCGTTGATGCCGCCCTGGGCCGCGACGGAGTGCGCGCGACGTGGCGCGTCGTGGAAGGTGAAGCACTCGACGTTGTACCCAAGCTCACCGAGCGCGGCGGCGACGCCCGATCCGGCGAGCCCCGTACCGACGACGATCACCGTCATCTTCTTCCGGTTTGCCGGGTTGACTAGCTTGTATTCCGCCCGACGACGATCCCACGCCGTCATCGGGTCGCCCGGTGGCACGTGTGCGTCGAGGCTGCCCCGAGAGCTCGTGGCTGGCGCGGACGCGATGGGGCGGCCACTTCGTCGGGAACACGTAAACGGGAGCTTCATGCGATCACCCCTGTGAGTACCAGCAGAGGAATGGTGGCGTTACCGAGGATGATGGCCAGCGCGAGCAAGCCGCCGAGCACCACCCAGAACGTGCGGAAGCGGCGGCCGGTGACGCCCACGTCTTGCAGAATGGTGCGCCAGCCGTGCTCGACGTGGAAGGCGATGATGAGCATGCACACGCTGTAGAAGATGGCCATCCACGGGCGCTGGAAGCTCGCGACGAGGTTCTCGTACGCGTAGAACTGGTTGCCGTCGGGGGGAGTGAACGTGCTGGAGTGCAGGGCGGCGCCGATAGTGAGGTCCAGCAGGTGCACGACGATGAACACCAGGATGACGGTGCCGCCTGGCAGCATCGTGCGCGCACTCGTCGCCATGAGGCCAGGCATTCGCTTGCGACGGTGGCTCCCCCTCGCGCGACGACCGCGCGCCCAGATGGTGATGGCCGCCCAGACGTGCAGCACTAGCGCGACGAGCAACGTCACCCTAAACGCCCACAGCACGCCTTCCTTGGGGATGAGCGGGTAGCCGACCTCACGCAGCCACGCCGCGTAGGCGTTGAATGATTCGGGGCCGGCGTACACCTTGAGGTTGCCAATCATGTGCACCACGACGAACGCCACGAACACGAAACCGGTGACGGCCATAACCTGCTTCAGCACGAAGGACGACGGAGTCCTCCGTGCGACCGGGGCGGGCGCTGACTCGGACATGACCCGAGTATAGGTAGGAGCAATTTCGACGAGGCGGCCGGGGTGGGGGATGGTGATTATCGCCAGGACAGGCGGCGCGATTCGACGCGTGGCCTATTCACCGGCGAGGTCAGAGATCCACTTGGCTTTCGTGTCGGTGGGCTTGCCTGGCCGGGGTTCTTCGGCGCCGCGCTTGGGCGTCGTGCAATTGGGTTTTTCGCCAGGGGCCGGGCCGAACTCTTTACCGTCGAAGACGTTGTCTTTCACGAACTCGTAGTAGCCGGAGAATTTGCCGGTGTCGTACGGGTTGTTCAGCGCGCACCGGCCGACGTAGTACCCGACGGCGTCGGCGAACGTTTCGGTCACCGACGACCCGGCGTACTTCGAGAACGTGCCCTGCGAGCGCTGCAGCTTCTGGAACTCGCGCCAGTACGACGGCTCGGAGCCGCGGTCGGAGTTCCAGGAATGGCCGAGCTCATGGATGATGAGGCGCACGAGGCGGCCCTCGTCGTCGTTCTCCAGCGCCGTCTTGAACTTCTGGAAATCAAGCGTGACGTAGCCGGGTTTGGTGAGTGACCAGTCGCCCCACGCCCAGCTTCGGGTGTCCGAGGCGCTGATGCCGACGTTGCCGCCGTTCTTCTTCAGCAGGGTGTCGACGTAATCGGTGCAGGCCACGCCGTCGAGGGTTTCCCAGAGGATTTTGATCGACGGGCGGTACTCGTTTGACCAGTAGTTGCCCGTCAGCTCGAGATGGAAGTTCTCTTCCATCTGCTGCTTGATGTCCGAGATGGAGGCGTCGGCGGGCCACGGATGCTGCGCGGTGCAGGGAGTGGGGATGCCTGCGACCGGCGGTGCCGGCTCCGGTGCGACGGGGAGGGCGGACGCCTGCGTGATGCCCAAGGCGGCAGTCAACGCTGTGGTTGCAGCAGCAATGCCGAGCAGAAACTTGCGCACCTGGTTCCCTTCACCGTCGATTCATCAAGGCCACCTGAAAAACTCTCAGGAAGCACGAGGACAACAGTACAGATAGTGCCAGCCAGAGAAAAGCGCGGGTGCCAGATCTGTGGAAAACGTGGTTCAGTCCGCCCGGCCGGGCATGTGCAACCTGTGCGGCTCAGTTGCGGATTAATGTTCCTTTGCTTCCCGACGGTGCCCCGTCGCGCAGAAGCATTGGACACTTGTGCCGGGAGTGAGCCGCACAGGTTGCCCCTGCCTGGCGGGCGTGGCACCGGCACCGGGGCAGGGGAGCAGCCCGGATCCAAGCCCCGACGGGGTCCGCGCGGGGTCGTCTGATGAACCGGCCGCCCACGAGGCGGCCTACCGGACTACCCTTGCGGCCATGAGCGAATTCGTCCTGCACCGCACCACGTCCCCGACGAGCGAAGAGCGCCGAGCGGAGATCCTCGCCAACCCCGTGTTCGGCCACTTCTTCGTCGACCACCAGCTGCTCGCGGAGTACGTGCCGGAGCGTGGCTGGACGAACCAGCGCATCGAAGCCATGGGCACGTGGCAGATGCACCCCGCCGCCGCAGTCCTCCACTACGGCCAGGAGATCTTCGAGGGGCTCAAGGCCTACCGCCACGCCGACGGCTCCGTCTGGCTGTTCCGTCCCGACGCGAACGCCGCCCGATTCGCCCGCTCCGCCAAGCGGCTGGGCATGCCGGCCTTCCCGGAGCAGGATTTCGTGGACGGCATCCGCCAGCTTGTCGAACTCGAACGGGACTGGGTGCCAGACCCCGCAGGCGAACAGGCCCTCTACATCCGCCCGTTCATGGTGGCCTCCGAGCCCTACCTGGGTGTGCGACCCGCCTCTGGCTACACCTTCTGCGTGCTCGCATCCCCCGTCGGTGCCTACTACGACGCACCCGTCACCCTCTGGCTCACCCCCAACTACACCCGCGCCGCCCCCGGTGGCACCGGCGCCGCGAAGTGCGGCGGCAACTACGCCGCGTCGCTCGAAGCCGCAATGGAGGCCGAAGAACACGGCTGCGGCCAGGTGCTGTGGACCGACGGCGCCGAGCGCAAATACATCGAGGAGTGCGGCACCATGAACTTCATGTTCATCACCGCCGACGGCACCCTCGTGACGCCGGAATTGACCGGCTCCATCCTCGCCGGCATCACCCGCGACTCCATCCTGAAGCTCGCCCCCCGCCACGGCCTCAAGCCGGTGGAGCGACGCATCACCGTCGAGGAACTGTTCGACGGTGTGCGCTCCGGCGAGATCGTCGAGGCCTTCGCGTGTGGGACAGCCGCCGTCGTCACCCCCATCGTCGGCTTCAAGGCGCCGGGCGACGTGCATCATGTCGTCGCCGACGGCACCCCCGGCGTCAAGACTGCGGAGATTCGTGCAGCGTTGGTGGATATTCAGTATGGCCGTGCTGAAGACCCGTTCGGGTGGACGCAGCGGGTCGCCTGAGCAACCCGTCCCGATGAGCCCCGCCCGAGGACGGAACACGGATGAATAATCAGCATCAGCCCGGGCCGACGGACCCGCAGCCTGGTGCACCTCGGATGCTCCAACCTGGCACGGGCCGATCGAAGGCGGCACCCGCCACCGTCCTTCGAATTCTGGCCGCCTTGGCCCTTGTCATCGGCGCGGTGCTCCTCGTCTTCGGGGTAGTGAATCTAGTTCGATACCTTGCCGACGACGTGCACGAGCAGCGCTTCTCGGAGTCGGCAAGTGTGGTGCTGGAAGGCGAGCAGAAGCTCACCGTGTGGGTGGACGGGCCGCCCGCCGACGAAGAGGATGAGTACCCGCCGGCGGACACGTGCCGGGTGCTCGGGCCTGATCAGCAGCCCGTGTCGCTGTCAACGAAGACCCGCTCGAGGACGACCATCAACGACGTCACCTCACGCACTGTCGGCACGTTCCGCGCCGGGCCAGCCGGAGGCGAGTACACCGTCGAATGCGATGGCTATGAAGGAAAACTCACCGACCCACCAGAAGTTGGAAGCCTGATAGCCGCCGCCTTCTCCAGCGTCGGCGGGTTCCTGCTGATCCTCTGGAGCGTGTTCCTATTTCGGCACGCAGGAAGGCGCTCTCGCTGACGAGGCAATCAGGGACTGCGCGACTGAGCGCACGCCAGAAGCCGAAAATGGGCGCTACAGGGCCAAAATCTGCTTCTGGAGTGCGCTCAGTCGCGCAAACGTGAGATGCCCTGACCCGCTCGCGTGCGACAGTGGTGCACTCAGGTGAGGGAGAAGGGATTCATGAGCTACCCGAACAACCCGCAGTGGTCTGCGCAGCCGATGGGCAAGCCGAACAAGCGCGGTAAAGGCCTCTTGATCGTCGGCGGGATCATGGTAATTCTCGCGATTCTCCTCGGTGTGGGCGGGTTCATCGGTGGCCTCAGCTTCGCTATACCCAAAGCCGACGAGGTGCAGCGAGTGGACGGCTCCCTCAAGATCCAGCTGGCCGAAGGCGAAGAACGAATGGTGTGGGCACCGCGAGGATCGGACGTAGAGTGCCGTGTACTGGACGAATCGGGCGAACCCGTGGACATGAGGTTGAACGATTCCCTGAACTTTGAGAATAGCCAAGGCTCGTTCGTGTCCATCGGCAAGTTTGCCGGCAAGGGCGAATACACCATCGAGTGCGAACATGGCGTCGGCGCAGTCTCCCCGCCCCTTGGCCTGACCGCCCTGTTCGGCGGGATCAGCACACTTATCATCGGCATCTTCCTCGGATCCGTGGGTTTCGTTATCTTCTGTATCGGCTTGGTGGTCCGCCTGACCAGCAGCCGCTGAATGCTTGGCTGGAGCGCACTGTAGCGTTCGTCGCTCCGTCGGGTAGCCCAGGCGCAGGATCACTTCTAGGAACGAAGTTCCGTGAGCTATTCCAACGACGAGCGCTGGCATTAGCGACCGTGGCCTCGGCATATTCATCCGTTGAACTACAAGGGGCCGGGACGGGAGTTCATATCTGTCAGTTGGATACTCCTGTTCGGAGCAGTCTTGCTCATGGCGACAGGGACCTTCTGGGGGATCACGTCATCCACAGCGGAAACCGACGACGTGCGGCGAGTCGACGGATCCCTCACCCTGCACCTGGGGAAGCGCGAAAACATGACGGTGTGGAAGCCCGAAGATTCGGACGTGGAGTGCTATGTGCGAGACCACGCCGGCAACCCCGTGGAGGACATATCCTTCAGCGCGTCCAAGCTCGAGGCTAGGCAAGGATCGTTCGTGAAGGCCACCGATATCATCAGCGCGGGAAAGTTCACCATTAAGTGCCGCAACGGCGTCGGCGCGGTGACTCCAGCGCTCGGTCAAGCGGGAATTTTTGGCGGGATAATCACCGGGGGCATCGGTACGTGCATGGCGCTAGGGGCTGCCGTCATGCGGTTCAGCGGCTCGGCAGTTCGGCTCAAGAGCCAAGGCCAACTGCCTGGCGGCAGAATCTGATCCGCGTTCGTCGTGGCGGTAGGTGTGTTCTGCCCGTTCTCCGTCCTAGGATGCGAGAGAGCCTGGAGAGAGGACGAGGCATGACGCAGCAGGGTTGGCAGCAACCGGGGCAGGGAACACCGACGGGTGGCCCAGGAAGTGGATCGCCTTACGGCTACGCATCTCCCCAATTCCTGGGGCCACCACCGCAGCAAGGCAAGAGCAACAAGCGCACGGTGCAATGGGTGGTGCTCATCATCGTCGTGGTGTTGGCACTCGTGCTCGCCGGAGTTGCGCTGTTCCTCGTGCTCAACAACGACGACGGCGGCTCCTCCGCGGAAGGATCCAACGGCACGTCCGGCTCGTCCAAGGGCGCAGCAAAGGGCGATGCGCCACGAACTCTCCCCATCGATTACCAATTCAACTCGTGGCTGAGCGACGGGTACGCCGCCGGAGTGGGCAAAGAGTGGAAGGCGGCCGGACGCGCCGTCGGCACGTCGGCTGACCGCTCGCAGATCGTCTTGGCGGAGCCTCGCACCACCGACGTGGACCAGAGCGGACAGATGGTCAACAAGGCCACCACCGCCGTGTACGACGTAGCCAGCGGCAAACAGGTACACCAGTTCACTGATCTCGACTGCTACGAATCGCTGCCCACCATCGACGGAAAACTCACCTGCACGCAGCTCCTTCCCCCCGGCGGCAAGGCAAGGGAAGCTGTCGGGCAACTCGACGTGGCGTCGGGGAAGTTCACCGCGTTCTACAACGCGGAGTTTTCGATCCAGGCCGTGCAGGCCATCGGCGTCCGCGACAACCGCCTGTACGCCCACACCAGATCCGACTTGGGTGACTTCTTCATCGTCTTCGACTTGGCGAAGCCAAACGAAATCGTCTGGCAGACCAAAGACATCCCGACGGGGATGACGCGGAGCTGCATCTTGGTGGGCGAACACATCGGCTGTGAGGGCCTGGACGAGGTGCAGGTGTTTTCCGCCAAGGACGGCTCCAAGGAACTCGACTTGAAAGACCCCGAGCTGAAGCACATCGTGTGGACGAACGAGGCCGTCATTTGGGGCGACGCATTCGCGGAGGAATTCACCGTCTCCCGCTACGACGGCACCGAGGAGAAAACCAAGGCCTTTCCTTACAGCTCGGGCCACAACGATGTAGTGATGCCCATGCAAGAAGTGCTCGACGAGCGCGGAATCGACGAGTTTGATGCCGAGGGCAAAGCAGTAGTCAAGAGCGAAGGCGGGTTCGGCTCGACAAAGCGCACCTTCTGGGCGACTGGGGCAAAACTGGACGTCGAGACCCATGAAACCGTCGTGAGCAGCTCCGATGGCAAGGTGCTGCTCTCCAGCCCGATCAGCGAGGAGAAACGACTCATCACCGACGACGGCAAGCAGGCAGGAAAGGCGAGTAAAGACACCGAGCTGGTGGACGGAATTCTCGTCAATGAAGACGCTGCCAACCATCAGAGCATCGTGTATCCGCCGGCTAGCTAAGTAGGGCAGGCATCCTCACGGCGCGGAAGCGAACTCGTCCTTCATTGCTTCCGGTCCCCACGCGAGCATCTGCACGTCGGCGTCGGTTTCGAGGCGCACGGCCATGCCTCGGCCCACCCAGACGCTCACGTTCTTGGCGCTGGAATAGTGCTTGTAGCGCGCCGTGGCGCAGCTTTGCTCGACGGCGCGCCTCACCGCGGCGGCGTCGTCGTTGTAGAGCACGAGCATGGCCTCGGAGCTGACGCTGATCCGTGAATCGTGTGGCACCCGGATACCTTCGGGGACGAGCACCGATTGGTTACTGACAGTGATGTTCTCCAGCTCGACAGCCGAAGCGAAGTCTTCGTTCCAGGCCCTCGACGGGTGGGGCAGCGACGCGGTGGAGTGGGAGGGCGCGGTGCTCACTGCAGCCCGAGGCGAGCCGCACGCGGCGAGCGCCGCGCAGGCGCATCCCACGGCGATCAGACTCAGCCCACGTCCCATGCAGCCAGTGTAGGTAGCGCCACGAAAGGCCAAGCGTGTGACTTGGCCATCGTGCGTGCGGATAGATTTATTGCCATGACCCCTGCTTTCTGGTTTGCGCTCTCCCTGACGCTGCTCGCCGGGCTGTCGACGTCGATCGGAGGCGCTTTCGGTGTGCTGGGCCGCGCGAAATCTGCCAAGATGCTGGCGCTTGGCTTGGGGTTTTCCGCCGGCGTGATGGTGTACGTGTCGCTGGTGGAGATCCTCCCAACCGGCCGGGAGAGCCTGATCCGGGAGCTAGGTGACGTCCCCGGGCAGTGGGCGGCGCTCGGCGCGTTCTTCGTCGGTGTCGCGGTGATCGGGGTCATCGACCGGCTGGTCCCTGCGGCAATCAATCCCCACGAACCAGGAACCGTCGGCGACGAACACCGTCGACGTGCGCTCATGCACACCGGGATGCTCACAGCCCTTGCCTTGGGCGCGCACAACTTTCCGGAGGGTTTTGCCACGTTTGTGGCCGCCATCCAGGAACCACAGATCGGGCTAGCGGTGGCCGTCGCGATTGCCATCCACAACATCCCCGAAGGGCTGGCCGTCGCCGTACCGGTGTTTCAGGCGACGGGCTCGCGCGCACGCGGATTTTGGTGGGCCACACTCTCCGGCCTCGCAGAGCCGGTGGGTGCGGTGCTCGGCTACCTCGTGCTGGCGCCCATCATTTCCGACGCGCTGCTCGGCGTCGTGTTTTCCGCCATTGCCGGGATCATGGTGTTCATTTCCATCGACGAGCTCCTGCCCACCGCAGAGGAGTACGGCGAGCATCACGGCGCTATCTACGGGTTCATCGTCGGCATGGCGGTGATGGGCGTATCCCTCGTGTTGCTCGGCTGAACACCTCTCAGAGGTCCAGGCCGACGAAGAGGTCGTCGTGCGGGCTCTCCGACGGTGGGAAGGGCTTGCCGGTGGCGTACATGTACGCCTCGCCTGCGCCCTCCATCTGGTTCACCATGCCATGGAAGCGCCAGAACGTATCGTCCATGTTCACCTGGCTGCGGTGTGATCCCAGAGCCTTGCGGGTGGTCTCGTAGAACTCGCCGACGGGCACCACACAGTCGATGTCTTCCTCCGGCGGGCCGAAAGACTCCGGGGCGCGTTCCTGACCGTCGAAGAGATCGGAGAACTCCTCCTTGGCAAGCGGGTATGCCTTCTTCCACATCATGGTGTTGTGGACGCTCCACACCACTCGCTGCACGGCCCACGGCTCGCCGAGATCGGGGCGGTGCGACGGCGCACTCGCCAACGTGACGGCGTACATGGCCACGCGGTGTGCCTGAATGTGGTCGGGGTGCCCGTAACCGCCGAACGGGTTGTAGGTGGAGACCACCTGCGGCTTGCGGCTGCGGATGATCTCGACGAGGAAGTTCGCAGCCTCCAGCAGATCCGCGTGCCAGAAGGCGTTGCGGGGGCAGATATCGGGCACGATGACGGAGCCGTCTTGCGAGCGGTCCATGCCCGTGTCGTGGTAGCGGCCAGCGCCGCCCAAAAAGACGTGATCCGTGAGGCCGACGTGCGTCATAGCCTGCGTCAGTTCCGCGACGCGGTGCTCACCCAGCTCTGCCTCCGAGAGATGCTCAAGCTCGGGCACCAAGATCTCGCCACGCTCGCCCAACGTACACGTGACTAGCGTGACCTGTTCACCTGCCGAGCAGTAGCGCGCCATTGTGGCACAGGTCTGGCTGGACTCGTCGTCGGGGTGCGCATGCACGAAAAGAAGGCGTCGATTCACGCATCGAATCATAGGCACGACCAGCCCGCACACTCCAACCTCGTTCAAGTATGTGAGAAGCGATATCTTGCGCTCGTCCACGCGCCCGCCCGCTGCCTGCAAGGTTGAACGTTTGGTTACAAACGTCCACGTCGAGCGCCGCTGATGGGTGGGTTTAGGCAACTTGAGGCAAGATGGTCAGCATGAACATTGTTCCTCTCGAACAGGATGCCTGGGCGGACGCCACCTGGCCGCTCGGAGCCCACCCTCACGCCGACGGGGTCACCTTCGCGGTGCACGCCCCCGACGCCACCCGCATCCTCCTCGCGATCTTCGACGCCGCGATCGGCGCAGAACCGCTCGCCACCTACGACCTCGCCAAGTGCAGCGACGGCGTGTGGCGCGGCAAACTGCAGGGCCTCGATCTCGGCACCTTCTACGGGTTCCGCGCCTGGGGCCCGAACTGGCCGTCGGTGGATGCATGGAGGCCCGGCACGTCGGAAGGATTCGTCGCCGACCTGGACGAGAAGGGCAACCGCTTCAACCCCAACAAGCTACTGTTCGACCCGTACGCCCGCGAGATCACGCACTCGGTGTACGCCGACGAGATCGCCGATCTCGGCTACGACGACGGCATGTTCGGCACGGGTGCCGACGACTACCACGGCGCCCCTCGTCGCGAATGGGACACCGCGAAGTACGCGCCGAAGGGCGTCATCGTCGCGGAGCCCCCGGCGCAAAGCCGCAAGCCGCGCCTGCCGGAGGAGGACGCGCAGATCTACGAGGTGCAGGTGGAGCAGCTCTCCGGTCACGAGTCGACGGGGCGCCTGCGCGAATTGCTCGCCAACCAGCCAGGCTTCGAGGACGTCGTCGACATCCCCGAGGAGTACCGCGGCACCTACAAGGGCGCGGGCATGATGGCCCCGTACCTCAAGGGCCTCGGCATCACGACGGTGGAGTTCCTGCCCATCCACGAGACGAATCACTCCGAATCGCGGCGCGAGGGCAAGTCGAACTCGTGGGGGTACATGACGCTCGGCTTCTTCGCGCCCAATCGCCGCTACTCGTCGGATCAGACCCCCGGCGGCCCCACCCGCGAGTTCCGCGAAATGGTGGACGCGTTCCACGAGCACGGCATCGAGGTGTACCTCGACGTGGTGTACAACCACACCGCCGAGGGTGGCAACTGGTCTGGGGATGTGAACACGACGGGGTTCACGTCGCTGGGCGGTTTCGCGTGCAGCGAGTACTACTCCATGACGAACGACCTGCGGCTCGTCGACGGCGCCACCGGCACGTCGAACCAGCTCAACTACTCGTCGAAATCCGCGATTGACTTGGTGCTGGACTCGCTGCAGTACTGGACGGTCGACATGCACGTCGACGGGTTCCGCTTCGATCTCGCGACGGTGCTCGGCCGCAAACCCGCCGACGCCGACCCGGAGGATTGGGGCGCCCAGAAACGCTTCTTCACCGACCACCCGCTGCTCACCCAGATTGCCGACTTCGCGGAGCGTGAGCAGATCGAAGTGATCGCCGAAGCCTGGGACCTGTGGGGCTACGAGGTGGGCAACTTCCCGCG
This sequence comes from Propionibacteriaceae bacterium, assembly GCA_032576855.1. Taxonomy (GTDB): domain Bacteria; phylum Actinomycetota; class Actinomycetes; order Propionibacteriales; family Propionibacteriaceae; genus Arachnia. The sequence goes on from JAWFWL010000016.1 coordinate 15,059, forward strand.
CGGCTGGGGCGAGTGGAACGGGCGCTACCGCGACGCCATCCGTCGCTTCACGAAGGGCGACGGCAACAACCGCGAGTTCCTCGAGATGATGAACGGCGACTACCACCACTTCCAAGACAACGGTGGCGCGCAGAAGACGGTGAACTTCATCACCGCCCACGACGGCTTCAACCTGGCCGACCTCGTGAGCTACCAGGAGAAGCAAAACCACTGGGACTACCCATTTGGCCCCTCCGACGGCGGCTCCGACAACAACCTCTCGTGGGATTCCGGCGGCTCGCACACGCTGCGCCGCCAGCGCCTGCGCAACCTGTGGACCATCCTGCTGTTCTCTCGCGGCGTGCCGATGGTGGTGGCCGGCGACGAGTTCGGGCGCACCCAAAACGGCAACAACAACCCGTGGGCACTGCACTCGCCGGCGATGTGGAACAACTACGCCATGATCCCGACGAACAAGCCCCAGCAGGTGCCGCTCGGCCACGGGTTCGACGTCGGCTACCACGACAACCTGGGCGAGTTCCAGACCGAGGAAGACATCAACGGCCTCTTCCGGTTCGCGCAGTTCGTGCTGGGTGTGCGCAAGCGCCACCAGGCGCTACGCCAGCGCAACTGGGGCAACTTCGAGGTGGACGACGGCGACGTCACCTACCTCTGGCGCTCGCCCGACGGCGGGAAGCCCGAGGACTCCGCTCGCGCCGTCGCGCTCGGCATCAACGCCCCGGAAGAAGACTTCTACGTGATGGTCAACATGGACGGCCACACCGTCGACTTCCAAGTGCCGAAGGCCCGCGACGGGTGGCAGTGGCGTCGGCTCATCGACACCTCGCTGCAGTACGAGCCGCAGTGGAACTTCTGGCAGG
>JAWFWL010000017.1:0-13581 GCA_032576855.1 Propionibacteriaceae bacterium
GCTCCGACGTGTGACGCTTCCTTCTGTTTGTCATGATCTGACCAATCTCCCTGCCCCAAGGCCTCGAGCAACAGGACAACTCTCACAATGACTGGACCTGCAAAAGGGGGTCAGGCCATCACCCAACAGATCAGCAGTGGCAAACCGCATTCCGTTTTGTGAACGCGGAACCGGTTCCAGCGGAAGACGCACCACTACAACTCACGATTTTTTGACGAACTACTACGGTATTTCGCGTAGCCAGAGTGGGTGCACAGCCCCCAGCAGAAGTCTACCGGGGGCTGTGAGTACTGATTCCCAGCTGCAGGAATAAGGACTGAGATGAGCCAACCCGTGCAAGCTCTGGAAGTGTTTGATGATCTGCAACAGGGTCAGCGACTCTGTCTCCAGAGCGCGACGCACTCCGTCGCGTGTCTGACTCAATCGTCGCCCCGAATGCTGCTCAACCCAGTTGCCCATGCCGCCAGTCATTGGTGATTACCCCGGCCCAAATCAAGCTTGATAACTTAAAGTTGATTTAGACCGGGGTTCATAATGGTTCGGCGGTTATCTAGCCTTCTGAACCGACGTGCCGGATTGGCATCCGGTTCAGGAGGCTTCCTCACTTGAAAGTGATGGACTTGAAGTCCTCAGTCTGTTTCTTGATTCCTACCTCGGTGGGGAAGCGTTCGATCGAGCTGGCGCCGTAGAAGCCCACAATGCCGTCGGTGTGGTCAAGGATGTACTGGGCATCCTCAGGGTTGGCGATCGGCCCGCCATGGCAGAGGCAGAGGATGTCAGGGTTCACCGACTTGGCGGCGTCGGCGAGCTCCTGCACCTTCACCGCGGATTCCTCGAGAGTGAGGGCCGTTTGAGCGCCAATGGTGCCCGACGTCGTCAAGCCCATGTGCGGCACCAAAATGTCGGCGCCGGCGGCAGCCATTTCCTTGGCCTGTTCCTCGTCAAAAACGTACGGTGAGGTCAGCAGATCCAGTTCGCGGGCCATGCGGATCATGTCAATCTCGGGGCCATAGCCCATGCCCGTCTCTTCGAGGTTGGCGCGGAACACACCGTCGATGAGGCCGACCGTCGGGAAGTTCTGTACGCCGGCGAAGCCCATCTCCTTCACCTGCTTGAGGAAATACGGCATGACGCGGAACGGGTCGGTACCGTTGACGCCTGCGAGCACGGGGGTGTGCTTGACTACGGGGAGAACCTCGTTAGCCATCTCCATGACGATCGCGTTTGCATCGCCGTAGGCAAGCAGGCCGGAAAGCGAGCCGCGTCCAGCCATGCGGAAGCGTCCAGAGTTATAGATGACGAGCAGGTCGATGCCGCCTGCTTCGGCAGACTTGGCGGTGATTCCGGTGCCCGCTCCGCCACCGATGATGGGCTTTCCGGCCGCTACCTGGGCGCGGAACCCGTCGAGGATTTTCTGGCGTGACATAGTGTTTTCCTTTCAGTTTCACTCGGTAATGGCTTGGTGGAGAGCGTCGGCCATTGCTCTGCCGAACCCTTCGTCGTTGATGGCCCGATCGAGCTCGATGAGCGTCACGCCGCTGCCCTCCAAGCCATCGCGAAGTGCCGCGAACAGCGCCTCGTCGGCTTCGGCGTCCCGGAACGGAGCCCCGTCCACATCGATGGCGCTGACTCCTCGCAGTGGAATGAATAGTTGCGTTGGTCCGGTGGAAGCGGCCAATTTGGTGGCGATCCGCCCACCCAGTTCTGCCATCTCTTCGCGCGTGGTACGCATGAGGGTCACCGTCGGGTTATGTACGACGAAGCGTCTTCCCTCGAATTTGACGGGCACGGTCTCCTCAGGGCCGAAGTTGACCATGTCGAGCGCGCCGACGCTGACCACCTGCGGCAAGCCTGCTTCGCCAGCCTTCTCTAAGCGGTCGGGGCCAGCGGAGAGGACGCCCCCGACGAGGTCGTCGGCCAATTCAGTGGTGGTGAGGTCACAGACACCGGCGAGCATGTTGGACTCGACGAGTTTCTCCATGGCTCTGCCCCCGGTGCCTGTTGCGTGGAACACCAGCACTTCGTAGCCGAGTTCGCTGAAGCGTGCACGAGCTTCATCAGCCGCGGACGTCGTGAGGCCGAACATCGTGATGCCAATGAGTGGCTTGTGGTTGTCGTGGACGATGCGGCTCTCGAACGCCTTGGCCATGCCGACAGCAGCCGCTGTTGCGTTGCCGAGTACCGCTTCGGAGACTGAATTGATGCCGGCGATGTCGACGACGGAGTACATTATCGCGACATCTGCCTCGCCGACGTAGGGGCTGACGTCGCCGGATGCCATCGTCGAGACGAGCAGCTTTGGGAAGCCGATGGGGAGGGCCCGCATTGCTGCGCTCGCGACGGACGATCCACCGGATCCGCCGATCGCGAGAATCGCGTGGATCTTCCCCTCCTCAGCCAACTGCGTCGCGATCTGGGCAGCCCCGTGGCTCATCACATCCATCATGCGGCCGCGGTCACGCGCCGCGCGCAGCTCTACTGCGTCTTCACCAGCGGCGCGTATCACTTCCTCAGAGGACACGTCTGCGAGCTCGCTCGTTGAGAAGGAGCCGACGTCGATGAGGAGCGTTTCTACGTTCTCTGCCGCTAGTCGCTCCTTGAGCCACCGGTACTCTTCGGCTTTGGTATCCAAGGTGCCGATTAGGCCAACAACTGCCATTGTTTTCACTCCTTCGTGTGGGAACAACGCCAGCGTAGGTCGAGAGCAAACGGAATGCTGTGCCAATTCGGCAAGATTGGCTCAAAGTGTCGCGGATGATCCACACTTGTAGCGTGAGCTCACAGATGACAGCGTCGCACCTCGCTGACCTCCTCGGACCGTGGGCCCCGGACCACGGGCGGCTGCCCGAGTCGCTGGCGGATGCCATCGTGGACCTTGTCGAGCAAGGGTTCGTGCCAGCTGGCATTACTCTGCCGCCTCAGCGGGAGCTCGCGGCGAGTCTTGGGATTGCGCGTGGCACCGTCGCCTCCGCCGTGTCAATCCTGGTGGAACGTGGATACGCCACTGTCCGACGCGGCTCCGGGGCGCGGATTCGCTCGGGTAAAGTCACAGCGCAGGCTGGGGTATCGGGACGATTGTTTTCTTTCACGAACGCCTCCGCCGAGCTTGCCGACCTCTCTACGGGTGCCCTGCCTGCATCCCGCGTGGCCCGAGAAGTGCTCGCAGGATGGCTGGGAGACCTTGGCCCTTATCTGGATACCGACGGATACTTCCCTGCAGGGCTTCCGGTGCTGCGGCAAGCCATCGCCGACTACCTCACTCGCTGGCACATTCCCACTGCGCCTTCGGAGGTTCTCGTCACGACGGGAGCCCAGCACGCTACGCAACTCGCGGTCCGTGGGCTGCTCGGATCCGGTGACCTTGCGTTGTGCGACGACCCTACGTATCGCGGGGCACTCGAGGTTTTCAACTCAGAACGTGTGCAGCTGCAGGGAATCCCGGTGCGCAGCGATGGGCTTGATGTCCCGGTGCTCGAGCAAGGTCTCAAACGCCGCCCTGAGGTGCTGTTCTGCCAGACCAGCATTCATAACCCGACTGGGCGAACAACCTCGTCCACTATCCGCCGGGAGCTCGCAGCTGTCGTAAATGCGTCGTCGGTGCAAGTCATTGAGGACTGCTGTTCCGCAGACCTTTCGCTTGGCATAGGCGCTGCACCCAGTCTTGCGGGGTTCGTCGATCCCGATCGACTCATCAGTTGCTGGACGTCCTCCAAGCTGTTCTGGGGCGGGCTGAGAATCGGATGGATTCGCGCGTCTGCCACACGAATCCGGGCGCTGACCGAGCTGCGGAAGGCCGGCGATCTGGCCACCTCCGTCGTGGACCAACTGCTCGCCGTGCGCATGCTGCTGCGTGTCGACGAGGCTCGCGACGAACGGCGCATCCTCCTGCGCGATCAACTGGAGCGCACGGAAGCCGTGCTACGTGAACAGCGGCCGGACTGGCGGTGGGAACCAATCCACGGTGGCTCATGTGTATGGGTCGACACAGGTGACGATGCCGTGCTCCTGGCGGAGCGTGCCAAGCGCGTCGGCGTCAAGCTCGCACCCGGGCCGCGATTCTCGCCCCATCACGGGCACCGCACCATGCTACGGATTCCCGTCTGGCACGCCCAAGAGTCGCTGCGAGCTGCGCTGGCAGCGTGGTAGGGCGCCGGACTGGTTTGGGCCTGAACAGCCTGCGGGCGCACACGTTTCTCGCTCCGGTCTACAGCTGCAAACTTGTGTGACAGGCAGTGATGCTGTAGCCCTTCGCGTGTAATCCCGGCTGCTTCGTCACTTGTTGGGTGAGTGATATCGAAGTGCCGACCTAACCCAGCGCGACGTCGAGGGCTTTCCAGTCGATATCCGACGGTGCGACGGCCAGCACGCTGGCGAGCAGCCCCTGACGCGAGGCGCGGACGGAGGCATCGTCGGCGTTCACGAGGATGTCGTCGAAGAATCGTTGGGCGGCGTCGACGAGCCCCTCGGTCTGCTGCACGATGTCGCCGAGCGGCGCGTCGGGGAGCCCGTCGGGTAGCGCCTCGAGTTGTTCGCGCAGCGCCACCTCGGCTGGCTCGGTGAGCAGCGCGGCGTCGTAGCTGGCGGGGGCGTCGTCGGGGAGGATCCGCTGGATACGCACCACGGCAGCGACAAGGGGTTTCACCGAGTCGCCGGCGTCGACGAGCTCGCGCAGCAGGCGCGCGGCGCGACCGGGGGCATCAGCGGCAGGCAGCACGGCGGCGACGATTTCGGCCGAGTGGCCCTCGTCGCGCAGCAGCTGTGCGAAGCGCCCAATGGTGAACTCCTCCGCGGCATCGACCGCGCCGTCGACCACGTCGACGCCCTGCTTAGCGATGCGCGCGATGGCGGCCTCAAGGCCTTGTCGGATGGTGATTGCCTCGACGCCGGGTACCTCGCGCAGGATACGCACGACGCCGAGCGCGGCGCGTCGAAGCCCGAACGGGTCCGACGAACCGGTCGGCTTCGCGCCGAGCGCGAACATGGCGGCCAGGAGGTCGAAGCGGTCGCCCAACGCCAACAGCGCACCAGGCGCCGTCGACGGCACATCGTCGGCAGACGTGTGCGGCTGCTCCATCTCGTACAGCGCATCGGCGACGGCCTGAGTCTCGCCCTTGCGCACCGCATATTCGCGCGCGACGAAGCCCGCCAGGGAGCTCATCTCCACGACAAGATTGGTAGCCAGGTCGAACTTGGCGATCTCACCGGCGCGCTGCAGCGTCGCCCGATCATCCAGCCCGACGATGTCCGCCAGCGCACCTGCGACGTCGGCGATGCGGCGCGCGCGCTGGCCCACCGAGCCGAGTCGATCCTCGAAGGTGAGCTTGTCGAGACCGGGCACGAACGCGTCGACCCGCTCTTCCGTGAGGTCCTGATTCCAGAAGAACAGCGCATCCTCGTAGCGGGCGCGCAGCACCGACTCATTGCCCGCCGCGACGAGCTGCTCGTCGCAGGTGCCGTTTGCCATCGTCACGAAGTAGGCCATGAGTTTGCCGTCGGCATCGCGCACCGGCAGGTAGCGCTGATGCTTCGCCATGACGGAGGTCAAAATGCGCTCTGGCAACTCCAGATACCGCTCGTCGAAGGTGCCGAGAATGCCGACGGGCTCCTCGACGAGGTTGGTGATCTCATCCACCAGCGCGGCGTTCGCGTCGAAATCAATGACGCCGCCCACCGACGTCGCCAGCCGCTCCGCCTGTTCGACGACGCTCGCCCGGCGCTCATCCGTCGCGAGGACCACCTTGCCTTGCCGGATCGTCGCAATGAGCTCATCAGCAGAAGCCACGTCGAGGAACCCGACGGGGACCCCGTCGGCGCGCGTGCTGGACTCGGCGGTGCTCGCCGTGACCCGCTGCAGGTAGGTGGTGCGGCCCGCGCGCACGCCGGACACCTCCACCGGCACCACCGCGGTGCCCCACAGCGCCACCAGCCAGCGAATGGCGCGCGAGAACGACAGCTTCTCATCGCACCAGCGCATGTTCTTCTCGGCGCGCAACCCAGCGACGATGTCGGCGACGATCTCAGCCACGACCGTGCGAACGTCGCGCCCGGTCACCTCCACCTCGACGGCGGCGTGCTCGTTGCCGCCGATTTCCGCCTTGACTACGGCATTGACGTCCACGCCCTGCCCGCGGGCGAAGCCCTGCAGCGCCTTCGTCGGGTTGCCGTCGTCATCGAATGCCGCCGCCCACTTCGGGCCCTTGCGCAGCTGCTTCGTGTCCGGCTCGGCGGGGGCGACGTCGGCCACGGTGGCGACGATGCGTCGCGGCGTGCCCTCGACCCGCACCTCGCCATGCTCCAACCGCGTGCCCGCCAGCTTCTCGGTGAGCTGCGTGCGCACGTAGTCGACGGTGGGCGCCACCACGTGCGGGGGTAGCTCCTCGACGCCGATCTCCACCGCGAGCGTCTGCGGCGTCGTCGGCAAATCGCCTTCGACAACGGGCTTTGCCTCGACCGGCTTGGGCTCGCGCACCAGCGGGAAGCCGAGCTCCTCGCGGCGTTCCACCCAGAGCGCTGCGGTGTCGCGCATGAGGCGGCGCATCGTGGCGAACGCCTTGGCGCGCTCCGTCGTGGAGATGGCGCCGCGGGCGTCGAGCACGTTGAACGCGTGCGACGACTTGAGAATGTAGATGTGCGCGGGCACGGGGAGGCGGGCCTCGACCATGCGCGTCGCCTCCGAGACGTACGCCTCGTACAGCGAGCGGTTCGCGTCGACGTCGGCGTCATCCAGGTAGTACCGGCTCATCTCGTACTCTTGCTGGCCGTACGCCTCGCCGTAGGTCACCTCGCGACCGTCGGCAGCGACGGCGTAAACGATGTCCTTGAAGTGCGTTTTGCCTTGTAGGGCCATCAAAATGCGTTCGATGCCGTAGGTGAGTTCGACGGGGATCGGGTCGAGGTTCTGCCCACCCACCTGCTGGAAATAGGTGAACTGCGTGATCTCCATGCCGTCGAGCCAGACCTCCCAGCCGAGCCCCCACGCGCCGATGGCCGGCTGCTGCCAGTTGTCCTCGACGAAGCGCACGTCGTGGGCGTCGAGGTCGATGCCGAGCGCCTCGAGCGAGCCCAAATACAGCTCCTGCGGGTTGCCTGGCTCGGGCTTCAGGATCACCTGGAACTGCGTGTGCGTCTGGAGCCTGTTCGGGTTCTCGCCGTACCGGGAATCGTCGGGGCGCACCGAAGGCTCGACGTACGCCACGTCCCACGGCTCAGGGCCGAGCACTCGCAGCACCGTCGCCTGGTTCATGGTGCCGGCACCGACCTCAGTATTGAACGGCTGCCACGTGAGGCATCCCTTGGAGGTCCAGTAGTCCGAAAGTTTGCGGAGGGCATCTTGCATCGTCAGCACCCGGTCAGTCTAGCGACCCCGGCTCGGAATGCGACGGTGTCGCACGCGAGGCCTACCCCGCCCGGCGAGACAGAGCGCCAAGAACGGTGCGCGTGGGCAGAGTTGCACCCCGTGCCAGCATCTGTCGAGGGTTCGACCGGACGGGTATGGCACCCCTGCTTGACAACCCTCTTTGCGGCTTCAGGCAGGGTGTGCTTCTGATACTATGACGTCGGCCAAAGTGGTGAATCTGGTGCAATTCCAGAGCTGACCCGCAACCGTATGGATCGCATGATCTGAGCCGGACCTGAAGCTGAGGCCTATCCACCATCCGTCGTGGTCTGCGGAGGGAGTCGGCGTGACGCGCGACCGTTCCCGGACCCGTCACACCGAGGAGACCTCATGAGGGTTCACCAGCGTGTCGCAGGGGTGCTGCTAGGCGCAGCACTGTTGCTCACACCTCTCGCTGCAACCGAAACCAGGGCCGAGGATCGTCCTGCGGATTCCAGCGCTACCACCACAGACAAAGCCTTTACCGATGCGGACGTCCGCAGTTGTGTGGAGGCCGACAAGGTTTTCGTCATCGTCGACCCGATGGATACCGCCCCGAAGGGCGGCTGTGCGTCGAAGTTCTCGACGGGGTACGAAGCCCTCGTTTCGGCAGGATTTGAGCCGGACAGCGATTCATTCATTACGACGATCGACGGGATTCGAGCGGACTACACCAAGGACAGCAAGTGGTGGACGTACTGGCACCGATCGTTCGAACCAGCCGATGGGAAGTGGGCTGCTTGGGAATTCTCCGAGAAGGGCTTGGGTATCTACCAGCCGAAGCCGGGCACGGTCGAAGGCTGGTCCATCAGCCCAGCGTCAGGTGACTCCAAGACGCCGCGCTGGGCTGGGTACGAACTCGATCCGGTGCAGCCAGACGACTCCGCGTTCGCCGCAATCATGCCGGACGTCAACTACCGCCGGTGCGTCACGGACAAGCTGGGCCTACCCGTCGGCGCCGTCCCTACTTCCGAACAGCTCGCAGGCATCACGTCGCTGTCTTGCACCGGCCGCGGCATTAAGGACGCCACCGGTACTAGCGCTCTCACTGGCCTCACCAAGTTGTTCCTCGGCAACAACTCGCTGACGAGCCTCGAGCCGCTCGCCCAGTCTGACAAGCTGTTTTCGCTGGGCATCCAGAACAACCAGATCACCGACATTTCGCCGCTGCGCAACCTCACGAAGCTGCGATCGGTCACGATGAACAACAACAAAATCGACGACATCTCGGTCCTCGGCCAGCTCCCCGAACTCGACCGTGTTTCCAGTGGCCCGCGTCACGCCCAGGCCGTCGACGGTGCCGCGCAGCACAGCGGCGTCCCCGTCCCCGCACCGACCCTTGTCGGTTTCGGAGGTTGGCTTGTCCAGACGGAGCCTCCGGCAGGGGTCACGGTGTCTGCAGGCAAGGTGACGTATCCCGATCCGGGCACCTACGTGTGGAAGTTCCGCGACGAGAAGGACTTCGGGTTCAACGGAACCGTCACCGTCGAGGTGAGCGCCCCGTCGGTAGTGACCATTCCCGACGACGCCTTCCGCGCCTGCATCAACTCGCGGCTGAAGATCGATGCCAGCGAGCAGCCGACAGCGGAGCAGTTGGCAAGCCTCACGGGCCAGTTGCGCTGTACGGGCAAGGGTGTCAAAGACCTGCAGGGAGCGCATCTGCTGACCGGGCTCACAGGGCTTCGCCTCTACAACAACGACATCACCGATCTGTCCCCGCTACGCACGCTCACGGAGCTGACAGTGTTGGAGGTCGGCGAGAACGACATCACCACACTCGCCCCGCTCGGCGCCAAGCCGAAGCTCCGTAACCTGTCGGTACAGCGCACATCCACCTCGACGAAAGAGCAGCTGGTGTCGTTGGCCGGCATCGAGCAGTTCCGGGCGTTGACGAGCGTCGTCGCTAACAACCAAGGCCTCACTTCTCTGGATGCCCTGGCCGGGCTGAAGTCGCTGGTCTCCGTCGAGGCCACGGGCAATGCGCTCACCGACGTGGCGTTCACGTCGGAGCTCACATCCCTCGATACGCTCAAGCTCGACGACAATCACATCGCGGACCTCGGTGCCTTCGCCGGGCGCTCCTTTAAGCGACTGAGCGTCCTCAACCAAACCTTGACTGCACCCACCGTGAAGGCAGGGGAAGCCGTCTCGGCCCCGTCTGTGGTGAACACCGACGGCGCACCGCTGGCAGCGTTACCGCCGGCCGACATTGAGACGAACGACGGCCAGGTCACGTACCCGAAGGAGGGGAGCTACACGTGGTCGTTCGACAACAAGAAATCGCCGCTACCGACCACCTTCTCGGGGACGATCGTGCAGCGTGTCGACCCTGCACCAGCGCCGGTCGTTGATGCCGGCATCGCCGACGACGCTCTGCGCGCCTGCATCAACGGCCAGTTGACGCAGGAGCCGACGGCACCGATTTCCCGCGAACAGCTCGCCGCTCTGACCGAGCTCACCTGCGTGGGCAAAGGCATCAAGGATCTGACGGGCGCGCAGCACCTTACGGGTGTCACGAAGCTGACGCTCAGCACCAACGAGATCACCGACCTCAGCCCACTTGCCAAACTGAAGGATCTGCGGGAGTTGAACCTCCCCGGCAACCAGGTTTCGGATGTGAAGCCCCTGCAGGACCTGACGGAACTCGAAGTGCTCAATATCTCCCAGAATCCTGTGGAGAGCATTGCCGACCTGAAGCCGCTCACGGGCCTCAAGGACCTCGCGGTTGGCCAGCGTCGGAAGGGTTACCCAGGCATCACCTCACTCGATGGTGTGCAGGAGATGCAGGGGCTCGAGAAGCTGCAGTTCAACAACTCCCGGGTCTCGGATCTGACGCCGCTCGAGAAACTCTCCCAACTGCGGCAGCTCTTCTTCCACTTCAACAAGGCAGCGGACCTTCAGCCGCTGGCCAAGCTGACGCAGCTTGAGAAGCTGGGGGCCGACGCCAACGGGATCGCTGATCTCTCGCCCCTCGCGCAGCTGTCGAGGCTCACTAGTGTGGGGGTTAACGACAACCACATCTCTGACCTCAGCCCACTCGAGCAGCGCTCATCGCTGCAGGTCAGGGCGCGTTGGCAGAAGGTGGAGGACCCGACCGTCGAGGCCGGTGCCTCGGTTCCGCTGCCTCAGGTGGTGGGGCTCGACGCCGGTGCCGTGCAATTGACGCCGCCAGATGGCGTACAGCAGGACGGTGACTCCGTCACCTACTCAAGTGAGGGCCGCTATGTGTGGACGTGGAGCGCGAAGCTCGGCGACGATCCTTACTTCGACGGGGAATACACGCAGCCGGTGAGCGCCAAGCCCGAGTCGGAGCCGACGGACAAGCCGTCCCCCGAGTCGGAGCCGACGGACAAGCCGTTCCCCGAGTCGGAGCCGACGGACGAGCCGTCCCCCGAGCCGGAGCCGGCGGACGAGCCGACAGCTCATCCCACCGCCCAGCCGAGCACTGATGACAGTGCTGAGCCCACGGTGCAGCCGACGACACCTGCATCGTCGGGATCTTCGTCGGCACGCCCCCGTCCGGGGCTTCCGAGCACGGGTGTCTCGTGGACTGGCCAAGCACTGGGCCCGCATTGGCTGCGAGCCGTGTGATCTGCACCTGAGCGGTGACCCGTCGCCACCGGCCCGCTGAACTGGGGCCTTCCGAGAAGGGCAACCAATGCCCGTGTCTCGGGAGGCCCCGTTCGTTTCCATCGTTGAACGCACGCAGCACTCGCAGGTATGCGTGCCGTAGTTACCGGCGGTGGCTAGCGTGGGCCAGTCAGCCCCAGGTCATCGACGGCGCTGCCGCCGGTTGCGCCACTGCCGGCCGATCGCCTCCCGCCACGTGGGAACGATCACGCCGTGGGCTCGCATCATTCTCCGGAGCCGGGTTCTTGTGACGTAAATGCCAAGTAACCCGACAACAAAGATGGGAACCTGCACCCACATGGCCCGCTGCCACTGTCGGAAGGTGTACGAGCCGGCACCGCCAGAGACGACGCTCAACACCCACCCGATCAACAAGATGGTGAGTGTCGCGCCCAGGAACCCGCCCATGATCACGACGCCGTTCGCCACGCCGAGCCGGGTTGGCGGAAGCAGGGTGCGAGGGTAGTCGAAGCCGACGGCGGTGCCCGGCCCGCCGGCTGCAAGTGACAGCACAAGGAGCACGATCAGCCACAGCGGAGCCTGCCCCGGCCACAGCAGAACGCCTAGCCAACACACCAACGCAGCCCAGATGACGCTGAGGGCCAAGTTGGATCGACGTAAGGGGTGCCGGGCGGTGAGGATGCCCATCAACGGGCCAAAGACAATGCCCGACACCGAAATCAGCGTGAACATCAACGATGCCGTCGCCTGGCTCAGCCCTTGTGCCTCCTGCAGATACGGCATCCCCCACATGAGCAGAAACGCGTTCATCGAGAAACCGGAGGTGAAGTGCACGAAGAACCCCAGCTGTGTGCCTGGATGTCGGATGGTTCCCAGAATGCTGCGGTCTTGTTCACGTGACGGTTGAGGTTCAAGGATGCCCGGCAATGGGGAATTTCGTACTACCGTGAAGACTGCGGCTGTCGCTACGGCGCCCACCGTCGCGGCGCTGAGGAGCCCGAAACGCCAGCCGCGCGCCTGGATGATCGGCAGCAACCCGTAGACCGCCGCGAGCTGCCCGAACACCGAAGTCAGGCCAGCAACCTGCGCCAGAAGAGGTGCGATACGCGGGGCAAACCACCGCGGAATCAGCGCCAACAGACAGGTGTAGATGCACGCATCGCCGAGCCCGACGAGCACCCGCGCAACGTACGCCAACGGCAGCGCGCTCACCGTCGCGAGCATGGTTTGCCCGGCGGCCATGATGAGGGAGCCGGATGTCATGACGAGTCGCGCCCCAAGCCGATCAAGCACCGCACCGACGGGCACCTGCGCTAGCGCGTACACCGCCACTTGGAGCACAACAAACGTGGAGACGACGCTCGGAGTCGCGTGGAAATGTGCCGCTGCCTCAAGCCCAGCGACGCCTAGCGAAGTGCGGTGCATCATGGCCACGACGTAGGCGAGCAGGCCGACGCCGAACACCATCCAAGGTCTGCCCATCACCGCCTCCTCCGTGGCCAGAGGACAGAATACTTTCTGGCTGTAGAGACGGGCATCCCGCTTAGTTGAGTATTGCGACTGTTACGTTGTCGACGTGCAACGCATCGACGTAGTTGGAGCCGTGATAGTTCGCGACGGGCTGGTTTTTGCAGCCCGACGCGGACCAGGGCGTGCTCTAGAAGGGCTCTGGGAATTCCCAGGAGGCAAACTTGAGCCGGGCGAAACCCCTGCTCAGGCGCTGGTTCGTGAGATTCAGGAAGAGCTGGGGTGCACCGTCGACGTCGGCGAGCACCTCGTCGACACCGAGCACACCCACAGTTACGGCATAGTCGCGCTCTCCACGTATCTTTGCACCCTCGTCGACGGGGAACCCCAGCTGACCGAACACATCGAGGCCCGATGGGTGGCGACGGAGGAGCTCACCCAGCTGGACTGGGCGCCTGCGGACCTTCCGACGGTCGAGTTCCTCACGAACGCCTGAACTTTAGAGCGGGTGTGTGTGCGGTTGGGCAGTGAACGGCACCGAAACTTCAAAATCCGTACGCAGATGACACTAACCCCCCGAATTCGGTGGGTTGATCGCATCTAGGTACGGATTTTGAAGTTTTTTGCTGCTATCCCGGCTGTCCCTGGTAGGCGGGCGTGATTTGTGCGCGTGCGGTTGCGTGCGTGGGCAGCGTGTGGATGCCGATGATGGATAGGAACATGCAGGGATAGTCGGCATGGAGTTTGACCTCGACGGTTGTCCCTCCTATCACGGTGGCCGAGCCCTGGTATCCGGCTGCGTGGAAGTAGCGTTGGGCGGCTGAGGTGGCACGGGTGGGGTCGAGTTTTGCGTCGTCGATGACGATTCTCGATTCTTGTGCCCCGGTGCGGGCTGCTTCGCGTGCGACGGTGCGTAGCTCTTGCTCAGCGCGAGCATGGCCCGAGAAATCCACGCCGATACCAATGGCGACGATGAACGCGAACATCGCCACCGCCGCCCAAACCGCGATCGCCCCTCGCTCATTACGCCTAGCCATTACGGATTCCTCGGGTTGGTGTTGAGTGCGTGGAGTTCGCCGATTTTGAGGGTTTGTTGGGTGGTTGTGGTGTGGTGGAGGGTTCCTTGTTGGCCGATGCCTTGCCAGTGG
>JAWFWL010000018.1:0-6053 GCA_032576855.1 Propionibacteriaceae bacterium
CCACCCGCGACTACCAACCCCAAGTCCAAACCCAAAACAAAAAAACCTGAACCCACAAAACGTAGGTTCAGGCTATTCCGATGTCCTGAGACATCACATTGGAGCGGACGACGGGATTCGAACCCGCAACATTCAGCTTGGGAAGCTGACGCTCTACCGTTGAACTACATCCGCATTTGCTTCGACGCACAATCATAGCAGCGTTCCACCGGTGCGCGGATTTTCGCTGACAGGGCCGCCGGATCGCGGCTAGGATTTTGAGCCGTGACGGAAGGGATGCAGCGCAGTGCGGACCCGCTGACGCGGCTCGCACTCTCGCACGACGCGTCCCGGTTCCTTGAGATCCCCGAAGAGGTGGTCGTCGCGTCGAGCCTCGACGAGGTACGCGCCCTGATGCACGAAGCCAGGGAGGAGCACCGTCGGATCACGTTGCGCGGCGGCGGTACCAGCTTGAGCGGACAGGCTATTGGTGACGGGATCCTCGTTGACGTGCGCAGACGGTTTCGCCAGATCGAAGTCCTTGACGACGGCGCCCTAGTGCGCGCGGGCGCGGGGGCCACCGTCGCGGAAATCAACGCCCACCTGCGAAAGTACGGGCGGCGGCTCGGCCCGGATCCAACGAGTGCCCGATCGGCCACGCTCGGCGGGGTGATCGCCAACAACGCCACTGGCAAGCTCAGCGGCCAGGCCCAGGACGCGTTCCACACCGTCGAATCCATGGTGGTGGTGCTCCCGAACGGGCGCGTCGTGGATACCGCGAGCCCAGATGCCGACGTCAGCCTAAGCTGGGAGGAGCCGACGATCGCGGGCGGGCTGGCCATTCTCCGTCGGCGGCTACGCGAGGACCCGGAGTCGCTCTCGGAGATTTCGCGGTTGTGGTCGATGCGCAACGCGATGGGCTACCAGCTCCGCGCGCTCACGCAGTACGCCACCCCATCCGCCATGATCCGCCAGCTCATGATCGGCAGCGAGGGCACGCTCGGATTCATCGCCGAGGCCACCCTTCGCACCGTCCCGCTGAGGCCAGAGCATCAGGCCCACCTGGCAGTCTTCCCTACGCTCGCCGACGCGGCCGCGGCAGCGACGGAGCTCGTCGGGCTCGGTTTCGACGCCATCGAGCTCTTCGACGTCGACGCTATCCGCATCATCCAAAGTCTCTCCGACGCCCACCCCGCCCTCGCGTCGTTGGAACTCGACGAGCAGGCGGCGCTGTGCCTCGAGTTGCGCGCCGAAACCCCCGCCGAACTCGAGCAGCGGGCGAGCGAGGTGGCCGACGCGCTCGCTGCCCTGCCCGAAATCCACGACGTGACCAGCTCAATCCGCGAACACCCGGTGTGGCACATGTACGACGGTGTGCACACCACGATGGCGAAGCACCGCCCGCAGGGAACTACCCTTGTCATGGAGGATTTCAGCGTCCCGCGTGAGCACCTCGTCGATACCATCCGTGAGCTGAACCGCCTGTTTGACCGCTTCGCTATCCGTCGTTCCCCCATCACCGGGCATCTCACGGATTGCACGCTACATTTCACGCTGGCCGAGAACTTCTCTAACCACGACAGGCTCCGCAAATACAAGCGCTTCGTACAGTCCTTCGTGAAACTCGTGCTCTCCAAGGGCGGAATCCTGAAGGCCAGGTACGGCACCGGGCGGGCGATGGCACCGTTCCTGGAGCAGCAGGTGGGCGTCGAACTCTACGATTGCATGCGCGAGATCAAGCACCTCTTTGATCCGCTCGGCATTTTGAATCGCGGCGTGATGTTCAACGAGGCCCCCGACTCGCACCTCGCCAACCTGAAGCTGATGCCCACCATCTCCGACTCCGTGGACCGCTGCGTCGAGTGCGGGCTGTGTGAGCCGACGTGCCCGTCGGCGGAATTTACCTTGTCTCCGCGGCAACGCATCGTGCTGCAGCGCGAAATCGCTGCCCGCCACGAAGACAAAACGCTGCTCGCCGCCATCAATGAGAACTACCAGTACGCGGCAATCGACACCTGTTCCACCGCCGGCATGTGTGCGCTCGCGTGCCCGCTGGGGATCGACACCGGCGAGCTCGTACGCAGACAGCGCAGCGCCCGCACGACGGAAGTGGGCGAGCGCAACTGGGACCGCGCGGCCCGCAACTGGGACAGCGCGACGTCGCTCGCGTCGACGGCAATGTCCACGGCGAAGCGCATCCGCCCCATCGCCCGCACGCTGCTGAAGATGGGACGCAAGCGCTTCGGAGGGGATCGGGTTTGGACGTACTCGGACGACCTCTCCACGGTCTCAAATCTGCGGCGCCGCCCACGTCAGGAACGCATCGCCGACGGTGCAGTCGCCGCATACTTCCCCGGCTGCCAGCAAACCCTCCTCAGTTCACAGGGGCAGGGCGTGTTCGCAGCGTTCAATGAGCTGTGCACCAAGGCAGGGGTGGCGGTAACGTTGCTGGGCGCGTCGGAACTGTGCTGCGGCATTCCGTGGGCCACTCGCGGCATGCGGCTGGGGGAGCAGACCATGACAAGCCGGGTGCGACGGGCCTTGTCAACCCGCACTTCAGAGCCGATCGTCGTCGACTCCTCCGCCTGCAGCCGCGCGCTCGAAGCAATGCTGGAGCCCTACCCGGAGCAACCGGAGATCGTCGACGTGGTTGACTTCGTGGCGACGACTCTCCTCCCCCAGCTGGAGATCACCAACTCGGTGGGGTCACTGCTGCTGTACCCATCGTGCGCCAACCACCATTTGGGCAACACGGAGCATTTGCTAGCCCTTGCGAACGCCGTCGCCGACGAGGTGTTCATCCCGACGGCGTGGAGCTGCTGCGGTGCGCACGGCGAGCAGGGCTTGCTGCACCCGGAGCTTCCGGCGTCCGCGACGAGGCTCGTCGCCGACGAGATCAGCAAACGCACATTCGACGCCTACGCGTCCACGACGCGCACCTGCGAGGTGGCGATGAGCCGTGTGACAGGGCAGCCGTTCACGCACATCCTTGAAGTGATAGCTCAATCCACGCGATGACAACGACACGCACCGCGATACCATCGCTCTATGCCGAACACGGACACGTTATTCGCCCCACCCACCGAGTACTGGCAGCCCATCTCACGTAAATATTTAAAGGTGAGCATCATCGGCACGGCCATTGCCTGGACCATTTTGGGCGGCGGGTTGCTCGTCGGCGCGTTCTTTGCTGCGGATGCGGTGGAGATGATGTGGATTTTCTGGGTGTCGCTGGCGGTGGTGCTCGCGCTGGTTATCTGGAGTTTCGCCCGTGCGCCTAGGGTGTGGAAGCGTTGGGGCTACGCCGAGCGCGACGAGGACGTCTACATCACCTCGGGTCTCATGTTCCGCAAACTCACCTGCGTCCCCTATGGCCGCATGCAGCTCGTCGAGGTGACTGCCGGACCCATCGAACGCATGTTTGGCCTAGCCAGCGTGCGGATGGTGACCGCGTCGTCGTCGGGCAGCATCAACATCCCAGGGCTGGACCGCGAGGCCGCCGAGGCCATCCGCGACCGCTTCATCAACCGAGGCCAGAACCTCCGGGCGGGCATCTGATGACGCAGCCCTACCCTCCAGAACCCGCCCCCTCCCCCGATTCCCAGCCGCAACCGCCGGCCCCCCGCAAGGTGGAGCGCCCGTCGCCTTGGACTGGCCTCGCGAATGCGTGGTTGATGGTGGTGGCGGTCGTCGGCGTCATCATCAACATCGTCATCCAGCAGGATGTGAAGCTCGACGAGGAACCGATGCTGCTTATGTGGCTGGGCATCGGCGGCATTGTCGTCGTGGCGGTGCTGGCGCTGTTGATTGGGATCATCCAGTGGCGCACCACGACGTTCATCGTCGACGATGAGTTCCGCATCGAGAAGCGTTTCATCACCACATCCACCACGCGAATCGACTTCACGAAGGTGCAGTCGGTCGACATCACCCGTCCGCTCGTTGCTCGCATTCTCGGGCTCGCCGAGGTGAAGATCGACGTCGGCGGCGAGGGCGGGCAGGCCCTGCGCTTCCTCAAACGCGACCGCGCCGAACTCCTACGGGACACGCTGCTTGCCCGCATGGAACACGACGACCCCGCACCCGCAGCCACGCCCGACGGCATGCCGGCCCCCGCCCAGGTAGCAGGCGGCGAGGAAGTGATTTACCAGGCCAAGACCTCGAACATCGTCTTGGGTTCCTTCCTCTCTCACGGTTTCGGAGTCACCATCACGGTGGTGATTTTGCTGACGATTACGCTTGGCCCGCTGGGCGTGGCGGCGAGCCTCGGCTGGCTCTGGCTGACCCTCATCGCCGTCGCGTGGCAGATCCCGAAGGCGCTGTTGCAGAACTGGGAATTCGCCATCGTTCGCACGGCAAAGGGCCTCCGGATTCAGCGCGGTGCGCTCACCCGGGTGCAAACCACCTTGCGCCCGGAGCGTGTGCAGACCATCTCGATTCGGCAGTCACTGCTGATGCGCTGGGCCGGGATGGCGACGGTGCGCATGTCGGTGCTTGGCAACCAGGTTTCTGAGTCCGAGGAACAAAACAACGACGGCATCAACATCCTCGTGCCGTTCGGGAAATTCGACGAGGTGCGCTACGTCGTCGGGCTCATTTGGCCCGACGTCGACCCGACGGCATTTACGTGGTGGAAGCAGTCGCCGCGTGGCCGCTGGCTGACGTGGTTCGGGCAGCGCTGGTTCGCCGTCGAAGAATCAGCCATTGCTCATCGTCGGGCCATGTTGAATGAAACCGTCGAGATCGTCCCGCATGCGCGTGTCCAGGGGCTCGGCATCCGACGAGGTCCGCTACAGCAGCTGGCCAGGGTTGCCGCCGTCGACGTGCAGGTAATCGACGGCGCGCCCGACGTGAGCATCTCGCACCTCGACACCGGGCACGCGAGGAAACTCTTCGAAGAAGAGCTGTGGCGTTCAAGGCAGGCCCGGCAAGCCACCAACCATCAGCGAACCGCTACAGTGCTCCCATGAGCGTATTCTTGGGCATCGATATTGGCGGCTCGGGCATCAAAGGCGCCCCCGTCGATCTCACCACCGGCGAGTTCACGCAGAGTCGTCTGCGTATCCCCACCCCGGAAAAGTCGACGCCCAAGAATGTCGGCGCGGTGATCGGCGAGATCATCGAGCACTTCACCCCGAGCATCGGCGACGTGCCCGTCGGCATCACCTTCCCCGCACCTGTCGTGCACGGCGTGGTTCCCTTCATCGCCAACCTGCATCAGAAGTGGACGGGGCTGAATGCCGACGAGTTCCTAAGCGACAAACTGGGCCGCGACATCACGCTCGTCAATGATGCAGACGCCGCGGGCCTCGCCGAGGTCCGCTACGGCGCGGCCAAGAATCACCAGGGCCTTGTGATTGTGACGACGCAGGGTACCGGCATCGGGTCTGCCATCATCCACCGCGGCGTGCTGGTGCCGAACAGCGAGCTCGGCCATCTCGAACTCGACGGTCGCGACGCCGAGAAGCACGCCGCCTCGTCCATCAAGGACAAGGAGGGGCTCTCCTACAAGCAGTGGGTGGAGCGTCTGCAGCGCTACTACTCGCACGTCGAGATGCTGTTCTCGCCCGATCTCTTCGTGATCGGTGGCGGAGTGTCGAAGGACTGGGAGAAGTTCGGCCCGCTGCTTGACCTCAAGACCCCCGTCGTCCCTGCGGTGCTGCGCAACCAAGCAGGCATCATCGGCGCCGCCATGGCCGCCGCCGACGCGCAGGTACACCCCGAGGACCACTAGTCAGCGCTTTCCCCCCGGTGGTTGAGTAGCGAGCGAAGCTCGCGTATCGAAACCACACCCCTCGGTGGTTGAGTAGCGCCCGCAGGGCGCGTATCGAAACCCCCGACGCCCCGATGGTTGAGTAGCCCGCGAAGCGGGCGTATCGAAACCACCTCGGCCATCCACATCTCGATACGGCGACTACGTCGCCTACTCGATGACCGGGGTACCCACCGATGGTTGAGCCGGCCCGTAGGGCCGAGTCGAAACCATCCTTACCGCCACCAGCTAACCCGATATCCACATTCGTTTGCTGGAAAGGGCGATTTTGGCCGGTTTTGGGAAACGAATGTGGATATCG
>JAWFWL010000019.1:0-4716 GCA_032576855.1 Propionibacteriaceae bacterium
GGCGTGGAGGATAACGGTCGGGGTGGGATGATTTCGATACGCCGCCTTCGGCGGCTACTCAATCATCGGGTAGCGGCGGGCGTGGCTACTCAAGCTGCGAGCGGGCGACGAAATGACCGTTTTCCTCCACGCCTGCAAAATTCTCCCCAAAACCGGGGGCTAAATCCTTCTTGTGGAGGATAACGGTCAGTTTTCTGAGTATCCCGCCCGCTTCACTTGGCGTCCGACGAGGAATGCCCGCGCGACGAGCACGACGAGTACCGCCCAACCCACGATGTGCCAGGCCAGCGCTCGTGCGTGAGCCGGCGGAACGTCGCGGTCCCGCCTGCGCGCTCGTTGAAGGTGGACATGGCACGAGGCTAGTGCCGGGCGGATCTACATCCCGAATCCGCCCAACACTGGCCCTGAGATTCAGACCCGGTCCTGCGTGGAGTAGCCGTACAGGTCGGTTTGGGTCTGGTTGATCCAGATCCGCTCCCCGCCGTCGGGATCGGCGAACTGCAGGGTGCGGCCGAACGTCTCGTCGATCACCACCGGGTCCGCGCCCACCTCCTTCAACGGTGCGACGAGGTCGTCGACATCCCCGTCGTACTCGAATCCGAGCACGGTGTTCGCCCTGGTGCTCTCGCTGGCGCCGTGGATCGCGACCAGCCCGGAGTCGGCCTGGAAGTCCACCCACGCGCCGGAGTCCGAGGCGATGCGCTCCCGGAGCCCGGCCGTCTTCAGCGTGTTCCGGACCTGCTCCACGTCAGGCGTCACCCAGATCGGCATCACGCTCAACGGACCATCGTCGTGGTGGTTCGACCCTGCCGAGGGCGCGTGGGCGGCCAGGCGCATGCCGTCGTCAGTGCTGACCTTGGCCGCGCGGCCAAACGGCTGATCCTCGACGGTGGTGCCGCACGCCTCGGCCCATTCGTCGAGGTCCTCGACCTCCAGGCACAGGTCCACCTGCCCCTTCGGGTAGTCCTCCATCGGGGAGTGGAAGGCGACGTGGCCACGGTCGAGCTGGACCAGCGCCCAGCCGTCCTGGTCGACGAGGGCCTCGCCGCCCAGGGCCGTCATGATCTTCAGCCACTGCTCGGGGTGCTCGGTGTACAGGATTGGTCGGACGGTGGTCATTCGTATTTCTCATTGAGGTACTGCTCCAGTGCCTTCTCCACGAGCGCCGAGAGGCTGAGGCCTTCGTCGATGCCGCGATGCTTGATGCGCGCGATCAGATCCTGCGGCAGATACACATTGAACTGTGCGCGCTTGGATCGGGGTGCGTTGTCCATGACTAGGATGCTAGCAATCTAGGAGCCGTGTGGCAATGCCTTGGGGGTGTACGGGTCGCCTTATACAGGTGTGTAATTTCTTGTACACTCGTATCATGCATGATGATCTCACCTCGCGTGCCCGACTGCGCGACGCCACGATCGAGCTTGTCGACGCAGGACAGACGCCCACCGCGCGCGGCGTCGCCGAGCGCGCGGGGCTCAGCCCCGGCCTGATCCGCCACCACTTCGGCTCCGTGGATGCGCTCATCAGCGAATGTGATTCCCACGTCGCTGCCCTGGTGCGCCAGTCGAAGGAGGAGGGAATCGCCCAGGGTGCCTCCGTCGACGTCCTCGCCCTGTTCCGAGAGACGGGCAACGCCCACATCCTCGGCTACCTCGCCAGACGGCTGGGCACATCCAGCCCCCAGATCGACGCCCTCGTCGACCAGATGGCCGCCGACGCGGCGGGCTACATCCAAACATCCATCGACGACGGCCTCCTCAAGCCCCTGCCCGACGTCGACCTGGCCGCCAAGATGCTCACCCTCTACGCGTTGGGATCGCTCGTGCTCCACGAGCACATGGAGCGCCTCATCGGCATCGACATCACGCAGGCCGACCTCTCCGCCGAGCCCGGCTTCGTTGACTACGTCGCTGCCCAGTTCGCCGTCTTCTCCGGTCTCTACACCGACGAGGTGGTCACCCAGGTGCTCCAAACCTTCCAAGCCCAGACCAACAAGGACCAAGCATGAACCCCGTCATCGACATCGCACGGCTTCGCAAGTCCTACGGGAAGCATGAGGCCCTGCGCGGCATCGACCTCGACGTGCGCCCCGGCGAGGTCTACGGCTTCCTCGGGCCCAACGGAGCGGGCAAGTCCACCACCATCCGCATCCTTCTCGACGAGATCCGCGCCTCCGCAGGATCCGCGCAGCTCTTCGGTCTCGACTCCCGTCGCGACGCCGTCGAAATCCACCGACGGCTCGGTTATCTGCCGAGCGACCTCGCCCTCTATCCCAAGATGACCGGACGCGATTCCCTGAAGTTCTTTGCCCGCCTGCGCGGCGGCGTCGACCAGGCATACGTCGATGAACTCGCCGAACGTTTCGATGCGACCCTCGACAAGCGCACCGGCGAACTCTCGACCGGCAACCGGCAGAAGATCGGCCTCATCGCCGCCTTCATGCACAAGCCGGAGCTGCTCATCATGGACGAACCCAACGCGGGCCTCGACCCACTCGTGCAGCACGAGTTCCAGTCGCTCGTGCGTGAGGTCGCCGACGAGGGGCGCACCGTCTTCCTCTCCAGCCACACGCTCTCGGAGGTGCAGCGCGTCGCCGACAGGGTGGGCATCATTCGCCACGGCGAGATGGTCGCCGTCGAGGACATCGACGACCTCCGTGCCGTGCGCAAGGTGACCATGCTCGTCGAACCCAAACCCGATCCCGCCGATTTCGCAGCCGTCGACGGCGCACGCGACATCGTCGTGAACGAAAATCACGTCCGCCTGAGCTTCGACGGCGAACTCGGCTCCCTGCTGCAGGCCGTCGGATCCAAGTACCGAATCCTCGACCTGTCGGCCTCGGACGCCGACCTCGAAGAGGTCTTCCTCGCTTTCTACCAGGACCCGCGATGAGCGCGGGCGTTGCGCTCCTCGGCCGAGGGTTGGCCGAGCGCTGGAAGGGCGCGACGGCCGCCGTCGTGGCGGTCTTCGCCATGCTGTTGATGGGGCTGGGCATCTACCAGTCGCTGGACCTCAGCATCTACGAGCAGATGCCGGAGACCATCCGCGCGCTGCTGGGGACGCCGGAGGGTGCCTCGCCCGAAATCTTCGCCTACACCGAGATGCTCGGCACGATGGGTGGCCTGGCGCTCGCCGGTGTGGCGGTGGCGATTGGCGCCCAGGCCATCGCGGGGGAGGAGGGTGAGCGGCGGTTGTCGTTCCTGCTCGCGCACCCCGTCTCGCGGACGGCGACGGTGGTGAGCCAAGCGCTCGTGCTGGTGCTCGTGATCGCCGTCGCAACGCTCACGCTGTGGGGCACCTCGCTCCTGGCGGGGATGCTGTACTCGGTGTCGCTCGGCGAGGCGCACATTGGCGCGCTCAGTGTGGCGTTGGGCGCCAATGCCCTCTTCCATGGGGCGCTCGCGTTCGCCGTCGGGGCGGTCACGGGCAACAAATCTCTCGCAGGGGCGATCGGCGGTGCCGTGCTGGCGTTCGGTTGGCTGGGTGCCGGGTTGTTGCCGCTCTCGCCCGACACCGCCGACTACGCGAAGTTCGTGCCCTGGCACTGGTATGCCGATCAGCAGGCGCTCGTCAGCGGACTCGATGGTGGCCACCTCGCGCTGCTGCTCGGCCTCTCTGCGGCGCTGCTCCTCGTCGGCATCCTCTGGCTGCCGCGCCGCGACCTGCGCACGATCCCGCCGGCGACGCTCGCCGAGCGAATGGGGTCGTTGCCGGTGCTGTCGCGTTTCTCGCGGCGTGCCTCGTCGCTGTTCGGACTCACGTTCGGCCGCAGCCTCACCCTGCTCGTCGTCGTGAGCGCGGTGATGAGCCTGTTCATGGGCGTGTCTATGGGGCCGATCTACGCGGCGCTCGAGCCGTCGCTGGCGACCATGATGGAGTCGTTGCCGATGGACATGATGGCGCTCGCGGGAGCCGGCGACATGTCGACACCCACCGGATTCTACTGGGGTGAGACGTTCGGCATGATGGCACCGGCGGCGGTCATCGTCGTCGTGGCGGTGGCCGCGGCAGGGTTGGCCGCGGAGGAACGCTCGGGCCGGCTCGGTCCGGTGCTCGCCGCGCCCGTGCCGCGCGCCCGGCTCGTCGTCGTGACGACGCTCACGATGCTCGCGTACGCGGCCATCGTCGCCTACGGCACCGGCCTGGGCGTGTGGGTGGGTTCCGCGATCGCCGACATGGGGCTGGAGCCAACCCACGTGCTGGGCACGGCGACGCACCTGTTCGCGTTGGGGGCCTTCGTCGGAGGGTTGGCACTACTCGCTGCCGCCGCGACGGGGAACCCGCAGGCCGCGACGTGGACGGCCGTCGGGGTGGGCGTCGTCGGGCACTTCGGGGCCGCGATGCTCCGGCTGAGTCCCGACACCGCGGACTACGCCCGCCTCTCGCCGTTCCACTACTACTCCTCGACCGAACCGCTCGAGCACGGCGCCGACTGGGGCCACGTGCTCATCCTCGCGGGCGCAGGGGCGGTGTGCATCGTCGTGGCACTCTGGTGGTTCCGGCAGCGCGACCTGCGCGTGTGACGGCTCTTTCTGCGCAGCCGGGATCGCGTCGATGGCACTGCTTGGCGGGGCCGCGGGCCAAAGCGACCGTTATCCTCCACACGCGGCCACGAAACCCCTGATTTTGGCGATTTTTTGCAGGCGTGGAGGATAACGGTCGGGGTGGGATGATTTCGATACGCCGCCTTCGGCGGCTACTCAATCATCGGGTAGC
>JAWFWL010000020.1:0-3130 GCA_032576855.1 Propionibacteriaceae bacterium
CCTGCCAGAAGTTCCACTGCGGCTCGTACTGCAGCGAGGTGTCGATGAGCCGACGCCACTGCCACCCGTCGCGGGCCTTCGGCACTTGGAAGTCGACGGCGTGGCCGCCCCTACAAGACTCCACAACCCGAGGGTGCACCCCGCCCAGGGAAGCCTGTGTTACATGACCTGTGTGGGTGGGGTGACGGCGACTTGAACCAGTGGGAAGATGCGGACCTCGTGGCGGTGGAGATCCTGCACCAGTTGCGCGGCGACCATGCAGCGGTGCTGCTCCTCTTCGAAAAGTGGGCCAGGGGAACCGACATCCAGGATGCCCTCGACGTGGTTGCTGCCGCTACAGCCACGGGTGCCTAGGTGTATTGCTCGGGGATGTTAGTCAATCGTGAGAAGGGCTGCTGGTTCCCGCCGGGCGCGAGGGGCCGGCATGACTGCGAGACGCCGTTCGAAGTCTGCCTTCGAGGCGCCGAAGGTAGACTGACTTCATGTAGGGGTGCCACGATTTGTCAGGCGAATGATGCGGGTGCTGCGCCGATCACGCTCCCTGAGTACCTGCACCCTCGGCTGGGTGACTACAAGTAGTTACAATGGAAGTGGAGGTGTTCACTGTGACCAGCACAAGCATTCGACTTGATGATGAAACCCGCCAGCGACTTGCTGTCCTGTCGGCCCGCACTGGTCGACCCCAAAGCTTCTACCTACGTGAAGCCATCACGAGACACCTCGATGAGGTCGAGTACATTTATGGCCTAGTCTCGGACGCCGAGGATGTGCGATCGGGACGCTTGAAGACCGTCACATTGGATGAACTGGCGGCTGAGTGTGGCGTGGACAACTGAGTTCACGGTTAAGGCCGCAAAGAGCTTCCGTAAGCTTGACAAGCCAGTCCAGCGTCGCATCGTCGAGTATCTACGAGCCTTGGACGACCCGCGGGCAAAAGGCAAAGCCCTCAGCGCCAACCTCGCAGGTTTCTGGCGCTGGCGAGTGGGTGACTACCGCATCATCGCCGAGCTCAACGACGGCAACATGTTGATCCTCGTGGTTGCCGTTGATCATCGATCGCGAGTCTACGAATAGGGCGTCATGCATCGAGTTAGTTGAGCTTGCGGGGTGGGTCTTCAAAGCCAGCAGTTGCTTACAGGATAAAAGAGCTGACTGCGGAGTAACGCGATGGCTGCGGCAATGACGCTCGCGGCTGAGACGTGTGGAGAAGTTAGACTTCAACTGTACAGTAGTACGTTACTTTAGGCATCCTGCAATGCAAAATATCTCAGGTGACTAATGGGCTCGCTGGAACCACAAGATAAAGAGTCAAAGTGGAGATTAGGAATGGAGCGAGTCGGATAGGCAGTTGCCGGGGGCTTGTCCATCTCGTGGAAAAGAATGCTGAGCTGAGGGCCCACCGGCGAAGCATGGAGCGTAATCATCCGACAAGCGGACTAGGTCATTATGTAGAGCACCAAACGTGGCTAGCGTGTCTCTCACGAATGGGTTAGGGCGGTCATGGGCAGAAGAACATCGTTGTGGTCGGTGCCATCGTTTCGTGGGTTGTGGGTTGCGAATGCGGCGGTGAATGCTGCGCGAGGGGTCGGTGTGTTCACGATCTCGGTCGCCATGATCAACGTTCTTGGAGCAAGTCCGTTTGAGGCGGGGCTTGCCGCTCCGCTCGGCAGTGCTGGGCCTTTGCTGTTTGGCCTGTTTGCGGGAGTGTTGGTGGATCGCTGGGGGCAGCGGCGCACGATGCTCGGTGCGACGTGGGTGCGGATGCTTGCCTACGGGTGGGCTGTGACTGCGTTTGCACTGGGCTGGTTGGCGGCGTGGCAGATGCTCGTCGTCATCCTGGTCATCAGCGTCGCGGATGTTTTCTCCATGGCTGCTCACACATCGGTGCTGCCGAAGGTGGTGGGGCGAGACCGTGTGCCGGATGCGGTGTCATCCTTGATGGCGACCGATCAGGTCCTTGCACTCACAGCCCCAGCCTTGGGTGGGCAGCTGGTTCGCCTTCTTCCGGCTCCGATCGTGCTGGCAGTCAGCGCGATCGGTCAAGGGATTGCGGGGTTCGGTCTGCGGAAGCTCCCACCTGACGCTGTCCCGGTCGAAGGTAAGCCTCGTATCCCGATGGGTGAAGCGATCCGGGACGGGTTGCGGTTCATGACTCAACACAAACTGTTGTTGGCATTGATGCTCACAACTGCGACCAACAATGCTGCAGCCGGTGTCTACACAGCCGCCCAGTCCTGGTTCGTACTCAAAGACCTCCGCATGTCGCCGGCGCTGTTCGGGCTCGTATGGTCGATTTCTGCGATTGGTGGCATCGGTGGCGCGCTGGTAGCGCCGAAGATCTCGAAACGGATCGGCCCGCTTCGGGCCGTCTTCTTCGCTTCGCTATGGATGCCTGTGAACTTCGCACTCATCCCGCTCACTGCTCTGGTCCCACACCTTGCATTCATCATGATCACTACGACTTTCACCATCTTTGGCTTCGTCGTCAGCGTCTTCGCCGTCAACTCCACCTCCACCGTCACCGCACTCACACCTGATGATTACCTCGCTCGAGTCGCAGCCACCCGCCGCACCATCACGCAAGGATCGCTGGCAATCGGTGGACTCATGGGGGCAACACTGCTGGCAGCGTTCGGCGCAGCAGCAACACTGTGGGTGGCAGTCGGAGTCTCTGCGCTGCAATCCGCTCATCTGCTGCGCATGGGAGTCCCGCGACGTGGACACCCACGACCCGATGAACTGCCAGAAACCGAAGCGACAAAGGCCTGACCGCTAGGTGTACTGGCCTGGGACGTTTGTCAATCGTGAGAAGGACGGCCGATCCCCGGCACTGTCAAAGTATGAACGACCCGATCACTGACAGGACCGTCAGAAACCACGTCCTCCTCGCCACTGGGCAGGTTGCCAGTAAAGAGCCTTCTATGACCAGCAACTCGACTGCTGGTACGGGCTCTACGACGAATCCCAACCAGGCATCCCAGAACAAGAGAAATCCGCACCACGCGGGATCGTCATGAAGTGGATCGAACGTCTCGAAGCCACCGGCAACGACTCCGCCGCCCCCTAAGGCCAATCGCCTCCGGCGAAGACGGCTCTTCCCTCAGCTCTGCGTGCCCGGCGCATCCTTCTG
>JAWFWL010000021.1:0-2885 GCA_032576855.1 Propionibacteriaceae bacterium
AACGACGCGTCGACATACCCGAGCGATATACCGATGTCGTGAGACATGCTATTCCGATGTCTTGAGACACCCTATTCCGATGTCTTGAACCAGGACACCACCCTCGCCGCCATCGTCGCTCTCCGGCCCGTTGGCTAGAATCGCAGCATGCCCGAGCGCACGTTTTTTCTGAAGCCCCGTCCACCGCTGCGCGCGTTTCTGATCGCTGCGCTGCTCAGCCTCCTTGGTGGTGTCTTCACCGTGCTGTCGTTGCAAAACGAATGGAACGTGGCTGTTGTGGCGATCTCCGTCGTCGTGCTCGTGCTGGGCATCGCGCTGTTCACTATCGCGACGGTTGCCACCGCCAGGTTGGGGGTCCGCATCACCCTGAGCGACGATGGGTACCAGGTCTCAGGTGTGCAGGCCAACCGTGAAGGCCAGTGGAAAGACGTCACGAAGGTGACCCAAGCCGTCGAAGGCGCGCACATCACCATCTATCACGGCGACGTGCGCCGTACGCATCTCATCTTTCCGGCGGGTCCCGCTCAGGCCAGGATGCAAGAAGTGATCGACGAGATCATGGCCCGTCTCGAGCAGGTAAGGAAAAACTAGCCCTACTTCTGCTTGGGGTTGAACGCGCACGCGTCGGCCACGTTCTGCGCGCCATCCTTGGGTTCCTTGGCATCGTCATCGGACGGCTCGGCGCTCGGCGACGGTTCCGACGATGGTGATGCCGCAGGTGAGGCAGACGGCGACGGGGCCGTCGTGGGCGGGTTAATCAGGTCTTGCACATGTTGGCGCATGGTCTCGAAATCCGGATCCGCGTACGAGTAGCCGTTTTGCCCGGGCACGAAGGCGAGCCGCTCCATGGGCTGCTTCTGGGTTTTCAGCGCCAAGTCGGTGAGAGGCTCGAGGATCTCCTGGGGGATATCGGTCATGACCATGTCGCTGGACGCCCCGGCGATGGCTTCGAAACGGGTGAGAAGTGTGCCTGGATTGGCCTGGTCCGTGATGGCCTTAATCAGGCACGACTGGCGACGCATCCGGGAGTAGTCATCGGACATCCAGCGGCTGCGTGCAAACCACACGCCCTCTATGCCGTCGAGATGCTGATCCGCGCCAACCTCAAGGTATCCCCACGTTGCCCCCGGGTTCGACGAGCTGCCGCCCATGGGGAGCCGCTCGTTGATGTTGACAGTGACGCCGCCCATCGCGTCGATGAGGTTGCGCAAGCCGTCGATGTTTAGCAAGAGGAAATAGTGCACGGGAAGCCCGGTGATGCCCTCGACGCCCTGCTTCAGGGCTTCGGCGCCCGGATAGGTTTGCCCCTCAAGAAGGTGAGGGTAATCGCGATCCACTCGCTCCCAGATAGCGTTGAAATACCACTCCGCTTCTTCGCCTTCGCCTCGGAACCCATCGGGGAACTCCTCGGCCATCTCGCTGCCCTCAGGGAAGGGCGTGTGCTGCAGGTTGCGGGGGATCTGGATCAAGGCCGTGCGTCCGGTGGTGGTGTCCACGCTGGCCAGCATGACCGTGTCCGTGCGGAAACCCGAGCGATCCTTGACGCCGCTGGCGATGCGCCCCGCATCAAGGTCAGAGCCGATCAGCAAAATGTTCAGCCGCTTGAGGTCTCCAAATGGGTTGGGGCCGTCGTCGATATTGGGCTTAGAGTTCGATACCACTTCGCCGCCGGTCGGGAACGTCTTGTGGAGCGTCGCGGCCAGTACTTGCGAGTACGCAGCGCCGACGGCGACGGGAGCAGCTACGGCGAGCGACAAGATTCCGACGAGCACCGCGCCCACCAAGCGCTTGCCTTGCGTGATTTTGCGCGGCCGGGTGGCGATGTGAGTGGCGACGATGAGAGCCACCCAGAGCAAACCGACGGCCACGAGGAGCACCGTCGCGATGTGCAGCATGCCGCGCCCAGACGCCACGCCCACCGCCGCCGAGGCTGCCGCAGAAATAAAGCTTTCGCCTTCGTCGGGTTTTACGCGCGACGCGAACAGCGCGGCGCCTGCCACGGCCAACCCGACGAAACCCAGTGCGACCAGTGCCCCGACCCATCGGGTCGCCTTCTGGCGGCTACCCACCAGGCCGAGTCCGGGGAGGAATGTGGAGAGGAAGGTGCACAAAATGGTGCGCCCGAAACCTGGTTCGGAGCGTTGCCGTTCGCTGTCTTCGGTTGCGGACGAGTTGGTGTGTGTCTCCGCGGCCGACTCTTCTTGTGGCTCATCCTCGCGGAGGAGACCGTCGAGAAGGGAAGCGTCGGACGATGACTCCCCGCCTTCGCGACCTGCGTCGTCGGCGCGCCACAGCGTGTCTCGGGTGCGTGGTCTCACTTCGGTGGCGTCGTCGGTGAGTAGACGACGCGGGCGTACATCTCGGAAGAGCCCCGAGAAGTCAGCCTCATCCGTCGCGCCGCGCCGGGGCGCAGCGTCGTTTGGCTCTTCCATACGTATCCTCCTTCGCGCAAGTGTAACCACGCGATGGAAGAATGCTGGGGGTTTAGGGCCCGTGAGTGAGAGTACGAGTTGCGCGCCTACCCCGTCTGACGGGTACAGTTGGCCGTCGATGGAGGTGTCGCCTAGTCCGGTCTATGGCGCCCGCCTGCTAAGCGGGTTGAGGGCTTCAACCCTCTCGCGGGTTCAAATCCCGCCACCTCCGCCATCGCCGCCCGGTGCCTGCGTGTGCCGGGCGGCGCCGTATAGGTTGGGCTGCTGCGGCTGATTTTGCCCGGTGCTCGGAAGCGGGTATAGTTCAATCCTGCCCAAGCGCACGTGGCTCAACGGATAGAGCATCTGACTACGGATCAGAAGGTTGGGGGTTCGAGTCCTCCCGTGCGCGCCAGCTAGCCCCCGGCCCCTCAGGGTCGGGGGCATTTTCATGTCCAAGTACCCACCAGGCCG
>JAWFWL010000022.1:0-1152 GCA_032576855.1 Propionibacteriaceae bacterium
AGGTCCAGTCATTGTGAGAGTTGTCCTGTTGCTCGAGGCCTTGGGGCAGGGAGATTGGTCAGATCATGACAAACAGAAGGAAGCGTCACACGTCGGAGCAGGTGGTTCGTAAGCTCGGGCAGGCTGACAGGCTGCTCGCTGATGGCGCCGATGTCGCGGCGGTATGTCGCGAGCTCGGCGTGTCCGAGCAGACGTACTACCGGTGGCGGAACCAGTACGGCGGGCTGAAAGCCGACGACGCGAAACGACTCAAGGAACTCGAGAAGCAGAACGCCACGCTGAAGCGGCTGCTGGCCGAGGCGGAGCTCGAGAAGGCCGCGCTGAAGGAAGTTGGCGGAGGGAAACTTCTAGGCCCGGGCTGTCGCGCTCCGCCTACCGGCGCCCCCTGTACCGGGAAACGGCCGCGGATCCGGACCGGGCATTACGCGACTGGCTCCGGGCGTACGCGAAGAAGCACCCAAGATGGGGATACCGCAGGGCGTATCACGACGCCCGCGCAGAGGGCTGGATGGTGAACCACAAGAAGATCCAGCGGCTGTGGCGCGAGGAGGGCCTCCGCGTGCCGCAACGTCGCCGCCGCAAACGCGTGGGTGCCTCCACCGCCGACGCGCCCTCCGCCTCGGCGCCGAACCTGGTGTGAGCGGTCGACTTCCAATTCAACAGCGACGAACGCGGCCTGCCGATCAAGATCTGCTCCATCGTCGACGAGCACACTCGCGAATGCATCGCAGGCCTGATCGACCGTTCGATCACCGCCACGAAGCTCACCGACCACCTCGAAGCGCTCGTCGCTGTCCGCGGCGCCCCAGCGACGCTGCGCTGCGACAACGGGCCCGAACTGATCAGTGAGGCCATGGCGCACTGGGCCGGCACCCGCACCGGCCTGAGCTACATCCCGCCCGGGTCACCGAGACGCAACGGCTACATCGAGTCGTTCAACAGCAGGATCCGCGACGAGTGCCTCAACGTCAACACCTTCTACTCGCTGCTCCACGCCCGCGTGGAGCAGCGAGTAGAAGACCGAGTACAACCACGACCGCAGGCACTCATCGCTGGGCTATCTCGCACCGGCCGACTACGCTCGGCAATGCACCCATCAAACGGAAACCAACGACTCGCACAACGTCCGGACCTAACCGTGGGGGCAGGTCA
>JAWFWL010000023.1:0-1035 GCA_032576855.1 Propionibacteriaceae bacterium
TGGGGGTGGTGCCTGGGGTGATGGGTTGGAGGTTGATGGTGGCGAGTGCTTTCCAGGCGAGTTGTTTGGGGTCTGGTGGCGGTGGGGGTGTGTTGGTGGGCATCCAGATGGTGAGTTGCATTGCAGGGTCGGCGATGTTGGTGCCTTTAGGGCGGGTGCAAATGTAGATCTGACCATCGGTTTTGTTGTTCCAGATGGGGTCGGTCTTCGGGGGTTGCAGTTTCTTGGGTTGGCACCACATTCGGAGTGAGTCGATCCAAGTTCCGAAGGCGTGAGTGCAGGGTACGGACTGGTTGTCTGTGCTGCATTCGCGTGGGTTGGCCGGTTTATTGCCAGGCGCTGGTTTGTCGTCTGTTTTGCCCGGGTCGCCGGGGAGCTTGTGGCCACCGCGGGATTCTACGGAGCACACCAACTTTCCAGGACAGCTGGCATGAGTGTCGGTATCGGCGACAGCATGTGGGCTGTACGCACCACATGCGAGTAGAAGGATGAGTAGCACTGGGATGTGTTTCAGCATTCCTTCATCTCCCCGGCTTCGTCTGACACGACCCACCGACCGTTGGGGTGGCGATACATCGTGTAGGTGCCGTAGATCATCTTCGGCCAAACTTGTCCCTCTTCCAGTTGCGGAGGCTTCTTGCTTGAGTACTCCAAGAGGCGAAGAGCCGAAAAATCTTTACAGACGGTGATGACGGAGGTCATGACGCCTGAATCATCGGTGACAGGATCCGTGATTTTCACGTCGCGATAGGTGACGTGCCCAGTTTGAATCCAGCCTCTGTCGCGCAGTTCGCCTATTGCATTCAACACGTCAATCTGAGCCTGGCCGGTGGCGGTGTTCGACAAGGGGGTGACATCGAGTTGATGAGGGTTCTTTGCCGTGATGTAGAACTGGTTTTCGTATTCTTCCCAGCCTTTTCGGACGGCTTGGATTTGTTTGCTTTCACCGGGTTCTGGTGGTGGGAAGGATTCGTGGGCGCTGGGTGAAGGCGAGGGGTCAGGCGACGGTGTCGCGGATGGGGATGGTGATGGTGT